>NZ_JBXENT010000003.1:0-691578 GCF_059383735.1 Paenibacillus sp. N22P23
CGAAGGAATAACTCCGCTCGACTTGCATGTATTAGGCACGCCGCCAGCGTTCGTCCTGAGCCAGGATCAAACTCTCCATAAAAGTGGTAAGCCCGAAGGCTTGGCCATTTTTAAGAATTCGCTTGTTAGCTCATTCAAAAAACTAGCTTTACGAAACGTTAATTTCGCGATTTATGACCATTTGACTGGTCGCTCATTGTTCAGTTTTCAAGGAACAAATACTTCTTGTTTTGATCGCCCATGTCTCAGCGGCGACTTGATTAATATATCACATCCGACCATTCAATTGCAAGCTTTTTTTTAATTCTTTTTTCTTACTCGCTTGCCAGCATTACGCTGTTTCATGTTTGCCTCGGAGGCGGTAATAAAGAATTTATCATATGCCAACATGGTACGTCAAGCATTAATTCACAAAAAAAATCGCGGGCACGCTGCCCGCGATTAGTTCCTTCTAAGAAACACTGTGATACCGCAGCTCCAATGCTTCTGTATCCCCCAGCAGCGGCATATAGGCAACTTCTCGGATGTACCCACGCATGACTAGCTTCTGAAGTAACAGCGACAAATCCATATGCAAGTCCATAAGGTGCGGATGTGTTTGCAACTCCATTACGCTCCATGGCTCTTCGCGGCTGCCTAGTATGGAGAAAAGCAGCCCACAGGAAGATTTCATTTTGCTCATAACCGAGAACTCGCAAGCCAGTAATACGAGCTGCACCCGCTTCTCAAGTGATTCCGGCGATATAGTCAGTTCTTCATATAGTTTATAAATGCCGGGGTTGAACCGCCTCATCTGACGCCAAACCGTTAGTTCCGGATGTACACCTTCTTCAATAAACGCAATATGCGCCCAATGATGAAGAGCAGTTAGTACATTGGAGTAAGCATCAAGCAAGTTGTTGTCCTGCAAATCCTGCTTAGCCTGAAGATAAGAACGAATGAAATGTGAGAACTCCACCAATTCCTTCTGTCCGCGCAAGGATGCCGGGAAAGAAAGCAAACTTTCCCTGAGGTTAAACAAGTAATTGTCTCGATCCACCAGGATCTCCCCCCGAACAAGCCATTGTATGATACTGCGATTCTCGCCGCCTGCTGTCCATTGTTCCAGCATTGCAGGAGTTACGGTTCTGATTTGTACCCGATCACCACCGATGCGTACATGTTCGATACCCCGGTTTGGGTCGATCTGCTTAGAAACAACCAGTATTAATAAATCCAATCCGTCGATCATTGGATTATACGGAACCGGGTTCTCAATGGCTGCTAAACTAATCAGCGCCTCATTATGTTCAAAAATTGTTTTAAAATGTGCCTTTATCTGTTCCACGGTCTATCCCCCATATAGCTTCATGCTGTTGTTTAAGCTATAATGATTTCGCAGTTGTTTATACTCTTGTTCGACAATGTACGCAGGTTTTCCTGCCTAAGGTCTTAGAAAACCGTACGTAAATGTCAGAAAGGATTTGTGATATGTTCGGAAAATCAAGTAAAATCAATGAATTTCGGCTCTGGGGCCTTATGTTCACGCTGTTTGGAATGGGACTAATGATACTGGGTACAGCCGGGATTGTTTTCTGGGGACAAGCCGGTAAAGTATTCGCGGGAATCTTTATGGTCATCGGTATGATCGCTATGCTGGCGAGTGTAGGTGTTTATTTCTGGGCGGGCATGCTGTCGACAAGCGCAGTCATTCTGAATTGCCCCGAATGCGGCAGACATACGAAGATGCTCGGCAAAACTGACCGCTGCATGTATTGCAAAACAAAGCTGACGCTGGATCCTAATCAGGCAACTGATCTGGACGATACGGAAGAAGAAGAAGAAGAAATCACTCAGCCCCAGGCATAGAATACGCGATAATAAAAACGCCCTTCGACCGGTATCCAGCCGGCGAAGGGCGTTTTTGCATGAGGATTATGGAAGTTTATTTAATGATTGATGAATGATTGCCCAGATATCATCGGATTGGAACTGGCGCTGCCATGTCGCGACACCGGCTATTCCGTATTTCTTGGCTAATGCGGTTCTTGCCTTCAAAGAAAGTCCATCTTCGATCCATATGCGCTGCAATGCGCCATCTTCCTCGTATTCCACGTAATTCTGTCCGGAATCAGCGTCAAATGTCGGCTTAAGTTGATGTTCTTTAATAATGGTCTTTACAGTTTCCATTCCGAGTGCCTTCGAGCTTACTTTGACTTTCCCGGAATCATCTTTCTTCTCAGTCCATAACCGGGCATACAGCGGCATGCCTAACACGATTTTGTTAGCAGGTACACCGTCTTCTTCGATAATCCGTGCAAGCGACTGTTCTGTCCAAGGCAGTGAAGCAACTGAACCTGCTGTAGGACTGGATGCCCAATGTTCATCATAGGCCATGATCATCATATAATCGACAACTTTACCCAGCGCCTCGCGATCAAGGAACAAGGACCACATTTCACTGTTCGACTTAGGCGTAACGTCGATGGATACAACAACATTCTGTTCATGCATGATCGGCGTAAGCTCACGAACAAATTGCACCAGATTCGCTTTATCTGACGTATTCACATTTTCAAAATCGAGATTGATTCCTTTAAGCTTGTACATCTGTGCAAAAGCAGCAAGCTGATGAATCATCTGCAGGCGAGTATCGGCCTTTGCTAATGCTGCCGTCGTCCGCTCCGGGTCGAAACCGTTGCTAAACACCGCCCACACTTGCATGCCTCTGTTCTGAGCCCATTTTACATAATGCATATCCGCTTTGCTTCTAATATTACCTTCACCGTCAAGAAGCTCGAACCAAGTTGGAGAAACGACATTCACACCGGGCATCTCACTGATTTGATCGGTGTCAGGCGCTTTCTCGTAGACCGCTTCCCATGTTAGATTAATTTTGCTGCCGATCACTTTCCATGCTGTGAATGGAGCCGGTTCGATATGCTGCTTTATTTGCTCCGCTTCCGTCAATTCAATATCCCGTTTCTGGGCGTATCCCAAAATACCATCTGTACTCTGGACCGTGTACCAGCCTTCCTTCTCTCCCCATATGCGCACAATATCTGTATCCACCAGGCGATCTACAATAGGTTCTTTAATCGTTGGACCGCGCCGTATCACTGCTTTGTCATGAACAATACCACGCTGAACTGAATCCCCTGCTCGCAGAATCGTGATAATATCGTCTTGCTCATTATATTCAGCATGAAGTCCATAAAGCTCTTCAAGCGGTGTGATCGGCAGATAAACGGCATCATCCTTTACCTGTGCGGCGATGCGCAGCGGATAAGCCTTTTTATTGATGGTCGCGGTTAAAGCATTTGTCTTCATCCGCAGCACTTTGTTTGCATTTGTTAGTACGATGGTGCCGGTTTTGGCTTCATAATACACTTCTTCCTTGAGTCCCAGCTGATCATGAATGAAGCTTAAGGGAAGACTTATGATATCTTGATTGACCAGCGCATTACCTTCGGCCACGTTGCCGTGAAACAGAATCGGGTGCGCTGCACCGTATTCCGGTTTAACTTCTGTATTATTAGGGGACAGCCGCTGCCATCCCAACCACATGCCTGCCGCTGCAGCCAGTATTCCACTAGTTAGTACTGCCCATTTCAACCAACCGCCGCCACTTTGTCGTCTAGGCCGCATTCGAACGGTTTCCACTTGTAAAGCTCTCCTCTCCAAATTAAGCTATTCCACTGATGTGGGCATTCATCAAATAAAAAACGCGCATGATGGTGAGCTGCCTCTACCCCTGCGCGTTTATCGGTCTTTCAATCATCGCTTGTTAATTGGTGTGCCGCGCGGAGCAATCTGCGCAATACCCATAAATCTCCATTCGATGCCCCTCTACTTTAAAGCCCGTTTCTTTGGAAGCCGCTGCTTCTACATCTGTAAGAGGTGGATAGTCAAAATCAACGATTGTGCCGCATGCACGGCAAATGGCGTGATAATGATCAGTCAGGTCGGCATCAAATCTGCTTGAATCGTCGCCATAAGTCAATTCGCGAAGTAAGCCCGCATCGACAAACAGCCGGAGATTATTATAAATGGTCGCCACACTCATACTAGGGAATGATGGCGAAAGTGATTTATAAATTTCGTCTGCAGTGGGGTGTGTCATGGAGTGCATGAGAAAACTTAAGATTGCATGACGCTGCGGGGTCATTCGTACGCCGGTACTTTTTAATTGTTCAAGCGCCTGCTCAACGGTCGCACCCATGCCCAACACGTCCTTTCTGCTTTTGTTAGAACCATTGTACGTGGATACTTTTCATTTTGTCAATGAAAGCGGGAATCATTTTATTATTTGTAACGATTTACCTGAATGCTGCTGTTGGCATCAATATTGATCCTGTAGGTCGCCGTTCCAATGCTGCCACGGATCGTTTTCTTGCTAATTGTCAGCGGCAAATCGCTTGTAACTTCACCGAACGTAACCGAGCCGTTAACCGAATAATTACCATATAGAGGAAGCGATACGACGATCTCGCCAATTGAACTGTCGATATCCCAGTCGCCGCCTACTTGGGAGCTCGCAATCTGAATATCACCGTTGAGGGTATCCGCTTTGATTGCGCCCGTACCTTCTTTAATGATAATCTCACCGTTCTTCGTATCTGTATCGATGTCACCGGTCACTTGCTGCAAGTTGATACTGCCGCTAAGTGTAGAAGCTTCTACTGCGCCAGTTACGTAACCAGCTTTCACATCGCCATTATAGGTGCTCAGCTTAGCATCGCCGGTCAGCGTTGAAGCATCGATGCTGCCATTCTTCGTTTCAGCTTTCACTGAACCTATCAGACCATGCAGCGCGATAGCGCCGGTTGTCGCTTTAATGCTTAGTCCTCCCGGTAAAGTCAGTCCCGTTACATCTACAGAACCATTCACGATTTGGATGGCCAGTTCGGATTGGACGTAAGTGATTGGCGGAATGGCTGCATTCGTATCTGTTTGACCTGCGTCCGTATCATCGATTGTTGCTGTCTGGTCAGGCGTTTCGGTTTCGTTTGGTTGAGATGCATCGTTCGATTCATTGGTACCCGTCGAATCAGCAGGTTCTGTTGTCTCAACCGGTATGAGCTTCCCAAACGCAGACTCGGCAGGTACGGTCACTACTATATTCATACGCGGCACTCGATCTCCATTAGCACCATACGGATGGCCTTTTGCCTCGATTTTCAACTCATCTTCACCGCTGACGGTAATTTCCGACTTGCTGGCTGTATCGTCTGCTTCTGTCTGCTCGGCTGTATCTACCCACATGACCGTTTCGACCGTCAGCTCGCTCCCATTGCCCTTCTTAACTGTAACTTTACCGTTCGGGTTCACGATCTCGATACCTGTGGTCTCATACGTAACTGGAGCATGAATGGTTTCCTTGGCGTAACGAAATCCTTTCTCTTCCCCGTAGGCGCTCGTTCCGGTCAAATTAACCTTAAATTCATCCAGCCATCGAAATGGCATCGAGGCAAACTGTGTCACGCCAAAAGCAGTAACTGCTATGAGTGCAGCTAGGAATGTTCCTCCGATATCAAAAGACGGTCGTTTGGAAGCCGTGCGATAGATGAGACTCATGATGACGACTTCAATGCCTAACAGGACAAACGCTGCCGGCCACCATTGTCCGATCAGTTCCATATCATTGCGATCGCGAATTTGGTCCCATAGCAATAATGCCCCTATCGTGATCATCACCGCGGCAGCAGTGAATCTCCCCAATTTAAACATGACTCTATTCCTCCTTGAGGCAAATCCGATCGCGAGCACGATAAAACCTATTCCAGGTGCATAAGTGCCCATCTTATCTACGATCGATTGAAAGACGACAGGCGCTTGGACAAATATAAGCAAGAGAAACGCAAGTCCGATGACAGCAATTCCTTGCACGATCGTGCCTATTCCTAATCGAGGCGAATCTTCCGCAGCTGAACTAGCAGCAGCTTCACGCTGTTTAGCCGCCTGCTGGAGCGTATCGAACACGCTGTAAAACCAAAAGAACGGCAGCGCCAATCCTAAAAAGATGATGAGCAGTGCGTATTTCCCACCGCCTTCGTCTGCAAACCGAATCATCGCAGCGATATCGGTCAACGTGCCGAGCAGCAGCAGCATGCCTGTTAAATGCCGTCCGAGCGCAAGATGTCCGGCGCCTGGTATGAGAAAAGCGAGCAGCGACGCAAGGAGTGTACTTCGAGATGATTCACGCATGAGATGGATGGCACCTCCCGGCTGTTGATGATTACAAATATTGTATCATAATTTCCCGCAGCAAAAGAGGCATGTCCGCATTACGCCGGACATGCCTCTTTGTGTGTTGTTATTGATTCAAGCGCGCAAGCAGCAGCTTGTTAACAAGCGCTGGGTTTGCTTTGCCCTTCGTTTCTTTCATCACCTGACCAACTAAGAAGCCGATGGCTTTCTCTTTGCCGGCTTTGAAATCTTCGACGGATTGCGGGTTGCCGCTGACGATGCGGTCGACCACTTCTGCGATCGCACCTTCATCGCTTATTTGAACAAGGCCTTGCTCTTCAACGATTTGCTGAGGACGTTTGCCTGTTTCGAGCATTTCTTTAAAGACAGTCTTGGCAATCTTGCTGCTGATCGTGCCTTTCTCCATCAGACCGATCATCTCGCCAAGTCCTTGACCTGTCAGCTTGATATCTTCCAGCTCAAGGCCGCCTGCATTCAAATAACCGAGCAGATCGCCCATGATCCAGTTGGATACCGCTTTAGCATCCTTCGTAAATTGAAGGCTTTCCTCGAAGAAATCAGCCAACTTCTTGGACGAAGTGATAACGCCTGCATCGTAGGAAGGGAGACCGAATTCAGCTGTATAGCGGGCTTGGCGCGCGTCCGGAAGTTCCGGAATGGATGCAAGAACACGTGCCTTCCACTCTTCGTCTATATGGATCTGCACAAGGTCAGGATCCGGGAAATAGCGATAGTCATGCGCTTCTTCCTTGCTGCGCATGGAGAACGTTTTGCCTTGCGCTTCGTCCCAGCGGCGTGTTTCCTGAATAACCTTGCCACCGCTGTCCAGGATATCAGCTTGGCGCATTTGCTCATACTCGAGACCGCGCTGAACGCCGCGGAAGGAGTTCATGTTCTTAAGCTCCGCACGTGTGCCGAATTGCTCCTGATCGTAAGGACGGAGACTGACGTTGGCATCGCAGCGAAGCGAGCCTTCCTCCATCTTCACATCGGATACATCACAGTAGAGCATGATAGCTTTCAGCTTCTCTAGGTAAGCCTTCGCTTCTTCCGGCGTACGAATGTCCGGCTCGGAAACGATCTCGACAAGCGGCGTACCGACACGGTTAAAGTCAACCAGAGATGCAAAGCCGCCTTCGACATGCGTCAGCTTGCCCGCATCTTCCTCCAAGTGGAGGCGCGTAATACCGATGCGTTTGGTCTTGCCATTCACTTCGATGTCGATCCAGCCATGCTCGCCGATCGGCTTATCAAATTGCGAGATTTGGTACGCTTTCGGAGAGTCCGGGTAGAAATAGTTTTTGCGATCAAATTTGCTGATGTCGGCAATTTGGCAGTTGAGTGCCATAGCCGCTTTCATCGCGAATTCCAGCGCCTGACGGTTCAATACCGGCAGCACGCCTGGGTGTCCGAGACAGATCGGACATGTATGGGTATTCGGCGGGGCGCCGAAGGAGGTGGAGCAGCCGCAGAAGATTTTACTCTTCGTGTGGAGCTCAACATGCACTTCCAGCCCGACAACCGTTTCGTAAGTGTTCGGTTCAAACATCGTTTAGCCCTCCTGCTTTATTGGCATCCGAGAATTATAGCTGCGGACGCTGTTTATGATGCTCAGTATGCTGCTCGAAAGCATGCGCGGCGCGAAGCACCGTGCGCTCATCGAACGCTTTGCCGATAATTTGCAAACCAACAGGCAAACCGTCTGCGAATCCGCAAGGTACGCTGATTGCCGGAATACCAGCCAAGCTGACCGGAATGGTGCAAATATCGTTCAAGTACATGGTGAGCGGGTCGCCCACTTGCTCGCCGATACGGAAAGCAGGAGTAGGCGCAGTCGGCCCGATGATCAGATCAAAGTTCTGGAACACGTTGTCAAAATCTTGCTTGATCAGCGTGCGCACTTTCTGTGCTTTCAAATAATACGCATCATAATAACCGGAGCTGAGCGCATATGTGCCGAGCATAATACGACGCTTCACTTCCGGACCGAAGCCTTGACTGCGGGATTTGCGATAAAGTTCAAGCAGGTTATCCGGGTTCTCTGCACGAACGCCGTAGCGGACGCCATCAAAGCGTGCCAGGTTCGACGAAGCTTCGGACGAAGCGAGCAGATAATAAGTCGCTACCGCGTATTCCGTGTGCGGCAAGGACACTTCTTCCCATGTTGCGCCGAGGCTTTCGAATTGTTTCAGCGCAGCAAGAACCGCTTCTTTGACCTTCGGATCGATACCTTGTCCGAGGTATTCCTTCGGTACACCGATGCGAAGTCCTTTGACATCGCCGCTTAACGCGCCAACATAGTCCGGAATTTCAACGTTAGCCGAAGTTGAATCACCTGCATCGTAGCCTGCGATTGCTTGCAGCACATAAGCAGAATCTTCAACGTTCTTCGTAAGAGGTCCGATCTGATCAAGTGAGGAAGCGAATGCAACGAGACCGAAACGCGAAACCAAGCCATAAGTCGGCTTCAAACCGACAATACCGCAATAAGCAGCTGGTTGACGAATAGAACCGCCAGTATCGGAGCCAAGCGCGAAATAAACTTGTCCAGCCGCAACGGATGCCGCAGATCCGCCGCTTGAACCGCCCGGTACATAGTCCGTATTCCACGGATTGCGTGTCGGGTGGAAGCTTGAATTCTCGTTAGAGCCGCCCATTGCGAACTCGTCCATATTCAACTTGCCGATCGTAACCGATTGGGCTGCGTTCAGTTTCTTCATTACGGTCGCGCTATAGATTGGATCGTAGTTGCGCAGAAATTGGCTCGCGCAAGTCGTAAGCAAGCCTTCTGTCACGATGTTATCCTTTATGCCAGCCGGCAAACCGAACAGCAATCCCTGCTCTTGGCCAGCTGCCAAAGCACTATCAAGCTCTGCAGCCGCAGCGCGCGCGCCTTCTTCATTCAGCGTCAAGAACGCTTGTATGGTAGCATCGGTAGCCGCAATGCGTGAATACGAAGCATCCACCAAATCGCCTACCGACAGCTCTTTCTTCTTTAATTGGTTATGTACTTCCTGTAGGCGTAAGTCAAAGAGTGCCAACAGCCGTTCCTCCCTTCGGTATAAACCCTCACACTATTATTCAAGAACAGCCGGCACTTTGAACTGGCCGTCTTCATCATCCGGCGCATTTCGCAGTGCAGTCTCGTTCGTAACCGACTCGCGAATGACGTCGTCACGCATGACATTGTGAACCGGCAGCACATGGCTGGTTGGTTCCACGCCGTCTGTTTGCAGCTCGTCCAGCTTCTCGGCATATTTAAGAATCGCATTCAGCTGGCCGGTAAACTGTTCCTTCTCTTGCTCAGAAAGCTCAAGTCGGGCCAAATTGGCCACATGCTCGACATCTTTGATGGTTATGCTCATTGTCTATGGTCCCGTCCTTTCCATCCATTTTGCACACATTCTACCTATTATAACGTAAGCCAGCATTTAAACTCAATGAGAATGCGAAGGTGAATCTGCTTAAGCAGGTGAGGAGCTGCGGTACATTTCCCGAATCATATCTTCGATGTCAGGCTCCTTCACGCTGAGATCGACAACCGAAAGCTTGGCTGATAAACCGCTGATCAGCTCGGACGCTGATATATCGCTTTTGTGGAACCGGTACGTCAGCTTAAGTCCGTCTTGTTTGATCAACTCCGCACCTGGATGCTGCAAGGCCGAAGGCTCAGGTAGCAGGCTAAGATCCAGTACGAGCAGCCGATAAGGCGCCATACGCAGAATCAGTTCCGACAGCGGGCCGTCCTCGACCACTTTGCCGTGATTGATGACGATCAGGCGTTTGCACAGCTGCTCTACATCATCCAGATCATGTGTCGTCAAAATAATCGTCGTGCCGCGCTTCATGTTCATCTCTTTGATAAACGTTCTGATGTTCTGCTTGGCTTCGACATCGAGCCCAATGGTGGGCTCATCGAGAAACAGAACGGATGGCGAATGCAGCATCGCCGCAGCTAAGTCTCCCTTCATGCGCTGTCCAAGCGACAGCTGCCTGACTGGTGTATTAACCAACTGATCGATGCCGAGCACGTCATGCATCATCGCCAAATTTGTCTTGTAAGTATCTTCATCTATACGGTAAATGCGTTTCAGCAGCTCGAAGGTCTCGCCAAGCCGCAAATCCCAGTACAGCTGCGTGCGCTGTCCAAAGACGACGCCTAACTGTTTAACGACGGACTTCCGACTTTCCTGCGGCGAAATACCGCCAATTCTCACCGAGCCTGATGTGGGATGAAGGATGCCTGTCAGCATCTTGATGGTCGTCGATTTGCCCGCTCCGTTCGGACCCAAATACCCAACCATCTCGCCCGGCTCGATCCGGAAGCTGATGCCATCCACGCCGCGCACGATTGTTTTCTCCGGCCGGAACAAGCTCTGGATGGAGCCGCTCAGACCGCTTTTCTTCTTAATGACCGTGTATTCTTTGACGACATTCGTAAGTTCAATCATCTGCACGCATCCTCTCTCTGCCGCGGCCGCTACGAGCCGGCGCTTTCATATCTCTTCAGTCCGTTTTGGAAAATAAAATGGCATAGCGCAAAAATAATAAGTCCGACAACCGGCGTCCAAATCGCCAGTCCGACAGGGAATGTGAACCCGTCCTCTTGGCCAATGAAATCCGCTGCGGGATAGAAGCTAATAAAGCCGATCGGCAGCACAAAGGTCAATGCCAGCTGGATCAGTCTTGGATATAAAGAGAGCGGGTACATCGTCGTCCGTTCCATCGTAGCCAGGGTCAGTGAAACGAGCGAGCCGCTGCGCTTCGTCCAGAACGCCGCAGAGCCCATGATCGTGCAGATCGAAGCGCGAATGAACATCCCGCCGATGACAACCCCCAGAAGTTTCAACACATTGAGTACATTCCAATCAAAGCCAATCTGCGCACAGCCATAGAAGAAAATAAGGAAGCCGGGAATGAGATCAATAAAGCCGATGAAGTTCACGTAGTTAACGACAAATTGAAAAAATACGTTCATTGGCCTAAGCAGCATACGGTCGAAATCACCGCGGACAACCATGTTATCGATATGCCAGGTTTGAATGAAGAAAATAACGGACAGGCCGTGGCTCAGCAGACCTAATCCGTACAGAAAAGCCAGCTGCGGGAAGGTCCAACCTGCCAGCGCTTGAAACTGCTCTACCATCAGCTTCAGCACCCATACCCCACTTATGTATTGTAAAGGGATCATAAGAAACCAGCTGACCAAGAACAGCGGATATTCCAACTGACGCTGAACGGCCAGTTTGGCAAAGAAATAAGCGACGGATGCATGATAGCGAATTGCGGTAACCATAACGGATTAACCTCCTTGAATGAGCGTGACACGCTGGGCACGCTGCCATACGACGTACGTGATAAAAGCAAGCACCGCAATCCAAGCCGCTTGAATGATAAGTGCCGTTCCTGCCTGTGCGTATGAGATTTTTCCAATATAGATGGAAAGTGGCGTTTGATACATGTACTGGAAAGGGAGAAAGCTCGACACGGTAGCCATAGGGCCGGGGAAGAACCAAATGGGGATGAGGCTGCCAGAAAGAATGCGCACGATCGCGTCCTTGACGTTGCCTAAATTGCCAAGCTCCATCACCCAAAATGAGATCATGCCGACGATTGCCCCCATGAGCCAGAGCAGTAGAAAACTTAGCATTAGGCTTGGTATAAAGAGGAGAAATGCAATTAGGCTGACAGGCAGCGGCGGTGTAAATAGAATCGATGCCAACAGCATAAGCGGAATGGCACGATTGACGAGCGCACTTACCGTGGTGCCGAGATCCTCAGCCAGAAACATGCCAAGCAGATGGATCGGCTTAATGAAATCGGTAGCGATATGCCCCTCCCGCACCCGATAGTACATATCATTTTGAACATTGACCGATAGAATTGCCCCCATCACAACGGATAAGATGGCATAGACGATCATTTGATCCTGGCTCACATCTTGTACGGAACCGATGCCCCGATAAGCCGCTTTCCATAGAAAGACTGATGCAAGCAGCATGACGGCGTTAGAAGCTACACCGGTGAACACTTCGAACCGATAGGCAATCGTCGTTAAAATTCTCATTTTGAAAAAATAGTAATAAGCAGACATACGATTCCCCCTTCCAACCCTGTCCAATAATTGGATGTTTTTGTTATATGATAACGTTGCCATTGCGGTTTGGGCAATAACTTTATGTGAAGTGAATCTTCATACAGGGCTAAGGGAGCTTTTACGTTACCTTCAGCTTTCTTTAAGGTTAACTGCCCATACTGGAGAATGTAACCAAGCACACCTAAACTCAAGGAGGAAGAAATAATGAACAAAACAATGAAAGCCCTCGGTTTAACGGCCGCTATCGCGGTGATGATTCCACTTAGCGCCTATGCCGCAACAAGCGCATCGACTACAGACACGAAATCTTCTACCACTGAAACTAAGGCCATCACTCAAGGGCCGCATGGTGGAAAAGGAGAATTTATTATGAAGCAGCGCGGCGGCGGCTTCTTCAGCCAAGAGGTTCTGGATTTGCTTAAACTGGATAGGGCAGCTCTGAAGGAGAAAGTGGATGCCGGCAAAACGCTGGCTCAAATAGCAGAAGAACAAGGCGTAACTCGGGATCAGCTGAAGCAAACGATGACAGCAGCGTTCGAGAAACAGCAAGCGGAAGAGAAAAAGACGTTCACCGACAATCTCGATAAATCGCTTGATTCCACTTTGAAAGATGGCATCGGGTTTGGCAGAGGAGATGTTGGCGGAGGTAAAGGCAATTTCAAGATGGAAATGAAGGCCGGAATTCGCTCAGGGCTAGCTGACTTTAGCGCATCCGCTAAAGTGCTCGGTCTAAGCGATGAGGAATTGAAAACTGCGCTTAGCGGTGGTAAAACACTTGCTGATTTGGCAAAAGAGAAAGGTATCGACGTTCAGAAGCTGATTGATGCGCAGAAGCAGGTAATCGCGGACAATCTGAATGCCGCCGTGAAAGCAGGCAAGCTAACCCAGGCTGAGGCCGATAAAGCTATTGCCGATGCAGCTGACATCGCAACACGCATCGTTAACGGAAAAATGGATAAGAAACCGCATATGATCAAAATTGACCGTAATGGTGTGAAACAAGATGTCAGCACCAAAACAGAAACATCATCTGCTGCATCGCCTGATACCGACGCTTAAGCTTAACAAGAAGAGGCTGTCCGAGAAGTCATCATAGATGACTTCTCGGACAGCCCCTGTTTTATGGTCAAACCACTTATAAAAAAATTCAATAAATAAGATCGTCTCTTATTTGTATCCCATTTTGCATGCAAAAATCTCTATACTTTTGTAATACCGAATAGATATCATCTTGTCCCACAATATGATTATTTTCATCGAAATACTGAAGTGACCCGCCTAAAATAAACAATGTTATGACCTCTTCTTCTTCCGTAATGAGCGTATGTATGTCTCCAGGCGGTTCAAAAACAAATGTTCCTGGGGTAGCTACCCAATTACGCCCTTCATACCTCCATTTGCCCTGTATGTTGTACCCGATTACGGACCCGCCTGTATGCCTATGTTTTCCTAATACTTGGTTACTATTGATTTTGAAAAGGTAAATCCAGGTACCCGTATTAAGGTCGAAGCGTAAAGGCTTAAAATAACAAGAATGATTGTCTGTGAAAGGAACCCAAGGCAACTCTTCAATATTTACAACTCTCTCTGGCAGTTGGAATTTTTCAGCAAGCTGTATTACGGACTCTTGAATAATGTCGTCCATCATGAAGCACCTGCATTCTGAAATGAGTTGCTGGACAAACAGCACGAGGAAACCAGCATACTTTACTTATTCGTGGTTGTGTTTACGCATTCCTTGCTGTCCAAAAGCATTCTGCGTTTCGTTTCATTGCATGCAGCGATGGACAACAACGAAAAAGGTGGCGCAGAACTTGGCTCTGCACCACCTTTCATCTTGTTGAGACTGTCTTTAATTACGGCTGATTAGATCCAAGCCTTCAGATGGACTTGACGAATAAACTCTTCGCGAGTTTGCGGTTCGCCTTCGTTGTCTTCTTCTTGCACAGGTTCTTCCCCGCCGTTCATGATCCGATGGAACAGCTCCGCATTGTGGGTCGCCAGCGCAAAATCGATCAGCGCTTCCCGCTCCAAACGGTCAACCTCTTGCTTGATCAGCACTTCCTCCAGCTCGATATCAGCCGCAGGTACATAGAAATTCCGGTTTGCTTTCGGAACCCGGATCACGTAATCGAACGCGTTATCCGCATTGCGATCATAAGCAATTATATAACCATACTCCCCAACCGGGAGGGTCTGTTCAAATAAGTCCGAAATAATAATGATACGTTGGCCAAGCTTATACATTAGCGTCTCACTCCTGTCACCAATACCCATACTCTATGACTCTACTCTATCCTACTAAAATTCAGTACGGAAGTCCAATAGATGAGAATGGTTATTGATTATCCAGTGATGGACGGCGCCGTAGTGACCGAGCGGCGATTGCCATTATGGCAATCATGGCGCCGATTGCGACGCAGACAGCCAGCCACGGGCTGTCGCTCCCGCTTGGCGAAGCGGCGGCGTATTGCGTGTAAGCCAGCTTCGGCAGCATGCCCGGGCTAGCCGCAAGCGCCTGCGGAAACGCGGAGGCTGTAAGCGCGAGCACGGCTGCTGTGCCGAGCGCGCATGCCGCCGCTGCTGCCCCGCTGCGCAGCAATGCGCTAAACAACAGCGTGAGCGAGCCCGCTAAGCACAGCCACAGCAAGAACAGCAGATAGGCGTAGAGACTGCTCCGCCAATCAACGGTTTCGAACAATGCAGCTGTGTAATACCATGCGGCGCCGAAGCCGCCTACGAATGCGAGTGTAACCAGCACGAGCATGGCTGCCCATTTGGCCGAGACGAATGATAGATACGAGATCGGTTTCACTAGAATCATCGCGGTCAAACCACTCGTTCGCTCTGCCGAAATACTCCCCATGACCGATAAAGCTAATACCAGCAGTCCGATCGTGTTAAACTGCTGCAGCGTTTGGGCCATGACTTCATTCGCTGAAGGATGCGGAATTGAAATGATTGCTCCTTCCGGCAAATTCCCGGCATGAGCAAGAATATCCGGCAGAAAATACGTGGAAAGGGGCTGCATCGCACCAAATAAGATGTAGACGAGCGGTACCCAAACCAATTTGTAGCTGCGCATCAGCTCTGTCCATTCTTTGCCGAAAAGCACGAGCCACCGGTTCATACGCTCTGCACCGCCTTCATAAATAAGTCCTCCAGTGTCGTCGACCCGAATTCCAGCTTGGTCACTGGTATTCCTCGATCCAGCAGCTGTTGTAGAACGGTCTTTCTGGCTTCGTCGATTTGGTTATGAGGCACCCAAAGCTTGACTGCGTTTCCGCCGGGCTGGAGCTCTGCGGAATGAAAGAGCTCTTGCGGCGATGATGATGACGAAATCCATTGTGCCAATGCTTGCCGCGCACTGTCGGTATTCTCTACTACAATCAGCAGTACCGGTTCACGATGGGCAGCGCGAATATCATGAATCGATCCGCTGATGACAATGCGGCCGCTCTTCATGATAAGCACGTCGTCGCATAGTTCTTCAGCGTCATGCAGCACATGCGTGGAGAATAAAATCGTCGTCTCCTGCTTCAGTTCCCCTAGCAGTTGCATGACTTCTCTGCGGCCAATCGGGTCAAGCGCGGAAACCGGCTCGTCCAGAATAAGCAGCTTCGGCCGATGAATGAGCGCCTGCGCCAGTCCGAGGCGCTGCTTCATCCCGCCGGAATAACCGGCGATTCGCCGCTTGCCGGCATCGGCAATGCCTACTCTCTCCAGCAATTCGGCGCTGCGAGCAATGGCTTCTCGTTTGGACAGTCCGCATAAGCCTGCTGCGTAGCGAAGAAATTCAGCGCCGGTCATCCAGCCGTGAAAAGCCGGTGTCTGTGGCAAATAGCCGATAAGCGCTCTATGATCATCGCCCTCCTTAAGATCTCGAAAGCGGACGCTTCCTGATGATGGTTCCAGCAGACCGCTTAGAATGCGAATGGTCGTTGTTTTACCTGCTCCGTTGGGACCAAGCAGTGCGGTACAGCGACCTTCCCCAAGTGTGAAGCGAACATCCTGCAGGGCGGATGTGGATCCGCTGAATATTTTGCTTAGCCCTTCTACCGCCACGAGTCCCGTCATGAAGACTGCTTCCTGCCGAAGAGGAAGAACAGCACCGCTCCGAACAGATTAATGAAAATAATGATGAGCACCCACATCCACTTTGGTCCTCTTGTTTCGGAAGCACGCGCGCAAGCGACAAGCGCCGTCACCATCAAGACAAGCTGTACGATCGCAATCGGCAATAGGATGGTCATAAGCTGTGTTGTCGTTAATTGATCCATGTTTGCAATCCTCCTTAGCTCTTTCTTCGCTTCGACCAGTTCACCCTAACGATCAATAAGTAACAGATCAGCGGCATCGGACACTGAATAAGTCCCCATATCCCCCAAAACCACGGATAACGGCTCCGTTTCTTCGCATCCGCAAATAACCAGGAGGATTGGCACAGTAAAATAACGGCAGCGCCGATTACTACAGCTATTTCCCATCCGACCATTTAGGACGCCGCCTTTCTTTGTCTCTGATCATAAACAGCAAGACGAATACAGCCCCAGCCGCAAACGCCAAGATTTGGACAGCTACGAAAATCGCGATGCTGCTCGCCCACAGCAGCAGCAGGCCGCTTAGTACAAAAGCGCTGACTAACCAGAACAAGATCAGCTCCCGCCGATAACGACTGTTCAGTTCTTTGCGGTGTTCACGAATCAGCTCTGTCATGGAGTCGGCAGACGGAATGCCCGGCTGAATGGATCGGTCCCACTCCTCCAGATGAACGCCGAGCAGCTGTTGAACTTGTTGCTCCTCTTGATTATCCGTACCACTCGGTTTATTGCGCCTTCTGCGTCTATTCATCCTCGCTCGTCAAGCTCCTTCCTCAGCTGTTTCAGTCCATTATGCAGCCTCGACTTTACCGTACCGACAGGAATATCGAGCCATGCGGCGATTTCCTCATACGCATAACCGTAATAATATTTGAGCAATATCGGCACGCGATTATCATAAGACAAGGCGCCAAGCGCATCGAGCGCATGCGGCCATTCCTGCTGCTGCATGGCGGCATCAAACCGAATGGATTGCAGCGCCTGCTCCTGCGTTTGCCACTTCTGTTCCCTCTGCTGCTTACGCATCTCATCGATGTAGCGCCTCGTTGCTATCGAAATCAGCCATGTTGAGAATTTACTTTGCTTCCGAAACGTGCCGATCTTCTCAATCGCCTTCAGCATCGTATCCTGTACCAAGTCCTCGGCCATCGCCTTGTTCATCGTAACTTTCAGCATGTACCGGTATAACAAAGTGTAATGACTTCGCAGCAGGGTCGACAGCGCATGGTCGTCGCCGCGAACTGCTCGTTTCACAAGCTGCGCTTCATCCCCCAGCTGTTCCATTCCGATCATTGTCGTTTCCTCACCCGCTGCTTGAAATAAGCCTCTTTCCTTCATTCTCGCCAATATGACGATGAAGGTTGCCCTTTTGTTCACTTGCCTTGCAAAAAAACTTCTGACTTCCTTTTGCCTCATATGAATATGTTATCACGACGCAGAAAAAGCCACCCCCTTGGATGGCCTATCCTGTGTTGTTAAACCATTTTAATTCACTTTAGCCGCAGCCGTATACCGATTCTCCGGCACTGGTAGACCCAGATTTCCGCGTAATGTATCTGACTCATATTCCGTCCGATAGATACCGCGTTCTTGGAGAAGCGGTACGACTGACTCTACGAAATCGCGCAAGGCGTCCGGCGTAGGCGCGTATAGAATAAAGCCGTCCGCCGCTTCCTCCTCGTGCCAGCGCTGGAGCAAATTCGCGACTTTCTCAGGCGTCCCTATGAACTCGCTGCGCGGCGTCGCCGTGCGAATCGCCACTTCGCGCAGCGTCAAGTTCTGCTCTCGGGCCAATTGCTTGATTTTATCCGTTCCGCTGCGGAAACTGTTTTTGCCGAGTTCCCCCAGCTCAGGGAACTGCTCGTCGAGCGGATATTGGGAGAAGTCATGGTGATCGAAAAATCTTCCGAGATATTCGAGCGCCTTATCAATCGTCACCAAATTCGCGTATTCCAAATACTTGCGCTCGGCTTCCTCTTCCGTCGACCCGATGATGGGTCCGACACCTGGCAATATCACGATATCATCACGTGAACGACCCAGCGCAACTGCGCGATCTTTTACATCCTTATAGAACGCCTTAGCCTCGTCAATATTCTCATGTCCGGTGAATACGGCGTCTGCGCTGCTCGCAGCCAATTTCCTGCCGCTCTCAGACGAGCCGGCTTGGAAGATCACCGGATGTCCCTGCTTGGAACGCGCGATATTCAGAGGTCCTTGCACGGAGAAATATTCACCTTTATGATCGAGACGATGCATTTTGGAAGAGTCGAAAAACACCCCTGATGCTTTATCCCGGACGAATGCATCGTCTTCCCACGAATCCCACAGGCCGCGTGACACCTGCAGAAATTCTTCGGCGATCTTATACCGTTCGTCATGCGTCGGATGCTCGGGTTTCCCGTAGTTTTTGGCCGATCCTTCAAGCGGGGAGGTGACAACGTTCCAGCCCGCACGGCCTGCGCTAATATGATCTAGGGATCCGAATTGACGTGAAACGGTAAAAGGTTCGCTATACGATGTAGATAAAGTGCCGACAAGTCCGATCTTGGAAGTAACCGCCGCAAGCGCAGACAGGATCGTAATCGGCTCGAACCGGTTTAGAAAATGAGGAATCGACTTTTCATTAATATAGAGACCGTCCGCGATGAAGACGAGATCGAATTTTCCCGCTTCGGCCGTTTGCGCTTGTTTCCGGTAAAATTCAAAATTCACGCTTGCATCCACGGGCACCTCTGGATGCCGCCATGCGGATACATTGCCGCCTACCCCGTGAATAATCGCGCCTAGCTTCAACTTTTTGCTGTTCGCCATGTCTAATTCCTCCCTACGTTTAGGATTGCAATAAAGCTGATTCCTTCAGCCGAAGCCGGTAGCTCTTGACTAAGATATCTCCATTCCGAAACTCCTTATCGAATGCTCTCTCGAATCCCAACCGTTCGTACAACCGAACCGCGGCATCCATAATGTCAGATGTATGCAGGTAGAGCGTGTCGGCTCCCCAATCCAGTGACAGTTTAGCGCTCTCGCGGATGAGCTCCGTTGCGATTCCGCGTCTGCGTGCTTCCCGCGTTACGCCTAGCAACCGAATAATTGGACTTTGAATTTCCAGCCCCGGCGCTCCATATGCCGTCTCCGACGACTCATAAATGAACACGCTGCCCATGATTTGTCCATCCAACTCCGCGACAAGCCTCGACTTCGTCGTCGGCGCATCGATTGCCTGCAAAATATTTTCTTTATACTGCTCCCAGCGTGCGCCATCAAGCGTAATTTCATATTGTTGATAGGCATCTAACAGAACCTGAACAACCGCATCGCGATCGGAAGACCGCGCCTGTCGAATGATTACTTTATTTTGCGAGTCTAGTTCTTCCTGCTTAATCCTTGCAATCTGCCCCAAATGGAGCTGCACATGAGTAATGAAAGACTGAATAATGGCAGCGATCGTTACGCTTTCCCCTTTGAAATTAATCCCCGTCTTGTTCCATTCTTCGATCGTCAGACGGCGAAACAATAACCGGTTATAGTTTAGAAGGTGGTTATAGAACGTCAAGATATCCGTGGCATTCCCCTCGTTCGTCTTCTGCCCCGTTACCCAGCGGTCCTGATTAAACGCAGGCAATTGCACCAACGAGTCGGACAAAATCTCGCGAATACGAAACGATACGACGATATTATGGTCGGCCAAATGGCCCAGAACTTCGGTAATGCTCCATTTATCTTCTGCCGCCTTCCAGCGCAATTGCTCATCGGACAGCCCTTCGATCGATTGCTGCAGTTGTTCGTAAGTATGCAGGTAGTGGTCAATTTGAACGAGATCTTGCAGTTTACTTTGACTCATCTATACACGCCTCCCAGACCGTTATGTCGATACTTTCAATGCACTTATGGCATCCACTGCTAACTTCTCGAAAAATAAAGCTCCAATCGACAGCGATCTTTCATCAACATCAAAAGCCGGATGATGCCACTCTTGCGGGCCTGATGTGCCTAAGAAAAAGAATATGCCCGGCGTCTCCCGTAAGTAGAAAGCAAAATCTTCCCCGGCCGGGGACGGCGCGGGCTCCACGACCGTCAAGCCCATTGATTCGGCAGCCTCGGCGGCACGCTTAACCCAGGTCGGATCGTTCACGACGGCAGGCGGGCCGGAAATCCATTTGACAGTCGCTTTCGTTTCGAGCGCGGCTCCTACACCGGCGACAACTTGCTCGACCCGCTTGCGCACGCGGTCCCGCACTCGCTCATCGAACGTGCGCAGCGTTCCGTCGAATACGGCTTTGTCCGCAATAACGTTCCAAGCCGTTCCGCTATTCAGGCGAGTCACGCTGATGACCGCGCTATCGAGCGCACTTACGTTTCGGCTGATGATCGATTGCAGCGCCGTAATAATATGGGCGGAGGCTACAATTGGATCGAGCCCCGCTTCCGGTACGGCGGCGTGAGATCCGCGACCTTCGACTTCGACGACGAACCCGTCCGCAGCCGCCATGATCGGTCCGGCTTTAATGCCAATCGTGCCAACCGGCAAGTTCGGTTTGTTGTGCAAGCCGAACACCGCTTGCACGCCTTCGAGTGCCCCGCTTGCGATGACCTGCGAAGCGCCTTTCGCCTTCTCCTCCGCCGGCTGGAAGATCAGCCTTATCGTCCCTTCCAACTCCCGTTCCCGTTGCTTTAGCAAGAGCGCTGTTCCGAGTAATACAGCGGTATGGCAATCATGGCCGCAGGCATGCATGACACCCGGAACAGTAGAAGCGAAGGGGAGCCCCGTTTCCTCTTGAATCGGCAAGGCATCGATATCCGCGCGAATGGCGATGATCGGCCCTCCACGGTGGCCGCCTATCTCGGCGACAAGACCGGTTCTCAGCGGATATTCCGCGATTCGGATATCCCACTCGGCAAGCCAGGTACGAAGGGTTGCCGTCGTCGCAAACTCTTCATTAGACAGCTCTGGATTAGCATGCAAATGACGTCTAAAAGCAACCAAGCGCTCTTGGAGCTTGTCGGCTAAATGGATACTCATCTTCGATTTCTCTCCTCATTCATAGCAGCATTAAGGTTAAACCGGCTGTTCCTCGAAGGCTTCCTTCAGCAGCTCGAAATTTCTAACTCGTTTGGTAAAATCGGGGATGATTGTCGTGAAGATCAGTTCATCCGCGTCGTACGTATCGCGCAGCTCGATCAGCCGCTTCCTTACGGTCTCTTTCGTCCCTCTCGTAATATCTGCTTCTCTGATTTCAGCCGTGTACGTCTCGCCGGCTTGCTTGGCGAATTCTTCTGCCTGCTCCAATGAACCGACATTAACCACCTTGCCGCTTGCGAGCGTTACACGAACGCTCTTGAAGTTACCCGCGAGCTCCGCAGCCTCTTCTTCGGTATCCGACGTGATGACCGATAACGCAAGAATGGCGTATGGTTCGTTACCTTTGTCTCTATTGAAATGCTCGCGATAGCTCTCGAAGGCAAGTCGAGCCGTTTCGGGATCGTTGTTGATGAATAACGCAAAAGCGTACGGATACCCTCTCTCGGCAGCCAGCTTTGCGCTTGAAACACTCGTGCCGAGCAAATAGATGTCAGCGGGCTGTACCGGCAACGGGTTGGCTTGCAACCCTGCTAGAGGATGGTCATCCCCAAACGAGCCATGGAGCAATTGTTCCAACTCTGTCAGCTTACTATCGAGCGATTCCGACTCGCCCAAGCCTTTCTGCAGCGCCTTCGTAGAACGAGGCAAGCCGCCCGGCGCGCGTCCGATGCCAAGATCAACCCGTCCCGGTGCCAATGAAGCCAGAACGTTAAAGTTTTCGGCAACTTTGTACGAACTATAATGCTGCAGCATGACGCCGCCAGACCCTACACGGATCTTGTTCGTCCGAGCGAGCAGATGCGAGATCAGCACCTCCGGCGATGCGCCGGCCATTTGTGGGGAATCATGATGCTCCGACACCCAGAAACGTTCGAAGCCAAGCTTCTCCGCCAATTGAGCCAGCTTGATCGTATTGCCCAGCGCTTCCGCCGGCGACTGTCCGGGGAAAACGATGCTTTGGTCCAAAATGCCGAATTTCAATGCCATATATCCTTCACTCCGTTCAATTAAATTGAATAAGCGCTCTCCGGCGTAATCCTCGCCAGAAATTGTTTTGTCCTGGCCTCCTTAGGCGACTGAAAAATGAGATTCGGCGGGCCTTCCTCGACGATCACGCCTTCGTCCATAAACACGACGTGATTGGCGACATCTTGGGCAAAACCCATCTCATGAGTGACGATGATCATCGTGATGCCTTCCTTAGCAATTTTGCGGATGACGGCAAGCACTTCGCCAACCAGCTCGGGATCAAGCGCAGAGGTCGGTTCATCGAACAGAATCACGTCCGGATTCAAGGCAAGCGCCCGTGCAATGCCGACGCGCTGCTGCTGTCCACCGGACAGCTGACTCGGATAGGAATCCAACTTGTTACCGAGTCCCACCTTCTCCAGCAGCTCGATGCTTCTCTGGCGAGCTTGCTCTTTCGGAATGTTCTTCACGATAACGAGCCCCTCCATCACGTTCTCGAGGGCGGTCTTATGACGAAAAAGATTATAGTTCTGAAACACCATTGCGGTTTTCCCACGCAAGGTATGGATGTCCTTCTTCAATGGTTTCCGGCAATTCACCTTAAAGTCGTCAATCGAAATCTCCCCGTCACTCGGCTTCTCCAAATAATTGATGCATCGGAGAAGCGTCGTTTTACCCGAGCCGCTTGGACCGAGAATGGCAACGACTTCGCCTTTCCGGACGGTGAGATCGATTCCTTTCAGCACTTCATTTCGGCCGAATGACTTCGATATATTCGTAAGCTGGATCATGCTACACCCCCGCGGTTATAAGCATTAATGCGTTTCTCCAGCAGCGCAGCTGCTCGTTCAATCAAAATGGTAAGGCCCCAGAAAATAAGCGCCGCGGCAAGGTACGCCTCAAAAAACTTCCAGTTCGTCGTTGCGATAATGTCTGCCTTGGCGTTCACTTCCACAACCGATACGGTAAAAGCGAGGGTGGAGCCATGCAGCATGCCGATCAAGCTGTTGGATAAATTGGGAAGCGCAGCTGCAAAGGCTTGCGGCAATACGATTCGGCGCAGCGCCTGGAAAGTGGTCATCCCGATTGAATGAGCCGCCTCCATTTGTCCTTTATTTACTGCGAGAATACCTGAACGAATGACTTCGGATAAATAAGCGCCTGCGGTGATCGAGAAGGAGAGATAAGCGAAACCGATCATGGGAATCGAAACCGAGTTGAACGACCAGTGGTACTTGTCGGCCAAACTATCGACGATCATGGGCAATCCGACATAAATAAGGAGCAGGTGAGTCAGCATTGGCGTTCCCCGAATAAACGTGACGTAAGCCGTACCAACCTGGCTCAACACAGGAATGGCAAAAATGCGTGACAGCGCAACAATCAGGCCGATGATAAATCCGCAGCCAACGGAGACGACCGTGATATAAATCGTGTTCGGAATCGCCGGAAGCAGCAGCAGAAAGGCTTGCCAGATGAAAGCAAAATCTAACGTCATACGCCTGTGCCTCCTTTACCCCATGCTACTTTCGCGTTCAACAACCGATTCAGCCCTTTTTTGCCCATAGGGAGTTTGCCTGCGGTCGTGATTGCCGTTTCATGCTTCAGCAGCCTGCGCTCCGTGTAATAGAACAATTTCTCCAAGAAGAAGCTGATGATGAAATAGATAATAGCCAAGGCGATATAGCTTTCAAACAAATGCCTGGACATCGTAGGCAGCGTCTGCGATTTCCCCGTAAGCTCCATAACGCCGAGCGTAAATGCAAGCGACGTGTCCTTCAGCGTTGCGATAACCAAGTTAGCCAGAATCGGAATCGATATGGCCAGCGCTTGAGGGAATACGATTCGCGTAAAAGCCTGGTATCCGGTCATGCCAACCGCGTAAGCCGCTTCGACTTGTCCCCGATCGACGGCGGACACCGCAGCTCGGATCCCTTCTGAAATGTAGGCTCCGCTATGCAGCCCGTAAGCCAGAATAACGAAGTACAAAGCCGACACTTTGCTTACGTCTATGTGCACGGCTTTCAGCAACTCCGGCAATCCGTAATAGATCAAGAACAGCTGAATAATAATCGGCGTTCCTCTGAAAAAAGAGGCATAGAGCTGGGAAACCCGCTGCAGCAGCGGCACCCGGTACAGCCGGGGAAGGGCGACGAGAAAGCCGACGCCCAGCCCGACCAAGATGGAGCTCGCTACGATAATCAGCGAAATCCGTATAAACGGAAGCAGCTTCCAGAAATATTCGACAACATAGGCGATATCGAATGGAGCACCCATAGACCGACCTCACCCTTTCTTGATTAGTGTCTATTTCTCAGATACGGTTGCGTCGAATCCAAGCCACTCATTGCTGATTTTGGATAACGTGCCGTCTGCCTTGATTTCCAGAATCGCCCGGTCTACTGCATCCGCCAGCGTCTGCTGCTCCGGATCGTTCTTGCGGAACAAGAACAGAATATCCGCTTCGCTAAGCTCTTTGCCGACGGTTTTCAGCTTGCCTTCCGGATCGATGATCGGCAGCACGAAGTCCGCGCCAACCGTAGCTTCTACGCGACCAGATGTAATCTGGGATAAGGCGTCATTCGCTGCTCCGCTGGAGTATACAATGTTCAGCGCATTGTCGTGCTCTTTGTTGTAGTTCTCCAGAATCGTCGCCTCGGCGCTAGTGGCAGTCGTGAATATTTTCTTCCCTTTCAGGTCGTCGAGCGATTCAATCGCATCGTTGTTGTCTTTGGAAACGATGATTTTGTTTTTCCAGTGCGCATAAGACTCTTTGTTAAACAAGTACTTGGCTTCGCGCTCTGGGTTTTTCTCGAATTCATGAGCGGCCAAATCGATTTTCTTCGTTTCCAGGCTTAGTAGAATGTTTTTGAATTCCAGTACTTGAATGTCGAACTCGTATTCGGGAAGACGCTTATCGATCTCTCTGATCAATTCAACGTCGTAGCCGGTAAGCTTACCGCTTTCGTCGACGAATGCGACCTTAGGAAACTGATTGCCTGTTCCTACGACGATTTTCTTTACTTCTTGCGGCGCTTCTGAGTCAGCTGCAGCCGTGGTGTCGGATGAGACATTGTTTGTAGCTGCGTTGCCTGCGTTATTATTCTTGGTGCCGCAAGCCGACAAGGTGAGAATCAGAATAAGACTTGCTGCCAATACGATTGTTTTTTTCATGGTAACCCCTCCGTTTTTGGTCGATCATTTAAACTTATAATTCCTAGCGGTTAAGTAAGAATTAATGTTGAGATTAACGATATCATCGCATTCAACCATCGTCTAATAGAGATTTTCAATATGTGAATCAAAAAATCCGATAATTCCTATTTACTTACTATGTTTATGAGAAAACGAAAGGGCTGACCCTGTCTCGCGACATCTAGGTCAGCCCTTTTACTGCTCGTCGAATAGGCGTTTTCCAATTTCCATGATTTCGGAAAATAATTGCGTATGCTCGCCAAGGCAGGAGATGACGTTCGTCTGCAAAGATATCCCTTCCGTCTCCGTTACCCGAAGTGGAATCAGCTTTCCTTGAGCTACCTCTCCCCGTACGCTTAATCCCGGAAGGAAAGAAATCCCTGTTTTTCCTATGACGAGCCGCTTGGCCATCTCCGAATTGTCCGTCTGAATCCGAATGTTAGGCGGCTGCTCCAAATGCTCGAATACCCGGTGAATTCTGAGCCAGTCGAGCGCTCCGCATTCGAAGAAGACGAGCGGCTGCAGAGCAATCTCTTCGACTGAAAGCTTTGTTCTCCCGATAAAAGGATGATCCTCGTAGGCATATAGAGAAATGGGGTCTTCGTAAAATTTGACGGAATGAAGGGAGGGATGATTGACTTTGCGAACGAAGCCGACGTCGACTTCCTTATTGAGTACTTTGGAGACAATTTCGTCGGTTGTGCCTGTAACGAATTTGTAGTAGATATTCGGGAATTTGCGCTGAAGCCTTGGCATCAGCTGCGGGATGATGTAGTTGGATACGGAAACCGTGCAGCCGATCCTGATTTCCTCAGGCATCTTCTTTCGGCTAATGTTCAGCTTGCCCTTCTGGTAAGTCAGCAAAAGCTGCTGCGCATACGGCAGGAAACGTTTTCCTTCTTCTGTAATCTGAATCTGCTTTCCGTTCCGGTCGAACAGCTTGCAATCCAGTTCACGCTCCAGTGATTGTATACGTGCCGTAACAGAGGGCTGGGATAAAAATAAAGCTTCCGCGGCTTTATTAAAGCTTCCGCAGTGGATGACGTACACAAACGCTTCGATATTTTCTATGTTGACGGTAACCACCTCCGGATCGACACTGCTGACCAATACATATTTAACCAATAAGATAACTCGGATTTATGATATTGTAAAGTAGAATATTTATAAAAAAAATACAGCCGTTCCACATGTGATGAGGAACAAGCCGTATTGGTTGTTAAATCGTCATCGCTCCAAAGCCGCCGTCTACGCGAATCAGCGAGCCCGTGACATAGCCCGATGCCGCCTCAGAGGCCAGCCAGACGACTGCCCCTTGCAGCTCCTTCGGATCGCCAAAGCGCTTCATCGGCGTATGGCTCATAATACTTTCCACCCGCTCCGGCGATAGAATGGCGCGATTCTGCTCCGCCGGGAAGAACCCCGGTACAATGCCGTTGACACGCACCCCGTGCGGCGCGAATTCACGCGCCAGAAACTGTGTCATGCTGTTCACGGCATGCTTCGAAGCCGAATACGTAAATACGCGAGAGAGCGGCGGCCCCGACGAGACGGAGCTGATCGTAATGATGCTTCCGCCGTGGCCGGCGTCAATCATGGATCGACCGAACACTTGGCAGGCCAGCATAACACTCTTCGCGTTGACATCCATGATACGGTCCCACTCTTCTTCGGAAATATCAAAGAACGGTGTTGCACTGTTGGTGCCGGCCGCATGCAGCAGAATATCCGCTCGACCGTTTGGCGCCCAGACTTTAATCTCTCCGAGCACGCGCTCGAGATCTGCCTTCACCGCAGCATCCGCCTCAAACAGCGTAGCACGGCCTGTTTCAAGCAGATGTGCAAGCTTCTCTTCCGCTCTTTCCTTGCTGCGGACGACAAGTGCCACATGCGCACCATGGTCAAGCATCGCTTCAGCCATGACGCTGCCGAGCGTACTTGCGCCGCCAATTAAGACCGCCGTACGGCCCGTTAAATCAAACAATGAGCTTCCGATATTGAACGCCTCCGTATGTGCGGCGGCGCACGCAAGGCTTTAGCTTTCGGCAACGAGCTGGAGCATCCGCTTCCGGTACGTCTCCGGACTTGCACCGACTGTCGTTTTGAACAGTCTGCTGAAATGCGGCAGATGGTGGAATCCTACAGCGCGGCAAACCTCCGAAACCGACTGCCTGGGCTCGAGCCGAAACATCATTTTGGCCTGATTGATCCGCCGATTATATAAGTATTTGAATACCGTTGTACCGGTAACATCTTTGAAGAGGTTGGACAGGTAAGGTTTCGTCAAATGAAGGGCACTGGCAATATGATCGAGCGTCACTTCCTCGAGGTAATGATCCTCCAAGTAAGAGATGACACGCTGGACATGCTGCTCTTTCTGGGAACGATGCTCCCGCTCATTAACCGGCTCGCTGCACCAATCCCGAATGAGATGCAGAAGCTCGATGACCCGCATGACAAACCGATTATAGGCCGTTCGCACACCAGCTTCGTTCGTCCGCTTATACAGCTGATCCATCTCAGCCAGCAGCGTTTCAAGCTCTGCTTGATCCTGCGGGCTAAGCGAAATACGGATATTCCGCAGCTCATCGAACGGCTTCAGCAGCATGGCAGCCGTATCCGCCTGAAGCACTTTATGAATATAAGCCGGATCCATATGTATAATCGTGCGGATATAAGGCCGGTGCGGTGCAGGGTTCGGACAATGAAGCGTCATTCCGTGCATGAGAATCAAATCACCGGGCTGGAGCGTAATCAGCTTGTCGCCGATCAAATAATTGCATTCGCCCTCTTGAAAATAATACATCTCATAAAAGGCATGCGAATGAAATTGAGCCCCCGGATATGGTTCATCGTTCCGGTACATGAGCTCGATCGGCTGCTGCCATTGCATCGTGAGCGGCACACAGTTCCCCTCCATTTGAGGCGCCGCGATAAGGCGCATCCTAATGAAATGATTTTACCATGTCGCACTTCTCCATTGTATAGATTCCTTTACAAACGGACGGCTTTATTTTGCGCGAGCATACAGAGCTCCGCCGCCTTAAAAGCATGTGCCTGCGTCATCGCATTCTCTGTCCGATGGAGGCAGTCGAGAATCAACTCGCCGAAATACGGGAAGCCTACCTGGCCGCCAACCGTGAGATGATGCTCTCCTTCGTGATTAACCAGATAGACATGATCACCGCTCTTGTC
The DNA here is from genome assembly GCF_059383735.1 of Paenibacillus sp. N22P23. Taxonomy (NCBI): domain Bacteria; kingdom Bacillati; phylum Bacillota; class Bacilli; order Caryophanales; family Paenibacillaceae; genus Paenibacillus; species Paenibacillus sp. N22P23. The sequence continues at coordinate 28,829 of NZ_JBXENT010000003.1, forward strand.
GCGAGCCACATCGATATATTTGCGCAGCTCGATATACCCGTCCGTACCCAGAATAATCGTCCGTCCGTCGCCCCATGTGCCAAGTCCGTTTGGCGTTAACCAGTCCACGCGAAAATAATTCGTCGCCCCATTGTCGCCAACGAGCGTCGCATCGCCAAAGTCCTCCAGCTCCGGGTAGTCCGGGTTGTTATAGTTGGCAACTTTGCTGCTCGCAACAGTCGCGTCCTTACAGCCCGCAAAGTGCAGAAACTGTTCGATCTGGTGGCTGCCGATATCGCAGAGAATTCCGCCATACTGTTCTTTGCGGAAAAACCAGTCCGGACGTGATGGTTTATTTAACCGATGCGGGCCTGTTCCGATAACCTGGACGACACGACCGATGGCGCCTTCCTCCAGCAGCTTGCCGGCATAAATCGCGCTTTCGTTGTGCAGCCGTTCGCTGTAGTAGACCATATACTTGCGCCCCGTTAACGCGGCAGCAGCTCGCGCTTCGGATAGCTGCTCCAGCGTGGTGAACGGGGTTTTGTCTACAAAATAATCTTTGCCGTGCTTCATGACCGTAACGCCAAGCGGGCCGCGATCGGACGGTATGGCCGCCGATGCAACCAGCTTCACCTGCGGATCTTCGAGAATGACTTCCGGCGAGGCCGCTGCAACCGACTGCGGATAGGTTTTCAGAAACTGCTCCACTTTAGCCGGATCGCGATCGTATACCCATTTGATCGTTGCGCCTGCTTCAAGAAGTCCGTTCGTCATGCCATAGATATGACCGTGATCGAGTCCCAGCGCGGCGAACACGAATTCACCCGGTCCAACTACAGCGGTAGGTTTCACGATCGATACCGGCGCGTAGTTCATGCCGTCGTTTCGGTTAAACTGTGACATCGCCCGCCAGCTCCTCTTCAGTCTGATAAGCCCATTGCTGTAAGTTACGGTAGCTGATTGCTAAGCTCTCGAACGGATCTCCCGGACATACATCCTGCTCGACAACGTACCACTCAACACCTGTTTCCCGACAAGCATGCAGGATGCCCTGCCAATCCAAATTGCCTTCTCCGACCTCGGCGAACACCTGCTGGTCATTCACAATAGCCATATCCTTGAAATGGACGACTTTCATATGAGCTACTTTGCGAATCCAAGAGACCGGATCAGCGCCGCCCGCTTGTACCCAGTACGTATCCAGCTCGAAGCTGAATGCCGGCACTTCGCCTGGAGCCGGAATAGAGGCTTCGAGCAGCCAGTCCATACCTGTCGCGCCTTCGAATTTCTGGAATTCGAATTTATGGTTGTGATACACAAGTTCCAGACCGGCAGCGGCCAGTCTTGTACCGATCTCACAGAGGATACCGCCCATAGTCGTATACCCTTCACGGTTATGGCGATACTCTTGCGGCAAGCCGCCTAAGCCGACATATTTGCAGCCCCAAGACAGATGCTCCGTAATAACCGCGTCCAAATCGTTAAGCAGTCGGTCATAGGAGACGTGGGTAGCGCAGATAGTTAGTCCGTGGCTGTCGCAGATGCGTTTGACTTCATCCGGCGCGATTGGTCCGATTCCGGACACTTGAACGGCTTCGTAGCCGATTTCTCTAACCTTCTTCAATGAGGCATCGAGATCCTCGGCAGTCTTGCAATAATCGCGAAGCGTATAGAGCTGCGCAGCGATTTGCTTCTTATTCAATGGGGCCACTCTCCCTTATCGATTGGTTACCGTTATTAAAACGTACCTGTCAGATCAGCCGGTTTGGCTTCAGCTGCAGATGTCGAAGGCTTCTGAAAAGTTGAGCTGGCGATTCGTTTATTCAGCTCTGCTTCGTGAAGTGCTTCGTCCAGCGGCAGATCCACCCATCCGTCCAGCCACGTGGACAAATGCATCGCATTGGAGAGAGTTAATCCTTTGATGCCTTCTTCACCCGGTGCAACGAGCGGCGTTCCAAGCAGGACGGCATCCGTGAAATTTTGCAAAATGCCTGCATGCTCCGGGCTGGGTCCTGAGCTTGGGATATCGATTTTCCAGCATTCCGGTGAAGCGAATGGTTCCGAGTTGCGTGCGTTGAAAGCAGCTTCCTCTTCGCGCAGTCGCCAGAAGGTCATTTTATCGTTCTCGATTACGATTTTGCCGCGGCTTCCGGATACTTCAAGGCGATTCGTGCCCGGCGCGTCTGAGGTTGATGTGATGAACACCGCTGTTGCCCCGTTCTCATATTCGGCGTATGCCGTCACGTCGTTCTCGACTTCAATATTTCGATTCTTGCCGAATTGGCAGAATGCACGCATCCGGGTTGGCATCATGCCTGTTGTCCACTGCCACAAATCAAGATTATGCGGGCATTGGTTGATCAGAACGCCGCCGCCTTCGCCGCCCCATGTTGCGCGCCAAGTGCCGGAATCGTAGTAAGCCTGCGTCCGGTACCAGTTCGTGATGATCCAGTTGATGCGGCGAACTTCGCCGATCTCGCCGGATTGAATCATTTCGCGCAGCTTCTGATAGAGCGGATTCATCCGCTGGTTGTAGACGATACCGAAGGTTTTGCCGCTTGCCGCAGCCGCTTCGTTCATTTCCCGCACCTGTTTGGCGTAGACGCCTGCAGGTTTCTCGATCAATACATGCATGCCTTTGCTGAAAGCATGAATCGCTTCCGTAGGATGATCATAATGCGGTGTAGCGACGACAACGGCATCAATAAGGCCGGAATCGATCATCGCCTCAGCACTCTCAAATACAGCGACTTTATCGCCAAACTTCTCTCTGGCCCAGTCCCGTTTGCTTTCAAAACCGTCGCAAACCGCAGTGAGCACAGCCCCCTTGATTGTGCCTGAAGTCAAGATGGTTGCGTGGCCTGAGCCCATGTTTCCAATTCCGATAATGCCGTAGCGAAGCTGTTTCATTCGATCTCCTCCATCCAAGTTTTCATTTGATTGGCGTATGTACGAAGCATCGTTCGTGTATCATAGGTGCTGCTGAAATCCTCAACGCCAAACCAGCCGTCGTATCCTACAGCCTTCAAATCGCGGAGCACTTGTTTCCACGGCACCTGACCATTAGCAATGGGACGCCAGCTGCAGGACCATTCTTGGGATTGCAGCGGATCTGACGTTTCTGAGCGTGGCGCTTGCCAACCTGCGTTCTTGACATGAACATGTGCCAAATAAGGACCGAGCAGTTCCATGCCCATCCGATAATTCTCGAAGCCTTCATATACCATATTGCCGGGATCATAGAGCACCCCGATGCAATCCGGATCAAAAGGCGATACGAGCCGGTGCGCGAGCGATGCACTTGGCGCGATTGTCACGTGGTGAGCTTCAACGAGCGCTTTAACGCCATACTGGCGAGAGAGTTCCTCCACCTCATTGAGGTAGGCAATCGCTTCCTCATAAAGTTCGTTGTAATTGCGGATACGGTTGTAACCGGGAACGCCAACGCGAATCATGGATGCGCCAAAACGTTTCGCGAGCCGCATGACATTCTCCGTACTTTCAATGTCGCCGCACTGAATATAGGGCGTAATGGAGATGGTCTTCATGTTAGATCGAATCGCGGCTTGCTCGAAACGGGTACTCTCTTCCTCATCTGCATGCTGGGAGAGTGTGCAAATATTGTTTCCCCAGTAGGATGGTGCCTCCTTGCGGAGCTCTGCCGGTGTATCTTTGCAGCGCCATTCAATGCCGCTGATTCCTGCAGCAGACGCTGCCTCGCAAAGCTCTTCCGGAGTAAGGTCCGGGGTCGCAACCGTGAACACAGATAATTTCAACATAGGATGTAGGGTCAGCTCCTTATTTTTGAAATCGCTTCCCAAATACCGTTCAAATACGTTGCCCCAAGCGCGCGATCATAGAGTCCATAGCCGGGACGGCCTTGTTCGCCCCAAATCATGCGTCCGTGATCCGGACGAAGCGGACCGGTAAAGCCGGTTTCGTGGAGTGCCTCCAGAATCCGCACCATATCGATAGAGCCGTCTGATGAGCGGTGCGACGATTCCTGGAAGGAACGCGGACCTGTACGAAGGATGTTTCTTGTATGGGCAAAATGCAGCTTTCCTTGTGAGCCAAAATGGCGAATGATCGCAGTTAAATCGTTGTCTTCGTTTGCGCCAAGTGAGCCGGAACAGAAAGTAATGCCGTTCGATGGACTGTCGACATGCTCGGTCAGACGTTTCAGTTGATTGAAGTTGCTGACGATGCGCGGCAATCCAAAGATTGGCCAAGGCGGATCATCCGGATGAATCGCCATGACAACGCCTGCCTCTTCTGCAACAGGAATGATACGCTCCAAGAAGTAAGCAAGATTACTCCAAAGTACGTCCTCCGTTACTTCAGCATAGGAGTCGATGAGCTGTCCCATCTCTTCCTTCGTATAGCTTTGATCCCAGCCCGGCAAAGATAAGTCGCCGTTGACAGGATCCATCCGGGAAATGGTTTCGTCCTCGAACGTCAATGTGGTGGACCCATCCGGCAGCGTATAGGCTAATTGAGAGCGTGTCCAGTCGAACACGGGCATAAAGTTGTAGCAAATGACAGGAACACCGGCTTCGCCCAGTCTGCGAATCGTTTGACTGTAATTTTCAATAAGTCGGTCGCGTGAAGGTCGTCCCAGCTTGATGTCTTCGTGTACCGGAACGCTTTCGACTACGGCTAATTGAAGTCCCTCCGCTTCAATCGTCTCTTTCAGCCGATTGATCGATTCCATCGACCATGCTTCGCCGACAGGGACATCGTAGAGCGCAGTTACAATCCCGTAAATACCAGGGATTTGGCGAATATTTTGCAGGGTAACGGGGTCGTCCTTGCCGAACCACCTGAATGTCATTTTCATCGGACTGCACCTCTTGTTTATGGATAATTGGGTTGCTGTTGGCGTCATGGCATATGAAGTCAGCATTATTGTAGCACAGCGGCCCTCATTGATAATGCGCTTTCAAGATTACCTTAACCACAGTTAAATGAGGGAGAGAAGTACCGTATTTGAGTTAAGCTGGAGGCCTCTGGAAATGCAAAGAAGCTGCCTGCGAGCAACGTATCGTGAACTCGCAAACAGCTTTATCTTGTTCATTATGGTACGATGATCAACCCTTCAGGTGATCGTGTCAGAGGTCGGCAGCTAGTATCGGTAATAAGGTAGCTGTTCTCGATTCCGACGACACCGCGTCCCGGGAAAGTGAATTTAGGCTCCACCGCAAGCGTAATGCCGGCTTCGAGCGGATCGCCGAAACCCTTCGCCAGCACAGGCCATTCATCTACCTCAAGTCCGATGCCGTGACCAAGAAACTTGACCTGATTGGTGCCATACCCCATAAAATGATCGGCAAGGCCCGCATCGGAAGCTTGCTTCAGCGCTGCAGCATAGATAGACTCGCTGGATGTGCCCGGTCGCATCAGCGCTTCCGATTGGCGAATGATGAGCTCCGCTTGCGCGTAGGCTTCCGCCAAATCATCAGGCAGACTGCCGATAACAGCGGTTCGCGTCTGATCGATAATGTAGCCATCGATGCAGCAGCCGATGTCGATGAGGATTGGCTCCCCACGCATGATCGATTTGCGGCTCGTGCTTTGCGGGAATGCTGGTCCAAGCCCCAGCCCACCTGCCGGACCATCGAAAGCGCTCGGAACGGCAGCAGCCGCTCCTGAGCCGAGCATTCCCGTCGTAATTTCCATGTTGTAGCTTCGCGTACGCATCAGTCCGATATGACCGCGAATGCGAATTTCGTATTCGATTCGAGCCATCAGCTCAAGCTCAGTAAGACCTTCCTTAATGATGCCGACAGCGGCTTCCAGCGCTTCTGCGACAACCTGTGCGGCAGACTCGATCCGTCCTACTTCCCATGGCGACTTAACCATCCGTACACGCCGAACCAGTGTCGAGCCGTCTACCAGAGAACAATCTTTGCTGCTGCCTGCCAGTACTTCAGCAAGCTTCGCGAACGTCGATGCCGGCAGAACATCCATCTCCGTCGCAATCTTCAACCCTTGGGCGGCGCCGCTGCCAAACACGGCAGGATGATCGTGCTCCAGCTGAGTTCGGAAATGGCGCAGCGAGGTCAAGGACTGTACTTGAACGCCCGACTCCTGAATAGCACGCTCCACACTGCGCCTCACATAAAACACTGCCGCACCTTCTGCAGGAATAAATGCATATCCGGCCTGCATCGAGCCCGTAAAATAATAAAGGTCCACATGCTGCGTGACCAGAAAAGCATGTATATCCGCTTTCGCCATTAACTGCTGCAGCCGATTAATGCGAGCCACGATTTCTACTTGTTGCACTGTTTCTGCCGTCCCTGCCATTCCACTGTTCACCTGCACGCGCAACCGCTCCTTGCTCCAAGCTTATTTCCTCCATTACAACAAAAGAACAGCGGCTCCGTCAACTCGGCGTTAGCTCCGCTGTTCCTCTAATTCGTATAAATAGTCCGTTCTTGTCAAGCAGTCGATCCTCCGAGCAGATTGCACAGATTGCCCGCTCTTTTATAGGTCTAGGTTTTCCCTTTTACCGAGGTCCTCGCCGTCGTCGGATGATAGTTGATGATTTTCACCAGCTGCTCCTGCATATAGGCCGGTGAATGCTTATACCCGCTCTCCACCCAATGGAAGACAAGCCCGAGCAGCGCACGGATCGAGTAGATGCTCATTAGCTCTTCATCGATGTCTGACTTGGTATAGACAAGCTCTTCTTGGAGGATATTTCTGATCGCAGTAAACATTTTCTCCTGGAGAACCATCAGCATGTCGCTCTTCATGATCACGGTGTAGACAGCGGAATGCTCGTAAATATGTTCAAACAGCTTAACCGAATGCGCTTGCAGCTGATCCACATGAAAGATCTCTACCTGCTCATACGGCACACGGAAGGAAAGCAATAACTTTGCAATCAAATCGGACATGATATCATCAAGCAGTGCTTCTTTACTCTCATAATTGGAATAGAAGGTCCCGCGGTTATAATCGGCCAACTCCACAATTTCAGTAATGGAAATCGTGGTGAACGGCTTGTTCGCCATCAGCGTCAGGAGCGCTTGCCGTAATGCCGCCCTGCTGCGGAGGATCCGGCGGTCTGTTCTTTTGTCACTGTCATTCATACCTGCCAATCCTTTCTTGGTTTCCTTATTGAACACTATCGGCCAATCTGTTCGTTACCTGACAAAAGTGCTGTTTTTACTGATTGTGGCTTGTTTCTTATCTTCATTATAATCAAAGTAACAGATGTTCTCTATTGAACATGTGTTTATTATTTCATGAAACAACAGGTTTAACACAACAAACATAGGAGGATATGATCATGAGATTATCCGGAAAAGTTGCAGTTGTCACAGGTGCCGCTTCTGGCATGGGAAAAGCCATCGCACAATTGTACGCAGCAGAAGGTGCCAAGGTCGCCGTATCAGACCTTCGCTTGGAAGCCGCGCAATCTGTTGTAGACGAAATTACAGCCAAAGGCGGAACGGCATTCGCTATTGCAGCTAATGTTGCGAAAGAAGAAGACGTTCAGTCTCTCATAAATACAGCAGTCGAGAACTATGGCACTGTCGATATCCTCGTTAACAACGCCGGCATTATGGACAATTTCGTGCCTGCAGGTGACTTGACGGACGAGCTTTGGGAACGTATCTTTGCCATTAATACAACAGGCCCCATGAGAACGATTCGTAAAGTCATTCCGATCTTCCTCGAGAAGCAAAGCGGCGTCATCGTGAATATCGCTTCCGCGGGCGGCTTGATGGGCTCTCGTGCAGGCGCAGCTTATACCGCTGCGAAGCATGCCGTTGTCGGCCTGACGAAGAACGTCGGTTTCCAATACGCGCCGAAAGGCATCCGCTGTAACGCAATCGCGCCAGGAGGCGTTAATACCAACATTGGCACCACGATCACAAGCCCCAACCCATTCGGTATGGAACGGGCGATGGCCGGCATCAACCTCAACCCGCGCGCAGGCGAGCCGGAAGAGATCGCGAAGGTGGCATTGTTCCTGGCCTCGGATGATGCAAGCTTTGTCAACGGTACCGTGGTCACAGCCGATGCTGGCTGGACGGCTTATTAATACAATTTCTTAACTACGAAATCTTATGACAAAGGAGCAGTTCCTTCAACATGTTGAAGGAACTGCTCCTTTTCTCAATCTCAACTTGACGTTAACTCCGCTGTTCCTTTAATCGTCCATTCAATCGGCTCAATTACACTAAATACACGGGGATACACAATCTTAGCTATAAGTATAACGCCGGGTCGGTGCAGCGTTACTTCATAATTAAAGCTATCGTTTCGATAGGTATATGGAAAAGCCGCCGGGTCTCCGTTGATCACCTGGAAATCAACGACCTCCACTCGTTCCTGTAAGTAAGAGCCGGGTAAGGGCTGCCCGCTCTCATCAAGCTGCAGATTGCGCTGCAAGTACAGCCCGGCCTCCCTGCTTGCCGCAAGCTCATCGATGTGTAGCCTGCCTTCTGCCAGCGCAGTTGGGTCCACTTGCTGCGCTGCTGCATGCGCGGCGCGATTAACCGCATGTTTGCCTTGGAACAAAGCTGTAATAGCCAGCTCCTCATCGGTTTGAAGAGCGTGAAGCAGCATCCATACAACCATCATCATCATGGTAAGAACAAGCTTATACATTCGGCAGGTTCCTCTCCCCGGAATGCTTACGGGACATATTCACTCATCTTCATCCCGAAGGCTTTCAGTTGCGTATTCGCTGGCGGAGGCTCAAGCCCGATTAACCGGTCAATGGAGAGCAAGCCTTCGATGGGATAACTTGCTGTCAGCGACAAGGAAGTTCCCCGAAGCAGCGGTTGATTAGGATCTGTTGCCGTGGCCCCATTTCCTGAGCTGACTACGAAATCAATGGAGCTTGGGAGTAGGCCATATCGAGCCAAGCGAAGCCTCGATTCCTGCAGCATTGCCGCATTAATATATCCGTGATCGCCATTAGCGCCTATCTCCAGTAAGTAATCTACTTCTTGCTGGAGAACAGCCTGCCGAACAATCATGACATGCTTGTAAATCGGAGAAAACATAAACCAACACATCATTGCAGACAAGAGGATAAATACAAGCAGGCTCTTCAAGGGCTCATCCTCCGAATCCCATCGCTCATATGTCGGCCGGATTGCTCCAGTTGAGCGTTCGTCCCCTGCTCGCCGCCGGTTACGCCATTATAAAGCATGACAGCAACGATGATCAGCAGCAGCGTCATCAATAGCGAGCGCATGCTACTGCCTCCTTATGGAACCGTAATGGTGTTGATTTTCGTATTCGCCGCATTTCCTTGCGTTTCAATTTGATCCTTTGTACCTGTCGTATCTTTGGCAACAATCGCATTAAACAACAGGACAACAACCACAAGCATCATGACGGTTATCAAAATATTCCGCATGTCCTCACCTCCTTCATTAACATCAACCTTCTAATTGAGCGTGCTGAACAGCTTCTGACCTTCTCGTACCCACGGGTATATGAAAATTTGAAAGGTATACATGATTGGAAGACCTGCTATGGCAAACAACAAGTAGGAGGTTGATTCCTTGCGGTTGTCCTTGGCCAATTCCAGTTTCTCCTTATAATCTTGGATGCGCTCTCGCAGCAGTTCATAATACTGATCGCTTTCATGAAGCCGAAGGGAATCGATCGTCTCTACGAAGCTCAGGCCCTCTTCGGTACCAAGCCGAAGCTTAAGCCGCCTTAACGCTCCCTCTGCATCGTGGTACCACTCGCCAAGCAGCATCTGCAGCTCGCTTCGCATCGTCCGCGTGTAAGGCAAACAGCGCATCAGCTTCGTATGAATATGAAGCGAGGAGCCCGCTAGATAGAGCAGTTGATTACTGACGATATAAATCTCCTTCGTCATCCGCTCTGCCCTCGTCTTCCGAATGGCTTCCAGCCATGGGATGTCCCAAAGCAAGAGCAGGATGACGATAGACAGCAGCAAAGGAACGCTCACCCTCGGCAAAGCTTCCAACTCCAAAAAAGTAAAGCCGTACGCTGCCGTCGCCCAGATCGGAGTAAGAAGGAAGAAAAGTCGGCGCATCAGCACATATAAAGCCGCATCGCCGGTAAAGCCACATCCGGCAAGTAATCGTTCTCGCTCCTTAAATGAGCTGTCTTCACGGCTAATCCTTGCAAGTGCGAGCCAATGAGCGCTGACTGTCTTCCTCCGCCAATGCTGCAGCATTACATGCACATATCGCGGTTTCTTAAACGTCAGCAACTTCAATAGCGAGGCGAAGAGTATGAATAACGCGGCGTATTGGCCGCCAAGCGCTGCCCACATGACCGCTTTCGTAATAGAATCACTCATGGTTCGTTATGAACCTCCTTCACATTTTTTTGCGAGACAACCATAACCCCATCACGAAAGAACCGAATATCATCATGCCCGCGTTCAGCAATAAATCTCTCCCTGCAGGATCGACAATGTAATACTGGTAGGCATTCTCGGGATTGTAATGGAAGTTGATCCCGATAAACAGAAGGAGAAACAGAATGGGTGAAAAGTTCGCGATACGAATCTCAAGCAGCTTATTGCGTTCTTGCTGATTGGCTCTGCGCGCTTTACGCATATCGGTAATTAGATCCTTTAAGTTTGCGGCGACCGGATGGCCCTCTGCCAGCCCCGCCCTTACAATATTGACAAAATAATCGGCCCACACATGTCCGAGCGATGCGGCAAATATTCGCAAACTGGCTTCATCGTCTCCACGCACGGATACATTTCGGTACAATTGTTCAAACACAGCCTGCATCGGCCCCAGAAGCCGTTTCTCCTCCACTGTCCGCTGAAGCGCCGCCTTAATCTGCCTGCCTCCGCTTATAAGGCAGCACTGATAGAACAGCTCCACCGCCGGCAGGAAATCGATCCGTGTTTTCATCTGCCGGTGCACAAGCATCGTCCGAAGAAGCATGTAAGGCGCAGTGACTAGCACGCAGCCCAGCATGAACGCACCTTTCTCACTTTGAAAAAACAGTGCCCCGAAAGAGGTTCCGATCAGCAGGAGAAGCAGGCTAGTAATAGCAAATGAACCAGGACGCCAGCTTAGCTGAAGTGATTCAAGCAGCTCAGATAGATGCCGGTATGCGCGGTCGAAGCGCTGTAGAAATCGTGTAAACCGTTCATGAACACCGCGATCTCGGCGATAATGCAGCCTGCTGATAACTTGCTGACGATGCAGCAAAAACCCCATCAATCCTCGAATTGCAACATAAACCGTACTGAAGAGCGCAAGGATGAATGTAAGAAGCCCCAGCTTGACGATCATTCCCGCTCAACTCCTGCCATGCTCGCGAGATCCGGCAGCCATACTGCGCCCCAATGCTCCACAGAACTCGAAGTCAACCTAGCCTGCGCCGCCGCAGACGGCCCATGAGGATACCGCCAGTCACCTCGTTCATCATCGAATACGGCCCAATCTCTGACAAACACTTCTCCATCGGCCCAGCCCATCTCCGCCAGCCGAACCAGCCGGCGTCGTCCCGCAGCAATACGCATCTCAATGCCGATCTGAGTCACATACTCTGCTATCCGTTTCGTCAACCGCTCCGGGTTCATCCCCCGGCCGTCGAGCATACACATATCTGCAATCGCTTCGGGCACATCCTCAAGCATATTGGCATGCAGCGTCGTCATGCTGCCTGCATGTCCCCTCGTACACGCACGCACATAGATGTTGGCATCCTCGTCTCTTATTTCAGCATGAATGATTCGCTGTGGCGACTGACGCAGCGCCAGCTTGAACGCCTGCGTAGAGCGGTGCATTACATCCTCCTCATCTGCTTCGTATTCGATCACATTCTTGGTAGGAAAATCCCGCATCAACATCAGCTCATGCCTGCCCTCGATCGTTACGATACGCTCCTCGTCCGGCAATTCACCGATCAGCGCCTTAATGAGATTGGTCTTGCCGGAGTTCGTTGGCCCGATGACAACAATGTTAAATCTCGCTTCCAGAACGGCCATCAACATCCGCCGGATCCACTCGTTAAGCGTTCCTAATTCCTCTCGCGCAAGCTGTTCCAGGTGAAATCGTCTAACGGTATAGAAGCGCAATGTAAGCGTCGGTTGAGCTGTAAACCCGTGGCCCGTCATCGTGACCCGAGTACCGTCGCGCAGCATGACTTCCGCCCATCGCTTGCGCGGATTGATGCGATCGTTATTGTAAAGCACTAGGTTCTGCTGTATGCGCTCCACCTCGCGGAGTGATTCAAAGGCATATTGGGACGGCATACTTCGTCCATCACGCACTTCAAATATCCTCTTGCCCACAACCTGAATTTCCTCCAGCCCCTCCCGCTTCTGCAGCACCAGCTCCAGCACGTTCATACCAATTACTTCGGCGAATAGCGCTTCTGCAAGCGTCGCATACGGATGCTGATAGCCGGGGAGCTCATGAATTCGCTGCCGCAGCAGTCGATCTGCAATGACCGCGAGAATTCGCTCCCGATCATACGTGTACCCAAGTACTGCTCGATTCAAGCTCTCGTTGTATTCACGCCGCTCTTCCTCTGTCTCGCCGCGCGGCAGCGCCAAGTAGGCACGCACGTCTTCCGATAACCGGTTGAAGTCCCGCTGCGCATCATGCTCTGCTATTGGAGCTGCAGCATCAGCCACCGATTCAACCGCCAATAACTTCGCCGAGAAAGCCGACGGCGAGAAACGTCCGTCGCCTTTCATCAGGAACTTACTCCGCCGCGGTGGGTTATCAGCTTCTTATACCAAGGCTGCACCGTCATCCTCATTTGCCGCTTCAAGCCATAATGCTCAATGAGTTTCCTCGAAGGCTCCTTCATGACCGTCTTCCCTTTCTCGTCATTAAGCAGCCACTCATCGAGCGTTCCACTATCCAGCTGTGAGAGCAGCGGTTCCGACAACGCCAGCTCCCCTAGAAACGTCACACCAAGCTCTTTACAAATATCCTTCACATGAAATTCTCCTTTGCCCCAGGGCTGATGTATGATAATCGCTTCATAATCGTGAGCAGCTATGCCGTACATACCGGAAAGCTGCTTGATCCAGCGCTGTCCGTCCTCCTGAAAATGAGACAACGCGCTTGTCGTTACGATAATTCGTTTATGTGCCTTGCGGAGCGCACAAAGCGTTGCTGCATTATCCCAATAAGCACCGACATCCGCGATCACGACGCTAAATGTCTGTTCAGCGACGGTAAGCAAATGCTCCATCTCTTCAATGGTGAAGAACTCAGCTTGATCTCGCATAATATTGCCGAACAGCACATGCAGATCCTGCACTCCTCGGCAGCGGTGCATGGAACGCAGCAGCTTGTCCGGATGCAGCGAACCGGTAAGCAGCTCCGGACGTAACGAATCCAGTGTTGCGCCAGGCTTATCAATGCCAAGGAAACGATGTGCCTTGGCACTCTTGAGATTCAAGCACAGATACCCAACTGACCGCCCGCTCTCCTCCGCGATTCGGCAGGCCGTGGCGAAAGCCGCAGCTGTCGTACCGATATTGGGTGTAGTACCGAGAAATGTGATGATCGGGTTCGATGTGGCGGCACCAGCACCGAGGCCGTGACCTGAAGTGATCCCATTAGCGGCATCGGCGGCAAACTCATTCATCGCACTTCCTCCTTGGCTGCTGCAACATCAAGCGATTCGGACGAGTAAGCGATGACCACTTTGCTATTACCGCCTTTACAGATCGAATCGAGCTTCAGCCACTGCGTTTCCGTCAAATTCAAATTGACGGAATCAATCATGCCGTTCGCATCCCGCCTGGCGGCATACATGCCTTCTTTGTCCGAGTTGGCAAGCGACATCAGATTAGAATTGCTTGTATCGTCGATCTCAAGATTGCCTGAAGTCTTTACTGAAGCAACTGTTACCGATTCAGCAAACAACCGAGCGGACTCTACAGACTCCCCTGATAAATAAAGCATTACTTGGTCTCCGGCACGTATCCCATTCGAGACGGAGAGGACATAATCGCGCGGAATTTGAAAAGTAGATTGCTCTCGACTTGGCAGCAACCGAAATTTATCCACCTTCCAGCTAAGTAAAGGCTCGTTTGCGCCAAGCGGCACAATCACCTCCATGCCGTCCATCTCTTCCGCGCGCAGGAACATTTCCGGAACATAAGATGCTTTCGCAATCTGCTTCACACCTAGCATCTCCGTCGTCAGCCGCTCCCCCGCAGCTACGAACCGAACAGGAACAACGACGTTCACCGTCTCTTGAAATTTCACCTGACGCAGCTGCAGAACGTACACTCCGTATACAAGCAAGCCCGATAAGAGGGCAGCCGAAGCGGTAACCCACACATGACGCTTTCGATTCATGGCTACTCCTTTCCGCAGTTTATCAAGCGATAGACAAAAAAAAGAACGCAAGCAGGGCATGGAGCCCAAGCTTGCGTTCTTCGCATAGCGGTCGCTAAATATCTGCTACTATAATATTGAACTCATAATAACAGACACAATAATTACTGTCTAGCATAAATTGGCATTTTCTCAAAAAATGTTATCTTTTTATTTCTTCGTTTACGATCGATTCCTTGCTTACCTTCAGCGACTTGCGATACTCGACTAACCCGATCTTGCAACCTCGTCCGATGGTAACGTTCGTTCCTCTTACGACATCGGCAGTCGTATATTCCAAGTAAATGTTCTCGCCCTCAATGAGCTCGCTCGCCAGCTCCATCGGACGCTGCCTAGTGAACCACTGCTTCAATCCGCCCCATTTGCTTTGCCGAACATTGATCCGTCCGCCGCCAATTTCTTTGGCATGACAAGGTCCCCACGGATGAATCTCGACCACGTTCGCACTTAACAAGCCATGAATATGAAATCCGCCTCGAACATCAAAATATTCTGCCTCACATTCCCCCCGAACATCCAGCTGACCCCGAACCTTCATCGACTTGCTGCGAATACTTCCTGTCGTATCTAACTCGCCCAGCACATGCATCTGAGCGCCATAGACATCGCCTCGAATGTTCGTTTCCCCAACCTGGCGATAATGTCCGACCTTCAAATCCCCTGATATGGATAAGTTCCCCACGCTATGGAGGGATTCACTCTCTATGGAGCCAAGTACTTGCCCTTCACCTAATACACGGATACTTTCATAAGAACCGCCTGAGGTTGAGCCTGTTCCGGTAATTCGTACTTTTCTTCTTGCACCTGTGGCCATCTGCACCTTCACCTCACCTCTTAACCAAAAATTCGCTCACGTGTGCGAACGACAGCATCCGGATGCACAATGAGCTCGGATTCATACTCGACACGATCAATGACGCTGCCTGCACCAATCGTAATTTGGCGGCCGCGCACAAGCGCTGCAGTCGTTTCTATCAAATGGATTTCATCGCCTTCAATGCGGTCAGCACGCAGCTGAGCTTGCCAAACCGTAGGCAAAATCGATTGCATTAGTCGTTTGAGCGTCCCACTTCTGGTGAATTTCACGTTGATTTTCTCCGCTCGAATCACTTCAGCCCGCACCGGTCCTTCTATATAGATGTTCAGATTGCCCGCATCCAGCACCCCATCTACCGTCATGGCTCCTCTGATATCGCATTGCTGTGCCCTGCAATCGCCGTGCACCTTAACAAATCCGTTCAGTTGATAGATATTACAATCCAAATTACCGCGAACTGTAATCTGACCCTCCATCTTGACTTCGGCCGCCTTCAGCGAACCGTCAATGGTCAATTTACCGGAAGTCTCACAACGCTCCTGCACACAAATGCTGCCTTTCACTTTAGCTAAACCGCTCATTCGGAACGAGTAACAATCTATACTTCCGTCTACTTTACTAACGCCTTCAAGCTCGACGCGATGAAAGTCTCCGCCCCCGGTAGTTCCAATCCCTGAAATTGCAAAATCCGGCCGATTCATTGTCGTCATCCTCATGATCCCTCCATCAATTCAATATGTTACCTTCATTATGGAGCGAATCGGCATTGGCAAACAGCGGCGCAGGATGGAACATGAGCTACGTCCGAAGGCGGATATGAAGAAAATGAAAATAGACAAAAAAAACAGAGCCATCCGGCCCTGCTGTCGTGTGATGCTCTTCAGTTCAAAAATCGATTAGACCGACGCTGATTTGAAGCGCCTCGTCTACCTTACGCATCGTCTCATCATCTAAATGAGTGATCTTATCAGTCAGACGCTGCTTATCAATCGTACGGATTTGTTCCAATAGCAGAACGGAATCACGGTCAAATCCATGCAATGCCGCATCAATCTCCACATGTGTCGGCAGCTTAGCCTTCTGAATCTGGGCTGTAATAGCTGCAACAATGACGGTTGGACTGAAGCGATTGCCAATATCATTTTGAATAACCAGAACAGGACGAACGCCCCCCTGTTCAGAACCGACAACAGGTGACAAGTCCGCAAAAAACACATCGCCGCGTTTAACGATCAAGCTTTACACCCCGCTTACGAGTCGGCCGAGCGTATCGCCGGCATCTTCCTCCGCTTGAAAAGCTTCCGACGCCATCACTAGGTTGATTTTTGCCATTTCCAGATAGCCTCGCTGCATCGAATCGCGAATCTGTCGTTTCTTCCGCTCGATTAAATACAATTTCATTGCCTGACGAATGAATTCGCTTCGGTTCGAGTTTTCTTTGGCGACGATTCCGTCGACTTCCTCCAGCAAATGATCCGGTAAACTGATCATAATCCTTTTGGTATTTTGCAAATTGGCCACCGAACTCGCACCCCCAAAACATTTCCAGCAAAAAACAGTAACAGTATGTCATTGTTTGGTCCGTATTATACACCTTCATATGTATGCAGACCGTATATCAAGTATGCTGCACCCGAAGATAAACGCTTTAGACCGACAACAAAGAACATCTTAACAACATTATTCGAGATAAGACGATAAAATCCTCTAAATCCATTGAAAATCCTTAACAGGTAATTCATTCCTCCAAGCCTTCGCTCACAGGAGTGGATTCGACAAAGCAACAACCTGCTGCCCCCGAATATATACTCGCGGTACACGCGCCGCTACCATACAGGTAACCTCGTAATTAAGGGTACCGAGTTTATCTGCAACTTCCTCTGCTGAGATAACCTCATCACCCTGCCGACCGATAAGAACGACTTCTTCACCAACGTGAACCGGACCTTGAGAAGCATCAGCGCCGTCAAGCGCAATCATGCATTGGTCCATACAAATCGTGCCGAGAACAGGAGCACGCTGTCCACGCAGCAGCACCTCTGCCTTACCTGTCAGCATACGGCTAAAGCCATCGGCATAACCAACCGGCAGTGTTCCGATTCTCTCGTTGCCTTTCGTCACATAGCGCGTAGCATAGCTGATTCCCCAGCCTTCAGGCACTTCCTTAACCATAACGACGGCTGTCTTAAGCGTCATGACAGGCTCGAGCGCAATCCGCTGTTTATTCACTTCTTCCGACGGATATAAACCGTACATGCTAATACCAAGGCGCAGCATGCCGCCGCCCATCTCAGGCGTATCAATTCCGGCTGCACTGTTAGCAGCATGAATGATTGGGATGTGAATATCTGCAGCCTTAAGCTGTTTAACGAACGTAGAGAAACGCTCATATTGCAGCTGCGTATAACTTTTGTCCGCTTCATCCGCACGCGCATAATGCGTGAACAGGCCTTCTACTTCAATGCCTGGCTGCTGCATCGCACGCGAAATAAACGCCAATGCGTGATCGCCCGCGAGCAGGCCTAATCGGCCCATACCCGTATCTATTTTCACATGTACAGCGAGCTTCTTGCCATTGTCAGGCAATGCCGCTGCAGCATCCATAATTTCATCACTAAAAAGGGCAATTGCGATGTCCGCATCCCGCGCAGCAGCCAAGCCTTGCGGCGGTACATAGCCAAGCACCAGAATTCTGGTCTTAATACCGGCCTGCCGGAGCTGAAGAGCTTCATCAAGAAAAGCGACGCCGAGAAAGTCAACGCCGCAGCGTTCGGCTTCTCGAGCCGTTTCGACGGCACCATGGCCATAAGCATTCGCTTTCACAGATGCCATAAGCAGCATGCCTTCAGGCATTACCTTACGGAAAGACTGCAAATTATGAGAAAGCGCATCTAAAGATATCTCTGCCCGAGTGGGGCGATAATAAGCGTTCACATCCAACTTGGTCCACCTTCATTTCCAAAAGTAAACGCCCGCCTTGGTGAGGGCAGGCGTTTATCTCATTAACCCGTAATCTTTATGTTAAACGCTTAGGCTTCCGGATGTCAATGAACTGGAGGGCTGAAAAGGCTCGATTCATGCTGGAAAATGTTTATTGTACACACTATTTACTCATCTCGCCTTGTACGGATTGCGCGACTTTGATCATTTCATTTTGTGGCAAATTACCGGTTGTTATTCTAAATTCTGTGCCGTCGTATGTCCATGTCAGCGTACGCTGTTCATCTTCGGTGCCGCTGATGGAGCCGTACGTAAAGCCCAGATCGATTAGTTCACCCTTCATCGCGGACACAGCGACATCCTTCGGCTGCGTTTGAATCAAGGTGTAATCGAAGCTGCCTGCATAACGAATGAGGATACCCGCATTGCCGCCGAACACAATATCCTGCTGATCTTTCTCCGATACACCTTCAGGGAGATAGGATGGCTCCATAGCTGTGAATGCTTTATTGATTGGTCCAAGCGTGCCTTGCGAACCATCATCGGACTCCTCATTGCTTGCTGCATTATTGTCCGGATTCGCTGATGCATCGGAATCAACTGTATTATTCGCATTCGTACTCGTATTCGCATCTGTTTCTGTTGCTGCATTGCCTGGCTCCGCATCTGGCTCAGCTGTTGTAGGTTTGTCTGCTGCCGCGCCCATATTTGTCTGCGTATCGAATACGCTCTTCTCAAGCTTAGAGCCGAATTCGAACGAATCGAACTGGACGGAAACCATCACTGCCGCATTGGCATCACTGACTTCCACTTTGCTAGGGGCATAGTCGGATTTGTTCAGCCAAATTTTCTGCCTTGCCAGCGATCCGTTCTGGTAATTAGCCATCACATCAAATACATAAGCATCGTTGTCCACTGCGAATTGGCGCGAGTTGTCGAGCAGAATACTTTGGACGAGCGTTTGATACAAGTACACTTGGCCTTGGTTGGCCGGCCAATCGCTTTGGAAGCGGAACACTTTATTCAGGCGCGGCGTCAAGACAAATACGCCCTCATCGTTGCGCAACACGATTTGCGTGATGTCCTTCTTCGCGTTCGTCAAAGCGATGCGATAGTATTGCGGTTTCTGATAAGAGACATCCACCTGATACTCCAGCGGCTGCTGGCCCGTGTACAGCGTCATCGTGCCTTTGCCATGATAGCTGCCCAAGTTAGTTAGTGTTTTGTCCAATTCCTTGACAACCGATTCCGCGTCCTTAGTCCCGCAGCCTGCGAGCACCGCCGTAAGGCAAAGCAAAATAGCTGCGATTAAACTGAATCGACGACGCATGAGATCCACCCCTCATCACAATTTTTAAACGTATCCGGAGTTGCTCTTGACAAAAAGCCGTTTACGCTTGACTTGTACTATGTCTATGAGAGGACTTGGACAATTATGCAGACTAGCATGACAAGCTTTGGAATGTCAGACTGCAATAAAGAAAGAACCCCCCGGCTTTACACCTGGAGGGTTCATAAATCGCCGATATGCCTTACACCTTAAACATGTTCAGAAGCGGCATAATGGATTTGATCATTCCATAGCCCATCTTCATCATTGGAAATGTTTTACCCATACTCCCCATAAAGCCCATGATACTCTCCAAACCTCCAAAGCCACCGAAGCCTCCGCCAATTCCGCCTGCCGGGCTTCCACCGCCGAAACCGCCGCCGCCGGGCATGCCGCCACCACCAAACATCGAGCCGCCTCCAGCCGCCATAGAACCCATTAAACCGGGAATAAAACTGGAAACCTTAGCTTTGCCTGCGCGTTTGGCAGAAGTCAGCCTTGGCTTCCGCATACTTCTCTGACCGGAGACTACCAACTGCCCGCTCTCCGCACCTGTGACCCAACCGACATAGGATCTCCCATCCTTTAATTCGATTAGAACAGGTTGGCCAATCCACTGCTTCGCACTATTCTTGGACATCTTGGATTTCACAGCCATCAATCATCACCTCTTTTCTATAGGTATTACAATTTATTCAGATAACAGCAAGCCGTCTGTACGCAAGTACCGTATGGACACGAGGCTAATGTGGTGTGTTTTACAAAATCTTCAAGCCAGCATCATATTAGCTTTACTTTCCTCTTCTATGCTGATTAGAGATTTGGCCACGTCAGCGTCTATAATAGAGGAGAGATGAGAATGAAAGCTGTATCAAAGAAATGGGTCGCTGCTGCAGGCGTTGCTTGCATCGTCGTCATAGGGAGTACGCAACTTGTACAAGCTGCCGACACCGCCCTCAAAGCTATTGCAGTTCAGATGAAGCTGTTTGCAGGCGATACCGAAGTGAAGCTTGATAAAGAAGCGGTCACGATCAATGGCAGCTTATACGTGCCGGTGAGAGCGATGGGCGAGGCACTCGGACAAGAAGTGGCTTGGGACAGCACAAGCAAAAAAGTGACATTACGCGCGTACCCCTATGTAGCTGGTAAGTACACGTGGACGAACCCTCCGAGCCTTGGTCTCGGCTTGAAAGAAGGCGGATTCTCCGGTCTGGCACATTTGCCGGGCGATCCGGACGACGTCTTCTATACATTGGCTGACCGTGGACCAAACGGCCAAATTACAATCGACAAGACGGTCAATCGTACATTCCCGGTACAGGATTATGTGCCTCGTTTCTATAAAATCAAGCTTGAAGGCAGCATCGTGAACATCCTCGAGACGAACAAGCTGATGCTGCCGGAAGGCACAAAAGGCGTCGTTTCGGGCAGCCGTTTCACGACTGGTCTTAGCAACATCGCCTCGGATGAGAAATCGTACGACAATACAGGTAAAACTTTGCTGCCGCTCGACCCGGATGGACTCGATCTCGAAGGCATTGCGTACAATCCAACAGACGACACGTTCTGGATGTCCGACGAGTATCGCCCTTCGCTCATTCAATTGAAACGTGACGGTACCATTATCAGCCGTTATGTTCCGGTAGGCGATAAAGCGAAGCTGGCGAACGCGCAGATCCCAGTGGTTGAATCGATTCCGGCTGTCTATTCCAAACGGATCGTCAACCGCGGTTTCGAAGGCGTAACGATCAGTCCTGACGGCAAGTTCCTTTATGCTTCGATTCAAAGCCCAATGGCTGTTCCGGATAAAGCGACGGGCGAAGCTTCACGCAATTTGCGTATTTTGAAAATGGATCTGGCCACCAAACAGCTAGTTGGCGAATATGTGTATGTTGCGGAAGATGCAAAATCCTTCGTGAACGTATCGCAGAAGGACGTTGTTATCTCCGATCTTCAAGCTTTGTCCGATGATGTCCTGCTCGTTGACGAGCGCGATAAGAATGAAGGAGCGGCAGCGCAAATCAAACGTGTCTACCGTATCGACCTTGCGAAAGCAACGAACATCCTAAACAATGCAGCTGTTAGCGGCAACGTTGAAGGTACATCCGATTGGAGCAAGCTGAGTGTTACTACTGCGCCGAAAGAGCTGGTCGTGGATCTAACGACACTCGACTATCCGTTCGAGAAATTCGAAGGGTTGACCGTGCTAAACAAGAACACGCTTGTCATCGCCAATGACAACGATTTCGGTGTCGGTGAGTACGATGCTAACGGCGTCCTCAAGCTAACCGATAAGCAAACTCAAGTGTGGGTAATTAAAGTAAAAGAAATGTGGTAATACGTATGAAGGGCTGTCCCAAACGTGCAATTTATGACTTTGGGACAGCTTTTTTCTGCCTAGGGGAGAGCAGGATGCCTAACGGGATGTTCAAGTTAACAAACCTAGGAGCACCCTTGGCAATTTTAGTGCTGAGAGTCGCATTTTCGAACTCTCGATACTTTTTACCGGTGATTTTGAGGCTGAGAGTTCGTATTTCGCACTCTCAGCCTCCTCCAATCATCCTCAACAAAGAAAAAAGCTGCCCCGGTCAACAGATGACCAATGGGACAGCTTCTTCTCACTGCTGCATTAATTAGCGCCGGACTCAACTGGCGCGGACTCTGGCAAATGCGAAACTACGACTTGATAGATCGTTACTTTGTTGCCGACGATCGGACCGGATGCTGCTTCCGCAGCCGGCTGTCCGTGACCTTGACCTTGGCCGTGACCTTGGCCATGACCTTGACCGTGTCCTTGACCATGAGGAGAACCTTGTGCTCCCTCACGACGTGTATGTGCATGACGGAAAGAATCGCTGTTTGCCCAAGCTTGGAAATCTTCTTCCTTCTCCCAAGTTGTGCATACGCGGATCTCTTCCGTTTCTTCTGAAACGACAGCATGCAGAACATCCATCCGGACAAATCCAGGGAATGTATGTACGCTCTTAGGCGTCTTGAAACGTTCCAATACCGCCTCTGCAAAGCCGGCACGAACTTCAATTCGATTTTCCACTACGATCATCGTTCTACTCCCTTTCTCATCGATATTCAAGAGCGACTTCAAATACGAGACAACCTCTTTCGCCTGCTCGCCTCCGATCATGGCATGCTGCAACAGCGTAATGCCGTGCGGTCCACGCGCATGAATCGATTCCGGATACCGGGTAAGTGTCGATTTGATCACTTCTAGGTCACCTAGCATTGCTGCAGCAAACAAGTCGATTCGTGCCCCTTTGGACAACAGCCACTCTGCAATGTCACGGCGCCCAACATGAGATGCCGCTCCGAGAGCTGTCTCCCAATCATCGCCGCCCCAGTTCATGGATGCGTGCAATAAAGCAGGCTCTTGCGCAAGCAATGTTTGGACCTTATTCAAATCCGCGTGTGCTGCGCCTACGAATTCCCGTACCAATTCGGTGCTTAAAGCTGCTTTAGCCAATCGAATCTCCTCCTCATTATAACTCAAATTTATGCTGTCGCTTCATGAGGCTGTTTGTTTACAATACCGCTTGGCAAATAAACCGGAACACCATCATCGTAGTACACTTTAGCTTCGATACCGAACACCTCGCGGAAGAACTCCACGCGGAATACTTCACCAGGCGTTCCTTGCTTGACGATCGCCCCGTTCTTCATCGCTACAATGCGGTCGCAGAAGCGAGCTGCTTGATTTAAATCATGCAGCACCATCACAACCGTAATGCCTTGATCCTGATTCAAGCTGCGGATCAGCTCCATCAGTTCCAATTGATGTGCAATATCCAAATAGGTCGTCGGTTCATCCAAGAGTAGAACTCGCGGTGTCTGAGCCATGCACATGGCAAGCCAAGCACGCTGCCGCTCTCCACCCGATAATTCCAACAGGGAACGATGCTGCAGTCTCGTCATACTGGTAACCTGCAGAGCCCAATCCACCACTTCTTCATGTAGGCCTCTGCATTCTTCATACCATTTCAGATGAGGGTTACGCCCTCTGCGCACCAGGTCACGAACCGTAATGTCTAAAGCACCTTCCTGTGTTTGCGCAAGCATAGTCATCGTTCTCGCAACGGATTTGTTATCCATCCCCGCGAGATCTCGGCCCTCCAGTTCAATCTTACCTGATTGAGGAGTAGCAAGTCTTGCCAGCATACGCAGAACTGTCGATTTCCCCGAGCCGTTAGGGCCGACGATACCGAGCCATTCACCGGCAGCAACCTTAAGATTGAAGCCGTTCACGATCGGAGTTGAACGCTCATAGCCATACTTTAATTGATCAGCAGCTATTGCAGGATTCATCGTTTGACCCCTTTCCTAAGCAAATAGAGGAAGAAAGGTGCACCGAGAAGTGCAAGTAAAATACCTACTGGGAACTCAATCGGATCAAACCAGCTGCGTGCAGCCGTATCCGCAGCCATCACTAACGTTCCCCCGCCAATTGCAGATATGGGCAGTAGAATCCGATAGTCATTGCCGACCAACAGCCGTACGATATGCGGTACAACAAGACCGACGAAGCCGACCATTCCAACGATACTGATGGAAGCGCCCGCCAGGAACGTAGAAAGCAAAATAATAAGCAGTCTTCCGATTTCAACGCGGCTTCCGAGCAGCTTAGCTGCATCGTCACCAAGGACGAGCAGGTTGGCCGTCTTAATCAAGAAGATCGAAGCGATGATGCCAATTACGGCATACGGCAGCAGCGTTTGAAAATGCGGCCAGCTCCGTCCGTTCAAGCTTCCCGACATCCAAGGCAGAACGGATTGAACCTTCTCGCTGTTCAAAATCATTAGAGCCGTCATCGCCGCGCCGAGCAGTGAATTTACCGCCACTCCCGCCAAAATCAGCCGAATCGGTGAAGCGCCGCCTTTCCACGAGAGGGCATACACGACTGCAGCTGCAGTCAATGCACCAAGGAAAGCTGCAATGGGCAAATAAGCGATTTTCTCGGGGAACAAAATCATAATGACGACAGCTGCAAGCCCGCCACCGGAGGAAACGCCGATAATACCGGGATCAGCAAGCGGATTACGGAAGACACCTTGCAAGAAGGTGCCTGAGATCGCAAGGCAGATTCCTGCCAGCATGCCTGTCAATACACGCGGAAGCCTGAGATTCCATACAATTTGCCTCGATTCCGAGTCGGAGGCGTGAAGCAAAGAGCTCCACACCTCGCGCGCCGGAATCGGAATTGAGCCTGACATCAAGCCATACAACCCTGCAAGCAGCAGCAGGACAAGACTAAGAATTAGCACACTGCCTCTGCGAATACTTCTCGAGGTCCGCACCTCTTGCGCTCTTTGTCCGGTTACGATTGTAGCCATCGGATTAGTCCACCGTTAGAAGCAGTTTGTTGATTGTTTCAATCGCTTGAGGTGCTCTGATACCTGGGTTTGCAGCAAACAGATCAGAAGGCAGCACTTCAAACTTGTCATTCTTCACAGCAGACAGACTCTTCCAAGCCGCGTTGGTTTCAAACTCTTTCTTGAAGCTCGCTTTCACATCTGCCGCATCGCCATGCGTGATGAACAGAATAATGTCTGGATTCGCTGCTACGATCCGCTCAAGGCTCAGCTCCGCGTATTGCGGCATGCCATCCATTCCTTTGAACGAAGAGGCGACGTTCTTACCGCCCGCAAGCTCCAAGAAATTGCCTGGGTAGCTGTTAGGAAGGGCAATAACGAAACTTCCCGGTGCGCCATACACGATCAGCGTTTTCGGTTGAGTGGCCGGTTTTTTCAAGCCTGCAACATCGCTGTTCATTTTAGCAATCAGCTGTGCAGCTTTCGATTCTTGACCAAGAATACGGCCATAAAGCTTAATCGAAGCTTGAATTTCCGTAAAGGTATTGTGGGAGTTAAACATCACTTGCGCGCCTAACTTCTCAATTGTTGCTTGTTGCGTTTTAAGTGCAGGACTTGCAATAACGAAATCCGGTTTCAATGTAGCCAGCTTCTCAAAATTAATACCGTGAGAGCTTCCTACTTCTGGCACGGAAGTCGCTTCAGAAGGGAAGACTTTGCCGATCGCAGTGGAACGGCCGACAACTTTGCTGCCAAGGGCATAAATAATTTCGGTATCGGAGGAAGAAAGCGTTACGATACGGCTTGGTTTCTTCTTCAGCGTGAATGCGCCAGCGCTTGTCGTCACTGTCATCGTGCTGTTAATCGCAACTGAATTAAAGTTCTTATTGTATGTAACCCATTTGCCGAATGCCTCGGAGATCAGACGAAGCGGAACATAGGTTTTGCCGCCTGAAATGAGTGGTGCAGAATCCAGCGCTGTATAGTCACCGTTTATGTATGCAGAAGTAGAGCCAACTGTCAGTTTAACCGTAACGCCGCCTTGTACAGCAGAAACGGACTTATTCTTAGCATCCCATGTTGCACGACCGCCAAGTGCTTGAACGAGGCTGCTGTATGGTACAAGCGTTCTGCCGTTGATTACTTTAGGAGACGCATCCAGCGAAACCGATTTCCCATCGAGAGTAACACTGATTGATGAACTTGCTGCTTGTGCAGCTTGACCTGACCCTGCTGCTAGCGGAGCAAGAAGCACCGATGCTGCTAATACTGAACGCGTTAAAGCTTTGGAAAACACATGACCACTCTCCCTAAATAATAATGATAATCACTCTCAATCAATACAAATAATGATAATCGATAATGATTCTCATTGTCAATGATAATTTTTAATTATAATAGAATATCTTTCTCCTTGTATTTTCCTTCTACTATATGCTTCATTTTCAGAGATCACGCAATGGCCGCACTACTAATCTACTTACGGTTCTATCCTATGCTACTACTTTGAACAAACCGTCATCCTCTGTCGGACTTCACCTCGCACTTTCCTAGCATTTGTTCTAGAAAAGCACATGATTTCGTCCAATTCCATACAGAAATCAAATAGTTTTTACCCATTTGTTTTAACACTTTCCCTGTATCTTTAGTATCAAAGACGGACCAAATCCTATGAAACAGGAGTGAAACATGTGAAATTGTCCATACGCGTAAAACTGATGTCGAGCTTTCTTGCCATCCTTGCACTGTTGACCGGGATTGGGGTACTTGCCATTGTACAAATGGGGTCGCTTCAGAAATCCAGTTCCATTCTTCAAACCAACTGGTTACCGAGTCTTAATAATATCGGGGTCATTAAGGATAACTTCCTTGAAGCACGCGTTAATATCAATAAAATCAACTTGGAAAGCGATCCTGCACAAATCGCAACGATTGAACAAACCATCAACGATAGTATGGATAAAGCATTGAAAGAGCTTGCCAATTATGAGCACCTCCTTATCTCACCGGAGGAAACTGAAATATTCAACTCATTGCGAGCTAACATGCAAACTTATGCTGACATGCTGCCACCTATTATACAAGCGAGAAAAGACAATAAACCTGAAGAGGGTTATGCGCTAGTCAATGAATTGACCCCACATCGCAAAAAGGTAACCGAAGACTTCAACCGCTGGATCGTCTTCAATAATGATGGCGTTAAAGCGGAAGTAGACAGCGCTGCTCAAACGAATAAAGTAGGCAAATCACTCATCATCGGCTTTGGCATATTCGCCATAGCAGTAGGTATTGGACTTGCGCTTCTGATCTCCGAATCGATGGTAAAAGCAATTCGTTCCATTCTCAACGTAGCAACCAAAGCGGCGAAAGGCGATTTGCGCGATCAAGCTGTCGCGAGGAGCAAGGACGAGCTGGGAACGCTCGCCACAGCGTTCAACGATATGATGGATAATTTACGCCAGCTTATCAGCCATACGGTAACTTCTGCACAGAGCGTTGCCGCAGCTTCCGAAGAAATCTCCGCAACGACTGAAGAGATTGCTAAAGGAAGCACAGAGCAGGCAGAGTCAGCACAAGTCATTAGCGAGCTTGTCCGTGAAATGTCGATTGCCGTTAATGATGTCGCGAACAAAGCATCTGTCGTTGCCGAGCTGTCCGACAAAACGAAACGCGGTGCTGAGGACGGCAGCGATACGGTTAGCGCTTCCGTACAAAGTATGGAAAATCTCTCTAATCAAATGCAATTGCTCGAGAAAGATTCGCAGAAAATCGGTCAAATCATTGAAGTTATCGACGAAATTTCCGAACAAACCAATTTGCTCGCCCTTAATGCTGCAATTGAAGCGGCACGTGCCGGTGATCAAGGACGCGGTTTTGCCGTTGTAGCCGATGAGGTTCGTAAGCTGGCCGAACGCAGCAGTGAAGCTACACAGCAAATCGCCGAGATCATTAAAGGCATGCAGCATAATACGGATCAAAGCATAAGAGCCATGGAGCATGCAACCCTGCAAACTTCTAAAACAGGACAAACCTTCGAGAGCATTGTACGCATGGTCAGCGAAACAGCCGATCAAGTGACTGAAATTGCGGCAGCAAGCGAAGAGCAAGCCGCACAGTCCGAAGAAGTCATGCGCGCCGTTGAAACGATCGCAGCCGCGAGTGAAGAATCCGCTGCGGCAGCCGAAGAAACAGCAAGCTCTTCGCAAACACTTGCTCATCTGTCAGAAGAGCTTAATAAGAACATCAATTTCTTTAAAGTATAGGCATAACTAGAAGCGGTGCGGTTCAGGGCTTACTCAAGCCCTTGACCGAACCGTTTTTTGAGTCCAAGTTTATTCCGCTGCAGGCATGTTGATCATTCTATTAGTTAACCGATCCAATCTGCGAAGGTTAGCTTGGCAGGGTAGAATCGACGACAACGATAGCTGCTTTTTTTTGCTCCTTAACGAACCGTGAGGGCCTTATTTGTTCGAGAATAGTTGCTTTTCAAATCTAACGAACCGTAGAGGTCTTATTGTGGGAGAATCAGCTCCAATACACCTAAAAACCGTCAAATAAGGCCCGTACGATTCGTTAGCATTTTTTCGGAGCTATATTCGGGCAAATAAGGCCCGTACGATTCGTTAGCATTTTAATCCAGTCTTTTGGCTGAAATAAGAGCTAGCGGTTCGTTAGAATTTCAAATCCAGTCTTTTGGCTGATAAAAGAGCTAGCGGTTCGTTAGCGCGAATCCACGGCAACAAACGTAAAGGCCGGCTGCATCTCGCAGCCGGCCTTTGTAATTGGATCTATTGGCGATGCATGAAATTGATAAGCGCCTGCACGGCTTCTGCGCGAGTAGCTGTGCTAAGAGGCGAGAATTGCTGACCTCCGGTTCCCTTCATCAGACCGGAAGCAACCGCTTGATTCACGTCATTCTTCGCCCATGAAGCAATCTGCTCCGAATCCGTAAATGGCTGTGTTTCGGTTGCCGAAGAAGTGCCGGAAGCTTGTTCCTTGCCGCCGAAAGCCAGCATTCTGTTCATCAGCACCGCCATCTCCTGACGGCTGATTGTCGCTTGTGGAGCAAACAAAGCAGCGCTTCTACCTTGAATTAGCCCATGTTCGAATGCTGCTTTTACAGCATCCGCATACCAAGCATCGGATGCGACATCTGTGAATACCTGTTTCGTATCTTCATCTGCCGATAGCTGCAATGCATTCACCATCAACTGAACGAATTCCGCTCGGCTAATCGCTTGTGTCGGTGCGAACCTATCACTGCTAATGCCTTTCACAAGATGATGCGCCGCAGCCTCTGTAACTGCCCCATAGGCCCAGTGTGTAGAAGGTACATCTTTGAATGCCTTCTTATACGTCATGACCGCATAGGTACTGAAATGAGAGAGTGGTGCAGAGATGCTGCCCCCTTGCTTATCCACCTGCCCACCTACATACTCCCACACACTAGATAACGAGTTGAAATAATAGATTCCCAATAGCTCCGGATTGCCGACTGTCTCAACGTTAACCGGAATTGTTAGAAGGATCGGCTTCTCAAACTTCGTCAGCTTGTGATGCTCCCCATCCTTCGTTACGATAGACAGCTCAAGCTGATAGACTTTACCTGCCAACTGATAGGCCGCTTGCAAAGGAGTTCCCTCGGTATTTTGTTCCTTGGATGCGAGTTGGAGAGAAATCGTCGCTTCCCCGCGTGCATTCGGTTCCACCTGTGCAAGTAAAGCTTGCAGCAACTCAGGAGCGATTTCTGCCTTAACGCCTTGAGCATCCACGACAAGGGTATTGCTTCCGAACATACTCGCCAAGGCTGCCGGAATCAGCAATTCATTCTTGCCGCCTTGCAGCGTAATCGAAACCTTGCCATCCTTGGTGCCGCTCTTTACATCCGCATCACTGAGCTTCTGCTGGGTTTGCAGCGCCTGATCCGGTACATAAACATAGCCCACACCACCATCACCATCATCCGGATCTTCCGGATCGACTGCTGCTTTATAAACGCCTATCGAATCCACATAAAGCGTACCATCGCCTACAGGTCCATCTCCTTGATTGATGTACAGCGAGAACTCTGCGAGAGAACCGAGATCAATGGTGCCGTTGCCTTTCGTATTCCACGGTGCATGCCGGAATTCCGAGAACGGAAGCTTGAGGATGCTAGCCTCTGTACCCGAGAGAACACGGTAAGCCTCCCATGCTTCGCCGTCCGGCTCAATAAATTGGATGGTCAGCTTGCGGCCCGAACCATCCGGCGTCAGCCAGAACGAAACGCCATCATAGCCTGCCCATGACATGCCACTCAAGTTCTTCGTCATACCGGCGAAATTCACAGCTTCCGTCAGCGTGTACGAATAACGAAGGCCGAACTTGCCGGCTTCCTTATGTTCGCTATCCGGCGTCAGTGTGACAGGTCCGCCCCACGTATTGCTCGTATAGGCTTTCTGCGCGAGCAGTTCGCCGCCTCCATAGTAGTCAAAGTTGTCGATAATCGGTACATTGCCGAGCTTCAGATCATCGACATAGAGCACATGACTGCCTGCCGAGCCCGCGCCTTTATTGACGAAAATCGAGTATTCCGTCAGTGCCGACAAGGAGAGCAAGCCGTCTCCGCTTGACCACTGGTTACGTGCAAAGCCGCCAAACGGCACTTCATATACAGCGCCATCCGATCCGGAAGGGACAAGCTGCGCTTCCCAATAGTCGCCGTCTGCGTCCTTCAACTGCAGCGTGACTCCATTCTGAGAGCCGTCACCTTGGAGCCATAGCGCAATGGCATTGCCGCCGGAGGCCAAGTTCATTCCACCAAGCGACTTGGTTACGCCGGCATATCCTTTCTCGTCTGTCAGCGTGTAAGCCAGCTTAAGGCCGTAGTCGCCTTCGGACTTATGTGCAGCATCCAAGCTTACGACGATCTCATCCCCGTAGCTGTTGCTCACATATGAGGCTGACGCTAAGCTGCTCGAGCCCTGATAATATTCAAAGCCCTCGATATCGCCTATCTTAGCAACTTGAATCGAATCGAAATACAACGTACCTTCACCCGCTCCGCTGCCGCCCTTCTCCACATAGAGAGAGAATTCGGCAATGGAGCCCAGGTCGATCACGCCATTAACAGGTGCGTTCCATCCCGGTCTGGCAAAGGCATGGAAAGGAATTCGTACGAGCCTAGCTTCATCGCCTGTCACGCGCAGCTTCGCTTCCCAATACTCGCCGCTTGTTTCTTTAAACTGCACGGTGATCCCGCGGTTCTGGCCATCAGGCTTATACCACAGCTCGATGCCATTGTTCCCGCTCCAATCGATGCCGTCCATATTCTTCGAAATGCCTGCATAGCCCTTCGCATCGGTAAGTGCATAATGCAGCTGCAATCCGTAATCTCCGCTATCCTTCACATCAGGAGTGAGGGACAAGCTCACGACATCTCCGCCGGAATTAGGTGTATAGGCCGCTTGAAGACGCGTATCATCTCCTTCATAAGATTCGAAGGTGTCGATAGTCGGAAGCCGGTACAGCTTGATGCTGTCAAAATAAACGGTATACTCCGCCGGCGCTCCATCCACGTATAGCCCAAAGGATGCTACCTTACCGGCATCGATTGCGCCATTGCCTTGCGATGCATGACTATCTTTCCACCACTGCGGAATGTAGAACTTGCTGAACGGTACCTGTACAAGAACCGGGTCGGTGCCGGAAATACGCAGATCCGTCTTCCACACCTCGCCTGCCGTATCAAGGCCCTCCGTTAATTGCAGCGTAACGCCCATATCGACTCCACCGGGCTGAACCCAGAACTGCATGCCGCTGTTACCCGACCAGTCGGCGTTGTCCAGCGCCATCTCGAGACCGCCCCAGCCTTGGCTCATAGAGGTCTCCAGCTTCAAGCCATAATCGCCTTCATTCTTATGCGATGAATCCAGTGTGAGCGTAATCGGCGAGCCGGACTCATTGACGGCATACGCGCTGCGAAGCGAAGCGCTCGAGCCGCTGTAGCCTTCAAACCCATCGATCAGCTGGCTCTTCGACAGCTCAGGAGGGGCTTCGAGCTTCTCATCACCTACGCCAATAGCAATTCTGCTCACTTGCGGGTTCCAGGTCTGATCCGCTTGGCTTAACGGGAACTGCACCTTCAAATACCGCGTTCCCGCAGGCAGCTTATACGCCGTATATTCGGTGCGCGTCCACCAGCCATCTCCGCCTTTACTTGCTTTCACAGCCGTGCCGTATTCCGTAAAACTAACCCCGTCCGCAGACGTGAAGAACTTGAAATCCCCCACGAGATACGCGCTTGGATCCTGCCTTGCATACGTAAGCAGCTTGAAGTAATTCATGTCGCCGCTCGTCTTGTACTGGAAGAACTCCTCCGTGTCGGAGCTGCGGGTAAGTCGTTTGTTATCGCCGCCAAAGTACGCATCCGGATTGTCCGAGCTGAAGCTCAGGTTGATGCTGCGGTCATTCATTTTGACAAAATTGTTCATATCATCGATCAGCACGCCGTTAGCCAGCTCCGGACGTTGGATGGAATCCGGGAAGGTCAGCGCGCTGCCGTCCGTGCTGTACTCGATTTCCACTTTGCCAAGCTGAGAGGCGCTGTAGTCGCTTGGAAAACCGATTTTCACAAACTTGGCCGCTGCGGGCAGGCTGCCCGAATACTGAACCTGATGCCACGGGCCGCCGTTATCAACTACTGCAGCATCAAGTGCTTCATAAGACTCGCCATCTGCGGAAGTGAAGATGCTGTAAGCCGTAGAAGCCAGCTTCTCAGGATCGATGTAGGCAGTCGCCTCAACCTGCAGTCCCGTTACTCCAGAAGCAGATGTCGGCAGCGCATACACAATATATTGCTCCTGCGAGGTCTCCAGCTGCTTGAATCGCGAAGGGTCGCCGCTGAATCGTACCGGATTCTTCGCTTCGAATTCCAAGTCGGTCGAATAATCATACAGATTCGAGAAATTGCGCATGACATCCTTGATGACATGCTTAGCGGCAACCGGTCCTACCACAGCCGAATAATCGGATGAGCCGGATGTGTTATTCGCTTTCAATCGATAGTAATACGAGGCGCCGGTAACGGCTGACGTATCATGGAACAGCTGTGTCTCTCCCTCAACCGCATCGGATACGCCGTCGCCGACAACGCTCCAAGGTCCATCCGCAGCATCCGCTCGTTCAACGGTATACGAGCTGGCTCCGACAGAACCGAGCCACGAGATCGTAGATACCTCTTCGATCGGCAGCAGCTGCGGCGTATCCGGAACCGGCAGCGGCGGTACCTCGTCAATGCCGCGGATCTGATAAGCGTGCTTGCTCAATGTCCGCAGCAAATTCGTCTCATCGAAGCCGTCGCCGGAAGGGAAACCCGGCCAGCGGTATGCTCCGTAGAAGACGCCATCCTTTACGCTTTCCGTATGCGGGTAGAAACCGCCATCGCGGTTATGCATGCGCAAGCTCCATACCATCGCGCCGCTTGCGCCGCTTTCCTCTACAATGCTCAAGAACTCATCCACCTGCGCAGTCGGCTTAAAGCCGAACTCACCGATGATGAATGCTTTCTTGCCGCGTGCCTTGCCCATATCTAGATTCGCCTGCGCACCATAATCGGCATAATGATCCGGGTAATAGTGATTGGAGACGATGTCGATGTTGGGATCGCTGAGCGAAGCATCGTCAATGCCGTATTTTCCGTCAATGACCAAGTGATTCGTATCCAGGCTCTTAATATAAGCGGCCATATCGCTGGTCCATGTTTGTGAAGCCGGCACCAGCTCATTGCCTGTCTCCCAGCCCAAGATGGCAGGATCATTCTTGTAAGCTACACCTGTGTAGCTGTTCACCCTGTTCAGTACATAAGCAATGACCGACTTGAAGTCCGCAATCAACTGCGGATCGCTCCAGAAAGCCGCTTCGCTCTTGCCGCGGAAGGCCGCATATTCCTTAATGCCGCCCTGCCACTGATACTGATCGACGAATGGCAGAATAATGCGCACGCCGTACTGATTGGCCAGCTGCAGCATTTTGTCCAGTGCCTTGAACACCTCTTCGTTAAACTGCAGCGGACCGCCCGGCGTGGCAGGTCCCATAACAGCCCGCTCCTCCGTCGTGTCATCCGCTTTCTTCACAGACAGCACATAAGGCCGCGTCACATTGCCGCCCATTTGCACGAGTGCTCGGAACGCATCCTCCTGCTCCCATGCAGTTGGAACCCGCCAATGAATATCTTCGATCATGCTGAGCGTTGGCACGTTGGCCGAAATAAACCGGAACGTCGCCTCGCCGTCCTTCAATGTATCGCCGTCACGCGTAATAAAATCCTCAAAAACGGATGCAGCGGCAGGCAAATTTTCCGCCTGAACCGGCCGCGGAGCCGAAAAAACCGATAAAAAAGATGACACCGTGAGAGCCAGGGTCATCAAAATAGGTATATAACGTTTGAGCAAGATCGTTACCTCCCGAACATGGAATGTGTGGAGAAGCAAAAGCTTATTTTACCGAACCGCTTACAATACCTGAGAAAATATAACGCTGCAGAAACAAATACATGATGACAGTAGGAATCAAGATGATCACGACAGCGGCGCTGATTAAATTCCACTGGGCGCTGTTCACCCCGGCAAACTTCATAAGCGACGTCGAAACAACGCCAAGCTTCTGCGCCGGCATGTACAGATACGGAATATACATATCGTTATAGATGGAAATCGTCTTAATGATCGTGACCGTTGCCGTTGCCGGAATGAGCAGCGGGAAGATGACCGAGCGGAATATCCGCACCAGACTCGCGCCTTCCATCATCGCACTCTCGTCGAGATCAAACGGAATACTGCGAATGAATTGCAGGAAGATATAGATTTGCACCACGTCCGTACCCAAATAAAGCAGCACCGGCGCCATATGCGTGTTGAATAGGCCAAGCTCCTTCACGATCGAGAACGTAGCGACTTGTGTGGTCACAGAAGGAATTAGCGTAGCAAGTACGTAGCCGCCGAGCAAATATTTCTTGAGCTTAAACTCAAATCGCCCAAGCGCATAGGCAGCCATCGTACCAATGATGATGTTGCCGATTAGCGCCAGCACGAGGATAATGCTCGTATTCCAGAACGCGCGCCCCATATGCCCGATTCGCATGACTGTTTCGAAGTTCTCCATGTTGAAGAAGCTGCGCGGCATCTCGAATACGGACGACGTGTTATATTCCTCCGTTCCCTTGAAGGCATTCAGAATGACGACATAAGGCGGGAAGAGAACGAGAAAGGCAGCCAGCGTCAGCAGCAAATAGTGCATGGCAAGAAAGGGATTGTTGCGTTTAAAGATCGACATGAGCTTCCATCATCCCTTCTCTTCCCGAAGAATAAATTTACGCTGGATCGTAATGACGACAATGACAATCAGCAGCAGCACGACGCCCATCGCCGAAGCAAGACCGTAGTTGCTGTAGTGGAAAGCCGTATCCACCGTCTTCGTCACAAAGGTATCGCTGGCTCCCGCCGGTCCGCCCTTGGTCATAATAAACGGCAAATCGAACACTTCAAGCGCACCGGTTACGGTGAGCAGCATCGAGAGCTCGACGATCTTGAGAATACTCGGCCATGTGATGTAGATGAAGGACTGTCTTTCATTCGCTCCATCAATCAGTGCAGCCTCATACAGATCATCCGGAATCGACTGTAATGCACCTAGATAAATGACCATATTAAAGCCGAGATACTTCCACATGGAGATGAAAGCCAGCGAGATATTGACCGTATGCTTGTTGCCCAGCCAGCTCGTAATGAGACTATCGAGACCGAGCGCGGTCAGCAGCCCGTTCAGCGAACCGTCCTGCGAGTCGTACACATACGAGAACATATACGCAATGGCTACGCTGTTCATGATGTAGGGCAGGAAGATCAGCACGCGATAGATGTTTCGGCCGCGCAGCTTCTTATTGAGCACGACGGCGAAGTAGAGGGCAAGGATATTTTGAATAATGCCGCCGAAGAAGTAATACAGGTTGTGGGAGAACACGCTGAAAATCTCACTATTGCGAAAGATCTCCCTGTAGTTGTCTAAGCCAACCCACCCCTTCACCGCACTATAGCCATCCCAAGAGGTTAAGCTTAAATAGAGCAGCATCACGCCCGGATACAAGGAGAAGAGGACCAATAGGGTGACAGGCAGCAGCAGAAAGGTGAATAGCACGATGATCTTCTGCTTCTTGTAAATGGAGGAATACATGCAAAGCCCCTTCCTGGTTCAGTAGAAACATGCAATAGAAACGGGGCACGACATGAACCGTTCACGTCATGCCCCTCTCTGCTCGTTATTTCGCTGCTACTGCGGCGCGTGCTTCTTTCCAGCGCTTGTTGTAATCGGCGAATACTTTGGCCACATCGTCTGCCATAATGACATCTTGTGCGAAGCCGCTTGTATCGAATTGCATTTTGTTACCGATGCTGACGTACTCGTCGCTCTCTGCCACCATTTCAACGACTGTCGGCTTGAAGGACATGAATTCCGCCAATTGCGGCAGCTTGGATTCTTTATCCTTCAGCACCGGAATGAAACCGCCGAAATCGTCATAGCCGGATTCCTCGACAAGCCATTTCAAGAAGGCTTTGGCTGTCTCTACATTTCCGCTGTTCTTGCTGACTGCGTATGCGTAGTCAGGGCTCAGAAGCGCTTTTGCTTCGCCGCTGTTGTCGATTGGAAGCGGGAAGAAGCCGACATCCTCTGACTTCGCGCCGTTATCGATGACTTGATTGATAACCCAGTTGCCAAGGAGGTACATCGCCGTCGTGCCGGAAGCGACATCCTTCTTCGAGCCTTCCCAGTTCGTGGACATGAGATCTTTCTCGACGTAGCCTTTATCTACGATGGTCTTGATAATGTTCATCGCTTTCCAGTGCGGGCCATCTACAGGGAATGGCTCGTCTTGACCGGCCATCGTGTTGTGCAGACCCGGGTCATTGGCGAACAGGAACGCTTCTTGATCCCAGCCCATCAGCGGCCATTTGTCCTTGAAGTTCGTGGAGAGCGCAACGATACCAGCTGCCTTGAGCTTCTCACATGCGGCATAGAACTCATCGAGTGTCTTCGGAACTGCCGTAATGCCCGCTTTCTCGAATGCTTTCTTGTTGTACGTAATGCCCATTGCGGAGCTTCCGGAAACGATACCGTAAGTCGAGCCGTCCTGCGTGTAATTTTCTTTAAAATAAATGCGGTCATTCAGGCCCAAATCATCCAGCGGTGCGAAGAACTCCGGCAAATTCGCTTTCGTTACCGTCTTCGGAACGAGAATGACATCAGGCAGCTCATTGGATGCCAGACGAACCTTCATGGATTCCTCATAGTCCTTGATCGCTTCGAACTCAACCGTTGCTTCCGGGTACTTCTCCTTGAAGCGCTTAGCGTATTCCTTCAGCTCGGTTTCTACCAAATCGGTACGGTTCGTCGCGAATACGATCTTCCCTTTAATCGCGCTCTCCGCAGCCGGTTCCGCCTCGTTCGTCGCAGCGGCATTCGTTGTTGTATTGGTTGTGCTCTCTGTCGCAGCCGCTTCTTTATTCCCCTCGTTACTTTCGTTGTTGCCGCCTGATGAACAGCCTGCAAGCGCAGCCCCAAATACGACCGTCGACAACACCAGTGATGCCCACTTCTTCATTTCCTTCTTCCCCCTCATCAGTACTAGAGCGTTTTGTTATCGTTTACATTTTGAATTATGGAGGAATTTGAGAACGCTTTCTATGCAGCCGTTTTGTATTTATTGTCTTCTTTTTGGGTTCACTGATTATTAGCTGCCGCTCGTCTGATTCCTATATTTCTGCGGCGTGACGCCGACTGTTTTCTTAAATAGCTTGTTGAAAT
The DNA here is from genome assembly GCF_059383735.1 of Paenibacillus sp. N22P23. NCBI lineage: Bacteria > Bacillati > Bacillota > Bacilli > Caryophanales > Paenibacillaceae > Paenibacillus > Paenibacillus sp. N22P23. The sequence continues at coordinate 66,395 of NZ_JBXENT010000003.1, forward strand.
AGATGCCGTCGGCGTAACCTACGAGCTCACCGATCTGATAAGCCTTGAGATCGAGCCTGTCCTTCAGATACTCCTTGGCTCTGGCCATCCGCACCGAAGTGATATACTCCGTAATGGTTTGATTCGTCTCCCGCTTGAACAGGAAGCTTAGGTAGCTCGCGTTCAAGAACACGGTCTCCGCGAGTGCAGTCAGCTCGATTTCCTCCTGATAATGCTCCTGAATCCACATCTTCACCGTCTCGATGACGCGCTTGCCGCTCGCGTTGCGGGTCGGTTCCAGCGCCTTCACAACTTGATCGACGATCGCGATCAGCCATTCCTTCAAATCTCGCATCGCAAAATGAGAGGCCACCGTCCGATGAAAATCAAACGTCGCCCCCTGCAGCTCATAGAGCGCATCCAAGAAGCCGTCGATCTTGGTCGTGAGCGTATAGAAGAGATGTCCGGCCATATGCATGATCTCGTCATAGCCGGCTTTCCCCCGCTCCGCTTCGGCAAAGAACAGCGGAATGACATTCTTGATCGTATGGGAGTCGAGCATCTCGCAAGCGGTCTTGAACTGTTCATCAAGCGCCGGCATATTGAATTTCCACAGCTCTGCCTTCACGGACGGATCCTTCAAATTCAGCGCGAATGTCTCGCGCTCCTTGTAGAACTGATGCCTGCTCGCAGCGAGCGCTTCTACGTATGCGCTGTGCCAAGTCCCGCCTTGGCCTTGCGGCAGCACGCTCTCCCCGATGGCGATAAACCCGCCGCTGCGGTTGTGCAAATAGTCCATCATACGCAGACTGATGGCTCGCACACTTTTCTCCGGCTGTTTATTGTCCTCCTGGACGGACAGCAGTACGGCGATCAGGTTATTGGCCATGACGACGACATGGTGGAAGATCCCTTTGATCTCATCGAGGTAATGCAGCAGGCTCTCATGTGCGAGCATGTTGGAGGTGCGGAATACCATCACGGCTCCGCGGCCGGATTGTTGAAGTTCAGGCTGGATAGGCTCTGCCTGATCGGTTGCGCCGCTTTGCAGCAGTTTTCTAAGCTGCTCCTCCAGTTCTTGCCCCTTCTGCTGTTTCGCGACTACAGCCAACTGCTCCTCGTTCTCCCGCCGCTCGGACAGCCGCCGGTCTACCGTTTGCAGCAGCTGCGACAGCTCCTGCATATCTACCGGCTTAATCATATAATCATCCACGCCAAACTGGATGGCTTTGCGCGCATATTCAAAGTCATTGTAGCCGCTCAGAATCAGGCACCGAATGCCGGGAAGCTTCTCCTTCACAAGCTCGATGAACCGCAGCCCGTCCATATAAGGCATCTTAATGTCCGTAATGATGAGATCTACCTGCAGATCCGGAGCGCCGATTGCTGCCAGCGCTTCGGCCCCGTCCTCGTAGCTGCCGACAATGCGGTAGTCGCTCGAGAATCTCGTAATCATTTTCTCAAGACCGAGTCTTATAATTTCTTCATCGTCTACGATGGCAATGTTAAGCATCTTACAAGCCCCCAATATTCTGATCTATGCTGTACGCGGTTGATGGATAAGGCAGTGAGAGCGTCACGATCGTACCTTCGCCGACACGACTGTCGATGGTAACGCCGTAAGCGTTCCCGTAGCGCAGCTTGATTCGCTCGTTCACGTTCTTCAGGCCAATGCCTGATTTCATCTCCGTTTGCTCCGTTTGCCCGTTCAAATACTGCTGCAAATGCTGCAAGGTATGCGGATTGATGCCGTTGCCCTCGTCTTGGATATGGATGTGCAGCATCTCCCTCTCCAGCGTCGCATAGACACGGATATGTACTTTCGCTTTCTTTCCTTCCACGCCATGCAGGATCGCATTCTCCACAATCGGCTGGAACGTCAGCTTCAGCATGTGATAGCGCAGCACCTCAGGAGGAAGATCCGCTTCCCACTGAAACTGATTCTTGAAGCGGTATTTGAGCAGATCGAGATAGTTGCCCAGATGCTGAAGCTCCTCCTGCACCGTCACCATTTCTTTGCCCCGATTGATGCTGTACTGCATCAGCTTGCCGAGAATGAAGGTCATATCGGCTACATCGTTATCGTCGTTCAAGAGCGCTTTCATCCGAATCGTCTCGAGCGTGTTGTATATAAAATGCGGATTGATTTGGCTTTGCAGCGCTTCGAGTTCGGCTTCGTTCTTGCGGTTCTGGATGACGTAAATCTCGTCGATCAGATCCTTAATGCGCCTTAGCATGCGGTTGAACTGCGTGCCAAGCACACCGATTTCGTCCTTATTCTTGACCTTGAAACTGATATCGAGATTGCCCTGCTGGACAGCTCCCATAAGGCTCGACAGCTTGCGAAGCGGGTGTGTAAGCCGGAATGAAATCACGATCGAAACGATGAGTGCACCAATCATGATGATGATGGTTGCGCCTGTTGTAAGGTTGCGCGTAATCTTGGCGTCCTTGTGCAGATGCTTGACCGGGATATAGACAATCGTGCGCCAACCGGTTATTTTGGATTCGTTGTAGGTTGCAATATAGCTTTCGCCGTCAATCGTCGTCTCCACGCTGCCCTGCGTTCCCTTGATATCTGCGAGCAGCTGCGGGTTGGAGAGTGGCTTGCCAATGGACTGCTTGAGGCTGTCGTAGATAACCTGATGCGCATTGTCGATGATAAGCGTTCTGCCTTTGGTGATCGAATCCATCTGCTTGACCGTATCCTCGATGATGCTGAGCTTCGTATCGACGATGATCGTACCGATCGACTTATAAGAGCTGACGTCGCGAATATCCCGAATAACGGAGAACACATAGTAGGGGGTATGGCCCGGAATCGATATTTCCTGCGTGCTCAGAATAACCGGATTGCCTTTGCTTTGAGCCGCCAGTTTCTTCCATTCGGGGAAACGTTCCTTCAGGTCAGAGCGGACTGAATCCGTTTTCATTCTGTAAAAGACGTTGCCGTAGAGATCCAGAATATAGGTGGAGCTCATATCCTTGTTCATATTGTTCATCAGGCCGATGTAGAAATCGATCTTCTTCTGCTTCGACAAATCGAGGCTCGGCGAGACGAGAAATTGCTGCAGCTCCGAGGAGAACAGCGGGATCTTCGTAATCATCATCATGTTGGAAATATTCTCTTCCAGCTTACTCTGGAAGTTGTAGATCGCTTCGTTCATGTATTTCGTCGTATTGTCATTGATCGAGCTGATATAGTTCTGGTAAGAAATATAGCTGATGGCAATGATGGGACTGATAATGAAAAAAAGAAACACTGCCGTCAGCTTCTTCTGCATACTGTTTTGCACCATAAAAAAAGACCATAACCGTCTTATCGCACCGCGCATGAGCCATCCTCACCATCATCCTATTTTCAGTTCATCGTACATCACCTCTCTTATCCTTTCAATGCAAATAATAGAAATAGAACGGTTTCAGAACGAGTGAAAACCCGCTCCTTCGTTAGGAAGGCCGCGGGTTCTCCAGTATTGCTGGGGGCTTCTATATGTTGCGCCGATACTGACCTCCGACCTCATAAAGCGCTTGTGTGATTTGTCCGAGACTGGCCACTTTGACCGTTTCCATCAGCTCCTCGAACAAATTGCCACCGCTGACTGCGATCTGTTTCAAGCGCTGCAATGCCTCGGGTGCGGCAAGCTTGTGCTGTTCATGGAAGCTGCGTAAGCCCGCTATCTGCTGCGCCTTCTCTTCTGCCGTCGCCCTGGCAACCTGCAGCTCCGCCACATGCTCCTTGGGTTGCGGATTCAGAAACGTATTCACGCCAATGATGGGGAGCTCGCCGCTGTGCTTCTTCATTTCGTAAACGTACGATTCATCTTGGATCTTTCCGCGTTGATACTGGGATTCCATTGCCCCCAGCACGCCGCCGCGCACATGCAGCCGCTCGAATTCCAGCAGCACTGCTTCCTCTACCATATCTGTCAACTGCTCGATGAGATAGGAGCCCTGCAGCAGATTCTCGCACCGCATGAGCCCGAGTTCTTTGTTGATAATGAGCTGAATCGCCATGGCGCGGCGGACAGCTTCTTCGGAGGGGGTCGTGACGGCTTCATCGTAGGAGTTCGTATGCAAAGAATTGCAGTTGTCCATAATCGCCATCAGCGCTTGGAGCGAGGTGCGAATATCGTTGAAGTCCACCTCCTGGGCGTGGAGCGAGCGTCCCGAGGTTTGGATGTGGTATTTCAGCTTCTGGCTTCGCTCATCGGCACCGTATCGTTCCCGCATCACGACCGCCCATATTCGCCGCGCTACTCTTCCGATTACCGAATACTCTGCATCCAGACCGTTGCTGAAGAAGAACGATAGGTTCGGCGCGAACGCATTAATCGGCATCCCTCTGCTGAGGTAATACTCGACATAAGTGAACCCATTGGCCAGCGTGAACGCAAGCTGCGTAATGGGATTCGCCCCTGCCTCGGCGATATGATAGCCGGAGATCGAGACAGAATAGTAATTGCGTACCTCGTGCTCGATAAAATAGTGCTGGATATCGCCCATCATCCGAAGCGCGAACGGCATGGAGAAGAGGCATGTGTTCTGTCCTTGGTCTTCCTTGAGAATATCTGCCTGCACAGTGCCGCGAACGGTGCGGAGGGTTTGTTTGTGGATTTCAGCGGTTTCCTCCGGGGCGAGTGTACGGCCGAGTTTGCTTGCTGCCGCCTCCAGCTGCTGCTCAATCGCGATATTGAGAAACATCGCCAGCAGCATCGGTGCCGGCCCGTTAATCGTCATTGATACCGACGTTGCGGGATAGCATAGCTGGAATCCGGCATACAGCTTACGCATGTCGTCCAATGTGCATATGCTGACGCCGCTCTCGCCGATTTTGCCGTAGATGTCGGGTCTGTATGCCGGGTCTTCCCCATACAGTGTCACGGAATCGAAAGCGGTGCTGAGCCGTTTGGCCTGCTCGCCTTTGGAGAGATAGTGGAATCTGCGGTTCGTCCGCTCCGGGGTTCCTTCGCCGGCGAATTGGCGCTTCGGGTCTTCGCCTTCGCGCTTAAACGGGAACACGCCTGCCGTGTACGGAAACTCACCGGGGCGATTCTCTTTGTATGCCCAGTGGATGAGTTGGCCCCAATCCTCATAAGACGGGAGTACGACCCGCGGAATATCCAGGCCGGACAGGCTTCTGGCGTACAGTTCAGTTGTGATCGCTTGACCGCGAATCGTACTGGTGAACGCTTGGGCTCGGTATGCTTCAACTAGTGCGGGCCACTGCTTCAGAACCGTTCGCGACGCTTCATTCAGCTTGGCGAAATACGTATCGCGCAGCCGTTCAAGTGAGGGAATCGCAGTCTCATCACCTTCCGAACGCGCCGCCTCAATTGCGCCATCGATGCGGTAAGTCATTCGCGCGGCCGCCGCTTGCTCTTCGGTTAGCTGCTTGTAGCGGCGGACGGTTTGCACAATTTCACTCAGATAGCCGCTGCGTTCGTCCGGGATGATTGTTTGTTTCTGTGATGGTTGACCGAGGTGACCTTGCCGGCCGGACTGGCCTGTCGGCGTACTTACGGCGGTAACGGTGGATGCTGGCAGCACGCACGCATCAGCGTTTCGTTCGCCAAGCTTTTGCATAATCGCAGCGAATAACCGGCTCATGCCGGCATCGTTGAATTGGCTAGCATTCGTGCCGTAAACCGGCATGTCCTGCCAATTCCGGTCAAACAGCTGCCTGCTTCGCTGAACCTGTTTCTTCACTTCTCTCAGCGCATCCTCGGAGCCTCGGCGGTCGAACTTATTGATGACGATCAGATCGCCGTAATCGATCATCTCGATCTTCTCCAGCTGGCTCGGCGCGCCGAATTCGCTCGTCATGACATACACGGAAAGGTCCGCGACTGCAGTGATTTGATTGTCCGCTTGGCCAATTCCGCTCGTCTCCACGACGATCAGGTCATAGCCTGCGGCTTTCGCCGTTATGATGGCGTCTGCTATCGCTGCGGACAGCTCTGATCTAGACCCGCGCGTAGCAAAACTACGCATAAAAACGCGATCCGAATACACCGCGTTCATCCGAATCCGGTCGCCAAGCAGGGCGCCGCCGGTCTTTTGTTTGGTCGGGTCTACCGACAGTACGACGATCGTCTTATCGGGGTCATGCTGCAGATAGCGATGTACGAATTCGTCGGTAAGGGAGCTCTTGCCTGCGCCTCCGGTGCCTGTAATGCCAAGAATTGGCGCGTTCCCCGCTGCCAGAGCAACTTCTGCGAACAGTAGTCTGAGCCGCTCTGCTTCATCCCCATCAGTAGCTGTCACCCGCTTCTCTGCTAATGTCATGAAAGTCGCGGTCGTACGGTCATTACGGGCTGCAAGCTTCGCTGGCGTATCCCCGAAATCGACCACAGTCGAATAGTCGCATGCTTCCAGCATGACATTAATCATCCCTTGCAGACCTAAACGCCTTCCATCCTCAGGAGAGAAGATGCGCGTTACACCGCAGCGATGAAGCTCATCTGCTTCTGCAGGCAGAATGACACCTCCGCCTCCTCCGAATATTCGAATATGGCCGGCCCCCGACTCCCGGAGCAAATCCACCATGTATTTAAAGAACGCCACATGTCCGCCCTGATACGAGGATACCGCGATCCCCTGAACATCCTCTTGAATGGCCGCTTTTATAATCTCGCGTACGGATCGATTATGCCCCAGATGGATGACTTCTGCGCCGCTAGCCTGCAATATTCGTCGCATGATGGTGATGGATGCGTCATGCCCGTCAAACAAAGCGGATGCTGTCACGAAACGAACCTGATGTACCGGCACATACCGACTGACCTCTTCGTTCATACCGATCGCCTCCGAATGCTACCGTTGTTTGTTATCTTTATGCGGCGAAGAGTGTCCTTATATCCAAAAAACCGCCCAGCGGCGAGACGGACCAAGCTCTCGTTCCGCCGACCGACAAAAAAAGCCGCCCCTTCAAAATGAAGAGGCGGCTTTGCCTTAAAAGCTAAGTTTCCTTGTTCGCATCCGATACGCGGTATGCACCGTAAATGGCCAAATCGTCCTCACCCAAATGGTCGGGAATATCGGTATTGGGCGTGCCGAGCGCTTCATGAATTCGCATCCAGAGCAGTGTGCGTTCATAGCGCTGATGAATGCTCCCAAACCGGTGATTCTCCAAGAGGGCCTTCGCTTCGGTCAGCGAACCCCGAGCGACTAACATAGCCGCTCTGCGCTCCACCAGCCCATCGTCTTGCAGCGCATCTACCTGCTTGAACCAGCGCTCCCGTTCCTCCAATGTGGAATGCCCAATAGCTTCGAGCGTCATATCCCGCTCAATAAACAGCTGCGGATGCAGCTTCCATGCAGTGGATTCGATGCTCTCGTACGCTATTCTTGACGCCTCGTACTCCTGCTTCACGACGCGCAGCAGCCTTCCAAGCAGCGCGTAAGCGCAGTCCACATTCAGCGTTTGCAGAAGCCCAATTGCATCATCTATCTGATCTTGCGCCGCCAGCCATACTGCATGGTAATAGCTCCAGAGCGAGCGGTTCGCTTCGCCCGGATCTTCCGCCCCTGCCCAGTACAGCGCTTCGCCGAGTCTCTCCATCCCAGATGGCGGCCAGCAGAAGCTCTCCGGTTCAGGCGGGGCAGGAAACACCTCGCATGTACCTCCGCTGTAAGCGGTCAGCAGCTCCAGCCAAGGCAGCGTCATCCCCCGCTTCACCCAATCGAATAACGGCACCCGGCTAAGCTCTACGAGCTGCGGAGCCGGAAGCGCAAGGCCCCGAATATCCAGCGGCACCGTGCTTGGTATCCAATATTCGGTATGCGTATGACGAGCACCGGGCTGCAGCTTCGTGTTGTCCGCCTGCTCAAGCAGCGGCCCCGCTTGAATCTCGACATAGCTCTCATTGCGCTGCGCAGTCTGATGCGCCCAGGCTTCATGTCTCCCTGTGCCGTATAACCACAGCTTCATCCCCGGTGTCTCCGCCGGGTCAGCGATATGGTATAAGCCGCTTCCCAAGCTCGGCGTGTACATCCCGAATGCCGTGCAGTCGGATGTCTTCCAGAAGAACCCCTGCATCCGATCGAAGTCCGTCAAACGGTATTCACGATCGCCGCTCCACTCCAGCTCTTCAAGCACATCCGCATGCCGAAGCACATGTCCTGTCGGAAAGTGAAACTGTGAATCCGCGCGCGCCGGGAGCGCAGCGTTCGACCAAGACATCCACGCATGCGCCTGCGAGGTGGGATTCATAAACGTTGTCCGCTGAGTTAAGAAGCGGTCCTTCTCGCCCAGCGAATATTCTACCGTCCAATGCATCCCGTAGCGCACTTCCCGCTCGCCGCACCACACATACAGCCGATCCTCGATTTGCTCGGCAACGGCATGCACGGCTTCGATCTGAACAGGTGTATGCGCAATAGGGAAGCTTACCTCGATGCCGCCGCTAATAAAAGCCATACGAGGCAATATGCGTACCGGCCGCACTGCTCCTGCGTTGAACAACATTTCCTTGCCGCTCTGTTTGTCGAGAATGGAATGGATTTTGCCGCCTAAATCCGGGCATACCGTAACCTTCAGCCATTCATTCTCAATGGCGATCATCCGCAGCTTGCGGAGAACCGGCCGCTCTGCCGTCTCACTAAAACTCACATACGGGTAGATGCCCTCTTCATCGCATACGGTTGGCACAGGCCCGCAAGGCTGCGACTCATGAACGAGCATCGGCTCCATCCACTCAGATTGTTTCAGCATGAGAATTCCCCTTGCTTGCAGCATAAATCCACTGATTCACGCGCTGACGCATGCGCAGCAGCCAAGCGCTGCCTTTCTCATAGTCCCTAAACGTGAGGGGACCCGCCATATTCTCTTCCAGCAGTGCAACCGTCGCTTCTTTGCCGATATAGCTCTCCAGCAATTGAAGCGCGCGAACATCTTGGAATGCCTCACGCAGAACTTCCAAACGAATGGACGTGATCGGACCGCTCTTGCCCGGATAGACCAAGAACGCGTCTCCCGAAGGGAAGGCATGGTCGGCATCCGTCACCGTGAACGGATCAATGGCTCGGCGCGAACGCTGGGAGTACCAGTGGTTGTAGCCCCAATGCAGAAACCCTTGTATATTGTGCTTGTACAGCTGCACGCCAATAATTCGGTTGCGCGCCGAAGGCATATTGAAGAAACGATTGGATTCGTTATGCTTGTACTCGCAGCAGCAATAATACGCCCAGAGCGGATCGGCCTCTCCGGCAATATAAGTGTGAATATGCTCCGTCGATACAACGGGATGCGTCAGCAGCCCTTTCTCATAGAACTCATATTCCGATAAGGCGTCAATGATCGGAAACTCGCCGTCAAATAACGAGCGGACAAGCGTACTTGCATTCGTATACGATTCCAAGTCATGGAGAGTCGGCTCATCGGACAAATGAAAATAACAGCTTTGCTCGAGGCCATGCAATCGAATGAACTTCACCAGTTCAGGAATGAACTGCGTGAGGAATTGTTTATATTCTTCTCCGGCGGCATCCGTCTCCCAGCCGAAAATTTGCACATGCTCACCCTCGAGCTCCGCAAAGATCTTCGGTGCATGCTTCGCTCCCCACTGTGTGAACAAATGGGAAAACTCAAACCGCTGAATTCCATTACGGCGGCATAGCGCAACCCATCTCTCCAGCAGCGAGAAATTAAACAGATACTCGCTGCCTATACGCTTCACGCCAATCAACTGGACAGTCGGGCGATATTTCCCGTAATCCAGCTCAAGCGGCGGAGAGAACAGCGGCGTCAAAATCAAATTCATGCCATATTCGGCATAGTGAGCAACATAGGTCTCGACGATGCTCCAGTGCGCTTCCGAGAACATCTCGACATTGTACTGGGTCGCAAGGCAATCGAAATAGAACCATTCCGTATGGAGAAGACGCTGTTCCGGCAGCTTGACGCCGATGACATCCAGTCGGAAAGTTTCCGACCCCAGTTCCACTCCCGCTTCATCCGTGAACCGGATGACAATAGGATGGACGCCGGGTACGGCATCGTTTTGGAGCTGAACGGTCACCCACACGGAGCGCCACTGCTTCGGAAGTGCATGTACAGTGCCATCCTCAAGCGGATACAGCGGATCCGGATAAAGCCCCGGCGTTGTCCGCAGCAAATAATCGTCGGGGTCGTTGTAGTTTGTAAGCTCGGACGGTACAAGACCGACACTTCTAATCGTTATCGCATCCGCCAAATCCGACGATTCGGCAATTACTCGAATGTTCTTCATCAGATAAGCGGCGCGGTAGGCGACCTGAAAGGAATAATACTCGCCAAGCAGCGCTGAGCCTTCATGAAATGCAGACTCCGGCAGCTCCTCGTCGGCAAATACCTTCATAAGCGAATGGACGCATCTCGTCTCAAAATTGGCAGTCTGTGTCATCTTATCCCTCCTCCGAAAGTGCCGCGAGCAGTTTAATGTGCACCTGTTCGAAGTGCGCCGGATCCTCGTTTGCCTCATTGAAGCTGATTAGGCAGCTATGCGTCAGTTCATCTGCGAGCGCCTTATCCTTCTTCGCAAGCTGCATCAGAAGCTCGTAATCCTCGATGCCTGCACGCATCGCCTCTAGGCGTACGCTTCCGATCGGACCGTTCGTTCCCGGGAACGTAATATGCGTATCTCCCGGCGGGAAGCAAAGATCTGTCTGCTCGTACGGGTCTTTATCGTCATCGCAATGGTTAAGTCCCCAGTGCAGGAAACCTTCCAAATCGTATTTATAGTTGCCCCAATGCAAATACCGCGTCCGCAGCAAAGGCATGTCCCACAAGCGATTCATCGAGGAGCCGCCCGGGAAGCAGCAGGTGTAGAACCACAGCTTGTCGCCAAGCGCTCTCAGCTTCTCGAACTGTTCGCGATGTTCCAAGTAGTAGATATTCTTCGGTACCAGAATGTCGACCGAACCGGCCAGATCGTAGGTTTCAACTGCTTCGAGCAGTGGAATGCCCGGCATGAATTTCCGCACGATCCCCGATAGGATGCGATACTCCTCGACGCTGCTTCCGATCGGCTCGTCCGCTACATGCTGTACCAGCTTGCTCAGCCAGCCATTCTGCTCGAGGAACGTACGCCACGCAGGCAGAAACTGCGACAAGTAGGCATATCCTTCCGTCGATATTGCCTTGATCGCCTCGCCGCCGTTCCATGTATTCCAAATAAAAAATTCCGAGCCCCAGAAATCTTTGCGCCCGGCGACCAGACCGCCTTCAATATGGGTAAACCCAAGGCTGAAGTACATCCGAATAAGCCGCTCCGCCCTAGCAAAATTAAACTGATAGCGATCCTCGCCGACAAGGCTGACCTGCACCGCATCCATCGGCACCCAGAAATGCGTTTGGCGTCCCCGGCGCATCAATCTGCCGTACTTCTCAATCATCGCCCAGTGCCCTTCCGACCATAGCTCAACGTTATAGCGCTTGGCCATATTCGGCAGGCTGAACCAGTTGGTGACGGCAAGTGTTTCCTCCTTCGGTACCACGGCCTGATAGACCTCCATTTCGACCGGAATGAGGCATGTCTCTTCTCCGATCGTAACAGCCACCTCACCTGTGAAATTTCCGGTCCCGGCATCGACCGGAATCTCCCAGCACAGATACAACGCTTCCGTAGCGCCGCGAGTCATGACGCCCTCAGTCAGCGGCTTCATCGCCTCATATACGCGAAACGGCGCTTGTCGCGTGGTATAGCCTTCCGCCGATTCACCTTCATTCACGCAGTGACTAATCGGACCCGTGTTCTTCTCTACATAAATATCAATTAATTGATAGACCTCCGGCTGACGCAGGAATACACTGCCCGTCGAACGCACAAACTCGCAATGAATCTCGGCATTTGGCACTGCATCGTTAAATAGAATCTGGCATGCAGCATAGCTGCCTCTTGCTGTTGCCAGCTTGATCGCTGTGATGCCGTCCTCCGAAACGACGCTATCCGGGTAGATCCATTCATTCATGCTGAATATTTGATATTTCATGCGTACAGTTCCTCCTGCTCTATTCGCTATTCATGCTCTTCGTTGACGAATCCGCCTTCATGCTTCGTAAACGATCGATAATCCTGCCTGATGAGCTCCCCGACAGGCTTACTCGTCTTGCGATCCATATGATAGATGCCGAAGGTATCAATCCAATTATTGTGGTTCACATACCAATCATACATAATCCAGTAGTCGATGCCAGCTAAGAATCCATCTTTATTTCTCGTCCCATCCGGCAAAATGACCGCTCGCTCCATTAACGCCTTCAACGTTTCCTTATAGGTCTCGATTTGGGTATCGCTCACGATGTTGTTCTCGCCGGACCAGTGTCCGTATTCGGTGTTCACGATTGGCTTATTCGGCCATAAGCGATGGGCATCCTCTAGGAACTGACGCGTTCCTTCGTAGTACGTGCTTCCATGGAAAATACCGAAATACATCGTCCAGCTCGCCACATCAAGCGGCTCCATCGATGGATCATGCGCGCCGGGCTGATCTGCCGCAGCGCTTTGCGTCGTCAAACGGCCGTCTGGGTAGCGTGTCTTCAGATCATGAACAAGTCGTTTGTTATAGACTGTCCGCAGCTCCACCTCTACCGATTCGTTCTGCGTGCTCCACATGAGCACGGAAGGACGATTGTATTGGGAGAATACCATTTCCCGCCACATTTGATCGCTCAGCCGTTTCTCTTCCTGCACCTCGAAATGCTCCCGTGTAAACTGCCACAGCGGAATTTCGCTTGCCGTGGCAAGCCCGAGCCGATCCAGCAGCATTCCCGTAAATACATGGTTTGGATAATGGGCGGTGCGCACGTAGTTGACATGCAACTCTTCGCGCATTTGTACCAGATCATCGCGAATCCGATCCCATGTCGCTGTCCTGCCAGTGTCCGGCCATTCCTCATGACGGGCAATACCGGCTAGAAAGATCGCGCGCGTGTTAAGCAGCATGTCCGTTCCTTCGGTCGTGATCGTCCGAATGCCGAATTGCGTATGGAAGCAATCCGTCTGCCCTTCGGTATTGGAAAGCGTGAATTCCCCTATATATAAATTAGGCTTCCAGAACGCCCACAGCTTCGCATCCTCCACGCACACGTCGAACACAACCGCTCTCGTCTCCCTCGCACGCAGCGCGAGCTGAGCAGATAGTTCGCCATTCCATGACGCCTGAGCGCCTTTGATTTGCGAGGCGTACGGGGAGCTGAGAAATGCCTCAGCGGTTTGATCCGCCTCAAACAACGAGCCTTGCAGCTTACAAGCAGCAGGCAGGTCTGAACGATTCTCCACGACCGCCGTCACGCGTATATTCCCCTCCACATCAAGAGGAACAACATCTACTCTCGCCAGATGGCACGCTGCACTGCCGCTCAAATATAAATCATGTATGACACCGGTATAGTTGAAAAAGTCCGTCCCAGCCGTAGCCGGAATAATATCGCTGCGGCTGCCCCAAGGCGGATTATCCACGCGAATGACGATGGTATTCTCTCCGCCATAGCGAACGTGCATGGAAAGATCGAGGGCGAAAGGCGTATAGCCGCCTTCATGATATCCGATCCATTTGCCGTTCACCCACACATCGGCAACGTAGCTTATGGACAGGGCATGCAGCGTAACCGCTTTGCCGGTCCATTCCGTTCCCAGCATGAACGAACGGCGATACCAGACACCATTCTCGTAGGTTTCGCTGGAGTTTGCCGCTTCAATGCCTTGGAGCTTATTCTCGGGAATAGGCAGCATGATCGTTTCCCATGCGGAATCATTGTAGCTGATTTCCGTACGGCCTCCCGCTTCCTCCCTTGCTTGAACGAACCAGCGCTCATCGCGTTCGGACATGGAGAAATCATGGTCAGCCTCGAAACGCTGCTTCTTCCATATGCCGCCCAAATCCAGCTTTAACCGCTCCTGTGGATCAAAGGAAGGAACGGGAATCCCGTTCTGGAACGGAACATGGACCCCATCTATCGGCTGCAAAGATAATGTCGTACGAATGCCGGTATAGGTGCAGATTGGATCTGTCATCGCAGGAAATCCCCCTAAGCTCGTTTAGATTGCAGGTCCATAATGACCGTCTTCCGGCTGATAAATACGAATATAGTCGACTTCCAGCGTCTGAGGAAATACGGTCGTCTCATCCGGATACCCCGGCCAATTGCCGCCAACAGCAAGGTTCAGCATCAAATAGAAAGGCTTGTTGAACGGAGCCGGATAAGGCTCGACTGCGGACGTTTCCGTCTCGCGCGTATACCATTCGCTGCTCTTATAGAACAACTGGCCATCGATGTACCAGCGCATCTGAGTTGGCGTCCAATCCACCGTAAATATATGGAAATCATCGGCGAAAATACCTTCTTCCAGCGTATAGCAATCCCCTTTATAGTAATGCGGGTTGCCCATATGAAGCGTGCCATGCACTTTGTTCGGCTCATGCCCGCACATCTCCATAAGGTCGATCTCGCCGGCACTTGGCCAGTCGCCATGAACTTGCAGGTCGGTAGACATCATCCAGAAAGCCGGCCAAATGCCTTGACCATACGGCAGCCTCGCGCGAATCTCAAAACGTCCATACGTCCAATCCACCTTGTTCCGCGTAACCAGCTTCGCAGAAGTATAAGGGCTACCCTCGTATTCCTCTTTGATCGCTTTAATAATAAGCTTAGAGTCCTCGATATAAGCGTTTCTGGCTTCTCTCGTATAATACTGCAGCTCATTATTCCCCCAGCCATGACCATCAATATCATAATCCCATCGCGTCAAATCAATCTCCGGCCCATCAAATTCCTCGTTCCAAACTAGCTTCCATCCGTTATCTGATACCTGTATTTTGTCAGTTGTCATTGTTGTACCTCCATTTTTTATTATGTGCGCGAAGCGTACATACACGCGAGCAAAGTCATACAGCGAGCGGCCCCCTGCTCTAAAAATCCGTGCGGGCAGCGCACGGGAGAGGTGTGGGGGCCAAAGCGGAGCAAGGCGGAGTCAGTGTGTAGAAGCGTCAGCGTTCGCCTTTGTCCTCGGAATTCATCTCCTACGGAGATTAATTCAAAGAATTCCGAGGACAACAGCGATCGAAACAATGATTCCGCACGCGCAGCGACCTAGCCCCCACTAGTCCTTACTCTCCCGTAATCCCCGTACGATCCACTCCCTCTACGAACCATCGCTGCAGCAAGAAGTACACAACCAACAGCGGCGCAATCGTCAACATCGTACCTGCCATCTTGATCGCCTCGTTCAGCTGACTTCCCGGCGTGCCCGGAGGGAACATCTTCGAGTAGCTGTCACTGAATCGCTGCAGCTCAAGCGGCAGAATCGTCAGCGAATTGCCGAAATACAAAGCCGCCAAATACGATTCATTCCAGTACCAGACGAACGAGAACAAGAAGACGATGATGAAGGCCGGACCGGCTGTCGGCACGGCGATGCGATAAAACATTTTAAAATAACCCGCGCCGTCGATCTGAGCCGCTTCTTCCAACACGGCAGGCAGCCGTTTGAAGAATTGATAGAAAATCATGATGAACAGCGCGCCCTTCAAGCCTTGACCCAGAAGTGCCGGGTAAATGAACGTTTGGAGCGTGCCCAGCAAGTGATAATCCTTGAACATCAAATAAGTCGGGATCATCGTCACCTGAGGCGGGATGATAAAGGTCGCGATCATGAGCACGAACCATAACCGCTTCAAGGGAAAGTCGAATCGCGCAAAGCCGTAGCCAATAACGGCTGACATGATCGTTTGTGCAACAGCAGGCACGCTCGCCACCAGAATCGTCTGCAGCAGTGATTTATTGAAGTCCAGTACTTGCAGCGCCTTGGTGTAGTTCTCGGTATACAGCTCGGTCGGTATCCATTTGACCATCGAGTTAACCAAATCATCCAAGCTCATAAAGCTGTTTACGAACATGTAAATCAGCGGATATAAATAAATAAAGCCGATTCCAATGAGAAGCAAATAGACGACCGCTTTAAAAACCAGTCCGTCATTCTCCCCTACGCCGAAAACGATCTTGCGGATACGGCTCAGCACGGCCTTTACGTTTGAATTCACCATACTGTCCCCTCCCTAACTCTTTCTCGTGCGCAGCAGTGCAGTCCAGATGCCGAGCACAATGGCGATAATGATGAAATAAATCCACGCGATCGCCGTTGCATAGCCAAATCCGGTTGAGGTATTGAACATGTTGTCTCGAATCATGGCGATAATCTCATTCAGTGCGAAGGTCGAGATATACACGATCGTATAAATGAAATTGACGACCACAAGCGGCATCAGCATCGGAAGCGTCAGCTTCCAGAACATCTCCCAGCGCGAAGCCCCGTCGATTCTTGCTGCTTCATAGAGCGCATGATCGACCTTTTGCAGACCGGCTAAGAAGATCAAGATTTGCACGCCCGAGAACCAAAGCACCATAATGATTTGTTTGAACAAGTACATAACCGGCCCGGCAACAGCGGGCGACAAGCTCTCCTTAACGAGCGCAAACATGCCGTATGATTCGATGTTCGGTATGGTCGTTACGCCTTGACTGAGCAGCTCGTTGATAACCGGGCCGCTCGTAATGATCACCGGCAAGAAGAATATCGTCCGGAATACCCCGCGGAAGTTAATCTTCTGATTGATCAGCATCGCGATGATCAGGGAGAAGGTCACGATAATCGGCACATTGAGTGCCATATCTCTTAAATAATGAAGTACCTTCTCGACGAACGTAGCGTCCGACACAAACGCGTATTTGTAGTTATCCCAGCCTACATAATCTGTCTTAATACCAAGCGGCGTCACTTTCACCTTCTGGAAGCTTAGATATAGCGAATAAATCATCGGCCGCAGCGCGAATAAGAAGAATCCGAGGATCCAAGGCGCGACGAATGCCGTACCCACTAATGCTTTTCTCCGTTTGTTCGTTAATCGAATGGCAGCCATTACAGATTCACCTCAATTACTTTAAAACCAAGCGCCGGCACGGAGCCGTTCTGGCTGTCATAGGATTGGTCGTTATAGTTCACGATAACGGCTTTCCCGTTTGAATAAGTAACCTGGACAACACCGTCCGTAAGCCATTCCCGTTTTTTCATGGTGGCGTATTGCACGGGTTTCAGCGCATCATTGACCATTCGGTATGTGCTCACGATATTCTCTTTCCAATCCGCGAACGACGACGCGTAGACGTCACTGGAATTGGTATGCATCAAGCGGAAAGACGGCTCGCCCGTTAAGTAATAGGAGGGGTACGAACCGGTTTCGATCATCTTAAGCACCTCTTTACGCGGATTGGCGAAGAAGTTGATCGGCTCGGCAAAATAGTTCCTGTATCCCTTCAGCACAATCTGCTCGAACGGCACTTCTTCGCTCGTATACGTATACTGCGAGGAGTGCATCGGAATATTGAGCAGCTCATCGGCATAACGGAGCATATAATCGTTTGGCCGGTACATCGCCATTGAAGTCATGGCCGGTTTGAGCATGTCCATGAGCTCGCCATAGGCGGCCGCCGTTTGGCTGCGGCTTGATACCGTACTGTCTACCCGCTCGGAGAACAACTCAAAAGGCGTAATATCCACTGCAACGGAGCCGATACCCTTATTGCTGTACTTGCCGAGATTATCGCTTACGACCTGCTGCGCATAGTCAGCCGACATGTAATACATCGAAGGGTATACTTCCTGATAAGTCGGAAGCGTAAGCAGCGACTTATCCAGTTTCCTTGCGGCTCCGGCACGTGCGGAGAAGTTCTTCGATTCTTTATAAGCGGTCGTGAAATCCGTATAGTAATAAAGCTTGCCGCCAAGATCATCAATGCGGCTCTTCAGTCCGGCAAAATCCGCTGCCGATCCGAGTGCCGATTCAAAGCTGACCGGAGCAGGATTAGTGCCCGATACTCCGCCTTTATTCCAGCCTTTATACACGACAGATGGTCGTTTGACTCCTTCTGAATGGAGCTGGTCCAGCATGGATTCAAGCTGCGCCGCCGTCGTCATCGGAATAATGCCATTAGAGAATAAGCCTTTCTCCGTTTCCGCTCCAAGGACGTCCAAATGAATCGGAATATCGAGTTCCCCCGCAGGCTGCGGCTCAGCCGGGAAAGCTTCCTGTTTAATTAGATAATTACGGTAATCGTTTGCCATTCCGATATAGCTCGCATCTTCTCCCTCCAGGAAGGAGTAGCGCAGCTGCATATCTTCCGGGTTGCGGTTCTTCTCGTAGACGACGATTCCGCCCATCGTGCGGCTTGTCGGCTGCAAATACGATTCGCGGATGAGAAACTGCGCAGTCGTCCAGTTATAAGGTGTGTTCACACCATTCGCGTAGCCGAGAATCTTGGCATTATAGCGGCCATTCTCTACAATCCCAAGCAGTGCATGCTTCCCTTCCCCGTGGACCATTCCGAATACCGGAAACTGAGCCGTATAAGGATCCTTCGCCCCGTCCTTGAGATTGTCCGTTACCCGCGCAATTTCTACCCCGTCATTCGCGCCGTATATTTTCGTTTCATATTGGGTTTTGAATTTACCTTTATTGTCCGCAAACTTGATTAACGCGCCTGACCCGTCCGGGATAAACATGTAGCCGTCGATATCTCCGCCTTTCGTTGCGCCGAGAAACGGATATAGAATCAACGAAGCAAGCTTGCTGTCCGCGCCTTCAATAATGCTCTTCTGCGGAACGTCGACGACAACTTGACTGCCTTCTAGCTTCACGACCAGGTCTAGGCCGATCTTCAGATCGTTGAAGCGAATCGTCGCCTGAAAGCCTTGATCGATCGGCTTCACTTGCACGCTCTTATTCGTCTGACTGGTCAAATCTGTGCGAATCGGGTTGTTGTCGGCTTTATTGAAATAATCAAAGGAAATCGCTGAATGAATGAAATTCAGCCACGTTTCGTTCGCATCCGGCTTGGCGATATCGGAAGCCCAGACGTAACCCGACTGTTTATTTACCACTTGAATGCCAAGCGTATCTTCCTTCAGCTTCAAGATCAGCCGCTCGTTCTCCGCTACCTGCCGATAGTCGGAAGACTGCGGACTTTGGGGGGCAGGCTTGTCTGGAAAAGCAGCTGCCAGCACTTCGGCCGAAGACGTATCCTCTTGTTCCTTCGAGGATCCGCCCATATACAGATGTGCAAAGAAGGCCACGCATGCGGCTATCAATGCGAATGACAGCAGTCGTTTGATCCATTTATAGTTCCGCACGCGTAATCATCTCCTGTATGACAGAGTAACCGAAGTCGTAAACCTGATGTAAAATGACGTACACGATAAAGACCACCAAACTGACGATAAGCATCGTGAACAACGTGATGAATAAATTGCGGAACGTTTCCCGAATCGTATAGTCATGCACTTCCTTCACCATGATGAAGAGAAGGATGGCACACCATGCCGTAATGATCGTATTCGCGAAGCTAAACAGAAACGAATCATTCAGCGTCAGCCAGTTGGATGCAATGACTACGAAAGGATGAAAGATCAGATAAGGCGCAAGGGAATAGATCGTCCCTTGATAGACCTCGGAGAACTTTCCCTCACCTTCGCTGATCGTGCTCACGAGATAGTTCGAAATCACCCACACGGCAAGCGGCACGATCATCATTGCCAGCTCTTTGGTCAGGTTAATGGAAGTGGAATCAACTTGATTAAAAATAAAGCCGGTATTATACAGCGTGAACACATATTCGATCAAGAGCAGCGCATAGAGCAGCGTTGCGGATAAATTCGATACTTTGCCTTCTTCCTTCATGCCATACAGACCGTCCATCGGTTTCTTGATGAATCGGAATAGGAAGAGAAGCTCTTGGATGATTCGGATGTTCAACATACGTTTGTTCATGCGGATTACCGCTCCGAATGCCCCTGTCTTGCGATGGATACGCTTTAGAATTGAACGCAGCAGCATAAGGCCAATGACGATTAAGATGACATTCAGCAGATGCTGCTGCAGCCAGCGGTTGCGAATCTCCCAGAAGGCGTTGGAATAACCGTCAACGTCGTTTGCTTTCTTGTATTCATCCATAGCGTCAGCGTATTGCTGCTGCTTAATATAAGCATCGCCGAGCCCTCTGTGCGCCAGGAAGAATAGGCTGTTTCGCTGATCTACTTCGTGCCAAGGCTGCTGGCTCTTCACATAGAAGCCTTCCTTGTACAGATCCAGCGCAGTATGGACAAGCTCTGCAAATTCGGTCGGCTCGTACATTTGGATGATATTTCGTTCTTTATCCGTAATGTAGATATGACCTCTGGAGTCAAGTGCGATGCCAGACCCGTTCAGCAGTAAGCCTCTGCGGGACTTGCCATCGTCAGGCGACCCGGATTGGAACAGCAAGTCGCCTTCAGAGCTGATTTCATAGAAATAGCCCTTCTGACTGACTAGGAAAATATTGCCGCTGGCGGAAACGAACATGTCCGTGTAGGTGGGGTCCCAGAATATCCCCGAAGGAAGCAGGTTATACCCGGAAATGTTCAGCCGTTTGATCGATTCGCTCGAATCCCCCTGCGTCACGGTGTAGACTAATCCTTTGCCTTCAATCGCGATATTGGTTGGCGTGTTCGGTACGCTCTTGAACAGCTTCTCCATCTGCTTCTCGGTGAAGAAGAACCGCTGCAGCCTCAGCTTCAATGTCGGCTGGGTTTGGTTGGTTCCGAAGAAGCCCACAAAATCGCCGGCCGGACTCATTTGAATGACCCCGTTGGTCGTACCCTCGCTAATGATATAGACGTTTCCCCGTTTATCTACGGTGACCTTCATCGGCTTGAACGGTGTGCTCTTTCCATACAAGGGTGAGTCGGGCCTAATGAACTTCTGCACCACTGAACCTTCGCTGTTAAACTTTAAGACTTGCTCCAAGCCGTTGTCCGCTACGAAGATTGCGCCATTGGTGTCCACGAATACACCTGTTGGCGACTGGAGCACGTCCGTGCCGATCGATCGGATCAGCTTGCCGTCTCGCGTTAGCTCGACGATTCGTTTGTTGCCCGTATCTGCGACATAGAGCACGTCCTTCTCGTCTATGTAAATATCCGATGGTCCCACGAAATCGGTATCTCCGGCTTTCTCGATCGCGCCTACCGGTTCATAAGCATCGGGTGTCCGGAACGCATCTTGCGAATATGTTTTATAGGTTGCTTCTGCATGTGCAAAGCCCGGAAATAGCGATAGGCAGATTGCAAATGCAGCCATAAGCATGGATATGGATAATAATCGCGTTCTCATGAGTGCCTCCCTGCCTACTTCAATCCGGAATGTGCCATGGTATTCATGACCTTGCTCTGCAAGAAAATAAAGATAATCAAGTTCGGCAGGAACATCAGCAGCGATGCGGCTGCGGACATCCCTTGTCCGGCAACCGTATTGCCATTCGTGCTGACCAGCGTGCTCATATAGAAGCCCACTGTTTTCAAGCTCTCGTCATTGACGTAGTACGATGATGTATCGATGTTATTCCAGACAGCCTGAAACGCTAGAATCGCTACAGTGGCCAAAGCAGGCATAATAACCGGAATGATGACTTTGCGGAATACGAGAAACTCGCCGGCTCCGTCCATTACCGCCGCTTCCTTCAATTCATCCGGCACCTGATCGATGAACTGCTTGAGCAGGAACAGACCGATCGGCATCGCCAGCAGCGGCAAAATATGAGCCAGATAAGTATCCATAATGCCGCTCTCATCCACGACCAGAAACCGCGGGATCTGTACGGCAATCGGCACAAACATGAGTGCAACCGTATTAATCTCAAACAAAGTCGCACGCAGTTTGAATTTCATTTTGGACAAGGTGTATGCCGCTAATGAACTGATGAATACCGATAGAAACATGACGCTTAACGTAACGAACAAGCTATTGAATACATACCGGCTAAACGGAATCCCCGAATCACCCGTAAATCCCGCAAGCTGCTGGAAGTTCGCAAGCGTTGGATGATGAACGAGAAACTGCGGCGGAAACGCGAACAGCTCATTGACCGGCTTGAATGCATGAAACACGATAAAGACAATCGGAAGCATCATCACCATCGCAAGCGGGATTAAGATGACATAAAATTTCAACTGACTAGGGTGGAATTTCGACGGATTTATTTTCGTGCCCTGATAAGACATGAAGCGTACCTCCTCAATGATTTCCTATGGAAAACGTCCTTCGTAAAGCCGCAAGACGAGCCAGGCTTACTCTTTCTCGCCAAACAGCTTCCAGGAAAACTTGGACAATCCATAGATGCCAACCAGCAAGATAACCGACAGCGCTGAGGCGTAGCCCATCTCGTAACGAATTAATCCGTAATCGGCAATGTGATTGACCATTACCTGCCCGGAGTTCTGCGGTGTCGGGTTACCGCCTGAGAGCTGCACCCCGAGATCGCCGGATTGAAAGGTTGTGACGACCGCCATAACGGCACCGAACAGCATTTGCGGTTTCATAGACGGAATCGTAATATGAATGATTTCTTGGAATCGATTCTTGATGCCGTCGATATAACCGGCTTCGTAGATCGATTGATCGATGTTCAGTACGCCGGCAAGCATCGCAAGGAAACCTACGCCCATGCTGCCCCATAGCGAGACGATAATCATGATCGACATTAAGTACTCCGGCGATTGCAGCCACTGAATCGGCATATTAATGAGCCCTATGCGCATTAAGAACGCATTCAAATATCCAGTCTGATCCCCACTGAAGAAGATCGACCAAACGACTGTCATTGCGACACCGATTGTCATCGACGGCGAATAAATGATCAACGCCAATATGGTCCGCGGCTTTGGCGAAATTTGCGCCAGCATCCAAGCGAGCAGAAACGAGATGACATAACCGCCCGGCCCTACGATAAGCGCGAATTTAATCGTATTGGGAAGGACGTTCTGCATAAAAACATCGTCCTGCGTAAAAATCGCCGTATAATTCTTGAAGCCGATCCACTTGGGCAGCTCGATCGTATTGAAGCTCGTAAACGACAGATAGATCGCTACTAAGACGGGAACGACGATAAACATGAAGAACATAAGAAGGTAAGGCGATAAATACCAATAGGCTTCGTATTTTTTTGGTTTCTTCATTTCTTTTCAACCCACTTATCTATCGTATTGATTGTCGGAACCGGGTTTGGTTTCACGAGTTTACCGTCTTTGTAGAACCCGAATTCCTCCATCTTCTTATCGATCTCGCGATTCGCCCGAATGACGGAATCATCGATAGCGGTACGCGGATTATCTCCGCTGAACACGACGCTGTTGTACACATTGCTGAGCTCCCGCTCTACCATATAAGCGCCCGGTACACGCGAAGCTTCGCGTACCCACTTGCTCTGTTCGAGAATGACCTTCTTATCTTCCTCCGGCCATGCGGACTGGGCGAAAGCATCCATGTTCGCGCTGTTCCACATAAACAGCGGCCCAAACGTCGTTTGCTGCAAGTTGGCATACTCCACCTGAACGCTCGTGGATACCCACCATTTCAGGAATGTCCACGCCTCATCCTCATGTTTGGAGCCTTTAAAGATCATGCCTGTTGCGCCGCCGGCAGGTGACCAGCGCTGCACGACACCGTCTTGGAGCATGCCGGGGTGAAGCGCGATCTTCCAGCTGTTCGCAATTTCCGGAGCAGCCGCTCTAAGCTGCAGATAGCTCGTCAAATCGGAGATCCCGATCGGCAGTGTTCCATTCCGGAAGTGCTGGTAGAAGCTCGGTACATCCTGCGGCAGGTTATAGATGGTAAACAGGTCGGTCATGAATTTAATGCCCTTCAGCGCCTGCTCGCTGTTGATCGCCGTCTTCGTTCCCTCGCTATTAAACAACTCACCATTCGCCTGATAGATGAACGGGGTCGTAGCATTCAATGGTTTAAAGCCTTTGTACTGGGCAAGCGGATCAAAGAAGTTCATGCCTAAGCGCTGCAATTCGGGCAGCATATTGACAACATCATCCCAAGTGTCCGGCACGGCAAGCTTCAAATTATCCAGAATATCCTTACGATAAAACATCACCCAGAAGTTCTGCGTCTCCGGAAGCGCATAGATTCCGTTCCCATAAGCAAGCGGAATCATCATGCCTTTGGAGAAAGGCTTCACGACTTGATCGAAATCATCGAATTTGCGTAAATCGACTGCCGCATTACGTACAGCGAGATCGTAAGGGATCCAGCTCTCTACACCTAGCGCCGCATCCGGCTGACTGCCCGTTGCGTTAGCCAGAACAAGCTTGTTCTGATCCGGCATGATCGAGAGCTTAACCGCTACTCCCGTCTCCGGCGTAAATTCCTCATCGATGAGCTTCTGCATCAATTCGACTTCAGGTCTTGAGCGATTGATCCACACGTTCAGCTCTGAGCTCGACTTTGCCGAGGCGGAATACGACTGTTTCGTAAACGAAAGGAAGAACCGTTTAATCGATTCTTTCAAGTGGGTAAAAAAGCCTGCGCTTGCCTTCGGCAGCTTCCCTTGCTGGTAGACGTAGAGCTTGTCCATCAGCATTGGAGACTGGGAAACTCGCTGCAGCAGATCGCCTAACAGCTGCGAAACGGAAGACCCGCCTTCCGAGAATAAAGGCATCCGGTTAGGCAGCTTATCCGGTGCTGTCGCAAGCGAACGAAGCTGCTTCGCCGCTGTCTTGAGGTTGACTAATTCGACGATTTCATCCGAATCAGGATTCAGCTTCTGAATCGTGCTGTACGCCTGATCAAGCTGATCTGCCCATGCGTTCAGCGTTTGATCCAGGTTCGGAATATACTCAGTCAAATTCCAATCCCGATAAGCATCCATGCGATTGCCGGTCAGTTTCTTGATCTCCAGCGACAGCCGGCTGATTTCTTTCATCTGGCTCTCGATATCTTCGATCAGCGGCCTAATCGGATCTAAGTCAACGGTCATCGTGAATAGATGCTTGCCTTTGGTCAAGTAGAACTCATAAGGTTTGCCGTCCGCTCCCAGAGTCTCGTTCTGCCATTTCTTGCTGTAGAGAAACGCACTATGCGCTGCCTCTTGGAAAGGGACTTTACCGTCTACTTTAATTTCACGAAAAACAGGCATGCCTTTCAAAGCGTCTTGCTTATATTTCATAGCAATCTTGTAGTAGCCATCCTGCGGGGCATCGATTTCCCATGAAGCGGCTTGTCCGCCGTCCATCCATGAGCCGCCAAACGCATTAAGCAGCCGCCTCTTCGTATCGTAAGGGGTCATACCCGGTTCAGTGACGGGAACTGCCCGCATCGAGGAGCTGTTCTTATACTTCGGGTTCTCCGCTTCAATGACAAGCGGTGTCTGCATGTCCTTGCTGTCGTCTGACTCGTCCCTCTGCTGTTTCGAATACGTCTCATAACTATCTATCTCAGAAGGGGAGTCTACTGTGATGTCGCCCAGCAGCAAATCTCCTCTTGTACTAGCAATGGTTATGGTATTTAAGCCTTTGTTCAATTTGTACTTAAGCGGTCTCATGTATAGGTAGCTCGCGTCCATCGCGTAGGTATGCTGCCATACTTTCACCTTCTCCGGACGGGGCAGCAATTCATTGCCGTAACGGTCGTACTTTTCTTTGAGCAGCTGGTTCTCCCACAGATTCGGGAAAAGAATTCTACGGCTTTCATAGAACGGATAGCTGTGATTGACCTGAATATAGCCTTCTGTCGACATAATGCCGTCATCGGTTACAAGATAGTCAAATCCAATTTGATAGAGCCCTTCTTGCTCGACTTCGACCTGGACGGTCACATGCGAGCCTTGCGATAGTCGTACAGTTTCGGATGGATAACCTTGGCTGCCCGACATTGCGACAACAAGGTCTTTGTTCTGGGGATCTGCACTGGGTTTCACGAGCTGATGAGCATGAGGAATGACAGGAACTTTCGACCATTCCTTCAGCATTTGGGAATAGGTTTTCTCAAGCTGCATCGCTTCAGAGGTCTCAGTCTTGGCCAGCGTAGATTGCTCATTGGCGGCAGCTTCGCCTTCAGCTGCAACCGGCAGCGGATGACAAGCTCCGATAAGAAGAGATGCGATGAGGGATGTTGAAAATAAAGTGCGCAACGGTTTTTTCATAGTTTCTTCCCTACCTATGCTTATTAATGCCATAAGTGTGAAAGAGGATATCTTTCACACTTATGGGCGATATTTGCTATGAAATTTATTGATTCTCGAGCATCTTCGCTCTTGCGCTTGCAACAAACTCGTTTACTTTATCCTCGAACTCTTTGGCTTTGTCAGCAACTTTATATTCGCCGGACATCAGCTTCTCCGTGAACTTGTTCTCGGTATCCCATGCCGCGAAATCGTTCCAGCCCGGAACAATCGGATAAGGAACCGCGTTCGCCATCAGCTTCATGACTTCTTTCTCGCCCGGCAATGTAAGGTTGGCTTCTAGCTTCGCCCATACCTCTGGTTGATCGGCTACCGGATACTTCGTAACCGGCTGTCCGGCAGCTTTCTCGATGTCGATACGTTTCAAGAAGCCTTCTTGACCCCATGTCATGAATTTAGCCAGCTCGTAAGCCGCTTCAGGATATTTGGTCGTAGAGGAAACGCCTACGAAGTCAACAATAGTCGGAATGCGCTGACCCGCTTTGCCGGCAGGCATCGGATAGAAATCAACATCGCCGGCGCCTCCTTTCTTCATCTCACCCGGGATCCAGCCCATGTTCCAAGAGAAATCGACTGCCATCGCAACATGTCCCTTTTGGAATGTCCACGAGCCTTCGTCGCCCCACAGCTTCTTCTTCTCTTCGCCTGTCATCACATCGTCGACTTTCGTGCGGCGAAGCTCTAACTTCAAATTGTAAGCGTCGATCCATTGCTGGTTCGTAAAGTGGAACTTCTCTCCGTCATACGTGTTCCAACCGATTTCATTGTCATTGTTCATCGGTACCCACTCTTGGAAAGCCAAATCGCCCCAAGGTCCGCCGATTCCGTAGTAGTGTTGATCCGGCTTCGAGAACTTCTTCGCCAAATCGATCATTTCGTCAAACGTCCAGTTATAAGTAGGCAATGGAACATTGTTTTTCTCAAACAGCGTCTTATTCACGAATACGCCTTCTGCAAATTGGAAGTTTGCCATCGCATAACGTTTACCGTTAAATACCGCCATTTCGGCAAGGTTCTTATACACTTGTTTGGATTCCTCGTCTTTATCCCAGTAAGGGCTCAGATCGAGCAGCCAATCGCTTGTAATCGCTAGTGGAATATCTTTCATCCCGAAAACGTCAGGCATCGTGCCGGCTGCAGCTGCAGCTGTCAGTGTAGGCTCAGGCGGGAATGTGATGCTCTTGTCATGCTCGACCGTAATGTTCGGATACTTCTCCATAAAGGCCTTCATCATGTCGTCTTCGATCTTGCTGTCGCCGCCATCAGCGTATTTCAGCGTAAACGTCTCCGTCATCCATGCCGGCTTTTCTTCCGGTGCGTTCGTTGCTTCGGTTGCCGTTTCATTGGCCGGTTCCGTGCTCGCTGTATTATCAGCGGCATTCTCGGTCGAATTGTTCTTGCCTGAGCATCCTGCTAGCATGGACGATACAACTGCGAGAATCATAAACACAGTGACAAACTTGCCGGATTTCATTGAGAATCCCCCACTTCGATTTATGTTGATACACACATAAAGTGTGATGTATCCGATAGTAACGGAAGGCTGCTCGCCTTCAGAAATATTGGAATCGATTTCATAAATTAATCCATTAGAAACGATTCAATAGGACTTAATACTCATCCCATTAGTGAAATCGATTTCAATTTCACTGGAATAGAAACGCATGATCACGCTCTATTAAACTCCGATGATTGACGTATGATCAATTGAGACTCCACGATCGACACGCGCGGCAAGTCAAACATGCCGTTCATACTGCGGATCAGTTTATCCGCAATTAAAGAACCCATGTCGTTCTTCGGTTGGTTAATCGTACTTAAGGAAGGGGTCAAATACTTGGATACCCTGTCGTTATCGACGCCGATAATCGCCAGTTCGCTTGGGATGCTGATCCCTGTTTCGTTGCAGTATTCGTACACGCCGAGTGCCATTTCATCATTAGCCGAGAAGATGGCCGTAAATGCCGCACCTTTCTCCCTCAGCCGTTTCATCGCCGCATAGCCGCCGGTTTCATTGAAGTTGCCGTTCTCGACAAGCTCCGGGTGAAACGAGATACCGTGTGCGCCTAATGCTTTAATATAACCTTCCAGGCGATCATAGCTGTCCTTGGCATTGGCATACCCGCTTAGGAAAACGATATCGCGATGCCCTTGTGCAATCAGATGCTCAACTGCTTCTTTAGCCGCTTTCACATTGTCCGTATGTACGCTAAAGACGTTCTCATGATCCATGCTGCGACCGACAAGGCCAACCATATAGCCTCTCTCCGCGACGTTCAGTACTTCCTTCTCCGGCAGAAGCGAGGCGACCAGAATCAGACAATCGACACTCCGATCCGTGAGCAGCCGCAGATATTCACGCTCAATCTCCATATCGTTCTGAGTATCACAGATTACGACTTTATACTTCTGGGAATAAGCCTTATTCTGAATGCCCTTCACGATATCCGCATTGTAGGAAACCTTGATGTCCGACACGATAACGCCGATGGTCATCGTTTTCTGCTGCCTTAAATTCTTGGCGGCAGCATGCGGCACATATTTCAGGTCCTCAATGACTTTGAGAACCGCATCTCTCGTTTTCGGTTTCACGATCGGATTGTTGTTGAGCACCCGGGAAACCGTCGCCTGAGAAACGTTAGCGATTTTTGCGACATCTACAATCTTAATGTCCATTTTGCATTCGCCTTTTCTCTAAGTTTAGGACACCTGGTCAGCAACTGGTAAATCCAGTCTTGTATACGCTTTCTTTGGTGCCACCGTTTTAAGATACCATCCTTTGAAATCGATTTCAATAATTTATTTTAAAAGACTGGAGCGGAAACCTATACTCAGGCCTCCACTCCAGTTACGCTGCTATTTAGTTCTCATCCTTGAACTTCTCGTTCACTTGATCGATCGCAGCTTGCAAGCCAAGACCCATCTGCTCATCGGCAAATTTCTTAAGCGCTGCTTTAATATCCTCATCGCCCATAACAAGCTTGGTTACCAGACCATCAATATCTCCGCCGCCTGTGCTAAGCGAGCTTGCAAACGAATTGACAACCCAGTTCACAGGAGCTTTCTCACCGGTTTTCAGCGCCTCTGCCTCAACGCCATCCAAGTACTGTTGTACTTGCTCTGTCTCCGACGGACCATAACCTTCAATGTAACGCACGCCGTCACCCCAGATGGACAGACCGTTGAACACGGTTGAAGACGGGTACTTCTTCGCTAGATCAAAGCCTTCTTCACCTGAATGTTTATTGGTGATTTTATCGCCGTTTGGCTCCCAGTCAACGCCTTCAAGTCCGTAGAACACGGTCTTCTGGCCTTCTGGGGACGCAAGCCAGTCCAGCAGGGCGAGAATGCGTTCTTGCTTCTCGTCACTAACTTCACCGTTAAAGAGTGTGCCAGACCAGTAGTCAAAATAGCCGTACAAGTAGTTTTTGCCGTCCGCTGCCGGAATGTTTGGCAAGATTTTCACGTGATCGATAATTTTCAAGCCCGGATTTGCTGCTGTCCAGCCCGGAATCATACCTGTCATCGTTTTCACCGTTGTTACGATTGCAGCTGCCTTACCTTGATTAAACTTGCCGTCTGCATCCATGTTCGGAACCGCGAAATCCTTATCCATCAGACCGGATTTGAACAGATCTCTCTCGCGTTCAACCACTTCGGCATAGCCATCCGTCATCCAACCCGGAATCCATTGGCCGTCTACCTTCTGCCACCAGCCGCCGCCCGGAGCAACGTTGTGGAATACGCTGTCATGCGTCCAGCCGATATTGTTAGTCGTAAGTCCGATTACGCCTTTCTTATCAGCCAACGTTTTCAACACATTCTTCAGCTCATCGTAGGTCGTTGGATCCTTCAGACCCAGCTCTTCCATCCAATCCTTACGAATCAGAATACCGCGGTCGTTCGGAAGCTCATTGCGGTTAGCGAGCATCCTTGGCACGAAGTAACTCTTGCCGTCGGCAGCATTCGCACCTTGAACATCCGGAAGATCGATATACTTCTTCAAATTCGGGAATCTGCTCATATCATCAGGCAGCGCCTTTATGATGCCTTGGTCAACCCATTGATTGAACAAGTCACCGCTTGTCGCATCGGAGAAGAATGCATCAGGCAGTTGACCGGAAGCGGCCCACAGCTTCGTTCTGTCCGAGTAATCGCTCCAAGATTCGTTTACCGGTTTGATTGTAATATTGAATTTATCTTGAATCATCTTGAGCATATCATCTTGTTGGCCATCTTTAATCGCGGAAGCAATGTCAAAATACGCGATGGACACTTCCAGATGTTCTTTGTACAGATCAGCTTCAGCAGCGTTGCCATTCCCCGTTGCCGCAGCATTGTTCGTAGCATTATTCGTAGCAGCTGTATTGCCCGAATTGTTCGCTGTATCATTATTCGACCCACAGCCTGTCAGCAATCCGGTTGCAAGCAGCGCTGCGCTAAGACCTACGGTAAGAGTTTTCTTGTTCTTCATATCTCTTGTTCCCCCTCAAGTAATGTATCTTTCAAGGCCCCGTTACTGGTAATCAGCTACAAAGGAATTATCCTTTGATCGAACCGATCATCACCCCTTTCGTGAAATACTTTTGCAGGAAGGGATAGACGGCCATAATCGGTAAGCTTGTTACCATGATCGCAGCCATTTTGAGCGAATCCTGCGGAATTTTCACTTTCGATTGGTCGATAACCGATACGCCGTTATTCATGCTTAATATTTGAGAAATACTAGTCAACATGTTGCGCAGCATAAGCTGCATCGGATATTTATCCGCGTCGGTCAAGAACAGCATCGGCGTATACCAGTCATTCCAGCGATCCACCGCATAGAAGAGCGAGATGGAAGCAATGACCGGCATCGAGGTCGGAATGACAATGCGCATCAGGATCGCGAAATCCCCTGCCCCGTCGATCTTGGCCGACTCCTCCAGACTCGCCGGAAAATCCCGGAAGAAGGAGAGCATGATCCAGATGTAGAACGTATTGAGCGCCGATGGGAGAATCATGACCCAATAGCTGTTCTGTAAGCCAACGCCCTTAATCGTCAAGTAGTACGGAATAAGGCCGCCTCCGAAGAACATGGTGAAGATGATAAAGCCCATGATATATTTCCAGCCCGGCATCCCTCTCTTGCTGAGCGCATAAGCGGCAACCGTCGTTAGAAACAAGCTGATGAACGTACCTAGGATTGTAACAGACATCGAGACCGCGAAAGCTCTGCCGACGCCGTACTTAATAATCTGCTCGTACCCCTCAAGTGTAAAAGTCGTCGGCCAAATCAATCCTGTTGGCGTTCCGAATGAGCTGATTAATACGGTGTAGAACGGAAATATGGCCGCTACTGCTGCGATGATAAACATGGCATGCAGCAGGATATCTGCTTTGCTCTTTCCCCTATTTGCCAAACGATGCTCTTCTTGACCGCCGACATTCTGATTTACAACTGTAGTTTCTGCCATTACATCAGCCCCTCCTGACCCATACGTTTCACGAAATAATTAGCAATCAGCAAGAGGGCCAGACTAATAACCGACTTAAACAGTCCAACTGCCGTAATAATACCGAATCCAAGATTGACTTTGCCTGAGAACGATAAGCGGTACATAAACGTATCGAGAATATCCGCAACATCGTAAACACCGGGACTGTACAGGTTGAAAATTTGGTCAAAGCCGCCGTTCATGATGCCGCTGACTGCCAGAATAAGCATCATTGCAGCAACGCCGTTAATCGATGGCCATGTAATGTGAAGCATTTGCTTCCATCTGTTTGCGCCATCCATATAAGCAGCCTCATACAGCTCAGGACTAATCCCCGCAATAGCGGCGAGATAGATAATGGCTCCCCAGCCGGCTTCTTTCCATATATTCGTCGAATACAGCAAACCTCTAAACGTATCAGGATCAGATAGCAAACTGACATTCTCAAGGCCAATATGCGAAAGCACCAGATGAACTGCGCCTGTGTTACCAAGGATGTTCACGAGAATACCGCCAAGCACGACCCAGGATAGGAAATGGGGAAACGTGAATACGGTCTGGTACAGCTTCTTCAGCTTGGAGCCTGCGACTTCGTTAAGCAGTAAGGCTACGATAATGGCCATCGGAAACTCGATGATGAGCCTGCCGATACTGATGACAATCGTATTCTGGAACGCCGTCCAGAAATCGGAATACTTGAAGATGTATCGGAAGTTGTCCAGTCCAACCCACGGACTGCCCAAAATACCTTTGTTGTACATGAATTTCTTGAAGGAGAGCGTGACGCCATACATCGGGATGTACGCGAATATCGCGTAGTAAACGACAATCGGCACCAAAAACAAATAAAACATTTTATACTGCAAGATCCGCTTCCAAAGCACAGTACCGTTCAAATGAACCATCTCCAATTGTATATATGTCGAATTCCCTGCTGATCTGTTTGGTATAGAACTATATTAACTACTTTTGAAAGCGCTTCCCATGTACAAAACATAGCAGCTTTTGTCCTTATAATCGGACATTTAATGCGAAGCTTGTCCTTTTATCTAATAAAAAGACAAGAATACATAATAATTGTCTATTTTCGCAAAAAAAGACGGCTGTATGCCGTCAATCCGAATAATCGGCCCAGTATTCGGAAGCGAGGGATGCTCTAACGAACCGTACGGCGCTTATTTGCCCATTAATAGCTCCGATAATTTTCTAACGAACCGTACAGGCTCTATTTGACGGTTTTGGCTTAGTTCGGAGCCGATGATCTCCCAATAAGGCCTCTACGGTTCGTTAGAATCTCGAAGCCCCGAAATTCGGCCAAATAAGGCCTCTACGGTTCGTTAGATTTTCACGGCATGGCCGTCTCCTACATGCTCGCCCGATATTCTCGCGGCGTCTTGCCGACAATTTTCTTGAATATTTTGCTGAAATAATAGGCATCCGGATAACCGGCACGTTCCCCGACACGGTGAATGGGCAGATTGCTGTTCCTCAGCAGTTCACAGGCATGCCGGACGCGAAGCTCAGCCAGGTAATCGGTAAACGATTGGCTGACATGCTTGATAAACAACTGACTGATATAATTTCGGTTCATATAGAACTCATCCGCAAGCATCTGAAGCGATAAATTCTCATGGTAATGGCTGTTCACGTACTCAATGAGCGCCACGAACGCATCGCTGCGGAATTGCCCTTGATGATACATGCCGCCCAAGTACGCACCGGACATCCGCTTCAAATCCTGGATCAAATCTCCGATACCCTGATACCGCTCAATTAATCGTTCGTAGTCCACCAGCAGGTATTTAGCTAGATTATCCGATTCGTTATTCTGCGAGTGAATAATGGTCGTTAATACCGTGTTATGGAGGAAGAAAGCATGCTTGATCTGATAAGAGCCGGTACGGAACAATTGCTCATACTGATCATACAGGGATAATAATTCAGACAAGTCACGGTTCTGAAGCGCAGCTGGCAGCTGCTTAAAATCCGAGAACCCTCTCGTCTCTCCCACTTGAAGAACAGTTGGTTCGCCGGTTATAAAATATTGAAAGGCTGCCATCTCCGCATCCTCGATCGCTCGCTTCAATTCGGATACGTCATAGAATAAACCGCTGATCCCGATGCCACGGAACGTGGATCGGCTATCCGTCAGATGGTCGTACAGCGATATGGATTGACCTTCTTCCATCGCAATATACAAGCTTTTGCCGCCGCCGAAGCTCAGCTTCATATGATGAAACGGACGCAGCAGATTCGCATCCATAACGTCTAGGCCGACAACAATGCGCAAGCCGCTTGTAAGATCCAAGCCGGCATTGTTCAGCAGCTTGCCCACCCGCTCGATGCCTTCTTGCTTATCCTCCATGATCCAATCCAGCACAGAGGGGACATCTTTGGCAGAACGCTCATCCAGCCTCTCCTTCGCTTTCTTAAGAAGAGGAATGATTTCCTCCTCCTCAATCGGCTTCAGACAATACCCAATCGCACCCAGGTTCATACATTTCTGCACGTACGAGAATTCTGCAAAGCCGCTGACCACAATGAACAGCGTGTCCAGCTGCATCTCATTGCATTTCTTAATGAGCTCCAGGCCGCTGATCTGCGGCATCCGGATATCGACGAAGGCCAAATCGGGACTTATCTCTTTCATGAGTTCAAGCGCTCGTGGACTTTGCGTTTCGGTAGCGACGATCTCAAAGCCAAAACGGGACCAATCAATGGTATCCAGCAAATTTTTGACGACCCACTGCTCATCATCTATGATCATAGCTCTATACATAGTCAGCTCTTCCTTCCATCTGCACGGGGATCCGGATCGTAACGATGGTGCCTTTATTTTCTTTGCTCCATATATCCAGCCCGTAATTATGGTCATAATGAAATTGCAGTCGATGATGGACATTCAGCAGTCCAACGCCTGCTGTCTTCGCGGCAACCGACGACACTTGACGATTCGAATGAAGCTGGTTCCTCAGTCTAGCCAGCCTCTCTTCGTCTATGCCAACGCCGTCATCGCGGACGGTCAGAATCAGATCATGCCCGCTGTTAAGATCGTAGTGAGCGGTTATAGTCAATTCGCCTTGTTCATATCTCGGTTCCAGCCCGTGATAGACGGCGTTCTCGACAAGCGGCTGCAGGATCATTTTCGGTACAACAGCATCCTTCAAGCTCTCCGGAATCTCGTAATGAAAGGTAAATCGATTCGAGAAACGAATCATTTGAATGTTCATATAGGCTTCCGCAATGCGGATTTCATCCGATAGCGACACGGTATCTTGACCTTTAATGCTATAGCGGAAAATGCGTGACAACGCCCCGGTCATCTCGCGAATTTCCGGCACACCGCGCTCGGATGCCAGCCCTCGGATCGTATCAAGCGTATTGTAGAGGAAATGCGGATTGACTTGACTCTTGAGAAAATCAAACTCGGCCCGCTTCTTCTCGATTTCCGATTTTAACAGCCGTTCATTGGAATCAACCAGCTGATCCGTAAGATCCTGCACGTCTGAGAGCATTTGATTGTACCGGATGCCGATGACTTCCGCTTCCGTTGATCCTTGCAGATCCAATCGTTTGTTCAAATCGTCTTTATGATGGATCCTCATATAATGATAGAGTTTGCGCAGCGGCAAAATCATATTGTTCAAGATCAGCACAAACGGAATCATGAGCAGCAGAATTCCGACACCTAAGGCGATCATCGTCTGCTTGCGCAGCTTGCGGATATCCTTGAAGAAGACATCATCCGGAATCAAACGGACGAATTTCCCGCCGATCTGGGGCAGTTCCTTCACTTGAATATGCTGCAGCTTGCCATCTACCTTTACGACACCGCTCTTATCGCCATCGCTTGGAAGGTTGAACGGCTGCCCGATCTGATCATGAACATTGCTCATGAATATCGTGTTCTTCCGATCCAGCAAGTAAACGCTAGTTCCGGGCTGCAGGGACTTGAGGTCATAGCCTCCGGTAAGTGTCGTCGCATCGATAAGCAAGATAATCTGACCGATCTCGCTTGTGTAGCTGTTATGGATGTCGCTGGAGAAGATGTTCGTCCCAACAGCGAAGCAGTAACGCTCGATCCCTATGTTGTTGCAGGTTTGGATCGCAGAGAAATACGAATCCGCTCGCTTGGGCATCGCTTCCTTAATCTGACTCAGCGTACTGCCCTGCAGCGAGAAAGTCTCCCCATTCTTACCAATGATCAGAAAATCTAATATCCCCGGCTTAACCGTAGATAAGTTGATAAACAAGTTCTTTATCGTCGGAAAACGCTGAAGTTTGGACAACGTATCCTCGTCTAGCAAATAATCCTGGATGGACTTGTTATAGGCAACATTGTAGGTCAGCCATTTGACGACATCATAGTTCGAGAGAATCGTCTGCTCGATCTGGCTGAACATATCGTTTGTGTACACTTCGTTGTTCTTCGTCAGAAACGCAGCGCTCCGGCTGTAGTTAAACAACAAGATCACGGCGATAAGGCCCATCGTCAAGACGGCAATGAGATACATTTGCCCCCGAATCGGCAGCTTGCGCAACACATTCATAGTCTGTCATCCTGCCTCGATAAGTGTATTGAAACGTTTCGACTCTCATTATAGCACACAAGATGAAACCGCTGTCAGTGTCCTTATATGGGAAAATAAAAAGCGTGCAATTCCTATTCATCGAAATGAAAGGAATTACACGCTTCATATTCATGCTTCTTATTTCACAAGCAGTTTAACTGCATCGTCCATCATTTGCTCGCCGGCGATTTTACCGGAGTAGAGCCAAGCGCTTGAAGCCGGTACTTCGTAAACATGATTGTTCTTCACAGCAGGGATGTTTTTCCATACCGGGTTTTTCAATGTTTCAGCCGCATCGGTTTTGTCGCTGTTCACAAGAATGATGTGATCTGCAGTCAATTCCGCAAGTTTCTCCATCGCAACCGGATTCCAAGATGCTTTGGTTTTCTCTGGAATTTCATTCACCAGGTTCGGAGACGTCACGCCGAGATCCTTGTACAGAACCGCGCCGCTTGATTTCGTTTCGTCTACGATGTAGAAGTTCTTCGCTACAAGCCATAGAACGGCTACGGACTGTTTGTCGATTGCGCCAGCCAGCTTCGCTTTCGTGTCAGCTGCTTTCTGATCGTAGTCGGCAATAGCTTTCTCTGCCTCATCGCTCTGATTGAGCAGGCCGCCGATTGTTTTAAGCGTTTCACGCCAGTCGTTGTTTACTTTGTCGCCAAGCACGTACGTTGGAGCGATCTTCGCATATTGCTCGTAAAGGCCTTTCTGTACGGCAGACTCAGAACCGACGATGATCAAATCAGGAGTCAAGCTCAGTACATTCTCAACCGGCAAATCCCAACCAATTGTCGGAACATCCTTCAATTGCGGAGCCAAGTAATCTTGAATGCCGTTTGCAACCGACCACTGTGCGACCGGTGTCTTGCCTAGGGTTACTACCGGATCTTCTAGGTAAGAAGCGAGGATACGCTTCGGTTCAGCAGGAATTGCAACATCGTGGCCCATAGCGTCCTTAACCACTTTCTCGGTTGGAGGCTCAGCCGCCGTGTTGTTGCCAGCGTTATCAGCAGCGGTATTGCCGCTGTTCTCCGTTGCCGTATTGCCGCTATTGTTCTCGGATTTGTTTCCGCATGCGGACAGAACCAGCATAATTGCCAGCAATCCCGTCATGATCAAACTGAACTTTCTAATCGTACTTGTCTTAAACAATGTAACTGCCCCCTGATGGTGAATGATTTCTTTACTATACTGCATGATAATGAATCTCATTTTCAAAGTCAAGACGGATTGACATTTTAAATTAAGAACGGGCGATACGGTTGTTCCAACCAAGCAGCATGTCCTGATAGACACCGATTACGGCCGCTTCCTCCGCTGATAATATGTTGTCATGTTCCCCCTGCTTACGCGCATAGTGTTCTAAGATATAGGAAATGGTCATGTAACGTTCTCCTCCTTCTCCCGTCTTGATGAAACTTGTGGTACGCTTGTCATAATGATGCTATCAAGGAGTGCCCTTCATGCCAAATCAAACCCTTTCCCCACCGCGGGAAATGAAGCCGCGCCATATATTGTTTACCGGCGGAGGCTCAGCAGGACATGTGACCGTAAATACGGCACTGATCCCGACACTGCTTGAGCGAGGCTGGAAGGTCTCGTATATCGGCTCTAAGAATGGTATTGAGAAGCAGCTCGTGAGCCGACTCACTAACGTTGATTATTATGGCATTTCGACGGGAAAGCTGCGCCGATATATCGATTTGGAGAATGTGAAAGATCCCTTCCGTGTCGTCAAAGGCGTCTTCCAGGCTTTCCGTCTTATTCGAGGGCTGAAGCCCGACGTGCTTTTCTCCAAGGGCGGATTCGTTTCCGTACCGGTTGTCATTGGAGCTTGGCTGAACCGGGTGCCGGTCATTATCCACGAATCGGATTTGACTCCCGGGCTTGCCAACCGAATCGCAGGACCGTTCGCCAAGCGAATCTGCATTACCTTCGCAGAGACTGCCAAGCATATTAAAGGCGACAAAGCGGTTCATGTCGGACCTATCATTCGCAGCGAGCTGCGCAAGGGAAGCGCGTGGAAAGGCATCCAGTGGTGCAAGTTCACACCAGGCAAACCCGTCCTTCTCATTATGGGCGGAAGTCTCGGCTCCCAGCGCATCAACGAAGCCATTCGGCGCAATGTCGCTGAACTTACACGGACTTATCAAATCATTCATATCTGCGGCAAAGGCGAGCTGGATGCAAGCTGCGACGGCATTCCCGGCTACCGGCAATATGAGTATATCCATGATGAACTGGCAGATGCGCTCGCTTGTACCGAATTGGTCATTTCGCGTGCAGGCTCGAATTCGATCTTCGAATTTCTTGCACTCGGCAAGCCGATGCTGCTCATTCCATTGTCAAAGGAAGCGAGCCGCGGTGATCAGATTCTGAATGCCGAGTCGTTCCGGCAATCCGGTTATTGCGAGGTGCTGCAGGAGGAAGAGCTGACCGATGAAGCGTTCTTATCCCGGCTTGCCGAGCTGCATCGCAATCGTGAGGCAATCAAAGCCCGGATGAAGCAGCACGGGCAAGATGATGCCGTCAGCCGATTAATTACATTGATTATGAAACAAGGTTAATCGGCTGACGCCGTACTTTGACGGCGTAGCGCGTTTCATTCCGGAGATTTCTAAGCTCATGTATAGATGTGAAACTTATAAATTCTTAGAAATTGAAAAATGGCTCGTTCGCAGATTCCTGCAAACGAGCCATCTTAATGTGGGGTTACAGCTTGATCGGACTAAGGTCCGTAATAAATGTAAGGTCAGCTTGTGTGTAGCGTTGATTTTCGACCAAGTTACCAAATTCGTCGAGTCCGGTTACAGACATCAGTGCATTCGCGACTTGCAGCGAAGTCACCGACAATTGCACTTCATACGTGACATTGCCTGCAATAAAAAATTCCCGTACATCATACGAATCAGCAAGTACTTCATACATGGAATAATATAACGTATAGAAGTCACTGGAATCGACGGAAGCGAAAATTTGAGCAATAATCCAAACCGAATCTTCGGTATCCAGATTCCTCGTGTTCACCACGATATTGGAAGCTGCGGTTCCGAATGCTCGGGTATTGGTAACTACACCTGTTGAATAAGCCAAGCACATCAACTCCTTTCAAGTAGACATGCTGTATTATATGACAAGCTATCTGAATTGACTGGGGGTTTATGTAATAATCTAGGAACCTTTCTTCCTCGCGTTCAAGCTTACCATCATCTCTGCATAACGGCTTTCAGTTAATCGATAGAAGGAGATACACATGACACAAAGCAGCAGTCCAATGGCCGGTAAGATGGACATCATCACATGAATACCGGTCAACACGGAATCCGTTTGCTCTTGATCAGCCACGTAGCCTGAGAGAGAAAGTCCGTATCCCGCTATCGCTCCTGCGATCGCAGAGCAAAGCTTCGCATTGAACGTTCCGACTGAGGTCACGATGCTCTCTGAGCGTTTCCCCGTTTTCCACTCTGCATATTCAATGGTATCCGCCTGCATCGATGTGATTAGGACAAGAATAAACCCGAGTCCGAACATACTGATCGCATTGACGGCGAATAGGACCAACGTATTCTCAGGCTGGATAAAGAAGAGCACCAGATTGGCTGCAATTCCAATGATACCCCCGATAATAAAGGTCGTTTTCTTCCCTCTCTTCGCGGCAATCCTCGGCGTAATACCCATCGCTACGAGCATCAGAAGCATAGCGCTTAGTAGAAACAGCGGAAGCTTGTCTTCGTCACCAACATTATATTTCATAAAATAAATCGCCATCGTATTCTTCAATACCAGCGGCGTTGTAGCGAAGAAGCTGGCCAGCGTCACAATAAGCAGCGGCTTATTTCGAATCACCACGTTTACGCTGGCTTTCAGCGACTCGTGCTCCGTTCTTGTTCCAGCAAGTCGCTCGTGCGTGTTTCTGAACATCAGCATAATAAGCATGGTGCATATAAGTGCAAAAATAATCGCGGTCCACAAGTAACCGTTTGCATCATTGCCTCCGCCAAGCGCCTTCACGATCGGACTGACCGCTCCGCTGGCGATAATGATGCCGACTGCACCGAGAATTTTGGGAAAGGCGATAATTTTGGTGCGCTCTGCCGGGTCGTTCGTAAGCGTTGGTGCAATGGACCAATACGGTACGTCGAATAGGGAGTACGCGGTATTCCAAAGCATATACGTGACATAGATGTAGACAATTTTCATTGGCATGCTAAGATCCGGCGCATAGAAACACATGACCGTAAGCAATGCGACGATCATGCCTCCAAGCAGGACGAACGGTCTGAATTTGCCCCATCTCGTATGGGTGCGGTCGATAAAGACAGCCACTACCGGGTCAAGCACAGCATCCCAAATACGGGCAATAAGAAACAACGTGCCGACAATAGCTGCATCAATACCGAACTCATCCGTGTAGAAAACCATGAGGAATGTAGATACGAGACCATAAATCAGATTTTGCCCAAGTGCGCCTAATCCGTAAGACCATTTCTCCGTTGCGCTTAATGCCTTCATCCCGCTGTCTCCTCCGGTTCATCTTTCATTGCTGCCTACTATAAGTACTAGTACTACTCGCCTATCAGTGTAATTTGGTTGACCGATTGTTGCAAGATGGTATGCTTGAATTCTAGTGATCGCTCAACGAAAAAAGATGCCCACCGCCCCGGGGAACTCCCGTACGATTGACATCTTACTAGTACAGCAGCTTCTTTACGCCAAGGATGATGATCGCCCAGAGCGTTAGTGATACAGCTATCGCTGCAAGATAGCTCCATTTGAACCGCATAGCCGCAAACTTCACCTCTTATCTATCCCAATAGTATCGCCAAAACTGATTCTGCACAATCGTGCCGCCTCTGGAAGAAGCAGCCGTTCGAGATATCCAGACATCGTTTGCAAGGAGGAATCAACAGCTAATGAAGCTTACGATTACGTATGAGCATGAAATTTCGATTAATGCCTTCTATTGGACGCCTAAATCCTATCGACAGCCTCTGCATGCCCATACGAGCTTAGAGATGGGGTTATGCATGTCGGGTAGGGGGACGTTTTATTTTGGCAATAAGCAGTATCATGTCCGGGAAGGCGACTTCTTTCTTGTTAATAACGAGGAGCTGCATATCGCGCAGTCCGATCCTCATCATCCAAGTCATTACCTGTTTCTGAATTTCGACAGCGACCTGCTTATGAAGGAAGATCCGAGCCTGCTGCTTCCTTTCTCTTACCATTCGGAGCATTTCAGCAACCTCATTGCAGCAGATACCCCGCTTGCCGCGGCCATTGCACCCTGGATGACGATGATCGAACGGGAGCTCCGTGAAGGAAAGCCGGGTTATAAAGCATTGGCCAAAAGTGCGCTCATTCAGCTGTGCTGCCTGCTCCTGCGGCATTACCATAGCGGACTTACCGCCTCGCAGCAGCGAACGATGGTTCAATCGGTCAACCAGACCAAGGCGCTCGCTTCGCTCGTTGAGCAGCGCTACCGCGATTCTATCAGTCTGCAGGATATCGCGCAGGAGCTCGGCATCAGCGTCTCCCGCGCCAGCCGCGTGTTTCACGAGACGACGGGTCGGCGCTTCGCGGACTATGTCGCGATGCTTCGGGTCCAGGAAGCAAAGCGGCTGCTTGCCGGAAGTGACAAGCAGGTGGCCCATATCGGATTCGAATGCGGCTTTCAGAGCTTAGCGACCTTTTATCGTGTATTCAAGGATTCGACGGGCATTTCACCGGTCCATTTTCGACAAACGCTCGGCCTTGACCCGGGGGCAGGTCCCGCAAAAAATGAGAGTTTCCCGCCTGTACCTTGAGAAGATGCGATCATCTAATTCCGTTACAATAAAAGCATGATTGAATAGAGAGGAATGGTGCAGCAATGGCGGGATGGGATTCGTTGTTCCCACTGATTCAACTAGAGATCAAACAGCGTGGAGAAGAAGGCTGTGATGTGACCGGATTCGAAGAGAAGCTGCAAGCGGCTGACAAGAACGAATCCGCACTGATGGAGGTCTATAGGGAACTGATGGCACTGTCGATTCGAGCGGATTTCCCCTACTCGGAGCCCTCTGATCTGGAGACCATACGCGCTGAAAGCCCCGTAGGGCCGACAATTGCAACGCCTTCGTTGACCGATGATGAATGGCTCAATAAATTTAACGGCGCATGGCTCGGTCGTTCCGTAGGCTGCGCGCTCGGCAAGCCGCTCGAGGCAGGTCCGTACATGAGCGGTTCGGGCGGCAGACCCGGCTGGGCGAATGTAAAGCTGTGGTTCGAAGGCGCCGATGCATGGCCGATTCAAGGCTATACACCGGTCGAGTCCGCAAGCGTCGCAGAGTACCCCGATCTTCATATTTCGATGTGGTGCAAAGCGAGCACGCGCGAGCATATCGCTTATATGGAAACGGATGACGATATTCGCTACACCGTGCTCGGCCTTCATATGCTGGAGGAACGCGGTACCGATTTTGACTCATGGGATGTCGGCAAAATGTGGCACAGCAAGCTCAGCTACGCCCAAGTCTGCACGGCTGAAACACAGGCGTATTTGAACTTCGCGCAAGTGACCTCGCATATCGGCGATTCCAGCCCGCAAGAGCGTCTTGCCTCCAAGGATTGGGTGAGAACACACCTGAATCCGTACCGGGAATGGATCGGCGCGCAAATCCGCGTCGACGGCTATGCCTACGGCGCTGCCGGCAATCCGGAGCTGGCGGCGGAGCTTGCTTGGAAGGATTCCTCGTTCTCCCATGTGAAGAACGGAATCTATGGCGCAATGTTCTGCTCGGCTATGATTGCCGCTGCTTTCGTAGAGACTGATGTTCGCCGCATCGTCGATATCGGGCTCAGCGTCATCCCTGCGGGAAGCAGACTAGCACATGATGTTCGGTTCGCCATTGAAATTGCAAATTCAACGACGGATCAAGTTGAGCTTGTCAGCCGCATCTGGGAAGCGTTCAAGCAATACGATGCCGTGCATACGAACAATAACGCGGCGCTCTGCGCGGCTGCCCTGATCTACTCCGGCGGCAATTTCGAGAAAGGTATTACAACTGCCGTTCTCGGCGGCTGGGATACCGACTGCAACGGCGCGACAGTCGGCTCCATACTCGGTGCCATGCTTGGAGCCGGCGCACTGCCTGCTTCGTGGACGACACCGCTGAACGATAAGCTGTACGCGGAAGTGACAGGTTTTCATCCGATTGCGATTTCGGAATGCGCTCGGAGAAGCTATGACGTGTTCCGCAAGATTCAAGCACAGACGTCGGCGGTTGAAGTGTAGTGATGTGGAGCTAAGCGGCTTGATGCGCTTAGCTCTTTGTTTTTTTGGGGCATCCATTTGCGTGCTATGCAACCTGTAGGTACTCCGCTTTTTGAGAAAATGCTGCAATTCCTGCAACATTAATGGTATTTTTCCTTTGATAGGATCGATTTGTTGCCTCATCTGCAACATTGTCGCCTCGATCTAGCCCATGAGTACTTTTATATGAGCAAATGTTGCATTCTCAGCAACAAATAGTGAATGGAGGCATTCTCGAGGTGGATTTGTTGCATTTCAGGCAACATTCCGATGATTCTGACTCAGCATGGATCCACCTTGCAGCGACGACATCTACCGCCGTAGAACAAAACAAGGACCGCCTCAAAAGTCGCCATGCAACTTTTGAGACGGCCCTTGTATGCGGCCTGCTACGAAGCAGAATAAGACTTGGACTTGTCTTTCTGATCCTTCTTCATGCCATGCTCTTTGCAGGCTGCATGGATTTCCTCGCGAAGCTGCTCGGCTGTTTTCCCTTGCGTCTGGATGCCCAGACGTGTCGCTTTTTCCTGCAGATGCGCCAATCGCTCCGCCTTCTTCGCTGCCTTGAACTTCTCCCACTTCGTAGGATCTTTCTTAATGGCAGCTTTGAGCTCATTGTGCAATTGCTCCGCTGTTTTTCCTTCGGTTGAGATCCCGAAGTAAACGGCCGCTTTCTGCAGATGCTCCAGCTTGCGGGCTTCACGATGCTCACGGCCTTTGCCGTGATCGCCATGCTTCCAGTGCTCTTGCTTCTGTTCATGCTGCGCCTGCAGCTGGTCGGAGGATGGTATCGCACCTTCAGCGCTATTCGCGCATACCGTTCCTGTCGTCAGAATCAGCGCGGCAGCTGTGCCGAGGATGGCCAGCCGCGTACGCAAACGATTTGTTGTCAAGTACATCAGCTCCTTTCGCGGGCTGTGAAACTGCCCATTCTGCGATAGCTTACCCGATCTTTCAATGAATTATCCAATTGTTTCCTTATGTTATAAAAAAGCTGCCCTTGTCATCTCGCACTCCTCATCTTGCATGCCGCGAAAATCTAACGAACCGTAGGGGCGTTATTCGGCTGAATTTCGAGGCTTCGAGATTCTAACGAACCGTAGGAGCATTATTTAGGGATAATTGGCTCCCCGCTGCTCCAAAACCGTCAAATAGAGCCCCCACGGTTCGTTAGCATGTTTTCGGAGCCAATAATGGACAAATAAGCGCCGTACGGTTCGTTAGAGCATTTCGCACTTTCAAATTACAAAAAAGCAAACCGCCCGAGCGAAGTTCGCGGATGCCAAAGAGCTCCACGGACTTCACAATTGCTGGTTTCGCTGAAAGATAAAAGTAAAATAGA
Source organism: Paenibacillus sp. N22P23 (assembly GCF_059383735.1). NCBI lineage: Bacteria > Bacillati > Bacillota > Bacilli > Caryophanales > Paenibacillaceae > Paenibacillus > Paenibacillus sp. N22P23. Next base: position 111,093 of record NZ_JBXENT010000003.1, read on the forward strand.
ACTAGTAGATAACGAGAATTTATCCATGATTTATAATTAAAAAACCCGCGAATTCGCGGGTTTCGACTCACCTTATAGGCCTTACGTATTCGTTTCGAGCTGCAGCAATTCGGCTTCCAAGACATCCTTGGCAAAATGCTCCCCGATGAACACTGCAACGTCATTCACAGTTCCCTGAGGCGTAATCCGAATAAATTCTACTTCACGATAGGCGTATTGGAAGAGGAAACGACTATTCGTATCGCTGAATGTGACGATCCCTTTGGCTCTATATACTTCCTTCGGCAGTCTGTTAATGAGCGCCTCGAAAGCGTGGCTGTCAACCGGCCCAGCCATATAATGCGTCAGCGTCATAACATGCGCATGCGAATTGTAGGGCTCATCTGCATGGTGCTCGTGATCATGATTGTGTTCATGGTCATGATCATGCTGGCAGTTGGCGCCGCAAACATGGCCGCTTGGCTGTTCCGGCTGCGCTGCGGCAGTAACCGGTTTCGCTTTGGCCGCCGCCGATTGATCGAACATCCCCAGATCGACGACACAACGAACTGTCACCGTCAGCGGTGCGTAGGCATTCAGCTCGCGCACCAACTGCTGGACCTCAACGAGCTCCTCCGGTGCAAGCTTGTCGGCTTTGTTGACAATCAGATCGGTCGCACAGCGAATTTGATCCTGCATGAGCTTGAAGGTTTTGCCGCCTCGGCGACTGCGAACGAGCAGCTCCGGTCCGTCGACGACAGTTGCTATCGTACGCAGATCGATGCGCATGAACATAGCCGCCTCTGTGACCGCGTCGATAATCTCCATCGGATTGGCTGCACCTGTGGATTCGATCAGCACGACGTCAGGCTGGTGTTCCTCGATCAACTCTTTCAGCTCGATGCTGAGATCGCCGCGAATGGTACAGCAGATACAGCCGCTCAGCATTTCTGCCATTGGCACATCCTGATCGACGAATTGTCCGTCTAAATTGACGTCGCCGAGCTCATTCATAATAATGGCGACTTTCACATCTTGGGCTTTATAGTAATCTACGACATGGTTTAGGAGCGTTGTTTTGCCGCTGCCCAAGAAGCCTGACAGTAGATGGATTGGAATGGCATTCATAGTCGTGTTCGTCCTCTCGTTAATGGTTCAGAGAACAAATCGCTTGAGCGTTGATTTGTTCTCTGAACGAAGTTGGCTAAATTATACCGTTTTTTTTACGCATTTAACAGCTTGTGCGGGTTAGGACGGCTCTCTTTCACTCTCACTGCTGCACGGGTTGGAGATTATGTCGAAGAGGTTTTATTTTGGCCGTATGCCGCATATCCTTCTTTGAATGTGGACCTTGGAGGGAGTGTGAGCGCTCGAACATGGAACAATCAGCAATTCCGGTAATCGTATTAAGCGGTTTTCTGGGCAGCGGAAAAACAACACTGCTTCTGAGGCTGCTGCAGCATGCCAAGGCTACTGGTTTACGCGCATCAGTACTGATGAATGAAATCGGAGCCGTTGACGTGGATGGAACGATGGTGAGCAGTGCATCTGCAACTCAGATGCTGGAGCGGATTACGGAGGGCTGCCTGTGCTGCAGCAAGAAGAGCGAATTGGCCTCTTGTTTGGAGCGGCTTGCGCTGATGCAGCCGGATGTAATCGTCATGGAATTGACCGGGGTGGCGAACCCGGAGGAAATTGCGGAGGCGATTACGGAACCGTCCATTATCGGCAAGGTGCAGCTGCACCGCATCGTTACGGTGCTGGATGCCGAGCATGCGCTCGACTATAACAGCATCTTCTCCTCTGACCGCGAGCTGATTCGTACGCTGCGCAAGCAGATCGAGGCGGCGGACTTTATTATCGCCAATAAATTCGACCTCATTTCCAATCGAACCGCGGATAAAGTGAAGCAGCTCATTCGGGATCGCAACCAGGTCGCCGACTTCATCTCGGCAACGCGCTGCGAGATCGATTCCGCGCTTGTGTTCGCGGGAATTTCCCCTTCGCCCGTGAGGCGGCAGCCTGTAATCTCCGGCACGCGGACGGCCATCGCAGCAGGCGGCCGCGTGCTGCCGGAGAAGCTGCCGGAGAAGCTGCCAGGCAGCGGCAGCGCCGGCAAGTCGCAAGCCGCGGCCGCGGCGGCGAGCAAGCAGGCGGCCTCCACCGCAACCAAAGCGCCGAGCTCGTATTCGCGCATTCGAACGGCGGCGATTTACCCCGGTGCAGATGCAGCCGGGCTTACGCGGCGTCAGTTCGAAGCTTTTATTAGCGGGCGCGGGAACAATTGCTTGCGCGCCAAGGGCTATTTGCCGTTCGGCAAGGATGGCAGCCTGATGCTGTTCCAACTGACGGGCAAACGGCTGGAATGGTCGCCGAGCAGCTATGATGGCGAGCCGTATTTTGTGATGATCGGCATTGAACTCGATGAGAGCAAGGTCAAGCAGGAGTGGGCACGGTTCACTGCTCGCAAATAAATAAGGGATATCTCGCCGGCCGTCACTATAACGGCTTGGATGAGATATCCCTTTTTATCAAACAAAGGCTAGCAGTCCGCCCCCGTCATCTCGCTCGTGAACATGCGTTTATACTCCTTGGGACTGATCTTCTCGGCAGTATCCGGCGCATAGTGAAACTGCAGCGCACGGCGTCGCTTCTGCGAGAAGTTGAATGCGGTGCCATGCATGAGCAGCCCATGAAAGAACAGCGCGCTGCCCGGTGCAAGCGGCACAGCGACGTTGCGCTCAACAGGCACAACCGTATCGCATAGCTGCCAATCTCGCTCCGCATAATGCGGAATGCCGCCGTTCATATGCGAACGGGGGATAATTTGCATGCAGCCGTTATCAAGCCCCGCTTCATCAAGCGCAATCCAGACGCCGATCACAGGCCGATCATACGCGAGGTTGCCGTATGCCATATCTTGATGCCACGGCTTCTCGCCTCCGCCCTTCGGCGGCTTGAGCAGCGCAATATCCTGCACAAGCTTCGGCTTTGCACCGAGCAGCTTCTCCACAACAGCCAATAAATCAGGATGATAGGCTACCGCTCGCAGCCGTTCATCCACCTCCACAAATTCATACAATTTGCGGACGGCGAGTTCACGCTCTTCGTCGCTGTGAAGCTCGCTCCTTGGCTTCACAAACTGCACTTTCACAGCCGTCTGATCTGCGGCGATATGCGCCATGATCGCTTCGATGGCACTCTCGATCTCAGCCTCGGACAACACATCCAATACCGCCTCATACCCCTGCTGCCGATAGAACTGAATCTGCTCCTCGCCGATATCGGTAACGCGGTGAACAGCCTTATGAACCTCGCCATGCGGATACAACTGCCTGTTGATTTCATCGGGTGACGTCAGTTTGCCCATCATGGTATCCCTCCTGAACCTGAATGGTCATCGACCTCATCACAAACTAGAAACGAAAATACCCCTTCGCATTCTCGTAACACACCGCCTGTACTAACCCGCCAAGCAGCTCCGCATCATTCGGCACTTCGCCGTTTTCCGCCCATTCGCCCAGCAGATTGCAGAAAATACGCCGGAAGTACTCATGCCGCGTATACGAGAGGAAACTGCGCGAATCTGTCAGCATGCCGACAAAGCGGCTGAGCAAGCCTATATTCGCAAGCGACTTCAACTGCTCCAGCATGCCGTCCTTCGTATCGTTGAACCACCAAGCGGCGCCAAGCTGGATTTTTCCGGGAATGCCGCCTCCCTGGAAGCTGCCAATAAGCGAAGCCAGCACATTGTTGTCTGCAGGGTTTAGCGAATAGACGATCGTACGAGGAAGCTTATTGTTCTCATCCAGCTTGCTCAACAGCCGCACAAGCGGCACGGCTACCGGACTATCGTTCATGGAATCAAATCCCGTATCCACGCCCAGTTCCCGAAGCGTTCGAGCATTATTGTTGCGGTGCGCATTCATATGCAGCTGCATGGACCAGCCAAGCTCCGCATAGAGCTCGCCTAAGTAAACCAGCGTATAGGATTTGTATTTCTTCTCCTCCTCAAGCGTAACGCCGCCACCCTCAAGCGCACGGGAGAAAATGCCCGCTGCTTCCTCTCGCGTCGTCTCCGCCCAAGGCACATAATCGAGCGCATGGTCAGACACTCGGCCGCCAACGGAATGGAAGAACAGTATCCGCTCCTTCAGCGCAAGCAGCAGCTCGTCGTAGCTCTCAATGCTGCTTCGGCCTGAAGCCTCAGCCAGCTTCGCGATATAACCGACGAAAGGCGCGCGATTAATCTCCAGTACCTTATCTGGACGGAACGAAGGCAGCACGCGGAAGCCTAAATCCGGTTCCTGTGCCAGCAGCACATGATGCTCCAGCGAATCGATCGGATCATCCGTCGTGCAGACCACTTCCACGCCTGCGTCACGAATGAAATCTCGTACAGCATAACCGCCGCCGCGCAGCTTGGCATTCGCCTTCTCCCAGATGACCGGTGCGTTCTTCTCATTGATCAGCTCTTCGATGCCGAACAATCGGCGAAGCTCCAGATGCGACCAATGATAGAGCGGATTGCCAAGCGTCATCGGCACCGTCCGTGCCCATGCCAAGAAACGGTCATAATCGCTGACCCCTTCGCCGCCGGTAATGTACTTCTCCTCAACACCATTCGCTCGCATTGCCCGCCATTTGTAATGATCGCCATACAGCCAAACTTCTGTCAGGTTGTTATAGCTTTTATTCTCATAAATATCCTGCTGACTCAGGTGACAGTGATAATCCAGAATCGGCATTGCCTTCGCATATTCATGATAGAGCCGCTTTGCTGTCTCGTTATGTAGTAAAAAATCATCATCCATAAAATTACGCATTGTCGGATGTACCACCTTCCACTAAAGTCCGTATCTCTTCTCAGCATAACGCAATATTTGCTGAATATCGTGACATATTTTGCTCAAAGTGATGGTTTATTCACCTATCTTGCGCTAAAGTAGAGATAAATGTATGCTAGGATCGCAAGGAGGATACCGAATGAAGCTCACCGTCGACGAACCGCTCTCCTATGGAGATGAGGAAGGCGATTTCTATATACAGCATGTGCATCGGACGAAGGCGTTTGGACGTAACAATCACTTTCATCCTACTTATGAAATCTATTATTTGGTGTCGGGGCAGCGTGTACATTTTATCGAGGACCGCTCCTACTCCCTTGCATCCGGTGACTTGGTGCTGGTGAACAAACAAGTCGTCCACAACTCTTCTGAGCTCGGTCCACCGGAACATGAACGGATCGTTATTAATTTCAGTGATGCCTTTCTGGGAACGGAGCATCCCTACTATGACCCGCTCCTGCTTCAACCATTCAGTCATAACGCGCTGCTGCTTAACCTCACGCCGCAAGAACAGTTACATATCCGACAGCTTCTTGGCAAAATGATCACAGAAGCCGCCGAGCAGCGGCCCGGCTTCGAAACCTATCTGCGGCTGCTGCTGACAGAACTCCTGCTATTCGCGGCAAGGCATCCCGGACCGACGTACTCCGAATCTACCAAACCCGAACAGCCGACTGCTCTCCATCACAAGATATCCGAGGTCGCCTTGCACATCAACGAGCATTATGACGCCAAACTTGCGCTTGCCGAGCTTGCCAAACAATTCTTCATGAGCCCCTATTATCTCAGCCGCAGCTTCAAGACCGTCACCGGCTTTACGCTAATCGAATACGTTCATTTGACGCGCATTCGCGAGGCGCAGCGTTTGCTCAAGGAGACTGATCTTAAAGTCATCGTCGTTGCGGAGCGCACCGGATTCGAGAACACGGGGCATTTTGACCGCATCTTCAAGAAATTGACCGGCATGACGCCGCTTGCTTACCGCAAAATGAATCCGTTATAAGCAAGTAAGCGATGGAATAGTTTTCCAAGTTCACGGAACGGCATAAAAGCCCACTTCCCACCTGTAACGGTTGTGACAGTGGTTATTTGGCCTAAAAAGCCAGGTTTTATTTTCTAACGGTTGCCAGCGGGCTTATTTTGACATTTTTCCAATAGAATCAATCATTATGCAGTGAATAACCACGCTCACAACCGTTAGCATTTTAAAAAGTGCTCATTTCATGAAATAAACACGCTGGCAACCGTTAAACATCAATAGGCCATAACGGAATCGAAATTGCGACCGAACAGCCGCTCATGACCGCAGTTATGCAGAACATGAAGAAGATTGCCCTCAGACAACCCGAAACGAAAAGAAACCCGACGTTACACAACGTTGGGTTTCTCTAAGATCGGACGCGATGGAAGAACTTCCTCCATCGCTCTCCCCGAGCTATTATTTCATTCGATACTCCCCGGCGCTCATCCCGGCATAGCTCTTGAACCGCTTATAAAACCAATCCAGCTCGCCATAACCGACAGCCTCTGCAATCTCGTACACCTTCTTATCCGATTGTCTGAGCAGCTCCTTCGCCTTCTCCATGCGCACCTTAAGCAGATAATCGTTGAACGACTCTTCTGTTCCGGCCTTGAATACCTTACCCAAATAATTCGGGTTCAAAAAAACCTGCTGCGCGATACTTCGTAAGCTGATGTTGGTGTGATACTGCTCCTGAACGAGCTTCTTCACCGTTGTAACCAGCGTGCTCGGCTGCAGCTGCTTGAGTCCGCATAACCGCGTTCGCACAACCATAGCCTTTCGGCTTACGAGAAGCTGCAGCTCCTCCATCGTCTTACATTTCATGACCCGTTCGTAATCGCCAAGCTCATACTCGAAGAGACCGTCGGCACTAGCGCCGAGCTCCCTGACAAGCTGCTGCAATTGGACGAGCAGCTCCAGCACGCTCTTACGAACGACACTTCCCGCTGCTTGCTCCGCTTTGAAGCCTTCCCATAAGCGAACAATAGCATCTTCTACCTGCTGCTCATCCTGCAAATTGGAAATCGTCTCAAGCACGCTTGCCTGCAGCTTCCCTGTACTTTGGAAACCACCGCCGCCGCCTGTATGCTCCATCGCATTTCTGCCAAGCAGGATCGAGCCGCTGCCCACCAGAAATTTTCCGTCGAGCGCTTCCTCTGCTGCGGCGAATGATAACGCGAGCTCTCTCCCATTTGAGGCCAGGCTCCCAACGCCGATGCTGATCGTTTCTTTCGCATTCACGGCAACGGCGTCCCTCAGCTTCCCAGCGAATGCTTGCAGCCCCTCACCTTCAAATTCGTCCTGCTGCCCCATGATGATGATGCCGTATCGTTCCTCGGTCATTTCGAACACCAGACCAAACCCGCCGCACAGCTCCTCCAGAATATTGCGCACCGCATAACGTTTCAGCTCAGCATCATGCTCGGTTAGTGCCATACTTGGCGAAGAGAGTGAATCCATCTCCACGAGCAGTGTACGAAGCGGCCCTGTTTCTATGCCGCTGCCAATGGCTCTTATCGCATCCTCGTACTCGCTTCGGCTGACCGGACCATGCGCAAGCTTCCGCAGCACTTGATCGCGAAGGGCAGATAAGCCCAGATGATGCTGTCGCTGAAACGACCTCTTCTCCGATATGCTCTGGCCAATCCGCTCCAAGATGGCGATTAATTCTTCTTCCTCGACAGGCTTCAACAAGTAATCATGGACGCCCATCTTGAGTCCTTGCCGTGCATATTCAAAGTCTTCATACCCGCTGAGAATAATGACGGGCACGTCCGTGAATTCCCGCAGCTTGGCAATCAACTCCAGCCCATTCATCGTTGGCATACGAATGTCCGTCAACACCAGCGAATAGTGGTTTCGCTGCATTAGCTCAAGCGCGCGTCGACCGTCTTCTGCCTCTGCTCTGATTTGGAAGCCGCAGGCCTCCCAATCAATGACATATTTAAGCGATTCTCTCGCGAGCGGCTCATCTTCCACGATTAGTACGCTATACATCTGTTTCGCCTCCATTATCCGCCTGCTGCATGGGAATGAATATCGTCACTTTCGTTCCTGCATCTTGCTCACTTTGCACGGTCAGCCCATAGCTGTCCCCATATCTGACCTTCAACCGCCGATTCACGTTGCGAAGGCCGATATTGGAGGTGACCTCCAGCGAATCCTGCTGCAAGCCGGCTTTAATTTCGGTTAGACGCTCGGGCGGCATGCCGAGACCATCGTCTTCTACGATGATATGAAGCGTCCCCTCCACCAACTCGCCTTTAATCTGAATGCGGGAGTGCGTCGGGCTCAGCTCTACCCCATGGGTGATCGCATTTTCAACCAATGGCTGAATGCACAATTTAGGTAAAGTAACGGCAAGCGCTTCCGAAGGGATATCGATGGCAAACGTAAATTTATCACCGAATCGATGCTGCTGGATTTGCAAATAAATCGAGATAAACTCCATTTCTTCGCTCAGCGTAATCGTAGGGCCGCCATTACGCAGCATCATGCGGAACGACTTCGCCAGAAGCCCAACGACTTTGGCCGTATCCCGCTCGCCTGCAATCAGCAGCTTGCCTCGGATCATATTCAGCACATTGAACAGAAAATGTGGATTGATTTGCGTCTGCAGCGCGTACAGCTCCACTTCCTTCGTCCGCAGTGCTTGCTCCTTCTGATCGATTTCCGACTGATACACCTCTTGGATGAGCTGTCCGACCCGCTGCACCATCAAATTGAACATTTGACCCAGCTGCGCAACCTCATCCTTGCCCTTTACCTCGACGAAACTCTGAAAATTATCCTTATGCACCCGCTTCATCCGAAACGACAGCTCTGTCAACCGGCGCGTCAACCCTACCGATATCGTTGAAATGAAGAGCGCAGAAACGACGATTGCCAGCAGGAACAAGAGAATCGAGAGCGAGCGAAGCTGTTCGATCTTCGGCATCAGCTCGTTAATCGGAATAAAGGTTAGTACCTTCATCCCTCGCACGGAGTTGTGAGATTCGAGCGTCTGAAACATAATCTGATAGCTGTTATGCTCATCCTCGTAGCTGAAGCTTCCCGCTGTTTCCTTTGTGATTTTCGAATAGAAAGGCAGCTCCTTTAATTGCTGAATCCCACCGGTCTGCGCACTGTCAATGAGCACTGTACCATCTGCCAGCGAGAAAATAAAACGCTTACTTTTACTCTCCACATTAATAAGCTCCGATAACACACGAAGCTGGATTTCAATCGAGACGACGTTCGGGGAAGCCGGGTCGAAATTGTTCATCCGTTTGCGGAAGCTGAACACCGGTTTATGCTCAAGCAGCGGTGTGTAAGGTCCGGTCCAGTAGCCGCCAATTCGATTATTGAACACCTTGCGGTACCAGTCGCTTTGCCTTGTCTCCTGATCGATCAGAAACACATTTGCGAATAGAAAGGTGGGGTTATCGGTATATAAGTTGAGATGAGAGATCGCTTTAGTCGCTTGGACGGCAGAAATAAAAGGCTGGTAATAGTCAAAATACGTATCGTACGCTTCCTGCTGATCCTTATATTGCTTCTGAAGCTTCTCATTCAAGGAAGAATTCAAAAATAAAGTGTTGGCATTCTCCTCATAGGAGCTAAGCTTGTTATCAAAGTTAGCACTTACCTGAGACAGAGAGAGTTCGGCATTCTCGATGATATGCTCATAGACCAAGTCGCTGCTGCGTTTCATGAGCACATACGTAAGTGAGCCCAGCAGAAGCAAAACAACGAATAAGTTGGCTACGATCAGCTTTGTCCGTATTTTCATGTCGCGGCTACCTCGCACCTTTCGTGGCTGTTCGTTTCTCACTCATTCGCTTTACCCAAGCTCATTTCCTCCCGCAGCAGCACGAAACATACTCCTTGCCCGCGGATGGCGCGAACAAGGAGTATGAATCATTTCTACAAGACGATTATTGGCCTAAAATAGCATTGTATTTGGTCGAAAAGTCAGCCCATAGCTGCGTATAAGCAGCTTCAACCTTCTTAAGACCGTTCTTATTAATAGCATCTGTCATATCGCTCCAATTGGAGTCGAACGCAGCATCATCCTTCGACATGATGACCTTCGGTAAGTACTTACGCCAAGTATCATCAATCTTCTGCTCTTCTACTTTAGTCGTATCCGGAGGCGTCAACTGCCAGATATAACCCGGCACATACTCAACCGGCGGCAAGAAATCTGCCCATACTTGCTTGCCGTACTTCGCCAGCACTTCTTTGGTCATGTCATCATAGTTGGCGATAACCATGTCTTTCGTAAGCGGTGTGGAATAATCGCCATCAGCCAGCTTCGCGCCATTGCCGATGCCAAACCAGGAGAAGTTGCCTGTTCCGATGCCGTGGAAGCCTTCTTTGTAATCCGTATCCGGATCTGCAAGACGCTGTTGAATCAGCTCCGGCTTCAGCACGCGATGACCGTCTTTCACATCGAAGTGCGTGCCTTCAATTCCCCACTGGGTTAGAATTTGCCCTTCATCGGAGAAGAGGAAATCAATCATCTGAATCATGCGCTCCGGGTTCTTCGCATTCTTGCTGATCGTCCATTGATAGCTTCCCGCTTGCGTCGGCGTCAGCGTGTTGGAGTGATCCTCCGTGCCTTCCGAGAAATAAATCGGTATATGGGCAAAAGCACGCTCCGGGTGACCCGAATTACGCAGCGAGGCTTCAGCGTCACCTAAAAACCAGCCCGGTGAATAAGCAGCAAGGACGCGGCCTTGTGCGGCTTTCGTTGCAATGTTGTCGAGCGAGAAAGCTTCTTTGTCGAACAGCCCGTTATTATACAGCTTGTTCAGGAATTTCAGGTATGCCTTGGATTCCTCAGAAACCGGATTGTACGTTACATTGCCGTTTGCATCAATTCGGGAACGGTCATGGTCAGGCAATCCCAGCGCATTGATGACCGGGTTGTTGAACTCAATCTTCATCGTCCAGCTGGCCATGGAAGCGGCGAACCCAATCGTATCCTTTCCGTCGATCTGCGGATGCTTATCGGCATAGGCTTTGATCACATCGTAGAGCTGATCGAAGGTTTTGATTTCCGGATAACCGGCTTCCTTCAGTACATCGTACTGCACGACGAAGTTTGCGCTGGCGTTGGCTGCCGCTTCTTCGCTCTTGTTGACGCCGGACAAGGAGTAGATATTGCCGTCTTTGTCTTTGAGCAGGTTGAAGTACTTGCCATACTTTTCTTTAATGTTCGGACCATATTTGTCGATCAGATCGTTTAGCGGAATAATGGCACCGGCATCTTTAAACTTCTGCGTGTAGTTGGCATCGAGAACAACGACATCCGGATAGTCGCCGGCCGCCAGCCACAGATCCCATTTCTGAAACTGATCGCCCACGGAGAGATCATATTTTAGTGACACGCCTGTTTTATCTGTAATCGCTTTCGTAATTGGCGTTTCCCATTTCAGCTTGTCATCTGCCGTGTTGATCGTAAACTCGATTGGACTTAAGTCCGGTGCAGCAGGCTCAGCAGTGGCATTATTGCCGGCAGCGGCCTCATCGGTCGTGCCATTGTTTGCTGCGTTATTCGTGTTCTTCGTCAATTCACTTGCTGCCCCGTCGTTATTATTGTTATTGGAGGAACCGCAGCCTGAGACAAGCGCTGCAAGTACGGTAATGATGAGTCCGAGTGTAAGTCTGCGTTTCAATCTTCTACCCTTCATCGTTAGACTCCCTTTCAATCATCGTTTTGTATATATCAACGGATCGATCGCTCCGTTTGATATCTTCTTAGATCTCCGGCTGCGCAGCCGGTTATTCCTTAATGGCAGCCAATGTGACGCCTTTGACGAAGTACCTTTGCAAGAATGGATAGACTAGTAGAATCGGCATCGTAACCACTATGGTCAGCGCGGCCCGAATCGTATCGGGATTGGACTGAATCGCTTTGCCGTCCACATGTTCATTCGCATTCGCTACTTGGCTTACACTTTGCAACAGTATCTTCTGCAGTTCGAACTGCAGCAGGCTTAGGTCCGGATTCCGGCTGGCATAGAGATTGTTATCAAACCAAGAATTCCAGTGGCCAACCGCGATAAATAACGTAATGGTCGAAATAACCGGCAAGCTGATCGGGACCACAATCCGAAACAGCGTCTGGAAGTCAGTCGCTCCGTCGATATGCGCCGATTCTACCAGTCCTTCCGGGAGCTGATCGAAGTAGCTGCGAATGATGATAACATTGAACACCCCGATTAAACCGGGAATGATATAGACGGCAAAATGATTCATTAACCCCAAGTTCTTGATCAGCAGATAGGTTGGAATGAGGCCGCCATTCACGTAGAGCGTAATGACCAAGATGACATTAAACGCTTTGCGGAATATGAATTGCTTGCGGCTTAGCGTATAGGCGATCATGACGGTACCCGTAACACCGAGCACAGTACCTAGTACGGTACGAATAACGGAACGGACAGCCGACCACGCGAGCGCATCATCACTCAATATCGCTCTGTAATTCATTAGTGTCCATTCTCTGGGCAGGAGCGTTATTCCTCCCTTCAAGGAATCGAGCGGATCGTTAAGCGACACCGCAATGAGGTTCAAGAAGGGAAACAAGGTTGCCATGCCGATGAGAAGCAGCAGCGTATAGTTAAAGGTGTTGAACGCATATGCGCCCCACGCCTGATTGCGATCCATGCTTAACCACCCTCCTTTTCTTGTCGGTGCTGAACTAGATTAATCGGCTTTGATTCGTTTTCTTGGCCAAATAATTGACGGCTAGCACCATCACTACGCTTACAACCGATTTAAACATGCTGATCGCAACCCCGAACGAGAAGTCTCCAAGCTGTGTCGAGTAGCGCAGCGCATACAGATCAAGCACCTCGGAATAATCAACGACGATCGGATTGCCAAGCAAATACTGCGACTCGAAGCCGCCCTGTATGATCCAGCCTACATTTAAGATAAGCAGTAGAATAGCGGTCGGCATGATGCCGGGAATAGAGATGTACCACATCTTCTGAAAGCGGCTCGCTCCATCGACCTCCGCCGCTTCATACTGCTCGGGATTCAGCCCTACCAAGACCGCTAAGTAGATGATGGTGCTCCAGCCCAGCTCCTTCCACAGGCTGACCGTCGTATGGATGAACCAGAACCATTTTTCCTCGCCCATGAAATAGAGTGGTTCCTGAATAATGCCAAGCTTCATCAGAATGCGGTTAAGCATGCCGTCATCCGGTGAGAGCATGGTGAGCGTAATGTTCGCAATGACGACCCAGGATACAAAATGAGGGATGTAGGTAATCGTTTGGATAACCCGCTTGAACCAGACGAACCTGACCTCATTAAGCAGCAGTGCCAGCGCAATGGCGCATACGAAACCGGCGATCAGCTGCAGCAGCCCCATCGCAAGCGTGTTGCGGAGTACATGGTAGAACTGCTCGTCTTGGAAAAGTGCGACGAAATTATCGAAACCGACGAAGGGACTCTGTTTGATCCCTTTGCCAAGCGTGTACCGCTGAAACGCCATAATCCATCCCCAGAGCGGGACATACGAGAACAGGACGATCAGGAGGACGAACGGAACAGACATGTAGATCAGCTGTCTTTGCATGATGACTTTCCTGCCGAAGCTGCGTTTGTTTGGTGCTGTATCTTGCCTAGTTGATGCCATTGATTTCACACTGCCGTACTCCTTTCTACCCTGTTTCTCATCCGTGTTGTTCTAGTTTTATTATGCAGGGGGCGCGCAGCACCAACAACCTGATAAACTGCAACTTATCACCCTAGTAGCGGGTGATCCTTGCGGAAGAGAAACACGCCATTACCAGGTAACTCGATCGTGCCCACTGCTATGGTTTGCTCCGTTGTAAGTTCATATAACGGCTCTATGAGCGTGATGGATTGACGGTCAGTACCATGATTGATTGCGAAAATATATTCCCGGCCCTCGCCGCTTACCCTTCGCGTGAGCTCGATGCTTTCGGGGACTTGGATGCCTTGAATCGGCGCTACATCGGCATCAGCGCAGATTCGATCCATAAGAGCATTCATTAAGGCAGGCTGCGGCTCCATGCCCAAGTAATAGGCGGCGCCTTGACCATACCGGTTGCATGTTGCGGCAGGCGATCCGGTGTAGTAGTCTTCGTTAAACGTGGCGATAGGTTCCGCCGTCTCGGGCTGGATGACGTCATACCAGGTCTGTGCGTGGTAGGCGTTATGTGGGTCATGGAGTAGAACGCTGCGCGTTTGACCTTCACGCAGAATGCCGTAGTCGGTAATCGAAATGCCCAGGAGCTCCCGATAAATGCCGGGCAGTGTTTGATCCGACATCCTGTTGTCCCACAGCCGGGAACCGGAACGGAAGTCGAGCAGAACTGTGCCGCCTTGCGCCGTATACTCGTAAATTCGCTGCTTGGCTTCCGGCTTTGACAGCATATAGTGCGGCAGGATGACGATACGATATCGGCCGAAATCCGCCTCATCGGACAGAAGATCAACCGGAATATGACGGTCATAGAAATAGCGATAATAGCCCTTGAGATGGCGGATATACCGGTGGCCCATGACCTGAGGCTGAATATCCATGACCCATTCATTCTCGTAGGAACGAATGATCGCGACTTCTGCTCCTGCGCAGCTGCCTTCGATGAGAGGCATGACTCGCTTCAGCTCCTCACCTACCTGCTTCACTTCTTCATACCGCCTGCCCGGAATGCCGTCATGCGGCAGAATGCCATGCCAGAACTGCTCCGCGCCGAAAAGACATGTCCGCCAGCGGAAATAGACGATCGCATCGGCACCGTGGGCGACCGAATGATAGGTCCATCTGCGAAGCTCCCCCGGACGCGGCGTTGGGAACATGATGTTGCCGCCGGGCGCGCCGCTTTGATGCTCCAGCACCCAGAAGGGGCTTTGCTTCACGCCGCGGGCCATATCGAGCTGAATTGCGCTTTCGCGGGGGTCCGGTTGATCGGTAAAACAAAGATTGGGATAGATGTCCCAGGAAGCGAAATCCAGATCCTTGGACAGCTCGAAGCTGTTTATCTCGTTCATCTCCGACCACATGTTATGGGTAACGGGCTGACTTGGGGCAAGCTGCTTCAGCAGGTCAAGCTGCCGCTTCTGATACGCAATGACGGAATCGGAAGCAAACCGGCGGTAATCGAGCTCAAGCCCCGGGTTATGCAGATGGAAGACGGTATACGCAGGAAGCACAATTTGCTCCCACTCGTTGTAGGTTTGGCTCCAGAACACCGTTCCCCAGCTTTCGTTAAGCCGATCGATGCTTGTATAGGTATGGCGAAGCCAAGTCTGAAAGGCTGCTCTGCAATAATCACAATAGCAATACACCGTATCGTTGCAGCCAAATTCATTGTCAGTCTGCCAGGCAATCACATTGGGATGCTCGCCGTAACGCTGCGCAACTGCGGTTACAATGCGATCCGAGGCTTCCATGTAGTTAGGATTGTTATAGCAATAATGCCTCCTGTTGCCGAAGCCCCGCGCAATGCCTTTGTTGTCCCTCATGTAGATGTCGGGGTGCTTATCCATGAGCCACTTCGGCGGAGCAGCGGTTGGTGTTCCTAAGATGACATCGATTCCTTGTCCCGCCAGTAGTTCGATGATGCGATCCATCCATGAAAAGTCGTAGCTGCCTTCATAGCGCTCAAGCTTCGACCACGCAAATTCGCCGATCCGCAGGACGTTCAACCCGGCTTCCTTCATGAGCTTTACATCCAGCTCCCAGCGTTCCTCCGGCCAATGTTCCGGATAATAACAAGCGCCAAATTTCATCTGCTTCCCTCCCCCTCGGTTGTCTATCTCATTATGGAGGAAGCGCTGCTGTGCCAAAACCTTATAAATCCAACCTTTTCACCATAGAAAATAGACCAATCCGGGGTTGGATTGGTCTATTCGCTGAAAAGTATTCCATTGTCGCATTATAAGCCACATTCCATATTCTTCATGCACGCTTCGGACCGATTTGTTCAGCTCTTTGTTGTCGAAACATTTTAGTAACTGCCGCTAGGCAGGCTCTGCCTGCCCGAGAAAGTTGCTCACGAAGTCTAACGGATGCCAGAGCGCCTATTCTCCCCTTTTTCGGCGTCCCAAATTTGTAACGGTTGCCAGAGAAGCTATTTCGTGATTTAGGTATGGTTTCCACCCGTAAAAGGACAAATAAGGTCTCTGGTAACCGTTAGAGAACATACATAGCCAAAAACGACCAAATAAGCGCTATGCCAACCGTTAGAATCAAGTGAATCTACCTCAGCTCCCATGCCTCCAGCCTATGAAGAACAGCATTTCCCCCGCGACTGAACAGACAAGTCCCCAAACTATCCGGCAGCGGATAGATTCGGTTCGTCATCGTTTTCTCGCCATCATTCGCAAATAGCTCCACTGACGAACGGTCGAGGAAAAGATGGAGCTTCAGCAGCCCGCCGTCCTGCGGCGTAAGCTGAACTTCACTGATTCCGCCATCGCCTTGACCGGCATGATCGCGGTTCACATAGAGCGTCCGGTCCGTAGCGCGGTAACCGACCTCGGTGTATTCGCTGCCGTCTGCCGAGCAGCGGAGTCTAAGGCCAAATTCGGCTGAATCTGAACGACCCGTGTCGAACAGTGCGATGATTTCCACTGCGTCTGATATGTTGCCCGGCAGCGCCACTTCCGTGCCTGCTTCGATCACCTGCGATTCTAAATCGTATCGCTCCCCCCGCAGCTTCTCCAGCTCTGGCACGGGAAGCATACGAATGCTGCCGTCCGGTTGCAAAATCAGCTCACGTGGAATTGTCATCGCGCCTGCCCATCCATCTTGCTGCTCGGGCATCGTCGCCCCCCACATATTCATCCATCCGAATAGAATGCGTCTTCCTTGATCGTCTTCCAGCGTCTGCGGCGCATAGAAGTCGAACCCGTAATCGAGTCGTTCCGCATGCATAGTCGTGAGCGTGCAGACTTCGTAGTCGAACGTGCCGGACAAATACATCGTCTTCGTTGCTCCCACGTTCATTGGGGAGACGATCAGCACATGATTCTCTCCGCCGCCTAGCGGGAACAGATCCGGGCATTCCCACATATCACCCTTCGAGCCATCGCTGTCAGCGGCAATCCCCACATAGCGCCACTGGTGCAAATCCGAAGAAGCATAAAGGCGAACATTACCTCGGCCTTCTATTCCGCTTCCAATTACCATGTACCAGGTATCTTCATGTTTCCATACCTTCGGATCGCGGAAGCCGAATAAGTTTTCTTCCGGCGGTCCCGGAATAACAGGGTTTGCTTCGCTTTTCTGGAAGGTAATGCCGTCATCTGAGCTGACAGCCAAGCACTGTACCTCCACAGGCGAATTGCCGGAAACATGTCCGGTGTACAACAGGGCAAGGGTATCGCCATCTACGACAGCGCTTCCAGAGAAGCAGCCGTAACCGCCGCTTTCGCCCTGATCATAGGGTTCTGAAGGTGCCAGCGCGACCGGAAGATGAGTCCAATTGACGAGATCCTCGCTCTTGGCATGTCCCCAGTGCATCGGTCCCCAATTCGGCTCGTACGGATAATACTGATAGAAGGCATGATAACTGCCCTTGAAGTAAACAAGTCCATTCGGATCGTTCATCCAGCCGGTTCTCGGCATCAAATGATAGCGAAGTCGAAAGCGATCCTCCAAGATCTGCGTGCTTCCTTCCTCCGTTGCTTGATTAGCCTTTGCAATGTGCTCTTCATGCTTCTTAGCTTGATTGGTTTCCATAACAGCCTCCTGCTCGAATGGGACTCCGTGCGCATGTACAGCAGCAACTTTTAACCGGATTATAGCATACTATTAACCTGGAATTACCTTTTTCCTACGTGGTAGTAGGACAGAAATGCGCGCTGTTCACGATAGCAGAGCACCAAAAAGGGAGCGCCGACTGCAACGAAAGCGGCATATCCTCTATCGCACTCCAAATCGGATTAGTTTGTACACTGAAAGCGGCATATCCTCTATCAGCGGAAAATCGGTGCGAGAAAGGTGCGAATATGGAGCGCCGACAGCAACGAGAGCGGTATATCCGCTATCCCACTCCAAATCGGGTTAGTTTGTACATTGAAAGCGGCATATCCGCTATCAACGTAAGACCATTGCGAGAATGGAGCGAATCTGGAGCTCCGCCGGCAACTGCAGCACCAAAATAGGGCAGCCCACAAACGGCTGCCCTCCCTATCACACACGATGCTGCACCGCATGTTTCGTCCGATATTCCATCGCCGAGATACCTTCCATCTCGCGGAACACGCGATTGAACTGCTTCGAATTCTCGAAGCCGACCTGCTCGCTGATCTCGTAAATCTTGTGCTCGGTTTCCTCCAGCAGCGACTTCGCCTTCTGTATGCGCACCCGCTTCAAGTAGACGACGAAGCTCTCGCCGGTAAACTCCTTGAACGCCTGGCTGAAATACGAGTAGTTCAGCGATACATGATTCGATACCGTCGCCATATTCAGGTCCCGATGATAATGCTCGTGAATGTAGCTGACCGCCTTCTTCATCTCCTTATGCTCGACATGCACAAGGCGCAGTCCTTTCACATAATCGTTTAACCGAAGCAGCAAATCCTCCACGCTGTGAAAATAATCATGAATCGTCTCGAAGTTATACATGCAGCCGACCTTCTTGTAGATCCGCAGAATTTCTACCGATTCCTCGCCGTACTGATTAAAGACGCGGTCAAACACAAGCTCGTTCAACTGCTTGCTGATTCCCTCGATCGACGCAATATCGAAGCCAGCCAGCTTCTTGGGATCAAGCAGCTCAGCAAGAATCTGCTTCATTTCCTTATCCCGCTCAGTTCCGAGCATATTCGCCAGACGCCGAATGTCTTCGATCGGCAAATGGCTCTCTTGATGGCGGACTCTCTTCCGGTCGAATAGCAGAAGCACCGGCTCTGCCGTTACCGCCTGCAAGAAGCCATATCTCAGAGCCTCGAGCGCTTCAGCATACGCTTGTTTAACTCCACCTGCACCAGACAACCGCTCGCTTACTCCGATTTGCCCCGATACGTGATGCTCCTTCATAAAGGCCAGCAATCCCCCCGGCCCCTCCGCCTCCTCGCAAATAACGACAAGCCGTTCATCCTTATCCTTGAAATAGAACCGAACTCCGCTAGAGCGAGAGGCCAGCAGCGCCTCCAACTGACCCGCTTTCCCGGAAGACAAACCGCCGCGAAGCTTTAGCAGTGCGATCACGTAACCACGCGCCTGAACCTGAGCCTGCCCCGGCCCATTATTCGCCCTCGCTCCAGCCCCCGCCTCCGAGGAATCCCGAGCTTCAACAAGCGCATCCCAGCCTGCTTTTGCACAACGTTCCGCAATTTCATTCTCCGTCAAATCCGGATGAAGAAAGATATAGTTCAATTGAGTCGCGAGCAGCTCATCCCGATAGTGATGCACTTCTCCCAGCCGCTCGTTTAGAGCCGCTTGCCTCTCCAGCTCACGCTCCACCCGATCAAGCGCCGTGAACAGTTCATCCCTTACAATCGGCTTGAGCAAATACTCCCGCACATCGTAGAGCATCGCTTCCTTCGCATAATGGAAATCATCATGCCCGCTTAGAATCATGACGACCGGCTTCTGCGCAAGCTGTGCCAATTCCCGAATCAGCGCCAGACCATCCATCCCCGGCATACGGATATCCGTGATAACGATCTCCACCTGACCTCCTTGGATCAGCCCGAGTGCTTCTTCCCCATCTGCTGCAAACAACATCTCATATCGTCCGGGATACCCTCGCTCAATGATCGCCTTCAGCCCGAGCCTGATATTACGTTCATCGTCCACAATCAGCAGTGTACGCATGTCAGGTCACCCCTCCGCTTAATATGAAATAGGGTACGCGCATAATGACGCGCGTATAAGCACCTTCCCTGCTCTCGACTAACAAGCCGTATTCTGTGCCATAAAATAATTGGATACGCTGATGTACATTACGCAGACCGATCCCGCTGCCTTCCGATTGCTTCTCCTGCTGTGCATAGGCATCCCGCTTGTTGATGGTGCCTCCCGTTTCTTCTTGGCTGATTTTCCGGTTCAGTTCCTCCGCCATCTCCGCTGTCATGCCAGACCCGTTATCTTCAATTTCGATGACGATACTGGAAGCAACAACCTCCGCTTTAATAGAGATGACAACGTTCCGCGCTTCCGATGGCTTAAACTTCATGCCGTGCTTGACGGAGTTCTCCACAATCGGCTGCAGCGACATCTTGAGCAGCTCTTGATCCAAGTAATCGGGCGGAATGTTGATTTGCAAGCTGACCGTATGATCAAACCGAACGTTCATAATCGCAATGTAGTTGGTAATATGTCCAAGCTCATCCTTCAGCCGCACGTACTCACTCGTCCACTTCAAGTTGTAGCGCATCATACCGCCAAGCGAAGTAAGCGCGTCCGAGATGACGGGTTGATTCTCGATTTCCGCCAGCATCTTAATATTCTCAAGCGTGTTGTAGAGGAAATGCGCATCGATCTGGTTCTTGAGCGTCCGCAGCTCAGCTTCCTTGGAAGCGGCCTGTTTCGTGACGGCTTCGGCGATGAGCGAATTGATTTTCTTTAACATTTTGCGAAAATGATGCGCTAGCTCTCCGACCTCGCCGCCGCCGCGGATCGTGAAATCGAAGTTGAAATCGCCCTGGCGGACCCGCTTCATGAAGTGAGCAAGCGTGTGCAATTTTTTCAAAATAAGCGCATTCAGAAAGTAAGTCGAAATCGACAGAATCGCCAGTAGAATAACGTTAGCCATGATGAGTTTATTACGTGTCTTATTGATATCCGCAAACACATTCTTCAGCGACACTACATTAAGCACATAGGCATCCAGCTGGTCGATATACATGTAGTTTCCTAGAAAGGGTGTATTGTTGTGGTTAAACAGGAAGTGACCTGTCCCTTGCGTGACATGCTGATTCAGCGCAGTGCGAACGTCTGTCTCCGTAAGACCCGTGCTTGTCAGAAACGGACTTCCGGCATCGCGAAACATTTTACCTTCTCCATCCATAACAAACATCTGTGACTGGCTTACATCCGTTCCATGAAACACACCTTGAAAGAAATTCGTCAGCAGCATATCGACCTGCATAATGCCGACATGGCGCCCTGCCGGATATTCAATCTCGCGCAGCAGCGAGAGCTTCGGTCTGGATTCTTTCGCATCGGGGACAAGTGAGCGAATCGGATCGCGGTCCATCCGGTCAAAGTACCACAGCTCCTGCCCGTTCAGCTCATTCACCTTCGAATACCAAGGGTCTCCTTGAATACGCCGCTCCAGCATGATGACAGGCCAAATTTCGTTAATCCGCTTATTATTGGAGAACAGCCGAATATGCTCGATGTTAGGATTATTAAACTGCAGGCGCAATATATTCGAAACGACTGTCGTATCGAACTCGATCAGCTCCGTAGCGTCGGGCTCACTCGTCCGCTCCAAATAATAGAGCACTTCTTTATCCGAGACCGACAGCTGCGCAGCCCGCTCCATCGTCTCAATGTTGTTGTTCATATTGACCCGCTCAATCTCTAGCGTGTTCTCGTACTTCTTAATAATGTCTTTCATATAATTGTCGTTGAGCTCTTTGAAAATATACAGCGAAATCAGGAGACTCGGCAGCAGCAGGATGAGGATGTACGAAATAAACAGTCGCTTCTGCAAGGACAGCTGTTCCAGCTTATAAATGATCGTTTCACGGCTGATCATGCGAGGTCTGTTTAGCAAATGAAATCACGTCCATAGAGTGGGATGAATGCCTAATCTCCAGTATAACGCACAAAACGAGCATGAACAGCCGGGCGGCAGCCCGCAGCCTAGAAGGGCGGCAGACTTCACCACTCTTCTTGGCCGAGGCATGCACCGCCGGCTGTTCGATTGCTAACTCATTTCGATTTCGTACTCTATTTCAGAAATTCTTTCAGCTTCGCTACGTTCTCTTCATATTTCTTCTGTTGGAACGCCTGCACCTTATCGAAGCCTGCATCCTTACGTTTCTCGATGAACTCCGCAAACGTTTTGTCGAAGTCCTCATCGGACTTGCTAAGCAGCAGCTTCGGAAGCGTTTTGCCCCACGTTTGAGCGATCTTCGTATTCGCAATCCCTTCCTCGGAGTTGCCCGTCGGATTGATTTGGTCGTATTGCGAGAAGCTTTGCGTTTTGCCTTTGGTCCAATCTTCCATTTGTTTGGACGGCTCCACGCTCGGCGGCGCCCACTTCAGGTTCATATTCGTATCCATCAGCATCCAGAAGGTGTACGACGCGCCATACTTCTTATCGAAGGAAGAACGATCTTTGTTCAGCAGCTCAAGTACTTCAGGCTTGAACACGTCTTTGCCGTCAGCTGTGTCATACGTTACGCCCGGCTCGCCCATGAACAAGTCTTTATTGCCTTCTTCACTTACAAGGTAGCTAAGGAAACGAATTGCTCTTGCTTTGTCTTTCACGTTCTTGGAAATGAGGGTTACTGTCCAGCCGGAGATGCCAGGGCCGGCAAGTGTCGGTTGATCGCCTGCATCATTGCCGGGACCGTCGATAGCAATATAGACAGAGTTCGGATCTTTGGCAAACAGGGCATTCTGTTGTGCGGCAAAATCACTGCGTTGGTACAGCATCGCGAAGTAACGGCCTTGCGCGATTTTCTCTTCCATTTGCGGACGTTTGTCGATGAAGATATCTTTCGCGAGTAGGTCCATTTCATTGGCTTTGCGGAATGTCTTGAGCCAGCTAACATATTCCGGATCTGTCACACGGTCATACAGCTTGCCGTCTTTCTCGTATGGAACAGCAAGGAAGTTCTGCAGATAGCCTTCGAGTGAACTGTTACCGTTCTCGCCAAACTCATGCAAGCCAAGCGGGATAAGCGGCTGTCCGTTTACGTCCGGGAATTTCTCCTTCGCTGCTTTGAGCGCGTTCAGGAATCCTTCCTTTGTACGCATGTCTGGTTTGCCAAGCGCTTCATACATATCTTTGCGTACGACGAACGTTTGGTTCGACGTGTAATCGCGTGCATATTTCTCGAAATCCTTCGGCGAGGACGATGCGTTCGGATAACCGTACACATTGCCGTCTTCTTGGGTGTACCAGGATGTCTTCGCAGGGTCCGCAACCTTGAAGAAGTACGGATCATACTGCTCTGCCAGCTTGTTCAGCGGTTCTACCAGACCGCCTTCGATCATCTTCTTCACGCCGTCCTCATACCAGCCAAGCGTGATGAAATCTGGAAGCGAGCCGGAAGCGATCATCGTATTCAGCTTCTCGTTCTCGTTACCTGCCGGTACGATGAAGTTGACGTTAACGCCGGTTTTCTTCGTGATGT
The DNA here is from genome assembly GCF_059383735.1 of Paenibacillus sp. N22P23. Lineage (NCBI taxonomy): Bacteria > Bacillati > Bacillota > Bacilli > Caryophanales > Paenibacillaceae > Paenibacillus > Paenibacillus sp. N22P23. Next base: position 134,235 of record NZ_JBXENT010000003.1, read on the forward strand.
ATTGGGAGGTTGCATCTACGCCCCACTTATTCGGGAACCAAGAGAAGTTAAGATACCAGTCAAACGTGATCGGTGACGTGTCAGCTTTCCAGCCAGGCTCGTCAGCAGATACAGCGGGTTTGTTCTCTGCTTTGGTGTTGTCTGCCGCTGTGTTGTCCGCAGTATTCGCAGCTTTGTTGTTGCCTGCAGCCGCTTCATTGTTCTTATTATTGTTGTTGCCGCCGGAGCAAGCTGCCAGCGTGAAAACAAGCGCAAACACTGTCGTTAAAGCAATTAAGCGCTGAACCTTACCTTTTCTCATTTTCCCTACCCCTTTGCTTCGCTTATTATAATGTCTTTGCCGACTTGGAATCCAGCCTGCTAGGACGAATAACCTAACCCTTGATCGAGCCGATCATCAAGCCTTTGACAAAATACTTCTGTAAGAACGGATACACCAGCACGATCGGCAGCGTAGTGACCACCATCGTTGCGAGCTTAATCGACTGCGAGGTGACGCTCTTCGTAATGCCGCCCGGCATCGCCGCCATCATGATGTTCGAGCTCGACTGTGCGATAACCCGGTACAAGTACGTTTGAATCGGCTGCAAATCCATATTGTTGATATAGATCATCCCGGTAAAATAATCGTTCCATTGATACACCCCGTGGAATAAGGCGATCGTGGCGATAACCGGCATGGATACCGGAATGACGACACGGACGAAGATGGAGAAGTCATTGGCTCCGTCAATCTTTGCGGCTTCCTCAAGCCCTGTGGGAATTTCCCGAAAGAAGGCCAAGAAGATAATGAGATCAAAGAAGTTGAACATGGCCGGTATGATGTAGACTAGGAAGCTGTCGAGCATATGCAAGTCGCGAATGAGCAAATAGAAAGGGATGAGACCGCCGCTGAAAAACATCGTGATCGTGCCCATCAGCATGTAGATCTGTCGTCCAACCAACTCCCTTCTGGAGAAAGCGTAGGCAACCATTGCGGTGAAGAATACATGTGCCGGAACACCTATAACGGTCTTCGCAACCGTTACGCCCATCGCCAGCATAATGCCGGGGTTGTTGAACACGGCTTGGAAATTATCGAGACTGACCACGCGCGGCCACCAGTAGATGCCGCCGCGCATCGCGTCCTGCCCTTCATTGAAGGAATTGACGAGCACATACCAGATCGGATAGATCGTCACGAAGCAGATAAGCAGCATGCCGATCGTATTCACGGCATCGAATAGTGCCTCGCCGGCGGTTTTTCTTCGGAGTAGGGATGTATACATCAGTCGGCGCAACCACCTTATCTTTTAGAATAACGACGTATCGTTGAGCTTCTTCGACACTTGGTTTGCCATGATCAGCAAAATCAGCGCGATAATCGATTTAAACAATCCAACTGCGGCCGAGTAGGAGTAACGCCCGCTTAAGATACCGGTTTGATAGACGTAAACGTCGATTACGTTGCTCGCACTCTCATTGAGCGAGTTGCGCAGGACGAGAATTTGATCGAAGTTTGAAGATAGAATGCCGCTTACTGCGAGAATGAACAGGATCGTAATGGTACTTTTGATGCTCGGGAGCGTTACAAACCACATTTTCTGAAACCGTCCTGCCCCGTCGATTGTAGCGGCCTCATACATTTCCGGTGAAACCCCGGCGATTGCAGCCAGGTAGATAATGGCCGACCAACCGAGTTCCTTCCATATGTCTGATGTGATGACGATCGACCAGAAGTAGCTCGGCTCCGCCAAATAGCTGATCGGTTCATCGATGAAGCCAAGTGCGATAAGCAAGTTGTTGATGATGCCAACATCGGCGAGCCATGTTGTCAGGATGCCTCCGAGTATGACCCACGACAGAAAGTGAGGCAGGTAGGAGATCGTCTGTACAAACTTCTTCAACTTCAACGAGCGCAGTTCATTGAGGAAGAGGGCGAAGATGATCGGCAGCGGAAACCCGAGAACGAGCTTAAACATGCTCATGCCAACCGTGTTCCAGATGACGCCAGGCAGCTCATCGTCCTCGAGAAATTCTCGGAAATGCTGGAAGCCAACCCAAGGCGCTTCGTGCACGGAATGAATGATGTTGTACTCCTTAAAGGCGATTATGACGCTGTACATGGGAATATAATTGAAAATAATCATCCAGGCTACGCCCAGCAGCGCCATCACCTGCAAATACTTCTGGCCGATGATCTTGCGGATCACTTTCATGGCCTTGTCCTTCCGGCTTGCCGGCTGCTGCCTCGTGGGCAGCTCATAGCTCAGATTGGCGCTCATGCTGGCAGACCTCCATGGAGTTTATGGTTTTATGTAAGTGCTTTCATTCTTCTGAACTTATTGTAAGCCGGCGGGCAGTGGCAATATAAGGTCTCAAATTTTGCTTTCAGTCGCAAAATTTCAGGTTGTGCATCCCCTATGTGTTGCTCCCAGAGCTACTCTTCCCCACACACAACTGCTTTTTCATGCTGTTTTCGTGTTGTGCCGGCAGCTCGCTTATCTTGCATTCCGCGCCAATAACCCGTTGCCACACACTGAGCAATTCTAACGAACCACAGAAGCCTTATTGAGCCGACATTCGATGCTGCGAGAATCTAACGAACCGTAGAGGTCTTATTGTGGAAAATCCGGCTCCAAAATACCTATAAACCGTCAAATAGTGCCTCTACGATGCGTTAGAATTTTTATAAAGCTAATTTCGAGCAAATAAGGCCTGTACGATTCGTTAGAGCTTTTCGCATGTAAGTTGCCACTGCACGTAACTCGTATTCCGTGTGCTCACCCACTCCCAGAACAAAAAAAACAGCCCGGCGCATGATGAGATCATGCGCGCCGGACTGCCTTTTTGAATGAATCGTTGCTGGTTAGGTTGGTGCACTAGTTATTGCGGGTTCAGCAGGCTTTGCAGCCGCTCCTTGATGACCGGCCACTCTCTATCCAGAATGCTGTAATAGACGGAGTCTCTTACATAGCCGTTCGGATAGATCATATGGTTGCGAAGCACGCCTTCCTTGGTAGCGCCAAGTCGCTCAATCGCCTGCTGGGAGCGCGTGTTCCGCGAGTCCGTCTTGAGCTGGACGCGGATGGTGCCCAGCGTTTCGAAGCAATGCTTCAGCAGCAGATATTTGCATTCCGTATTGATGGATGTGCGCCATACCGAGGGAGTAAGCCACGTCGATCCGATCTCCAGCCCTTTGTTCGCGGTGGAGATATCGAAGAGCTTCGTGCTGCCAACGATGCGTTCGGTTGCCCGATCAATAATTACAAATGGAAGCGACGCCGGTTGTGACAATGCTTTCTCGACATCGGCTTTCGCATCGTCTATTGAAGCTATGCCTTTAGCGGTAAGTGTCCAAATCTCGGGATATCGACCTGCTTCATAGATGCCTTCGATATGCTCGAGTCCCATCGGAACCAGCTCAACTTTATTACCGGAAAGTGTAATCGGTTTTACATCCATACTGAAGTTCCCTCCGTGTTGCTTATTTTAGCCCAGCCCAGTTGGTTGGCTATTCATCTGCCTGCGCGAAATGCCAGCATACGCCTGCCGGATCAATGAGATGAATTTCCCGACGGCCCCATGGAAACAGCGTCGGCTCTTTGGCCCGGATCGGATATTTCCCGCTGCTTTGGATCGCTTGGATATGCAACCACCAGGCATCTAAATCGTCTACAGTCAGGTCGATCATGTAATTGTCCTGGAACGACTGGTTATTGTAATTTTGCAAAATAAATTCCTGCTCGGATAAACGGAAAATGACGATATCGTTATTGGATAATACGCTCTCGAAGCCAAGATCTTTAAAGAATTGCTGCGCCAACTCAAAATCGGCACCAGATGGAACAAATGGTCGTAACTTCATCGCTTTCATCTCGGGAATCCCTCCATGTCCTTGTGCTTTCCTATTTACTTATTGTCTTATTCGCATATTCGAGATCTAGGGCAAATCTCCTGCCACTATCTAGTATTTCCGCCACTTGTACGCTATACTGGGGCAAATGAATTCTAGTGATGATGAGGTGCACCTATGAAAATGAGTCCGCGATTGCTGCAGGTTGTGAGCATTTTCTTTATTGGTTACGGCATTATTGATATTTTGTTCGTCAATTGGGTGCTCGGCATTGTGCTGCTCATTATTGGTATCTACATGAATGTGGTGGCTGTGAAGAAGCGCCGTGAGTTGAAGAAACAGTAGGTATAGCAAGGCTGAAGCTGAGAGCATGATTCGTGCTCTCAGCTTTTTTAGTTTCCCGTTCGCAGCAATTGTTCCTCGAAAACGGATATACCGCTCTCGAAGTGGCTCAATCGCCGTTACCCGAGTAATATCGTTCTTTCTGTGAGCTGTTAGCGGATATGCCGCTTTCAGCAGCAAAACATGGCCGATTTGCTGCACTAAGCGGGTATACCGCTCTTGAATGTAGTATGGGGGTAGTTGGGCTTGTTGCGCAGTTGGCACAGTTGGAGGAGTTGGAGGAGTTGAGATAGTTGAGGTAATTGAGGTAGGCTGGTTGGGTTGTGCTGGTTGGTTAGTTTGACTGCTGAGAGTCGGGTTTTCCGACTCTCAGTTGCTTTTTCCTGTGTTTTTTCTGCTGAGAGTCGGATTTTCCTACTCTCGGCCTCCGCTACGAGCGGTGGTTTGATGGTTCGGAAGCTGAATTTCCAGTTACCAATAATTAACTCCGACTGGTGGCATACTATACGATGCTGCTTTGCTATTTCGCCGGAGGTGTGCGCCTATGAGAACTCCTTTTCTGATGATGCTGTTCGATGAGTCGACCGGCTTGTATCACCGTGATTTCTTCCAACCGTTCATCCAGTGGAAATTAGCCGATATGCCGCGATCCCGAATGAAGTTCACTGTTCTCACCATCGCCATCTACCGCATCGTCAAGCTGGACGCAGACCACGACGATGACCTCGTATCTGATAGCACTGCTGCACATGTAAGCTCCCTAATCGCGAATCAGCTGCGCGATACGGATTTCATTTTTGCAACCGATCAAGTCGGGCAGTTCAATGTCCTGCTCTCCTATTCGGGCGAGCGCGAAACGGAATTTTTTATGAAGCGCATTTACAATGTGCTCGCTAAACAATTCCCTGAAGCTGAGCTCACTGCCGGTATGGTCGAGGTTGCGCATGCGACGATTACTTTCGAAGAAATCGCGGAGGCAAGCGAGCAGGCGATTCAACTCGCACTGGCGACAGGTCCCGGCCGACTTGAATCGGTATCAATCACAGCGCGCCCTGTTACACAAATCGTGAAAGTGTCCATCATTGAAGACTCCGAAATCGCGCAGAGCATTCTATTCCATATGATGGAGGGGCTCGAGGTTTCCGGCATCCAGTTTCAACAGCAGATTTTTGAGGATGGCAGCAGCTTTATTGGATCGGAGTGGCATTATTCCGGGCATACGCAGCTTATTTTCCTAAGTGATATTCTCCCTGAACGAGACGGCATCGAGCTGCTCAGTGAGCTAAGAAGTATGCCCAATTCGAATAAATACATCATCCTGATGCTTGGCAGCAGAAATACAGAAAATGATACGATTTATAGTTTGGAGCATGGCGCCGACGACTACATTCCAAAGCCGTTTAATATTCGGCTGCTGGAAGCGAAAGTGAAACGAATGCTGGAGAGGTTGAAGTAGCATGTACAGCACAGCGGTTATCACACTTGGGGTATTTGCTTGCAGCCTGCTGGTTATAGCCAGCCTCATGCTCGTCTATATTTCAATTATTAAGGCGAAGGATCAACGATTGAATGCCTTGATGAGCACGTATGCCAAGAAATATGCTGCACGTATGTATATCTACTTGACCAAGGGAACTCTTTTTCGGGCACTCATCCCTTACTCCCAAGCAACATTCTATGCATCAGAGCAGCTTCTGAGCGAATATCTGCGCAATGTTAGAGGTGAAGACGTGACCAGCCGGGCCAAGCAATTCGCGGAAGCCCACTACACAGCACGATATCGCAAGCTCCTACGAAGTCGTAAATGGAGCATGCGGATGAATGTACTCTATCATGCGTCGGTTTTTGGAATGGAATCCCTGTTGGAAGACATCCTAATATTTAGAAAAAGCTCTCGCTGTACGCCCGACGAATATTATCAAATTTGCAAGCTGCTCGTTCAAGTCCGCCATCCGGAAGCGATTGAAGCCATACTCGGCATACCTGCTTCCATTTCGGATTTCGATTACAGGCAGCTCATCTCGATGATGTCAGATGAGCAATTCGCCTCCGCACTGGGCCAGTTCAGCCGACTTCCTGTGGCATTTCAGTACAGCCTCATCGACATGATCAGCACGCTGAACAAATACGAGAATCTCCCCTTTCTGGAGCAGCTATTATTTCAAAAGGAAGAGCCTCCTCACGACGCGGAGCTGCACATCAAGCTGTTGAAATCCATTGCGCAGCTTGGCTACACGGATCAGCCGGAGCGCTATCTCGCCTTTGCAGCTTCCGATCAGTGGGAAGAGCGGGCCATGGCCGCCAAGTTATTCGGTGCGCTGAAGAAGCCTGAGTTCACTCCGGCACTCAACAAGCTTATTGAAGACAGCTCATGGTGGGTCAGAAATCAGGCCGCGCATGCACTGCTCGGGATGAAAGAAGGAAAACAAATGCTGAGACTAATCGCCGAATCAGGTCATGATCGTTTCGCTCGAGATATGGCGAAGGAGACGTTAGGAATGGAGCAAGAATGGACATAACCTTGCTGTGGTTCGCGATCATCCACTTCTACAGCCGCTTTGTTCTGATATACATGCTGCTAGTAAGCGGGTTCTATCTGCTGATGTTTCTGTTCTCCTTCCTGTCGATACGCAAATCATACAAGCTCAATACATTGCGGGCGCATGAGGAGCTTCGCGACATTACGTTTACGAAGCCGATTTCGGTTATCGTTCCCGCTTATAACGAGGAAGCCGGCATTCTCGAGAGCGTCCGTTCCCTGCTTAGCCTGCAATATCCGCAAGTAGAGATCATCGTCGTTAATGACGGCTCGACGGATCAGACGCATGAGGTCATGATGTCGCATTTTCGAATGGTGCCAATCGACCGGGCTGTTCGCCAGCTTATCCCTTCCAGTGAGGTGCTGGCTGTCTACCAATCCACCCAGTTACCCCATCTCTACATGCTGAACAAAGTAAATGGCGGCAAAGCTGACTCCTTAAATGCCGGTATCAATTACGCCAGATACTCCTATTTCTGCTCGATCGACGGCGACTCTATTCTCGAACGCGATGCCTTTGTCAAAGTGATGAAACCGATTATAAGTTCAGGCGAGGATATCATTGCTGCGGGCGGTAACGTGCGAATTGCCAACGGATGCGACATCCAGATGGGTATCGTGAAGCGGATCAAGCTCTCCAATAAACCACTTGTCATCTACCAAGTCATCGAGTATTTACGTGCATTTCTTGTTGGTCGGATCGGGCTTAGCCGCTACAATCTAATGCTTATTATCTCTGGTGCTTTCGGAGTGTTCTCGAAGGAATGGGTCGTTTCTGCCGGAGGCTATTCCACCGAAACAGCAGGTGAAGACATGGAGCTTGTCGTAAAATTACAGCGTCTCATTAAAGAGCGGAAGGCGAATAAGCGCATCGTATTCGTCCCCGATCCCATCTGTTGGACGGAAGCGCCGGAGACCCTCCCTTTTCTGCGTAAACAGCGAAATCGCTGGCACAGGGGGCTGCTCGAGAGTTTATGGATGCACCGCAAAATGCTGCTAAACCCAAGGTACGGCTTTGTTGGCATGATCGCCTTTCCCTATTACCTCATCATTGAGCTGTTTGGTCCGATTGTGGAGCTTGGGGGGTATATGTTCATCATCCTGGCCTTGCTCTTCGGAGGCATCTCGATCGAGTTTTCGGTTCTTCTATTCCTTGCCTTCCTTCTCTACGGCTCCATCATTTCGTTACTAGCCTTGCTGCTGGAGGAGTGGAGCCTGCGAAAATATGCGGATAAGAAGGACATCTTCAAGCTCTATCTGTACGCGCTGACCGAGGTCATTTGGTTCCGTCCGTTGACCGTGATTTGGCGGGTGGAAGGCGTATTCCAGTTTCTCTTCGGCTATAAACACTGGGGCGAAATGAAAAGAAAAGGGATTTCATAATGCGACATTTGGATCTGTTCAACAAACGATCGTTTATGATCGGCTGCATTACGCTTGGCCTGCTGCTCGTCACTTCTCCATTCTGGACATGGGTGATGAAACCGAGTCATCCTCTGCGCGTGCTCATCGTGGACAAGACGGTGCCCAATCAATCCTACCGCAATCATGCGGGGCTCACTTGGCTGCTCAATAATGCAAAATATGTCCAAGCCTCGGGCAAACCTTATAATCCGGCAACGGATTATGTTGGCTTCAAACCGAGCAGCAACGGCGAGAGCTATGCCATTACGAAGATGCCTGCGAACCTGAACAGCTACGATATGATCTATCTTGCTGATCTCTATGGCGTGGATAAAGAAGAGTTCACACATAAGCAGCCGGGGGCAAAAGAGAGCAAGAGCTTGTACGGCGGCCTGCAGCGGGAGGAGTTCGAAGCCATCCGCCAAAAACTGCTGACCGCAGGTGGAACGCTCGTTGCCGAATATAATCTATTCGGTAAGCCGACGTCTGTGAAGATGCGCACAGATATGTATAGTCTGCTGAATGTGACCTGGAAAGGCTGGGTCGGCAAATATGTAGCGGATCTTGCCGGTATTGAGGTACCGAGCAATATTAAGCGCAGCTATCACATTCAGCACGGGGGCAGTGAATGGCCCTATAAGGAAAATGGCTACCTGTTTATGAACGAGTTCACCGAAGAGGTACTCGTCCTTACGAGAGAGGATCTTGCGAATGCGAGAGGAGGTGCACCTCAATTTGCATTCACGACCAAAGGCGAGTCCGAACTTAAGCTCAGCGGGCAGCAGGCTTATACCGGGTGGTTTGATATTATCGACGCTGAAGATGAGCATGAAGTGCTCGCAACCTATCACTTGCCGCTGTCGGATACAGGCCAAGCAAAGCTTAGCCGCCGTTATATTCCGCTTACTCTGCCTGCTGTTATCCACCATCAGAATAGGCGATACGGGAGCTACTATCTGTGCGGACAGTTCTCCACGAATACCGAGATTCCGGATATTTATCAAAGCACGATTCACACGACCCTGCGCAAGCTGCCGAATTGGCATGGCTCCGAAGGTGCTTTCTATTGGCGGATCTATGCCCCGTTGCTCAAAGCGATTGTCAGCCGTGGGATGAATCACCCCGAGGAGCCCGCCCAGGTTGAACATGCGCTAGCCGCTGAAGATGTCACGTACAACGTACGTCTAGCAGGCAACCATTTTCAAATCCTTCAACATGGAATATGGGTCGATTTTATCGTCAAAGGCGTTAACATCGGGATGGGCAAACCAGGTGCATTTCCGGGGAACGCCGCCATTGGACGCGACGAGTACTATCGGTGGTTCAAGCAAATTGCAGCCATGAACGCCAACTCCATCCGGGTCTATACCTTGCAGCCGCCGGCCTTCTACGAAGCGCTGTACGAATTTAACCGCGAGACGGATCATCCGCTGTATATGTTCCACGGTGCTTGGGTACTGGAGGATGCGCTGATAAGCACAAACAATGCCTTCTCGAATGAGGTTACCTCACCCTTCCATGAAGAGATCGTGAATGTCGTGAATGCCGTACATGGTCATGCGAAGCTGCCCAAGAAGTCCGGCCATTCCTATGGCAGCTATTCCTATGATGTGTCGCCGTATTTGCTTGGCTGGATATTGGGGATTGAGTGGGACCCGCATGCCGTTGCGAGCACGAATGCAGCTGCGGTCAATAAGCATAAACCGCAATTCTTGGGCAGCTATGTCTATACGCAAGAAGCCTCACCCTTCGAAATGTGGCTGGCGCAAGGCATGGAATACATAGCAGACTATGAGCGCCAAACTTACAACGCCTCGCATGCGCTTAGTTTCACGAACTGGCCAACGACGGATCTGCTGAAGCATCCGCTGGAATCGTTCGGCGACGAAGATATGGTGGCGGTGAACCCGAACCACATTTATACGAGAAGCAGCTACAAGCCGGGCTCCTTCGCCTCCTATCACATTTATCCGTACTATCCGGATTTCATTAACAATGAATACAAGGATTACGTCGATAAGTCGGGGGAAAAGGATAATTACGCCGGTTATCTCCACGCCCTGAAGGCAGCTCACCGTTTGCCGATTCTCGTCGCAGAGTTCGGGATTCCCGGTTCAAGGGGCATGACGCACCGCAATGTGCACGGCAGGAATCAAGGCCATCATTCGGAGCAAGAGCAAGGTGAAATGATCGCCGCTCTGTACGAGGATATGCTGTCTGAGGATTATGCGGGAGGTATGATTTTCTCTTGGCAGGATGAATGGTTTAAACGAACTTGGAACACGATGGAATACGACAATCCGCATCGGCGTCCATTCTGGTCGAACATTCAAACCAATGAGCAATACTTCGGCATGCTGAGCTTCGATCCGGGTGAGAACATCACTGCGATCAACGTTGACGGCGACACTCTGGATTGGGATGCGCTGCACATAGCGCCGCTCTACGAAGCAAACATTAACTACGAAGCATCCACCAAGGATCAGCCCAATCTCAAAGCGCTATATATGACCAATGACTTGAAGTATCTGTACTTGCGGCTCGATTATCGGCATTTGGATAAGGATGCGATTCATACCGCCGTTATGCTGGATACGGTTGATGGACAAGGGATTACGAAGCTGCCGAAAGGGATTCCGTTTACCAACAACGAAGTCGGTTTCGATTTCTATATCGATATCGACAGTGCCTCCTACGCGGAAGCGTTCATTGACAGCTATTACGACACTTTCTACTACCACTATGCCTACTTAAAAAAGCTGATCCCTACCGTTCCCGGTGTGAATAAACGCAATAACGGCAGCTACCATCCGATTCGTCTCGTTCTGAACAAAGGTTCCAAAATGCTGCTGGATAGCGGCAAGCTGCTCGTATATCCATTCGAGTCCTATCATACGGGGCTGCTCCGGCACGGCAACAGCAATCCGCAGTCGCATGACTACAACTCGCTTACGGATTATCACGTGAACGAAGCGCTTGGGATCATCGAAATGCGCATCCCTTGGCAGATGCTGAATCTCAAGGATCCCAGCCTGCACGAGGTGATCGGCGATCTGTGGACCTCCGGTCAAGGCTACGGCTCCAGCAAGACAACACGCGGATTCACCATGCTAGTTGCAGCCCAAACCCGCAATGGATATGAAACACTGCCGCAGCTTGATCCTGCTAAGCCGGTCGCCAAATCGATGCTTCACCTGTTCCAATGGGGTGAGTGGAATCAGCCGTATTACCATGAACGGTTGAAGCGGTCCTATTATATTTTACGCCAGGAGTACGGGAAGCAATAAGCCATACAACCACCAAAAGAGCCTCGTCAAGAACGTTCCAATCAACGTCCTGCGAGGCCTCTATTCGTTTCCGATTCGCATGAATATGTTTATCCATTTACTAGAAAAACACGATTGACATGTTACAAACAGTATCATAGAATAGGTATTGTTACATATTGTATCAAAAACTATCTGTGATGGAGGTTATCTCATGTTTAGTTCGACAAAACGTATCAAGAAGCTATCTTTCCTGTTTCTCGCTTTCTGCATGGTTTTCCTGCTGGCGATGCCGCTTCAAGCATCGGCGAAGCCGCGCGACGAACCGAAGAAGCCCGGGAAACTAACCCTGTCTCACCTGATTTACAAAGTGAATGAGAATGAGGGTTCGATTACCATTACCGTGAATCGAATTGGCGGTAAAGACGGGCAAGTATCGGTCAAGTACTGCAACTGCAGCTTGACGGCCAAAGCCGGCGAAGATTTCAACCATGTTTCAGGCGTTCTCGTATTTGGCGACGGCGAAACGTCAAAAACGTTTACGGTGCCAATCGTAGACGATTCCAAGAAGGAATTTTTGGAAGCGTTTAACGTCTACCTGAAAGACCCGACCGGCGGCGCAACGGTAGGTCCAATCTTCCTCTCTTTCGTTAACATCGTCGATAACGATAGCAAGTAATTCGTTTTAACAGGGCGGCTCCGCACGGCAGCTTAACGAACTGAGCCGCCTGATTCACTACTACCCGGATGGAGAGGGAAATCGCATATGCTTAGAAGAAGTATCGTTCTCCTGTTTTCGTTGTTCATAGCGCTATCTGCCGGAACGGCCGCCCATGCACAAGCGAAAAGCAAGCCAGCCCCAAACCCTATTATCCTAACTCTCGATGAACAGCTACAGCCCGGTCAGTTTACAGTAACCTTCTCAAGACCGATCAGTTTGAAGCATCTTGAAGCTAACTTTGCCATCCCGAATAAGAAAATCAAATGGTATACCGAGCAATACGGCGGGTACAACAAGTCCTATTACGGTGTTATCGACAATGCCGCCAAAGGGCTCGCCTATCCCGTTAAACTTGGCAAAGGGCTCGATCTTGCCAAAACCGCTGATCTCAGCCTTATGTGGCGCAAAGATTATATCGATGGCGAACTGGGCTTTTTCCTGGAAATCGGTACTTTCGAATTGACGACTACCACAAAAACCAGCGTTGAACAGCTCAAAAAATACATAAAAGCAAACGATGCGCCGGTAAACGTAGAGCCTGATTCGGAGAATGACGGATTCCACTGGATTATCACGATCCCGCATGCGCAGCCTTCCGTGAATTACGTCATTACATTTGCTAAACCGATCATTCTTTCCAATACCGTCTATAACTGGAGCCCGATACCGGTCCAGATTAAAGGCGCCAAGCTGGATCTGCCAGCCGGCACCATTCAGCTTACGCTTCATATGGATGCGGATCGTGAGCTGTCGCTTCGCGACTTCATCCTTACAGCAACACGCAATAATAAACTTATTGCACTCCAAAATGTAACCTACAGTAAAGAGGGAGTCCTCTCCTTCTCACCTATTACCGATCTCACGGCAGAAGAGAAGTTGTCGATCCAAATTGAAGGCAATCCTTCAAGCAGCGTGCAAGGAACCATTCAAGTAACGAACTAGTGATGCTTGACAAATGGAGGGATTAAGTTGGTGTTACAGCTCGGTAATACCATTGCAGAGTTACGGGAATCCAGAGCAATGAAGCAAGAAGACTTAGCTAGAACGCTGGGGATTTCCAGATCTACGCTCTCGCATTACGAGAAGAACAGAAGGAAACCCCCACTCGACATTATCGTTCTATTGGCTGCAACCTTCAACATCCCGCTAGAGCAAATTATCAACGCTCCCAAACAGGAGATGTAGAGGGTCTGCGTTCCGCACTATCGTTGCTTCTTACTCAGCTCGTACAGCGCAGTGGAGGCTGCCCCGCAGCCCCAGTCAAATATGGTAAATTCACCGACCGCAAGACCGTCGGAATGATTGACATTCTCCATATGAAAACCATAATCGCTTTCCTTCATATGGGGATGGACCTGCTCGTACCTTGCCTTCACATCCACGTTCTCCGGGCAGTACATCATATAGAACGATGCCTTCATCGCCCAATAGGCGCGGTATCGATAGGCTTCATTGCCTGTCGTTTCGTAGTAGCCCATGTAGATGCCGGCAAATAAGCTTTGTCTGGCGTCGTTCCATTCCGAGTCGCAGTTCATAACACCGAAGCCGCCAAGCGTAGGAACAGTGTGAAATGGCGGCTGCCAAATTTGTTGGTACAGCGACGCTTCAGCCAGTACGATCTGCCCTTGCTCCAGATAATGCGCGCTGCCCGTCAGCAGATACAGATCGCGCATCGCTTCGGCAGTCCAGTACATCCCGAAATTACACTGGCTGTATAAGCCGCTCCTTGCATCGCGAACGCCAGGCTGCTTCTGCTCCCACATACCGGCGCAAGACCAGTAGGTCTCGAAATCCTCCCAGCGTCCTTCCGCTATCACATGCTTCTCAAGGAAAGCCGCTGCACGTTCAGCCGCTTCAAGATACTCAGGCTCAGGCCGCAACCGGTACAAGCTGCACAGCAGCATAATATGTGCTGCCGTTTCCGAGCTGACCGTAAGATGCTCGGAGACTTCCAAGGTCTGCGGATGAACCCATGCCGGAAAGCTGCCGTCTTCTTCTTGCAGCTCAAGCAGTGTCTTCACATAACGGTCCGCATAGTCCATGATGCGCTCATCCTTGTGGATATCCCCGTACCACTTCAGCAGCCAGATGCTTGTCCAGGAGCAATCAAGCAAATGCGCATACTCATTCTGCCCCTTGGGAACGCGGGAATGGGACATGATCCAGCGTCCATCCTCCCACCGATTATCCGGGCCTGCCATATAACAAGCCGGGAACAGTCCGTTTGTCTGCGGCGCGGCAAGCGCAAAGGCCAGCGATTTCTCCGCCTTCTGCATCCAGTCCTGTTTGCCCCATGCCTTCCCCCACATCCAATAACCATACGCACTGCGAAGACTGCAGAACCAGGCTTGATTCCAGATGCTTTTCTTCTCGCGCCAAACATCCTCCTGTCCATAACCCGGCTGCTGCCGAGTCGTGACAATGAAGACAACGCCGCCGACTTCCTGCCCATCCAGCTCAAATTGCTGCCAGCTGACTGATTCCCACCGTTCGAACGCCCATTCGTAGGCGTACTTGGCGTAGCGCTCCAGCTCCTTGATCCCGCTGTCTGGCTCAACAACAGACATAGCAGAGGAAGCAAACCGTTCCCACAGGAAATGCTCGACCGGTCTATAATCACGCGACACATCTGCTGCCGATTTCGTCCACTCCACCAGAAAGAAGCTAAGTACAATCGGCGCCTGTACAGCACGCGGCTTCGGCTCCAGTTGATAGTAAGTATGGCCGGTATCGCGATAATCCGAGACCCCGTAATAGAGTGCATGTGCGGACAGATCGTAATCCATGATGTGAGGGATAACCCGGTTCGTTGCCGACAAATGTGTGAGATCAGGAATCAGCGCGCACATCTTCGACTCGTTCTCCAGAATAATAGCCGGTGAGCGAAACACGATATCGCCAATCGTCATCCCCTCAAGCGGGGTAAGATGTGTCTTCCAGCTAAGTTCAAGCTCCGCATCGACTGGCATAACGAGTTGAAATCCACTAATCAAGCCATCACTTCCAGGGGTTACCTGTACTTCTATGCGACTGCAGCTGTATGCAATGGACTCACTTTCATCAGATGTAATCGTAACGTGAACCCCTCCGCCATCCGCGGCGGAACCCTTCCATTCCGTTAAGACAGAATCAGTCTGATCAAGTCCATAGGTGTGCCATTCGTCATGCTCGAACCACCGGAAACCAAGCTGATTGCCAAGCCATGAACTAACCTTCATCTGAGGATCCTCCCTGCATGCTGATTCGATTGGAGTTACACGTCGCTGCGTTTTGGGCCGTCTGTTTCACCCATAAGCAAATCCTTAATCCGATCTTCCCTGCTTGGAAAGCTGGCAAACGGCTGCGAAGGCAGTGACTGATACCAGTAAGCAACCGCACAATAATCATCACTCAGCTCAAAATAACAGTCCTCCGCATCAGGCTCGCTTCCTGCCGCCCGGTACCTCGTAAAGTCATCTCCTAAATAAGCCTGTGCTTTCGCGCCTGAGCCATAGCCGATTTGCTGTACCGTAACCTTCAAGCTCTCTTGGAAATAGATTGGATCGCGGACATGGAAACGATAGATGGAATACAGGCCGTTGTCATGATCAACCAAAGGTGCCCCTTGATACGGTGTCAGCACCTCATCGAGTCCCCAAGCGGAGCCCATATAGTCCTCGGCACCTGTTCCGCAGATGGTCGGATAATCCGAATCGCCATCGATATAGAACTTCACTTCTCCCTCGCCCCACCAACAATCTCGGTAGATGCTGCGTACGCCAAGCGTCGTTCCGAGGTAAACGCCCCGCCCTTTAATGTTATCCGCGATGACGAAATCCTCATGCATCGGGCATGGATTACTTCGTTTGAATTGTGCATGAAAATAACCGGTCGACTCGTCCAGCTCATCGCCGCGCGTCACATCGAATTGATAAAACAAATGAGATACATCAGAGCTGGAGTCATTCTCGATGGTTACGATCGCCTTCTCCTTGAAGGGCATCGGAATCCAGCAGTTCAGCCCTTTCCCGCTCTGCATCGTGACGCAGTCGGATAACATCACTTTTTGCCGACCGTGCGCCACGCCGAAGAAGTCACCGATTGGCGCTTCTACGCTCGGGTGTGTCTGACCATCCCAATACATCCGAATAATGACGTTACGCATATGATCGATGTTGCCTGGCGGAAGCGTGATCCATATATGCCGAATCATCCCCGGTCCGACGCAATTGACCAGCTCGATTGTCTGACCTTTCCGGAAACCCTCGATACACGGCGAACCCTTCCGGCCATTCTGCGATTGCCCGCCAGCGCCGATTGCTCCTGTTTTATTTTCCGACGTAAATGCACGGCTCTCTATGTTCTTCAACTCATACAACATGCTGCAACTACCTCCTTCTCATTAGGGATATCATTGTTCCTCTACCTATTAATGCCACTACCTCTACCCCATTGTCTAGTAAAATAAAAAAGACCCCGAACCGGTTCAGCGAACACGCTTCGAAGCCTCTCCTTCCTTGCCAACTACTACTCTTTCACCGAACCCAGCATAATACCGCTAATGAAGTACTTCTGCATGAACGGATACACAACCAGGATTGGAATCATCGTGACGACCAGCTTCGCAGCGGTCAAGCTTCGGTTGGATACGGAAGCCATGCTCTTGATCTGCTCTACATCGCGAACTGTCGTATCGAACTTGACGACAAGCTGCTGGATATAGGTTTGAAGAGGGAAATCGTCCGTTGTCATGGAGTAAATCAAGCCATCATAGTATGCGTTCCAGTTGCCAACTACGACGAAGAGTGCAATGGTCGCCATAATCGGCATGGACAGTGGAATGTAGATTTGCAGCAATCTGCGCCACGGCCCTGCGCCGTCAATACTCGCGGATTCTTCAAGCTCAGCTGGGATATTCCTGAAATAGTTAAGCATGAGGATAATATTGAATTGACCGACGGCACCCGGAATGACAAGCGCCCAGATTGTACCAAGCATGTGCATGTCCTTCACAGTGAAGAACATAGGTACCACACTCGGTCCAAACAGCATCGTAGCGATAATAATCCACATGTATACGCCTCTGGAACGAAATACCCTCTTACTTCTCGACAGCGGGTAAGCAGCCAGAACAACCAGCACCATATTAATGATTAAAGCGAGAATAACCCGTTTGACCGATACGCCTGCCGCAGTCAGGATGGCGTGATCCTGGAAAATAGTCGTGTATGTTTTCCAGCTCAGGCCGAGCGGATAAATCGTTACAAGACCTGCCGTCGCTTTGGCGCTGTCGCTGAGTGAAATGGCCAGTATGTTGAGCAGCGGAACAAGTGTAATGACGGCCAACAAGGTCAGAATACCGTATATGATCGTGTTGGTGATAATATCGCTTTTCGTTAACCTAATTCCCATCTGTTTCACCCCAATCGTCTAGAACACCTTATATTCGCCATATTTTTCTGCCAGCCATTGCGAGATTAGAATAAATATAAAGGCAACTGCCGATCGGAACAGCCCTACTGCAGTAGCAAATTCATATTGATTGCTCTGGAAACCCATTCGATAAATATACGTGTCATAAATATCCGCCACTTGATAGACAAGCGGATTATACAAGTTGAAGATTTGGTCAAAGCCTCCGCTAAGGATACCTTGCAGACTTAGTATCAAAATCAGCACGACCGTACCTTTGATACTCGGCAGCGTAATATTGACCAATTTCGCCCATCTTGAAGCGCCATCTACATCAGCAGCCTCATATAAGTTCGGATTAATGGCTGTGAGCGCCGCCAAGAAGACGATGGCATTAAATCCGAAACCCTTCCACACATCCGTTAAATAAATGATGATCATAAACCAAGTGTTGTTATTGAAGAACATGGTCGGCTCGCCGCCGGTAATTTTGTGAGCCAAGCCGTTAATTAAACCATCAATGGAGAAGAAGTCTTTGAAAATCCCAGCCATAATAACCCACGATAGGAAGAACGGCAGATAGACGATCGTCTGTACGGATCTCTTGAACCATTTTTTCTTAATTTCGTGCAGCAGCAAAGCGAAAGCAAGCGCGCAAGAAATATTGAGGATGATTTTGACAATAGAGATCGTAATGGTGTTAATCGTAATTTGTTTAAACTCCGGTATTTGAAACAGCATTTTGAAATGGTCCAGCCCCGCCCAAGGGGATCCCCATATGCCAGCAATCGGATCGAAATATTTGAAAGCCATTATTGATCCAAGCGTTGGATAAATGCTGAAAATAGCCAATAGGACAATACTCGGAAACAACATGAAGTGATAGTGGATGGCTTCCTTGCTACGCACTCTGTTCGTCTTCAACATCATTCCACCTCAATTCGGATGAAACAAGTGCTGAGGCTGGGGGCAGCTCAGCACTTGTTAAAGAGTCAAAATCTGAATTATTTACCTACGATATCATTCACTTCAGCCGTGATATCTTTACCACCCATGTCGTTCCATAACTTAACGAAGCTATCGAACTCATCAATCGACTTCTTGCCTGTAATGATTTCAAGGAAGGTCTTCTTCTCCAGGTCATCCATGGAAGCTTTCTTCTTCTGCATCAAATCAGTCGAACCGATAAATGCCGGAAGTGTTTGTTGAACCGGATTTTTAACCAGACCTGCTGCGCCGACCGCGAATTGGTTAGCAAGGCTCCATAGCCCCATATCTGCAAACTTGTCTGTTGCTTTCTCGTAGTTCTGAATCGCTGTTGCTTGTGCTTTCGATTCTGGATCTGCTTTATCCATAGGCGTTGTACCGTTCAGAACATCTTGAATGGCTTTGTAACGTACTGTGATTTCATGCGGATCCTTCGCACTTACGCCAACTGGCAGCAAAGGCATTTTCGCATTCAAATATTTAGCGCCTTCGTCAATTGTAAGCTTGTTGTACCAATCCAGATGTTTCGTGTTCGCTTCTTGTGCATAGTTCAGCATCTTCATAATGGCTTCCGGATGGCTGAAGCCTTTCTTCACAACAACAAACGATCTAACTGCGCCGTAGCCTTTAGCATGTGCAACGCCGTCTACACCTTTCAGTACAGTCGCTTGCCAGTTTGCATTTTTATCGTTCTTGATGGAGTCTGGAAGCGGATACCAAGTGGACCACCAAGCGCCTTCAAAGATACCTGCTTTGCCTTTTGCGATCTGCTCAACCGACTTGTTGCTGTCATTCATGATGAAATCAGGCGCGATCATGCCCTCTTTGTACCATTTCGCCAATCGTTCCAGCGCGCCTTTCATTTCCGGCTGAACGGAACCATAACCTACGCTGCCGTCTGCTGTTTTCACCCATTGACCCGGATAGGAGTTGTACGCTCCGAATACGAAGTCAAAGGAGTTTGTGTCGGCGCCATAAATATTTTGTTGAGCAGGAAGCACGCCTGCACCGAATTTGTCTTTGAACGCTTTAAGCGCTGTCTCTACATCATCAAGTGTTTGCGGTTCAGGAAGACCTACTTGATCCAGCCAATCCTTACGTGTCCAAATGACCGGGATTGCAGTTTCAACGTCTGCGATGGATGGAATCGCATAGAGTTTGCCATCGGAGGATACCGATTCAAGTGCATCCGGTCCGCCTAGTGCGATGCTTTCTTTCAGGAATGGCGAAGCATAATCTTCATAGACCTTAGACAGATCCTCGATCATATCTGCTTTAATCAGCTTCTTCAAGATGCTCAGACCATTCGGATCCACGCTGATAGAAAGTACGTCCGGAATGTTATTAGCTGCAATCAGCAAGCTGACCTTCTGCTCGAAAGCAAAGTTCTGGTCACTTGTCGACCAAGCCATCTTCGGCTTCACATTCAAATTCTGTTCAAACCATTTCTGTACATCGTTATTCTCAAAGCTCTCTCCGGCAGGTGGTTTTGATTCTGCTGAAATCGAGATCCCTGTAGTGAATTCAACCAACTCGTCCATCTTGGCAAACGGATCAGGCTTCTCAGCAGGCGCAGTGTTTTCTGCTGCCGCGTTATTTGTGCCGGTTTCATTCGTTGCTGCCGCATTGTTTGTTGCTGCAGTGGTACCATTCTCGCTCGTGTTATTCGAATTACCGCATGCTGCGCTTGTCAACATTAATGCCGCGATCAGTGAAATCGATGCTGCTGCCTTTACTTTTTTGTTCACTTGAATCCCCCTTGACCTCTGTGAATTTGTTGTATTGCTTATCTCTATACTAAGCCTGAATTGCAGAAGGACGAGATAGACAATCATCATCAGCAACTGGGAATCCGGTTATCAAATGTACGCGTTTCCAATACAAATTTCATACTAGTTCAGCAAAATTTTCCCTTGTCGTTGAAAGCGCTTAAATGAATCGTTCAATGATTACCGATTCCGCTCCCGAAACTCGGTAGGCGTCATGCCGCAATGCTCGCGAAACAGCTTGCTGAAATACTTCTCATCTTGGAATCCCAGCTGGTCGGCAATCAAGTATACCGGTTTGCTCGTTTTGCGCAGCAGCGCTTCGGCGGATTGGATTTTCATATTCTTCAAGTATTCACTGAACGGCGTCCCCACGATATCCTTGAAGCACAAGCTGAAATAACCTCTGCTCATATTGACGGCCTTGGCGACCTCTTCCTGGTTGATGCCATGGAATAAATGCTCGTTCATGAATTTGACGGCGTTGTTGATACAGGAGACGACTTCCTCCGAATATCGTTTCCCTTGCTCATTCTTGAAGATCGGCGCATATTCGCTCCCGCTCCGCTCTTTGTTCTCGCGCCGGATGCGGCTCTCAATTCGCTCGAGCACATCGTCGAGCTTCTCCTTCTCCAGCTGTGTTTTCACAATATAGTCAATAGCGCCAAGGCGCATCGTCTCTTGAATGAACTCAAAGTCCTGATGGCAGGTCAGCACAACCACCTTCAGGTCTGGAAAACTGTTTCGCACTTCCTTCATGAGCTCGAACCCCGACATGCCCGGCATCGTCAGATCCATGAACATGACATCTACGCCATTGCCTTTCAGAAATTCAATCGCCTTATCTCCACTGCTCACATCACCGACGATCGTAAAACTGAATCTCTCCCACGGCAGTACGGATATAAGCCCTTTTCTCACATAGATTTCATCGTCTACAATTAAGGTTCTGATCATTGCAGTTCCTCCTTATGCGCTCTTCGAATGATGGGTAGGCGGAGCTTGAATACGGTTCCTTTGCCCTTCTCGCCTTTAATTTCCATTTCAGCCTCGTGACCGTAGTTCACTTCAAGCATGTATTTGACGTAGCTGAGTCCGATCCCCATTCCGACTTTCTTGTGTTCCTCGGATTGCGGCTCCAGCATTCGCTCAATGTCTGCATCGGTCATGCCTTCTCCACTGTCTTCCACTCTAATGATCAATTGATTGTCCTGTTCATACGCCGCGATCTGAATCGACCCGCTCTCATCCTTGAGCCCATGATAGATGGCATTCTCAACGATCGGCTGCATAATAAACCGCGGGATACTCACGTCCCCAAGCGCAGGATCAACCACGATCTGCACGTCAAAATGATAGGCATAGCGGATTCGCTGCAAATCCACATAATTCTGAAGCGCCTCCACTTCCTCGTTCAACGAGACGATGCCGCCTTCCTTACCCAGATTGTAATGAAGCACTCTTGTGAAGAGGGCAACCAAACGATCGATCTCATCCTGCCCGTTCATTCTTGCCAGCCACTGGACGGTATTCAGTGTATTATGCAGGAAATGGGGATTAATCTGATGCATGATTTTCTCCACTTCGATGACTCGTTTCTTGCGCTCCTTCTCCTCCAGTTCCTTGAATAAATCCGAAATTTTGATTTTCATATCGTTAAACTGAACTAGCAAGCTATCGAACTCTAGTATGCCGGTCATTTTCACCTTGGAATTGAATTTATTATGCGCAAGCAAAATAATCTCTCTATTAATCGTCCGCAGCGGCCGCGAGACAATTCTCCATATGGAGAGCCCCAGAAATAAACTGATGATGATCGAAAGTGCGGCGAACAGCGCGAATTTCCCAATCCATTTCTTAACATCCGCGCTATAGGCTTTCGTCTTCACGGCAGAGAGAATATACCATCCCTGCTCGCCCTTCTGTGAGAAGACATAATAGCCTTTCTTGATCGTATCTGATTTGCTCGTACTACTGAGCTTCTTCACATCGACTCGCTCACCAATCGCGAAATCCTCCGGAAGCTGGCTGTACATCACCTGGCCTTGATCGTTCAGCAGAATCGACGATACATCGAGCTTATACTGCTGCGATTTCAAGAGATCTTCAAACAGCTTAATGCCGGTCTCGACATAAACGTATAAATCGGCTCCCTCAATGAGGTTCACCTTGCGGGCGATAGAGAATACCTGCATATCCTTCGTCGTTTTCACGGTCATATGAGGTCCATAGAAAGTTGCGTTAATGCCATCCGCAAGCTTGGGCAGCAGCTCTAGGCTAAAACCGTCTGTCACGCTCTGATTCTCGAACATGACCTGATTCTTATTGGCATAATAGAAGAAAATAAGCCCAAGATCCGGTTTCGCGGCATTAATGAGCGAGATACTCTCAATGACCGCTTTCTTCTTCTCGTATTTGGTCAATATATCCTTGGTTTCAATAAAGGTTTCAATATCATCGGCTACGCGTCCGTTATACATCGCAAGCTGGAGCGCCGAGTCTTCTAAATTCGAGAATACATGATCCACGCTAATTTGGAATTGCTTCATATTGCTATGAATCCCATCATCGATATTCGTATTTAATAGTGAAATCATGGATACATACGAAATATATCCGATTAATGCTAGTGGAATGATAGAACTCAGGATTAAGAAGAAGGTAGCTCTGTTCTTCAAAGAGTACGATGATTTCGGCAACAATTGAGGTTCCCCCGCTCCTGATGTGTGGTTTCCAGTGATTGTTATTATTGTAAGTAATTCCGAAGGGAACCGTCAATCCGCCATATTACATCATAATCTTTCATTATTTTACATCATTCCACAGTTCCCTCCTATGAAGCAAGGCTGGCCTCGGTCCATTCGGACCAAGGGCCAGCCTTTGATGGATGCTGCTGTAATGCGATTACGACGGGAATACCAATGCGGTATGGTTGTTGCGGAACGCATTCGTCGCAGGCGTTAGCGTGCTGAAGTTGCCGGCCGAATCAACCCCATTCGAGGTCCAAGCCTGTGCTCCTTGCCAGCCGTTCAAGTAGCCGTTCTCGTAATCCTGCGTCAGCGTATGCCCGGATGTTCCTACGCCCGGCGTTTCGCCGAGCATCGCCGGCTTGCTGGTTTCGAGGCCGTAGGATGCAGGCGACATGTAGAACGGATTGCCCCAGTACTGCCCCATCCAGTCGTAGTAGTGCACCGAGTAGAAGTCGACTTTTGCCTTCGTGTTGTTCACTTGGGCTTGCAGTGCCGCATTGCTGATCTTATTGCCTTGTGCGCCGGACACGGTATCGCTGTTATACTTGATCATTGCCATGCCGACCGTCACAAGAATTTGGCTGTTGTTGTGAATCGCGACCGCAGCTTTGGCAAAGTAACGCTGAAGCACATTCCAAGGCAGCTGCCCTGCCGCCGCATCCTCATAGATCCAGTCCGGCTCGTTGGCCAGATCGATGGACCAGAGGTACGGATTGTTCTTGTAGCGGTTCACGAACGGAATAATGTAGTTATTCACGAAGGTATCCGTTTTGCTGCTGCTGTTAATCATGTTCCGCCATTTCGTGTATCCCGAGTGCGTGTTCTTGAAATGGTCAAACGAGATGAGCGTTGCCATAATATAAATGCCATTCTGCTGTGCTAGCTGGAACAGCGTATCCAGGTTGTTCCAATGGGCTGTCGTTGCGCCGGATACCGTGCCGTCAGCTGCGATGTTGATGCCGACTTCGCCGTCGCACGTAATCCAAACCCGCGTTGCATTGACGCCATTGTCATGCAGCGCTTTGAAATGATTGCCCCACCAGGTGGCGTTAAAGCTGCCGCCAAAATCATTCCAGGCATTCCATGGCGTATTCGCGGCATTCATCCAAATCCGCTTTCCGCCAGCCATAAACTGCGTTCCGGATACCGTAATACGGTCCCCGAACGCCGCGTTTGCCTTCTTCGGTACGAGCGTCAGCAAGGTTGCGAGCATACACATCACCATAAGCAAGGATAAAGTCCGACGAGTCGATAACGTCATTCCAATCACTCCCACGTTCATCAGAATAGGGTAGTCATCTCTTGCGTTAGCTAAGCTGCTAGTATGGCCATGCTGGCAGTTACATCAGACATTCCCCCTCTCATGAAAGGCCTCCGTCTTCAAACCGGCTCTATGCTGACTGCTCGATACCTCCCGGAAAATCAAACTTTTGATAACCTCGGATTAACCGCGGACAACGATTATCGTGTAGGTTTGCTGCGTTGTACCATCCGGTGCTGTTACTTTTACTAACACCGTGTTGTTGCCTTTCACCAAGCTGCTGCCGCCGGTAATCACTGCTGTGGCCGTAGGGAATGTCGGTAACGCGGTTACTTTAACCGACTTCGTACTCTTAGACACGTTTACCTTGTAAGTAAGTTTGTCAGGTAAGAAGCCCTGAATCGGTTTCCCGTCTATTAATAGTAAGCTTAGATTTGCATTGCTTGATTTCGCGCGCGTAACCGTAATCGTGTAGGTTTGCTTCGTGCCGTCTTCGGCCGTTACATGAACCATAACTCGGTTCGTGCCAATGACCAGCGTGAGCGGCTTGTCGATTACAATCTTCGCCTTCGAATCGGACGCATTAGCCGTTGCATACACCACAAGCGTGTCAAACGGTACCGTAATCGAATATGTCAGCTGCCCAGGCGTGAAGCCTGCAATCGTTTGTCCGTTTAAGCGAAGGTCGCTTAGCTTCGCATTGCTGGACTTCGGACGATTCACGGTCAGCGTGTACACCTTCGTGCTGCCGTTCTCTGCCGTTACCGTCACGGTTACCGCGTTGTCGCCGATCGCGAGCGCAGATCCGCCGCTAACCGCCACGGTTGCATATCCATCTGCCGCGGTAGCCGTCACCGCGACGGAAGTCGTTTCGTTCGGCACCTGTAAAGAGTAAGCTTGCGTATCCGCCGAGAAGCCTGCTACCGTGATACCATCGACCTTCAGGTCGCTAAGGTTAGCATTCTTGGAAATACCAGACGGGAATACCAATTCAGGATGCTGGTTGTAGAAGCTGCTTGCAGCCGGGCCGACTCTCGTAATATCACCAAGTCCATCTACGCCATTGGAGGTCCATGGCATCATACCCTGCCAGCCATTGGCATATGCACTGGCATAATCCTGTGTCAGTGTATGGCCAGTCGTACCTAGTGCAGCTGTTTCACCAATTACAGCCGGACGATCCGCTGACAGTCCGAATTGCTCCGGCGTCATGTACATCGGATTGCCCCAATATTGACCCATCCAGTCATAATAATGCGGTGACCAGAAATCAAGCTTTGCCTGCGGATTGCCGCCGACTTTAGCCATCAACACGTCATCGCCAACTTTATTGCCTTGGCAGCCTTCCGTACAGGTGTCGCTGTTATATTTGATCATCGCGACGCCTACTGTTGTAAGCACGCTGCTGTTGGCATGCACGCCAACGCTCATTTTCGCGAAGAGGGACTGCAGATTCTCCCAAGGAAGCTTGCTTTCCTCGAACACCCAGTCCGGCTCGTTCATAAAGTCAATCGACCACAGATAAGGGTTGTCTTTGTAACGATTCGTAAATGGAATGACGTAGTTATTGACGTAAGAGTCGATGTTAGCTTCGCTCATCAACATCTTTCTCCAGCTGTCATAGCTTGGATGGGAATTCTTCATATGGTCAAAAGAAAGCAGCGTTGCCATAATGTAGATGCCATGCTTCTGAGCCAGGTAGAACAAGCTGTCCAGATCGTTCCAATGGGCCGCTGTTGCACCAGACACATGCCCCTCCGCATCGATGTTGATGCCGACATCTCCGTTGGAAGTAATCCAAACGCGGGAGGAGTTGATACCATTCGCATGCAGCAGCGCATAGTGAGTATCCCAGAAGTCATAATCGAAATCGCCGCCGAAATCATTCCAGTTGTCCCACGGCGTATTGGCACCATTGAACCAAATTTCCTCGTTATGGCCGCCATAGAATTTCGAACCTTGGATTGAAATCGGATTGCCTTGACTTGAAGGAAGATCGCGAATGAGCTTAATCGTATAAGTCTGCTTGGTCAGATCCTTCGCCGTTACCTCTACAGTGACTGCATTTTCGCCAACAGCAAGATTGCTGCCTCCTGTAATATTCACGGTTGCATCCGCAGCAGTAGCAGCAGCTGTTACCGCAGCCGAAGTTGTACCGTTCGGAACATGAGCAATGTAGGAGAGATCTTTGCTTGTGAAGCCTGCTACTGTCGTGCCATTGACACGAAGATCACTTAAGCCTGCAGGGTTCGGAACTTCAACAGGCGTGCCGCCGAGAATGCCGATGCTGTCGATATAGACGCTGCCTGCAAAGTCGCCACTTGATTGCACTTGAACTCCGAATTCATTGAAAGGCGCCAAGGCATCTGCGGGAATGGTCAGTGTCAGCGTATTCCATGCATCCTTCGTCAAATTGTTGTACGGCACGAAGTTGCCTGTCCATGACCAGTTGCTGTCCATCATATAAGGCTGGACGCCTGCGATGGCTGCACCGCTCGGTACCCAAACATGGAATTCATAGGTGCTTCCTGCTTTAAGTCCGGCAGGTGAGCTCAGTTTTGCGAATGGTCCTTTGGAGCCTGTCACATTAAGTGTCATCTTCATCGATTGATTGCCTTGATAGGCCTTCTCCGTGCTGACAGCGAGCGTCGCACCTGATGTTCCTGTGAATCCTTGTGTATTCGTCTCGAAATTGAATTGAGCTGTATCTGCTACAGCATCAGCGCTTACCGGTACGACTATTAAGGCTGCCAGCATAGACAAGATGAGGAATAAGGCTATCTGTTTACGAAGCTTAATCATTCTTCATTCACCCCAACTAATGTAGTTTTAGTAGACTCCTTCAGGCTTAGCATCCACATTCCCGCTAGAATTCCCCCTCCCAACAACGTGAAGCGCTTACATTTTGGCTGAAAAATAAGGAGTCGATCGATTATCGCCCTGCAACTTTAAGTTTACAAAAAATACTTTTTGTAACATTCATGTTTACAAAATCATTTTATTCAATCCACTCTTCTGTTGAATTCGATTATAATCGATCAAAATTCTTCCTGTATATATGCAATTTTCAAATTTACCAATTGTTTAACTTACGTTCGCTCACCATTTTGTTTACTTACAAAATTAAGTTTTTGTTTATTGACAAAAAAGTTGGCTATCTTACAATGAAAAGAGAGATTCCAACATTGAAGGATGGATAACCGTGAGCAGAAAAATTACGACCAGTGATATCTCACTAGAACTCGGCCTTTCCCGGAACACGGTATCCAAGGCACTTAACGGCCATCCTAGCATCACCGCGGAAACCCGAAAGAAAGTCATGGAGCAAGCCATTGCGATGGGGTACAAGAAATTGAAGCCATCCGTCAGCGGCAGTGGCGGCTCCACCGACCCTACAGGCAGAGCACGAAGCATCGCCTATATCACCAAGAGTCAGATTAACCACGGGACAGGCTTCTGGTTGAATGTCTTAAGCGGTGTCGAGCAGATGATCAGCCATGACGGATATGAGATGAAGCTTAGCTTTATTAAGAATGAAGATATTGAAGCGCTTGAGCTTCCGGCTCTGCTCGCAAGTGATATTGCCGGCTTTATCGTTGCAGGCAGCTTCGACAAGCCTTATACAGAGAAACTGATGGCACTTCCGCATCCAAAGGTGTTCATTAACGTCCATCCTGATCTGCCGTTGTCCGAGCTGCAGGCAGATGTCGTCTTTATGGAGAATGAGGACAGCATCTATCAGATCACCAGGCATCTGATGAAACTCGGCCATACCGAGATCGGATTTATCGGTGAAATTCATTCTTGCCGCAGCTTCATGGAGCGTTGGTTCGGCTTCCAGCGCGCTCATTTCGATGCCAATCTGCCGATTCAGCCATCACTTTGCATTACCGTGCAGAACGCGGAGAGTTATCAGAACTATGAAGGAATTGCCCGTTCCTTAAAAGAGCTGCCGAAGCTGCCGACCGCCTTCGTGTGTGCAAATGACAAAATCGCTCTTCATGTCATTAAGTATCTCTTTGAAATTGGCAAGGCGGTTCCTCGCGATATCGCGGTTACCGGATTCGACCAGATCAGCGAAGCGGAGTTTCTTGGCTTCACACTTACGACCGTCGCACTCGATGAGTACCAACTCGGCCAACGGGCAACGGAGCAGCTGTTCACTCGAATGAGCAAACCGGACCGCACGTTTGAGACCGTACGTTTAGCGACCCAAGTCGTTATTGGGGAGAGCTCGTCGACTAGATAGCCGTACCATCAACAAAGGCTTCCCCCCTTTAGCGTTCAAGTGAACGCAGGGTGAGAAGCCTTTGTTAGTTTGTTTGTCTGTTTGTTTGTGACGCACGGCAAACCGTTAGTTAACCTTAACCAGCAAATGCGAGTATTTCTTAATCTTCGCTTTCGAAATCGGGACACTTATTCCCGCATCCCCCTTGAAATAGGCATCATTGCCGTAAAGGCCAACCTCGATCCGATCCACAAGAGGTACATTAACGAGACAGGATGGATGAAACAAATCATATCCAAGTGGTGTAAGTACTCGCTTATAGTGCTCCACGTTGACTAATTGCAAGTAGACGCCATCCATCGTTACAAACATTGGAATCCCCGGCTTATAGCTCGACTTCCCCCTTAACTGAGGCGTCACCCCCATATACAGCACTTCTGTGGCTAGATTCAAATTTCTGCAGATGACCTGGTTGTTGACCGGTTCCATTTTGACGCAGTAGACATAAATGGAGTCCGTTCTCTCGTTGCTTTTGTTGACCACCTATTGCATTCTACCTCCTATATTAATCACAATTCGCGACTTTCTTAGCTACTAGTATATGTTCACATAACGTGATTGTAAATAACAAAAGACTCTTTTCGAGTCCATCCGTTTTCCTCGACCCTAGGTTGTAAGCTATAATAGCAAATGATTGGATGACGTCATGGAGGTGAACGGATGCGTACGTTCGGAGAACGACTTTCTTACTTGAGGCATCGTAAAGGTTTGTCACAAGAGGAGTTTTCGAAGTTACTTTCGATAGGGAAAAGCACGTTAGGGATGTACGAGACGAATAAACGCGAGCCCGGCCATGATATGACATCCCATATTGCAGCATTCTTCGAAGTAAGCGTGGATTGGTTAACGAGAGGCAGAGAATTCACCTATACGCCGATGGCTTCTACGCAAGAGGAGATCATCATCAAGGACCTCGTGCAGCGCTATAATATTGATCTGACAAGAGAGCGCACCAGAGAGAAGCTGGAGAAGATCATTCAGCTTGTTTTTGAAGAAACGACATGATGATCGCATTCTGAATAAACGCAATGAGTTCCTCAGTCGGTACATCACGTAATTCCGGTATTTCTTTCTTCAGTTCTTCGATCATGTGCTGAACGTCTTCCATAGACTTCGACTTACCCCTTCGGCAGCTGTTCTTATAGTATTAGTATAAATCGATTTGCAAGATTTGGAATATCGATTCAGATAGGTCGATTGTTGTTGACATAAACTAGTAAAACATGGTAACAAAAGAGGCTTCCCCTCACGTTCCGTTGAACGTGGAAGGGAAGCCTTTTCTTGTGCACGAGAGCAAACTTCTTTTTGTTCTGTACTTCCGCGATGAGCACATGCTTAGTCGCATTCCATCTCTAACGGTTGTGACAGTGGTTATTTGGCCTATACCGACCTTTTTTATATGCTAACGGTTGCCAGAACGCTTATTTGAACGTTTTCCACTAGGAAGCGACCCATTTGCTCCAATTATCGTCTGCCACAACCGTTAGCCTTTCAAAAAGGCTTATTTTCATCAAATAGCCACACTGACAACCGTTAAAGTTATGTTCATGAAGCAGATATAAAAAAGGACCACTGCTTCTGCAGTGGTCCTCAAACTGTCGAGAACGTATCGGACAGCCTTACGCTAGAAGGTTACTTTGTAAAAGTATCCTTCTCTCATTTTACAGTTCGACTTTGCATTATGGCTTGCTAGGAAGTCCGTTCGCTTGACGAATGAGTGAGAAATACTGATCTGCTAGAACGACGTCATACTCCGGTCCGAGAGAATCGGTAATGGCTACAACATCCGTTGGCGTCAGGCTCCACGCCAGAAGGCCGAGGGAGATGAAGAGCGGCGATTTGCCATCCCATTTCGCTTTGGCATCGGCAAGTATGTTCTTGCCTTCGCTTACAGCGCTAATGCCTCTGATCGTCGAAACCGGCAGCCCGTTGCTGATTGTCACTTCGGAAGTATCACCCCAGCTTAAGAATACGCCAGATGGATTGTACTCCTTGAGGTATGCCGTACTTTTTGCATCACTGAGCGGGATATTCTGTCCGTCTACACGGTTAAGGATATAAGGAATGTCCATTCCGGTCTGTTTCAAATACTTCTTGCTGCTCTTCAGGAAATCCGCGAAAGAGCTGTCCGGCCAAGCATCCGGGTAGAAGTATCCGGCACCGGAAGGTCCGGCGATAATTTGATCATTCGCTGTCGCCGTACTCCGGAAGTAGTTCAGCATTACGGGAGCAGCATCGTATAACAGCGGGCTGGATGTCCAGTTGATCGGCACTTGACCGCGGCTTGGATCATCCCACAGAATACGCATCCGGTGTTGGTTATATTGAAGGTTGTCCCCTTCACTGAACGTATAAGAGACATAGATTTTGTTCTCCAGCTTCACCGGAGCCGGCGCTTTCGACTTCACGTCCTTCGGCTTGGAACCGGAGAACACGGTCAAATTGCTAAACCAGTCAGCCGCTAAGACATAAACACCGTGGTTGGAAGTGATTTCAACGCCGTTGAACTCGCCTTCCACATCATTGTTGAACCAGCCCAAGTAAGGCGTGCCCGGTTTCACATCCGAGAGGATTTTCTCAAAGAGTGCCTTCTGCTCTGGAACATTGGAATCGAGCCAGAACACCATTGCTTTATTGGCAACTGCGTAGTCGCGCAGGTAACCATATGGCTCCTTGGTCAGCGAAGTGAACGGCTTCTCATTGCTGGCACTTACTTTGTACTGGTTCCACATGTCTGCGGATACAACCAGCTCTTTCGTTCCAGCCGGCGGTGTAAATTTATACGTGAAGTAACGACCGTTATCGGCAAAACGATGACCGCCGCTGCCATCCGAAACTTGCGAGCTTTGCGGATCGTAGAGGAACGGTTCTTCCTCAGGCTTACCCGGAAGGAATTGTGCAATGACTTGGCCATCCGCTTTCACGGTAACCTCATGCACGGCAGCACCCCATCCGTCAGCCGGGAAAGCATCGCCGAACTTCACATAAACATCAGGCTTGCTCAAATATTTGCTCAAATCAAGGTCGTATACTTTGCGATTCGCTGCATCACGCTCTTCCGTCGGCTCCTGCGCGACCGTTTCGAAACGATCCGGCTGTTCAACCGGTACGCGCGCGGTTGTATCCGGACTAAGTCCGACGATCATCCTGTGCGTCGCATCTTTCCATAGATTCTCGTACTGCCACGTGTAAGCATCTAACCGGTCTTTAAATTTTCCCTGCAGATCCTCAATCACACTTAGGTTATATGGAGCAGCTTTCAACTGTTCGGCAAGCTCTGGGCTTACAGCCACGCCGTCTTTTAGCCCCGCCAGCGTAGTAGCAACGTTAATTGAATCCGGGACGGCTGGATCGTAAATAATGATGCCTTTGACTTCGCCTTTATAGCGCTTCAGAATATCCCAGTAGCTGTCATAGACACGGTAGTTTACATCGAGGTCGTTAAGCCATTTGAATTTACCTTCTTCTTTGTTCTCAAGCAGGTAAATCCGCGGCTGCTGCCGATTCACAATGCCCTGCAACGTACTGAACAACAGCTTAATGTCTCCCGGAGCGTCATAAATATCAGCAACATCGAGCTGCTTAGCCTGCTTGAAGCTCGGGAGCATTTGCTCCTTCGGCCAAGAAATCGATTGATTATTGGCTGCACCATTTTTCGTTTCCGAAGATTGGTTTGCGTTCGCCTGAGTGGATTCTGCGAATGTGCCGGACGAGAACGTCATCGTGCATACTAATGCCAGACTGATTGCGGATAGCTTTCGGATCATATTTACTTACACCTCTCCATTTTGGGATTGTAACGCTACTTCAGAATCATTTGCCCTGGAAATACTCACTTACCGCGTGCCGCGAAAATTTAACGAACCGTAGAGGTCTTATTGTGCCGGAATTTAGGGTTTCGAGAATCTAACGAACCGTAGGGGCGTTATTATGGGGAGATCGGCTACCCAATACCCAAAAACCATCAAATAGTGCTTCTGTGGTTCGTTAGCATTTTTTAAGAGCTATTTTTAGCCAAATAAGCGCCCTGCGGTTCGTTAGAGCATTCCGCAACTCGTATTCCGCGTGCTGAGTCGCTCTTAGCCAACGCATATAACAACGGCTTGCCTATCGTAAAAAAGCTGTCCTAGTTGCTTACAGTCACACCTCCTTAATAACCTCTGCTCGCAGCAACCAGAACTTTAACCTCATCTATATATTTAATATATCTTTTATAATAACACAATCGTTTCGACAAAATTTCCCATAAAAATAAACAGCTAGCCCTACATTTAGGACCGCTGAAGAGCGGGATAGCGATGGAGATGCGCATTGGATGAAATACTCCTACTAGGATCTCCGCCTCCGTCATCAAAAGCGATATCGGTTTCCATGTTCAAGTCGATGTGATAGCAACCTTTAAATGAAAGAGTGATGACAAATAGACATAAAGAAAAGACCGAGCCAGAGGCCTCGGTCTTTTCCATTTACGATGAACACACTAGATTATTTCAATTAGCGTCTAGTACAATGCCTCAATCTGAACACCGCTAGGACTGTTATCATAACGGAGCAATAACGTCATACTATCCTCATCCCAAACGCAAACCACTTGCGACTTCGAACCATCCGCACCAGTTAGAATGACCTGCTGCGGTTCACGCGGACAAAGGAAGCGTGCAGAAGCCTGAATCCCTTCCGGTCCTCGAGCCGTGAACGCAAACCCTCCGTCCCGCTCCTCAATCTCATCGATTCTAGACGCCGCAGCAATTAGCTGCACGCCCTCTCCCGCTCTGCTCAGATCATAGAGCAGCGCTTGTTGACCCGGCTCTACCGTTACCTCATGAAGCACAGGAAGATCAGCGCTCAGCAAATCCACATACATACCGCTTAACACGAATGGCTGCGTGTTGACCGACTCTTCCAGCACGGCAGCTACAACATAAGGACCACGGCGCAGCGCCAGGCTGTTCATTGTTTCCCACTGCGAGACAGAGACAGATGCTTCTTGTCCTTGCGAGCTTCCCGCTGCCGCAAGAGCTCCTCTGACTACCTCGCGCAGTCGCTCGGCCACATCGGCGTGAAGCGCGCAATCGGCAGGGTGAACATTCAAATAAGCCACGCTTCCTCGGCCAACCGAATAAACACCAGGCTGCAAGGAGGCTCCCAAGCCCAGACAAGTGAATAGATGCTCCATCGGGGAGGCATACTTCTTCGCTCCCTGGTTCCACCACTCACGAACGAGGTGGAAGTCGTCGCTGCCATCACCTACATAGATGAGCGCTCCCCCATCCTTCACCCATTCCGCCAGCACGTTATGAAGACCTGCTGATTCCGGCTTCATATACTCATAACTAAGCACGAGTGCCTTGTAGTCATCCAGATACCCCGCGAATCTTCCGGCGTTATCCAGCTGTACAGGCCGCACTGCCGCACCATATTTCAACAAAGGCAAAGTCAAACCATAGAATGGCGACCAATCGAGCAGCTCCATAAATTCACTTCCGAGCGCCGAAGCCACTTCGGTACCGTCATATTTGAACGCAGTCGCCTCTTCGCTCCAGTCCGGATGATTGCGCTGGAACATGGCGGAATCCGCCAGCAGCACGCCGATTTGCAAATTCGAAGTCAACCACTCCGTGTCCGGCTGATCCATGTCTGCCAGCGTATTTAGCACAATCTGCAGCTCTGTCGCATAGGCAGCCGGAATGTTCACGCGCCCCTCTTCACCTTGTTTCGGATAGGTGCCTTGATAGATACGTCTAGGCCAAGGACATACCTCGTACCGGCTTACATGCGGATGCAGAAGCGAGGCAACCAAGGTCCGAATATAATTCTGGCGGTAATCCTCCCAAGTATGCTTCGGATCATCGGCAATCGGATCATGTAAGAACCACATCCGGCGGTCTGTCCCGCGAACAAGCTCCTGCATAATGCCATATTCCAGAAAAGCCGTCTCGAAGGTACGTTCCTTACGCACACCGTTATAAACATTCGGCGTCTGAGCCGTCCCCGTCCATACTTGCGCAATATAACCATCAATGCCCGGCAGCTCCAATAGCTTCGACTCTGGGCTGACAATCCGCCACTGCGTATAGTTAATCAGACTATGTGTCGGCACATAGAATCGAATATTCCGGTCGTACTTGACCTTTCCGTATTCCTTAAGCGAATTACAAATCCGGTCCAGCGTACGGGCATAGAGATGTACTTTCAGCTTTGATGCCCGATATTGCGCATCAACCGTCGCATGCGGCGGCTGCCAAGGCTCCCGGTAGAAAATTTCCCACTCTCGCTTGAACGCATCCGAATAGCCGCCTTCCACCCAGAACTCCGGTTCTTCCAAATGGATCGCTTCCACGCCTGCATCCACAGCAACGCGGATCTGTTCGGTTAGGAAATCTGCATAAGCAATCGTTGGTACCATATAAGGAATATCCACGGAGGTGCCGTGAATGATATGCTCGTTTCTACGATTCTTCTGCGCTTCATCCCAGTGCGTTCTGCCATCCACTTCACCGTTTAGATAGTGCTGATAACCTCCCCAAGATACGCCGGTCATCAGATGCACCACATAACCCTTTTCCTTCCACGCACGAATGCGTTCCTTCAAGTCTCCGCGAATCCCGTACACCATGACAAAATCAGTCTGCAAATCATACGACGGATGGTACGGTCCACCCTCCTGAAAACCGGTTAATTCGCTCGAGCGATCTCTTGAAATTAAGGACACGGCTGCATGCCTCCTTCTATAAATAAATCAAAAGGGAAGGTTTTCCCTCCCCTTTCTTGTTATGCATTCAACTTGATGCGAAGCGTCTTAATCTCAAAAGGTTGGAATGCCAGCTCTGCCGATGTCGAATTCTCCTGCAAAACAGCGAGGGGATTCTCCAGCAGATCGGTCTCTTCGATCGATAGACAGGTCAGTCCGAAATTCACCTTCGTCCGCGCCCGTGTACCCGAAGCTTCGTACAACCGGATGATAAGATGCTCGCTATCTTCCGCTTTCTTGACAGCCTCGATCATCACATGCGGATTATCGACTTGCACCAAGGAGCGCAAATCGGAACGTCCTGCCGCAGACCCAGCACCAGCCGACTGCACGACGGTAAGCGGTGTATTCAATTCGTAGCCTTTATGGAACACCTTCGCCTGAACGAAATCCCCCTGATGCGGATAGATTGCATAAACGAACTTGTGCTCAGCCCGGTCGCAGACAGGATCCGGGTAGCCGGGGCTCCGCAGCAAATTCATATCCAGCACGTTTCTCTCCGCACTGAAGCCGTACTTGCTGTCACTAAGCAGCGCGACACCATAATCTGGCTGCGATAAGTCTATATATTGATGTGCGCAAATTTCATCTCTAACGAACTCTACCATCGTATTGCGCGTTGTCGGCCGTTTCAAATAGCCGAACTGAATCTCGCAATTGACGTGCTCCGACATCACGCTGACCGGGAAGGAGGTACGAAGCATTTTCTCCGACTCCTGCCAATCCACCTTCGTTTCGAACTGAATCGTCGTTCCTTCTTCATCTAATACAATTCGCTGTTCCAGCGCTGACGCACCGAAACGATAGCTTTGCACAAGCACCGCTTTCGAACCCGAAATGGAAGCTGAGGAGCTTTCAAGCTGCATCGTGCCCGCTACTGTATCCCTGTAATCGCGCGGGAAATCCCATGCATCGCCTTTATCATGATAGATCGTCAGCACGTTAGCATTCTTACCGGCTTCAATAGATTCTCTGCCCGCAACTTTGTCATAGATCGATAGAATGCTCCCATCCGGAGCAAAAGCAACTCGCAGATTGCGGTTTTCAAGTAATGATTCATCTGCGTGCAGTTCTAGTGGAGCCTGTCGCAGGTCGTTATCCACACAACGCATCTCTTCCGAGAGTGCAATAAAGCCCATTGGCGGCACTTTCACAGCGTACTGGACGCCATTCTGTTCCACCAGCTCATCACGTTCCCATGGCAGTGAATTGACAACAATTGCTTGCCTGCTTGCAATGCCGGACAGACCCGCAACGTTCGCATAGGTTTGCTCGATCATCTCTGCCACTCGGGTATGAAGGATTTCATAGCGGGCCAGCGATTCATCAAACACGCGAGTAATCGAAGAACCCGGCAGGATATCATGGAATTGATATAACAAAACTTCTTTCCATACTTCATCTAGTTCTGCTGTCGGATAAGCCTGCGTCTGGCCACCGAGCGCAAGCGCCAGCGATGCCGCAAATTCCAGCTCCCGCAGCGACTTTTCCATTTTGCGGTTATACCATTTGTTTCTGGCCTGCGATGTCAACGTCCCTTGATGCTTCTCCAAATACAGCTCACCGCGGTACGTTTGGAACTTCGGTCCTTCCTCCGCAAGTTTCTCGAAGAAAGACAGAGAAGATTCCTGAACGACCGGCGGCAGTCCGAGCAGGTTATGCTCTCGCGCCAAACGCTCTAAGTGTTCTTC
This sequence comes from Paenibacillus sp. N22P23, assembly GCF_059383735.1. Classification (NCBI taxonomy): domain Bacteria; kingdom Bacillati; phylum Bacillota; class Bacilli; order Caryophanales; family Paenibacillaceae; genus Paenibacillus; species Paenibacillus sp. N22P23. Next base: position 171,227 of record NZ_JBXENT010000003.1, read on the forward strand.
TCCAGGGCCTCCGCCGCCATCCCCGATGCCAAACAACATTAACGCATGTTCGGAAACATTGCGGTCGAGATAGCTGCTCTCAATCTTGGCAAGCGACCTCGGTGCTCCAGGGCTATTATAAGTATCCTCAGGCGGCAGATGAGCAAGCACTTTACTGCCATCAATACCTTCCCAATGAAAACTATGATGCGGATGCGTGTTGTATACGCTCCATGACAGCTTCTGCGTCATCATGTAGTCGACGCCGGACTTCTTCAGAATCTGTGGAAGACTCGCGTTATAGCCGAATACGTCGGGAAGCCACAGCACCTTCATCTCCTGGCCAAACTCATCCTGGAAAAACTTCTTCCCATATAGGATCTGCCTAACCAATGCTTCGCCACCGGAAATATTCGTATCCGGCTCCACCCACATTGCGCCTTGTACTTCCCAGCGCCCCTCCTTCACTCTCGCCTTAATCTGGTCGTAGAGCGTCGGATAATACTCTTTCATCCATTGATATAGCTGCGGCTGACTTGCGCCGAACACATAATCGGGATACTTCTCCATGTTGCGAAGTACGGTCGAGAACGTCCGCGCCCCCTTGCGAATGGTCTCCCGAATCGGCCATAACCACGCCAAATCCATATGTGCATGTCCAATGGCGCTTACCGTTATCGTTGGATCTCCCCCGCGTTTGGCAAGCTGCTTGGCTAGAATCTCCCTAGCTCGCGCAACGGTTTCATCATTAATGACTTCAAGCACAAGCGCCGACTCGTACAGACTTTGAATAACGCGATCTTTCCTTGCGCCGGCATCCGGCACTTGCTCCGCCAGCTCCAGCAGCACCTCATAGTCATAATAGAGGCGACGGGTTTCGTCGTTGCATATTGCAATATCCGCTTCTTTGAGCGTACCGCTTCGATACTTCCCGAATAAGTCATTGCACCCTGCATCAGCCCACAAGTCGATCGTTTCCCCGGCAGCAGACTCACTAACATCCACCACACGTTTGCCCGGCAATCCCAGGCTGAAATCAAATTCGGAGTTAATGTTGGTGAGTCCTTGATACGGCGATCCTTCGCGATCCACCAAGCACAGCTCACCGTTCACATCAATAAGCAGCACAACCTTCTTTCCGGCAGCACTCTCCGGTACGCGTCCTTCGAATCGAAACCAAGCGCAATCCCATAAATGGCCCCATTTATCGCCCGGCTTTACTTCCAAGTATTCTCCGGATGTACGTTCTGAATAAGGTACCGGCTCCTTAGTCACCCATGCTGAAACGGTCAAAGATGCGATCGGTTCATAGATGGCGTGTCGAATTCTCGGCAAGAGCCCTTTTGCCTTATCCAGTATTATTTTCTTAGTCTCGTAGGGCATTACGGTCCCTCCCCATTCCCTGAAAGTTATTAAGAAAGAGGACTGACAAACACAGTCCTCTTCGTCTTTGGTTCTATTTATTTGGTTACCAATTCAGCACGCTTCTGAGCATCATCGAGAATGGCTTTGATGTCGCCGTCTGTCATGAGCGATTTCACTGCCGCATCACCAAAGATTTGCCAAGCCTTCGAGTTGTCTTTCGCAAAGGTTGGAAGACCTTGAACGTTGCCGATCATCGCTTGATAGTGCAGGTACATTTCCGGATGCTTCGTTTTGTAGTCATCCGACTCCGCGATTTCTTTCAGAATTGGCGAGCGCGTATTGGAATCCGCAATCAGCTGCTGTACTTCTGTGCTGTACATCGCTCTGATGTAATCAAATGCCGCTTCTTTATTCTTAGCATCTACAGGAACGGAGTGGAAAGCTGCTCCGATTGTTACGTTACCCGGCTTGCCGTTTGGCGACACTGGAATCGGCGCCATACCGCATTCTAGGCCAACATTCTTACATTCTTGTGCACGCCACGGACCATCAATCAAGTAGGCCAGTTGACCTTTATTCCAAGCATCGAAGTATGTACCTTCGTTGTTATTCAACATCAGACCTGCAGGATGGTTAGCGTTCAGTGCTCTCAGCAGCTCGACAACTTCAACGTTAGCATCGGAATTGAAGGTCGGTTGTCCGTTTGCATCGGCAAATGTTCCGCCGTTGATTGCAACCAGAGCACCGTAGCGAAGGTATCCGCCGAAGTTAGGAGCGCCATATACGCCGCCGCCGTAAAACTTGCCTTTACCTGCGTCCGTTACTTTCTTCGCGTTGTCTACAAGCTCAGCCCAAGTCGTAATGGCTTTCTCAGGATCCAAGCCCGCTTCTTTTACCAACTTCTTGTTCCAGAACAAGCTGCTTACACCTGGCTGGGAAGCCAAACCATAAATCTTGCCGTCGATTTCCATCGGTTTCCATGCTGCAGGAGCAAGCTTCTCACGAATTTCTGCTGCCATATCATCCGGGAATGCTTCAAGCAATCCTTGTTGAGCAAAACCAGGCATTTGCGTTTCGCCTACGATGATGTCCGGAATGTTCTTTGCTAGGAAACCTGCTGTTTCTTTCTGGATCAGCGGCTCGCCCCAGCCCCAGTCTTCGGTTTTGACGCTTATATTTTTTTCTTTCAATTTCTCGCTAATGAATTTTTGATAATAAAGACCGAATGCTCCGCCTTCAAATTGATTGCCCGGCGTATAGCTTGTATCTGTGCCGCCGTCTTTCAGCTCTTTCTCTTTCGTAACAAGCAATTCATCCACTAAGCCCACGCCAATGCCGACAGCGCCTTCATTCAATACAGTAAGCGTAACAGGTTCTGCAGCAGCAGGCGTATTCTCCGTGGTGTTAGCCGCCTCATTCGTTGCTTCAGTAGTATCCGTTGTTGCTGTGTTGCTTGGCTTCTCATTCTCTGCTGCGGTTTTGTTGTTATTCCCGCCGCACGCCGTCAGAGCAACCATCAATAGCGCTGTTCCCATCAAGGCTGTGGTCTTTTTTAATTTCACTTGAACCCCTCCATTTGTGGATGACTATTTGCTACACCTGAAATATAACATATCAATACAATATATTCAATATATTATTTAGATAATTTTTAACCTTTTATTCCGGTGTTCGCCAATCCTTGCACAATGTACTTCTGGAAGAAGAAGAACATCAACAGCGCAGGAATTGTTGCGCCAAGTCCGAGTGTAATAATGAGCGGCCAGTTCGGTATTCCGGCCGGGCCGGCTGCGGCTGACGACAGTCTCGTAATCGCAGCAGGAAGCGTCTGCAGGGAGTCTGTCGATGTATAGAAGAACGGTGTAGCAAAATCATTCCACGTACCAAGTGCTGTCGTAATTGCTATATAGGCCATAATCGGCAGCTGAAGCGGTAATAAGAGCTGAAAAATAATCCGGATCGTACTCGCACCGTCCACTTTTGCCGCTTCATCCAATTCAAACGGAACCTTTTCAATCGATTGCTTCACTAGGAATGCGCCCATAATGTTAATGCTTGGCCCGCCGATAAGGTACACCCACCACGTGTCCAGAATACCTGTGCCGCCATTAAAGATGTGATTGCCTCCGGCAAACGGAAATCTCGCATACTCCAGATAAGTAGGGATTAATGCGATCGTGCCTGGAATCATTTGCGTGCCAAGCAAGAACAAGAACAACTGATCTTTCCCTTTAAACTTCAACCGAGCGAACACATAACCCGCCAGGAAGGAGGTCAATAACGCCCAGAATGTGTTGTAAACCGTTCGAATGGAGGAGTTAATGAAATATTTCTGCACGCCTGCTTCAGTAGATCCATAGAACAGCACCAAATAATTTTTCAGCGTCGGTTCCTTCGGAATCGGGAGCAGCCCTAATACGGATGATGTGAATTCAGCTCTGCTGAAGAAACCCGCCAGAACCATAAATACTAAAGGATATAACAATATAAGGCCGACACCGAACAATACGATATGTGCGAATAAATGAGTTGGCTTTAATTGAACGGCGACTTGTTTACGAAATCCTGCTGTTGCTGCCATCGTTTATTTCCTCCCTTTCAACGGGATCGTATTGCTTCTGTCTGAATTCGTGGACCAGCGGTAGTAGAGCACCGTTACCGCGAATACAACGACTGCCATTACAAGAGATGAGGCTCCCGCCATTCCCATATTGAAATCCCAGAATGCATCCCGGTAGATACGGAACACGAGCACTTCTGTCTGTCCGTACGGACCGCCATTTGTCATAAACAAGACCTGCTCATAAATTTGAATCGCACCGATCAAACTCGTGATGACGATATAAGTTGCAATCGGCTTCAGACCGGGCAGCGTGACATTGACTAATTTCCCCCAGCGGCCGGCGCCGTCAATTTCCGCTGCTTCGTACAACGTCGGATCGACGGATTGAAGTCCGGCAAGCCAGATGAGCGCAGCACCGCCTACGCCTTTCCAAACCGAGTACACCACGATCCAGAACACGCCCCAGAACACGGAGTATTGCCATATAATCGGTTCCTTGCCAATCGACTTCAGGAAGTTATTAATGACACCGTTATTCGTATCCAGAAGAATGTTGAAAATTTGGGTTGTTGCAACTGCCGAGGTAACTGCCGGGATGTACCAGACGGAACGGTATACCCCTTTACCGAACAAGGGCATGTTCATCAGCATGGCTGCTCCGAAACCGGCCGCTAAGGTCACTACCGTCACCAAGCCGCCCATCCATATGGATCTCCAGAGCGCATTGTAATACAGCGGATCCTGAAAGAATCTGATGTAGTTATCTATACCAACGAACTTCGGACTGCCGGCAATGCCGATCCATTCGAAGAATCCAAGCAAGAAGCCGAATAGAATCGGAAAACCGGATAATACCAGCCACCATAATATCATTGGACCCAAAATTACCGTGGCTATAATTGCATCTCGATGTTTCTTGGTGAATTTCTTTAGTGAAGACTGCTTGCTCACATTTACACTGTTTTGCAGCGAAGCTTGGCCGCTCACAGTTAAACTGCTTTTCTCCATATTCACACGCCTCCCATGCCCCATGTCGAATTATTGTTCTTCTCGTTTCAAATCACGGTTTACTCGCTGGAATAACTCTTCAGGTGAAATGACTTTGACATGTTTATCTAAATGCTTAATCAAAGTGGACACATCATCCATCGTATGGCTCCAAGGGTGCACGTTCACAACCGTATAGCCTTCTTCTGACGAGGAGTCGGTCTGATAGCCGTTTATTCGCTCCGCCATTGCAACGGGGTCGGTCTCCCAGAGCGTCTCCCGCGCGCTTACGAAAGGTTTGCCGCCAATCCACCTGATTTTACCGTGATCTCCAGAATAACGATTTCCGAAATAGACGATGGCTCCATCTAACGAAGGTACGGCTGCATATTTCGCAAGCACTTCGTCTTCCGTGCGACCCTGATCAAGGATCGTTACAATGCTCATATCTGTCGCCTTCAAGTAGCCGTCCAGACGTTCCATGTTCAAGTTCATGGCCTCTTCCGGATAATCATTCGGATAGAAATAACCTGTGCCCGAAACGCCGGCAACGAAGTAGTCCTTCTTCGCATTGGCGTAGATCCATGACATAACATTCGGCGCCAAATCGCTTAATACGGGCGCCATCTGCCATCCCATCGGGAACTCTCCGCGAACTGCACTGCCGTAATACTTGGGATTGCGTGCAAAATCATTCAATAAATACTGCACATTGTCTCCATCACTCATGACGAAGGACACATAATGCACATCCTTCTCGCTGTCCCCTGCTTCGACGTGATACTGCTGCTTCAGCTTGCTATCTAGCTTTACACCGGAGAACACCGATAAATTCAATGCCCAATCGGTAGCAATGGTGTTCTTCCCGTAGAACGTCGCTAAGCCCACATGCCCTGCCTCATCGCCGGGTCCCCAGCCAAGCCGCGGCGCATCAGGCTCGATAGCATTCATAATAGCGGAATAGTCTTCTGTGGAAGCGCTGTTATAGATGTACATCGCTTTGTGCGCTACGCCGATATCGCGCAGGTATTGATTCCCCACATCTTGCTGCACGAAGAAATCCTTGGCGAACTTCGTTCCATACTCATTAAACATCCAGCCGTCATCTTTATCACTTACATCTTGTATTTGTTTCAATCCGATCTGCTTGGCTTTATCAATTAACGTGGCATCCACAGCGATTGCTCGCTCAATTCCGGCCAGTGATGTCGCGACATTCACGGAGGCGGTATGACTTTCATATTGGATATACCCATGAATGCGATCCTTAAATTTCGCCGCCAACTGCCATGGGTCGTTTACGGTTTCGGTTTCAACGCCGTAATTTTCTTCTAAATCTTTCAGCCATACGTCATAGTTCGCATCCGATATGTAAATTTCCGGCCGTTCCTGTGCCACAATGCCTTGAAGCGTCTCCACCATTGTCATTTCCTCAGCTGTCATGTCATCCTTCTGAATGACGTATAGATGCTCAGGCTGCTTCAGAGGCTCAAAGTAAGAAAACCTCGGTGAATCAGAAGAATTACACGCCACCACGGATATTGCAGCAGCAATTACAATGAATGCGGCATAAATGCGTCGAGATGACTTTCTAGCGGCCATCACTGTCCCCCCTCGTCTCATACGTAACATTCCATATATTAACCTCTATAATATAAATTATATTAATTATATCATTATAGTCAAATGAAATTTATAAAAAAAGACCGATAGCACTGTGAATGGTACATCCACAGCGCTATCGATCTTTCATTTGTGTAATCGCGCACCGGTTAGTTTAACTGACCTGTTGTTTTGCGAATGACAAGACTTGGTTGTAGGTTGATCTTCTTGTAGCTTGGCTGTTTGCCTCTATTGTCTATCACTTGCAGCAGCAAACGAACGGCTTCTCTGCCGATCTCTTGCTCGGATTGGTCAATGTGCGTCAGTAAGCTGAACTCCTCCAGCAGCGGACTTGGGTTATCGAAGGTAACAATCGAGATATCCTCCGGTACGCGCAGCCCGACTTGTTTGGCAATCGTCAGGATGTGGACACCGAGCGCACAGTTCAGCGCAATGTAGGCCGTTGCCATCCGATTCTTAATGAAGCGGTACAGCGGGTGCTCCTGATTCAATATGGTTTGATTCTCGCTCGACGTGGTGAATAACGTATTTACGCTCTCTTGCTTTGCATTTACAAGGAAATCGGTCAGAATCAGCGCCGGGTTAATGAGAGCGCCTTTCTGCTTCAGCGCTTCATTGTAACCTTGAATCCGTTCCTCAACCGATACCGTCATCAGCGGAGAATCCGAGCAGATCGCAATATTGCGGTGACCCAGGCTCCATAGATGATCAACCGCCAATATGGAAGCTTGGACACTATCAGAGGATACGACATTCGTTTCGACGCCCGGCAGATGTCGATCAATTAGCACGAACGGATAATTTTGCATCTTGAGCGCGATAATCTCTTCATTGTACACTTCAGCATCCACGGGGAAAATAATCAATCCGTCCACGTTATTCTTCAGTTCACGAATGACTTCTTTCTCCATTTCCTTGGAGTTGTAGGTGAACATGACCACTACGGAATACTTGCTTGCCTCCAGCACCTCGGTGATCCCATGAAGCAGCCGGATGGCGAAGTAATCGCCGATGAAAGGAAAGACCAACCCGATCTTCGCCCGGTATGTCGCCCGCTCCGGAACAGGGGTCTCGATAATGGTTCCTGCAGCAATATACGTCTCCGGAATCCCTTTGATAAAGCTCCCTCTACCAGGTATCCGATAGATCCAGCCGTCTTTCGCCAGCTCCGCCAAAGCATTAACAACCGTGATCCGACTGACCTCGAACTGATCCATTAGGTCTTTCTCTGTCGGAATTTTATCATCCTCTACCAGCTTCCTGGTTATAATCAAATCCTTAAAATAATTTTGAATCTGAATATATAGAGGCTCTCTATCTTGACTCATGAGCCACTCCCCCATTATCTATTTATTTCACCGCACGCTGCTTTATATCAAATATATCATAAACAATTTGGTTTATAAAGTAACCTAACATGGCATACGCAATAAAAAAATCGCAGCCTCCCCCATAACCAAACATTTATGCTATTTAATAGATATTCTGTCTTCTAAGCGGTTGTTTTAAACAATATAATGATCATGTTAAATGATGTGAACCCCAGTGTCGTAGGAGGTGATATCGGGATCAGCTGTTCCGGCAGGCTCATCAACCATGTAGTTCCATAACCAAGAAAGCGGGATGATGATGTTGAGAAAAAGCAAACTAGGCAGTCTCCTATTAGCCGTCGCATTGATTAGCTCCATATTCGCCGCGCAGGCATTCGCCGCCCCACCTTCAGATCCAATTCGAGCCGAACTCAAGGGTAAAATCGCAAACGTCACAGGCGCCGCCGCTAAGAAATTTAATGCCAAAGACAACCTCGGAAACAACATGGATACCGCAAAAATCATTGTAAACCCTTATGTATCCGGTCAATTTCTCGCCGTCTATCACACTTATACTTCAGGCGTAGCGAAAGTGAATCTCGCCAAGTCTACCGATTTGCTCAACTGGACCTTCATCCGCGCATTGGCTGGCTCATCCGGCAACAACGCTACGCAAGGTGCGATTAAGGCGGCATCCGACGGCGGTTTCGTCGTCGCTTGGGAGCAGGAGCCGAACAATCACTTGAAGGTTGCTTATTACAGCAGTTGGAGCAATCTGCAGAACGGTATCGCTTCCAAAACCTACAACTGCCCAAGACAGCTGTCCAGCTATGCCGAAGGTACGCCGAATATTTATTCCGCTAGCAGCACAAGCGTCGATATCGGCTTTCATTACTTCAAGAACGGCGACGTCGACCGGCAAGCGAGAGGCACGTTAACGAATTTCAATTCCTGGTCGAGCAGCGTTCAAACGAATATGGATAATGCCCTCTTGTACTGGGGGGTGTTAGGGAACATTGGCGATCGTGACTCGATGACTTATAAGGGCTATACATTCGGACTCATGGAAGGGCAATATACGAAGAATGATTTTGGCTCGTTCCGCCCTTTTATCTACGATTATGCGACAGGCAACGCGGAGCCGCTTGCTATGACTACCCCGGCAGGATCGACTGCTTTCGGTAATCCGTCCTTCACGAACGTGACGATTAACGGGCAAGCCGCTGTTGTTGTGTCGATGATTATATTCTCAGAAGGCGCCCAGGGCAGTGAAGGCGGTCAACTGATTTATTACTTCTATCAATAATTGAGCTGTTTGGGCTGATTCGCCAATACAACAAGAAAAAGAAACCCACGTTTAAGAACGCCGCGGGTTTCTTTTTCAAGTTATACTAATTAATCGTAATCCTATCTGCCGTTATTGCAGCCACATCGTAGAAATACACGCGGTATTCCAGCTTACGATTAGGCGTCTGATTAAACGTCAGGCTGAAATCCTGATACGTGTTAGCTGCCGTAAACTGCTGCCTCGTAATGTCTGCTTGCGCCACAACAGCACCTGCTTGCGCATCCCAGACATCGATTTTGGCGACATTCAAGTTGTTGAGCGTGTTGTTGTCCACCTTCAGGCGGAATGTTATTTTGCGATTGCCGATCGCTACATTGGAATCATAAGGTCCATAAACCATATGCCCGCCGTTGTCGAGCGTCGGAGTCGCCTGCCAGCCATCTCCGCTTACGCGTCCGACGCCATGCCCCAATACAGTTCCTTCTGCTTCATATTTGCCAACTCTAGTCGTTACCGCCACCTTATCCACGTTGATTGCGGCTTTATCCTTGTAATTCACCCTGAATTCCAGCGCACTTCCGGATGGATTGGTGAAGCTCAGGCTGAAATCTTGATAGGTATTGTTTGCTTTGAATTGATTCCGGTACACGTCCAGGGCAGCGAGACTCTGTCCGGTCGAATTATCCCGCACATCCAATGTAACGACATTATCGTTCACACCGGTGATGGAATCGATTTTCATCTTGAACGAAGCCGTCAATTGACCGACCGGAAGCGTATTGTCATACGGTCCCCACATCATGAAGCCCGAATTATCCTGGCTTGTGTTCGCGCTCCAGCCATTGTCGTTGGCACGGCCAACTGTGTGGGAGAACGCACTCTCCGCTTCATACTTCTTCACGACGGCAGCCGGATCGATCGGCAGCTGATTATTTTCACGCATGAGCTGGAAGTACGTGTCTGGTCTGACGAACACGATGTTGCTGTTGCTGCTGAAATTATTGACCGCATTGATAAAGCTCTGGTACGTGATGCCTTCCCAAGGATTCGATTGAATAGTGACGAAGCGCGGCGACGTTCCGTTCCAGCCTGAGATGGCTCCGTTGATTTCGGAAATGATGGATGCCTCCGAGTAGCAATACGTGGCATTCAACCCTTGGCTCGGCAGCGTATTATCATAAACCGAGATGGCTCCGCCTGCGTTCTGAGCCGTCAGGCCATACAGCGAAGGTGCATATTGCGCAAAACTGTTCCCGACGTTTGCATTCGTTGCGCCATTGATTTGATTCCAAACCGTAAGAACCCGGAGGCCCGCACGATTCATATAATCGTTGGTTAGCGCTACATAGTTGTTCAGGTAAGTCTGGTTGCCCCAGTAATTCGGATACGTATATCCGATTCCCGTCGGTCCGGAAATCAATTCGTCATTCGGAGTGGCCGTATTGTACAGGTAATTCAACACGCCTGGCATAGCATCCAGCATGGCAGGGGACACTGTCCATCCGAGCGGCACAGTTCCTCTTTGCGGATGATCCCAGAAGGTTTTGAAACGGTGCTCCAAATATTGAATATTATCGCCGTCACTTAAGATGAGTGAAATATAGATTTTGTTCTCCAGCGGCGGCTTATTCGGTGTCCCCTTCACGTTGACCGTTCTGGATGTACCGCCGAACACCGTCAAATTGGATGCAAAATCGCTGGCAATCGTAGACACGCCATACTCGGAAACGGTCTGAATGCCCAAGCCCTCATCCGGCCACCAGCCCATGTAGATGCCGCTGCCATACGGCATGTCGGCCAAGAATTGGCGCAGCAGTGTATTCTCAGCAGTAATAGCCGGGTTGAGCCAAATGGTAGCCGCACCTACCGCTGTCGCGTAATCGCGCAGAAAACCTTTAATGCCCGGATTTAATCCGACAATCAGCTTGTGGGTGACCAATGACCAGTAATTTGTATACAAGTATTGATAGACTTGCAGCTTCGTTGTGAAATCGCCGCGCAAATCATTCAGAATCGGCAGATTATACGGTGCTGCAGTGAGCTTCGCAACCATGCTGGGCGACGCTACAATCCCGCCGCTAAGCGATGCGATCGTAGTCGCCAGGTTCACGGTATCCGGTAGCGCATCGTCATAAACGACGATCCCGCTAATTTCACTTCTGTATTTGGTAATAAGCGTGAACTTATCTGCCACATCGGCATAACCAAGACCCAAGGAATTCGGCCAGTTGTACTTGCCTTCCTCGTTGTTAACCGCGTTATCGAACGTATAGATCCGAGGCTGGGTTTTGTTGACGAGTCCTTTGAGCGTCGTGAACAGCACCGCCTCTTCTTCTTTAATCAACGGTCTTGCGCCTACGCTATTCACTTTCATATACGCGCCACCGTGCCAGTACACCCTGAATTCAAGTGCATGCCCAGCGGTCGCATTCTTGAAAGGAACTTCAAAGCGCTCATAAACAGACGCTTGTCTCCATTCTTTCCGCGTAATACTTCGGCTCGCCAATACAACACCGCTTGTGCTGTCTCTGACATCAACGGTTACCATGACATTATCATCAGCGGTGTTATTGTCGATTTTCAAATCATAGAAAGCACTGAAACTTCCGGTAGGAATCGAGGTAACATTCGGACCGGTAATCATGTTAAGATTCGGCGCGTCAATAGAGGTCTGAGCCAGCCAGCCATCCCCATCCAAGTGACCTGTGGCGTGTCCTACTGCCGCGCCTTCCCCTTCATACTTGTATTCAACATCATCTGTTCTGACGTCGATCAGATCAAGCGTAGCTGCAGGTGCCGAGAAGGAAGGAAGCACTTGTCCTGATGGCCAAGTAAGCCCCGCTGCTGCTGCAGGTGAAGTCGGGAGCAGCGGCAGAGGAGACGCCGATGCAATAATGACAGCTGCCAGTCCCAAACCAATCCATTTCTTTACTCTCATTTTCATCCTCCTATACGATCATAATTTGGAATCTAAATGAATGCCGGCTATGCGTGTAATTCTATACTCGATATCACTTGTACCCTCCTTCGCCTCCGAATTATTTCCTCCCACCTGAGATGTAAGTGCTTACAATGTAAATTAAATATATCGTATATATCTTATAATAACAATATGCTTTAATGACAAAAATTACATAAAAGTCCGCTTTGTTTATAAGCTGCGAGAATGATGTCGTTTGATGAAAATATGACAAAAAGGCCGCCTCCTCCTATGTGGAGGAAGCAGCCTATCCTTAAGGGCCGACTACTTCTGACCCTTCGCGTATTGAACAACAGGCCCCGTCGACTGACCGACGACCAGCCTGGGTTCGAGAACGATTTTATGATACCTTTCATCATCGCTTGGACGGTCCAGCAAATCAGTCAAAATACTTGCCGCTCGGCTGCCGATTTCCTCTTCCGATTGTGCAATATGCGTATACCATTCCTGGCTGTCCACTTCTGAAGACGGATCGTCGAATGACAAGATTGACAATTGTCCGGGAACATCCAGTTTCATACTGCGGGCCAGTCCGGAGATGTAGAGAGCAAGCTTCGCATTCAGCGTAATATAAGCGGTTGCTTGACCGTTCTTGAGGCATCGAGCCAGTGTATGAGCATCGTCCTTCTGATCATAATCGATCACAAGCTCAGTTAGAATGAGTGCCGGATCAATCATTGCTCCCCTTTGCTTGAGCGCTTCAACATAACCGGCAATCCGCTCCTCAACCGTAACTGTCGGAAGCGGCGAGTCCGAGCAGATCGCAATATTCCGATGCCCCAGTTCCCATAGATGAGAGACGGCCAATTGCGCTCCAAGTCTGCTGTCCGAGCAAACGAAATGCGTTTCTACCCCCGGCAAATAACGATCAATGAGCACGAATGGGAAACGATTCATTTTGAGTGACAAGATCTCTTCATTATACGTCTCGGCATCAATCGGGAAGATGATCAGACCGGCCACATCCTTCTGCAGCAGCTGAACAATTGCTTCCTTCTCGAATGTATTGGAATGATTCGTTAAGATGACGGCTAAGTAATAATCGCTGTGCTTCATAATCTTGTTCATGCCTTCAATTAAACGCAGGGCGAAATAATCATCAAGCGACGGGATGATAAACCCGATCATTCTTTTGCCGATTGGACGCTCACGCTGGGCTCTTTCCTGCTGATCGCGCACAACGTCACTTAATGCAGGCAGGTTCTCGGATTGCGCAAACAGCTCGGGAACGAAAGGCATATCCTTGCTAACAAAACTCCCCCTGCCAGGAATCCGATAAATCCAACCTTCCTTGGCAAGCTGCGTTAAGGCATTGGCAATTGTGATCCGGCTCACATTGAAATCTACCATCAATTCCTTCTCGGAGGGGATCTTCTCGTCAATTGTCAGCTCCCCGGAACCGATCAGCTTCTTGAAATGCTCCTGTACTTGGAGATATAGTGGCTGCCGCTCTTTCTGCATCGTTTATGACTCCCACTCCAAAGTTAATAACCCATTCGATATAATAAATATAATACTTTGATATATCATTTGATGTCAATCAATTATTTAGTCGATGAATTGGGTTCAATCGGTAAGCCCTTGCTTTCACGAACCAGCTGGAAATACGTGTCCGGTCGTACAAATACAACATCCTTATTCGACAAGTATTGATCCCTTGCATTCACGAAATTCTGATAGGAAACCTGCCAAGGGTTAGCTTGTATGGCTACGAAAGCAGGAGATTTACCATCCCATTTCTTAACGGCTGCCTCAATTCCATTTGTCAGGTCACTTTCCGCGCTGCCATAAGAGACGTTCAGCTCTTGTCCGGGAAGTTCATTCTTGTACACTTCGAGTTTGCCCGTGCCAAATTGGGAGGTAAAGCCAAGCAAGGAAGGCGCATGTTCGGCGAAACGATTAGCAGCCTCCGGCGTAATCTCCCCTTTCACGTAGTTCCAAATGGTCAACACCCTTAGTCCTGCTCGCGACATATAATCATTCGTGCGGGTGACAAAGTTGTCTAGCCCCTCTCCATCCTTCCAGAAATTCGGGTACGTGTAGCCCATTCCCGAAGGACCCGATATTAACGCATCGTTAGGCGTCGCTGTCTGGTACAAGTAATTGAGTATGCCGGGCATTGTATCCACCATTAACGGCGAGACCGTCCAGCCGAGCGGAACTTCACCGCGGTCAGGCGTATCCCAGAACTTCTTGAATGAATGCTCCATATACTGCAAGTTGTCGCCATCGCTTAAGATGAACGACACGTAGATTTTATTTTCCAAAGGCGGTTTCTTCGGCAGTTCAGGCACGGTAATCTCGCGCGAGGTTCCGCTAAATACGCTGAGGTTGGACGAATAATCGCTCGCGACAGTAGCTAATCCGAAGTCGGAAGTTTTCTTCACCCCTTCACCTTCATCCGGCCACCATCCCATATAGAGCCCGCTTCCGTAAGGCATATCCTTCAGAAATTTGTCCAGCAGCTCGCTTTCCTTTGGCTCCTTCGGATTAAGCCAGACGACGGCGGCAGTGAGATTCATCGCATAATCTCTGAGATAGGACTTGAGCGAAGGATCTAGGCCGATGATCACGCGGTGCGTAACCTTTGGCCAATAGTGCTCAAGCATAAATTCGTATACATCCAGCTTTGATGTGAAATCACCGCGTAAATCCTCCAGAATAGGCAGGTTGTACGGAGCTCCCGTCAACTTCTCCACTAGTGCCGGAGGTGCGACAATTCCGTCCTTCAAGCCGGCAATCGTTGTTGCCAGATTCACGGTATCCGGCTGGCTGTCATCATACACAACAATGCCGCTTACTTCCGAGCGATATTTATCCAGCAGCTTCCAGTTATCTTTCTCTTCTTTATATGCAAGTCCGAGCGAGGTTAGCCACGAAGTCCCTGTGCTGCCATTCACATTATCTGTGAAGGCATACAAACGAGGTTTAGTTTTGTTGACCACGCCTTTCAAGGAAGTAAACACGAGGTTCTCATCCTTGCGAAGCGCCCAGGAAATGCCGACGTCGAACAGCTTTAAGGTCGATTTGCCGGTCCACTGAACCCGAAACTCCAGTGCATGCCCATTATCCGGTACGGTAAAAGGAAGCTCGAAGCTTTGAGACGCATTCGGCAGCTTGAAATCCCAGTTCGATACATCAAGCGAAGCGAGACTCGTACCCGCTTCTTGATCGAGTACTTCCAGTTTCGCTACAACCCCATTCTCATTCGCAAAACTGTCCACCTGCATATTTACAATCGCCTTGTTCTCGCCGGCCGGTATGTTCGTTTGATTCGTAATGTCCAGCATCGGAACATTCGGCGCATCACTGCCAGCTGCAGCGAGCCAGCCATCTCCGTCTGCTTTGCCGGTTTTATGGGCTAATGAGGCATCTTCCGCCTGGTAGTAGAAGTTATCTGTGGTGTACATCAGATCGAGCGTCGAAGCCGGTTCCTCGAACGAAGGCAGCGCCTGCCCCTTCGGCCAATGGACCCCCTCCTCATTACTAGGCCGGGCAAAATAAGTGGTGACGGCTGCAGCAGCTACGACAACTAAGGAACTGAATAAAATGAATCTGCCTTTCAATGGATCTCCTCCTATTTTGAATGATTGGTCGATGGGACGGTCACGTGATGTCAAAGTTCTTAATATTTACTATAATATATATAACAAATAATATCTAGAATGAAAAAGATCGTACAGGGGTTACCCTGCGCCACCCCACTATCACTGAGCTGAACATTCGCATACACCACGTGCCGCACTCTTTTTCCTGCGCCATGCCAAAGCTTACATTCTCATTCTTACTCCTGCGTCATGCCACAGCTTACATCTCGTAATCCGCATTCCGCATTGCATTCCGCATTGCATTCCGCATCCGCATCGCATTCCGCATCCGCATTCCACAACTCCCTCACAACCCAGCACATGCCAGAACTGGCGTCCCTCTTGCCGCGAAACTCTAACGAATCGTAGGAGGCTTATTCGGCCGAATATCGGGGCTCTGAGATTCTAACGAACCGTAGAGGTCTTATTGTGGGAGAATCAGCTCCAATACACCTTAAAACCGTCAAATAAGGCCCGTACGATTCGTTAGCATTTTTTTGGAGCTATATTCGGGCAAATAAGGCCTGTACAATTCGTTAGAACATTCCGTAACTAGAGTCGAGTGTCATAAACAACGAAAAAGCCGCCGACTAAGCCGGCAGCTTCACATACGAGGAACGACTTGCGTTACGTTCCCATTATATAGCTAGTTGTATAGTCATTACCGAATTTACCTTCCGGATCAAAGAGATGAACCAGCTGTTGAAAGTCGGGTAACTTCTCGTAATACGATTGCACCCGGGCCGGCGACATGGTGAACAGCTTTCCCCAGTGAGGACGAGCATGGTATGGTTCAAGCTGCTCTTCGATAACAGGCAACAATTGTTGAACAGCGGCCCAATTATCTTTCCATGTAAAATGGATGGCAACCATCTCCTCCTTGTAACAAGGACTCATCCACAGATTGTCTGCGGCAATGGTGCGAATCTCGGAAATATGAAGGAGCGGCGAAATCTGATCACGCAGGCAATTGATCGCACACAAAGCCGGATAGGCCTCTTTGCGCGGCACGAAGTACTCGCTTTGCAGCTCTTCTCCCGCGCTTGGAGTGAAGTCCATGCGGAAATGCGGCAGCCGTTCATACCATGGCCCTGCGATTCCCATCTGCTCGCTGCAATTCTCTGGTGAAACGCCGGGCACTGGGTGTAGATGCGAGGCTGCTAAAGTTGCACTGTGAAACTCAGGTTCTACTGGAGTCGCAGCTGGATCTGTCAGTTTCTTCTTCATCCACATTTGATTAAACGCCGCTCTCTTCCAATCCGTAAACAAACTAACACTGTAGGCACTGGAGAAGATCGCGTCAAACTGGTCTTCAAGCTGCGTTAGCGGTAAGTTTTCATAGATATACTGACTCATTTGGAAGGCTGGTACCACGTCTAGCGTGAGTTTCGTGACTACACCTAATGCTCCAAGTCCCACGACTGCTCCGGCGAATAATTGATGTTCGCGGGAGAGCTCGATAGTCTCCCCATCCGCTTTCACAATCTCAAGGGAATGGACCGCCGTAGCGAGATTGCCATTCAAATCCCCTGAACCATGCGTTGCTGTAGCTACTGCGCCTCCAACAGAAATGTGCGGCAGCGAGGCCAAGTTATGCAGCGCATAGCCGTTACGATGAAGATAGTGACACAGTTCTCCGTACCGTATTCCCGCTTCCACTGTTACTCTATTGTTCGTGCGATCTAATGCTACTACCCGGTTCAGTTTCCGGAGCGAGAGATGACATCCGATCGTATCCGCGATTCCATTAAACGAGTGTCTTGTGCCAAGCACCTTAATCCGAGTACTGCGAGCGACCAATTCTTGTACTTGCTCTACGGTTTCAGGAACATGGAGTTCCAAGGCGTTGTACCTGTAGTTCCCTGCCCAGTTTTGGTTATTTTCCATATCGTCATATCCCTTCGTGGACATATCGTCAGCGTTATTAGTTGCTTCGCTATCCCTTGAAGATATACCTGCTGATGTTGAGGGGATGGTAAAATCATAAATTAAAAAAGAACAGGTATTACGCCTGCTCTTCTCTCTTCATAAACTTAATTTTCTTCCTCTTGCTGATCCTGCTTTTCTAAAACTTGGGCAGCACCTTCGTGCCAACCCGAGAATCGATAAATCCGCTTTGTTACTTTACGTCCTTCTCCTGTTATTCCTCCCGTTACTGTTCCCTCGGTAGCTTGAATATTGAGTCCACCTTTACCACTAGCATCATAATATTCCTCAATTTCTACGGTTTCTGCAGTATTGATCCTTTGTGCTATTGCTAACTCTTGTGCCACTTTGGCTCGTGCTGATTCCATTTGCGCGATTAGTTCTTGTCGAGCGGACTCATGTTTAGAAATCTATTTATCAACTTTGAATCTCCTTCTTTTCTTCACTGCGTACCGCCGACTTCAACCGGCGGTTCGTCAGTAAAGACGATTGTATACGTCAAGATGGTCTCTTTTCCGTATTTGTTTACGGCTTTTATCGTAATTGTATTAATGCCTTCTTGTAAAATATATCGTGTACTGAAGGAGCCTGTCCCTTGATACGTTCCATTTAAATAAAGCTTTGGTGCGGTATCATTCTTATCAGTAACAGATGCAACAACCGTAATACTAGCCACTTCTGAACTCGTTGGCAGTGGCTCGACGACCAGAACCGGTGACGCTGGAGTGTAGACAATTTTAATCGTAACATAAGAGACTTTGTCGTACATGTTCTCTGCCCTTACGATAATTGTATTCTCTCCTTCGTTCAATGTAATCGTCCTTGTGAAGGATTTTGTACCCATATAGGAATTATTCAAATACAGCATGGGCGATGTATCGTTAAAATCGAATGCAGAAACCTCGAGATTTATTGTTGGAACATCTGTCGTCTCAGGGAGACTGTTTACTGATATGAGAGGCGCTAACACTAAATAGGTTATTTTTTTCGTAATTAAAGTCTCTTTACCCTGCGAATTCACGGCCCTTATCCTAAAGGTATTGTCCCCCTCTACTAAGGTGAGACGAGCGGTGAAGCTTGATTTCCCCTTATTTATGCCATCTAAGTACAAGGTCGGTGAGGGATCCGCCACATCTGTTGCGGTAACCTTGATGTCCACTATCTTCTTTGTCTCTACATCTTGCACGCCTTCTATTACGATGACGGGCGGCAAAATTACATACTTAACCATTTTTGTTACTGTAGTCGATTTTCCCAGTGAATTTGTCGCTACAAACACCAGTTTATTGTCACCTTCAGTGAGCTTAATCGTTCTCTTGAAGGATCCATTCGCCAAGAACTGATTATTTAGGGCAACTGGTGGTGCCGTGTCATTCCTATCCTCAACAGTGCCTTCAACTACAATGCTCTCCAAATTGACTGTTGTTGGCAGGTCTTTTACTGTAAAGATCGGTGGTTTAGGTGTAAAACTGACATACTCCGTATAATTAATTCTCTTATTATAACGATTTGACGCCATAATCGATACTTTGTTCGAACCCTCATATAAACCTAGATCACTTGCCCAATTGCCTGCACTATCAACATTGACAAGTTTACCATTGATTTTGACAGAAGGATGGCTATCGTTTAGATCAGACACATGTCCTGTAATATGAATACTTTTCAAATCCGTGCTACCAGGCAATTCAAAAGTAACCTCTGGTACCGGGATGGTATAGATCACCTTACGAGATAGTTTCATTAGCCTACCGTTCGGTTTCACAGCTTTTACTTCATAATTATATGTACCTTCACCCTTAGTAAAGGTCGCTACAAATGTATAATTTCCGTTCTGGTTAGGAATCTCCATCCCGTTAAGATACAACTTGACTCCAGCAATTGATGTACCAGAGATTGTTACTTTATTGGTATTCACATTACTAGGTATCTCCAATGTGAGTCCGATATTTTCAATATTTGGCATCATTGGAGATTCCAATATTCGATTGAACAACGCCATGCCTGCGGCGCGTGTAAGACCATTAGCAGGCTTAAAAGTACCGTCGGGATAACCGCCGATGAAGTTATATTTGAGAGCAGTTGCCACATGGACTCGGAATGCAGGAGTAATCTTCTCAAAATCTTTGAATTTCGCCTTTAATGTCTTATCCGCTTCCGATGCACTGACACTCGAAACGTGCAGCGCTTTAATAAGAGCTACCGCAACATCCTCCCGTGTCACTAACTTACTAGGTTCATAGAATGGTTTTCCAATAGGGAGCTGATAGCCCATTAGAGCATCCTTGACCGTCTCAATATATGGATACGACCACCGATCTGGTTTAACATCCGAGAACGTCTTACTCCCCTCATTTAAAGGAAGATCCAATGCCACCGTGAGAAGCTTAGCGAATTGCTCACGTGTCATGGACTGCTCCGGAAGAAACGTTCCGTCCGAATATCCTGTCGCAATGCCTTGATTGACCATCGACTGAATGGCGCTGTATGCCCAATAATTAGTCTTAACATCTTTGAAGAATGTTTGTCCATCAGCTGAGGCATGTAGAGACCCAATTAGGAAAGTAAGGAACAACGCGATTATCATGGTGAGGAATTTAAATTGCCTCATTGTGTTACCCTCCAAATTAGAATCGATTCCATAATACACATATGATCGCACCCAGTAGCATCGAAGTGACCGTAGCCCAAATCAGAAGACGATATCGAATGAAAAACTTGCGTACAACACCATATTGTTCTTTTCTAATTTTCGTCATTATATATTTCATTGATTTATTGTGGATAGCTAACAATCTGTTACGAATCTTCTTTTGAGCAAAAACCTTTGGCCGTTTTTCTCTAAAAACCCGATAGATCGCCCCTCTGTAATCATCATCGATGCCACTGACTGAAACAAAGTCCTGTTTAGTCGCTGTCCATTCCAAGAAGTCATACAATGAACTCTCTTCGCCATTCTCTTCCACGAAGAACAATAGCTCTTTATATTGATAGTTAGGGAGGCGATAGTCTCCCTCGACATTCCAGAATACATAGGTCAGCCTCTCAAAGAACGATGGATTCACATGCGGTTTTAGCAGTTTTTTCGCTAAACTTTGAACATCAGTTACCGTCCTGTAATCCATCTTTTCCAATCTTTCTCTGATCTTGGCTTCAGAAGAATTAACCGGATCCACGAATCTATATAACGTTAGCAATTGATCGTATTTATCACGGAATTCCGATCCCACCACGTCATCGAAGGAGAAATGCTCGTCCAGAAAGCGCCCAAAGACCAGTAAGCTGCTTTCAGTAATTTGCTGCAATGAACAGCTTTCAAGCAAGGCTTCAACAATACAAGTTTTAGCCCTATCATACAGACTTATCTGATGATTGAGAGCAAGATCTTGCCAGAGCTCAATAAAGAACTGTGCAGCCTTCAAGTTCTCTTCCTTGCCATTCGTCACAATGCTCTTTGCTTGTTTTTTGTACTGGCTTACAATTGATTCCAACCGATGTACATCCGGCAGATTTTCGAGCCAGAAGCGTACATCTCTTTGAAACGTTTGGGTTGTTTTCAATTGTTCAATACGAAGATAGGCATACTGCTCGATAAATTCGTACTTACTAACCCATAGACGACCTAGCATGGCCTTGTATAATTGTGGATCAGCAGCTATTACCTCTAACAGTTCAACCGCTTGCTCATAACCATCACGGCTCAGAATACGAATTATAGACAATAGCAAGAGTGTCTCCGGGGTTGCTTTCCCTTCTTCCGGTAGAATGGCATAACTCTTCACAATGGCTTTTACATATTCAGGCGAATTGGCAGTATAATCTGCTCCCATCTCGCCGCGATAAATTTGAAGCAGTAAACTCCGAAGCTCATGTTTAACGGCGATGTCTTCCGCATTTAAATAACTCAATATGCTGTTAACGACACCCTCCCTGTTGGAGGTATACTGCTCCATGTCCCCGTTAATAATTTGGTACAAAACGTATAAACGATAATATTCGTGTAATTGAAGCGATTCGATCGCCTTACCCTGAAGCGACTCCGAACAGAACGCAAAGAACTTGTGGAGTTCTTCCGCATGATCCTTGTTGTTCCACAAATAATCCAGCCATTTATGCTCGCTTCCGGGGAGGGCCGTATTTACGAAACGTCCCCCGGCAATATCGAACTGATAATCACGTTCGATATTTCGATCAGCAGGGCGTATACTCCCATTCTCCACGAACATAATGTGAATGGATTGTTTACCAACAGGCTCCTTATTGTACGTCATGAAGCCAAGCTTCTCGCGCACAGCAATAGGCAGACAGGTGTAAAGCACCTCCAACAAGCGAGATGCATGAGTAGACAGTTCGATAATGGGTACGTTCAACGTTACGTATATCTTCTTCTTATTCGTAATCGATTGAATGATCGCATACACCAGACATTTGAAAATTGTCTCATCAACACCAAGCTGAGTTAGAAGCTCGCTGCGATTCCAGATTCGCTCCCCTTCTTCCAGCGGAAGCTCTTCCAGTTCGGTAATTACCTTCCCATTGGTGATATCATAGGCTCTTGAAAATCTGGCACCAAATAACCAATCTGGCTGCAACAGAACTTCAGCCTTATTTCCTTTTGGAATAATATATTGATGGGTGAACGATGTGCTTCTCTTGCCTACATTCTCAGAGGCCACATACACAGATTGTCCAATTACTCGATCACCATTACTCGCTTGGAAAGCATATCTGGACGGCGGGTAGAGCTCACCAGATTGTTCTCCACGGGAAATCAATTCCTGCGGCGCAGAGTAAGCACAATAGGTTTGAAGAGTACTTTTGATAAAAGCATTGTCCAGTGATGGTGACTTTGCTATCGAATCAAAGCCTTCCGTCGTATTGAATAGCCCCTCTTTAGCGCGGGCGTAGTAGTGTTGCTGAATGAGGCGCTTAGACACTATGCTTCTCTCCTCTCCACGTAGTCTAACTTGTGCAGCAGCCAGATGAATGGTTCGTCAACTCGAATCGGATTGATGACACTATCAATTTGTCCATTGACTGGGTTGGTACCTAATGCCGAAACGGCAAAATAAGCCGCATCCGAGAAATAGACGTCGATTGCATCTTTGAATGGGCGATCTACCTTCTCAAGAAAACGTCCAATTTCTCCATTAATATTTTGAAACTCCGTGTTGTTCAAGAAGCCTCTATGTACGACATTCTTAAATACGTTGCTGTTGGATGGTATATATTCACCTTGTTCGTCTTTTAAATATTGCAACATATCGCTCTTTGCCAGTACCACAGCAGTTGGAATACTCGTTCTACCGGACTGTTGGTGAGCAATAAAGTTCTCGAATAGCGTCGCTACTACATCAACTGGCGGTGCGGCCAGGCTCGTAAAGTCCCCCTCGTCCGTCCCGGCTCGGAGCTTGATTTTATCCCGAACCGTCTTGATTTGCATCGGATCCACTAGGAATAAAATACCTGATGAATTCTTGATATGAGGACCGAACAGCTCCAAGTAATCACGGCTTGACATCCCCTCACCGGCCACATCAAAGAAAACTAGCGTAAGTGGATTTCGATCGTCTTTGAATTTAAATTGGAATATGAGTGGTTCAGGCTTCGTATTTGGATTTGTCGCGGACAACATTGCCCCGGTCTCGAAAAGCGGTTCTTGATATTCCTGTCGGAACCTTCGGCTAATTTCTGCATTCAAAGGTACGCAAGCTGCGTTGAAGTTACTAGCCGTCATATTCTGGAGCGTTTGGATTAGGGAGGTCATATACACCGTTTTACCGGACTCAGATGCTCCGACCAACGAGATAATATTGCTTGGAACGAGCCCCGAGTTAATAGGCAGTTCATTGTGGCATTCCGGACACAATCGACGTTTGGTAGACTGACTGTAATCATCATTAATTTCTACCAATACCTTACCTGAGTAAGTGCGGTTCTCATATGGAATGGAAACTGGATCGATAATCGCTTCCATATCACCCATCTCCGCCATCTTGAACTTGCGGCGCCATTGATTCAACTTCATATCTTCTTGAAGTGCATAATTCTCGTTGTCATCCTTGTAGTGCGATGCTCGAAACATGACGTCATCCGGTTGGAACTTGCTCATGCAAAATGGACATACAATGCTATAGAAATCCGGTTGTTGCTTGAAAGAAGGCTTTTTCTTGAAAATATTAAACAAACTAAAGAGCATGTATACGCCTCCTTAAATATGAATCAATTCGTAACTGTCTCCGTATACCTTAACGTCCGTGAAGAAAACACGAACATGCTCATCCTTCGCAATCGTAATTTCTGCAGGAGCATTACTACCAGATGTAAAGTCATGTGGAAAGGCATAAACGGTGCCATCATCCTTCGACATCGGAATAGTTCCTGCTTTTTTCACATAGCACAATGTTTCCTTCATCACAGGAGCCTCACTAAATATGGTGATCTCAGCCCTTCGTGTTTTAGCAAACAGAGGCTGCCGATATTTAATCCTGCAATTAATCCTGCATTTGACTCCTTTAATGCGCACCACGTTGTCTTGATCCTGCTGATCGTATGCTGTTAGTCCTCCGTCATGATTCGGAACACAAGGAAAGATTCGGTATAGGCTGGATCCGATCCAATCCACTCTATCCCGATATCCTCCATGTGTCTTGAACTCATTCCGTGTATAAAGGCGCAGCATAGACTCTTTCAGTAAAGATGGCTGTATCTCTTCGCCTTCCTGGTAAGAGTAGATGAAGACATACTCTAGACTCTTCGGCCAATCCCAAGTAATGACGCATACGTTACCGTCCATATGACCCTTTGTTTTCCTAATACGCAGGTGTTCGTCGACTATGTCCCATTTCATCATGCTATAAACCTCCAACGTGCAAGGTACAATCCCACATTTCCATTAGTTCTGTCCAACATGGAACCGGTAATCTTTTTCCAGATAACCATTGTAATATCTTGATGCGTTGCGGTAAAACATCGTATCTTGAATGCGGAAGCCACCCATAAGGTGCAGTTTCTCGATACCACTCTTCTGTTTCTCATTGACACATCCAAGTTTATAAGTCCGTGTTGCATGGTCAAGATTGTAGGCAAACTTTAAGAACTCGCTATCAAAATCTCCAAAGAAATATTTCTCACTATATCGCAATTTCTGCGTTGAACGGTAAATATCAAGGCGAATCGCCGATTCCTCTTCAAGGTTATCAAACAGCTTTCTATAAAGCTCATCTTTCCTAAGTACGACTGTCTGACCGACAAGATTTACATTCGCGCGTGCCAGCAGCTCGTCCTCAAACGATTGACGGAAAGTTGGATGACTAAAAATGTCGCGCTGAATGACCTCAATTAACCGTTCCAATACTGCTTCTGGCTTCTCCATGTTCAATAACGACAAATTACCAAGATACCTCTCATCCCAATAATACTGGTCTCCTTGTACCGCTTCAGCCTGAGACAAAATGGTTTCAATAACAGATTCATAATATTCACTAACATTTCGGTCGAAATCCCGATGGCTTTCAAGTAGACTTCTGCGACTTGCCTCAGTTAGCAGCTCTTGAAGATATACAAATACGTTCGCTTGTTTAGCAAAACGCTCATGCAACCGTTCTATTACTGCAATCAATACTTGAACATAATTCAGCTTCATCTTCGCTTGTAACAAGTCCAACTTTACATCATATATCTTTCCTAGGAGATGATTGATGAAGTTGCGCCGCGTCTTCTCTTGAGAGAATAGTATCTTCCCAAATGACTGAATTCCCGCACGTTCTTCATACATGGTTTCCAGTTTGGCAGAAAGGCCATCAATCGCCTTCACAGTTTCCTTCTTCCATTGCAACAGAGTGCCCAGTACGGAAGACTCAACATTCTGCGAGGTCCAAATAGAAGCACTGATATAACCGTATCTTGGATTTCCGATGATCTGTTGTTCAACCGTTGCGGTCAATTCTGCTTCAATATCCGCTGCATTGAAAGCCTCATTAGCAGCTTTTTCCCAATTATCCGCGAAAAACTGTTCTGCCAAGTCACCAAACAACATCATTTCTGATTGTCGAAGCGTCTGCTGTTTTAGTTCATTGAATGATACGCCGCTTGGAATAATGCTCATTAACTGTTCGGACAATACGCTGCGATCTGGTGTAAGTGAAATCGCCCACCGTTCAATTGAACCAGCATCGATTTTGAAGGCCTCTTGGATTGTACGCTTATCTTGCTCGGAATTACTCCGCAACCTGGCAAAGATATAGTCATAATAGTGATGTAACGTCGCCAAAGCTATCGCCGCATTCGGCCGTCTGACTTTGGAGTAACCTGCACTCGCAAAATAAGGACCGCCTGCATCAAACGTTATATTAGTCCTGAATTGTTGATTATTATAGGGATGATGTTGCGGATTCACCGCCAAGGTAGCTTGTCGGTTCTTAAGCAAGTTGATTCCGCTGATAATATCACTCAGCTCCTGCCAACATTCCGTGGAAGTCAGGCCTCTCTCGTCCTTGTTGCTTAGGAGATAAGCCAACTCGAAAAGTGGTCCGCCAGTGTGTTCTACATCAAGCTCCAGCCCCTTCGTCATTTGAAGTGCTGCAGCTTTAAAGGTATAATCGCGACTCTGATATCTCTCCAATTCACTCAGGAAGCTTATCCCTAATGCCGCGGATAGATCAAAATCTTCTCTGTTGTCTACCTCTTTCATCAGTCCATACAGGTCAATTAGTACTGTACGGAAACTTTCGCTAAAGGTAGCCTTTGTGAGCAACGCTACCTCCTGGAGGATGACATTGGCAGGATCGTCGATACGTGTCACTACCGCAATATTCAACCTTTCCAACGAGGTCACCATACGGCCGTACTCTGCTATTCGACCGTTCATTCTACGCAGTATCCCATTAAGTTCAATTAATAGATCGCGATTTCCCATAAACCGGCTGTACCAATCCGGTCGAAGGGAGCTTAGGTCACTCCCGAGCTCTGGCACTCGGATGGAATAAATGTTATCCCGGACAACCGTCTCATTCATGTAGATGTGAAGGTAGACAACGCTATCGCTGTTTCTCCACTTCTTAACGTTGGCCTCATGCACCTGCTCAAGTGTATCTTTTACCTCATCGCCAATAAATAGGAAGACGAGGGGATACAGAATGCTATATTGTTCATCATAGCTGGATTGCTCCATCTCCATTGCGTAATGGCTTGCGAAAGCCTGAAGTCGTCCATTCATAATACCTCTACCTCCCACATCGCATTGCCACAATCGATGTATAAGCCAATTAGGAAATCGGCATTATTGAATCTTCTGCAGTAATTCCTGCACCTTAATTAGAGATTCCTTGTAGAAGGAATAGGCTTCTTCGCCATATTGCAATTCATTACGTCCATAATCCAACGTATTCTTCGCCTCTTGGAAGCTGTTCAATAACGTATTGAGCTTCATTGTGAGCTTCTCGATATTTTCAGGAGACACAAGTTCGCCGCTGCGCTTGTTCGATTTCTTCGTGAGCAAGCCTATACGCTTCTCATCCAGCGACTTTAACTTAAGGTAAATTTCGAAGTCTACATATTTGCCTGTTTGCATCAGATTGACAAGCGGTTCCCACGCTTCCTCATTGAAGTCATGATCATATACAAACAGAGCACCTTTCTTGATAATGGTTTCGGTATACATCAATTCGATGTAGCGAGTCAGGTATCTTTCTTCGTCTTGTTGGGTACCAAGTATACCCTCTACCTTAGCAATTTGACTGTCGATCTGGGCTAGCTTACCAAGCTCTTCCTTCACCATTGCAAGCAGTTTCGGGTAACGAATCAAGTTCTCCTTGGCCATCTCGATATTTACGCTATTAAAAATGTCCAACCTAGTCGTAGATTCCAACCCTTTGACATTAAATCTATTAAGATCAGCAGCATAACGACGGAGTTCGCCAAGATTAGGCTTGGAGGTATCCAGCTGTAAGTTATATCCTGCCGTAAATTTATCTGCATCAAACGGTACAGTTACGATGACCTCGAAGCGGTTCGATGCACTGCTTTCTTGACCTTTCTCACGAATGATGCCCCGTTTCAACGCCAAATCGAACGTTTGACGAATCTCAGCATTTCGGTTGCGAATCCGCGAATTCACATACGTATCTCCCCATGACTGCTCAGGAATCGGCGAGGGCAGATTCGCCCAGCTAATTTTCTCTGTTTGTACTAAATGCCGACCAATCCCTTCTGCTTCTAGGACCGTTTTCTCATAACTTTCTTCGAACAGCCGCAGCGGCGTATATAAATAGAGCGGAATACCATTTTGCGTATTTAACCAGAAAATCCGGTTCTTGACCTCGCTCTCCTTGACAGTGTATTTGGAGTTGGCTACAGCATTGTTTTGGAAGTTCTTGATCCCCTTGAAAATATTCGGAGCCTTAACCGGCACAGAAACAAAGCCCCATGACGGGAAATTGTAATTACCCAGACTATTACTCAGATGGAAAACCGGCTTCGCTTCCTCGTAAAGCTTACTCGCGATTCGCGTTTCCACCAGACTGTCTAGCGAACCGTCGCCGCCAAACTTAATAGTGAGATACTCTTCCATAGATTTCGTAATCAGATCTCCAAACTGATCAGTCAAGAACTCGGAGACGGCACCTACGATATCGAGCTCTTGCTCACGGATCCATTTGTCCGACTTAGTGAGTAGGTCGTTTGTAAAATCACGAATTAGGCCATCTACGCTCTTCTCTTCCAATACATTGCCGAAAAGTTTAACAACATCAGGCACGCTAACAATATTCCAATAATATGTTCTGTTACCTTTATGATCCACTTTCTCCTGGCCATTCGTCAAAATCTCACCGTTCTTCTGGAACACCTCACTCAATTTATTGAGAAGTTCAGTGAATACACCATAGATCTTATTGTTCTCTTCAAGAATGGAATTATAGAGATCATTATAGAAATCAATAATGTGCTCCTGACGAATTTGATCTGCTCTAAGCTGATACTCGTTGATCTTCGCCTCGATGTACGCATCTTTCTTTCTCTCCTTACCGATGAGAGTGAAACCTTTTGCCTCTGCCATTTTACTAAACGCGACGTCCTTAGCCGCATCGATGTCTCGCTGTATATGGTATTGTTGGGACTGAAGCGCCTCAATAGAGGTCTTGATATGCTCTAATAAGCAGTAAGCGTTATGAGAGACTATCGCCCGGTTCACGTAGAAAGGACCCTGATCAGGCTGTTTAAAGCTTTGAGTAATTTGTTCTTGAAAACGCTCCATAATGCGAGCAGGCAGTTGCCTCCGCTCTCGGAGATACTCCTCGCGGGCTCGAGCTAGAAAGTTCTGTTCCAGCTCCGTATCTATATTTACAATCTGATTCTTAATCACATTGTTGTAATTCAGACGTTCACTATGTTGATAACCAGACAGAGGTTCGGTTACAGCTTTATTAAATTCTCGATGAACATCTTCAACATCCAGACCAAGTTTGTGCGCCAGTCTTTCTACATCTTCGCGCGTCGGTTTTACCTGGAACATTTTCTCCATACGTTTAAAAACTCTATACGCTAAATAGGTGGTCATTTCCTCAATTGGCAGTACCGCAGATGAAGCACCAAGAATGTTATATTTATAGTTTGCTGCGTATGGCTTATTCATCTGGTTAATGTTTGTTTGTATATTGCTTATATAATCATGAATGGCGAACTCCCCGCCGGATTGTCTGTCCTCACTTGCCATAAAATTGGTAATATTCTCGGCAGTAACATTCATGCAATAATCATAAGCATTCTCCAACAACTTGCCATCCAGGTTCGTCGCCGCAATAAGATGTGCCAAATTAAATGGCGCCCTCCAGGATTGCACCTTCAGGATGCTGCCGTATTGCTGCTCGAAACGCTCACCGCGCTCTTCTGTATTCATCCAATAATCCAATTCTTTTAGAGCTGCAAAACCGTTCTTTTTGATATATTCACGCGTATGTTCAGTCAGAGCCGCGCTAGCCAAATTCACATCCGGCGTGAATAAATAACCAAGAATGTTAACCTTGTCGCCACCCGCATCTCCGTAATCGCGATCCATAATCCCACGCACAATATAAGGAATATCCAAAAATGTACCGCTGCCGGTTCCTCCGGATATACCTGTCAGGATAAATACAACTAACTTCTTGCTCGTACCAATCGAAAGCGCCTTAATTTTGCGTTCAATCGTCTGTACGACTTGATTAATTTTAGTAAATAGTAATAGACGTCCCGCCTGGCGGTTGCCGGAAGCACCATTAATACCGTCTGTAATCGTCAACTCTGGTGACAACCACTCTTTAATATACGGTTCCAGCAGACTACGATTCTGCAGAACACTGCCAATCTCAGAATTGGATAACAAAACGAACTCTGTAAGAGGGTCAAGTCCGATTCCATTGAACTTCTTATTCTTTTCTTCCTCGTTCGTTTCGAATCCTAAAAACTCGATGTTAGCTGGCTTATCCTTGACTTTCTTGGTCATTGGATCCACCGGAAGCTTGAACCGTCGATTAATCTGATACTTTAAACGAAGCATCGCATCGATCCCAGTCCCTCCAAGTCCAATAACCAGCATAGGGTTATCAATTGTGTCGACACGGATCTTGTCGCTGACAATCCCCCCGCCGTTTGCTACTTCCAATTGTTCAATATGCTCCCTGACCGATGCCTTCATTCTTCCTGCCCCCTATTTGATATATTCCAATGTAATAGACCTGTTAACGGATTGAAGCAAAATCTTAATTTTGTCATTATTTGCAAGAGTCAAGCCATTTGTCGCATCAATCGCTCTTCCTGCCTTCTCAATTGTGATACTCGACGGATTTAACAATTCGAGCGAATCACCTTTTCCGTGTTTAAAAACAATCTTGGACGTCTCTGCATATTCGGTAGCCAGATTGAGCAGTTGATGTAAACTGAATTTGCCCTGGAATGAATTAAGTTTCTTATATTGCGGACTTGTTCGTTCTCCCGTATCCTCATTTCGGACTTCAATGATTACTTGGCCGAAGAAGCCACGTTTATTTCGTTTCATTAGAGAGTAGACAAAATAGAAAATCACACCAGCAACAGCAATACCAACCATGGAGAGGATTGCAGTCACCAATGGGAAAGGCTTATTTTCCTTCGAGGCAGTAGAAGTTGGTGCCTTTGGTTCAATTGTTTCAGTAGCAGAAGGCTTTATCGGAGTCTGCTCAACCGGTTTGGATACAATTTCTTCGATTTTGATGGCAACGGGGTCCGTTTCTCGCTGGAAGTTAGTGGCCTTCGCTACAACCTGAATCGTGTATGCTCCATCACTA
Source organism: Paenibacillus sp. N22P23 (assembly GCF_059383735.1). Lineage (NCBI taxonomy): Bacteria > Bacillati > Bacillota > Bacilli > Caryophanales > Paenibacillaceae > Paenibacillus > Paenibacillus sp. N22P23. The sequence goes on from NZ_JBXENT010000003.1 coordinate 202,136, forward strand.
GGAACTGTAAAACTTCCTGTTATACCTAGATCATTTATAGTGAGCTTTGTCTCCTCTTCCTTACCGGTGACCGTATTCGTGGCTATCAGTGAAGCACTGATTCCGTTGTATAAAGAAGCGTCATTGACTTGCTGGCCTGCACTTTCAAAATGAGCAGAAATTGGAACTATATCCCCCGGCTTATAGCTATTGGCTATGATAGATTCCAGCATTAGTTTTAAATCATAGTTATAAACGAGACTAATAGAGATGTTTTCTTTAGCTACGCCTTTCACTTTCAAGAGCCAATCACCCGGTTTTGGTGAAACCAGCTTGAGCAATGAATAAGCCTTGGAACGCGACAGCAGCACATTCTCCGATGGAAGCTTTACTTCAGTACCATCCGGATTCGTCAATTGGAGCTCCACCGGTTTATCTGACAGAATCGATATATTCGCTTCCTGTATGCTTGCATTTGGAACGCTGACAGACACATCATGAAAGTTTCCGTCGGCCGTGTAACTAGATAGCGGTATCATTTTCACTTTCATGTGGTTGGCATAAATTTCACTTAGGATTTCCGGCAGTTTATCCGCAGTGCTTGTAACGAACAACTTCCCTCCCGTTTGCTCAGCAATCGGTTTCAGCAACTCTGTGTTCAGTTTCCCATCTGCATTGAGACCGATCATATAAATCGGGTACCCCTTAGACTTGGCAGTCTTTACAGCATCATCTAGTCTATTATTGGATTCCTCCAAGGAAACGCCATTACGCAATGAAGTGTTCCCATCTGTCAGTACAACGATTAAAGGCGCATGGCCTTCTTCTAACCCTGAATCCAGTACTTTCAGCGCCTCACCAATGCCTATACCTACATCTGTAAAGGACCCGCGGGTCAGTTGATCAATGAATGTCTTTAAGTCTTTCTTGTCTTGTGCGGAGTTGATCTTCAGTAACGCCTTTTCACGGATAATTTGATCGGTATAGGATATAATTCCGAGTTTGTCTCCTTGAGTAGATGCCATATCGATAAACATCTTCATCGCTTCATAACTTACATTATTAACGTCGCTCTCCTTCATGGAACCGCTCACATCTACCGCAATAACTGCATCAATATTCGTCGCGCTTGTCGATTCTGCATGGACATAACCTTGCGCAATCGACAAGGAACACATCAATGCAACAGAAATCGAGCTCAGTACATGTCTAATCTTGACGTTCATTCTTGTTCCCCCACCGTATTATGATATTTCTTAGATATTTCGCAATAGATAAAAACGACAAAGAATAGTACAATAGTCTCTGATCGCTCCCTATATTTTAACTGCAATACTAGTAAATTACTATATGTGTTTAGTTATTATCCAGTTGGATTCTATTACGAAATTAGGAGACTACAATGATTACTAAAGCCTTGATAGGGGTTATGGGAGCATACCTGCTCTGGAAATGGTTCTCTTATGCCAAAACGATGAGAAATAACCTTCCCTCCGATAAGATTGATGCATTTTTCCATGAGAAATTGAATACAGGTGAGCCACATGAATAATAAAATAGCTGTCCAGTTCCGAAAATCATTCCGTACCAGCTATCTGTATCAACGTCTTCGTCATTGCCTGGATTGCGGCAGTTTTACTACATTGGCTTGGCAGGACAAATGCCCCAACTGTGGAAACGAAAAACAGCTTGTGGATTTGGACACAGTTGCTCAAAAGGTAACCTCTCATCGCCGACAGACCGATTATTTTAGAGTGGCAGCGCTTGCATGTGCGGCGGTTATTTTTGCTGAAAACAAATCTGATCTTCTACTGTGCCTCGTGAGCCTCCCGGTTGCAATTGGGCTTTTATTCTTTCTTCAGAATAGATATAAGTCTTTCCTGAAGAACAATGTTTTGCAGCAACTCCTGTTAAACAAAACCAACCAGGTAAAGCGGGGCATCGCAATTGATATTGCCCAAGCTGATCAAGAATTCGAACAAAACCACTATAAAGAGGCTTATGAAAAGCTGCGCGAAGTTGGTGCACTATTAACAGATGATCCCATCAAGCTCAGTAGGCTTCAGTGTCTGAACCATTTTGTGCTGAGAAATGATATGGACTTAGAGTTAGAAACGATAGTTCCTGATTGTTTCAGCCCCGAATTCGTCCAATATTTGAATCAAGTCATTAAGGTCAATCCTCAATTAGCCAAATCGAGTGTTTTTAATTATATTGTAAAGCACCAAAAAGCGATTCAATCCATGGAAGAGGGACCTGAAGTGATGCTTGCAATCGCCGGTGCAACCCTTCGAATGAAAATTTATATTACACAATATCGAGATTTAGTGCTTCTCTATATGATTGGATTTTCAAGAGAAAAGCTACTGAGATTATGCCAGCTGTTAGAAGGCGATGTAGAAGAGGAACTTCGACCTCTTAGAAAACGTGCTTTAGAACTTGCCAAAACAAACTATCATTTTGATCCGGAATTCCAATTATTCATAGAAAGGGTAAAGTGATATGACTTCGTTTCCCTCGGTATATAAACGGTCTCGCCGTTCACGAATAATTCTTCAGCTCTTGTTGCTAGCAGTCGTACTCGGAGCTGTCGGAAAGCTTTACTATAGCTGGAAAAAAATTAACGCCTATCAAACTGCTGTGGAGTATGATCGTGTTGGTAACGCAATAGAGGCGGAAAAGTGGTTCAAACAAGCCAATGACAGCACTGTCATCACCTATAAAGAGCAGGAAACAACTACTGCTTTAAAGAAACTCAAACCCATTTCTGATATGATTCATAGCGTTCAATTACTAGATAACCAAATTGATACCGCTGCAGACAGCGGCAACCAGGCCGAATTATTAGTCGTTTATCAGTCTTCGAATACACTTAGAACCCAGAGCGAGAAGATTGGGGATGCGACTAAGAAGCAACAATTTCAACAAATTTTGCTTGATTATAAAATTGAATCCAAGTTAAAGGACGCCTTCAAGGAATTGAACCGTACCAAAGTCGAAAGCATCCAGACCAGTATCAAAAAGAACAAATTCAATGCAGACAAAGACATCATAGAACTACTCAAATTACCAGCTAGTCAGTTTGATAATCCGAACGCCCATAAGCAGGTAACTAATGAACTTATCATGCAATACTATAAGAGCAAGCTTGACGCTGTTATTTCACGCAGCTCGCTCTCTGACATATTTAAGGAAAGCGAACAAATCATTACTCTCTTCGTGACTGATCTCAAAATGGATTCCGGTTGGGTTCATTCTGAAGTAGAGAATTATTTCCGAAAAACTATCCTAGCACAATTGAGTAAGAACGATATCACATCTATGATTAAACTAACCAAACAGTATCAAGATTCTAAAGCATACCCTGGTGAAAATTCTAAAGTCGCGCATTACATTGATGATATTGTGTCTGACCAATTTAAACACGCCGCAAAACTTGCCGACAGTGGCAAATATATGGATTCGATTGCACTTTACAAAAGCCTATCCGCCTTCAAAGACACAACAGCGAATATAAAGTCTGTACAAATGCGTTTATATGAAGCAGACCCTGAGGCGCTTCTTGCTAATGCATTCCCAAATCAATCTTTCAAGCTTACTACCACGTTTCGTTCCTTCTGGGGTGCAAGCATTGTCGTCGTGGGAGTTGGTTCAAACAACCAACTTTACACCGCCAAGATCATGAATGATGTAACGATTCAAAAAGCTTCGTTTCCACTGAAAACCGGTTTAACGATAAATTCGATAAGTACGGACAATGAACTTAGTAAAAATGGTCTTCCGACTCTTCTCTTCAAGGCAGCTTCAGGGACGAACAACCAAAGATTCCTCGCCTACGAAATGCAGAAGAATGGTATTCGTGAGATTATGGACTTGAAAGCGAGCAGCTACAGTGTTGCCTCTTCTGGATTACTTATTGTAACTAACCCAATTGAAGCACCTGGTGAAGAGACAATCTTCAACTATTCAAAGGGATACTATTCGTTTGTTGGTATCAAACCTGATTATGTCGAGATTTCTCTAGCAAATATAAGCAAATACAAGAATATTAAGGTGCAATTTAAGTGTGTCATCATTGCTGCCGATAGCGGCACTGCCGTCGTAGCTTTGAATGATAAGTATGTTCTGTTGAAAGGCAACTTCCCTTTTACTACAGGCACCGCCACAGTCACCGGTATTATGACCGGAACAAGTAAGGTTACGAAGGGGGCACAAACCATCGTTTCTTATGAAGTCAGTGTAAAAGCGTTAAAGCAGTAATTAAATTATCCGAATAACTGCAGAAATGACGTTCTATCCACCATCAAAAAAAAGACTACCTCCTATCAATCAGGAAGTAGTCTTTTTCACTCATAAGCCCAGACACAATCCTCCGGTTGTTTATCCGGCAGGAACCCTCTGAAAATCGTAGTCCGCAGCTGATGCATATCCGTCCGCTCCAGATAATCAATGCGGCAGCATATGTGCGGCTCGATCCACTGCGTCTTCCGATCGTTCACGGTATGGAGCTGCTGCGCGATCGCTAGGAAAACCTGCTTTTCTTCAGGCTTGAGGCCAAATTCAACCGTTCCTACAGGCTTGTTCTTTATCGTCTTGAAGTGAAGTCCGAGGACAAGCGCAAACGGTTCTGTCCGGTAGCCTAGAATAACGGTGTCAATGGACTTGAAATGCTTGATTTTCAACCAATCCGGCGATGTCTTATTCAGTTGATAGCTGGAATCCTTCCGTTTGGCGACAATGCCTTCCATGTCTTTCTCCTTCGTCATCGTGAACAGCGCCTGGCCCTTCCCTTCGACAAACATGGTCTTCGTGAGAACCGGAGAATTGGTCACCACATCGGCTAAGCGTTCCTTCCTCTGCATCAATGGTTCATGCAAATGCGCTCGATCCGTATATAAAAGATCAAACACCACGAAGGTTGCCGGATGCGTAAGCGTCGCTTGCGCGATTCTTGAAGAATGGCTCAGCCTCCCGCGATACGCGAAATCATCAAACACGGGCCGTCCTCCGCGCATGCAAATCCCTTCGCAATCCAAAATAGCCGAGCCCGCCTTGATTGCCGCCGCCACCTCCTTTAATTCAGGAAACTTGGCCGTAACAAGGGTTCCGTAGCGCGTGTAGGCTTCGATACGATCGTTTTGCTTATGAATGAGCATACGCCAGCCGTCATATTTGGGCTCGAATATATAACCTTCATCATCGAAGGCTTCTTTTCCAATACTTACAATCATGGGCTTTAATGCAGAAAAGAGCATAGGCGGCTTTCCTCCCCCTACACTCTATTGTCGCCGCAATGAATAAAGAGCAAACCAGCTGGCTCTATCCTGTTACTTCGAATCGCTCTCAATTACGTATCCATTTTTCGTAATATGATCTTCGAACATACGCTGAATATTAGGGAACTGCTCACGTTCAAGCCACGTCTCCGTTTTCCATACGCTCGACGTATTCAGCGCCCGCGGGCAATGCACGAAACACTCTTCCACGGTTACTTTGACTGCGAATTGCGGAGGTCTGCCATTCAGAGCCATGCTCTGCTGCAACGATTCGTTAAAGACCATTTGCGCAGTTCCGTTTATGCGAAGCACCTCATTCATCCCAGGCAGAATGCAGATCATGCCGAGCCGCGGATTTTCCAGCAGGTTCATCATCGAATCCACCCGCCTGTTTCCCATTCGCTCAGGGAACGCTAATGTATGGTCATCCAATACCTTCACAAACCCAGGCTGATCGCCGCGTGGTGAAACATCGCATTGGCCTTTGACATTCGCCGTTGATAGGAAGAACAGTGGACATTTTTCCAAATAAGCACGGATATGATCATCGATATGATCGATGGTTTTCTTCACAACTGCCTCATGCGGAACCCCTACCAGCTCCCGCAGTCGCTCAATAGAATTAATAATTTCGTCTTCCTGCTCGTTATATACCATAATTGATATTCCTTCCTTTATTGAATCTTAATATTCATTGTACAATTGTCTTCGATAGGATTCCACCACGTAATGACCTTATCCTTACAGTGCATAGACTGGACTATTACTTTGAATTGGGGGTTTTAATCATGGCCTTATTTCAAGATCATCCGGAATGGTACATTCTTGGCCCATTATTTGGCATTACGGTTGCCGCTATGTATGCGGTTTCTAATAAGCCACTGGGTGCTACTGGATTTTACGCTCAACTGACGGACATGATGCTGGGTCGCCCAATGAAAGAAGCATGGCGTCTTTGGTATTTGTTAGGCGTTATGATAGGCGGTGGAGCTGCCGCTTGGATTGGCGGCGATTTGGGTCCTGCCTCCTATTACGGAAAATTGGGAGAACTGCTCCCGATACAAGCCCTTATCCCTATTTTGTTCATAGGCGGTCTGCTTATGGGGATCGGTGCTAGATTCGCTGGCGGATGCACCTCAGGACATGGCTTATGCGGAACATCCACGTTATCTCCCGCCAGTATCGTATCGACTATTGTTTTTTTCGGTGTGGCTGTTCTCGTAACCTTCATCCTTCATGTTATAACCGGAGGTGCTCTATGAAACGTACGGGTTTCCTATTTGGCTTATGTTTTGGGTTCTTAATCGCTCTGGCCCAATTTACGGATTATAACGTGATTCATCAAGGGCTGTTAATGAAGCATGCTTACATTTATCTCGTCATGGCTTCATCCGTCATCGTATCGATGGTTCTGCTTTGGGTATTAATGAAGCTTAAATGGCACACGCTGCTTGGTGGTCTTCTTAAACTACCGAAACTTCCGATTCGCAAGCATCACATCTGGGGCGGCGCTCTCTTCGGAACAGGTTGGGCTATTACGGGAACATGCCCCACCGTTTCGGCGGCCATGCTTGGCACGGGGAAGCTTCTGGGTCTGAGCGTAATGGCCGGCTTATTCGTTGGGGTATTGCTGAAGGATGTTTGGAGCAATCGCAAATAAAAAACGGCCTTCGTCCGATTACATTCAGGACTAAGGCCGCCTTTGTATGGCATAGTGATGTTTACATTAAATCAGTTCTGATTTCTGAAGCAGTCTCTGCACAATTGCCGCAACCTCAGCTCTTGTCATGTAGGCTTGCGGAACAAGTACATTTGTACTTCGACCCGTGGCGATTCCGGCCTGCAAGCAATCTGTTATCCCCGCCTTAGCCCAATTCGATGCATGCACAGCATCTGTGAAAGGGCTTAGCAGTTCTTCCACTGACTTGGACGGAAGGTTGTCCTTCAGTCCAGTGATCTTCATTGCTTTTGCAATAATCGTCATTGCTTGTTCCCTCGTAATGTTGTCCATCGGACGGAAAGTGCCATCCTCAAACCCGTTAATCAAATGATACGAAGATGCCGTGTGGATCGCGCTGCTGTACCAACTCGCGGCATCCACATCCGTGAATGGAGTTGAGCCTTTTTCAAGTTTGAGTCCTAATCCTCTAACCATAATCGCCGCAAATTCCGCACGTGTAATATCCTGATCAGGGTTGAACAGATCCTCGCCAATTCCATTAATAACCATGCGAGAGCCCATATCATTTACAGCCTTTTTTGCCCAATGATTCGCTACATCCTTAAACTCCAGGGGATGCCATACGATTCCGTATGTGCTGTTCGTCAAGCTGTTCACTTTGGCATAATAGTTGCCATCAATGGTGACAACTCGGGTCGGAACGTGACGCACCGTACCATCCGGCTCAATGACGATTCCAGTTGTAATTTTGTTAGGATCCACACCATTTGGGATTGCTACTGTTCGTTCCACATAGACATTGAATTTGGAGACTTCAATCGTCTTATCGCCATAAGTGCCTCGCACCGTAAACTCAAGCGGTGGAACTACAAGAGAAAACTCACCAGCTACACCTGCATTGTCTACAATCTGCAGCGTTTCTGATAATGTCGTGCCAATCTCGATCTGAATCTTAATATCCTTGAAAGCAACATTTGTACCGAATTGATCCGAAATGGCATCGATATTAATTTGCTGTGCTGGCAGCGTATAAGTAGCCACATTCGTTTGGATCGCGATCACCGCCTGCTGTTGTTCCATGTCTTGAAGCATCTGGCCATTCAGTTCACCAATGACTACATCTGCCTTCGAATTAACCGGAATTACGATAACAGCGCCTTGACCTGCATGAGCCAGTCTTTCCTCAAGCTTTTGTTGGTCTACGGTAATGGTCGTGACCGTTTGATCATCAACAGTGGTGGTCTTTGCCTTCCCCGCATTTTCCACTTTCCCATTTACGAGTACTTCGACGAACTCTGTATCAGTCGAAGTAACAGACCCTGTTGATTGATCTTTTGCAAAAGACGCAGTAACACTTAAGTCTGCCGTCACATTGGCGTCTGTCCGTATAGCCGTCGCCACATTATCGCTCCATTTTACGAAGTGATAACCGGCATTCGGCACGGCTGTGACTGCCGATCCGCTGGCGCCACTGTCCACGGTCTGGGAAGCCGTTCCCGTAATCGTTCCATTTACTTCCGCTGTATAATTCAACGTGTACGTGTTCAGTTCATATTGCGCAATATATGTGATTGCTCCGGTAACGGTCGATGCTTCCACCTGCGCCGTGGAAAGCTTCGTTTCTCCTCCGTCGCTGATCCAGCCCGCGAACGTATAGCCGCTGTTCGGCGTTACTGTAGGTACCGATGACGGATGCCCTCCGTGCGTTACCGTCTCGCTTGTTCCACTAATCGTTCCGCTGGCACCTTCCGCATACGTCACCGTGTACGTATTCTGCGTATAGTACGCCGTGTATGTAATTACGCCGGTTACTGACGATGCTTCCACCTGCGCTGTCGTCAGCTTCGTTACTCCACCATCAGTGCTCCAACCCGCGAATGTATAGCCGCTGTTCGGCGTTACCGTAGGTACCGATGACGGATTTCCGCCGTGTGCCACGGTCTCACTTGTTCCACTAATCGTTCCGTTGGGACCTTCTGCATACGTTACCGTGTACGTGTTCTGAGTATAGTACGCCGAATACGTGACTGCTCCAGTAACGGTCGTTGCTTCCACCTGCGCCGTTGTTAGCTTCGTTGATCCCCCATCTGTGCTCCAACCCGCAAACGTATAGCCGCTGGTTGGCGTTACTGTCGGCACCGATGCCGGATGTCCGCCGTGTGCTACAGTTTCACTAGTCCCACTAACCGTTCCGTTCGCACCCTCCGCATACGTCACCGTGTACGTATTTAGCGTATAGTACGCCGTGTATGTGATTGCCCCGGTTACTGACGATGCTTCCACCTGCGCTGTCGTCAGCTTCGTTGATCCTCCGTCTGTGCTCCAGCCCTCGAACGTATAGCCGCTGTTCGGCGTCACCGTCGGCACCGATGACGGATTTCCGCCGTGTGCCACGGTCTCACTTGTTCCACTAATCGTTCCGTTCGCACCTTCTGCATACGTCACCGTGTACGTATTCTGCGTATAGTACGCTGTGAATGTGATTGCCCCTGTTACTGACGATGCTTCCACCTGCGCTGTTATCAGCTTCGTTGATCCTCCATCTGTGCTCCAGCCCGCGAACGTATAGCCGCTGTTCGGCGTCACCGTCGGCACCGATGACGGATTTCCGCCGTGTGCCACGGTCTCACTTGTTCCACTAATCGTTCCGTTCGCACCTTCCGCATACGTCACCGTGTACGTATTCTGCGTATAGTACGCTGTGAATGTGATTGCCCCGGTTACTGACGATGCTTCCACCTGCGCTGTCGTCAGCTTCGTTGATCCTCCGTCTGTGCTCCAGCCCTCGAACGTATAGCCGCTGTTCGGCGTTACCGTCGGTACCGATGACGGATTTCCGCCGTGTGCCACGGTCTCACTTGTTCCACTAATCGTTCCGTTCGCACCTTCTGCATACGTCACCGTGTACGTATTCTGCGTATAGTACGCTGTGAATGTGATTGCCCCTGTTACTGACGATGCTTCCACCTGCGCTGTTATCAGCTTCGTTGATCCTCCATCTGTGCTCCAGCCCACGAACGTATAGCCGCTGTTCGGCGTTACCGTAGGTACCGATGCCGGATGCCCGCCATGCGTTACTGTCTCGCTTGTTCCACTGATCGTTCCGTTCGCACCTTCCGCATACGTCACCGTGTACGTATTCTGCGTATAGTACGCCGTGTATGTGATTGCCCCTGTTACTGACGATGCTTCCACCTGCGCTGTCGTCAGCTTCGTTGATCCTCCGTCTGTGCTCCAGCCCTCGAACGTATAGCCGCTGTTCGGCGTTACCGTCGGTACCGAGGCCGGATGCCCGCCGTGCGTTACCGTCTCGCTTGTTTCACTAACCGTTCCGTTCGCACCTTGCGCATACGTCACCGTGTACGTATTCTGCGTATAGTACGCTGTGAATGTGATTGCCCCGGTTACTGACGATGCTTCCACCTGCGCTGTCGTCAGCTTCGTTGATCCTCCATCTGTGCTCCAACCAGCGAACGTATAGCCGCTATTCGGCGTTACCGTCGGCACCGATGACGGATTTCCGCCGTGTGCTACAGTTTCGCTAGTTCCACTGATCGAACCATCCGATCCAGCAGAATACGTCACCGTGTAGGTATTGACTGCAGTTGTGAAACCTGTACTCCCCACACTGCTCGCATTATTACTGCTATCTTTCGCGACAAAATAGACATAATATTGCGTTCCGGCTGTCAGCCCTGTTACACCAAAATCTTTGGCAGAATCGGCAGCCGCCGCACCACTATCCGTTTTCAAAGCATTTGCTCCTGTATGATCCTTTCCAAGCATGACCTGCGCGCTCGACGGAGCCGATGAGCTTGTCGTAATCACATAGTACAGCATGCCCGCTTCGTTGCTTGTAGCGCTAACCGTTGCAGTAGTTGCCGTTACGTCACTACTTCCCGCATTAGAAATTGTAGGCGGAGTAGAGTCATCTACGACAGGATCACTCATAGCGAATGAATTAAAGAAAAACCAAAGTCCAGCATTTATTCCAGTAGCAAAAGGCGAAGATGAACTCGGGGTTATTACGACGCGATCCACATTTTGAAAAACACTTGCTATGAGCTCAGTTGAAGTTAGTTGAGATATACATGTCTGATCTGATGCAACCTCGACAGTAACTGTTCCCGTTGATACGCCATCCTTATATCCAATTATATCTAGATTTGCATTATTCCCCGTTATTTCAAAGGGGTTAAAAATATGTAATCCACTAAACTTAAACTCACTTCCATCACTTGATTTAGCGACTAAATACAATCTAGCGCTTCCATCACCACCATACACGCTCTGCTGTGCATTCATTAAATAAGATCTTTCCCCGTTGAAGATATAAGGAAGCGCAGAAGTTAAAATTTCACTATCAGGGTGATTATAGAGTCCAATATTATCTGAGCGAACATCACTTAAAACGGACTGAGCAAAGAAAATTTCAAAATTTTGGCCGGAAATATCGATTGAATTTTGCTCGCCATCTGTTAGCTCCGGCCCTAAGCCATACCATTGCCCCAGTGTTCCCGTCGGTTTAATCGTACCTGTAGCCGCTTCCGCTGCCGAATAAGGGATATACAATAGAATAATTGCCAGCACCATTACCATAGCAAAGCTTTTCTTCGTTAATGCAGCTGCTCGAGTACTACGTTTGAATCTCTCTAGTAAACTAATCATCTTGTCCACGTCAACTCCTCATAGATGTCTAATCATGCAGTTCAGTGCTCCGTATCTCCGCAGGTTATCATCCTGCCGCTCAAGATAGCCGATTAGTTCTAACGTACTAATTTTACATTTTTTACTACAAAATTAGCAATCTATTTCGACATATTTCGCCATCAAGTATGGTAATTGTGGAAATAGCTTGGCAGGATGGAATCGAAGACAACGAGTAACTGCTTTTGTGCTAACGAACCGTGAAGGCGTTATTTGCTCGAAAATAATCGCTTTTCAAATCTAACGAACCGTGAGGGCCTTATTAGGGGGAAATACAGCCGAAAAAGTCATTTTTTCACGAAATAGCGTCTGTACGGTTCGTTAGAATTTCAAACCCAATCATTTAGCTGAACTAAGAGCTCTGCGGTTCGTTAGCGTGAAAAGCATACCCTGCGTTCAGCGTTCCGCAAAAAAAAGCCTCCTACAAGTTCAATGAACTCATAGGAAGCCTCTTATTCATTAGATAGAGATCGCAGCCGTCTAAGCGACGGAAACAGGAACATCCACAAGCCTGCTACCACAATCGTTCCAATGCCCCCAATGAATGCCGCCGGCACGGGTCCAACCATGCCAGCAAGCGTTCCCGACTCAAACTCGCCTAGCTGATTGGAGGTTCCGATGAAGAGCGAGTTTACCGCATTTACACGGCCCCTCATTTCATCCGGCGTTTGGAGTTGCACAAGCGAAGAACGAATAACGACGCTGATGACATCCGATCCCCCAATAAGCAGCAAGGCAACCAGCGAAATGATCAAATTCGTCGATACCGCGAAGAGCATGGTAGCTAATCCAAAAACACCGAGTGCTCCGAACAGTATCGGACCGAGCGCTTTCTTCAAGGGGAAGTAGACGAGCGCAATGGACATCAGCAGCGCACCTACGGCAGGCGCGGTCCGCATGATACCTAATCCCAGTGGACCTGTATGCAAAATATCCTCCGCGAAAATCGGCAGAAGCGCTGTGGCACCGCCAAGAAGAACGGCAAACAGGTCAAGCGATATCGTTCCCAAGATGACCGGGTTGCGTCTGACAAATACCAAGCCGGAAAAGATGGAACTGGCCGTAAGCGGCTCCGGCTTTCTAACGATCCTTTCCATGCGGATGAGGAAAGTAAGGATTCCGGCTACTAACAGCGCCACCGCTGCTGTAACATAGACGAACACCGGTCCCACTGCAATAAGCACACCGCCTAGGGTCGGTCCTATGATCTGAGAGGTTTGTCCGGTTGAAGTCGTCCAGGCAATTGCTTTCTGCATGAGTTCCTTCGGAACCAGCATCGGCAGCAGCGACGAAGACGATGGCCCTTCGAATGCCCGGCAAGCACCAAGTATAGCAGCAGCCACCAGAATCTCATTTCGTCCGAGCCATCCTGCCAAGTTCCCAACAAGCAGCAGTGCAGCAATACCACTTTCGATGATTTGGCATAAGAAAACGATTTTCCGCCGGTCGAACCGATCCGCGACTTGACCGACAACTAACGTTAGCAGCATCATCGGCAGAAACTGTGCCAGCCCTACGAGTCCAAGGCTGTAAGCATCATGCGTCAGCGCATACATTTGCCAGCCAATCGCAACCGAGAGCATCTGGAAGGATGTCGAAGATAACGTACGCGAGACCCAGAATTTCGTAAAAGAAGGCTGCCGGAGCGTAGATTCCGCTTGCAACATGGAGCTTCTCACGACCTTTTTAATAGATTTATACCGTACTACTAGTCATGGGAATTGTACTCGATATTCGCTAAATAGACTACCTCCTTAGGATAAGGAAGTAGTCTTCAACGATGAGATTTAACCCCATTTCTTCTAATTGGAATGGGGGTCATATTCTGTTTCGCTATAGAGCTATCTCGGTTGGCATTCTCCTCATCTTGCATGCCGCGAAAATCTAACGAACCGTAGGGGCGTTATTTGGCCGAATTTCGGGGCTTCCAGAATCTAACGAACCGTACAAGCCTTATTTGGGGATAATCGGCTCCTGCACTATTTCATCATGCCGACTATCACTCGGAGCAGCGTGGAATCCATCGGCGACAGCTCGCACACGATCGCCTCTTCGTCCCAGGACAAGAGAGACGTCTCCGCCCATAAGTTATCGACCCTCTCGACGAGACTGGCATCGATCTGCAGCTGCTTATAGGAAACCCGCTTACGAACCGTATCGGTCTCGCTTGTATTGAATAAAGCGACGTAAACGGCCTCATCATCAGGACTCCAAGCCGTGAAGATATGGGCGCTACGTTCGCCGTGGACTTCTTCCGCCGGACGGAAGGTGAGCTGTCTTCCCGCCAGCTTCACGATTTCTCGATTGGCGAGCAAACCTTCTACCCGAGTTCTTGCTTCGTCTCTGCGGAAATCATCGCTAAGCAGCAGCACGGATCCCCCGATAACGGTGGCGTTTAACCGGCTCCTAGCTTCGTTCAAGCTCGATATGCCTTGCTGAAAGCTTTTGTACATCACCGTATGGTCCGGGTCATTGTACGCATAGATGCGGTGGTTCATCCACCATCCATGCGTAATGGAATTCAGCAAGTATTCGTTATCCTTATTCAGGCCGAAAGCATCACAGGAGATTCTCCGACTGTGCGCAAAATTGTAAGGGAACAACGGAGCGATCGACAAATTAATGAAAATACGCTTCTCAGAGCCTTGCGGTTCCAGGCAATCGCGCAAGTAACACATCGCCATGTGATAAGCAGCCGTACCTGTCGTAATCTCGCTGCGGTAGTGCTTCCCCTCCATAGCGGCATGGCTCAAGAAGTCTAGCTTCAAGTACTCGTAGCCCCACTCCTTGAACTTGTCCATGTAATATTTGATCCGCATGAGTGTTCCCGGATGAGTCGGGTCGATTGGCAAGGCCCGGTCCAGAAGCGGCAACGTATTCCCATCGTCGTCCCGCAGCAGCAGATCATCAATCTTATATTGGCCGTTCGTTCCCGGAACTACTGCATTCCGATCTTCGAAGAACCCCCAGAATGCGAACGGCGCCCAATATATGCCGGCTTTCTGTCCGTTAGCGTTCACGTGCCGGACGGTCGCCAGCAGTTCTTCTTCCGGCCAGCGGCTCCACAAGGCATCTAAATTCAAGTATACGACACCGTTCTGATGGACTTCGTGCTTATCCGACATATCCTTTAAGAAATCGGAGGCATTCAAGTATACGTCCGTCGTGAGATCTCCGCCAATCGCAGCAAAGCTGTTCCATCCGAGCGGAATTTCCCCGTCCCAAGGCATGGCAGGAGACACTTTGTGGTTGGCTTCTCCAAAGCTCTCCATTCCGTTCCGGTAATCCTCGAAATAGCCTAGGAATATGCGCGGCGAACGGATGATGCTGCCCTCCACCTCGCCATGCGGCAAGGAATCCCGCGTTTCCTCGCTCGACACACCTCCATAAATCTCGAAGGCGTCTATACCGCCAAGTGTGCCCTTAATCGTAATGCCGGTTTTCCACAGATCATGTGTAACCGAACCTGTAACTACGCCTCTACGATCGCCGGATTCGTAGAGCGCCGTAACCTCATAGCTTTCCTTTGCCGCATGTACGTAATGAGAGCCATAACGGGTCCATCTATCGTTATCGTAAGGAACATAGAGCATTTTCAAATCCGTTGCGCCCGTAATCTTAAGCTCGCCTGTCCGATATTGGTTGACCGCTAGGGGAGCCATACGGTTGCTCTTAATCTCCCCAGCGGACTCTGCTTCCAATTCCGCAAACAAGTAGGGCAGTTGATCATAGGCGCGGAAGATCTGCCGCATAATAGGACGGCCAGCTGACCGATGCTCGACAACCAGTATGACACCGCTTCCAAAATCATCTTCAATTGCTCCTGATCGATCTACCGCGATCGTATGGCTTTCATAATCTGTCGTATAGAACCTTTCTCCGAACATCTCCATATAAGCGTAGGAACTCCGAAGTTCCCACTTCTCGTTGCCAGTGATCGTTACGGTACCGCTATCCAGATCAGCCATAATCGAATAAGACGAATGCTCTACTATTGCCGACTTTTCCTTCAGGTGAATTGCATTCATTGCTCTCGGTCCCTCCCTCGAGTCATTACTGCCAATATTCAACCTATTTGCATATTGTCGGATAGAAAAAGACTACCTCACCTTATGAAGTAGTCTTTTCATTTGAAATCTACACGAATAGTGATCAATAATTGAAATGTATAACTCTATTATTGATCTAACTTCTTCTTCTTACTGCTAAATTCCTGTTTTAAATCATAGAGCACTTTCTCTGTATTATGTAATTTAGTCTCCAACATCACATGCATATCATACGGACTTTTCTTCGCACTATTTCCTTTATCACTTTTTCCGGTATCCTTCTTAGCATAAGGGTCAATTTCTGTCACATTATCACCTCCTTAAATTACAAATAAAATAAGATACAAAAGAACTATGAGTACCCCTCCAATTCCAGCGTTTATCAAACCAAAAATAAAATATTTGCTCTTCTTTCCATTTATTTTAACGTTTTCTTCCGTTACTTTTACATATGTCTCCATTAGTAGTGATGCATTTTCCTCCTCAGATAGTTCTGCTGTCTTTGCATTAAAAGCCGTTAACTTTAAACGACTATACTTTTTAGCAACAAGAACGTGAACAAAGCAATACAAGGCTATAATTAACTGACAAATAGGCAGTAAGAAAAAGATTGAAAAAATTAACGCATACTTTGTAAAATCTTGAGGCTGTACTTTATCAAATATTGATAAGTCAATATTTCTTGAAATAAAAGTAAACAATACTCCTGTGAACGCTACGAAAATACCTGCTCTAGTCTCTAGTGTTTTTTTTCGATCTATCTCGTATTCATATTCTTTTTGAGCAATACCCAGCATCAATTTTGCTGACGGCATTGCAATAGCTTCATTTTTTTTCTCTTCGTCTTTTAATTTACTTACTTCTTCTGGCTTTTCTGCCACTAGAATTTCTTCATCTGGATTCTTTTTTACCATACTGCTCTTTGCCCCTCTAGTTTTTTATTCTATTACATTCTATATTTTACCAGTAGTTTAATTTTCTTTCAAACAAATTAAAGATGAATACATAGAAAACAATGTGAACCAAAAAATAAACCATGCACGCATAGCTTCATCGAAATTGCCGACTCGAAAGAAGGGGCCGCTGAGTTCAATCTGACAGGAAAACATCTATCTGACTATTCAAGCGCTTTAATAGGAAACCCACTGCAGCATGCTATGTGAAATTGCAGAGAAGATTCCACATTCCAGTACAAATGGTTACAACGTAAGCCAAGGTTTGTGATCTAGCAAACCAACCACTCGCAGAAACCAGAATTCAAAAAAGGAGATTATAATTAAATTGTTTATATCCGCCACCTGGCAACATGCTTGAGACTTTTAATCCTTATTCGATGCGCTGCCAAGCGCAAAAAAACTACCTCCTTGAGGTTAGGAAGTAGTCTCATCCGCTAGAAAAGGGGATGAAGGTTCTTTTATTTGTTTGATCGTTATTTCCCGTTCAGCTTCTGCCGAATAGCTTCCTCGATAGAGTCGATAGGATCGGCTCCAGGCTCCGGTGTGTAGAAATCGCCATCGGTATCATTGGAAGTCGTTGTATAGAGTCCACTAGCAACAGCCGCTGCGGCCGAGATTGCACCTTTGTCTTCGACAAGCGTTTGTAGCAGCGTATGTTTACTGCCAGCTGGTTTGGCAATTAGTGCTGCGTAAGCGGCTTCGACCATATCGCCTCGCAAGAACGGACTTGCTCCAGTCAGCCTTACTGCAGCATCCGCCTGCAATAAACCATTTTTCTGTGACAGCTCGGCTGCCGTGGCAGGTACGGCATCAGGGTATCCGAGCAGACGATTAATCAGCGTCAGAAATTCCTTGCCCGTCATCAATCGATCAGGGGCAAAGCTGGAACGACCAATCCCTTTCACATACCCTTTGTCAATGGCATAGGCGATGGAGGCGGCTGCCCAGTGCGAGCTTTTCACATCAGTGAAAGTCGTTTTTAGCTTTGCTTTAGCCGCAGCACCGTCTTCACCGGCGAGACGCAGCAGCATGGCTGTGCCTTGCGCACGAGTAAACGCAGCCTCGAGCTGATAACCAGCATTGCCCATGCCGTTGAATAGACCGAGTTGGTGAAGTATATCGGCCTGTTTCAGGCGATCATCGGATACCCCATTGACTGGGGAGGCCAATAGAAGAAACATTGCAAGCAGTAGAGATAGGGTGATGCTGTGTTTTCTCATGGCTGCTTCAACTCATCTTTAGGCTGCTCTGGTTGAGGTGAGTCCGGAACAGGCTGTTCATTGCCTTGCTCCATACCCGGTTCTTCTGTATGTGGTGTTTCAGTCTTTGGTTCCTCAGGCTTCGGCTCTTCCGTCTGCGGCGGCTCTACTTCCTTGCCATTCACTTCGCCAGTGTGCTGAATGCTGTTTGGATCAGACGTATAAGAGCTGACGTAGTTGGCGAATGGATCCCATGCATCACCTGGGAATATAAGATTCTGCGCGTAGAAATTGAAGCCCGTTACATTTCCTTGGGGATCGAACGATTGAACGAGCGTAACCGACTTCTGAGGCTGATTCAGCTCCTTTACAACCGCTGTTCCATCTAGCTTTTTACCTGACCAGAACTGTACGGAGGATTGACTTAGCAGCGTACCATTTGGATCAAAGTAATCATTGCGCTGCGAGTTGCTCAAGAATCGCTCCGATCCGCCTTCGCCGGACATTTTAATAAATTGTTCATCGATGTAGCTTTCACCGCTGTACAGATGAAGAATCCCATACATTAGCTGGATGGGCTTATCCGGACCGCCGGCAAGCTGTGTCAGCCAGTGATCAGATGGAACAGAATTGGGATAAACGGTAAATTCAGCCGCATACACGACCTCGATTCGGTCAAATTCATACTTCAAATCCGCTGCTGAAGTGCGAGTCAACGGGACAATTATTATCATTGCCAACAGCAGAGGCAGCAGTTTGTTGCGCAAAGCGGTCATCCTCTCAGCTCCTTCTCTATCAAAAATATTCATTTTCCAATAATACTAATGAGCCCCTTATTTGTCACTAGATTCCTAATACTTAGCACAAAAATTCGTTGAATTCAAAATTGTAGGTGAATCTTCCGATAAACAAAGTGTTAAATCAATTATTAAGGAGGATCCTCATGGATATCGCAGCGCTATCAATGTCTTTAGCCCAAATCAATTTATCCCAAGCTGTCGGAATTAGTGTCCTTAAATTAGCCAAAGATCAATCTACTGAACTGTCACAACAAATGGTTCAAATGATGGAGCGCAGTGTGCAACCACACTTAGGTGGACATCTAGACATAAGTGGATAATGTACTAGGAGGAGAAGGATATTTCTTTCTCCTTCTTCTTTATCTATTACATTGATGATCCATTTACCGGATGATCTTATTCAGCTTTTTCTGATCTTCCGGCAACTTTGCGAACTTCTCGCGGTACATGTCTAATACACGCTGGTAGCCCATTCTGCCTAGCTCCTCTTGAAACGAGTCCCAGTCGCTATCCATGTTCAGCTCACCTGTGACGAACTTGATCAGCTTCCCTGTTATAAACTTTTCCAGCGGGGTCATGACCTTCGTAATCATGTCCAGTTCATCCTGCTGGAACGGAACAGTCGGTCCATCGAAAAAGCCAATCTTGCTCGCATTGTCATTATAGGCCCGCTGTGCTTCGAGCGCCAACGCTCCCCAATCTCTCTCATATTCCGCGTCTTGATCGTAGGGCACCCATACACCGGTTCGACCGTCGACACCCTGTTGCTTAGGTGAAACGGTCCCCAGCGGATTCAATTTCGTTTGTAGCTTAGACGTATACTTACGCTCCCCGTTAACCCAAACGAACGTATCTCCTTCGATCCCCCAATTGACCAGCTCCATCATTTCATCGGAGTATTGCGAATCAAGCAAGCGAATCAATTCGTCGATATGTTTGGATTTGGCGTTAATCGCGATGACCCACGTACCCTGCGAATTCGGGTACTGAACTTTCTCGAGTGCTTGAAGGCCGGTATCGGTAACGAAAGGAGGGACCGCTTTCAGGCTAAACAAGGAATCCTGCTTCTTCCCTTTCTTCTGCCACAAGTCCATCTCATTAAAATAATCGTTAAAAATAGCGAATGTTTTGCCGTTTGTAATGTGATCAAAATACTGCGACTCCGCGGTTGTTGCAAAATCAGGATCAATCAGCTTCGCCTCGTAAAACTTCCGGGCAAGCTCGATCGCCTTCTTATAATTGCTCTCCACAGGGCCGAACTTATAAATCAATTCTTCGTTATTGAAGTAAATGCCATTGTGCGTGTGATAGGCCATAATAAAGCTTTCCATGAGTCGGTTTGGTCCCCACCGATTCGAAATCGGCTTCGAATCCGGGTAGATTTCCTTTAGCCGCTTGAGCGAATCGTATAATTCATCGAACGTCTTCGGCAGCAGCATCCCGTTGCGATAGAAGATGTCCGCACGCAGCATATAGCCGACCGGCATTTGTCCATACGTGTTTAATCCGTCAATCCCATATAGCTTGTCATCCTCGGTAACGATGCTGCGGTATATTTGCGGGTACTTGTTTATCCAGCGCTGCAAATTCGGCATCCGATCCAAGTAGGGGTGCAGATCGAGCAGCATTCCTTGCGGACCGAATCGCTGCACCATTTCTTTATCGATGATAAAGATATCCGGTTTCTCACCAGTAGAGGCTAGCAACTGCTTAATGCGTTTGAGATAATCGTTCACCGGAAACTGAATCCAATCGAACTTCAACTGTGTGCGACGCTCGTACTCGAGGTCGATCACCGTATTCCGTTCCCTAGCGAAGGAAGGGACGGCGGCTTTTATTACAATCTGCGGTTCAGACTGCTTGTCTCCTGCCTTTTTATCGAATACGACGAACAAACTAGTAACTGCCGCCAGAAGTACTGCGGCCAGGAAGAGTGCAATGATCATTTTCTGATTTCTATACAGCATGTCTATCACCCCTCAGCTGCGTCAAGCTGGCGCTGCGCTTGGTTGCCCTTTCGGTATTCGTTAGGCGTCACGCCTTCGAGCTTTTTGAACATGCGAATAAAAGCGTTCGCATTATTGAAGCCAACCTGCTTGCCGATGTCATTTGCAGTGAATGTCGATCCAAGCAACAATTCCTTTGCTCTATCAATTCTCAACCGATTGATGTAGTCCGTAAATGTAACGCCGAGCTGCTTCTTAAAATATTGCGAAACATAATTGGCATTCATTCTGAAATAATCGGCAATAGACGTTAAATTTACTTCCGCCAAATGTTGCGCAATATATTCCTGCATACCGATGATTGCCTTCGACGATTGGTTCTGGTTATTTAGATAAGTCGATACTTTGAAATAGATATCCCGGCATATGGATTCGATTATACGAGGATCTTGAATGGTACCGATATAAGGTATGACTTCGTTTGCAGGGATCTCAAAAATGGATTGTTCGTCGATGCCGCGAACATAAACAATCTCGACTGCAATAAAGAGCAGATCGCTAGCCAGCTGTTTGAACGATTTAAACGGCATGTCCTGATTATGGGCTCCTTCAAGCAGCTGCTCCAGCAAATTCGCGGAACCCTCCACATTCCCGTTGTCCAAATACTTATACATCATTTCTTTCTTGTCCGCCGCGATATAAGCACTGGTTCCACTCTGGTCCCCATCCGCATCTGTAAATATGATGCCTTCTTTGTTCATACTCCGCAAGTCCAAGACAGCGCATGCTTCTTTATAGGCCTTCGAAGTGTCCTCTAATTGATTAAAAATCGGGCTGATACCTACAGCAATCGTTACACCGTCTTTATCAGCATCCATGAATTCCGCGAATAAACCGCCTAAGCGCCCCACAGTCGCATTCAATTCTTCCGTATGATGCTCCTGTAAGAACAGAACGCTCTCATGCTCGGAAATATCAAGCACCGGCTTGTTGAAGTCGGCTAAATGCCGTTTCAAATCTGCAGATGACCGTTCGCCCCTAGCGGAATAGCTTACTCTGACAACCGCAAGGGCAAAGCTGTCCCCTTTCCGGAAGAAATCGTATTTGTGCTGCAGACGCTCAATGTCTTCCTGATCCACCCGCTGATTCAGTGCACGGTACAACAAAATTTGCAGGAGCGAAGGCAAGCTTTCCTGTTGAAACTGCTGCAACGACGTCATATTTTCCTTAATATAATCGTACTCGGATCGGCCATCCTCGAAAGATGAAAATGCAAATCGTTTCACCTGCGTGACCATTTCCGCGAGCGGCGAATAGATGTCCCGCGTGAACACGACCGATATAAACGTGCCGATCAGCATGAACAAGACAATTACACCTATGGTCCAATACAGAAAAGTGTTCGTTGGGCCGGTCAGTACATGCTCAGGAGTTGCGATCAGAAATCCGAGATTATTCCATGTCGATTGTTGAAAAGACAACATGAACCGCTCACCGTCGATTTTTACAACCGATTCGGCTTTGCCGTCCGTCACATTTAGGCTGAGTGTCTCCGCGTTGAACGTTTCGCCCAGCATCTTGCGATCTGTTGCGCTAATTAGCCTGTTATGAAGCGTATCGACGAGGTAAATATCTCCCTTTTTCGTAATGTTCATGTCATCGATTAATCGATATATTTTTTGCTCGTCTATATTAATGATCATGTAGCTGCGCGCATGAGCAAGGCTTTCGATGTTTAGAAGGAGCGGCACGATGGTCTTATATCGTTGCTCGCCGGAGACGCCGCTCTGCGTAGTTACGTCGGTAGCAGGGAAGATGGAAGAATCGATGCCATTCGCGAGCGCATTGTTCCAGAATGATTGCGGGTAGTCCTTGTAGCGGTAATGAAGATTCAAATAGAATGTCGGGTCGTAGGATCCGGAACCGGCCAGCACCGTATCGATATTCTGGAAATAAATAAAAGCATCATCTACCGCATCATCGCTGATGTACAGATCGTACAGCTTATTGCTCAATTCATATGCGGTGGAGCTATAATTTTTTTGCGATTTATCCGTCATTGCAACCAGATTGAGAAAGTCGTTGTCGGAGGCAAGGCTATAGCCTTTATCCTTAATTTTGTTGAACAGCCCATCAAGCGTCGAGGAGACGGCGCGTAAATAGTTCTGGTTCGATTCTTTCGCGTCATCGATCATCCGGTAGTTCGAATAAACAGCTATCGTAATCGACGAAACCATAAGCAGCACAGTCAGCACAAAAAAACGCAGGAAAATGTTAACCAGCGTCTTTTTCTTCATGCTATCAGTCGCTTTGCGTGGAATCGACTTCAATAGTTGTCTCATAATTTCCTCCTGTGACTGATAAGGGGTATTCATAGAATTATAGCATGAATTTAACGAGAGAACGCCGACTCATAGGAACGGCGTTCTCTCGTCAAGTTGATCGCTCTTAAAGCGAAGTAATGAAACACGTTTCTCCTTGTTTCAACGCGATCGTGAATATCTCGCTTCTGTTACAATGAATCTCTTGATTGCTGCTACCCATTCGCAGCTTCAGTCTGTCTCCAGTGAAGCCGTTCTGTACACGGAAGACACCTTCGCGTTCGGCATGAAGCTCCATATATTCAAGCTTGTCAGCATTCAGCTTCGCCGAAACCAGCACGCCCATCTCGCCGCGAAAATCGCGGAATTCGACGCTTTGCTTTGCCCAATTGCGAGGAATCGCCGGGAATGCGCGAATCGTTTCTCCGTCCGTATGAAGCAGCATTTCCTGCAGGGCACTTACGGCGGCAAAATTACCTTCCAGAGTAAAAGGACGATAATGGTACATGCAGACGCCTGCTCGCTTATAGTCCCCGTTTAGATGAAATCCGTTCGGCGAGCACGTATACTGCCACATTTGCTGAAGATGATGAATCGCTGCTTCTCCATTGCCTTGCTGCGCATAGAAGGCAGCTGCCCAGGCAAACGAATATCCGACCCATTGTCCTTTGCCGAGCCTCTCTAGGTTAGCAATCGTTGCAGCGGAGATCTGGCGATCGCGCTCAGACTCACGATGATTAAGCAGTTGCAGCGGATAAATAGCCATCATGTGCGAGAAGTGCCGGTGGCTTTCTTGGAGCGATTCTTGCGGATTCAGCATCAGCACATGGCGTGCATTAACGGCAAGCTCCGGAAGACCCTCCAGCACATTCGCCCATCTATCAGCATCAGATTCATAATTCAGACGACCCGCCATTTCCTTCAATCGGCGGAACAAGTAAATCAGCAGTGAGAGGTCGTAATTGCTCATTGGATCTAACCAAGCCTCAAACGAATTGTCGTGAGCTTCAGGCGAGCTCGATACCGGCAAACGCAGCTTGCCGTCTTCACCAGGTATTAGCCATCGCTGCACACAGTCAGCGGTTTCTTTGAAATAGACATAAGCTTTATCGCGCAGAAAATCACGGTCGCCTGTATACAGCCAGTAATGATCGAACGCCTGGCACAGCCAGATGACATTGGTAATGCTCATGGAGTACATCGGCCAACCGCCCATTGCTCCGCCAGTAAGCGTCATGACAGAAGGCAAATTGAGGCCCGGAGCGTCGAAGAAGCTTTGCGCGAACCGCTGGCCTTGCGGCCTCAGGTCCCACAAGAAATCGATAAAGCTCTCTCCTTCTTCCAGATGGTTGGCTTTCAAGTAGTGCCAATAAGAAAGCTCTGTATTCAAATCGTGATGATAATCGCCTTTCCACGGCGGAAGCAGCCCTTCGTCCGCTGTCCATACGCCTTGAAGCGGCATCGGCGGTGCCCCTTTGCGCGAGCATGAAGCAAACAAATAGTTGTTTAAATACCAGTGCTTCTCTGCTTCAGCGTCTGGCAGCGCGATAGAGCTCTTCCCCCAATAACGCTCCCACCATGCGCAATGCTCGTGAAATGCACGATCGAATCCATCGTCCATCGCGGCCGTTACTTTACGCTTAGCATTCTCTAACCAATTCTCTCCGTCGTGATTGGCCGTTATCACATAAACCCATTCTCGCGAGCCGTCATCGGACTTCCGTTCAGCGATAACAATTGCATATTCCAGCTCATGGCATGTCCGCTGATAGAACCATTGCAAGTTGCCTTCCGCGTGTTTAGTCGCTGCTGGGTATTCAAGCCGAGTAAGGCTTGTAGCAAAGACGGGGTTGCTGTTCTCATCCTGAAACGCTCCAGTGTAATCCGGAGGCACAACTTCCATTCGTCCGTCCTTGCCTGCAGCTCCGATCAATCTAATATAACCGAGCCCGTTCACGGCATGCAGGAAGCTTGATACTACAGCAATCTGATCGCCGAACGTCAGCTGGACATGCGCGCAAGCTGCGTGCAAAGCAAGATGATTCTTTATTTTGTCGGCGTTTTTGCTGAAGTACAGCTCAAGACGGCCTGCTGGCAATTTGGTCGGGTAGGGATAAGTCTCATAAAAGCTGTCGAACCGGCTAAGAAGCGAATCCTGGTCACCACGGCGCACGCAATCGATCATTTCTGAATAGGTGAACCCTTTATCCATCGCCTCAGGCGCCAGCCGCAAATCCCATATATCGCCACGATCCAAGCTGAACCGAAGGGGAGCCCCGTCCCCCCATAACAGACAACCGGTCAATCCGTTGCCCAGAGGCAGTGCCTCATCCCATCTATCGATGGGTTGATCAAGGATTAAGTCATGCTTATTCATCACTCTAGCCTCACTTCTTCACTTTACTATTCTGCAAATCGAGTACCGATTGCAAATCTCCCATTCTCTTGACCGTATCCAGATAAGTATCCCATTGATCGAAGCCCATGTCGCCTTTAATAAATTTGACCGCTGATTCTTTGATATAAGTGTCGATAGGCGTCATCGTATTCGCCACTTCATCGGATTCGTCTTTCGATAACATAATCTTAGGCGCTCTGTCATTCGGCGAGATCGACTCGTTGCCACCGTAATTGTTCGACGCCATATAATAGTTTTCCAATTGCGCTTTACCGTCATGGTAGAACAGCACATCTGGAATTGAAGTATATACGGCGATCCGTTCTTGCGGCGTAAAGACGATACCGGGACGTGTGCTCATCGATGCGGAAACACCCATTTTCGCAAGCTGGTCTACGAAGTCCGGCGCGGATTTGAGCGCTGCCAGATATTGCTTTTGGCCGTCCTTCATTTCATATGATTTACCTTCAATCCCCCACATCAACAGATCAATCATTTTGTCACTGTATTGGTAATCAAGCAGCTTCACGACCTGCTCCGGATGTTTCGTTTTCGCGGAAATGACGATGCCATACCCGTTCCGAAGCCCTTTTCCTTTAGGCTCGCTGTCGTACTTCCACGCTTTTCCGTATGTTGGGTTATCGGCCGTCATCGCAAGCGTCCATGTGACGCCGGCTTCCTTATTCGCATTAAAATCAGCAACATAACCCGACCACAGCTGCGGATAAATAAACGTTTTGCCACTCGTAGCTTTCGGTTTCGCCTGATCCATCTCATCCGACCAGAAGGCTGGATCGATCAGCTTCTCTGAATAAAGCTTGTTAAGGAACATTAGGCCTTCTTTGTACGTATTTTCAGTCGGTCCGTATACATACTGCGTACCATTCCAGTAGATGCCGCTAGCCGTATGGTTGGCGTTCATAATACCGTCGTAGCCCAAATACTGTTCGCTTTGACCGATTGGATAAGAATCCGGATACAACGCCTTCAGCTGCTTCGCAGCATCATACATTTCGTCTTGCGTAGTCGGCACTTTGATGTTGTTTTTCTCGAATACGTCAAGACGGTAGGCGGCAGCATATTGGCTTGGCTCTACGTCAGAAGGATTCGAGAAGCCGTCGTAGAATGCAAACAATTGATTGTTCTCGGTCATCAAGTATTGCTCTTTATTATCGGTAGCGTCGACGAAAGTGTTGTAGTTCGACACATGATCCGTATATTGGTTCAGGTCAAGAAACAAGCCTTGCTCGCCGTATTTGACGATATTTTCATTGCCAAGCACGAGCATGACGTCTGGAATATCGCCGCTTGTCAGCATGACTTGCGTTTTTTCCTTGTACTCGCCCCACGGAATACGCGTCCACTCGATCGAGACTTTCGTCCCCAAATAGGCTGCGATTTCTTTCTCATATTCCTCCTGAACAAGCGTTCCTGACGGATCGCCTCCGAAGTGCGGGACCACAACCTTGAGCTTCAATTCTTCCGGTGCGGAAGCTTGGTTCGCGGAAGCGTTGTTTGCGGATGAAGCGGTATTATTATCATTCGATTTGCTGCATGCACTCAGCATAACTGTCGATACAAGCGTAATTAGTACGAGTACTTTCAAGATCGAAAACGATTTTTTCATACTAGATCCCCCTTAAAGTTGAATGAAAATAGCTTATGTAAGCAAAACTCGCTCTCCCCGCAGACCTCGCTTAACCGTTCACCTCCTTTCATGGGTTCTGTCATTAACCCTTGATCGAGCCTACCATGACTCCCTTGACGAAATACTTTTGCACGAACGGGTAGATACATAGAATCGGAGCCATCGTGATGACGATCGCCGCCATCTGGATGTTTTTCGGATTAATCTGCCGGTTCATGATCATTTCCTTTACCTGCGAGCTTTGCCCCTCCTGCTGCGTGAAAATGATAGATCTCAAAAACATTTGCAGCGGGTACCGATTCTCGTCCTTCAAATAAATCAGCGCATTAAACCATTCATTCCAATGTGCCACGACAGTAAACAAGGCGAATGTGGCCAGCAAGGCCTTAGACAGCGGCAAATAGATGCGGAACAGCACGATCAAGTCATTGGCTCCGTCTATATAAGCCGATTCTCGAAGCTCCGATGAAATATTTTGGAAGAATGTCCGAAAAATGATCACGTTATAGGCGCTGATGCAGCCAGGCACGACCATAACCCAGAAGGTATTGAGCATGTCCAGCTGTTTGATGATCAAGTAGGTCGGAATCATGCCCCCGCTGAAAAACATCGTAATGGCTAGAAATACGGTGATGCTTTTCTTGAGCTGAAACTTCGAAATCGTCAGTGGATACGCCATCAACGATGTCAGAAACAGCGTCAACAGTGTTCCAGCTGCGGCATAGAGCACCGTGTTTCGATAGCTGATGTAGAGCATAGGCTTATCGAAGATGATGCTATATCCCTTCGTATTAAACCCTCTTGGGAACCATGTCACCTTACCTAAGGAAATATAATCGGAGTGACTTAATGAAACCGCAATAACATTAAGCAGCGGATATACCGTTGCAACAACTAGCAGCAGCATAAGTCCGATATTAACCGCATCAAAAAGCCGGGAGCCGAAACTTGATTTATACACCATGCGATTCACCTACCATAAGCTCGTTTCCGAATATTTGCGGGACAGTCGATTAGTAATGAGGACGAATAGGAAGGATACCGCCGATAACATCAATCCGACGGCTGCCGCATACTCGAATCGTCCACCCTCAATCCCTAATCTGTAAACATAAGTACCGATGACATCGGCTTTCTCATAAGTGCTAGGGTTGTACATGAGCAGCACCTTCATAAAATCGGTACCGAGAATTCCACCTACGGACAAAATGAACAATATGATAATCGTAGGCATAATAGTCGGAATGGAAATATTTCTGACCTTCTGCCACCGATTCGCTCCGTCGATCGATGCCACGTCGTACAGCGTCGGATCGGCATTGCTGAGCGCGGCTAAGTATAAAATCGTCCCCCAGCCGATCCCCTGCCAAATGCCGGAGCCGATGAACAGAGTACGGAAGTATTTCGATTCCGTCATAAAGTTGATCGGCTCTAAGCCGAACAGTCCCGTAATCTGGTTGAACAAGCCATCGAGCGATGTGAACTCTTTGATCATCCCGACGAGAATGACGGTAGATATGAAGTGCGGGAAGTAGGAAACGGTCTGCACAAATTTCTTGAACGCAACCTGTCGAATCTCATTGAGCAGCAGTGCTAGTATGATAGGTGCCGGAAATGCGAATACGAGTCCGTATGTGCCGAGAATGAGCGTATTTTTGATCGTTCGCAAAGCCATCGGATTGTGTAGAAATTGGTTGAAGTATTTGAGGCCTATCCACTCACTCCCCCATATTCCCTTTGCCACATTGTAATCCTTGAAGGCTATGAGGACGCCGTACATTGGAAAATAAGCAAACACAAGCACGATCAAAAAGCCGGGGAGCACCATAAGGTACAAATATTTTTGCTGCAAACATTCACGCAAAAATCGGTTTGGCCCGCTTGTGCCGGAACGCGCCTTCATGGTGATATCCGCAGATACCGGCTGATTCATATACGATTCCTCCTTCTCTATTCGTCGACACAGTTATTGTTCATGTCGAACGTTCGTTGTATGGCCTACAATAGGAGAAACCGTTTTCATTCGCAATTTAAAAGATATTAGATCATCATCAATATGTTAGATTCGACCCTATATCATTTGTTAGGTACCCGGGAACTTGAGATAATTTCAGTTGTTTTGGCCAGGTGACTTGCATTTATATGAAACCCATCGTGAATTAACAACAAAAAAAGTTGCCCTTTGTGGGGCAACCTGTTGTGCTAATTTCCTTAAAGGAAGTAGTCTTTTCACCTATATCGTCAAGAAGCTCAATAAGCGAGATGCATAAGGCTAAGTTACATCAGCCACGATATGATAGGTAGTACCCTCATCGGTATCAAAAGTAATACTGTTACCAATGAGCTCGAAGGAAATTGGATCACCGTTCTCTTTCGTCACCTTGATAGACGCAGACCAAGGATTTACCAATTGGACAGTTTTTCCTTTCTCACTGGTGATATCAACATACTGAACCTCGTTCGTTGCTCCAGTATATTCGGACGAGACTACAAAAGCCCCTTTCTCCCTCAACCGAACGAATTTGGCGTTCTTATCTTTTACCCAATTTGGAAAAACCTTGATGACATAATCATCACTTTGTAACAACAAGTTATTAATGGCCTCTATTGCTCCCGCTTTCTCGATGCCATGAGAACCATCCGGTATTATAAAATTTTGAACCATTGCCGGGTATGTCTGCTGCAAGAAGTAATTAATAATACTTTCGGCCGGAAAGCCTACCCTGGCAGCCTGTGTATAGGCTTTTGGAGTATTATTTGCTTGGCCAAAGACCGCTGACTTTTGATTCAACGTATTAATCGCAATTTGTAATAGTTGAGGATCAGAGTTAAAGCCTAGTCTTTCCCCTGGATGAATGAATTCGAGTTCCACGTTTCCACTGGCTGGCCAGAAATCTCCGTTATCCGCCAAGGCAAATACAGTCTGTCCATTGCGCTCTATGGTTGGGGTATCTGCAAGATTATCCCGAATATCTTTCCATAGATCTGCTCTTTGCTGGGATATTCCTAATTGGTCCACACCCACTAGATCAACGGCTTCTGAAAGCATATCAAATACGTTCCAGGCAAGTCCTAACGTTAGCCCTGAATTTTTGGCGAAAGTATACTCATGATAACCATCATAAGCAATATACCGGTGCCCCCCCTCCATCACTCTCTTTTTCTAACCATTTTTCATAGAACTTCGCAACTTTTTCGAGATAAGGAAATAACATTGTTTTCAAAAATTTCTCATCCTGCGTATATCTATAATAAGAAATAATCTGTGTCGCACCATATGCGGCATTTATGGTTTGACCGATATAGGTTCTTCCCTCTGGAGCACTGCCCCATCGTTCCAGCACTCCAAAAATCACCTTTAGAAATTAGAAATTCTTTTGACTTGCTATCGCCATAGGAGGTAACCCCAACATCTCCATTACCTAGAATTGCGGTATTAGGCATTTGAGTTGATACTGCTCCGGAGTAAGAAGGCGTGCTCCACTCCCCATAAATGTTAGATAGTTTACCGGACAACTCTTCATCCCACCTCTGATCCCTAATCCTTGCTCGTAGACATACCTGCTTTTTGGCGCTTTTACTAGTTTTCATTAGGCATTGACCTCTTCCAATCGTAGCTCAGAACAGCAAATATCATCCTGCATGCAACAAAGTTCGACACCAGGATGCCATTTCCTTCAACCTGGAAACTATAGAAAACTAGAAACGATCATAGCGCGTCTTGGCCATAAGGACGACGATACGACTAAGAATTTGTATCTGAACGTCACAAAATCAACGAAAAAAGAGGCCTCCCACAAGTTCGATGAACTCATGAGAAGCCTCTAGTTTTCTGCCGACGTTACCCTTTAGTTACCCTCAGGATACCCCGGCACCTTAAATCCCTTATAAATCAAGGGCTAAGGGCGCATCTTACATCATGCCGCCCATGCCACCCATGTCGCCCATATCAGGCATGCCTGGTTTGTTAGCTTCTGGCTTGTCAGCAACAACTGCTTCAGTTGTCAGGAACATAGCTGCAACGGATGCTGCGTTTTGAAGAGCGGAACGGCTCAAACTATTGATATTATCAAATAAAAAACTAAATATTCAAGGAATAGGCCACTAATCAAAGTGTAATTGCTATTTCAAGTATAAAGTAGTGATGACTTCCAGTAAAGTGGTGTATTCTACTCCTTATTAATGTACCTACATTTAGGATAACCACTACACCCTTTAAACTTGCCATACTTCCCTGACCGTTCCACTAGGTCATTCCCACATTATTTTTCACCATCGTCTGCTTTGCAGCAGCCACCTCTTTGATTGCCCTCACATGATCTCTATTTACCTTCTTACCGACTACCTTGCTTGACCTCAATACCTCTACAATATTTTCTACTTGTCCCATGCTAAGAACAATCTGATCATATTTCTCAATCGTTCGAACCAGTTTGGAAGCATACACAACGTTCTGAGTAGTCTTCACTTTTAACTCTGCCCTTCCGCTGAAACTGACGATGCCAACAAGCGGTAGCTTACTGCCATCTGGAAACATTGAAGCAATCGCTTGTATGTGTCCATAATTTTGTCGCAGAGGATTAAATAATTTCTCTTTGCGTTTGTAGATTACCTGTGTCCAGTATTCAGACCGTTCATCACCTACAATCCAACCACGATAATTTTTCGTTTCTATCACAAAGATTCCATAGACAGATACTACCACATGATCTATCTGTGTCGTTCTGCCTGAAACTGAAGGTATTGTAAGGTCATGTAGCGTTATGTACTTGGTTTTATCCAGCTTATTTAATTTGTGTACAACTGACTTTTCACCAATGATGCCTTTGAGTTTTGGAGATTTACTGATGGCAAAGAGTATTAATAGTAGAAGCGCAATTACATAAATCATATAAGTTTACCCCCTAAAAAATATTCATTTTTTTGTTTTTTCTTATGTTTGTAATGTTTTATTTTATGTTACATCTGTCTATTCTTGAATGAAAATCGCCTTTCGACAAATATATTTTTTATTTATACCTCAATATGACATTTTATTCATTAAAGATAATCTATAATTAACTTGAAAACAATTACAAACTAAGGAGTGGTAAGTTTGGAGCGTTTTAAGTCAATTAATGATGCATTTAGTTCATATCAACAGGGCTTAGACTATATATGCCATGAGACTGGAAAAGATATACTAGAGGGTTTCAAAGATAAGCAGCATCAGTTTGAATTCTACCTATCCAATATTCCTCATTCCATATTTGAGAGATTACGGTGGTTCAAAAATTCTTGCGGACTTTATTTAATCGAAGCAGATTTCAGAAATTTCTATAAGAATTGGGAGAATAAGCACCCTAAACCAAGCAACATTATAAAATCAGACTATAGGCACGAATTTTTCCATTATTTACAACAACTATGGCAGTTTAATAGAGGTGGACGAGTACCTAATATTGTTGGGTCTAGGCTTTCAATTATAGAATGACTAACCCCTTCATACACGCGAGTCATAATTTTTCATTAAGTAATTTCTGAGTGAAGATAAAAGTTCTTCAACAGCTTCTTCCTTTGTGTTACATCTTGCTTTCACATCATTAAGAGTTTCTAGGATGAAATCAACCAATAAATTTTGAGGATTTACTGGCGGTAGGGACGGTATCAGCAAATGAAGCCCTCTACCAAACTTTTTTCAAAGTTCATTTATAATCACCTCTCAATATGAAATATCTTCATCGTATACGAGTAATTCTAAGGTATATTCATTTCCTGTTATCACTTTCAGGACTTTGCATAGGAGATCACTATATTTTATGTAAATCCAATCAACATGCACTTCTGTCTTCGCTACGAACACTGCATGGTGGTCGCTTTCGTGATCATTCATTTCCGTCAATAGAAAAAGGTATCAAACCAAAAACCATACTCTTCCTCAGGAATTAATGTCTGAACCATAGTCAATAACTGATTCTCTAGCTTTACTCGTCGTTCTGAACTTAATCTTAGTTTTTCAATAAAACTATTACCACTCATATCATCACCTCCTTTCAGAATGTAAGATAAAATACCTAACTTAATTTAATAAAAAGAAAAACGGAGAGGCTGATTAGCCTCTCCGTTTCTTGTTATTAATCTATATAGTAGAAAATTACATGTCACAAGATCAACTCCGTTCAATACGGAATAATAGATATTTCATCATTACCATATTCAAATCATTAAGTAAATATCTGACTTTTCAGCTTTCTCGCCGGGCTGATGTGCCCTTACTCATTGGCATCTCAAAAACCGCAGATTTAGTACCCCCCCCCCCGTCCCTATACTCTACTAAATATAAAAGCCTCAAAATAAAAAGCCCTCACTAGGAAGACTTCTTTGCTGAGTTGCGTTTAGCCACTTCTCTGTTGAGCGTTAGCTTACATACACCTATGAGGTTTTGATACTATCAATAATTACATCAAATTCTCGTGTAGCTATACCTTGTTGTCAGGTATTGAAGGCTTCTAACTTTATGTCCTCACTCAAGTTGGGTTGTATTCCAATGTCTCTACGAACTCCCCGACAATATTATGGTCAGAACCTGTTTCAGAAAAGAAACTTAATGTATTAATAAACAATCCAGTAGTTAAATCTCCTGAAAAGCTTGCAATATGATGAATATTCAGCAATTCTAATTCACTTTGAGTTAATTTTCTATTTAAAGACATGTCACCATATAATTTATAACTTAGTTCAAGTGACTTTTTATTATCATGAAAATCGATTGAAGTCTTACTTCCATACTCTTTCACTAATTTATTGATAATTAATTTAATTTCTTCTTTGAATCCTTCTTTTTTTAAATCTAAAGGTTCAGTTAAAACATATACATTTTTACCACCATCAAATCGTTTCGAATCCAGTGTATAGATTATTTTGTAATCCATTTCAATGTTAACTTGCAGTGGTTCTTGTACTTTTTTAGGAGGTTCTGTTTTCGATTCTGATGATGCAGTTGTATTGTGGTTTGTTCTATTAGTTACTGAACTACATCCAATAACTCCTGTAGAAGAAATCAAGATTACAAGAAACAATAAGCATCTTTTCATTGAAAACAAAGCTACTCCCCCCAGCTTCATATTCCTCAACTTTTACATGGATTTCTCTGTGTTTTTTCTACTCGTTGGGACAAAGCGCTTCTTTTGGTTATCATACTAAACTTTTCACATGAAATTTTGAATCCAACACAGAAGATGGCAATTTCAACAAAAGAAAGATACGTTATGTATCATTATAATAAAGCATCCGTTGTTCCTTGTAAATAAAACCTTTCATTTAACGTCAGATACTCACTTTTCAACACTTCACTTCTCCTCAAAGAGACATTCTTACGCAAAAATAGTTATTGCCCCCAAACAAAAAACAAAGCCCTCACTTGGAGGGCTTGCTAACGGGATCTTTCTCCAGCTTCTTAATCTCAGCGTACAGTGTGCTTTTTGGTATGCCCGTAGCTTTGACTATCTCACTAAACTCAGACCATTTGTTTCACGTTCAGAATACTGCTTTAAAGCACGTTTAATAAGGTTAGTATCCTTTGCTGGTCTTCCCATATGAGTTCCTTTAGCTTTTGCACGTTCCCTACCTTCTGTGGTACGGTCTACAATTAAGTCACGTTCAAACTTTGCAAATGACCCCAGCATGTTAAACATTAGAGACTGCATAGGACTTGGCTTCTCAAGAGATTCAAAGTGCAAATTGTCCTTTAAGAAGCGCACATTGACACCTTTAGCAAGCAAATCGTTGACAATATTGTTTAAGTCGATGATGGAACGTGCTAGACGGTCTATCTTGGTTACAACCAGTGTATCACCAGATACCAATGATGCTACTGCCTTCTTTAGTTCAATACGTTTCTCAGTGCTCGTCCCTGTCACCTGCTCATTGAAGACGTAAGCACATCCTGCATCAGTCAGTAGTTGTAGCTGTGTCTCCAGTCCGTTGTCCTGACCTACTGTAGCCGTTCTAGCGTACCCGATTGTCTTAGCCAATGTAATCGCCCCATTCGTACAAAAGTTAACTATCTTCTGTACATTTAATTCTAAACTATCTTTTGGACGATTTTAAGAACAAAAGTAATAGAGTTCTGCACCAATTATTGAACTGTTCAATAGTTCAAACTTTTAGACCATTCAATTGGTCAGGTTCATGCAGGACTCAACAATAAACACTCCAACCCAATCACCTGATTCGCAATTTGTTCAGCAGCAATTAACAGATGATTTGCTGCGATGAAGTCTCCTTCATGATGAAGGGGTCTTTGTTAAACAAAGAACACTGCGATGAGTAAATGGATGAAGTGTCTGTTGAATGAATAGTTGGGCAGCTAAAGCTAAGTTGAAGTTAGATTAGACCAGGTTAAGAGCAGAGCAGGTTCGTTTATTCTATGGTGACACTTAACACGTACCTTACTGCTGAATTTTGAACATTAAAACTCACTACATTGAAAGGTAAAGAAAATCCTCGGGCTAACTTATCGTAATACGTCTTAATTCCCGATCCCGCGACTCGGTCATATGCGTCATAGAACGTGACTTTGATAGTAAACACTACGCCAGTCCCGTACTCCGACTCAATATCATGATCTGTGTTATTCGTAATCTCGCCTGTGACGTGAACTTGTCCGGCGCTATCCATATAATAGTTAAGACCACCGATGTCAAATCCATTATTGGTGTTTGGCGCTGGTGCTGGTGCTGGTGCTGGTGCTGGTGTTGGTGTTGGTGTTGGTGTTGGTGTTGGTGTTGGTGTTGGTGTTGGTGTTGGTGTTGGTGTTGGTGTTGGTGTTGGTGTTGGTGTTGGTGTTGGTGCAGGTGCAGGTGCAGGTGTATCGTAGACCTTTCTGACATAAACCGTTTGATTATCTTGATCCCATTGAACCATTTGTCCCAACGTCTCAGAGACAACCCTTAGTGGAACCATCGTCGTGCCATCGATAATCACGGCAGGCACGCTACCTCTTACTTGGTCGCCGTCAACGAATAGACGGATGATCGGATATCCCTTGAACGTTCCCCAAGTATTAGCAGCCGAAACACCTGTTGCGAATGTTGCCCCTAGAATTAACGTCATGATTGCGATTTTACCGAATTTTTTGATACGCATATGATTCCCTCCCCCGAATGATGCTGTTTAAATTACCTCTTGGAGCTAGCCTCTACCCTGCCGTTGATTGAGGTTATAATAATGACTTCGGGCGCTACGGGAACTGCCTTCATTACGCCATTAAGCCAAGCGCGTTTAGACCCGATAGTAAGGTTAATGGTTGTTGTTGTGCTTACAGCGGCAATAGTCTTATCTTTAGGATTATAGAAAACTTCAAAACCCATTGCCTTTAGCAAGCTTTTAAATGGCACAATTGTAGAAAATGTTAGGTTATTAGAATTTGAACCACGTTGCCTATTTCCCTGTGATTTCAATGCTTAACGCAGTTGTACCATATTTAGCATCCTCTCTGTTTTATATCCTAATGATACATTATGTATCATTATCAACGCAATATGTTTTCTTCCCTTAGTATCGATCTTCCTTTCGGTGCTATTAGCTAAAAAGGTACTCATATGGACATACCTACACTGGATGCAAGTATCATTAAAAGAGTACTGAAGCTATACACTGACATTGAGCAATGGTTTGTCATTTTAAGTCAACAGGCATTCCGAAGTCCAACTAAGACGCTTATCCCTCTATTAACGCCAAGCCAAAATAATGAAGCAGCTCATTTACGGCTGCTTAACGATTGACCAAATCGATTTTATATGAAAAAACGTCGTATAGATATGAGTCGTTAATATGATACTGTTAGTAGATATCGCCTGCAGGACAACTTTCTGATGTGGTATTAACCCTCTTAGATATTCAAAACGACGAAAAAGAACGCCCCGAATCTTGGCGTTCTCTCCATCACCTATAATAGTATTGTATCGCACTTGGGAACAAATGTAAAATTTATGCTTGATTCGCTAATGTTTTATTAGCTTTGTTGTGTCTTTTCATAGAGTTAATCGATCTACTACCCTTAACTTCACCCTTACGCTGTGCGGGCTTCTTTCTAGGCACGTCCATCTTTACCGTATCCCAAAACAAGCTTACAGCTACTCTGAGCGCTTTGCACCTTACAAGGGCTGTTGTTTGTTCGTCCATGTTTGTGGGCGAGTTTTTAGGTGCGTTCAAGCGATTTTGAGAAGCATATCCCCGTCACCGTACATCCTATATATCCAAATCGTTTAGAGGATTAAACTTTTGATTCTGCAGCCTAAGCTCATTGCCCCACATTGCAACATAACGCATCGTAACAGTAATGTTTTCATATCGCATTAACTTTTGAATCGCAAAAGCACTCATTCCCGACATGGCTAAACGATGACAGAATGTATGACGAAAGGTATGAGCAGATACCCTCACATCCTTAAAGTTCATCCTTTGTCCAAGATACCTGAAAATCAACATCAGCGCATTCTCAGTCATTTGGGTATTATCTCGCTTCACGAACACAAAATCGCTTATGTCTCCCCAATGTTGCTTACAAAAACTTCTATAAGCTGATAACTCTTTTGACAGCTTATCAGTTATCGGAAGCGTATCTTTTCTTCTGGTTTTCCCAAATGCACTAATTGTTTGATTAATAAAGTCAATATCTGACCACTTCAGATTAATTATTTCACCACGCCTAATGCCAGTCCCAAGTATAGTGACTATCATCATGTAGTCCCGATAAGCAACAAAACTTTTTTCTCGTTGCTTAATGCGTCTGTAGAAATTCAACATTTGACGTATCTGTTCATCAGTAAAAACATTAATCTTCACATCTTCTTTTTGCACTTTCACTCGTTGTGCAGGACTCTTTGTAATCACTTCGCATTCCACCATGTAGTTCATGAATGCTCTAATTCGCATTAGTTTGGTATTAATAGAGCCTGCCTTATTCCCGCGCTCTTGGCATTCCATAAGATGTTGTCGAACATGATATAAGTAATCTCCTCTACCCTCACAACCTCATGACTAATACAATACTCCACAAACTCACCAAGCATGGTCTTATAGTTTCTAATGTTCTTCTGAGTTGTATTCTTGAAGCTTCTGTTATCCTTAATAACATAAAAAAGACTACCTCCTTGGAATTAGGAAGTAGTCTATTCATTAGAAAAAAGTTTTTTACATAACCAGTTCTCAATAGGAGTGAAAAATAGCTTTCACTATTTCTCCAATGCAAGGCTCGAAAGCCTTACATCATGCCGCCCATGCCACCCATGCCACCCATGCCGCCCATATCAGGCATGCCTGATTTGTTAGCTTCTGGCTTGTCAGCAACAACTGCTTCAGTCGTCAGGAACATAGCTGCAACGGATGCTGCGTTTTGAAGAGCGGAACGTGTTACTTTAGCAGGGTCAACGATACCTGCTTCGAACATGTTAACCCACTCGCCTGTAGCTGCATTGTAGCCTACTCCGATTGCTTCTTTTTTCAGACGCTCAACGATAACGGAGCCTTCTTGACCCGCGTTAGCCGCGATTGTGCGTACCGGCTCTTCAAGAGCACGAAGCACGATGTTTACGCCTGTTTTCTCATCGCCTGTTGCGTTTACTGCTGCAACTGCTGCGTATACGTTCACGAGTGCAGTACCGCCACCGGAAACGATACCTTCTTCCACCGCTGCGCGAGTAGCGTTCAAGGCATCTTCGATGCGCAGTTTACGCTCTTTCAGTTCGGTTTCAGTCGCTGCGCCAACCTTGATAACCGCTACGCCACCAGCAAGTTTAGCAAGACGCTCTTGCAGCTTCTCACGGTCGAAGTCGGAAGTTGTTTCTTCCAGCTGCGCACGGATTTGGCCGATGCGAACATCGATGTCTTTTCTGTTGCCAGCACCGTCAACAAGGATTGTGTTTTCTTTGGTAACGCGGATTTGACGAGCTGTACCCAGTTGGTCAACAGTAGTAGCTTTCAGCTCAAGGCCTAGCTCTTCTGTGATTACTTGGCCGCCTGTCAGAGCAGCGATATCGCCAAGCATTGCTTTACGACGGTCGCCGAAGCCTGGAGCTTTAACAGCTACGCAAGTGAATGTACCGCGCAGACGGTTAACGAGCAATGTTGCCAATGCTTCGCCTTCAACGTCTTCTGCGATGATCAGCAATTGCTTGCCGGATTGAACTACTTTCTCAAGAACCGGAAGGATCTCTTGAATGTTCGAGATTTTTTTATCCGTGATCAGAATGAATGGGTTGTCCAGGACAGCTTCCATTTTATCTGTATCTGTAATCATGTAAGGGGAGAGGTAACCGCGGTCAAACTGCATACCTTCAACCACTTCAAGCTCCGTTACGAAGCCTTTGGATTCTTCAACTGTGATAACGCCGTCGTTGCCGACTTTGTCCATTGCTTCAGCGATCAGTTGGCCAACTTCTTCGTCAGCGGAAGAAATCGAAGCAACTTGTGCGATCGACTCTGTTCCAGCGATTGGCTTAGCAATTACTTTCAGCTCTTCAATTGCTGCACGAACAGCTTTCTCGATACCTTTGCGGATAACCATTGGGTTAGCGCCAGCAGTAACGTTTTTCAAGCCTTCGCGAATCATCGCTTGAGCAAGAACGGTAGCTGTCGTTGTACCGTCACCGGCAACATCGTTTGTTTTAGTAGCAACTTCTTTAACAAGCTGTGCACCCATGTTCTCGAATGCATCGTCAAGCTCGATTTCCTTCGCGATGGTAACACCATCGTTAGTGATCAATGGGCTGCCGAATTTCTTCTCAAGCACCACGTTGCGGCCTTTAGGACCAAGTGTAACCTTAACGGCATTTGCAAGAGCATCAACACCGCGCAGCATTGCGCGACGAGCGTCTTCGCCGAATTTAATTTCCTTCGCCATCGTAAGTAACCTCCCGAATAATTAGTTTAAGCAAGAAGAAACGGCTGTCGCCATCCTTTAGAAGGCGTAGTAAGTTTCTTCCCTTAGACATTATAGAAAATGTTAAAAAGCGTTACATGTATGTGGAGTTAGCACGAAGGCTTAACCCAAGATCGCGTGAATGTCGCTTTCTTTCATAATCAAAAGCTCTTTACCTTCGTATTTCACTTCGGTACCTGCATATTTGGAGAACAATACGCGGTCGCCTTCCTTAACTTCAAGCGCAATACGTACGCCGTCCTTAACCGCTCCGCTGCCTACAGCGATTACTTTGCCTTCTTGCGGCTTTTCTTTAGCTGTTTCCGGCAACAAAATGCCGCTAGCAGTCGTTTCTTCTTTCGCGATTGGTTCGATCAATACGCGCTCACCCAAAGGTCTGATCATGAAAAATAGCCTCCTTTTGATATTAATGCTGCAAATTGTTTGTCCCGTTAGCACTCGCAATCATCAAGTGCTAATAACATTTCTAATCATACCGATTTTGATTGCAGATTTCAAGTCTCTCGCACGCAATTTATATGATTTTTACATTCCATTCTTGGGGGAATACGGCCATCACCCATGCACAGCATACAAAAAAAGCCGGCTTTCGCCGACTTTCTTATTTGTCACCGTACTCTTCTTCCCAAGCTTGAGCAGCCTTCAATTGTTTCCGATAGACAACGCTCGATAGCATCACGCTTACTTCATAGAGCAGGATGAGCGGAACAGCCACTAAGGCATCAGATATGAAATCCGGCGGCGTCACAATGATTCCCACGATGATCAGTAAGAAATACGCCAGACGTCTCATTTTCTTCAGTCGCTTCGGGTTCACAATGCGCAGCTGCGTGAGAAACATAATGACGATCGGGAGCTCGAAGAGCAGCGAAATCGGAATGAGGATGTTAAACAGAAACGTAAAGTATTGAATGATCCCGTAGTTCTCTTCGAGGTTCAAATGCTTCGCTACATCGGTCGTAAAATTAAACGCCATCGGAAACACTACATAATAAGAAAAGGCTAAGCCGATTAAAAACATGATTAGCACAAACGGAACAAACATAAGAGCAGCTCGCTGCTCTTTGCGGCCTAGCGCCGGCCTAACGAAAGCCCACAGCTGATATGCAGTTGCCGGCAAGGCGAAGATGAGGGCAATGACAAGGGCAAACTTCATGTACATGCCAATACCGTCCCACAAGGAGAAGGCATAGAACTTCATGCCCTTTACCGGTTCTTGGTTCAGCAAGAATTTGTATACCGGATTTGCTAAGAAGAGCCCGATAATCATCCCGATGACGAGGATGACAAGGATAATAATAATTCTCTTCCTAAGCTCGCCGATATGGTCGAACAAGGTCATTAACTGATCGCCGCGTGCCGATTCCTTCTCGGCCGCTTCATCTTTTTCAACCAACGCTACGCTCACCTCTTCTCATGTATGTATACGGCTTGTACCGCCTTGACTCAAAGTCATCACTCATAAAAAAAGCGGGCCCCACTTAC
This sequence comes from Paenibacillus sp. N22P23, assembly GCF_059383735.1. Taxonomy (NCBI): domain Bacteria; kingdom Bacillati; phylum Bacillota; class Bacilli; order Caryophanales; family Paenibacillaceae; genus Paenibacillus; species Paenibacillus sp. N22P23. Next base: position 243,503 of record NZ_JBXENT010000003.1, read on the forward strand.
TCTGGGAGCCGCTTTTCGTCTTTTTGCTCATCGCGGTTGACTTCAACCCGACTCACTGGCTTGCGGTTGCGATCATCATCGTCTTCCATGATGTCCTTCGCACCGGCTTTAAATTCCTTCAGCGTACGGCCAAATGCGCGTCCAAGCTCAGGCAGCTTATTCGGTCCGAACAACAATAAAGCGACAAGGGCAATGAGTAGAAATCCTGTTACGCCAATTCCACTAAACATGGTTAGTTAACCTCCTTTAATTTAAATAGCACACACTCGGAATTCCGCTCAAACAAGCAGAAGAAAATAGTAAGCTTCGCAGTGGAACATCTCTCGCGCAAAAGGTTAGCAGCCGTGTAAGCCGCCATAGCCCATGGAGACAATGTCCTCTCTAGTGATGGTATCGCCTGCCAAGATACGCGGCAATAGCACATTAAACGAAGTATAAGGATCATGCATGACGCAGCCTGGGAGTCCCATAATGGGAATGCCGTTCAAGTACCCCATAAGCAGCATCGATCCCGGAAGCATCGGTGTTCCGTAGCTGACAATTTCTGCACCAGACTCTGCAATTGCAGCAGGTGTGCGGTCGTCGGGATCAACTGACATCCCGCCTGTTACCACTATCATATCATAGGACTGCTGCAGCAAGTAGTGTATTTCCTTGACAATTATATGGCGCTCGTCCGGAGCGAATCGCTGCTCGATCACTTCGGAGCCAAGTGACTCCACGATGCGCCGTACAGCAGGCCCGAACTTATCTTCAATACGGCCGGAGAACACCTCTCCGCCTGTCGTTAAGAGCCCAATTCTAAACTTGCGCAGCGGCTTAAGTCGCAGCGGCGACTGCCCTTCATGCTGCGCGCGGTAGCTGCGGATCAGCTCCTCCACCGCCTGCACTTTCGCCTCCGGCACGACGAGCGGAATGACGCGTGTCGCGGCTAGCTGACCTCCGGGCATAACGACTGCATGCGTGCGCAAAGTAGCCAGGGCGATTTCTCCTAAATCATTGATCGCGTGCACGATTGCTGGATCGATCTCGGCAATGGCCGGCACATCAAGCGCAGACTTCACCGCTACCTTACCCTCATGAGGCTCCGACAGCTGCAGCCCTTCGTATTGGAGTGCTGCCGCCATTCGCCGTGCCGCGTCATCTTCATGAAGCTCATCTTCGCCAAGCTCCATAATATAAATATGCTCCTTGCCTATATCAAGGAGCTTCGGAATGTCATTCTCTTCAATAACATGACCTTTTTTAAACAATCTGCCTTTAAATTGCCCGGGAATAATCTGAGTCAAATCATGAGCGAGCCGCAGGCCAATCGCTTCTTGAACCGGCACTTCCTTCAATATAGTCCCGTTCTTCGGCTTCGTCATTCGTTGTGCTCCCCCATTCGCCCAGAGAGAATATTGAGTGCGTGAGGCAGCTGATCCATGATGGCCATCAAATTCTCATGCACGCCTTTGGGACTACCCGGCAAATTGATAATGAGCGAGCGTCCTCGAATGCCGCACACACCGCGCGAGAGCATTGCCCGCCGCGTACGCTGCATCGCACCCATTCGCATCGCTTCCGCAAGTCCGGGCACGAAACGGTCGATGACCTTCATCGTGGCTTCCGGTGTTAGATCGCGCGGAGCAAGTCCTGTTCCGCCTGTCGTTATCACGAGATCCGCTTGAAAATAATCCGTCATTTCGATAAGAGCAGCCATTATTTCATCCTGTTCGTCAGGTACAATTCGGTAATCGACAATTTCGCCGCTAAGCTCCTCTTCCACCAGTTCCCGGATCACCTGTGCACTGGTATCTTCCCGCTCGCCGCGCGATCCTTTGTCGCTGGCTGTCAACAACGCCACTTTCCACCGCATGAGCTTCTCCCCCGTTCACATTTTCGAAAAAGATATGTCATGTACAGCATGAAACCTAAATGCCGTTAACTTTATTCCTCGCGTCGCGGAAGTACGACGCTGCGCGCTGAATTCGGCACATCATTTCATTTCACGCTCTATCGTTTTATCGCTTATAATCGCCGTTCTTGCCGCCGCTCTTCTCTGTAAGCATGGTTGGTCCAATCACCATATCCTTCTGCAGCGCCTTGCACATATCGTACACCGTCAGCGCAGCTGCTGAAACAGCCGTTAGAGCTTCCATTTCAACACCGGTTTTGCCGGTGGTCTTGACCGTTCCTTCTATGTACAGTTCATCCTTGCCATTATCTGTAAAAGCAAGGTTTACGCCGGTCAGAGGAAGCGGATGACACATCGGAATCCAATTCGACGTATTCTTCGCAGCCATAATGCCAGCTACTTGTGCAACGGCCAGCACATCCCCCTTGCCGATTGTTCCCGCTTTAATGCGAGATAATGTATCCGGTGCCATCGTAACCGTCGTACGCGCGACGGCAATGCGGGAAGTGATCTCCTTATCGGACACATCTACCATCCGCGCGCGCCCTTGTTCGTTGAAATGCGTCAAATCCACGCCTAGCGCCTCCTTGTTAGCCCATGTTCAGTAATGACTGCATCCACATAGGCATCATGATCATCCATAGGAATGGGAGTTTCATCCTCCATCCACTGCGCCTCATACCCTAAACCGATCCACTCGGGCATCGATCTGCCTGACTTCGCTGCGAGCCCTCTCATTCGCTCATAAAAACGGTCATAATAACCGCCTCCATATCCTAAACGGCCGCCGCGCTTATCAAAAGCAAGTCCCGGTACAAACACAATGTCAGGCATAAAATCCGGTTCGCAGCGCTGTGCAGCCTGAGGATCAGGTTCCTTGATGCCATAGGCTCCCGGCATAAGTTCATCCCAAGCCCGCAGCCGGTACAGCTCCATTCCGCGGCTTGCTTGAATGCACCGTGGCGCAGCAACCTCAATTCCTTTGCGCCAGCACCACTCAATGAGCAAGGTGGGATCAAGCTCCGAGCGAAATGGAATATAAACCATTACGCTGCGGACCGCCTTGCTTGGTCTAGCCTGCAGCCACTCTACCGCACGCTGGCAGGCCGTGTCGGACCATGCCAAACGCAGTTGTTCAGGGTAGCTGTCGCGCTTCTTAGTCGCGGATAAACGGGCTGTTTTCTTCTCCGATTGACTCATTCATGGTCACCGCTTTGCCTCTTATTGGCCGCAATGGCGTAAGTTTCAGTCATAGTTGTTATTTAGTTTACCACTGTTGCCCAGATTTCGCCAATAAGGCGAAGGCATCCCAAATCGGCGTCTAAAGGCATGAACATTGTCGCGTTATGCGTCTTTTTCATGTACACTAAAACGTATAGGAATTCAACTTATTTGGAGGTTTCACGTATCATGCTTCTTCAAGTATCCGATATATCCAAAAGCTACGGAGTAAGCAGTGTGCTCTCGTCCATCACCTTCCAAGTACAGCCTCGTGAGCGGGTTGGGCTTGTCGGAGTCAACGGCGCAGGGAAATCGACGCTGCTTCGTATTATCGCCGGCGAGATGTCTGCCGATTCCGGCACCATCTATAAAGCCAAAGAAACAACCATCGGCTATCTCGCGCAATCCAGCGGCTTGCAGTCTGATCAAACCATCGATGCAGAGATGCATGCCGTATTTGCTCATTTAACGGAAGCCGAGCAGGAGCTTCGCGCTCTGGAGCAGCAAATTGCCGATCCGAAGCTGCACGAGGATGCCAAACAATATGAGGCTGTGCTGAATCGATATTCCACGCTCTCCGATTGGTTCCGCGAGAAGGGCGGATTTGAAGTGGAAACGAAGATCCGCGGCATTTTGCACGGGATGGGCTTTGGTCAATTCCCACCAGATACCATCATCTCGACTTTAAGCGGCGGTCAGAAGACACGTCTGGCACTTGCGCGCATTTTGCTGCAATCGCCCGACCTGCTGATGCTCGATGAGCCTACGAACTATTTGGACATCGAAACGCTCACTTGGCTGGAGGATTACCTGCGCGGCTACGATGGCGGCATTTTGGTCGTATCTCATGACCGGTATTTTCTTGATGCAGTCGTGCAGACGATCGTTGAAATCGAACGCCACACGGCCAAACGTTACACCGGCAATTACTCCCGTTATATTGAGATCAAAGCGGCTGAGTACGAAGCGCAAATGAAGCAATTCGACAAGCAGCAGGACGAGATCGCCAAGCTGGAGGATTTTGTACAACGCAATATCGTGCGCGCCTCCACCACGAAGCGTGCCCAGAGCAGACGCAAAGCGCTGGACAAAATGGACCGACTCGACAAGCCGCTCGGCGACTTGAAGAAAGCGAACTTCTCCTTTGAAATTGAACGTCAAAGCGGCAATGACGTGCTGGATGTTCGTGATTTGTCGATTAAGTTTCAAGAGAAATCCGACCCATTGTTCCAAAATGTATCATTCCGTTTAGAGCGCGGCGAGAATGTTGCACTTATTGGACCTAACGGAATCGGCAAATCGACATTGCTTAAATCACTTGTCGGCCAGCAGCCGTATGAACAGGGTACGATCCGATGGGGTACCAATATTAAGATCGGTTACTACGATCAGGAGCACACCGGACTGAACCACGCCAATACGGTGCTTGAAGAGCTCTGGGGCACATACCCTTCTATAGAAGAAGCGCGTATCCGCACAGTGCTTGGCAACTTCCTCTTCAGCGGTGACGATGTGAAGAAACGGATCAGCTCGCTAAGCGGCGGGGAACGAGCACGCGTTTCATTGTCGAAGCTGATGCTGGCTCGTGCCAACATGCTCATTCTCGATGAGCCTACCAACCATTTGGACCTCTATAGCAAAGAGGTGCTGGAGTCAGCGCTAATGGATTACGATGGCACGCTGCTGTTCATCTCCCATGACCGGTACTTCCTCAACAAAATGGCGGAGCGGATTGTCGAACTGGAGCCGCAAGGAACACAGCATTTCCTGGGAAATTATGACGAAATGATCCAGAAAAAACGTGAAAACGATGAACTGCAGATGGAAACGCTGTCATTTCCGCAAGGAAAACAGGGAAAGCCTACAGCAGCGCCGGATCCGGCCCCTGTTTCCTCTTATGAAGCCGACAAACAAGCGAAGCGTGACGAACGAAATCGTCAGCGCAAACAAGAACAGCTAGAGAGCGAAATCGCACGCCTTGAAGGCGAAATTACGGCGCTTGAGGAGCAGCTCGTAGACCCTGACATCTACAACGATTATGTCCGTGTGCAGAGCATCCAAACCGAATTAGATGGATTAAAGGCGCAGCTGCAAACCGTTTACGAGTCGTGGGAAGAGCTGCTGGCATAACGAGCTCCCCGTGCCCGTACTAGCTTGTTACCGCTCAGCCAGCCTGATTTCCGCCATGATTTTACGTCGTTTAAGCAGATAAAATAATAGAAGTGAACCCAATCCGAATCCGGCCAGCACACCTGCTGTCCGGATTATTGTTTTCCAGCCGCCAATCGAGATCAAGTGGCGGAAGCCTTCCACGGCATATGTCATCGGCAGCAGTGGATGAATGTGCTGGAAGAAGGAAGGTTCCAGCTCTACAGGATACGAACCGGAGCTTGATGTCAGCTGAAGCATCAGGATAAGTACGGCCGCGAACCGTCCTTTGTCGCTGCCAAGCACTGCAATCAGCATGTACAATATCGCGGTGAACACGAGTCCAACCAGTACCGCGTAGCCATACATCGCAATTGACGGTACGACAGTCGGAATACCGAGACCAACATGAAGAATAAAGACAGACAGCAGCGCCTGGCAGACACTAATAGTAGCAAGTGCAATATATTTGCTCACGATGTAGGACAATGGCCCATGAGGCTGCTCCAGCACCTGCCAAATATCGATCACGAAGAACAGTACCAATGAGCCTACCCACAGGGACAGCGCGATAAAATAAGGCGCAAATCCGACACCGTTGTTCGGCACCGGATGCAGATTATGCTCCTCCAGCCTCACTGGATCATTAATGACGGCTTGGCGGGCATCAGCCTGACCGTCCTCTGAGGCAAGTCCGGCTGCATCGGTCAGCTTATCCGCCAGCTCGGCTTGGCCTTGATGAATTTGCGCCAGCCCTCCCGATAGGGATTCAGCGCCTGCGACAAGCTTGGCATTGCCCGTTTGCAGGGCACTCACTCCGCCTCCCAGCTCCGCCAAGCCAGACTTCAGCTTCAAGCTCCCCGTCTGCAGTCGATCAACGCCCTCCGTCACGTCCTTCACCCGGTCATCAATCGTATTCAATGCGATATGCTGCTGATCCAGCTCTCCGGCTGCTTCGTCCACAGCCGATTGGAGATCGCCAAGTTGTGACCGAAACTGTTCGAGAGCCGGGCTCAGCTGCGAGATCCGTTTATTAAACCTGCTTACAGATCCATCAAGCGAAGTCGTAAGAGAATCGATCGCTTGGGCGATTTCGTCTAGCTTCGTCGCTGCCGAGTTCCCGGCTTGCTGCGCATTCACCAGCTCATCTGAGAGCTGCTTGAACTTGGCATCTGCTGCAACCTTGGGAAATTTGCTCCCTATATTTTGTAATAGCTCTGTTGCCGTATCGAGGCTGCCACTCCCCTCATCAATCGACTTCTTCACCTTTTGCAATTGGGTAGTTAAGTCCCCGAATTTAGTCGATGATTCCTTAATCGCATTAAGATCGCTCTCTAGGCCAGCCAGATCACTTGCTAATTGTTCTAATGTAGACGCGAAATCAGGCTTGGAAGCTCCGAGTAGGGCAGCTAGCGACTGATTCACAGCAGTCAGCTTTCCGTTCCAATTCTTCCATTCCGCAGCTACACGCTCTGCATAGGTATTCATCATAGAGATCCCTTTGTTTAGCTCATCTGCGCCGGCTGTAAGCTGCTGCACCCCTCCTGAAAGCTTGGTGAGGCCCCCTTCTGTTTGCCGCAATCCTTGTGTCAATTGTGTCGCACCTTGAAAGGCCCGTTCCGAGGCAGTTGATAATGCAGCAGCACCGTTCGCCGCCTCTTGCAAGCCTTCTCCCCCATTGAGCACCTGTTCAAAAATCACGCTCAAATAATTCCCCTGCAGCTCTCTGCGCAAATTATTTTGGATCTTTCCCGCTATAGCACGGACAACTTTCGCAGATAAAGCGTTGGCTCCTTCATTTAACTCTACATCCAGTATTGTTGGCTTAGGATCATCGCCGCTCACGCTGAAAGCCAGCTTGGAGAAATTCGCCGGCAGATACAGCACCATCGCATACTTGTCTTCCATTAAGCCGTTATGGGCTTGCTTACGATTCGTCGAGATCCAATACGTTTCGTCGCTATTCACTAATTTGTCCGTAAGCTCCTTGCCAAGATTACGTTGTTCACCGCTGCGCTTCGCTCCGATATCTTCATTTACAACTGCAAGCGGGAGCTCGCCGGTTCTTCCGGTCGGGTCCCAGAACGCCCATAAATAGATGAAGCTATACAATAATGGCAGAACCAGCAGCCCTAATAACGAGATACGCACAGCTCGGGATATCCACATCGTTTTCACATCAAGCCAGGCCAGTCTCAGACCGCTTTTACTCTCACTCATGTTGTAACCGCCCTTTCGGCATCTTCTGAGAAATAGCATTCTCCCCAGAGATAGGAAACATGCTGCGATTTCAGCTCGCCTTGGGACAACTTAGCAATCTATCCCCCTTGTCCACAGACATATCCACAGCTGGGAGTAAATTGTGCGGCAATTCTGGCACTATTAACGACGTAAAACAATAATAAATTTAACGTTTCTTTAACAATTGATCGGATGTGGATACAGTCGGTGGCATTTTACCCACATTATCAACATTATCCACAGTTAAGCTGTGAAAAACTTATCAAGATTTTGTTCACATTGTAAACGCCCGATTTATGCGGGTTTCACAAGGTTATACACATTCCTTGCTGATATTGTGGGTAACATTGGGGATAAGTTCCTTTTTCTGCCGCTTCATGCTCATCTAGCTACTATTTTTCCCTATGATGCTCGTCTTCGGGGAAACCTGCACAGCAAAAAGAGGCATCTCAAAGTTCGCCTTACACACTTTTGAGAATGCCCCTTTTTACTAATAACTGCTAAATGTTATACACGCCTTCCGATATAGAGTAAATGTGAGGACATCCCCAGTACAGACGATTCCCTCGCCATTCGAATAAGCAGCTGGATAAGCTTCTGATACGTTTCCTCACCTTGCTCCGACCAATAGCGCCACTGATCCGCTCCGAGAGCAGTGCCAATGTTCGTGGATCCGATCAAATCCAGCGTCTGAAAACCGTGCGATTCCATAAATGGCTTTATAACTTCAAGCTCATAAAAGTAAGCTCCCGTATAACGCCCTTCATCTGCATGATCGAATATACCGTTCTCTTGGAACGTTTCAATGGCATCCATGCTATTAAGCGGCTTCCAATGCTCCGGATCCCGCAGCGCAGTAATCACTTGATTCACTCGGCTGCGAAAAGCTACGAATACGACGCCTCCCGGCTTCATCACTCGGTAAAGCTCACGAATGGCCTTGGCGCGATCCTCTGCATCCTGCAAATGGTAGAGCGGACCCATGAGGAGCGCAGCATCATAGCTGCAATCAGCGATCGGAGTAAGATTGCAAGCATTGCAGACATGGAAACCGCCTGTGAAACGCTCGGTAAGCCCCAGCTCAATAGCCTTTGCTTCGGCAAGCTTCACAAGTCCCGGCGTAAGATCCGTCAGCGTCAGCTCATAGCCTTCAGCTGCAAGCGCCATCGCATATTTGCCGGGCCCGGCCCCGTTGTCCAGCACTTGACCCGCAGTCGGCAGATACTGTTTCAGGTAATGCATATTGACCGTGAACTCCAGCGGTTCCCGGTCCAGCCGGCTCCACTCCCGCTCGCCAAAGCCGGTATAATACGCCAACACGCGGTCCTTGTTGCCTTGATCTGCTAGTTGCCCCATCGCGATCCCACCTTCCCGTGCGAACCTTTCAGATCGCTTTCAAATAAACGCGCAGCCTTGAGCAAATCTTCTCTACCTCTGCTTCTCCGCCACGCGGAGCGTCAGGCCAGTTCATGAGGTTCATCGGATTCCGGTAGTCACCTGGCGTACCTGCATATCTCGGGATGAGGTGCATATGGAAATGCGGCACGCCATCTCCTTGGACGAAGCTATAAATATGTTCCGCTCGCAGAACATCCTTGAGCGCTCGACTCACCTCGTTCACAATAACCCCTACTGCCGCAGCTTCCTGTACGGACAGGTCCCCGAGCCCCGGTGTATGGCGTTTCAACTCCACCATGACATAGCCTAAGTAAGCGGTTTGCTCTTCCCCCCGCAACCCCATATGACCCACGTGCACATGCCCATCCTCATAAATGGTGCTCCCTATAGTCTGTATGTCACCGCGATGCTTCCGGCAAATAAAGCAGTCTTGTACGTTCTTAGACACCTGTTCCGCCCCCTCACGAACGAACCTTAAACCTTGAACCTAAGACCCCAAAGCGCGAATTAAGCGGAATCAGCCGCTCTTCTTCTGAATGAGATCTTCCACTGCATCCTCCTGCACACTCATCAGGAGTTGATTGCATGCACTCACATAAGCCTCAGCCGCCGCCAAAATAATATCGTTATGCACAGCCGTCCCCGAATAGCGCCGATTGTTATGCACAATGCTGACAATCGCTTCCCCGCGTGCATCCTCGCCTGTTGATAACGAATGCAGCTCCAGATCCTCGAACTCTGCTGTTACCGGAATCGCCTGCTGCAGGCAGTGTATGACCGCTTCCAGCGGACCGGTGCCTGCCCCAGTCAGCGTCCGCTCTTCACCGGTATCCCGCTCACGAATCGTCACCGAAGCAATGCGAGAACGCTGCGTTCCCGCAAGCACTTGCAAATCAACAAGCGTATACGGGTCGTGCTGCGTATCTGTTGACTCGCTGGCAATGCGGACAAGCACGTCGTCGGGTACGATTTTCATCTCGTCTGCTTTCTCGATGAAACGGTTATACACATCCAGCAGCTGATCGTCATTCAGTTCAATGCCGAATTCAGACAAACGATGCTTAATGGCATGACGTCCGGAATGCTTGCCGAGTACGATCATGCTGCGCGGAATGCCCATCGCTTCTGGATCCATGATCTCGTACGTGTTCCGGTTCTTCAGCAAGCCATCCTGGTGAATACCCGATTCATGTTGAAAAGCGTTCCGCCCCACGATTGGCTTATTATAAGCAATCGGGAAATTCATCGCCCGGCTTACCATGCGCGAAGACTCGTAAATCTCGCTCATGACGATTCCTGTCTGTGCGCCGATCGCCGATTTGCGTGTCTCGATCGCCATGACAAGCTCCTCCAGCGAACAGTTTCCGGCACGCTCGCCGATTCCGTTCACAGTCACTTCCACCTGCGTCGCACCTGCGTTAATCGCCGCTAAGCTGTTCGCGACCGCAAGGCCCAAGTCATTGTGACAATGTGCGCTGTATTGCACTTTATCCCCGCCTCTTGCGCCTGCTCTCACGCTGCGGAACAGTTCGCCGTACTCCTCCGGAAGCGCGTAACCAAGCGTATCCGGCAAATTAATGACCGTGGCGCCTTCGGCAATGACGGCTTCCACCATTTCGATGACGAAGTCGCGTCCCGAACGGCTCGCATCCATCGGCGAGAATTCAATTTCATCCACAAACTGCTTGCCGTATGCCACCATCTCGCGAGCGATAGCCAGCACCTGTTCGCGGGATTTTTTCAATTGGAAATCCAAGTGGATGTCCGAAGAGGAGATAAACAGATGCAGACGGCGGCGCGCAGCGTCCATCGTGGAGCGGACAGCGGCATCGATATCGCCTTTGATCGCACGGGCAAAGCCAACAATTTCGACACCTTGCAGTTCGCGAGAAATTTGCTGCACGGCAGCGAACTCACCTGGGCTTGAGATCGGGAAGCCCGGCTCGATAATGTCGACGCCAAGCTTCGCCAGCTGGCGGGCAAGTACGATCTTCTGCTCAGGGCGCAGCGTTGCGCCCGGTGACTGCTCACCGTCACGAAGCGTCGTGTCGAAGATGCGGATGATTTTGTTACCGGATTGAGCCCCAGTCGTTTGATTGTTAATGGTCATAAGAATTAGCCTCCTAAAGGTTTGTTTGGGATGGAGACAACAGAAAAAGCCCGCCGTCTCCTAATGAATCAAGAGACGACAGGCTTTGTGAGCATGCCGCGGTACCACTCTAGTTGCCCGGCCCTTATCGGGGCCGAACCCGCTTATGCAGCATAGATCGCCAACGGTTTGTAAGCCGGACAGCTGCTGCACCTGATGACGGAGGTTACCCGTAACTGAGGTAGGGGTACGCGAGCCATACTATCGCGCCATTCCCTCGTTCCGCTCCCAGGCGAGTTTCGGATATCCTTCGGCTGCGTCGCACCACCCCGCAGCTCTCTGCTTTTCCCGGATTGTTCCTACTGCTCCTGTTCTTCGCGTTTGATCTATGGGTCGTTCACGTACGATTGTTCCACTGACTGACTTTCGCTTCAATTTCGCTATTCCGGAAAACAAAAAAAGCCTGACGTCTCTTATTCAAGAGACGACAGACTGTTAGGTCCGGCGCGGTACCACCCTTGTTGACGTTCCTTCCTGAAAGGAAGTGTTAAACGTCCGCTTAAGCATGTCAACGACTCTAGAAATCGAAGCCATGCACCCGATCACGGAGGTAAACCGTAAGAACGTACTTGAGCATCCCGTTAGCCTTGGCCTTCGGCCGACTGCGAAGCTCATTTCCGTAATTCCGCTCCCAGGCGAGGTTCAAGCGGCCTTCGACTGCGTTGCACCAACCCGCAGCTCTCTAATCCCGGCTATACGCTTTACTGCTCCTGTTCGTCGCGTTTGTCAGATGTTTTGAAGTGTTGTTGCCTATTATATGCCTGTCGGAATCGTCTGTCAATTCGATTTTCAAAAATTTGAAAGTTGGATCTCTTGCAGCGACCATTCCGTAAATTCACGTTTTTTCGCGCTAACGAACCGTGAGGGCGTTATTTATGCGAAAAAAACCGAATCGGATAATGAATCGCAGGGCTTTTTTGTGAAGAGGAAATGGGGTGAAAATCTAACGAACCGTAGAGGTCTTATTAGACCGAATTTGGGAGCTTCGAGAATCTAACGAACCGCAGAGGCGTTATTTGGGGATAATCGGCTCCCCACTATGCCAAAACCATCAAATAGAACCCCTACGGTTCGTTAGAATTATTTCGGGGCTATTATTGGGCAAATAAGCGCCGTACGGTTCGTTAGAGTGACAAAGTTGCTGGGGATTCAATGAGATATCAACTTTCAACTGTGATTAGCTTCGGCTGGGCCGCTTTTATTAATCAATAATGAATGGATCACCGATATATTTAAGGAATTTAATTACATTTGTATCGGATGGTGAAGCCTTCAATGAGAAAGTTAGTAACGCTGCTGATCGCTTTGGTTCTAATGACGACAGTAATATGCACGTCCGCATTCGCCGCGAATTCGGTCAAGGCGAGCGTATCGGACAATCAAATCTACCTGAATGGCGAGGAAGTGTCCACGACCGCCTTCACTATTGCCGGCAACAACTACTTCAAGCTTCGCGACATCGCGGAGATGTTCTCCGGAACGACTAGTCAATTCAATGTCATCTGGAACAGCGGGGGCAATGCAATTGAGCTATTAACGGGCAAACAATATGTGAAGCAGAGGACAGATCAAGATCATTACTATTCGTCCTACGGTAGTTATTCTGCGCAACCCGCCACTTCCAAAATCATGATAGACGGCCGCGTGATCAAGATGACCGCCTATGTGATCGACGGCAGTACGTATTTTAAGCTGAGAGACTTGGGGGCGCAGATTCCATTCGAAATAGGGTTCGGCGGAAGCTCCAACGTGATCAACCTCTCCTCCAAGCTTCCAAGAAACGCTTACCGAGCAGAGACAGCCTACGAGGCTAATTCGGATTCCGTCTCCGCCGATTATCCGAGATGGCAGAGTCCGGTCGGCTCCCATCTGGTTCGCAACGCAGACGGTACGATTAGCGTAATTAAAGCCAATAACGGACTGACGATCGAGACCTACGATGCTAATTACAAGCTGCTCACTAAGAAAAAGATAAACGCCGAGCTTCCGCTCTATGGTGCTTTCTACAGCGGTCAGAAGTACAACTACATTGCTTTTGGACAAGAGAACCACGAAGAAAGCGATACGAAAGAAGTGATTCGAATCGTTCGGTACGACAAGAATTTCAACCGTGTGGACAGCGTCTCGGTGCAAGGTGGAGCGAGCTACACGACAGTTCCCTTCGACGCCGGTTCAGGAAGGATGGCTGAGAGCGGGAACACACTTGTATTCCATACCGCAAGGGAACGTTATACGACAGAAGACGGCAAAAACCACCAATCTCAATTGACTATCCTAGTGGATACCTCGACCATGAAGGTGACCAATGATCTTGGACGATTCCAGGCTAATCACGTTAGTCACTCCTTCGATCAATATGCGTTGTTCGATGGGACAATGCAAGTGCTGCTTGATCACGGCGATGCCTATCCTCGTTCGATCGCCCTGAGCAAAGGAACAGGAGACGCCTATGACACGGTTGATTTGTTCCGTATTCCGGGCGCAATCGGAGCGAATATGACCGGTGTGTCCGTCGGAGGCTTCGAGATGTCGTCGTCGGAGTACCTCGTTGCGATGAATACGATCAATCATTCGCTCGTCAGCGAATATACTTCGTTCGACATGGTAGGTCTGAACAACGACCAACGGGATATCCTTCTTGTCACCATACCGAGAAACAACCTGAACGAAAGCGCGGTTCACCAGACAACGATCGCCAAGTACATCGGAAGCAAACAATACGCATCAATCCCTAAGCTTGTGAAGATGAAAGTTAACAAGTTCATGGTCCTCTGGCAAGAGTTCGATGCCGAACATAACCGCGGGGACTTGAACTACGTACTGGTCGACCAGAATGGTCAGCCGACAGGCAGCGTGCAAGCCATCCCGAATTTTGTTCTATCCCAGTGCCAGCCCATAATTGCGGACAATAAGGTGCTTTGGTATGCGGATGAGAACGGTATTCGTACGTTCTATTCGATTCCGTTCTCGGCTTAGGGAGAGATATGAAAACAAGCGACCCGGCTTAAGCTGGGTCGCTTGTTTCTTGTGAAGCACTATTCATATTAACTCCGTACCGACCATTCTTCCAGCGACAAGCCCGGCTCAGCCTTCATGTCGAGCGGCGTAAACTCGCCGCGCTTCCATTTCAAGTGCGCCGCCGCGCCGATCATCGCCGCATTGTCCGTGCAAAGTTTAAGCGGCGGGATGAGCAGCGGAATACCAGCCTCTTGGCAGCGAGCAGTCAACGCCGCACGCAAGCCGCCATTAGCTGCAACGCCGCCGCAGAGCAGCAGCTGCTTGGCGCCAACTTCGCGAACGGCGCGAAGTGACTTCGTCACAAGCACATCGATGACAGAGGCTTGGAACCCGCGGGCAAGAGCAGCCTCGCGCGGCGTTTCCCCCTTCATTTTGGCCGAATTGATGGCCGCAAGGACGGCAGATTTCAACCCGCTGAAGCTGAAATCATACGAATCCGGCTCCAGCCATGCCCGCGGCAGCTGGAATTCTTCCTCCGACTGCTGTGCAAGCCTGTCGATGTACGGCCCGCCGGGATAAGGGAAATTCAGCGTGCGCGCGACTTTGTCATAGGCTTCGCCGACCGCATCATCACGGGTTCTGCCGATGATCCGGAACACGCCTTCACTCTCAAGAACGACTAGCTCGGTATGTCCGCCAGACGCTACAAGCGCAAGACATGGATACTCGATCTCATGCACCAACTGGTTGGCATAGATATGTCCAGCGATATGATGGGTGCCAATGAGTGGAAGGTCGAGCGCCATCGCTAAGCTCTTCGCGGCTACGATGCCTACCAGAAGCGCGCCTACCAGTCCCGGTCCCTGCGTAACCGCAATGGCAGACAAGTCGCTGAACTTCGCTCCGGCTTCCTTCATCGCCTGCTCCATGATGAGCGTGATCGATTCCACATGCTTACGTGATGCAATCTCCGGCACAACGCCGCCGAAACGCTGATGCGTCTCGATTTGGCTCGAAATAATATTGGTTACAATCTCTTTGCCGCCGCGAATAAGCGCAACAGCTGTTTCATCGCAGCTCGTTTCTACGGCGAGAATAAGTTCATTTTCATTTGTAGTCGTCATACATGCTCTCCACTTCACCCGAGGCATGCAGTTCGGCCCACATAATGAGCGCATCCTCTTTATTGTCTGAATAATAGCCGGGCCGAACGCCGGACGGTTCAAAGCCAAGCTTCTTGTACAGCCGCTGCGCCACATCGTTCGATACACGCACTTCAAGCGTCATCCGCTTCGCCCCGAACATGACCGCCGCACGCTGCAGCTCCACCATCAGCTTCTCGCCGAGTCCCCGCCCGCGGTACTGCTCGCGCACAGCCACATTGGTCACATGCGCCTCATCCATGATGGTCCACATGCCGCCATAGCCGATGACTTCGCCCTCGTAATCCATCACCATGTAGCGGGCAAAATGATTATTAGTCAGCTCGTTAATAAACGCTTCCTCTGTCCACGGCGAAGTAAAGCTCTCCTGTTCAATAGCAACAATCGTCTTCACATCGCTCATCGTCATCAGTCGAAAAACAAGCCGGTTCACATCAATGACCGTCACGTTTACCCGCTCCTTCCACCGCGCTTTGCTGCTGCGAAGCCGTCCGTTCCTGCAATTTCACTTCTGCTTCCGTTAACTGCGTGTAATTTGGAATAAACGTATGCACATCATCGGATTCCCCTGCTGCCAGACGCGAAAGTCCAAGTGCAGCAACGGATCGTCCTTCTAAGATATAAGTAAATGCCGCGACTTCCACTTCGGGGCAAATGTTACGCAACCGATCGGCTTCCGCCTCGTGAAGCTGCAATTCACCGACGATCCATAACGCCGCTGGTCTCGAAGCAGCGTCCATCTCTTTCACATCTGCGGCGAGCAGGTCTACCCAATCGTGCATCAAGCGGACTCCGTCTTTGGCCAGCCGTTTCCAGGCTGCCGGAAATGCAGAAGACGACGCAGTGGCAGCTAATGCCTCGAATGCGCCGGTATACACTTGTCCCCGCCTCGCATCCATGATTGGCACGATCCAAACCGGACGTTCCCCTGCGGATGCGGTGGCCTTGTCAGTTCCCGTTTGCCATGCTCCATAGGCCAACGCTTCCAGGCTGGACACGCCAACCAGCGGCTTCTGCCATACCCACGCTAATGTTTTGCCTACCGATACCGCGATTCTCATGCCAGTGTACGAGCCTGGTCCGCGACCGATTGCAATGCCTGCAAGCTCCTCCGGCGCAACTCCGCATTCCTTTAGCAGTTCCTTGACGACCGACACCGTATGGACGGAATGATTGCGTTCCGCAAGCGACTGAATGTCGCGCAGCACCTCATCTCCGCGCACGAGCGCGGCAGCGAGCGAAGCGGTCGATGTATCCAGCGCAAGCACAAGCTGTCCTTCCCGGCTGCCCGGCGTAGTAATTTCACTCATCTGTTCCGTGCTCCTATCTATGATCAATTGCCTGTAATTGTTGACACCAAGCCGCATACGGCGCACCAATGCCCGTAATCGTAATGCGTCTCGCTTCCCCGCCTAAATGCGCGATGTACATCTGAAGCCGATCAGGCGGAAGCAGCGCCTCGATCAGGCTTGCCCACTCGACAATCGTCACACCTTCACCGAAGAAGTAATCGTCCAAACCAAGCTCGTCCGCTTCTTGCTCGGAGAGGCGGTACACATCCATATGATAAAGCGGCAATTGCGCCCCTTGATATTCTTTAATAATGGTAAACGTAGGACTGTTCACAATACCCGGTACTCCAATTCCAGCTGCAAAAGCTTTCGAGAATCGCGTTTTGCCTGCTCCGAGGTCCCCATCGAGCGCCAGCACCGTTCCCGGAACTGCCAGCTCCGCAAGCTTCTCAGCCAAACGGACCGTGTCCGCTTCGGTTTCTGCCGTCCATATCATTTCGTAGCTTTCGTTCATGTTTCGGCCGCTCCTAATTTCCAAAATGATTATACCCGCGCTTGGCAACCGTTTCCCGCAGCACCTCATAGCGCCCCGTGCCGCTGCTGACATCTAAGTCGCGGATCAGCTCCACGCCTGCGCTGCCGGCCTCCACTTCACCGATGATGAACATCGGTAAGCCAGCCTCGGCCAGCTCGGCTTTCGCTGCCCCCGCATCTGCGGCAGCTATCGTGCCGAGCAGCACGTAATCTTCGCCGCCATAGAGAATCCACTCCAGTGGATTCACGCCGCAGCTGTGTGCGTAAGCGGTCATGCTGCCGCTGCGCGGCAAGTCCGAATCACGGAGCACGATGGTCACGCCTGAAGCCTCGGCGATTTCCCAGGCTTCGCTGGCCAGTCCGTCGCTGACATCGTTCAGCGACGTCACGGTTCCGCGCGCGGCTAGCAGCAGCGCCGCGCGCACCGAAGGCGCCGGCCGGCGGTGCGCTTGCACCAGCGCCGCCGTTCCGGGCGCTGCCGCGACCGGCGGCAAAGGCAATGGCGGCGAGCCCGCACCGCCGCCTTGCGGCTGTGCCGCAGCCCCCGCGCGCTTCGCCGCGGCGGCGAGCAGCGCATGCAGACCGGCCGCGGCCATCCCCGCCGCTCCGGTCACGAACACGGCGTCGCCGGGCTGCGCACCTGCCCGGCGAATCGCCTTGCCGGCCGGGGCGGTGCCCACGACCGTCACGGACACAACCAAGTGCAGCGGCGAACTCGTCGTATCGCCGCCAACCACCGCTACGCCGTAATGCTCGGCGCACGCGTAAAGCCCATCATAGAGCCGGCGCATACGTGCCGGCCCCCATGCCGGCGGCACGCTCACAGACACGAGCGCGTGCCGAGGCACACCGCCCATTGCCGCGATATCACTGACGTTCGCGGCCAGCGCCTTCCAGCCGATGTCGGCCTCGCCCATCGTCGCATCGTTGAAATGGACGGTCTCCACCATCGTGTCGACCGCCAGCAGCCACTCCAGCTTGCCGGCATCCTCATCCGGCGGGGCGGCGATGATGGCCGCATCGTCGCCGATGCCGAGCACCACGCCTTGCTTCGCGAGCACGGACTGATTTTGGCGGCCATCTGTCCAATTTCGAATGCGCTCAAACTCGTCCAGTTTTTCCGCCTCCAGTTGCCGGCCGAAGCCTTATTTTCAAAGTTTGTTGTCCCTATTATATCGGTCAGCAGTAAGACCCGCAACAAAAGCAGGCAAGGCCATGCTTGGCAGCACAGCCTTGCCTGTATGAATGTCTGCGAGCAGACCTGCTTGATTGCCTGGTTAATGGATGGCTCGCTTCTTAAAGCGGCCGCCCTTCACGTCATGGATGTTACCGACCGCAAGGAACGCTGTCGGATCGAGTTCCATGACAATCGACTTCATCTTCGCTTCTTCCAACCGCGTAATGACGCAGAAGATTACACGCTTCGTCCCACCGGAGAAAGCTCCTTCTCCATGAAGGTACGTAACACCGCGACCAAGCCTGCTCATAATGGCATCGCCGATTTCTTTGGATTCTTTACTAATAATCCAGACCGACTTCGATTGATCGATCCCCTCAAGGGTCACGTCAATGACCTTAAAGGCAATGTAGTAGGCAATGAGAGAAAACATTGCGCTATCCCACGAGAACACAAAACCTGCGCTCGCAAGGATGAATAGATTGAAAAACATGACAATTTCGCCTACGGAAAACGGTGTTTTCTTCGTAAACAAAATCGCAATAATCTCCGTACCATCGAGCGATCCTCCTGATCGGATAACTAAACCGACCCCGATGCCGAGAATGACGCCGCCGAATACCGGTGCCAGAAACGGGCTGTACGTCAAAGCCTGGACCGGATGAAGCAAGGTCGTGCCGATCGACATGACCACAACGCCGTAGAGCGTTGATATCGCAAATGTTTTACCGATCTGCTTGTAACCTATGACTAGAAACGGCAAGTTGAACAGGAATAGAAATAGACCGAGCGGCAAGTCTGTCAGATGAGCCACAATGATGGATATACCGACTATTCCGCCATCAATAATGTTGTTTGGTACGAGAAAAATCTCAAGAGCTACGGAAACGAGCGCCGCACCGACGGTAAGTAATACAATCCGCAGCAGCAACTCCAGCTTGGTTAGCTTATAGTGCTGTTTCGCCATACCTTCCCCCCTCTGTAATAAACTCTAAAAATCAAGCTTATTTATTCATTATACCCCAATTTGGCTCAATTTCCAAGAATAAGCACACCTTATCGCCACTTTTTGTTCAATTATGTCTCGAAATCGTCAATTATCGATAGATTGTCCATCATAATTTCATTCTGACCTCTAAAAAGACCCCCGGCATCCAACGATCGGTGTCCGAGGGTCCTGCTCCAGTACCGTTTCCTATTCGTCGCCTTCTTCTTTCAATCGGTCGACCGAAACGGTTTGCGTATTGAGCGGGTCTGAACCCACTTGCACCGTTGCCATGCCATTGGCCTCATCTACATTTTCGATCCAAACCGGCTTATCGCCCAGATGAACGGCAAATGTATCTTTCGAGCTGTAAATCTGCATTGCGCGTTTCGTATCCACTGTTTATTCCCTCGCTTCAGTTTCCATTGTATCCGTGGTGGACTCTGCAATTAACCCGTTATTCAAGGTCACTTGCCCGCCGCCTAATCCTTCATTCACCATCCGGTCGATGTCCATAAAATAATCATCGCGGCCTTCATTTTGCTTATCGTTGCTGTTCCCAGTCGGGGTATTGCCCGCTTCGGTCATTCCATATGCCTCCTTTAGATGATGATGTTGGCTCGTGCTACACGAAAATATGCCCGAACGAGCTTAGTTTCATGCATTCGGGGAACAATGAGAATAGAGGACTACGTTCCATATCTAATAAGAGGAGGAAATGATATGCATACCGTGTGGAAAGGGGCCATCAGCTTCGGTCTCGTGCATGTGCCTGTCAAAATGTTTTCAGCCACGGAGGATAAAGATATCTCTCTGAAAATGATTCACCGTGATTGCGGCAGCAACATCTCTTATATCCGCAAATGCCCGACCTGTGATGTTGACGTCGATTGGGACTCCATTGTCAAAGGTTATGAATATGAGAAAGGCCGTTATGTGTTGTTTGAGAAGGACGAGCTTGAGTCGCTGTCCAGCGATGCGACAAAGACGATTACGATTCTGGATTTTGTCGCGCTTGAAGAGATCGACCCGATTTATTTTCAGAAGACCTACTACCTCTCCCCGGATCAAGCCGGCAGCAATGCCTATAACCTACTTATGGAGGCAATGCGGCAGTCGGGACGGATTGGTATTGCCAAAGTTTCGATTCGTTCCAAAAGCTCGCTCGCAGCCATTCGCATCATCGATGATTGCTTAGCGATGGAGACGATTTTCTATCCGGACGAAATCCGTTCTGTCGATCAGGTGCCGGGACTGCCGGAGGCCGTCAATGTCAACGAGAAGGAGCTCATGATGGCGCGCATGCTGATCGAGCAGCTCTCTACCCCATTCGAGCCTGCAAAATATACCGACGACTATCGGGAGCGCCTGATGGATCTCATTCAGCACAAAATTGCCGGCGAGGACGTTCGCGTTGCGCCGGAGCAGCAGCGCACGAATGTGCTTGACCTGATGGCCGCGCTGCAAGCCAGTTTGGAGGCGGTCAAGCTGCCGCCGAATGCGCCTGGCGGCTTGGACACGAATGCGGCTGGAGCGGGCGCTGGTGTTGGGGCGAATGCTGCAGGAGGCGCGGCTGCTTCAAACGCCGGCTCTGGCGAGGGAGCCAGCGAAGTCGTGGCCAAAGTGAAAGCGCCGCGTGCGCGCAAAACCAAGAAGGACACGGTGTCTT
Organism: Paenibacillus sp. N22P23; assembly: GCF_059383735.1. Lineage (NCBI taxonomy): Bacteria > Bacillati > Bacillota > Bacilli > Caryophanales > Paenibacillaceae > Paenibacillus > Paenibacillus sp. N22P23. The sequence continues at coordinate 264,335 of NZ_JBXENT010000003.1, forward strand.
AGGCGATGGAACAGCCATGGTCCGAGGCGTCGCTTCCTGAACTAAGCGGGCATCAGGAATATCAGCAGTATGATCAACCGCTGCCCTTGCCTGTTGAGCCCATGGCTCCGCTCTCCGACGAGGAGCTCCCTGTCGGCAGCGAATGGGGCTATCAGCTGAAATGGGATGGCGTACGCATCCTCGCCCGGCTGAACGGGCACGGGCAGGTCGAAATATTTTCGCGGAAGCTTTATCTGAAGAATAGTACGTATCCGGAAATCACGTCGCTGCTTGAGTCTAAAGCAGCGGCTCTGGGCCGATGCCTGCTGGATGGAGAAATCGTCTGGTGGGATGGCGTGCGGCCGAATTTCCAGCATGTGCTGAAGAGGGAACGTTCTCGCGGACTCATGCGGCAGCCGCAGCCGGAGCCAAGTGGCGGGGCGGGCAATGTCGCCGGTGCAGGTGCGAGGGGCGGGCTCGTCTTGGTGTTGTTCGATATCCTCGCGGATGCCTCCGGCGATTTGCGCCATCTCCCCTATGAGGAGCGGCACCGCCGACTTACCGAGTTATGTCCATCAGACGATCCGCGCATGTTCGTGACGGATTTGTTCCAGGATGGTACTGCGTTGTGGGAATGGGTGCAGACGAATAAATGGGAAGGCGTTGTCAGCAAACGGTTGGACAGTCCTTATCGGGAAGGCAAGAAACATCGCGATTGGCTGAAGAAGAAGATTGTCCTTGTTCTCGATGTCGATATCGTCGGGCTCAAATGGCGCAACGGCATCGTTGCTAGTCTCGTGATGGAGCATGAGGGCTACTATCTAGGCAGTGTGTCGCTTGGATTGAATGATGCACTGCGCAGAGTGCTTGCTGCAACCTTTAAGCCGCAACATTCCCATTTGGCGGTAGTTGCTTGTCCGTTCCCTGCGGTGCCGGAGGATCTGCGGCGTGAAGAGATCCAGTGGCTTTCGCTGCCTTTCAAATGCCGAGTTTCGGGACTTGAGCTCACTTCTGCCGGGCAGCTTCGCCATCCGAAGCTGGTTACGTTTCTTCCGAAGGAGCCGCTGTCATGAGCCGCTCCGTGAAAGGAACCGTTGTTGTTGACGGGCAGGAGCTGACAGTCAGCAATCCTGAGAAGCTGTTATGGCCGGAGATGGGCATTACGAAGGCGATTTTTCTGCAGCGGCTTGCCGCACTTTCGCCATGGCTATTGAAGCATTGCCAGGATCGACTGCTCACGACCATTCGGTTCCCGGATGGGGTAAATGGGAAATCCTTTTATCAGAAAAACTGCCCCTCTCCTGCTCCGGCTTTTGTAGAAACCGTGACCCGTGAGAGCATTAACTATGTGAAGCTGACCTCACTGCCGGTTCTGCTCTGGCTCGGCAATTTGGCCTGTTTGGAATATCACGCTTCCTTCGACCGTGTGAGCAACCCGGAGTATCCGACGGAATGGGTGCTTGATCTGGACCCAACGCTCGAAGAAGAGCCGCGTATTATGGAAGCCGCACTGCTTGTCGGCGATCTGCTGCGATCGCTCGGTATCTCCTCTGTGCCCAAGACGTCGGGAGCGACAGGCGTGCAGGTCATCATTCCGATCGTGCAAAATCTCACCTTCGATGAACTGCGCCGGATCGGAGAATTTGTCGGCGCTTTTCTCTCGGATAAGCATCCTCGCTTATTCACCATTGAACGGCTGAAAAAGAACCGCGGCGACCTGATCTACATCGACTATCTGCAGCACTATCAAGGCAAAACCATCATCGCCCCCTACTCTCCGCGTGCCCGCCGAGCCGCCAGCGTATCGACGCCGCTCCACTGGGACGAAGTGCGCCGTAACGTTGCGATCACCGACTACAACCTGCTCAACATCGAAGATCGGCTGCGCAAGGAAGGCGACCTGCTGGATACGATCGCCCCGCAGTCGCTGCGCTCGATTCTGGACTTCATCGGCGGCGGCAAACGCTGAGCAGATGCTACAAGCAACTTTGGAGCACATTTGCCATACTCTCGACACTCAACTTCCGACACCTGCATGATCATGGCTTCTCGAAGCTGAGAGTCGGGTTTTGCGACTCTCAGCTTCTTTTTCTCGCGGTTTCGCCTGTGAGAGTTGGATTTCGCGACTCTCACCGCACGCCTTGAGCGAAACCGCAGGCTTATCGAAGCTGAGAGTCGGGTTTTGCGACTCTCAGCTTCATTTTTCCGCGGTTTCACCTGTGAGAGTCCAATTTTGCGACTCTCACTTCCGCTATGGATGCTGGAGATCATGCGAGGCGGTTAGTTTAGACATCGCTAGTGATATATCCGTTATCGATTGTAGTAGAGTCCAAATTCAGAGCACTTTTGCAGCATTCTTGCAATAATCGACAGTGGAGATCATCCGTGGAGGTTACTCTGGACATCGAGAGCGGTACATCCTCTATCGGATGAACTTGACTGCGACTTCAGAGCCAATGATGCTGCATTTTACCGCTGAGAGCGGCAAAAAAAAGCCGGACCAGCAACGCCGGTCCGGCTCCCACACTACTATCCCAAAATCGTTTCAATTCGTGCCAGCACGTCTTCCGACAACTTGATGCCGGATGCAGCTACGTTCTCGATGACCTGCTCCGGACGGCTTGCGCCTACTAAGGCGCTGGCTACGTTCGGTTGACGCAGAATCCATGCGAGCGCCAGTTGGCCTGTCGTAATCTCGAGCTCACCCGCGATTTCGGACAAGGCGCGAACTTTAGCAAGCTTCTCGTCCGTGATGCCTTTGCGCATCCAATCGAGCTTCGAGGCACGGCTGCCCTCAGGCAGATTTTCAGCGGACGTGTATTTGCCTGTCAGAAGCCCTTGTGCAAGTGGCGAGAACACCACTTGTCCGATGCCGTTCTTCTCCCCGTAAGGAATCACTTCTTTCTCAATGTAACGCTCGAACATGTTGTAGACCGGCTGGCTCACCACGATACGGTCGAGCAAGTAACGGTCAGCTGTTCCGAGCGCATCTGCCATCTGGGAAGCCGTCCATTCGCTGACACCTGCGTACAGGACTTTGCCGGAGCGAATCAGATCGTCGATCGCGCGCAGCGTCTCTTGCAGCGGCGTCTCTTGGTCATAACGGTGGCAGTAGAAGATATCTACGTAATCCGTGTCTAGCCGCTTCAAGCTGGCATTCGCCTGCTCGATCACATGCTTGCGGGACAAGCCGCGGTCATTCGGGCCGTCACCCATAGGCCAGAACGCTTTCGTTGCGAGCACATAAGACTCACGCGGGAATTGCTTGATCGTTTCGCCAAGCAATACTTCCGCAGCACCGCGCTCGTATACGTTCGCCGTATCGAAGAAATTGACCCCAAGCTCATAGGCCTTCTCGATCGCTTTCACCGCATTCTCCCGCTCAACATAACCGCCATATGTAAGCCAGCTGCCCAAGCTGACTTCACTCACCTTTAGTCCGCTGCCGCCTAGTCTTCTAAACTCCATTTCTCCAACCTCCTAAAGATAATTGCAGTTCCCTGCATACGCTGTCAAACTAACGTAACCCCTATTCTACTCATATCATTATAAATTTTAAAGTAGTGAAATAATTGTCATTATATTATACTTAATATATATACTATACTTTATGTAACTACTTTTTATTGGAGGATTATACGATGTCTGCTAACAATTATATCCCTAAAGTACCGGCCATCATCGAATGCAATATTGAGCGAACACTAGATGTCATCGGCGGAAAATGGGCTTTTCTCGTTCTTCGGGAGCTATTTTGCGAGAAACGCCGCTTCGGCGAGCTGCAGCGCTTGATCCCATCAGTCAGTCCGCGAGCGCTGACGAGTACGCTTCGTCATCTGGAGGGACAAGGGGTGCTTGAGCGCCATGTTTTCCCTACCGTTCCGGTAACCGTCGAATATTCGCTGACACCTAAGGGCATCGATCTGCATCAAATTTTGCACGAAATGAAGCTATGGGCTGCCAAGTGGACTTAATCTTAAACGAACGCACACAGCAAAAAGAGCAGGGAATTTCACATCATGACGTGAACCCTGCTCTTGCTATTTCTTTATCCTAGTTATGCTATAGTCCAATAATTTGTTTAATTTGCAGTTGTCGTTCCGCGGACAAGTCCACGAACTCTTCACCGACTTTCACGAGCGGCGCTTCCTCGTCATGCGGATTAATGAATACGATCTCGCCGATGCGGTCATCTGTGAGGACGACTTTCTGCCCGATCATTTTGGTCGTAATATTCTCTAGGAATACCGATACGATATGCGGGTCCAACTGCCCGAAATACCCTTCACGCAGCTGGCGAACCACTTCGTAGAATGGCAATGCTTTATGATAAGGTCGATCGGATGACATCGCATGGAAGATATCCGCCACCGCTACGATTTTGCTGAAAGTATCAATTTTATCCGAGGTCAGGCCAAGCGGATATCCTTTGCCATCTTCGCGTTCATGATGCTGAAGAGCGACTAAAGCAGCGCGGTAGCTGATACCTTCGGTTTTCTTCAATATTTCATAGCCGTATATGGTGTGTTTCTTCACGACTTCAAATTCTGCTTCTGTCAGCTTGCCCGGTTTGTTTATAATCTCCGGCGGGATTTTCACTTTACCTACATCATGCAGCGTTGCCGCAAGCGTAAGCGCTGTCAATTCGTCTTCTTTAAAATGCAGCCATTTGCCGATCATAGTCGCCAGCACGCCAACACCGATATTGTGCTGATACGTATAATCACCCTGTGCTTTGACCGCCTCAAACAGTTCAAAAATATTCGGATGGCTGGCCACGCTTTTCACAGCGGGAATAATATTGTTCTGCAGCTCGTCCATCGGAATCTTGCCCGTATCCCGAATGGAGTGATACATTTCCTTGGCCCGGTTCGAAACCTGACTCACAGCGGAATGGGGAGCACTCGGCTTTGCCGTCTTTGCCGGTTCCACGACATCAAAGATAACGGAAATATGGTCGATTTTGTGCTTCTCCAACAGGAGCAAGTGCTCTTCTTCCAGCACGATGTTAGCAGGCAGCACGGTTACGCCAAATGCATTCACGACTTCATTTCTTAAGGTTTTCCCCAAATAGTTTCGCATAGCGCCTCCAACAAAAGTCGTACTTGTTCCTTTTTTCCAAGGTAAATGTTTACTGTTCACTCTACTCTACCATGATTATACAGCCATTGTCCTATGGTATTGTTTTACAGAATGCAATAATGATTCAAAAGTACTACTTCAAACGCCAAAAAAAGCCTCTTTTTCACCCGAGAGGCCCACATTCTTATCTAGTCATTTGTTTATAGTTCTCCGGTCATCAATGCCGTTGTCCAGCGGTCTACCATATATGGAAGCGCCGGCGCACTTCTGCGCTTACCGGCTCGACTGCGAGGAACAGGAGATTCTTGCTGAGCTCCGCGCTTGCGAAGTGTTGATTTGGAACGGTGCAGCACCATTTTGACAGCGGGAACCGTACATTGCAGCTCATCGGCAATGTCTTGGTAGGAATAATCGAACACCTCTGCGAGCAGCAGCATCTCCATCTCGCGTGCGGACAGATGCTCCGTTACCCATTCCAGCGTCCCGCGAATGGAGGCGTAATTGTTATCGTAATGCGGCAGCTGAAGCGCCTCATCGATCGGAACGGTTATGCCGCGTCGTCTGCGATGTGCGTCAATATGCACGTTGCGGGCGATTTTGTACAGCAGCGACCTAGGGTGACGAAGAATGCCGGTATCCCGATAATGCTTGAATGCCCGAAGCAGCGCCTCCTGCAGCAGATCCTCCGATTCCCATTTGGATGCGGTCAAATAATAACAATAGGTCCGCACATGCCGGAGATGCGGCTTGATAGCTTCTTCGAACTCGGTCCACGGCTTCATTCTGTCTTGTCTCCCCCTTGCTTCTAGTCATGTTTTCATCAGCTTTGACCCTAAGTCTAACAGGCCATTGTGAACATGATGTGAAAAAGAGGAGGATTTAGCATGAATTTTTTAGAAAGCCAAACAGCTGGGCAGCACATTCCTCAGCCCACTCGGAAGTATGCGCCATCGCCTCTTCCAAGGTACATGGACCCGGGACGATGGAGAATGCGCTCACCTTCCCCAGTTTGTTTAACTCATTAAGCGACAAAACCCGCATCCCGCACAAAATAATAACCGGAACGTCAAGCGGCCCAGCAGCCTTGCACACACCTGCCGCCACTTTCCCTGATAGCGTCTGCTCATCCAGCTTGCCTTCGCCGGTAATGATATAATCGGCATTCCTGGCGGCAGCCTCGAACCCACTTGCTTCCATTACAACTTCAATACCGGGACGGATGACCGCATTCATGAAGCCGGCAATTCCTGCCCCCATACCGCCTGCTGCACCACCGCCAGGTATCGTCAGCACATCAATTCCTCGTACGGCGCGGATCTGCTCTGCGAATAGGCGCAGCCCCTCATCGAGGACCGCGATCATCTCCGGTGTCGCTCCCTTCTGCGGGCCGAAGACGGCCGACGCGCCTTGCGGACCGCACAGCGGATTGATTACGTCGCTCGCGATCGTAACCTGCGATTCAGCTAGTCGCGGATCCAGAGCGGAAGCGTCTAGTTTCGCAAGCTTGTTCAGTTCCCCGCCACCCTCAGCTAGGGGCTGTCCTTGAGCGTCTTGGAGCTTCAGTCCCAGCGCTCGCAGCATACCTGCGCCGCCGTCATTGGTCGCGCTTCCGCCAAGGCCGATAATGAATTTGCGGTAGCCCTGATCCAGCGCATGTTTGATCAACTCCCCCGTACCGCGGGTTGATGTCAGAAGCGGCTGTCTCTCTTCGACTGCTAACAGTGGGAGGCCGGAGGCTTGAGCCATCTCGATAATAACGGTCTCGCCGTCGCCTAGAACGCCGTAGGCGGCTGTCATGGCGCGACCAATCGGGTCGGTCGCCGCTGTCTCTATCCGTTGTCCGCCGGTAGCATGCACAAGGTTGTCCATGATGCCTTCTCCACCATCGGCCAGCGGCAGTTCCTGCAGTTCTGCCTCCGGCATGACGGACCGAATCCCCTTTGCAATTGCGCTGCACAGCTCCCTTGCTGATGCGGAGCCTTTGAATGAATCGGGTGCAATGACAACTTTCATACGTTTTATCTACTCCCGTCAAGTAATCTCTATGCTGTTATTATAGCCCGCTGCCAGCATATCCGATATAATTTGAACAACATCACTACAATTAATAACGGGGAATGATCACGATGGAAGAAATGAAGGATTGGAAAAATGGTGCGAGCGGGCATCGGTTTATTGCTTCTTTCAGCGGTGGGAAAGACAGTTCACTAGCTCTATATAAAGCCATGCAAGTTGGAGAAGCAATTGGCCTTATCGTTATGCTGGAGGAAGAAGGGAAACGCTCCCGATCCCACGGCATGCCGCCCGAGCTTATTCGCGCCCAAGCGGATTCGATCGGACTGCCTCTTTATACAGCGGCTGCAAGCTGGGCGGACTATGAACAAGCTTTTATCGGCCTTTTAGAACAAGCGAAGGACTGCGGAGCCGAAGTGCTCGTAACAGGCGACTTGGAATTGACGGATTATGGCTGCTGGCAGGACGAGGTTGCGAAGAAAGCAGGCTTGAAGCTTGGTATGCCGCTCTGGCAAATGGATCATCTCGAAACCGTAGAAACGTTCATTAATCTCGGTTTCGTATCGGTTGTGGTGACGGTTAACTTATCACTCGGCATGCGAGAGGACGATCTGGGACGAATGTTGAACCATGATTTTGTGAAGGAGCTGCTTAAACGAGGTATCGATCCTTGCGGAGAAGGCGGCGAGTTTCACACGACTGTGCTGGACGGGCCAATATTTAAGTCCTCGATTTCGGTTCGCAGATGTGAGATTGTGAAGCATGGCGATTACGCCTTTCTGCCGCTGGAGCTGGACCAGTAAGCGATGAGGGAGGACCTTGTCCCCGAGGCTACGACCGTACCCGAGAGGGGCGCCATTCGCTAGTATCGCCGACTAAACGCTGATGTGTTGCTCTGGGAGTTACCTTTTGCTGTATTCCGCTCTAAATAAGTGAGTTGGTTGAACGTACATTCCTGCCCGCTTTCCCGCCAATGAGCGGTATCAGGTACCTCTCTTGTCGCCACCCTCCCTCACACAGCCGCAAAACACCGTTCATCCAGCCTACTAAAACACACACAAAAGGCCGTCTCAAAAGTCGCCTTGCACACTTTTGAGACAGCCCTTGGTCATTCCGTTATGCTACTCTTCCGTTTCGTTCATGTCGTTATACAGCTCGTTGCTGCCCGGCATGAGCAGCCACTTATTGTCTACCTTTTGCAGGTTGTACAAGTTAATCGATTGAATTGGCATCATTTCGCCACCGATCGTCACTTCAAACGTATGCAGCGTCAGAAGAAGCGCCTTGTCGCCGCTGAGTTCAACGATGGCGTTCTTCTCCAGCTTCATCTTCAAGCTTGTTTCTTCGTCCTTGAACAATTCATCCATGGAAGCCACATCGTCCTCGAAGCCTTCCGCTCCGGGTACCAGTGTCGCCTTGTATGCATTCAGGTCCTTCGCATTGACAGCCGCAGCATTGGCAGTAATCAACGCCGTAATGGCTGTCTTGTCTGCTTCAGGTGCTGCAATTTCTTGCTTCCACAAGCCATCGATATCCAGCACTTGATTGGAGAGCTGCTCTGCATCGTAGATCTTCCAGTTACCATTCTCTTTGTGAAGCGTGTACAGCATTTCATTCTCAACATTCGCAAAGAAGCCTGCTCCGTCTACTTTTACCGTCTGTTCTACTGTGTATACAACCGCTTCAACCGATGAATAGGAGTCGATTGTTTTCTCGGTGAACGTCGTTTTGGTGTGTGCTTTCGCAAACAATTCTTGCACCGAATCACGAATTAAATCACGAACCGGAGAAGCCGAATGGAAAACCGCCATGTAAGCTGCAGCATCCTGTGCATCCTCTGCCGCAGTCAGCTTGTCCAGCACGCCGAATACTTCTGCCTGCTGCTGAGCTGTAGGTCCTTTATCCACGATCGTAACGATTTTCTTCACGCCGTCCCAGTTGACCGTTTTATCCGAAAGCGTCGCAATGAAACGAACGCCAACCATCGTACGGCCGTTTAGAAGCTTCATCTCGCCGTTAACCGGAACCTTCTGACCGTCAACCAATGCGGTTGTACCGCTTGGTTTCATCTCAATGCTGCGAACGGCTGATTTCGCTTTAATCAGCTTCGTCGAAGCATTGTAATCAATGGAATAGCCCAGCTGCGTAAACAGCGTACGGAATTCCACATACGTTTTACCATTCTGAAGGACAGGAGGCGTTGGGAAGATGACCCACTCGCCATTTAGTTTAACTTTGATGTCCGTACCTCCGCTTGCCGCGGAAGCCGTTCCCGCCAAAGATGCGAATACGACGATAATGGCAAGTACTACACTTAACAAACGTTTCATGTGAAACCTCACTTTCATTCTCTCTTATTGGATGACATACCTAATTATAGTATACGAGAGTTTATCGACTGACAACGCTCCAAATGTTAACTGTGGCGCATAAATGACTACTTGCTCGTGCGCACCCAGCTCCGGAACAATCGAATGCATAATGCGACCCAGCATGCGCTGATCCAAAAACCTGCCAGAATATCAGACGGATAATGAACGCCTACGTAAATGCGGCTTAAGCCAATGCTGATTATCATCGCTGCACTAAAGATTAATAGGGCAATGCGCCACCTTCTCTGGTGTATGTGACGCCACAGCAAGTAAGTAACAAGGAAATATAACGTGAACGCTGCCATCGCGTTGCCGCTCGGATAACTGAATCCTTGCTGCTCTACAAGGCGGTGAATATCCGGACGGGCGCGCTTATAAATAGACTTCAGCAGCTCGTTCAGCAAGGTTGAACCCAGCATGCCGCCAAGGAGCAGGACTAGCTCCTTCCGATGTTTCAGTAAGATGAATAAGAGCACTGCAATAACTAGAACCAGCGGTATCAAAATAGAAGTTGAACCGCTTTTGAATACAACCTTTGCGATGGAAGTCAGCGTATCGTTCTCCTGCCCCTGGACCGCGCTAATAATCGCTTCATCGAACTGCTTCAGCTTGTCCCGGGAAACAAGCATCGACAGACCCTGAAACCCAGCGATTGCGAGAATAAACAAAATCAACCACATAACGAAATTAACCTCCACATTCCCAAAATGAAACTGACCGACTCTGTCAGTCAAGACAGGGTAGACTGAATAGAAACTCGCAATAAATTCGACCTATTAAAGGAGAAGATACGATAATGAGACCACTTGATGGAAAAATAGCCGTCGTCGCGGGAGCGACACGAGGCGCAGGACGCGGCATCGCTATCGCACTCGGTCATGCAGGTGCAACCGTCTATGCCACAGGCCGCAGCGTCCGAGGAAGCTTGTCAGACATGGGCCGCAGCGAAACCATTGATGAAACGGCCGAGCTTGTCACCGCAGCCGGCGGCAAAGGTATTCCCGTACGCTGCGACTATACGGTCGAGGACGATGTACGTGCTCTATATGCTCGTGTAGCCGAGGAGCAGCATGGCCGCCTGGACATTCAAGTGAATGACATATGGGGCGGAGATCCGCTTACCGTATGGCATGAGCCATTCTGGGAGCATTCGCTGCAGAACGGCCTGCTGATTCAGCAGCGCGGTGTCCACACCCATATGATGGCCAGCTACTACGCTGCGCCGCTGATGATTGCTCATGGCTCAGGCGGGCTGATTATCGAAATTACCGACGGCTACGATTATCGGTACCGCGGCAATCTCTACTATAGTTTAGCGAAGATTTCCGTCATCCATCTTGCGCAAGCGATGGCAGCTGACCTTCGCCCGCATAACATTGCAGCGATTGCCTTAACCCCCGGCTTCCTTCGTTCCGAAGCGATGCTGGATCACTTCGGCGTGCAGGAAAGCAATTGGCGGGACGCTGCTGCGAAGGACCCCCATTTTCTCCAATCGGAAACGCCCGCTCTAGTCGGTCAAGCTGCTGCTGCACTTGCATCCGATCCGAATGTGCTTCAGCGAAGCGGCCAGGCTTTGACCTCGTGGGACCTGTCCGAGGAATACGGATTCGCAGATGCCGATGGCAGTCGGCCGCATTGGGGCCGTTATGCCGCAGAGCACGGCTTCTAATCGAAACAGCTACAATTCGATCCAGAGCGCGGTTTTATCATCGGATTTCTTCACGCGAGGGAATCGTGTACAATCCGGGTCGGTCTCTTCGAGCTCTGTCAGCCACTCGATGTAACGGGGCAGGCCCATTTCACGGACAAGCGATGCAATCTCTACGCTGCTGTCCTTGTCCGGCTCTCCCGGAGGCTTCGGTATGTAGAGCCCATCGGTAAAGAGCAGCAGCGATTTCACATTCGTCCGGCTGATTCGGCCGAATTCCGCGTAGTCACTGAACGTTGGATCGCCGTTAATGACACCATAACCTTCAATCGTATTGGCGACTTCCCGCCCTTGTATAATAACCGGCTTGCTGTACGCCCAGAGTTCTTCACGAGTCGTTAGTCCGGCTGCGACGCCTTGTGCCCACACCGCTTTGGTCCGATCATCCACATGCGCCAATTGATCATTCGTAACGATACGTATGGAACCGTCCGTATAATAAACAGCCAGCATACAATCGCCTAATTGGGCAAAATCAATCCATTTGGGCTGAACACGCACTAGTGCAGCACATGCATTCCATACGGCTTCCTTCTGCTCCGGCGATATACCCGCTTCCACCATTGCTGCTCGCAACGCTGTATTCGCATTGGAGAGCAAGTCTATCAGCTTGTTCGCCTCTGCAGCTTCATTACAAGTCCGTGCCACCAGCTGCGCAGCCAAATAGCCGCCGCTTTCCCCGCCAGGCCCGCTATAGGGGACGAGCGAAGTCGCCCCGTCAATAACGCCGAACAGCTGCAGCGCATCATTGCGTATAATGGCATCCTCATTCCAAGGACTTACCCCTTTTACCGATACTGAAGTGAGTTCCATGATCGTTTGATCTCTCCTTTGAGATGGATTCGTTCGTAATAGCTGGCAGTAGATTTTAGCATATGCTAGACTCCAGATAAAGACAATCCATTTCCATAACTAGGGGGCTAGTTCGTTGGGCGGCGAAGATCCAACCGTATCTTCCGGACTGACGGTCGGGCTGATTCTCGGCTTGTGCGTCGCTGCTAAGATCAGCATGAACTACTTGTTTGAAGGCCGTACTATGAAGCTTTATCTCATCACCACTGGCTATCACCTTGCAGCTTTCTTGCTGTCTGGACTCATTATTGGCCTGATGTAAAGGGAAGACCCGAACCGGCTCACTCAGCCGACTCGGGTCTTTTTGATTGTTAGGTCCACCTCGTACCGCTTGGATGCGGACATCCCTTCGCCGCCAGCTTCGCTCGAACCTTCACGAAGCAGCCGCAGTGCGCGCAGGTTGTGCCATATTGAAGCGAGGAGCACCCGCCACACTTCGAGAGTCTGTCCTCGTACGCCATATCCGAGACACAGTCGCCGGGATGCAGTGCCAGCTTGCTTAGAATCCGCTGCAGCTGCGCTTCTTCCACATGTACCGATGCGCTGCATCCTTTGCAGCTTTCCTGTCTTTGCGTTTCAGCCTGCATGCGCATTAGCCTGCACGAAGCACCGCTACTGAAGCAGGCGGCAATGTCACGCGAATCGTGCCGTCCTCATGCTGCTCGATAGCCGTCAGCTCCGATGGTGTTACCTGATCCGGCTGCTCCACCGTGTTATGAGCGTTCAATGCACCGCTCTGCAGCACTGTGCCGCTGAGCGAAAGTCCGTCAATGGCTTGCTGGGTCAGTCCTCTCAGCTCAATTGTGATTTCCGCTGACTCCTCATGACTCAGATTACATAGGCTGACATGGATAATCCCATCCTTATCTCGCGATGCGGACACACTCGTCTGCGGAATTGAAGCACCATCCAGGCTATATGACGCAGCTTGATGATTGATGTCAAGCGCTTCCGCGTCGTGATGTACTTGGAACATGTCGAAGACATGGTAAGTCGGCGTAACCGTCATACGGGCGCCTTCCGTCAGGATGACGGATTGCAGCACATTGACGGTCTGAGCGATGTTCGCCATCCGCACCCGGTCACAGTGATTCTGGAAAATATGAAGCGTGGCTGCGGCTACAAGCGCGTCGCGCATCGTATTTTGCTGATAGAGGAATCCCGGGTTCGTGCCCGGCTCCACATCGTACCATGTGCCCCACTCATCCACGATGAGACTGATCCGTTTCTGCGGGTCGTACTTATCCATAATGGTGCTGTGCTTCTGAACGAGCTCGTCCATGACCAGCGCTTTGCGCAGCGTTCCGAACCACTCCGATGTCTCGAAATCGGTGGCAGAACCTTTCTGCTGCCAGTTATGTGGAATCGTATAATAATGAAGTGTCAGACCATCCATGTAACGAGCCGCTTCCCGCATCAGCACTTCCGTCCAATTGTAATCGAAATCGCTGGCGCCGCATGCGATACGGAAGATTTTGTTATCCCCGTAGTTACGCACGTAAGTCTGGTAGCGCCTGTAGAGATCCGCATAATATTCCGGCCGCATATTGCCGCCGCAGCCCCAATTCTCGTTGCCGACACCGAAATAGCTGACCTTCCAAGGTTTCTCGCGTCCATTAGCTGTCCGTTCATGCGCCATCGGCGACTCTCCGTCGAAGGTCATATATTCAACCCATTCTTGCATCTCTTGGACCGTTCCGCTGCCTACATTGCCATTGATATAAGGCTCGCAGCCAAGCAGCTCGCAGAGCAGCAGAAACTCATGTGTGCCAAAATGGTTATTCTCCACCACGCCGCCCCAGTGTGTGTTGATCATCCGTTTACGCGTCTCCCGCGGCCCGATTCCGTCTCTCCAATGGTATTCATCGGCAAAACAACCGCCCGGCCAGCGCAGAACAGGCAGGTTTAATTTGCGAAGCGCTTCCAATACATCATTGCGAATCCCCTTTGTATTGGGAATTTCCGAATCCTCGCCTACCCAAATCCCTTCATAGATACAGCGACCCAAATGCTCGGAGAAGTGGCCGTAAATATTGCGATTAATGCTGCCCTTGCTGCGATCTGTGTTAATGATAGTGCGGTTCGTCGTCATGCGGATAGACATCTCCTTGTTATGAATAGTTTTGGGTTGTTTTGGATTAATAATAATATTAATCAGTAAATAAAATAATAACTTATCTTATTTCCATTAAACAACAAGATGCTCCGCATTTCAATGTATTTATTATCCCGCTATGTGGAAGGCCCCAGCAGCTCCTCTACCCAGCTGTAGCATGCTGACAGCTCCTCATCGCTCACCTTCTCCGCTCGATGCTCGAACATGATTTTCACATCCGGATTGTGCCTGCCGATGATTCGCATATAATCCTCGATCGGTGCCCAGCCCTCGCTTGGATGTAAACGAGGGAGGACCGGATGCCGTGAATGCTCGCGTTCACCGCTCTCCGTTATGCGTAATGCAGACAAATGAACCGTCTCCGTATAGCTGGCATAACGCTCAATGACTGCTCTTGCATCGAAGGAAGGGTCTATCCTCTCCTGTATGTACAACCTCGCTGTATCCAGACAAAGCTTGACGGTGTTGTGCTTCGTGAGCAAGCGCTCCAAACAATCACTCTCCGTCACGTACCTATTCAGCGCATCCAGCTCCAATATCGGTGTGAATTCGTACTCCTGCCCCTTACGCGCCAGCCACTCGAACAGAGCTTCGCTCCTCTCTTGAAACAGCTCGAAGGGGTACGTGCTCTCGAATTCATATTCACTGCGATCGTCAAAATGCCAACGTCCCCAATTCACTCGATCATCTAAAATAACAGGCTTGGGATAATGGAATAACACATAGCTCGGCCGAATCGTGGTACTCATGTAATCGAGCTCTTGTTGAACCCGTGCGTAAGCTTGCTGCCTTACTGCTTCGTCCTTTGCAAGGAACAGCGCGTCCCGTACAGGTGATCTGCCTGCCCGCAGCGGGAAATGAACACCGATCTGGAAACGATCTTGTTTCGCCCGCCGCCAAAGGGTTTCGATATCGGACTCATTTTGAAATAAACAGGCCTCGATCCCGTAGAACCCCTCTCCAAAATCTCTCCGGTATTTCGCCTCGTTAAAGCCTCCATATTGCCCGATAATGAAATTGTGCCGCATCCTCTTCCCCTCTCCCGCCTGCCATTCGAACCCATGTCCGAACGTTCCGCTTTCTATTCTCATATACTATTCTATTAAACAAGTAAGTAGGTGATAAACATGGCTATCATTCCGTTTATTGTTGAAAATGAGGATAGGATCTTTCAAACCTTTGACGTACGCGTATTCAACTATGGCACCGATCCTGTTAGTTTGCAGCTTGAGGTGTCGTTTGCGCTGAATTCGTCAGATGGCCCTTCCGAGCTTCAGCCCTATGTGCTTCGCACTGTTGAACTCGCTGCCGGCCAGCTTTTCACATTCGCTAATATATTTGCAGGCTTTGACGTCATGACTGGTACACTGACAACGTGGGACTTAAGCGAAAATAATATCACGTTTAACGTCACTCCTGATTATCCTGTCTTCCCACCATTCGGGTAACCTTTACGACGACTGTATAACTGTAGATGCCCAACACCTCCTGTCGCCTAAATTAATAGCATGTGGAGAAGTCACCTTACCAAGGGAGGCGGAACACATGCAGAGGAAACGCACCTTCAAGAGAGCAGCGACCTGCAGACGTGCGCAGCGGCATGACCATGAATTCGAGGGCAGCACTAAATTAGCTGAAGAAGGCGACGATCGCCACAACCATCGATTCGCAGGCGTAACCGGTCAAGCAATCAGATCCGGAGACAGTCACGTTCATGAGATCGATCTGACGAGAACCGATTTCTTCGGTCATTTCCACAAGTTAAAGAAGATCACGACTGGTCCTGCAATTCCCGTCGGAAACGGCAAACACGTTCATTTTGTTATGGGAAAAACGACACTGGCTGATGACCATGTCCATCGGTTTAACTTTGCCACTTTAATTGATGCGCCGCTCAAATAATCCGACTGTCAAATTTATACGCCGGCATCCGTGCCGGCGTTGTTTGTTTTGTGACAGATTGATTGAGCCAGACTATAATGGAGTCAATTGGGAATACATATTTCATACCTACTAACTATGTTGAAAAGAGGCCCTTTCTGTGACGCAAACTCGTATTGGAACCATTACCGCAATCCATCGCTATCCCGTTAAATCCTTAGGAGGAGAAGCGCTCCAAAGCAGCCGAATTGAGAACTACGGCTTGTACGGGGATCGCTCGCATGCCTTCATCGATGAGACGAAGGAAGGCTGGGATCGATATTTGACGGCCAGAACGGCACCTGCCATGCTGCACTATAGAGCTGCACTGGAGGGTGCTACGGAAGCCGCGGATCATTTTGCAGGATTGCGTATTACGGCGCCTGATGGCCGTTCGTTGCAATGGGACGATGCCCTACTGCAAGAAATTCAACCCTACTCGAAGCAAAAGCTGAGCCTGCTCGCGCATACGCCGCAGTCGCTGGATCTGCTTGCTGTGGATGCGGCCAGCATTCTCATTATTACGGATTCCTCGCTTCGCAAGCTCGAAGCGATGTGGGGAAAGCCGCTAGACCCGCTCCGTTTCCGGGCAAATATGCTCGTAACCTTGGATGACGATGCGCCGGATGAGTACGAATGGCTGAGTAAGCGGCTGTCGGTGGGAAGTGCGCAGCTGCAGGTGGATGTATTCTGTGATCGCTGCTCGTTGATTACGATCGACCCCGAAACGCTTGAGCGTGACGCTTCGCTGCTGCGAACCGTGAATGAGCAGTTGAAGCTCAATTTCGGTGTCTATGCTTCGGTGAAACAAACCGGGCAGGTGCAGGTTGGGGATGCGGTATATTTGGCGGAGTAGCGGCTCATGTGCGGTAACCAGTACCTCATTTCCGCCTACTTTCTAAGAAATAAGCCCTTGAGCGGTATCGGTTACCGTTCATGGGCTTATTTTCGTTCATTTCAGCTAATGTGCAGTAACGGTTACCTTACATGCCAGCTACCTCTACGACCCCGTCGACCGATAATGCCTTACGCCTACGCGCCATACGAGCATGCAGGGCACGAGGAATAAGAAACCCGCAAGCGGCACCATCGCGTAGAACGGATGCTCGCCGCCTTCCCTGCCCAGAATGTAAAGCAGCGGCAGGTAGTTCACGCAGCCGAAGGGAATGACGAAGGTGAACAGCCGCTTCACCCATTTGTGATAGATATTAAGCGGATATTGCGTCATTTCGCGCCCGCCGTCCGTGAAGATATTGGCGATTTCGAGCCCCTGCACCGTCCAGAAGCTGATGGAAGCTGCGAGGATGAAGATCCCTGTGAAGATCACAATCCCGCTTAACACCATCAACACTAACGTGGTCACCTTCAGCAGCGTCCAGTCGACGTCAAGATTCCCTGCGGACCAGACCAGCACGGCAGCACTCAGCAGCAGCCGTCCGATCCGGGCGAATTCGAACCTTGAGCCGAACACTTGAATCACCGTTCCCCGGGGACGAACCAGCAATCGGTCGAAATCCCCGCTCACAACCATGCTTGAGAACATATCGAACCCTCGGCCAAAACATTCCGTAAACGAGAAGGCCATT
Source organism: Paenibacillus sp. N22P23 (assembly GCF_059383735.1). Lineage (NCBI taxonomy): Bacteria > Bacillati > Bacillota > Bacilli > Caryophanales > Paenibacillaceae > Paenibacillus > Paenibacillus sp. N22P23. Next base: position 281,963 of record NZ_JBXENT010000003.1, read on the forward strand.
TGCGTCACGGCAAAACAAAGCACGACCTCGTAGAGACTCCAGCCTTTCAGCTGGCCGAACCGTTCAAACATAAAGTACACTCCGGCAAACGTCGTAAACGGGGTTAAACATTGCCCCAGCGTCAGCAGCAGGAAGGAAACTCGGTACTGCATCTCCGATTTAAGAATGATTTTCATATACTTCAAATACAAGCTCATAACGCCTCATCATCCTCCCTGTACAACTACGCGCCGAAGCGAGCGGCCCATGGTGAATTTGCCGAATGCGACCAATGCGATAAGCCAAGCCGATTGCGCCGCCAGTCCCTTCAAGGCATCGAGCTTCGCGATGTCACCTGTAAATACTCGGAACGGAAAGTCAGCGGTCCAGTGGAATGGCAGCAAATACACGATCTCTTGCATCCACCCCGGCATAAGCGGCACCGGTACAATCATCCCCGCCAGAAATTCGCCAAAAATACTAAATATGAGCAGAGAACCGCCCGGTGACATCGTGACAAACACGGAGATGTAAATGAGCATCGAAATGGCAACGACCATCAGCAAACTAATAACAAGAACCGCGAGAAAGAGTAGGAATGTAAGCCAATCAGGAGGAAGCTCAAGCCGATAAGGCCGAGGCAAGAAAACCGTAACAATCAGAATCGGAAAACACCTTAGCAGCGCGCTCGACAATCGTTGTGCGATCAGCTTGGCATACCAGAAGTTATAGATACTGCTTGGCCTGCACATCTCATAAGCGATGTTGCCGCTCTTAATGAGCGAGAACAGTTCGTTATCTCGCAGCCATAACATGACCAGCGCGAGAAATGCTTGCTTCAGCCAGGTGTAGGTGATCACTTGGGACAGTGTCATAGGAGGAGTTTGCCCAGTGGAGTGCGCGTAGAACGCTATGAAAATCATAATAAACATAAAACCGAAGAAAAATTGCGTGCCGATTCCGGCCAGCGCTGCCGCACGATACTGCAGTCCGGTGCTGATTCGCAGCTTGAATACGGACAGATACGCCTTCATCATAGCTGATACTCCTTGTACATCTGCACAATGATGTCTTCAATCGGCTGCATCTCGATCGCAACATCCAGCAGCTCAACCTGTGCAGACAGCTGCGCGATCGCTTCCGAGATCATCACCTGTTCGGTATCTACGCTGAGGATGGCCCGCTCTGGTGTCCAAGAAAGGAGCGATACGCCGGGAATTGCAATGGGACGGCTGTTCTCATGATAATCGGCGGTTATCGTTCGTTTCGTTCCGAATCGACTGCGAAGCCCTTGCACATTCCCATCGTAGAGCAGCGTACCTTTTCCGATCAGCAGAATCCGGCTTGCCAGTGCTTCGATATCGTTCATATCGTGCGTGGTCAGAATGACGGTAACGCCCTTCTCTTTGTTGATTGTCTTAATAAATTGGCGCACCGCAATCTTGGAGACGGCATCGAGCCCGATGGTTGGTTCATCCAAGAACAAGATGCTCGGACTGTGCAGCAGCGAGGCGGCTATTTCGCAGCGCATTCGCTGTCCCAAACTGAGCTGTCGTACCGGCGTGTATAGAATGCTTCCAAGGTCAAGCGTTTCAGTAAGCAGTGCAAGTGTCTCCTTGTACTGCGCTTGCGGGACGTTGTAGATGTCGCGCAGAAGATCAAACGACTCGATGACTGGGACATCCCACCACAGCTGGGAGCGCTGTCCGAACACGACGCCGATGTTCTTCACATACTTGACCCGATCCTCCCACGGGGTAAAGCCCTTAATGACACAGGAGCCGCGGTCGGGCACGAGAATACCGCTCATGATCTTGATCGTGGTCGATTTTCCGGCACCGTTAGGCCCAATGTAGCCGACAATCTCACCGGGCGGGATGTGGAACGAAATATTTTGCAGCGCTTCAATGGCCGTGTATTCCCGATGGAACAACGATTTGAGCGCATGACCGACACCTGATTGCCTCTTGGCGACCAGGTACGTCTTACTGATTCCGTCTACGGTTATCACGTACGGATACCTCCAGAAATTGAAGATTTTTGAAAAGCGACAGGGAGAAGATAGTATCACTGCGTGGATAAATCTGTCAACTATAATTTGGAGCGATGTGATAGAGGACATGCTTATGTAATGGACTATCCGCTTCAACTTTTGGATGAGGAAACATTTTAACAAACTGCATTCCGATTTTCTGCATGACATGACTCGAAGGCTTATTACTATCGGCTGTAAAGCTATACACGTCACTAAAGCCAAGTTGGTTAAATCCATATTCTAAGCAGGCTTTCGCTCCCTCGGTCGCATATCCCTTACCCCATGCTTCCTTCTTCAGCCGCCATCCGATTTCGATGCAAGGTGTAAAATCCGCCTCAAATGTCGCCCGATGAAATCCAATAAATCCGATAAACGCGTTATTTTCTTTGACTTCCACTGCGTATAACCCAAATCCGCATGCCGTAAGCTCAGCTACGATGACGTTATAGAACGCCTTTGTTTCCTCAGCTGATAAGGGTTTTGGAAAATACCTCATCACCTCTTCGTCCGCATTCAGCCGAGCGAATGGCTCCAGGTCCTCTTCTTTCCAGTCTCGCAATCGCAGTCTCGTGGTCTCCAAATAGATCATGCTGTACCTCCTCCAAAAGAAAGCCCGCTCGCAGCAGCGAACGGACTATAGTCATGTTCAAAGCACCGGCCCGTATGCCACGCCTGTCAGCGAGACAGGTCCGATTACAGACGCGCCGGCTTTCTCGATCGGTTCAAGCTCCGCCGTTAGATTGTATACGTTAAACGGATTGGTCGCATTGTAATCAGCCCATTGAAGCTCAATCGTATAATAAGCCTCAGCGTTCGTTTCAAAACCGATCCGCGTATCGGCGACTTCCACGCCGATTTCGACGGGGTCAAACGATTTAAACAGCTTCACTATAATTTGGCCGTTAGCGGATGTCCCGATTACGCCAATGACGGCATTCAATACGATCCGATTATTCGGGGGCAGCGGGTCTGCGTATAAACCGACATCTGCCTGAAAATAACCGGGAGCAACATCGTACTTGTTGTCAGTCGGCGTGGTCGAGATGAACCCAACGGGAATCGGCACGCCGGGGCCTTGTCCGTATCTTGGCACACTCACTTTCATATCCAGCACTTGCACACTCACATGTGACTCCTCCTTCTTACAGCTCGTACAATATAGAATATGTAGACGAGCCGTATGAAGAAGCGGGACTTTTGCTGATTTTTCGCTACTTCCGGTGCATCTTAAACTCCAGAAACAGCTCGTTATAGTGGGAGAGCATCTTTTTGCCTAAGTTCTTGTAAACCTCCAGCTTCGCAGTCAGCTCAGGCTTCGGATAGAACCGTTCATCCGAGGAGATCTCCTCAGGCAGGAACTCCATGGCCTTCTCGTTTGGCGTTGAATAGCCGACATACTCCGCATTCTGCGCGGCGTGCTCGGGGTCCAGCATGAAGTTGATGAACTGATGCGCACCTTCGATATTCCGCGCCGTCTTCGGAATGACCATATTATCGAACCAGAGGTTCGAGCCTTCCTCTGGTACCACATAAGTAAGCTTCTCGTTCTCGCCGATAATTTCCGAGGCGTCGCCCGACCACACAACGCCAACCGCCGCTTCCTCATTGGCCAGCAGCAGTTTGATTTCGTCGCCCACGATGGCCTTCACATTCGGCGTCAGTTCCTCCAGCTTCGCTTTCGCTTCCTGCAGATGTTCTTCATTCGTATCGTTAAGCGAATAATGCAGACTGTTCAGCCCGAAGCCAATGACTTCACGCGCTCCGTCTACGAGCAGAATTTGATTGCGCAAGCTAGGGTCCCACAGGTCATCCCAGCTCTTGAATTCCAGCCCCTTCATCAGCTCCGTGTTATAAACAATCCCAACTGTTCCCCAGAAATACGGGATCGAATAGGCGTTGTCCGGATCAAACGAGAGGTTCATGAACCGCGGGTTAATATACTTCAGATTCGGCAGTTTCGACTTGTCGATCGGCAGCAGCAGGTCTTCCTCTTGCATTTTGCTGATGGCATATTCGGAGGGTACGCTGATATCGAAGGTCGTGCCGCCTTGTTCGATCTTGGTCATCATCGCTTCGTTGGAATCGAAGGTTTGGTAGATGACTTTAATGCCCGACTCCTCTTCGAAAGCTGCCACCAGATCAGGGTCAATGTAATCTCCCCAGTTGTAGATCGTCAGTGTGTTGTCACCGGAGTAGCCCTGTGACGAGTTAAGCGCCGATGCGCCATACATTAAGGCAAAAGCAAGCACGAGCACGACGAGCAGCATCCGAACGAGCGATTTCATTTGTTAGGAAGCCCCCAATCCGTGCGGTGGTCGCCGCGCCCCGAAACTTGTCCGCGGCGGTTGATGAAGTAGTAGCCGACAACGAGCAGCATCGTGAAAACGAAGATGAGCGTCGACAGCGCATTGATAGACAAGGAGACGCCTTGTCGTGCTCTAGAATAGATCTCAACCGATAATGTCGTGAATCCGTTACCAGTGACAAAGAACGTGACGGCGAAATCGTCTAGCGAGTACGTTAAGGCCATGAAGAATCCTGCGAAAATGCCGGACTTGATAAACGGCAGTACAACTTTTGACAGCACATCCCATTCGGTTGCGCCAAGGTCGCGTGCCGCATCGAGCAGCGATGAGCTCATTTCCTCCAGCTTCGGCAGCACCATGATGACGACGATCGGTACGCTGAACGCAATATGGGAGATCAGCACAGAGGCAAAGCCGAGCTTAATGCCGAGTATCGTAAACAGAATTAAGAAGGACGCTCCGATTATAACGTCCGGACTGACAATGAGCACATTGTTGAGCGACAGCAGCGCATTCTGATTCTGCCGCTTGCGCAGCCGGTGGATGGCAATGGCGCCAAGAACGCCAAGAATCGTTGAAATAACGGCACTGAGCAGTGCGATGACAAGGGTATTGAGCAGTATAATTAGCAACCGCGTATCGGCAAACACTTCCTTGTACCAATCCAGCGTAAACCCGTCAAACCCGTGCATCGTCCCCCCGCTGTTGAACGAGTAATAGGACAAGTAGATAATTGGCGCATACAAGATCATAAAGATGAGCCAGAGATAGACATTCGACAGCTTTAGTTTTCGGTTCATCGTTTGTTCTACCTCCTGCTTCTGCTGCGATTGCCGGTTAAGATCATAATGATCACCATCGCAATAATGAGAAATACAGCAATGGTGGCACCCATGCCCCAATCCTGCGTTACGAGAAAATGCTGTTCGATCGCCGTGCCAAGCGTAATGACACGATTGCCTGCGATAAGCCGTGTAATCATAAAGAGCGACAGCGCTGGAATGAATACAGCCTGACAGCCGGATTTCATACCGCTTAACGTAAGCGGGAAGATTACTCGGCGGAAGGTTGTCCAAGGCGATGCGCCAAGATCGCGAGCCGCATCCACAAGGGAAGGGTTCATCTCCTCAAGCGCATTGAATACAGGCAGAATCATGAACGGGATGAAGATATAGACAGATACGAAAATAAAGCTGAAATCGGTAAACAAAATTTGCTGATTCCCGATGCCGATCAGCTCGAGTATCGCATTGACAGCCCCGTAGGTGCCGAACAAGCCGATAAATGCGTAAGTCTTGAGCAGCAAATTGATCCAGCTAGGCAGAATAATAAGCAGCAGCCAGAGCTGCTTATGCTTGGTCCGGGTTAATAAATACGCCGCCGGATAACCGATCAGCAAGGAGAAGAACGTAATTAAGAAAGCATACCAGAACGAGCTGAACGTCATCTTCATATAAACCGGCGTGAAGAAATGAGCATAGTTGCTGAACGTGAAGTTACCTTCAACATCAAATAGTGAATCATAAACGATCAGCACGATCGGCGCTACTACGAACAGCACCATCCATAGCAAGTACGGAATGAGATACATATTGCGAGAACGAGACTGCGCTTGGATAGGAGCGTTGACAGAGGCGTGCGCTGCGTTCCTCATGAGTAAGCTTCCAGCCTTTTATCAAACTCTTCCTCGGTCTCATTGAAGCGCATGACATGAATGGCTTCCGGGTCGAAGGTCAGCCCGATGGCCTCGCCGACCTGTGCTTTGCGCGTGGAGTGCACCAGCCACTTATTGCCGGCATCATCCAAGCACTGAATTTCGAAGTGAACGCCGCGGAACAGCTGCGCTTCTACCTTCACTTGCAGCTTGCCGTCCTCGGGACGCGTAATCTCCAGATCCTCCGGGCGGATCACGATATCGACCGGCTCATTCGGCTGCAGCCCCTGATCGACGCACTCAAATGATTTGCCTGCAAACTCGACTAGGAAATCCTCAGTCATTTTGCCAGCCACAATGTTCGATTCCCCGATAAAATCAGCCACGAAGCGGTTGATCGGCTCATCGTAGATGTCCATCGGCGTGCCGCTTTGCTGGATTACACCTTTGCTAAGCACGAAGATCTCATCCGACATCGCGAGCGCTTCTTCCTGATCATGCGTCACGAAGATGAACGTGATGCCGAGGCGACGCTGCAGCTCGCGCAGCTCCACCTGCATCTCGGTGCGAAGCTTAAGATCGAGCGCTGAGAGCGGCTCGTCCAGCAAGATGATTTCAGGCCGATTCACGATGGCCCGTGCGATGGCTACCCGCTGCCGCTGACCGCCTGACATCTCCGTGATTTCGCGGTTCTCGTAGCCGACCAGATTGACGAAACGGAGCGCCTCAAGCACCTTCTCCTTGATTTCCGACTGTTTTATTTTCTTAATGCGCAGTCCGAATGCAATGTTCTCGAACACATTCAGATGCGGGAACAGCGCGTAATCCTGGAATACGGTATTCACTTGCCGTTTGTTCGCGGGAATATGGTTGATCACTTGGCCATTAAAATAGATCTTACCTTTCGTAGGCTCCGTAAATCCGGCGATTAGTCGCAGGATCGTCGTTTTGCCGCAGCCGGAAGGACCGAGCAGCGTATAAAATTTACCTCGCTCAATCTCGAAGCTGACATCCTTCAGCACGGCGGGATCGCCTTCGTACTGCTTTGTTACGCCTTGGAATGAAATGATGGCTTCGCTTGCAGGTTGTGCATTCATCGTGGCGCTTCCTCCTTATGCAAATAAATAGCTATCACTGACAACTGCAAACACTCTACTGGATAGTATAACCAATTGCCGCCATCACATGAAGCACAAAAAATGACCGCCAGGAATCCCATCCTGTCCGGCCATTCTAGACGCATTCTTAACTACGGTTTAGCAGCGTTTTATATGCTTTGATCATGCTCATATGCATGCCTTCATGATAGAGATTCAAGCTGAGAAACTCTTGCGGCGAGGACAGTGTAATCCCCATGGAAGTCGTATACGGCTGCGGAACCTGCTCATCCAAGCGATGCCCGATCGTTTCTTGAATGCGTTCCACCTGACTGCCGAGAAGCTGCTTCAATTCATCAAGCGTGGGCAGCGTCGCCTCTTCCCGCCACTGAAGCGGTGAAGTTCCGAATTCGAACCATTCCTTGAAGTTCTCAGGCCGGTTAAGAGGAAGCTCGAGGTATTGAAAAGCAAACCGTTCCTGCACAACGTAAATATGCCCCAGCTGCCAACGAATCGAATTGCGGAATCCATCCGGTATCCGATCTGCCAGCTCTTCCGTGACACCATCCAATAGCTTCAACGTCTGATTTCTTACGAATTTGAGCTGCGTGAATAGAAATTGTTCCATGGTCACTTTCACTCCCATCGATAGACTATGTGTTCCACTATATCATGTTCCATCTCAGAGGTGGGCAGGGAAATGGAAGCTTGAAGGCGAATTATTCGGCCTACAACTATCCCCCAAGGCAAAGGACGGTTTCGCCATGCTAAGCACAGCCTTCCTGCTCGTACTGGGCTCCGGATTTCTGCACTCCGTTTGGAATTTGTATACGAAACGCAGCCTCGACAAAAACGTGTTCCTCTGGTTATGTCAGCTCGTTGGCATTGTACTTATGCTGCCTTGGGCGATAGCACTTTGGGATGGCTCACAGTTAAGCAGCAGCGGATGGTGGATCATTGCCGCAGCCGCTGCTCTTCACGGTCTCTATACAATCCTGCTGGCAGCAGCTTACTCCATCGGTGATTTATCGCAGGTGTATCCCATCATGCGAGGCACAAGTCCGTTACTGGTTCCACTGGTCGGCGTCACCTTACTCGGTGAGCATTTGACCTTGGTTGGTTACTCAGGCGTAGTCTGCATCATCATCGGAATTGCGGCGCTCAGCAACATCAAATTTAAAGCAGGCGGCGGTACCTCACTGCGTGCACCACTGCTTGCTCTGGCAGTCGGACTCTGCATTGCCAGCTACATTATCGTGGACAAAATCGCACTCGACTACGTCCCAGCCATCGTACTGAACACGCTGACAACGGTAGGTAATTTGCTTGCTTTGACGCCAGCCGTTATCCGCTCTAAGGGCATCAAACGAGAGCTCGGTCAGAACGGAAAAATCATGCTGCTATGTGGAATAATCGCACCCGGCGGCTATTTGATTTTCTTATATGCCCTTTCGCTTGGACCAGTCTCACTGCTTGCGCCAATGCGCGAAATCGGCACCGTATTCGGTACGCTGATGGGCATTCTGATCCTCCACGAGAAGCAGGGCAAGCAGCGGATTTGGTCGTCCGTGTTGATCACTTGCGGTGTTATTGTGCTTGGCTTGTGGGGGTAAGCTCATGTAGCGCTGTGCGGAGGGCAGTTTTAGAACTGCTGCGCATCCGGCGCAAGCTGTTGTATCTTTCGCATAAATGTGATGACCCTGCTGTCCCGTGCATGAGGGTAATCGTAGCCAAGCTTTTCGCCGAGCTCGACTGCCAGCTTACGGAACACATCCGTCATCGCGAAGAGCGCCCGCCAATTGTCCTCATAGCTTGCGCCTGCATAGGTTTGTTCCAGCTCGGACCATGTCTGCCCGTCCAAGTAACGCTTGAACCAGCGTCCATTCTTCCCCGGATTCACAGTCCAATCATGGTTCACCCCGATGTGCCACTCGATCAGCGGCATGAACATTTCGATTCTAATGACACTGTCCAGCATGTACTTGGCGTAAAACAACTCATCTCGCCATAGACTCTTCGCCACGTACGTGATATCCCACCAAAATGCGTTCACTCTCGCGTGGTAGTCTTCACGTGTAGGCTTGTCGGTTACGAAACCGGTGTGCTGCGGCTGCTTCAAGCTCATCGTAAGACCGTCTTTATCCAGCAGCACACGGTAGCCGATATCGAGCTCTTCCGGCAGCAGCGGCATCCTCATAATCTCCTGCAGCTGCTCCACAAGGTATACTTGAAAATCGATCCGAACGCCATCCTCGAATAGAACCAGCCTTGTAATCGAGCGCTCATGATTTTCCCGGTACTCCGTCATCATGCCGCCGAACTGCGTCATCCACGCATCACTGCCGCGAAACGGAGTGACGTCCGTCACCACAAGCTCGATATCATAGTCCGATAGTAAGTCCACCGGAGCATTCGGGTTCGCGCGCGAGCTCGTCATGATAACGGCTCGAATCATGCTGTTCTTCTGCGTCCACTCCAGCAGCTTGCCGAGGATCTCCTCCATATTGCGCATTGTACTTATGCTCCTTATCGTTTCGTTGTATTCGTGATGCCAAAAGGTACATGAACAGAAGGAACGCTGCGCGCGACACCTTCAATATGACCCACCTGATCGTCGAAAAAGATATGCGGCTTAAAGATGCCAAGCACCCGGCCTTTATCGATGCCGCCTAGAAAGAAAGCCTCATCGACGCGAATATCCTGCTCTCGCAGCGTCGTTATGACTCGTTCATGCGCCGGTGCATTGCGAGCGGTCGCAATGGCGACACGAATCTTCGGCTTGTAGGCGGGATTAAGGAGCTTCTTCTCGCTTTCGCGCTTCTGCAGCTTGGCAATTTCGCCGAAGAATCGGAAGAGCGGCCCACCCGGCAGCGGCTCCCCTGCTTTACTTCTCTCATGATCGTGGAAAGAGCGCAGAGCACCGCCCCGCTGGAATATGGTCTCGGCCGAGTCGTCAGCGATAATGCCATCAAAGTCAAAGGCGATGCGCAGCTCCTCATCTTCATCGTCGTCCACGTAATCGGTTGGATAGATGCAGCCTGCAGGGTAGCCGTGCTCAACCGCTTCTTTCACATCCTCCGGGTTTCCGGAGAGGAAGAGCGATGCATTGAAGGCGTCTAAGTATAGAAATGGATTGCTGCCTGCAACGAAGACGGCCCGGCTAATTGGAAGCTTGTAATGCTCGATCGACTTGAACACGCGAAGGCCGGTATCAGGATCATTGCGTGAGAGCAGCACCACTTCTACGAGCTGTTCCTCGCCCGAAGCATGGATACGCAGTAAGCGTTTGATCAGTGGAAAAGCGACGCCTGTCGCCAAGATATTATTCTCGTTCTCACGCTGGAACTTGCGATACTCGTCCTCTCCACGTTCGCGGAAGACACGATCCGATTCTTCGAGGTCGAATAAGGCGCTGGAGGCAACGGCGATCACGAATTTATTTTCGATGGGATAGGGCATATTGGTTGGACCTCCTTATTCCTTATTAGCAGTAACGGTGTCTCATCCATCTTACCAAGCCGCTTGAATATCCGTACAGCGCAATATAACATTGTATCCCAGCGCGCCTGATGTTTATAATTAGTCCAACGAAGATATAGAGAAGAAAGGACGGATCAGCCATGTGGAGTGAGCTGTGGAAATTGTTTATCTCGTTCGGCAGAGCGACGTTGCTGGGCTATGGAGGCGGACCGTCCATCATCCCGTTGTATGAGAATGAGGTTGTGAGCCGCATGCGCTGGATGACGACGGAGGATTTCGGTCACGCGCTTGCTTTCGGCAACTCGCTGCCGGGACCGATTGCGACGAAGCTGGCCGCTTATATCGGATTCAAAGTAGCCGGCTGGGCCGGGGCAACTGTTGCACTCGCAGCCGTTGTACTGCCTACGGCCTTGTTGATGATTGTGCTTGTTGGCGTCATGTCGAAACTGCAGAACAACGCCATCATTAAAGGCATGATCCGCGGCATTCAGCCTGTCATCTTCGTGATGATGGCGATGCTGGCGTATGATTTTGCCAAATATGCGATGAAGACGACACCCGGGGTGATCACTTTTATTCCCTTCCTGCTTGCCGTTACTTTCTTCATCATGGTGTATTACTTGAACCTGAATGCGGTATGGGGCATTATTGGTGCGCTGGCGATCGGGGCCTTGTTCCTGCGGGGTTAGCCTGGTTAGACACATACGAACATCCCTGGGCTGAGAGTGAGCTAGGGATGTTTTTCCATATTTAGGCGGCTGTACGGGTGCATTCAGCCTCTAATTCTCATAAGCTAGTACAACGACATCTACTAGAATGGAGCTGAATGTGATGCAAGCAAAGAGCCCAAGCAATATTAAAGCCATTGATGTATCGCACCATCAAGGCGTCATCGACTGGAAGAAGGTACGGGAGGCCGGGGTACTCGCTGTTTTCATAAAGGCGTCAGAGGGTACTTCGTTTAAAGACGATAAATTCTCAACGAATGCTAACGCTGCTGCCGCGGCCGGCATCAAAACCGGATTCTACCACTACGCGCATCCGGAGTCGAATGACGCTAAGTCGGAAGCGGCTCATTTTGCCAATACGATCAAAGGATTCAAATCAAACTTCCCTCATGTGCTCGATGTGGAGGGAGATGCGGGTCAAGTGTCCGTATCCAAGCTGACACAATGGTGCGTCGATTGGCTGACCGAAGTCGAACGGCTGACCGGTCAGCCGACGATGCTCTACACAGGGGCTAGTTTCGCCAAAACCAATCTAGAACAGCCACTTGGTCAATGGCCGCTGTGGGTTGCTCATTACGGCGTAGACAAACCGATGGATAACCCGACATGGAGTGAGTGGGCCGTGTTCCAATATTCCGATAACGGGACTGTTGATGGAATCGGAGGCAATGTTGTAGACATGGACGCGATGGAGCAGGCATTCTACAACCGCTATGCCAATCCGGGCCAGCCTCAGCCGCAAAGTCCGGAAGATACGATCAAAATCGTCGTGAACGATGTATTAGCTGCTTACGGCCGGATTGTCGATGGCAGCACCTACGTGCCGTTGCGCCAACTCGGCGAGTCGCTGGGCGTTCCGGTCTATTGGGACTCCGCGACCTCAACCCCTTATGTGAATGGAAAGCCGGTCACGAACTACAAGCTGTTCGACGACAGAACGTACATCGGCATTCGCTCTACAGCTGAACTGCTCGGCGCCAAGGTTTCGTGGGATGGTGTGAACAAGAAGGTTTATATCTATATGTAGCTGGGAGCGACGCTACGTTAAGAGACAGGCGGCGGGAATGCTCAGCCATGGTCAGCCAGCAGCCATGAGTGCTCTTGTTGTCACTGTTTCCGCGCCGGACTGATGCTGAGAGATCGAAAATCGTACTCTCAGCAGTCACACTAACCAATCTGGCTCCGGGTCGTGGATGGAGACGAGGCCTGGGCGGATTAGCGCGTAGTTCAGCATCCCTCGAGGAAAGTAATCCGGAGTTGTCTCCTATCTTCTCCGTATGGATTAACGCGTTTTGGCTTGCGATTTAGATTCTCCGTACTGCCTCTATCCTTGTGAAGAACTCAAAACGACCACCTTTAGAAGGTGGTCGTTTTTCGATTGTCTTAACAGAGGGGCGTTCTATGAGTTACTTTACAGGGAGATCGTTCATCGAGTTGCCTTAGAGGGGGTTGCTTTTTCGAGCTGCCTTGCAGCAGCTCAATTCGCAAGATGCAGGACAATTCGTCCCCGGCCATGGCCGGATTGACTCAGATCTTGCGCCTCCGCAGCTTCTGCGAGCGGGAATCGCGCGCCGACATTCGTCTTCACAAGGCCCTGTGCCATAAGTGCCGCGATCGTGCTCAGCGCATCTGCCGTCGGCAGCTTGTTAGAGAACATCGCTGTAACCCCGCGCTCCTGCGCGCGCTCAGGTGATGGCTGGCCCACCAAAGAAATCAGCCGGCCGCCCGGCTTCAGCACATCGAACGATCGGTTTTGCGTCTCGCCTCCGACCGTGTCCAGCACCAAATCAACATCAGTCGCCGCATCCTCGAATCGCGCCTGCTTGTAATCCACGACAACGTCTGCGCCGAGCGAGGCTACATAGTCGACGTTGTCCGTTCCACAGGTACCGATCACTTCGGCGCCTCTCCATTTGGCTAACTGCACCGCGAACAACCCGACGCCACCGGCCGCACCATGAATCAGCACACGCTGCCCCGCCTCAAGTCCGCCGACCTCAAACAGTGCTGACCAGGCGGTCGAAGCACCGCCTGAGATCGTAGCGGCTTCGTCGTAGGAGATTTCATCAGGTTTCGGCACTAGATGCTCCACTGACGCAAGGGCATATTCCGCATAGGTGCCGTGCGTGGTTCTTCCGAAAACAGCCTGTCCCTTCGCAAATGAGGTCACTCCCGGACCCACTTCTTCCACGATCCCCGCCAGTGATGAACCCGGTATATAGGGAAAGGTCAATGGCCTAAACTGCTTAAACATACCTTGTCTTACTTTCCATTCAATCGGAAGCACGCCTGCAGCATGAACACGCACGAGCACTTCTCCTTCACCTGGCTGCGGACGTGGCATTTCTTCAAGCTGCAGTTCTTCTGAACCGCCGTATCGGTGAACGCGTATTGCTTTTATCGTCTGATCCATAGATTCTTGAGTCATTCTTCTTAACCCCTCTCATAATCACCCCTACACCACAACAAGTTTAAATCTTTACTCTCTGCTTCTTTCTCCAGTTTATCCACTCACGCTAATAATGTATAATACATATTAAAATATGTATTCATAACATGAATATTATGAATGAATGGAGCAAAATGAGCATGGAGCTGCAGCAGCTGGTTTATTTTCAAAAGGTCGCCCGACTTGAACATATGACGAAAGCCGCGCAAGAGCTGCACATCGCCCAGCCCGCGCTCAGTCAAAGCATCGCCCGATTGGAGGAGAACCTTGGCGTCCCGCTCTTCCACCGTCAAGGCCGTCAAATTCGGTTAAACAGTTACGGTCAAGCTTTTCTTGCCAAAGTCGATGTCGCCCTGCATGCCCTTGATGAAGGCAGGCGTGAAATCCATGATATGAACGGTACGGAGCGAGGCCATCTTCACATTGCGACAACGACGCTTGCCCGCTTCTCTGAGATGATTCGCTCCTATATGGAAGCTCATCCTGATATTCAATTGCGCATTACACAAGTATCGCCGGAGGAAACGATTCCGCTAATCGAAGCTGGTGAGATCGATTTCTGTTACACCACACCGCCGATCGACAAGCCAGGAATCGGCAGTATTCCGCTGCTGCATGAGGAGATTTTCATCGCGGTCCCTCCTCATCACCGACTTGCGGGCCTCCAGCAGATTAACCTCAGCGAAATTGCAGACGAGCCTTTCGTAGGCATGAAAGAAGGCACGCGACTACGCAGCATGATGGATCAGTTCTTCAGCACGCGAGGCATGAAGCCGAACATCATATGCGAGGTGGATGAACCCGCAGCGCTGCGGAGCTTTGTCAGTGCAGGTCTCGGAATCGCTCTGTTATCCGCCTGCAAGAAAGAAGATGCATCGCCGCTCGCCTTGCTGCCAATCAATGATCCCAACTGCCGCCGGACCATTCAGCTTGCCTGGTTGGAGAAACGTTATCTGTCGCAGGCTGCGCACTCGTTTAGGGAGTACGTCACGCACTATTTTGCAAAAGATGCCCAAACTTGAATAGTCCGACTGCCCTCCGCGAACAATGTAACTGACATTCACAGCCAAGGGGGCATCACCGTATGAACGCGCAGCGCGCACAAGAAATCGCCGAATCCTCTACCATGGTCGAGGTAACGTGCAACGGAGTTCCAATCTACATTCAACACGTCGATCCCGGCAATAACACGGCACGAATTTACCCGCTCGATCAACCAGGAAACGAAGAGACGGTATCGCTGAACAGCTTGACGGAGCGCTCGCCTTTCCAATCCGATGGCATCCAGATGCATTGTCCTGACTGATCGTTCGTCATACACAAAAGGCCATACTCATGGGTTCATGAGTATTGGCCTTCTTTTATCTTTGCTGCCCTAGAAAGTCGCTCCCCGAAGTCTAACCGTTGCCAGCACGCCTATTCTCCCCATTTTCGGCCTCCCACAATTGTAACGGTTGCCAGAGAAGCTATTTCGCAATTTAGGTAGGGTTTCCACCCGTAAACGGACAAATAAGGTCTCTGGTAACCGTTAGACCAAATAATATGCAAAAAAAGACCAAATAAGCGCTATGGCAACCGTTAGAACGCAGCCCCTCCACCTCACCAGGGGGACTGTATCTATCAATTCGCCAGGCCTCTGGAGAAGCGGGCAATTGAGCGATAAGTAAGTAGGTTTTTCTCGACAAGCTGAGACCGTATCCGCCAGATGGCAGATGCGGTCTTCTGGCTGTAGAGAAAGTCGCTCGCCTCTGGAGTCGCGGGCGAAAAAAAGAGTCGTAAGAAGATGATCTTCTTACGACTCTTACCTATTGCACGGTAAACTCGCTCTCCCAATCCATGGCTGCGCAATCGAGAATCTACTTGACGCTGCCGGCGGTGAGCCCCTTCTCAAGGAACCGCTGGCAGAAGAAATATACGAGGAAGATCGGGATACTGATCGCCATGAGCGCTGCAGAGATTTTGCCATAGTTTGAACCTGCGAATACGACGAATTTCTGCGGCAACAGCGTTACCGTCATCGAGGCCGGGTCCTGCAGGAAGATCAGTGGCAGCAAATAATCATTCCATGAACCGAGGAACGTGTAGATCGTAACCGTCGCGATGGCCGGCATACCCAAAGGCAAATAAATGCGCCGGAATATCGTGTGCTTGCTGGCTCCGTCAATCGTCGCCGCTTCGTTGATTTCCTTGGGGATTCCATCAAAGAAGGAGCGAATCAGCATTAAGCCGAAAGGGATGCCCCCCGCGACGTGAGGTCCGACAAGGCTAAGCGGATTATCGACCAGCCCCAGCTTCTTGATCGTCAGAAACCAAGGGATAATAAATCCCGCGCCAGGGATCATCATCCCTACGATAAGGATGAGAAATAGCGGCGTCCGCAGCGGGAAACGCAACCGCGAGAACGCATAAGCCGCAAGCGTCACGCAAGTAATCGTAATCGCGATATCCATGGCCGCTACGACAATACTGTTCCAGAAGTAGCGGTACACGCCTGCATCCAGAAACACCGCCGAATAGTTATTGACGAAGCCCCCCTCGAACGACTTCATCACCATTCGTATGAGTGGGTAAAGCCAGAGAATGCCCATAATGACAATGACAAGTTGTACAACCGTTCTGCCAAATAGATCTTTTCTATCGAATATCATCGTTGAGCTCCCCTCTTAAACATCCCATCTCTTCTGAATTTGGCTTTGAATCCAAGTCAGTATAAGGGCTATGATCATAATCAGGTTAGAGATCGCCGCGCTGTAACCGCCCTTGTATTCGAGAACGTAGCTGCGGTACAGGTAAGACGACACCACTTCGCTGGAGCGAGCCGGTCCACCTCCGGTAATGAGCCAGACGAGGTCGAACGTCTTGAGCGAACCGATAATGCCAAGGATGAGCAGCAAAGAATGGGTGCTCTTCAACATCGGAAAGATCATACGCGTGAACAATTGCATAAAGCCGGCGCCGTCAATCTTCGCCGATTCGATGACTTCTTGATTGAATTGAGTAATGGCCGTGAAATAGATAATCATACTGAAGCCCATATAAGTGAAAATGTTCGTGACCATAACGGCGTACAAAGCTAATTTAGGATCGCCGGTCCAATCCCGAACAAGGTTGTCCAATCCAATGGCTCTAAGCGCTTCATTAACCGCACCTGTATTGTAGCTGTATAGCTCGGTGAAGATGAGCGCCACAACGACAAGGCTCATAATGTTTGGCAGGAAGAATAGAGATTTAAACAGCCGCCTGCCAAAAAACAAAGAGTCATTGACAACAGCGACGAATAAGCCGATAATCGCTTGCACAATTACCGTGACGACCATGTACGTAAGCGTATTGGTCACCGCTTTGAGAAACTTGGGGTCTTTCAACAACGTGACATAGTTGTCGAAACCGATGAACGTCATATTCTTAGAGATGCCGTTCCATTTAAAGAAGCTGTGATAAATATTGAAATACGCACCGTAATAAATAAACACGCCGATGAACAGTACGGCCGGGATCAAATACAGGTACGCGTCATAATCGTATTTTCGCTTTGAAATCATGGTAACCTCCTCCTGCCTCCTGCTGCCCACTCTTGACCTATTTATGAAAAAAGAGGAGGCACCCTCCCCTTTTTCCATCATTCACTTATTAGCGCTGCACGGTTTTCGATATGGCTTCCAAGTCTTCAGCCGCTTTCTCCGGTGTCTTGCCGCCAAGCGCGACCGCTTGCAAGGCATCGAAGAGGCCATTTTGAAGCTCAGGATATTTCAGCTCTCGCGCTCCGCTGATGTGATTGGACATGAAGTCGGAGACGGTTTTCAGCGACTCCTTCTCCGTATCTCCGGCCATTTCCGCTGTTACTTCTACGCCTTTCTGGGAAGGAAGCACCTGCAGCGTATTCGTCCACAACTTCTGGCCTTCTCCGGCAGACATGAACTTAATGAACTTCCACACAGCTTCTTTGTGTTTGGACTCTGCGTTCATACCCCAAGCAATGTCAACTGTAGCTACCATGTTCTGCTCGCCGCCCGCAAGTGGAGGGAACGGGAACATACCCCAGTGCGTGTCTTCCGTAATGACTCCGTCTTTCACCATTTGGTCATGAGCAACCTTCGTCAAGCCGCTCAAATGCCATGTGCCGATCGAGAACATGCCAAGCTTACCTTTGGAGAAGTTATCGTTTACGTTCGGATACGGGGACTGCCCCATCGATCCCTCGGAGAACACGCCGTTCTTGAACAGGTCGCCCCACACTTTGAACGCCTCAATGATGCCCGGATCGGTCCAAGCAAGTTTGCCTTCCTGCGCTTCATACACTTTGCCCGGTGCGATTTCATTGACGATTCCCATGAAGACGTCGCGGTCCGTCCAACCGTCTTTCGCCCCGATGCCGACTCCGGCGATGTTACCCGGCTCTTTCTCTTTCAGCACCTTGATGACATTGTTCAAGTCGTCCAGCGTCTTCGGAACTTGCAGGCCGTGCTTCTGGAACATCGTGGCGTTATACATGATGACCGGTGTTGCCGTCATGCCGCCCGGCAATACGCGATAATCGTCACCGGAGTAAGCCGCTTGCTCCAGCGCGACATCTAGGAAATTGCTCTTCCACTCTGCGCCCCATTCCTGCTCTGCGAAAGGTGCCAGCGGTTCAAGAAACTCTTTATACTGATTGGCATTGGCACCGACTTGCATGGCGATGACATCCGGTCCTTCGCCGCCTGCGAGGCCAGCGGACAGCTTCTGGAAATAAGCGCCGGACTCACCGACATGAGTGACTTCCAAGTCGATATCCGGATTTTCTTTCTCAAATGCTGCTTCCAGTTCCGGCATTTGGCCTTCCGTCGGAATCCATTTCCAAAACGAGATTTTCGTTTTCTCTGTCGGCTCGCTCGAACTGCTCGAACTGCTTGCATTGTTCGTGCCAGCGCTTTCATTTGTGTTGGAAGCAGCACCTTCATTGTTGTTGCTGCCGCAGCCGGCAAGCATGGCGCCAACCATAGTCATCGAGAGCAATGCAGCGGTAACCTTAGTCTTTTTCATCTGTATACCTCCCCGATTATGAGTGCAATTTGTCGTTTTGAAAGCCCTTACAAATCGATTGTATCACCCATATCAGCGCTGAAAATTTCAATATTTTTGAATCAAACTCCAATATCTTTGAAACGGCAAAACACGGTCTGCCGAGCTCATCATCCGCTTTGCTCAGCGGACCTCTTCTCGTAATCAAGCGGAGTCGTCCCGGTCATATCTTTGAACACTTTGAAGAAATAATTGTACGTATTAAACCCAACCTGCTCGTAGATCGCTTTGACCGATACGCCTTCCTCAAGCAGCTGCTGAGCGCGGAAAATCCGCTTGCGATTCAAGAATTCCACGAATGACATGCCCGTTTCCTTCTTAAACAGATGACTTAAATAGGAGGTATTGATGCCGACGTATTCTGCGGTAAGCTGCAGGGAGATGTTATCCCGGAATCGCGAATCGATGAAGCGGATTGCCTTTCCCACATACCCGCTGTAGGTGGACTGTTCCTGCGTGCGAAGCGTCTCAACGAGCTCGCAATACATAGCCATAATCTGGTCCTTCATTCCTAGAGGTCCGGCTGCATCCCGCAAACCTGCCTGCATAGGCACGGTCAGCCGCTCGAGCGTCTGAGAAACTACACCATGCTTCTGACCCACTTTGGTCGCAAGCTGCACCATCTCGACCAGTGTTAATCGAACGCATTCATGGGAAGCTCCTTGTTCCGCAAGCTCCGTGAAGATCCGCTCAATTAATGTGACCATATCGAACTCGTCCTTCTGATCGAACGCGCCAAGAAGCAGCTTCTCCATCTTGATGCTCAGACCGGCTGAGGGCGAATGATGGTCCTGTCCGAATTCGGCATCGTTCATGGATTGCAGCTTGTCTTTCGCCTGTCGGTAACCATCTGCTACTTCCATTAACCGAAGCCCGCACCGGCTGAATTCGATCTTCATCTGAATGTTCATGAATTTGGAGAACATGCCCCTTAGCTTCTCTTTCTCTTCTTGGAGCAAAGAAGCAATCTGCGACTCGCTTCGAATGCGCTCGAAGCTGAACAGCAAAGCGAATTGATCCTCACCGATATGGGTAACGATCCCTTCCGACTGGCTTTGGCATAATTCAAGCACTGACCGAATGAACAGATTGCGATCCTTATCCTGCTGCCGCCAATCCATCATGTGGTAATGAACGATCGACATGGCGCCAACGACCAAGTTTCGAGTACCGAATCCAGCTTCGTTCAAGTGGACATTGATCTCCATTTGCTTCGTGCCGTTCACGTGTCCCATCGCCAATTCTTTTACGATATTTTGCTTCGTGTGAAGATCGATTGTTCCTGCAGACTTGGCGCCGCCGATACTACTTTTCTGCACTTGCAGCCTTTCATGTTTGGCCTTCTCCAGCACACTCAGCAAAGAAGCCTCGTCCAGTCTGTGCTTCAGCAGGTAGTCAACCGCGCCGTTATTGAGCGTCATACGTACGTAATCGTAGCTGTCGTAGCTGCTGAGCATAATGATTGGAATACCAAGATTCTGCTCTACCAAATAATTCGATAGGGCGACACCGTCCATTAACGGCATGGCAACGTCTGAAAGAATCACATCCGGTTCTAGCTCGCCGATCATCCGGATCGCCGCTTCCCCATTCGTCGCTTCTCCGCATAACTGGTAACCGTGGCCTTCCCAAACCGCCAGCGAACGGATATGTGTACGAGCAATCATTTCGTCTTCAACCAGCAGCACCTGAATCATGAGACATCCTCCCTATTGTTCAGCAATATAGGCAACGTCATTTCAACCGTCGTGAAGAGTCCCTGCTGACTATACAGCTTCAAACTGTACTCGTTCCCGAAGAGCAGCCGGATCCTTTGGGCGACGTTGATCACGCCAACGCCGGAGAATCGATTCTTCGAAGCTTCGTTCGCGTTGTCATGAGCTGGATCGAGCGGCTCCTGCAATAAACTGTCCAGACGAGCCAATTTCTCCTCAGGTATGCCTACGCCATTATCCGTAACGACGATTGTGAGCCGATTCTCCGCAGCTTGTATCTTAATGCTGACAATACCTTTGCGTTTGGTAGGCTCAACCCCATGAATGAGTGCATTTTCTAACAGCGGCTGGATTAGCATCCTTGGAATAAGGCAATGCTGCGCCTCATCTTCGACCTCATAATGTACGTTAATCGGTTGGACCAACCGATAACTCTGAATGTTTACATACCTTTGCAAATTCGTGATCTCATCCTGCAAGGTCGTAAACTCGCTGTCGTTCTTCGTGATGTCCCGAAGCAGTTCAATCAGCGAAGTCGTCACTTCCTTGATGTTCGGAACTTGCTGCAGCTGCGCCAAGAATTGGATGGTGTTGAGCGTATTGTAGAGAAAATGCGGATCAATCTGCGCTTGCAGCGCCCTCATCTCAGCTTTCCGCTTCTGCTGTTCCCGTCGCTTGACTTCCTCCAGCAGGCTGTGGATTTGACCCATCTGTTGGCTAAAGGCTTGGCTCAAATGGCCGACCTCATCCTTCGATTGCAGCGGGGTCACGTAGTTGAGATTCCCTTCGTCGATCTTGAACATCCGATCGCGCAGACGACGTAAATTATTGGTAATGCGCCGCGAAATGATGATGGACACGAGCAGTACGGCTACAAGCGTCAGCCCGATAACCCCAAACATGCGGTTGCGCAGCGTGACCGTATCGTGAATGAGTGAATCGACCGAAACGGCGCCGATCGTTGTCCAGCCCGAGAATGCGGAGTTTTGTTTGACGTATAATTGCCCATCCTTCTCTAAGACGTCCTGAAACTCGGGAGGTTTGTCTCCGGCGCGCGATTCGAATAAGGTTTGATTGTGCTTGTCCATGACAATGAACCTTGTCGTGGACAGCGGTCCATTATCGTACACCTTGCGAATGATATCGTAAGGGGCATATAAGAGCACGACGCCGATCGTTTTGTCGTTAGACTTGATCGTCCGGCCTATGACCAACATCGGCTTGAGCGTCACGCCGCTTGGCGTATAGTCATCGCGATCGATCCTTAGAAAAACAGGTTTTCCATTCGCCTTCACAATTTCGCGGAACCAGGGCTGCTGATCGTACGAACTGAAACGATATGGACTTCCCGAATTATACTGCTCTCCATTGAATCCAATGATGGTAACGGCTGATATATAAGGTTTGTACGAGTACAAGCTTCCGACGAAGTCCTCCAGTTTTTTCTGCAGCAGGAAATCGATGTAGGGGGTCAGCCCTTTTTTGCGATTCAGCACCTCCACCACATTGGTGCGATCGATCGATACGAGCGTAATGATGCTGACGAAATCCTTCAGGACGATCTCGAGGTTGTTGTGCGACTGGACGATATTGCTTCGAGCGTCCTGAATCGCATTGCGTTTGATCGTCTCAGCCGTACTTGCATACCAAATCCAGGTGACACCGGACAAGGTAAGCATCGATAGAACCAGGAACGAGACGAAGATTTGGGCTTGAATCGTACGGCGAACGGAAAATAGCAATAGTACATTCTTCATGATCGTCTTCATCCGATTCCGTCCTCCTTAACGAATGACCAGCGATTATGAAGTCGCCCAAAATGCAATAAGATGCTTGCCTTCCATATCGGCGGGAATTTGTTTCATTGCCTGTCCATCGCAATGCATCACGAATTCCGTCCCCCAGCCATGTACAACAATATCGAACACGGCCTTCCGATAGCGAAGGTTCTCTAGCTTCAGATCTCGCAGCATCTCAGGCACTGCCGGCGCGAAGGTAACACCTTGTTCGTCGTATTCCATGCCCAAGACACCAAGGAAAAAATAAGAGATAAAACCCGCTGCATGCCAGAGCTGACCCGGCCAGCGCCATGCCTTACCCGTTTGATAATCGATCACTTCATAGAAGGTCTTGTTCATCACGCTATTGCGCACCTGCTGCGCGATGAAAGTCGTGAGAATATCCAATCTACCTTCACGCCCAGCTGCAGCCGCCATTCCGCTTGTCCAGACGACCCAAGCCGCATTGCAGAAATGGTTCGTTTCCGGGCGATACGGGAATACGTTTACGCCGAATTCATTCATCGCCACCTCAGGCAGTCGGTTCAGCATGGAACGCCTTTGCTCCTTGCTCGCCACCCCGTATCTCGGCCACATCGCGATTTCTTGTCCGGCAGATTCCCAATACCCCTGCTGATAGCTCTCGCTGCCGACCGGACCGCTTGTATAGAAGCCCGCTTCCTCGTTCCAATAATGGCTTTGAATATTTTGAAGAAGAAGCTCTGCTCTGCCCTCCCATGCTCTGACCTGAGTCTCCGACTCTCCCATATAGACTCCCATACGCGACATTGCGCGGAAAGCCTCCATGAAATAGATTTCCGTCGCAAGGCTGAATCCGCCGCATTCCGGCTCAGGAAATGCATCATTGGAGGTCGCTTGATCGGCAGGAATTAAGCCTCGCTCCGGGTCAAATAAACCATCAAGCTTAGCAATCCGCTCTCGCAGACCATGCCAGGATTCTTTGATTAACGTCAGGTCGCCTGTTGCCAAATAATAATCCCAAATGCCGACAATAGGCATCGCCATACCGTCAACGCCATTGTCTAATCCGCCCTTCGTCGTGAAGAGCAGCGATTTCCTGGCGCCTTCCGGATCGAGGATGTTGCCCGATCGAATGGCAATATGCGCGGTATCGCGCACCCACACGCCAAACCCTTCTCCAGGGCCTTGAAATTGCCCCGCGGTCCACATGCTTTCCTCGCCCTTCCGGGCAAACTCGGCGGAGCCGCATCGGTAGAAAATATCAGATGCCAGGCGGTACGCCGCATCGATTGTCGCGTGACCCGTGAGGAGTGCGGGCAGCTTTGAAATCTCCGGTTTCGGATGCCAGACGCTGCCGCGGTCGATGACGCGGTTCATATCATTCGCCCAGTTCTTGCGCCAGACGAATTCTTCAATAGCGCGGGTAGGCGATATGATCGTATTGCGGTCGGGCGCGTAGGCCGGCGGTTCTCCATAGACGGAGTCCTCTACTCGATTGCTATACACCGTATAGCTATCCGATTGATAGACAACCGTATTGTCCATAGCCGCCTCGTGAATCAGCCGCCTTTCTTCCGGGCTCGGCCAAATGCCCCGAAGGCCATACACCTCCACCGAATTCGCCTTTGCGCTCCCGCTATGGCACAACAATCGAATAGTTCGCTCTGAATAGTTCGGGTCGGCGGCAATAGACATCAAGGCCGCGCCTTCGCATGCAAAGATCTCCAACGATGCGCGATCCAGCAGCAATCGCAGCTTCATCTTTCCTGCCGCTTGCGTTAAAGGAGCAGCGACGCCCCGACATTCAATTGTTTTCATCCCAGTATCTAATAAAACTCGGATCCCGTATAGCCCAATCTCCAGCATAGAATCCGCTTCCGTCTCGAGCTCCAGCACAACATCCAGTGCATCGGCGGTAATATCATCGGGCTTGTTCTCGGGCGGTAAAATGCGAACATCCGGCCAAGCTGCCGGCGCTATTCGAAATTGCAGGCTTTCTTCAAAGCCTGCCCCCTCTTTATCCAAGGCGATGCCTTGCCACGTTCTCTGCCAGATACGCAGGTTCTGCAACTCTTCGACCGGCTCGGTATGAACCTCTATCCCTTGCTCTGTCTGTCTCAATTTCAATTCGGCGGGAATGAGCATCTGTTGATTAAACGGCATCTCCGGATAACGCAAACCCCGGCTAAAACCAATAAGGATGCAGCGGCCATCCTCTGCCTTATAAATCAGCCCATCGGAATGGTTCCCGTACCGCAAGGCAGCAGGCTTACTCTCAGCCACGAAACGCTGCTCCTCCATGAAGCCGACCGAATAGGTGTTGTCTTCATGGAGACACAACCATTTCGTTTGATTCCGATCACCATTCACCGGCAATTCCATTAAGCGAGGCGACACCGTTTGACTGCCTTTATTTGACGTTTGCAGCGTATCATAGTCCGCATCCGCTTCGTGCCAATGGATTAAATCCTTGCTGACCGCATAACCCGAATGCACGGATTCGCTGTTTTCATATAATTTATGTACATACCGTACGTGCCACTGGCCCTCTTCTCGATAGAAGTCGGACGGTTCGCCGATCCAGCCCTTTTTCGTTGTAAAATGAAACCGGGGACGATAGTTCTCCCCATATAATTGCAATTCCTCCGCCGCTTGCTCGCTTTGAAAAACGAAGTGCTCCGCGCGGAGCACTTCGTTTCCCGATATAGCTTCCAAGACACAGCCTTTACAATCACTTACATCCAATGAGAACCACGATTGAACTTCATCCGTCGCAAGCTTCAATTCGAATCGTTTGATATCCACGCCGTCCCGAATCAATGTGATGACACTAAGCGGAGCATCATTGTGAATGGGGATATTTAAATAACGCTGCACAACGTTCACTGCGTCCCTTGTTGTCATTTAAGTTCCGCCGCCTTCATCTCCCAGATCTCCACATGGCAGACAGCCGAGCCGCCGCTCGAACGAAGCTCGATGCCCTTGCTATCCTCCAACGAAGGGTAGACCCTCGCCGTCAGGCAAGTTTCATCATCCGCAAACACTTCGACGATCGATTGATCCGCGAAAATGCGCAGCCTCAGCGTCTCAGCACCGTCCGCAGGAGGCAGCTTAGCCTCTACAGACGACTTATTCACGTTCGGGAACAAGCTCGATTGCGAGCGGTCGATGACAACCGCATTCGCCGCCAAATCGAGGCGCACGTCCGTACGCTCGCGGCCGCATGAAGACGTAAACAAGGATACGATTAAATGCCCGTACTCCAACGTCCGTCTATCCACATCCACCAAGCATTCGAAGGACGTCGAACGAACGCCTGCATCCACCGGCTTTTGCCCGATGCTCAATTTCGCGAAGCTCCGGCTCTCGCCTCTCAGCTTCGTAAGCTCAGGAACCGGGGACATGGCGAGTGCGCCGTTTGGCTTCAGATCGACGATTCGCGGCAGCGCCAGCGTCCCAGCCCAATCCAAGCTCTCCGGAAAACTCTCTCCTCTTCCTTCCGGTGCCCAGCCTAGCAGAATGCGGCGGCCATTCTCGTCCACAAACCCAGTCGAGGCATAATACCCTTCCCAACCACCGCTATCGACCGTGCCATGCTTCCTAACATCCGTCAGCCGATCCTCACGGATCGTTCCGGAAACGTAGCGAACCGGTCCGCTCGGGGAATAGAACAAGACGGCTTTGTCGTCGTCGAAACGGAACAGATGCGGACATTCCCAAATCCATTCCTCGCCTTTATAGAAAATCCCCTTGTAGCTCCAATTCTCCAAATCGTCGGAACGGTAGATCATGCCGCAGCCTTTCTCCCCTTCTATGCCTCCGAGCAGCATCCGCCACCCATCCTGCTCTTTCCAGACATAAGGGTCTCTCCACTCCGTAATGCGGGTTTCCCCATGTAATTCGGCGGACAACGCAGGGTTGGCGTCTCCTGGTTTGCGCCAATTAAGCAAATCTTGCGCCTCGGCCCCAGCCGTCCACTGCTGCGCCCCGTTCGTCGCATTCCGTTCGCCTTCCCCAATGCTCGTATAGAACAGCTTCACCTCGTCGCCATTAACGACCGAGCAGCCCGAGTAGCAATGAACTTCCCCACGCTCATTGGATGGAGCAAGCGCAACCGGCAAATGCGTCCAGTTCACCAGGTCGGCACTCTTGGCGTGCCCCCAGTGAATGGTGCCCCATTCCGGGGCCGAAGGGTTATGCTGGTAGAACAGATGGTATTCCCCGCCTAATTGAAAAGGCCCGTTAGGATCATTCATCCAGTTATGCGGCGGCGTAAAATGATAGCTCGGTCTATATCGGTCCATGATCATCGCTCCTAAACCAAATTTCCGGTATATACATTTTCGTCGTCATTTCGTTTCTCCTGTGCTCAGTCCGCACACGATCTGACGAATCGCTTCGAGCGGAACTTTAGGAACGCGGTCGTACGTGAGCAAACCGTTAATTTCCTGTTCAACATCTGTTAACTGCGTGTAACAAACTCCTTGCACGACCTTGGACAGGAGCAGCGGACGGAACACGGCGTTCAAGCGCTTGAGGAAATCCTCGTCGTTGCTTGCCCCGGAATACCCCCAGCCTTCCCAGTCGCTTTTTTGGAATGAAATTCCCCCGAACTCCGTTACGAGTATAGGCTGACCCTTATACGATGCATCGCCTACGAAGATTCTCCGATTGGCAGGCATGGCTTCAATAGCGCTGCTGACGGAAGCGTAACGCTCGGCAAGCACTTCTTCCCGCCACTCGTAATCATGGATGGCTACCAGATCCGTTTCGAGCATCTCCCATCCGTCGTTGCCGATAACCGGCCTTGTATCATCCAGCGATTTGACCAAATGGTACATCGCCAGCGCATGCTGCTGCTGCCTGACATCGATTTGAATGTTCGGAACGCCCCAGCTCTCGTTAATCGGAACCCAAGCCACGATACAAGGATGGTTATAATCCCGCTCCACAATCTCGTGCCACTCGCGAGTAAACCGACCTGCATAGGTCTCCGAATATTGATAAGCGTTCGCGCATTCTCCCCATACGAGCAGGCCATTGCGGTCGCAATGATAGAGGAACAGAGGATCTTCCGTCTTCTGATGCTTACGAACACCATTGAATCCCATCTCTTTCGTCAATTCGATATCCTTCACGATCGCTTCTTCCGACGGCGGGGTCAGAATACCTTCCGGGAAGTAGCCTTGATCGAGCACCAAACGCATGAAGTACGGCCGGTTGTTCAAATTGAACTTGCCGTTCTCAATGGATACCTTGCGCATGCCGAAGTAGCTGTCGCATTCATCCACGACAACGCCGTCTACGCTTAGGCGACAATGGACATCGTATAGGTTCGGCTTCTCCGGCGACCACCAGCGTCCCAATCCATGATCGTTAAAATCGTGAAGGCGAATCGTTCTCGATTCTTCTTTTCCGTTCACTTTGAATCTTTCTTCCGCTACCGGCTTGCCGCCAAAGCTAACGGCCGCTTCCATCCAAACCTCTTGCCGAGTAGTCGCTTCTGACATGAATGTGCGAATCTCGATTTCGTTCCGGTCGATATCCGGCTTAAACTTCAATTTATCGATATGTACAGCATGCACAGGCTCCAGCCACACACTTTGCCAAATCCCCGTCGTACGCGTATAGAAAATGCTGGCCGATTGCTCTTCCCAATACTGCTTGCCCCTCGGCTGCGTCAGATCCAGGCTGTCATCTTCCGCTCTTACCGTAATGACATTGCCGCCATTCTTCAATAGATCGGTAATATCCTGCCGGAATGGTGTGTGGCCGCCTTCATGGCTTACAGCCAACTGTCCGTTCACCCAAACCTTCGCCTGATAATCCACTGCGCCGAAATGAAGGATAATTCGCTGCCCGTTCCATTCGCTTGGAACGTGGATCGATTTCCGGTACCAGACGACATCGTGAAAGGAGGAATCACCGATTCCGCTGAGCGCGCTTTGGTAAGCGAACGGCACTTGAATCTTCAGATAAAATGGCGCTGCGTTCACATACCATTTGTCGCTTTCGCCCTTTCTCTCGTCGTCGAAAGCAAAGTCCCATTCTCCGTTCAAGCTGAGCCATTGCTCGCGCTTTTGACTCGGTCTTGGATATTCAGGTCTAACGCTATTCTCTTTAGTCATGTTGTCTATTACCTCCCAGTTGGTTTGTTCTTGGATGGCTCGTCCCCTGAAGGAACCGGATAATCGATGCCGGAGGCAATCGGTATACCGAAGTCAGGATACCCCGCCGCGGTCCAGCTGAACCTCTGCATCCGGGGCTGCCTCATGGCCGCGCCGCCTTCTGATTGTGGAATCGCATGATAAACGATCCAATCCTCAAGGCCATCCGGTGATTGCGTAAAGCTGTTATGACCCGGAGCATATACGGCGTTTTCCGTACACTTGGCGAATACCGGATGATCGCTTTTGGTCCACGAATCCGGGTCAAGAAGGTCGCTTCCTGCATCCGCCACAAGCATGCCTAATGAATAATCGTCCGACCACGTCGTACTGGCAGAGTAAATGAGGAAGACCTTTCCGTATCGAACCAGGAAACATGGCCCTTCATTGATCGCCATTCCTCCTTGCTTCTCCCATTCATAGTCCGGTTTAGTCAACAGCACTTCCGGCCCTGTCAGCGTCCATGGATTTGCCATCAAAGCAGCATAAATCGCAGAACCATATTCGGGGAAATGGCCGTATCCGGCATACATAAAGTAAAGGTTTCCATCGTGTTCCAAAATCGTTCCGTCCAGTCCGGGCAGCGCCGCATTGATCGCTCCCTTCTCCGTCCATGCGCCTTCTGTCGGGTTAGCGCTTTCATTTTCCAGGACGTAAACTTTGCGCCCGTCATCCCCGCTGCCATCGCTCGCCGTAAAGTAGACGTACCACTTCTCATTTATGAAATGAATTTCCGGTGCCCATAACTCCCTGCTGCCCGGACCTTCTGTAGGAGGAAGCCATATCGTTGCCGGAGGCGATTGAGCAATCCCGCTCATCGTTCGTGACCGATACAGCTCCAAACGGTTGCCGCAGGTCACCATGAAATAATAGAATCCATCGGAATGCCGATACATCCAAGGATCCGCTCCACTTTTCATAATGGGATTCTGAAAGGTTGTCGTTGTATTTGGCATCTATTCCTACTCCTTGTCGTTTTATAAACAACTTTTATGTTTCAATTGCCCGCTGGCTGATTACTTAACCAACTAAAACATTTATTGCATTGCAAAACAAATTATATGTTTGTCTCGCCGGAAATGTCAACGCTTTCTAACAATAATATTGTTATTAATAACAAAAAAACAAGCGCTAAAGCGCCGTTATAAACAACTAAGTTGTTTTACTCAATCATAGCAGGCTCATAATGAACCTTCATTATAATGTCCTGATCATAGTTTCCGAATCCACGGCCAAACACATTCAGACCACCTTTATGAATGGCATCCGGCTTCACACCAACTTTAAACCGTATATTCGGCTGAGCATCGATGTGCAGATCATGCAGCGTAACATCGGAAACCTTGTGATTATCAACCGTGCTCTTATCCCTGTCGACCCGAAACGTCTTTAACAGCCCGTATTGCGTGCTGCTGTCATGCCACCATTCCGGATTGTTCCTGCCTCTGCTGTCACCGAAATCACCTGGAGATGTCCAAGTCCCAACTTCGATGTCATTAATCCAAACCGTGATGTCCGATGGCCAGTCGTTATTGTAGTTAGGGGCTTCCGAACAAAGCTCCAATGAAAATTCGATCGCTTTCATGTCAATGTTCCTCGGCAGCGAGCGAGGAAACCGGTATTCGATCCAACCTTGTCTCAGCCAGACGATTTGCGCTGTTCTACATTCAGGATGAAAGAAGCTGGCCGGGTCGTCTTCGGGAATAACCATCGATTCGCTATTGGCGATTCCGCAAGTCGGATGCACTTCAACATCGACGTAATGGCCGATCGGCATTTCGATTTCGAAAATTTGTTCCTTCTTTATGTATCCCTTGATCGGATTCAATATCATTCTAACGTCGTCGAAATTCCTCTTGCATACTTTCATAGCTCCACGGCTTGCAGGCAAAATCTCGGTTAGGATAAGGCCCGCCTCTTCCAGAACCTTCACGTTCACACCTGCCGTCGATACCGGAATGCCCAATTTCTCGCCGATCTCATTTATATTCATATTGTTATGGTTCAAAAGCAGCTTGATAATCTTCAACCTTGTATGCGATGAAAGAGCGTGTGCAACCTTAACCAGTTCATCCGGTTCGTTGATAGAGAGTTCCAGCATCGAGCGTTCCCCATTTATAATATGTTTTATGTTTCTTAGCATAAACTGAATGCCTTCAGCATAACACCCGTAAAAATCGTTTGTAAAGTCTATTAATCTTCTTATTGCGCAGTATTGACTATTTCAATAGGAAGCAGACATTTGGCCCTCCGACACAAAAAAAAGGAGACCCGAGGCAACGGGCCGCGGGTCTTAAAAGAATATATATAATAGGGGGTTGAGTCTTATTATAGGCGCTGAAGATTAAAACCAGATGAATTTGGCATTTCAGTTACATTACAATTGCGTTGCAAAAATTAACCAGAAGTTGGTTATAGGCTGCTTACGCAAGCTTAGGCATTAAGCCGCCCTGAATCTTGTCGCCTACTTCCCAGCCGAGGCCGTCTGTGCACACATGACCTGCTCCGCTATAGGACGTGCCGTCCTTAAGGAAGACAATCGCAAGTGCCCGGCGCGGCTTCTCGGAATGGTTCGCATGTGCGTAATGGAAGGTCATCCCGTCATGGAATGTACAGCTGCCCGCTTTCATGCGGCAGATAACGGCTGTGTTGCGATCCGCATCCTTTGCCCCTTCCTGCGCGAAAATATCCTCAGGCGTAACGAGGTCAACGCCTTTCAAGTTGCGGATCTTCTGCGATTTCGGAACGAACATCATGCAGCCGTTGTTCTCATCGACATCGTCAAGCGCGATCCAAATCGAGAAGGCGACCATCGGATCGGTGTCTTTAATCGGCCAATAGGGCCGGTCTTGATGCCAAGGCGTTACTTTGGAATCGCCGGGCATCTTGAGCAGCGCATGGTCATGGAAGAGGCGAATGCCTTCGAATCCGGTCAACTGCTTGCCCATATCCGCGAAACGCTCTCCGAGCACGAACCGTGCCATCCCGCCATGATCACGCCATGTATTCACCCGTTGATTCAACACTTTGTAATAAGCCCCGCCGACCTGACTTGTCTGCAGCCCGCGTGAGCCTTCGTTATTCATCGTCTCGTCCATATATTCGCGAAGCTCGGCAAGCTCATCTTGCGAAAGTATATTATCGATTTGCACGAAGCCATTTTCTCTGTAAAATTCCACATGCTCGTTAGTCAGTTGGATTTTCGAATTCAACATGCTCTCAAGTCCCCTTTATGAATCGGATATATCTTCAATTTACACCCGAAACGTCCATTCATCTTGGAGGATATGGGATAAAACTAAGACGATCTGCCAAAAAAGAGTATGTTCATGATGATCACGGCTCCTTGATATATAATGAGGCTGCAGTCATGACAATTGGTCGATTTCTATAAACCTATAAGGGGCTGATTCTATGGTTCCACTGAAGCGACAAGGTATCATTTTGGATATGGATAACACCCTTCTCCGCTCGCGCATTGATTTCAAGCAGATGAAGAATGCGGTTTTTTCGTTGTTAGTCAGAGAGGACATGGTCACGGCAGATCTTCCGCTGCATGATTTTACGGTTTCCACCCTTATTGAACATGCTCGGTCATCGGCGAAGTTCAGCGGAGAAGCAGAACAGGCGGTTTGGACCATTGTGGCGGAGTTAGAGCAAGCTGGAATGAAGGATGCGGGGCTTGAGTCCGGTGTCGTGGAGCTTCTAGACCACCTGCAAGCTGACTTTCACCTAACGATTCTCACTAATAATTCGTATGCTGCAGCCATGCAAGCGCTTCGTTCCACTGGAATTGAAGCCTATTTTGAACATGTCATTGGCCGTGAGCAAGCCGTAACAATGAAGCCCTCACCAGCGGGCATCCATCATATTCTTGGGCATTACCCTCACCTCTCTAAGGAGGATTGGCTGTCTGTAGGCGATGCTTGGATCGATGGCAAGGCTTCTATGGAAGCAGGCGTTCGAT
Organism: Paenibacillus sp. N22P23; assembly: GCF_059383735.1. Classification (NCBI taxonomy): domain Bacteria; kingdom Bacillati; phylum Bacillota; class Bacilli; order Caryophanales; family Paenibacillaceae; genus Paenibacillus; species Paenibacillus sp. N22P23. The sequence continues at coordinate 314,361 of NZ_JBXENT010000003.1, forward strand.
TTATTGCCTATCAGGCCAATCAACCGGAGTTGGAACGAAGAGGAATTGTACCGCTCGCACATATATATGAACTCCAACAGCTCTTACGTTATCTATGACGATTACGCCATGATCGGGACTTGACTCTGACATTAATGTCAGCCTTTATAATGAACTGGAAACCAGGTATTGCGAAGAGAGGATGCCCATGAAAATCGGTCAATTAGCCAAAGAAACAGGAGTGAGCATTCGCTCGCTCCGTTACTACGAACAGCAAGGCTTGATTTCCCCGCTGCGTCAAGCCAACGGTTATCGCGAATATTCGCCCTTAACCGTTCACACCGTAGAGACGATCAAGCTCTATCTGAACTTGGGTCTGACGACCGAGCAAATCGCCGGGTTTCTTACTTGTGTCTTGCGGAACAAGGAAGCATTTTGCAGTGAAATCATGCCGATTTATGAGCGAAAGCTGGCAGAGATTGAAGCACAAATTATGCAGCTGAATCAAATCCGGACGAATTTAGTAGATCGGATCGCTGCCGTTCAGTCGGAAACAATCGAATCGCCGAGAATCTAAGCAAGGAGTGAGTCTTATGGGAATTGAACAAGTTGAAAGTCACGAACACCTCAGGCAACTCGTTAAGGAGGGGGTCGTGCTGGTGGATTATGGTGCGCCTCACTGTCCGCCATGCCATACGCTGCTTCCGATCCTGGAAGAATTAGGAGAGGAACTAAAGCATCAGCTTCGCATCGCATATGTCGACTGTGATCAACTGCCAGATGCCGCTGCTTCGGCCGGTGTAATGGGCACCCCGACAGTCGTCGTGTTCAAGAACGGCCAGCCGATGGATAAATTGGTTGGTCTCCGTTCTAAAGCAGCCTACCGACTGGCAGCCGAGAAGCAGTTAGGCTAGTACTATTCAAGCGACAGGATACCTCTCAGATAGCCAGTCAATGCGGTCAATGGATTTGCTATTGGGATATGCATGGTTTTCTCGGCTATTCGAGCGCCTGGGACCATCGATAACTGTGCGGCTACAATCATTTTGCCTGGATTATTCTGAATGATATTGATTAAACCGGCGCTTACCTGATTGTGATACTGTTCCTTTTTCCCTTGCATGATCAGCTCGAACGTACCCGGCAACACGCTTGAATCGACATCAATGATTTTCCCGTTGCTTTCGAAGAACCGTATGAACTGTCCCATTGTGCCCTCCACCGTTGCTGGGTTCGTAAATACAAGTATAATCGGTTGATCGCCATTTAATAAGTTTCGAAATAACGGTTCGTCGATCTTAATAATCGGAACCGGAATTCGATGTACTTCCTTGCTAAGCATCGCGGTAAAAAAAGTACAGGTCACTAAGATGGCATCAACATGGCTTTTAGCGATCCAATCCAGCGTCTCGCGCACTTTTTTCTCGGCGATCTCATTCGTGAAATCAGGATCGTACTTCATTCGATCAAGGCCGGGATCAACAAAATGTATACATTCGACGTCATATTCGCTCAGCGCTTTGTCGATGTGTTCGATATTTGAATAATGCGCATGAAAGCAACCGATTCTCTTCATGTTGGATTAATCCCGCCTTTCTTCTTCTTTACTTAGTATGAGAAAGATTGTGTATTTTTTCAATCCCAATGCTTTAGCTCGTTTTTTATCGTTACTCCTCATCTGGCATGCCGCGAAAAGCTAACGAACCGCAGGGGCGTTATTGGGCCGAATTTCGAGGCTTTCAGAATCTAACGAACCGTAGAGGCGTTATATTGGGATAATCGGCTCTCAGATACTCAACAACCGTCAAATAGAACCTCTACGGTTCGTTAGAATGTTTTCGGCGCCATTTATGGGTAAATAAGCGCCGTACGGTTCGTTAGCGCAATCCGCACTTAACAGGCATAGCCGCCAAAACCCGCCGTTTCAATAAACGGCGGGTTTTCACCTTCATTCTGTTGAAGTTCTAGGATGACAAAAAGACCCCTTATCGGAGTCTCCTCATCATAAACCATTTGCGGCTGTCGGCAAAGCAAGCGAACCTGCCGCTCGTCAAATCATGCCAGCGCCTGCGTCTCCACAGCCAGCATCCCCTGCAGAAACTTGCCGGTGAGCGAGCCTTCCGTACGCGCTACTTCTTCAGGCGTGCCGGATGCGACAACCATGCCGCCTTTCTTGCCGCCCTCCGGTCCCATGTCGATGACATGATCGGCTACCTTGACCAGGTCCAGATGATGCTCGATCACAACGACGGAATGCCCCGCTTCTACGAGCTGATGGAGGCAATCGATGAGCTTCTGGATGTCTCGCAAATGCAGACCGGTCGTCGGCTCATCAAGCACGTACAGATTATGCGAGCCCCGCGTAATCTTGCTTAGCTCCGTCGCCAGTTTGATCCGCTGCGCTTCGCCGCCTGACAGCGTGGTCGACGATTGGCCCAGGCGCAAGTAGCCAAGTCCCAGCTGATGCAGCACCTTTAATTTATGCTGAATATAAGACTGATCCTCAAAGAATTGAACGGCTTCCTCGATACTCATCTCCAGCACCTGCGCGATATTCTTCTCCCGAATACGAACATCGAGCACTTCCTCGTTGAACCGTGCTCCCTTGCAAACAGGGCACACCGATTCTACATCCGGCATGAATTGGAGCGCCGTCGTTACAATGCCCTCACCCTGACAGTTCTCGCAGCGACCACCGTTCTTCTGGTTGAAGCTGAAATCATTCTTCGCGAGCGACTTTCCTGCTGCGCTGGCAGCAGCCGCATAGAGCTCGCGAATCTTATCGAAGAAACCGACGTACGTCGCCGGATTCGAACGAGAGCTGCGACCAATTGGTGACTGGTCGATATTGATAATGCCCGTCAAATGCTCGTGCCCGGTCAGCTCGTCATGTTCGCCGGGAACAATGCGCGCATCATGGAAGGTCGAATACAACTGCTTGCAGATGACCTCGTTAATGAGCGTGCTTTTGCCAGAACCGGAAACGCCCGTGATGCAGACCAGCACGCCAAGTGGCAAATCAATATCGACATTGCGCAGGTTATTGGCTCTTGCGCCGCGAAGGGACAGCACCCGGCCGTCCGGCTGTCGACGCGTGGATGGCACTTCGATTCTCCGCACTCCCGCCAGGAATGAGCCGGTGATGGAATCGGGATTCGACCGCAGCTGCTCTGCGGTACCTTCAGCGGTAATCCGGCCGCCGTGCAGCCCCGGTTCCGGTCCGACCTCAATGATATGGTCGGCGCTAATAATCGTATCCAGATCATGCTCGACTACGATGATGGTATTGCCGATATCGCGCAGCTTCTTGAGCGTTTCGATGATGCGAATGCTGTCCCTCGCATGCAGCCCAATACTCGGCTCGTCAAGCACGTACAGCATCCCCATAAGTCCCGAGCTGATCTGCGTGGAAAGCCGAATACGCTGGGCTTCACCTCCGGATATCGTATCGGAACGGCGGCCGAGACTAAGGTAATCAAGGCCGATATCAAGCAGCAGATCGATTCGGGACTCGATCTCCGCGATAATCTGCTTGCCCACTACCGCATGCTTAGGCGCGAGCGTGACGTTCTTTAAGAAGGCGCTCAGCTCAAGCAGGGAGCTATTGCATAGCTGATGAAGGTCAGCCTCGCCAACCTTAACTGCGAATCGCTGCGGCCGCAGCTTCCGTCCATCGCAATCCGGGCATGTATGCTCGACCATCACTCGCTTATAGAACTCGTCTTCGCTGACGGACGCTGCTTTGCGCTTCAAGTACAGCTTGTACCACCAGTTGATCGTATGAACCATACCGCCGAAATTCATCATTTTACCGGCATGGCGTTCTTGCGATTTAGTCGCTTCTTCCCCGGGAATGAACGGAAACTTTTCCCCTTTTGACCCATACATCATGATGTTCTTAGCCGCCTCAGACAGCTCCCTGTAAGGCGTATCCAAACTGAATCCGTAGTGTGCGGCAGCACTGCGAACGATCGACCAATGCCATGTTCCGGTGCTTGTGCCAAGCAGTTTCTGATCTATCGCTCCCTTGTTGATGCTCTTGTCCGGATTCTTCACCAGAAACTTGGCTTCGGCGCGCATGAAGGTACCGAGTCCGCCGCAGGTCCGGCAAGCGCTGTTCGGATCGTTGAAGGAGAAGTAATTCGACTGCAGCTCACCCATCGTCAGATGATGCTCCGGGCAAGCAAAACCGCGATAGAACCGTTCAACATCAACCTGCTTGTGCCCCTCTTCCGGCACATGAACGATCTCGAACCGGATGAACCCTTCTCCCACCAGCTTCAAGCTATTCTCGATCGTTTTGGCAAGCGCCTTGAACGTGTCCGCTTGGACAACGACTTTGTCGACGACGACCTCGATTCTATACTCCGCTTCCTCTTCAAGCTCGATCGGATCACCGAGGTTGTGCCTGCTTCCCTCGATGCGAACCGTCCGAAACCCTTTCGAGCGAATCTCATCCAGCGTCGTTTCGTAGTTCTCGCCGAAGATTTTATACACCGGTGCCAGTACTTCAAGCTCCGTCCCTTTTGGCAGCTGCTTGATATGATCGATCATCTGCTCCGCCGACCGAATGGGGACGGGATGCTCGCAGAACGGACAGCATGCTTCACCGACCGAAGCAAAGAGCAGCCGCATGAAGTCGTAGATGTCCGTCATGGTGCCGACAGTGGATCTCGGATTGACGATCCCCTTCTTCTGCTCAATGGCGATAACAGGGGACAAGCCGAACACGAAATCGACATCCGGTTTCTTCAACTGATTCATACGGCTCTTGGCAAAGGTCGAGAGCGATTCTAGAAACCGGCGCTGCCCTTCCCCATAAATGACATCGAAGGCCAGTGACGACTTGCCCGAACCGCTGACCCCGGTAATGACCGTGAGCTTGTCCCGCGGAATATCGACGTCAATGTTCTTCAGATTGTTCTGCCTTGCACCCCGTACCTCGATAAACTTCTTCACGCGTTAGCCCCTCTCCCACTCTGGAAACTCATCGCTCTCATACAAGTATGCTGGTTGCAGCAGCATACTCCGGCTCTTCGGCGTGGCTTTCGTCTCTGCTTCTATCTTCATGAGCAGCCCCCGCTCAGACAACCAATCGCATATCGATGTCACAGACCCCGTATCGGTATCGATGACCGGTTTAAACTTCATAACAATATCCGTGACGGTGCGAACATCCGCTTCTTCCTTCAGATAAGTGAGCATCGGTTGGAATAGCTTCTCTGCCCTGGCGTTCAAATAAGCGTTGATGAGATCGATGGCGGACTGGACTTTAGCTTCCGTAACGATGCCCTCGACCATCTCCGTATAGATCGCATGAAAGAAGTCCGGGTTAAAGCTGAGCGCCTGTTTGACCGACTCCCGCATGGGCATATCGTCGTTCATCAGCACCTCGATCTGCGATAGGACATCAACCATTTTGATAATCCAGAAGGCACTGTAAACCGCATCTTGTTTCACGTACTGCCACTTCTCCGCCTTGTACAGAAGTCCGAGCGTATACCCTCCGAGCTGCTGCAGCTGAAGCTGTCTGTCGCGCGCGCCGACGATTCGAATTTGTTCAAAATAATCCGTAATGGAAGCATCCTTCGTGAATAGCAGCGTACTTCGATAAAGCATCGACTGCTGAATGGAGCCGCCTACCGATCGTTCGATCCAGCGCTTGAACTCGTTGCGAGTCTGAATGCTGGCGTTAATCGGAACATCATTCTCCACGAAGCACATATACCCTGAACCCAGCTTCTGATCATGAACGATCAGTTTCAGATCAATATCTGACTTCTCCCATACCTGATCGTACGATAAGCTGCCAAGCAGCACAGCTGCGATCACCTGATCGTCCTTCTTCACCTTCTCGATGAACTGGTTCAACGCTTCCCGAAACAGCACAGTCGTCTGCTCGCCGAACTTCTGTACGCTCACATTCGTCCTCCTTCGAAACCAGCCTTGCCGCCGGCTCTTTATCTTCCAATGATATACTAAATATCCTAAAAATTCATAGACTTGTTGCTAGATTTACGCAAGAAAAAACCGCCGCAGCTGACAATCCAGCTGCGGCGGTTTTCGCACCATCACCATCGGTATTCTACCTAGCATACGCCTCGCGATACTGTGCAGGCGTAAGCAGGGAATGCTTCTTGAACACGCGCGTGAAATGCGCAGGTGAGCCAAACCCTACCTTGCGCGCAATTTCGTGGACCTTCAGGCGCGGCGACTCTTTCAAGTACCGCTTGGCCCTAGTCAGCTTAGCCTCGGCGACGTAATCAAACAACGCACGTCCGGTCGTCTGCTTATACAATCTGCATAGATAGCTCGGATTGAAATAGACCGTCTCGGCGAGCTTCGTTAAGGACAGATCCTCTTCGAGATGTTTCTCAATGTAAGCATGCAGGCTTTCCAGCCACCCGCCTTCATCCCGGTATCCGGGACATTGAAGCAGCGCGCCTGCGAAAGAACGCAAGTAATCCGCCGCCTGCCTCGCCGAACTGTGGGCATCCCAGCGCAGAAGCGCATCCGCGTCCAGCGGCTCGAGATCCGTGAAGGAAATGCCGTTCTTATGCATGAACGCCAGAAACTGAGCGGCCAGAATCATATACGCTTCCAGCCAAACCTCTTTGTCCGTTTCCGGAATCGCGGCGAACAGCGAATCGAATTGCTTGAAATACGCGCTTCGCTCGCCGCCTTCCAGGGAGGCCCGAAGGCTGTCTCCTTGTTTCAGTAAATCCCCGAAGCTAATCGAGTTTGTTTGTCGCATAGCTAGCTGCAAACCTCCTTTGCCAGCCGGTACCCTCGCTTATTCCTTTACGGAACCCAGCATAATACCGGAGATGAAGAACCGCTGCAGGAACGGATAGACGAGCATGATCGGCAGCATGGAAGCGAAGATTTTGGCCGCTCCCAATGTCTTATCAGATACGGATGCCAGACGCTTCACGTCATCAATGGATTTGATTAGCGTCGGATCGATCCGCACAACAATCTGCTGCATATAAGTCTGGAGAGGAATACTGTCCTCATGGTTGATGAAGATGAGACCGAGCATAAATTCATTCCACACGGTCACGATTAGGAACAATGTCGTTGTCGCAAGCACTGGCATAGATAGCGGCATGTAGATGCGGAACACCTTGAACCACGGACCTGCGCCATCCATCGAAGCCGACTCATCGAGTTCTTTCGGGATACTGCGGAAATAGTTGACGATCAGTATAACGTTAAAGACGTTAACCAGCATAGGGAGCACAAGCACCCAGAACGAGTTCATCAGTCCCATTTGGCGAATAACGAGGTAGAACGGAATCAACCCGCCGTTAAACATCATGGAGAAGATCAGCAGCCACATGTAGACGTCGCGGAGCTTGAACTCTCTCTTCGAGCGGGACAGCGGGTACGCCATCAGCAAGGAAATGAAGAAGCTGATTAAACAAGTGACCCCGACCCGTTTGACTGAAATCCAAAACGATTGAAAGAAGACGCTGTCTTCAAACAATTTCTTATACGATTCAAAAGTGACACCCTTCGGAAAGACAGTGACAAAGCCGGCCATCGCTTTCGCTGGTGAGCTGAAGGAAATCGCCAAGTTATGAATGATCGGGAACAAAGATGAGAACGAAACGAGCGCAAGAATGAGAATTAGAACAGCTTCTGCAACTTTTGTGCCCATCGTTTGACTGCGGACCATGCGGAATTCCTCCTTTTGCTAGAAAATGCGATAGTTGGCTAATCGACTTGCCAGACCGTATGAGATGATGATCAGTATGAAGCTGACACCTGATTTCAACAAACCAATGGCTGTACCGACCTCATAGTGCCCTTCCTCGATACCGGCCCTAAAAACGTAGGTATCGATGATGTCCGAGGAATCATAGACCAGCGTGTTGTACAAATTGAATATTTGATCAAAGCCGGCATTCAGTACGTTTTGCAAACTGAGCGTGCCGACCAGAACGATCGTGGTTGCGATGCCAGGCAGGGTGACATGCTTCAGCTTCTGCATCCGAGTTGCGCCGTCAATATCGGCTGCCTCGTAAAGCGAAGGATTAATACCTGTCAATGCCGCCAAATAGATAATCGTACCAAAGCCGAACTCTTTCCAAATGTCGGAGCCGACGATGATGGTACGGAACCAGAAATTATCACCTAGAAACATAATCTCGTTAACGCCAAACTTACCTAGGAATTGGTTAACGATGCCGTCTACGGCAAAGAAATCTCTTAGAATACCTGCAAGCAGAACCCATGATAGGAAGTGTGGCAAATAGACGATGGTTTGAACCGCACGCTTAAACCACTGGATGCGCAGTTCATTGAGCATGAGCGCAAATACGATTGGAATAAAGAATCCGAAAGCGATCTTCATTAGTGCGATAATAACGGTATTTTTAAAAACGCGTAATGCTACAGGCGTATCAAAGACAAAGGAGTAGTTCTCCCAGCCTGTCCATGGCGAACCCCAAATTCCTTTAGTTGGAATAAAATGTTTGAACGCCAGCACAATGCCGCCCATAGGCCAGATTGTAAATAATAAGACAAGTAACATGCCGGGGAGCAGCATCAGATTAAAATGGATTTGCTCAGACCATTTGCGGCGCACTCGCATTACCTCCGCTTCATATATCATTCGTAATGAATAGAAGGACGCAAGACACTGCCTCGCGTCCTTCCAGGATTTAAGTACAACTTATTTGCTCAATGCCTCGTTGATTTCTTTCAAAATATCGTCTCCGCCTTGTGCTTTCCAGTCCGCTACGAATTTATCGAACTCAGCATCTGCATCGGCTTTACCCATAATGATGCGGTGGTAGGCCTTCATTTGAAGCTCGTTAAGCGCCGTCAGCTTCTTCTCCATCGTCGGTGTTTGGCCGTCGAATGCGGAGTAGACGATGTTGGATTCCAATTTAGCCGCGGAACCCATTGCATCATACCAGCTGCGCGTGTTTTGCCATTGCAGCACATTTTTGCTTGCCGGCTGCGTTTGCAGCTCGTCAATGAATTTCTTGATGTTCTGGAACGCATCATTGTTCTTGAACGGAAGCGTTGCCGCATCCTTCTCGCCGTTTACGGCAGCTACGATATCTTTCGCCTGGTTGAGAATATCGTCCGTGCGAATGATCGTCATTCCGCCCCATACAGTAGCTTTTTCGTTGGCGTCTTTATACTTTTCTTGCGATGTTTTGATCCACCACTCGGTATCGTCGTTTTCGTTGACAACGTTCAGCCATTTCATTGGCAGCTCTGGGTATTTGAAGCCTTTCTTAACGACCATAACGGAACCGGATGTGTTCATAGCGCCCATGTTCAGCTTGCCGTTTGTTTTTGCAGGGATCGCATACGGCTTCCAATCCGCATCAGGAACGTTCTGCAGCGTCATGAACAATGGGTACCATACGCCCCACCATGCTTGACCGACGATGCCTGCGCGGCCGCTTGCCAGAACCTCTTGCAGCTGACCTGTATCTTTAAGCGCGAAGTCTTTCTCAATCAGACCTTCTTTATATAAGTTAGCGATAAGCTTCAAGCTGTCTTTAATTTGCGGTTGGATACCGCCGTATACGACAGCGTCCGATGCATCCTTATAGAACAGGCGAGGGAAAGCTTCGAATTGGTCGAAAATGTAGCCCGGACCGAACAATCCGTCTGTTTCCGTTTGCATCTGCATCGCCATCGGTACTGTTGTGCCGTTGCCCGCCGGATCTTTTTCTTTGAACGCTTTGGCGATTGCCTCAACGTCTTCAATCGTCTTCGGCTCAGCCAGGTTCAGCTTCTTGCGCCAGTCGTCACGAACCCAGACAAAGTTGAAGTTCTCCAAGCCGCCTTGGCTCGGAATACCGTAGAGCTTGCCATCGACTTTGTACAAGTCAAGTCCGCGGTTGTCTGCAGAAGCGTAGGCTTCTTTGATAGCCGGGGAAGCGTATTGCTCATACACGGTCGACAAATCCTCGATCATGTCCGCTTCAACGAGACGTTTCACAGTGGATTGTACTTCCGTGATGTTTTTGCCGACGATTTGGAATACATCCGGGATGTCGTTTCCGCCGATGGAGAGATCAAGCTTCTTCTTGTAAGCGTCACCATCTTGCGGCGCCATCCATACAAACTTAGGCTTTACATTCAACTTCTCTTCCATGAATTTGTTGAAGACGTTATCTTCATACGATTCGCCTTCAGGGAACTTCGGATTGTTCATTGTCGGTCTGATCGTTGTGAACTCAACCAACTCGGGATACTTGCCGAATGGATCCGCAGCAACCTCTGGTTCAGCTGCCGGTTCTGTTGTCTCTGTTGTTTCAGCAGCCGTTGTATTATTGGTTTTGTTGCCTTCCGCTGTGTTGGCTGTATTGTTGTTACCGCCATTGTTGCCGCATGCGCTTACAAAAACCATAAGCGAAAGCAAACTCACACTTGCCCACTTTTTGATCATTCTGTCAAATGCCCCTCTCTATGACAAAGAATATGGTGTTGATTCGATTCCAATCATAACGCGCTTTGAACAGGGGGCAGTACAGAAAAAACGCATCTTCTGACCGAACTTTGTCAGAACATGCGTCCTTCATCGTACAATTTTCACTGGTCGGAAGACATTTTTCACTTACTCGTCTTACTTGCCCACCGGCGGCCAGTGCATAAACTCCTCGAACACGGCTTCTTCTTCGCGGTAAGCACGCGGCGATCGGCCTGTTTCTTGCCTGAACAGCTTGCGGAAATACGATTCATCGGCGAACCCGCATTTGGCTGCGATCTCCTGAATGGCTTGACTACTATGAACCAGCAGTCGCTTAGCCTGGTCCATGCGAAGCATCCGCATGAAATCGTTATAAGTAGCGCCGGTTGTTCGTTTGAAGCAGTCGCTGAAATAGCCGCGGCTGAGGTGCACCTCTGCAGCAGCCTCCTCCTGTGTAACCCCTTCATCCAATCGCAGCAGCGACCATTCAATCGATTGGATCATTCTTGCCGTAATATCCTTATCGATTCCGCTCTGATCCAGTATTGCCCGAAGCGAACGACGAAGACGCTGCAGGAAGCTCTGCCACTGCGCCCATGTCTGCAAGCCGCCGAGCTCATGCAGCAGCTCGTCCCGTTCCGTCCATCTCAGCATGCTTCTCCACGCCCAGATTGTCTGGTGAATCATGCCGCACAGCTTGTTTGGATCAGGCCTTTGTTCCGCAATTTGCTCGATAAACGTGTGGAACGCCTCATCCTGAAACAGCCACTCGAAATTCCGCCAGCCTTTTATCCAATCCTCACGAACCGGCTTCGTCTCCCAGAGCAGCACATCCTGCATGGAATCATGCACGGCTGCGGCCGACAGGGTCGTCGCCATCACATAGAAGGAGTGACGCTTGATATAGGTATCCAGCACCGACTTGAGCCGGCTTCGATCCTTAACGCCAACCTGATGCAGGCAAAATACCGCCCAGCGCGCAGACAATGCTGACTGCGCTTCGCCTTCCGGCTGGAAAGCAAGCTCCTCTGTAAACCAGGCATTGCCTTGCAGCGCGACAAGCGGTTTGTCATTCAAGCCGGGCTGCGCGTACAACTCCTGTACTTTGCAGTCAGCCTTGAGCGCGAGCAGCAGTGTGACCGAAGACTGCGCTGAAGCCGGTGCCGGCTGCGTGCGGGAAGATTTCTCTTCCCGGTCCGCGAGCAGCCGCTCGGCAATGCGGCCGAACAATCGATCGAGCTTCTCATCGTCGAGCTCCGTCTTCACAATATAATCAATTGCGCCCAGCCGCAGCGCATCCTGTACATACTGAAAATCTTGATGACAGGTGAGAATCGCCGTTTCCGTGTTCGGAAATCGCTCCTTCACGATTCGCATCAGCTCAAAGCCCGACATCCCCGGCATCGACAAATCGGTGACGAGCAAGTCGACCTGCTCATGCTCCATCCATGTAAGTGCCTTCTCCCCGCTTTCAAAGTCGGCGGCAACCTCCATCCCATGCTTCTGCCATGGAAGAATATGAATTAATCCTTTGCGTACGATATGCTCATCATCGACCAGTATGGCTCGGATCATGGCTGCTCGCCTCCCTTCCCTGTCAAAATTTCAATCGTAATCGCCGTACCTTCGCCCAGTGTGCTTTCAATGCGCAGCCCGGAGCTCTCTCCATAATAGGCCTGAATTAATCGATGCACAAAGCTTAAACCGATGCCCATGCCGACCGAGCGTGAATCCGGATTCTTCTCTTCAAGCAGCGATTGAAGCCGTTCCTCCGACATGCCCTCTCCGTTGTCGGATACGCACATCGTAATCCCGCCTCCAAGGTGAGGTTCGATCCGAACACTAATGGTGCCATCTTGGTTGCGGAAGCCATGATAAATCGCATTCTCAACGAGCGGCTGCAGCACAAAACGAGGGATCTGGACATCCAGCGTCGATGGATTCACATCCATTTGCACTTCAAACTGATGGCTGTACCGGATGCTCTGCAGCGCCATATAGTCGTTAATATTATCGACTTCCTCCTGCACGCGCACATGTGTCCCTTCTTTGCCCAGGTTGTAGTGCAGAATGCGGGTGAAATGTGTGATCAGCTTCACAATCTCATTTTGCTTATTCATCTTGGCAATGACCTGTACCGTATTCAGCGTGTTATGGATAAAATGCGGATTGATCTGATGGCGCAGCTTCTCGACCTCCACGTTGCTCCTTGCTTTTTCTCGGCGCTCAATTTCTTTCAACAAATCAAATACACGCTCTTTCATCGCATAGAAGCGGCCGAGCACCTCATCAAACTCACGAAGCCGCAGCCATTTCTGCGGACGATACGACGGATTGTCGCCTACCCATTCAATCTCTCTGCGGAATACATGAAGCGGTCGATATACGGTCCGCCAACCTATAAAGGCAAGCAGCAGACTGAGCAGCAGCGTGAACAAGCCGACTGTTACGAATTTACCTAGCCAAGAATTGATTTCCTGCTGGAAGGCATCGCCTTTCATCACGACGGCAATCTTCCACCCTTGCTCGCTGGTAGCGATAAAACGCAGGTCATCGGAGGCTTTATCTTCTGCTTCAAACTTGGCAAACAACGGGAACCTTGCGCGATCCTCACTAAATACGATTCTATTGTTGGCATCTAACAACAGGTGCTTAACAGGCTCACCATATTGCACGTCGTCGAACAGTCGCTTCAACGTGTTGAAATTGCTTTCCGTATATACATAAAACGAGGAATTCGTATCAAAGTCATTCACTTTGCGGACGAGAGAAAACACCTGCGTATTGTCCGTATTATACTTGTCTGTCGATCGATGAGGGGCAAAGTACGATACACCGTTCGCTTCCAATAGCAGCGGATTCTCAAACATGGTGATCTTGTCCATCATCGGGTAGCTCTGAATAAACACATGGTAATCCTTCGCATCCACCAGTGCAATCGCTCCGGCATACGGACTTGTGTAATTAATAAGCGACATCCGGTCCTGCACGAGCAGCAAGATATCCGTTTTGCGAATCTGATCATCGGTCGTCAGATACTCTTGGATGCGCGAGGTGATCGTTTTGTCCAGTGCGAGCTGCTGAGAGGCGAAATTCATATTTTTCAAAATATTATCGAGGCTGACAAGCTCCTTCTTCACATTCTCATTGATGCCGCTCTTCAGCTTGTTTTCCATAAAGGAATGAAAGGAATAATACGACATGCTTCCGATTAAAGCCAAGGGCACGACGGAACTGAGCAGCAGGATGACGATCATTCGGCCTTTAATGGAATCTCGCAACATCGACAGCATAGGATTACCTCGTTTTCTATAGTGAATGGCGCTTGTAAGTGAAGTTGTATTTCAGTGTATCAGAGAAATCCGACTTTTTGTAAGCACTATTTTTTCCTGATGTGTCAGTAACCGCGGTGAAGCAGCTTGCACACAAAATAACCGGGCCTCCGTCGAAACGGATTCCCGGTCTTGCTAAACGCTTAAACTCAGAAGCGCACCAATGGCTCCGCTGTACTCGCCGTTCTCGATGAATAGTGGAGTGGCACCCCGCAGCCTGGTATACCCTTCGACCACCTCTTTAAGGAGATCGTTCCGAATAAACGAAGAACCTACAAAAATAATAGAAGCGATGTCGTATTGCGCAGCCGCAAGCACACTGGCTGTTGCTACGGTCTCCCCAACTAGCCCCACTACGGAAGCTAACAGTTCTTCCTTAGACAAGTGATCCGAAGCCGCTAATGCGAAGACTCTCCCAAAATTGCTTGCCGTTAAATCCCCCGGTATCGGAGGCTCCGCGCCTTGATAGATATGTTTGACCTTCAAGTCGATTCGGTCACGATCTCCCGCTGCCGCAAGCTGTATGAGCTCATGATAATCCGTGACCCCGGTCAACACCTGAGACAGACCCATAAGGGTTCCGCCGCCGACGCCTGTTCCGCCAAGCCGCTTCTGGCTGCTATGGTCAAAATAGTGAATCGACGTGCCTGTTCCCACATTCGTCAGGATGTGTGCTTCCTCGGTTACGCCTGACTGCAGAAGCAGATAGCGAACACCCTTGCATGTGGCTTCAAACTCAACCATGCCAAGCGCAGGACGCCCCAGCATAGACTGCAGTAGGCTTGCTTTTCCGCCTGTTATACTGATCTGCGCATCGTCGCCGAATGCGTTAATCCACCTCACAGCTTGCTCTGGCTGCAAGGCCGGAAACGTCATAAACGAGATGGATTCGCCTTGTTTATAAGCCAGTTTAATTAATGTGCCGCCGGCATCGACACCGATTTTCACCATGTATCAGACACTTCGCTTTCTTCGATCAGACTTACGATATTGCCTTCATCTATTGAACCCCAGACCCGATAATGGTCATGGTTGGATGCAGCGACTCCGCTACAAAATCCTGGAGTATCTCGCCCATCTTCCGTATATCGTCCAATGTAGATAATAACCCGCCGCAAGCCATTGGTATAGCCCCACTGCAAAAAAGCGGCGAATCCGACCAGTCTGCCTCCAGAGGCAATACGAGCGAAACGAGCGACTCGTGCTCTGACGGAAGCTTAAATGAAGTCACTGTCATCAACTATTCCCATTCTATGGTCATACATTCGGATTGCCGCTTGAAATATCCTCTACATAGAAAACCCATGAACATTGTTCATGGGTTGGGTTCTGCTTGCTATAGCTATATCGTTACCGCTGGAAAAGCTTCCTTAATTCGATCATAGAGCTTAACTGCATCTTCCATGACGTCGAATTGATCCGTCTGTAAATATTCGATCGAGAAGCCTCCTTGATAATTACGCTGCTTCAGTTCTTCGAGAACCCGCTCGAAATCGACAGCACCGGCGCCGAAGCGAACCTGCATCTCATCCTTTGCCGCATCCCGTAGATGTACATGTGCTGCCCGGTCTAAGAATACGAACGTCTCTTCGAGCGGTATCCCCTGCATTACAAAATGGGTCGGATCGTAGACGATTGGCATGTCCGGCATCTGCTCCATCAAACGCAAGCACTGCTCCATCGTCTCAAATGGACTGTTTACGTGGAACTCCAGCGCCAAATGGATGCCTTCTGCATTCGCAATGGCCAGTTGCTCTCGGAGCGATGCGATGCAATCGTCCAGCACCTCTTCCCAAGGGCGAGTTCGATCGGGCTGCCGTGGCTGGATTGCAGCGATGTTGATGTTCAGTGCCTTCATCCACTGCATCAGGCCGGCAGTTTCTGCCTTTCTGCGCGTTATGGCTTCGGGTGAACGGTCATGAAGCTGCGGGGATACACCACTGTTTGTGGCCACTGGCTGTAAGTTATATTGGGCTAACAGCTGCTTGGATCGGCTAATTTGTTCGGCCTGGTCTTGTCCCGTTACAAGCTCGCTCGTGTGGACGTGAACCCAACCGTCGATTGCGAGGATATCCACGTAGCGGAAGCCGGCAGAAGAGATGGACGCCAGAGCTTCTTCAAAGCCGGAACCGCAGCGGACAGAGGTAGAGCAAGCAATGATACTCATGACGTTGTCACCGTACCTTCCAGCATAATATCAAGCGGGAATCGGTCTTGGCTCAGCGGCAGCTCGATTCTGCGTCCAAGTCTTGCTGATTCGTATGCCGCCATGACAACCTCCATTACGTTAATTGCAATGGATGCTGCAAGCGGATGAGGAGCGCCGGTTCGCATGGAGATTGCCAATTGACGGAACACGCCTGGGAGTCCATCGTTGAAGTCATCCGGCGCATCCAGCTCAGCGGCGCGGAAGCCTCCGGCCTGTGCATCTTGAATTTGCACCTGTGGGTTCGCGCTATCACCGGCACGCCACAGGCGACCTTGATCGCCGATGACCTCAATGTCTTGGTAGTCACTGCCCGGCAGTCTCGCATCACCTGTTAGAAATTCCGCGCGGATGCCGCTTTCGAATTCGAGCGTCACCATCATGCCGCTTTCCACCGCATGTCCGTACCTGCGACCGGTAAAGATGGCATAATCGTATTGATCCGGCAAGCCTGGCTCTACGTCTTGTCTGAACATGGCAGCAAGCACCCATTTCACTTTGTCATCGCCTGTAAGACTGAGTAATATGTCTACGCTGTGTGTGCCATCGCTCAAGAAATCGCCTGCGCAAGTTGCACGCAGCAAGTGCGGCTTGCCAATTGCACCTTCTTGAATTAATCTGCGCATTGTCATGAATGGCGCGGACATACGTCGTTGATGGCCAATAATGAGTAAGGTATCGTTAGCTTCGCATACTTCCATCATTTTGCGGGCATCACCCATGTTAACAGCCATCGGCTTCTCACAGTAAACTGCTTTCACGCCCGCTTCCGCGGCTATGATGGTCAGACGGGCGTGAGAGCCTGTTGGTGTTGCAATAATGACAACATCCGGCTGCAGTTCCTGCAGCATTTGGGCGAAATCGGTATAAATCGCTGCAGAGCCGCCGGCTTGAGCAGCAGCATCGCGTGCTGTGTCTGCGTTCAGATCGCACAGGCCAACGAGCTCAAACTCGGACAGCGAGGCAATCGCCTTGGCATGGTTTAATCCCATTCGGCAGCCAATAACGGCTGCACGTAATAAAACTTCACTCATTGCATGATCTCTCCTTTGGCGATGGGTTCAAGTGATTGTATGAATCGAAGCGAACGCTCTAGGCACAGCTCGGGATCCATGTCCAATGGGCTAATCATCTCAACTTCCATGACCAGCTTATCCTTCAGAGGAGCATGCTTCATAAGCAGCTCGTAGCATTCGCGTAGCGGAACGTCGCCGTCGCCAAGCGCAGCTCCCTTTACTTCAAATTGAAGCGGATACACATCCGTACGCGGTCCAACGATGTGATCCTTGAAATGTGTGCCGATCGTATACGGCGCCGCCAGCTCGAATGCAGGAAGCGGACGTTCACCGATCAAGTAGGTGTTTCCGGTATCCAGATAAATGTAGAGCTGCTTGGTCGCTTGGCATAGCTGGACCAAGTCGGCGATGTAGTAGTCACCGTGATTTTCCACACTAAGCGGTGCCCCGAGTTCCGAACAAATGGCAGCAAGCGGCGCCATCGCTTCCGATATACGAGCGAGCTTATCTTCCAGCGGCATCACCCGGTCAAACCGGTGCCCGGCCCGCATCCCTGTCGTCGCGATTTGACCCCTCATGATCGGCAGACATAATCGCAGCTGCTCCGCAATGCGCTCCGTTTCCCGTTCTCGCTCGTCCTTACCGGCATTTAAGTAGTTAAAGCCGATGTGGGGTGTCAATTGAAGTCCGTGTTTCACTAACTCTTCACCGATGTGATCGCGGCGTGCCTCGTCCATAGCTGCCATTTCACTCAAGTCTATGCCGGTCGTGACAAGCCCATGCCGCTTCAAGAAATCGAGCTTCCCCAGCACCGAGTCGTCTCCCTGCCGTATAAATCCGTGGTACCACACGAGCGCATACCCCCAGGTTAACGGGCGGCGTGCCGCTCTCCCGTTCGACCAATCCGGACTACTGCCATTCGTTAAACCCATTGCAGCCTCTCATCCCTTCTATCCCTAAACTTCAGCCAAAAGTGACATAAATGGCCTTTTACTTGATTGTAGCAACTGCCCCGCGGCGGTTCTATGAGTCAATATTGACATCCGTTGCTTTTCATTTACTTATGACGGCTGCTGAGAGTCGCCATACTCGACTTTCAGCAGCTAATCCCGGCTAGTTCAGGGCCGATAGTCGAACCCTACTCTCAGCTCTCAAACTAACCCAATCACCTGCGTTCTACCTCCGAAAGAGGTATATCCGCTCTCAGCAGGTATAACCATCCAAATTACACTCCGATAGCGGAATAGCCGCTCTCATATCTCACATTCACACAATAATGGCTTCAATCCCCTACTTTCTATCTCCGAAAGAGGTATATCCGCTCTCAGCTAGTAAAACCATCCAAATTGCACTCCGATAGCGGAATAGCCGCTCTCAGCTCTCACATTCACACAATACTAGTCTCAATCCCTTACTTTTCTCTTCATATTGGAAAAGGCGCATATCAAACTAAGCTAGGTGGCAGGTGATACTGAAACCGATTAGTTAGTTGGAGGTAGTAGAGGGGTTCGGGTTCGGGTTCGGGTTCGGGTTCGGGTTCGGGTTCGGGTTCGGGTTCGGGGTTCGGGTTCGGGTTGCACCTCCAACAACACAGAAAAACGGACAAGCCGACCGTAACCGGTCAACTTGTCCGTCCCATTTCATTCTGTCCTGCTGTCCTTCTGTCCTTCTGTCTTTTCTGTCCTTCTGTCTTTCTACTATTCCATCATTCCGTCATTCCGTCATTCCGTTCCGTCTAGCTTTCTACACCTCAAGCTCCCTCGTCTTAGCGAACGTACTCGAGCAATCTCGCAAGCGCGACTGCCGCTTCCGCGCGGGTGACCTTCGCCTGCGGCTTGAACTTGCCGCCATCTGCCGACAAGAGGCCGGTTGCGACTGCGGCTTCCACCGCAGGCAGCGCATCTGCCTTCACTTGCTTCGCATCCTTCAGCACCACTGCTTCAGGGTGCTTCACCGTCCGGCCCGTGCCAGCCTCATAGGCTTGCACCAGCAGCACAGCCAGCTGCTCGCGAGTGACAGCGCCATCGCCCAAATCCGCTGCCTTATAATCAGCAAGCGCTGCGACCGAACGCGATTGCACGTAAGTCGCTAAGCGGTTCAGCATCACTTCCAGCTCACCGCCGGCAAGCAAGCGCTTCGGAAGGAAGCTTCCATTCTCGCCTGTCACAATATGAGCGGCATACAGCGATTTCACTGCCTCATAAGCGAAGTGAGACTTCGTCACGTCGCTAAACGGCTGCGCATCGGTGCCGAGCAGAGAGGTTAGCGCCTCATATTTTGGCGTCTCCAGATTATCGAGAATATCCTCGGACGCTCCCCACATGCCATAACGGTTGTAGCCGCTCGTCAATGTGAAGTACATGAACATGTCGCCGTTCTGATCCAAGAAATTGTTTCCAACATCATACTTAACGAGATCTCCCATACGCTCCGAACGATGTGCAGCGATACGGTTCTCCACGTTGATCGTACTGCCGCCGCCGGAGTCCGGTCCGCCTTCATACGTGTACGATTTGAGGCCATACTGATCTGCCAAACTAATCAGTTCCTGTTTCGTTCCATCCGGACTGCTAAACCGTTTGCTGTCTTCCTGCATCGCCGTCAGTACTTCGGTTGTCGATGCTGCATCGCTTGCCGCGCTTGAATTAAAGTATGGCGCACTGGCGATCGCATAGAAATAGTTCTTCGGATCGCCGTGCACTTTGCTAACCCAGTTCAGCATATCCTCGTACTGATCCGGAATGATCGCGAACCAGCTGAGAACCGGTCTAACCCGCGTGTTTAGCGAGTCTTCGCCGAAGACGGTCTGGAACTGCTGACCGATCTCGATCAACCGCTGCGCAATCCGGTGGCGCGTCCAAGAACGCTTCTGCGGCGTATAGTCGCCATCGTTCGGATCGTCAAAATACGATTGCATCGTATACTGATTCAGCACCGATCCCTCTTTCGCCCCTTCAGCGATTGCCGCAGCTTTGTTGTAAGCCTGCTGACTGAACAGATCGTTCCACACTTCATTGGAGTACTCCAAGTAAATCTTGATACCCGGATTCAGCTTTTCTTTCAGCAGCGCTGCCAGCGACTTCACGTAGTCATCGCTTGCCGCAACCGGGATGTTGATCCAAATATCCTTGTTCGTTTGGTTAGCAAGCTCAATTACATACTCCCACGCTACTCCATGCGTCCCGTCTTGGAGCAGCTGCGTTGCATCTGTCGTCAGCTTACGATCGCTCCACTCGGTAACCGCCGGATAAGCGGGATTGTTGTTATTCGTGCTCAGCCAGTCCATGAAACGAAGCGTGCCAAACGGCTGAAGCGCCTGCAGAAACTCCTTCGTGAACGTATCTCCAGCAGAATAGCCCGGACGCAGGAGCTTCACATCGCTCACGCCGCCGCTTGTCTTCGTGAAGTTCATAAACAGCAAGCCATTACCTTTCGGCAGTACGATATCTGCCGTTGTCGTATTAGACTTCTTGTCATACTTTTGATTCTCTACCGTAAACGGACTCGAAGCATCCAAATTGCCAAGCACCGCTTGACCTTTGAACGACAGCTTGTACACGCCGCTGATGTCCGGGAATTGCTTCGTTGGATCATCGATATCATTGAGCCACGCCGCAACCGGGCGATGATCGAAGAATACGGTCGCCGCATCCTCAGTCGGCCAGCCATTGGCATCCACCTTCACGCCTTCGCTGCCGTCTGCTTTCACCCATTGCCGCAGCGTTTTAGCCGCATCCGCGAACTCGTATCCACGCCCGCCAAGACCTTCCAGACCGACACCGATTTGGCCCGGATACAGCTCTTTCGTCAGCGCAGGAAGCGGTGTTACCGTATGAACATTGAGTGTATTTGTTGCAAAAGAAGTCTGGCTTTCCTTAGCCGCAACAACTTTAAAGTTGTACGAACCGCCTGCTTCCAGCCCTTCCACCGTAAACGATGTATTCGCCGTATCACCGACTGCCTTATCATCCTGATATACGGTATATTTCACAGCCGGATTCCCTAGCGGCTTCTCCCACACCAGATCGACTGCGGTTTCCGAATTGTCCGTCGCATGCAGGAAAGCTGGCGCGATGGCCTCTTTCTTCACATCCTCCGCGCTCGAAACCTTCTCCAGCACAACATCATCCAGATAGAAATCTGCCCCTGACCACTTCACGAGCGTTAGATTCGAATTCGAGGTTGGCATTAGCTCAGGAGGCGCGGTAAATATCGTTTCGATATAGTGGTACTCCCCATCACTTTCAACAAAATCAAGCTGCTTCGAGAAATTCTTGCCAAGCGTCAGCTTCAAATTGCCGCCGGCATCCCCATTCACAAACTTGTACCATGCGCCAAAACGATACGTCCGATTCGGTTCAAGCGCACCGAAATCAAGTCCGGTAATGCCAAAGCCGGCAGGGATTTTCAAAGCCTGCTCTTTCCCATGTGGAGATTCCTTGCCGATATTAATATTGACCCAGTTCGGCCAACTTATGGCACCGCTTTCAAAATCACCATTAGGAACAAGATTCGCTCCGTAAACGACGCCGTCCGCCGAGGTAGCCCCAGCATCAGCCGCAAACGTATTCATAGGTGCAAGCATCATCATCGCCATTGCAAATGCGCCTATCCGCTTCTTCATGTCATCTTTCCTCTCTGCATATGTTTTCTCCTAAAGCTTACATTTCCTACTAATTGTACAATTGCCGCATGATCGTTACTATTGCATCCTATTTACTTTCCTTGCTATCCATTAACCTCTTCTCCCGCTACAAACAAAACAAGCCGGCACCCTAAAGGCACCGGCCTGTTCCATCACTCTAATCTACCAAAGGGGTTTACCAATTGTTCCCCGTACCCGTTGCCGTAAAGCTCGCCGAATCATTTTTAAACTTACCTGAAGGAGCTACATTTACCGTATTCGTGTTGAATGCAGCCGATCCATTTGCGGAACCTCTTACATAGACGCCATAGGTGCCTGAATTGTTAATCGTATTGGACGTGTAATTCACGACTGCACTTGCGCTTGCTTCCTCAATGAATACACCTGAATACGTGCTGCTGTCGATCACATTGCTGCTTACATTGACGGTTAATCCTTGAGCGAGACCGTTATTATTCACCCAATATCCCCAAATCGCCCCGATTTGGTAGCCATAATCATGATGGTACGAGCCGCTGCGAACCAGCTTGTTGTTCGTAATCGTAAGCGTGCCCGTAAACGCTATAGGTCCGTGGTTTGTGCCAAACTGGATGCCTGAGCCGTTATCAACGATATCCAGGATGAGGTTATTGCTTACCGTATTATTTTTGCCACCGTAAATGCCGATGCCGTTCGCCAGGTTCGGAATCTGCACCGTGTTATAGCGGAATGTGCTGCTTTCAACCGTTCCCGTACCGCCATTCAACGATTTGGACCACATCGCCATACCGTCATCGCCATTATTACGGAAGTTGCTTTGCTCCACAATCGTATTAATCGTGCCTCCGTTAATGTTGATTCCATCCGCCCAAGTGTCCCGTACCCTTAGTTTGGAAACGAGCGCATTTGCCGTTCCTTCATTCAACCATAGACCGACCTTCGTATGCTCCATCCAAATATTCATGATCGTAGAGTTGAGTGCATTTCCTTCAATCCCGGCAATCCCCGTCGCATTCGAACGATAGGTTTCCTCAGCCTTGATCATGAAATCGGAAAGCGTCACATTCCCGCCTTGCAATAGAATGCCGGCATACGCGCCTTGCAGCGTCGAACGCCACATGCCTGCACCTTTGACGGACACACCGCTTGGCAGTTTAATTTTGGTCGTACCTCTTGTTCCTGTTTTAAAGTCGAAGGTGCCCTCAGGGATCCATACGCCTTTAATGGAAGTGCCATTCACAGCCGCAATTGCGGAGGTCATAGCTGCCGTGTCATCTACGCCATCATTGGCCGTTGCCCCATAATTCGTAATCGACACATAATCCGATGGCTTCGTAAGTGCCGCAGTGACTGCTTCTGTCTCGATTAAATCAATCAGCACGTAGGTGTTTCCCGAAGGATTGGAATCATTGGCATCCCACTGGAGCTTGATCTTCGTACCTGCCACATATTGCTGACCCAGAAGGACACGGCTTTCGTCAAAATAACGATGGTGGTTGATTCCCGGCGTATTCGACCACTGCATTTCAGCGCCGTCAGAACCATATTGTCCATATTGGTGGGAGTATCGGTTTGTTAACGAAATATCTGCCGCATGGGTGGTGCCCGCATAGAGGCTAATATTTTGAGAAATATCTGAACCCGATGCACTATCTGGCATCGAGTATCGCACTACAATACCTTGTGCAGGGTTACTCAGCGTTAGTTCAACGGATTGCCCTTGTGCTAGACGTACTGCTTTTCTTCCTGAAGCTTCCGATTCCGCTGTCGTCCATGTTGTGCTTGGACCCGTTACGGATCCGCCGACAATCGTTAAGTCCTCTGCTTCATAGCTGTCGTAAGGCACGGTTGCGCCATAGTTCTGAACGACTCCGATAGTCAGACTCTTGCTATAGCTGTTGTTGTTCTCATCCAACTCGCTGATTAGCGATGTCTCGTCTACAACAACGTTCACCGTATGAATACCGTTTACGGCTGTCCATGACCCGGAGTTCTGCGTAAGCGTTACGGAAGCACCTGCTGCAATGGATGTGGTGTAGTTAATGACTGAGCTTACTTTGGTACCGTTTACATAGAACGATACATTGCTTGCCGTTCCAGCGGTTGTAGCTGCTGTTCCTTGATTCTTCACTACTGCACTGAAAGTGACAGCGTTCCCTGCAGCAGGAGAGGCAGGTGACCATGTAACATCCGTTACGACTAGGTCAGGCTTGCTAGGTACGCTTACTAGAATGCTTTCATCGAGGGTGTTATTGTTATCATTCGATTCCGTTATTCGGTTAATGTCATCCACAAAAGCTCTTACGGTCTGAGTGCCGGCCGCAGCCGTCCAGGTAGCTTTGCTGTTTGGTCCTCCTGTAGCCGTTACCGTAACGGAGCTGCCCGCCGGAATGGAGGACGTGTAGTTGTCACTCCAGTTCACGGATGTCCCGTTAATGGAGAAAACGACGCCGTGTATCGTTCCAGCTGGAGTCGCAGCGGTACCTTGGTTCTTAAGGACAGCGCTGAAGGTCACTTCATTGCCTGTCTGAGGAGAAGCCGGTGACCAGGAAACATCGGTTACGATCAGGTCTACTGTTCCAGCACCTGCTCCAGGTGTGATGGTTTTGTCAAACGTGTTGTTCGACTCGTTGGATTCCGCAATTCTATTCACGTCATCAATAAAAGCTCGCACCGTATGGGTACCGGATGCTGCAGTCCACGAAGACTTGGCGTTTGGACCTCCTGTAGCCGTTACCGTAACGGACGCACCTGCAGCCAAGGAAGAGGTGTAATTGTCACTCCAGTTGACGGATGTCCCATCCACGGTAAACAACACGCCGTGAATCGTACCAGCCGGAGTTGCTGCTGTTCCTTGGTTCTTGATGACAGCACGAAACGTAACTTCATTGCCTGTCTGAGGAGAAGCCGGCGTCCACGTAATATCGGTTACTACCAAGTCAGGCGTTCCCGAGCTGGATAAGGTTATGCTTTGGTTCCAAGTATTGTTGCTTTCATTGGATTCGGCAATTCGGTTCACATCATCCACATAAGCGCTCACGGTATGCGTTCCGGAAGTTGATGTCCATGAGGCTTTAGCGCTCGGACCTCCTGTGGCCGTCACCGTTACGGATGCACCCGCCGCGATGGAAGAGGTGTAATTGTCACTCCAGCTTACGGACGTACCATCTACCGTAAATAACACACCGTGAACAACGCCTGCCGGACTCGGATCAGCACCTTGATTCTTAATCGTGGCGCTGAAGGTTACCTCATTGCCAGTCTGAGGTGAAGCCGGCGTCCATGTAATGCCCGTTACCACCAAATCAGGTCCGCCAGCCGCTTTCGCCAGATGCGGAAAAATGACCAATTGTGAAAAGATAAGTGCCACAACCATTAAATATACGGATATTTTGCTTCTACTACGCATTAACAAACCTCCTCAATGTTTTCGATCCAAGCCGCGGAATACATACAGCTATGTAATTCTGTACCTTAGCTACCATACTAACTTTGCTGACTGGCCCCACCTCCTTAACGATTTGCGCCAAAGGAAGTCCACTCGCCTCCCCCTTTTGATAGGAAGGGCGAGTGGAATGGTACGACTATGATTCCTCTAGTTCTGGAATGCCAATGGTTTCAACAGATTCGTCAGCATCAAGGCCGCTTCAGCCCGCGTTGCCTGCTCCTTCGGTCCGATGCTGCCATCCGAATGACCTTGGACAACCTTCAGCGCGACCGCTTCTTTGATCGATGGAAGCGACCATGCGGCGATTTGATTCGCATCCTTAAATGATAAGTTCTGTACCGCTGTCGAATCCTTGGCATGGCCTGCAGCACGATATGCCCGCATTAGCATAACCATCATTTCCTCCCTGGTAATCAACTCTTTCGGGCGGAAGGTGTCGTCTGTATAACCGCTAATAATGCCTGCTTTCACTGCAGCGCCGACTGCTCCGTTGTACCAAGCATCTGACGGTATGTCTTTGAATCGGTTTGTTGCAACCGCTGGAAGTCCCAGCGCCTCGGCTATCATTTTCGTAAATTCAGCACGGGTTACGGCTTGAGTCGGCCTGAAGGTCTCGCCATCCGATCCGGACACGATCCGCCTCGAAGCCAAAGCATGAATAGCTGCCTCTGCCCAATGTCCTTGCAAATCCTTGAATGAAACTTGCTGGTCGATGACGGCATACAGGCTGTTCGTTACGCTCTGAATGGTCGCTTCTACCGTTCCATCTGCTAGTTTAGTAAAGTGCGTCGGAACATGGCGCCACTGCTTGGCAGCCTCGTCATAGACGACGCCGGTTGCCGTATCGAATGAAATCTCACCGCTGACCGGGATCACTCTAGTGAAATACATGCCGCCTAGATCATGCAGATCTACAGCTGCTGATCCTTTAGCCTCCACGGATAAACGGAACTCATAGATGTCGCTGCGTAATTCGGTCCCTGTTGTACCAGCAGCTGGGTTGCCCGCCTCACCAGGCTCTAGATGCCGGATGAAAATCCGCAGTTCTGCATCTGCGTCCACTGGGAGCAACGCCGCAATCTTGCTAAGTGAAAGCACATAGGATGCCCCGCCATGGTTAATCACGATGCTGGTGTCTGCTGTAACTTTAGCGCCTTCACGCAGAATCGCGGCTGGCAGTACGACCTCAGCGGCTGGCTCCTTCGAACCTGTCGCAATGACCAGCTCCTTGGCCTCGCTTCCGCTTTGCAGCTCAAGTAATTTGCGCTTCAGCACAGCTTGATCCACTGTAAATACCGGTATGCCCTGCGCTGTCTCGCTTTCACGAATCCACGTGTTCTCAGCGTCGCCTGCTGGCACAGTCGTCGGCAATACCGACGCGGTCGTGAAGGAAGCCGTAAGTGGAACCGCTGTCCAGTTACCGGAAGAGTCGCGTGCATCTACATGGACAACATACGCCGTCCCCGAAGCCAAATCCGTTATCTTCAGTTGAAGCATGTCTGCAGATACGGTCCGGTACTTCCCGCCCCATGTAACGCGGTATGCCGAGACACCGCTGTCATCTTGTGCAGCCGGCCATTCAACGGTCCAAGCTGTGCCCGTATCCGCCGTCAACCTCAGCTCGCTGGTTTCATTCCACGCCGGAGCTGTCTTATCCGTGACCTCCAAGGTGAACACTCTGGCAATCATGTCTTTCGTAACTGTCAGCGTCGTTCTGCCAGCTCGTTTCGCAGTTACCAAACCGGCTTCACTTACGAATGCGATCTCTGGATCGGAGATCGACCAGTTGACTCCCTCTGTAACCGGAAGTTGATTCTCAATAACAGCTGCTTGCTGGCCCGTTCCTGCTTCCAGGCGGTAAGAAGCATCCGAAGTAGAAACGCCGTCCAGCAGCACTTCGTATGGCTCCTCGTCAAAGTTAAACCCGGCATCCTTTGTCAGGAATTCAAAACCTTGCGCCCCGTCCATAAATTCACCGACACGGACACCTCTGACGACGGTATTCCCGAACATAGCCATGCCGCTAATATTACCGGCTGCATGGATGCCCCAAGTTCCGGCTCCGTCCACTACGTTATTCTCAAACACGATGCCTTCCGTTGCTTTCTCACCGAGCAGCGATATGCCTTGGTAGGTGCTGTCTTGAATGAGATTGTTCCGGATCGCAATGTTCCCGGTCATCTCCCTGCTGTCGGTGAACAGGAACAATCCGCCGAAGTCTGCCGGCCAGTTGTACTCCCGTCCTCCGGTTCGAAGCAGCGTGTTGCGTTCAACGATTGTCTCACCCTCGAAGGCTTGCGGGTTATGGCGCGTACTTACGCTTATGCCCGCACCGAAGGCTACCGTATCCGTAACCAGATTATCGGTTACTCGAATATCTTGGCCGCCGTAAACCGCAATATTGTTGGAGAGCCAAGGCAGTTCTGCCGTATTGAACCGGAACGTATTGCCTACCGACTGTTCGCCGTTTGCCCATATCGCGAGGGCGTCGTCCCCGGTATTGCGCAATTGGCTCTGCTCGACCACGGAATGTTTCGTGCCTGTACTGAAGTTGATGCCGTCCGCAAAGGTGTTGCGGATTTGAACACCGGCAATGTACAGGCCGTCCGTCGCAAGCGACGAGCCGTCACCAAGCTCTTGTCGCGTGACCCAAATTCCGGCCTTCGTATGATCGATTCGAACCTGCTGGATGGTCGATCCTACGCCAAAGGTGCCGTCGAAGCCGGACTTCTGCTCTTCATCCCGTCTTGCGGTAACTTCACCGTCAATCGCCAAATCAAATACCTGAATGTGATTGCCTATCCCCATAAATCCGCCGCCTGCCAGCACGGTATGCCATTTGCCCGCACCGCGGATCGTAATATCCGCCAGCTCGATTGGCCCGCTATCCACGCGGAAGGTTCCTTTTGGAATCCATACCCCTTTGCCTTGCTGCTTTGCCGCCGTAATCGCACTTCGGACCGCTTCCGTATCATCTTGATCGTCATCCGGAACCGCACCGAATTCGGCAGCGGACAGGAAGCCCGCCGGCATCTCATAAGGAGCATCAGCCCAATCCGCTTCGATCAAATCCACAAGGATGTAGTCCGCGTCACTGTCCGCTTCTTTGCGAAGCTCAAGCGTCGCTCTTGCCGGAAGATTGCCGAGCTCAAAGCTGCTTTCATCGAAGAAACGATGTGCATCGCCATCTTCCGGACGGTTCGTCCATGGATAGGAGCCGTATACCCATGCGTACTTGGAGGTCAAATCAATATCGGACTGCTTCTCTCCGTTGATATACAAACCAACCTTCGACTCCGCTCCGGCTCCGTCAGCGGAATCCGGAATGGAATAGCGTACCGTTACCCGGTTAGCAGGATGGTTCAGCGTGAATGACACCCGATCTCCCGTCTCACTGAGGCGTACCGCTTGCCTGCCGGACGCCTCGGAAACCGCTGCATGATAGGTCCGATCCGGCCCGAGAATTTCGCCATTCGTGTTCGCGTGCTCTGCTTCCAATCGATCATAGGTCACACTTGCTCCCCTATAAGCAGGAGACACTGCGTTCTTCAGAGTCAATCGATCTAAGAAAACGGAGCCCGTGTCCCCAGTTCCATACTCAATCGTTACTGTATTCAAGCCTCTGCGAAGCTTCAGCTTCAGATTTAACGCCTTCCATTCATCCCAAGACGATCCCGCGCCGAAGCTAAGACTGTCCGCTTTCACCCCATTAACTTTTGCCGTTAATCGCTTACCAGACTCAGAACCGTTCGCATAACGCAGCACCGCATCATACTCGCCTGCTTGATCTGCGAATACGGAGAATACCGCCGCATCACCGACGCTCTGGAATCCTTCTAAAAACCCTGTACCTGTATAGCCCTTCGCCTCTATTGAAGCTGCCGCTCCACCGTTCACGAAAGCTTGCTCTGCCTCATAGTCTACGTCCATCTTCACCGGAACAAAGGTAACCATCTGTCCGTCAGCTGGCGAATCGGCCTGCCCCGCCACTAGTGCAATCCCGCTTCCTGAAACCTGAAGCAGCATACCCACTTCATCCACATTCTCCAGCAAGGCCTTGCCATTCCGTTCCGTCATGCGCCACTGCATAGCTGTCTCCGAAGCCGTGTCGACTCCTATGGACGGATGCATGACAAGCTCACCATCCTGAGCGGCCAAATACTCCCCTGATGCCAGATTACGAATCAGCTTGTAGCCGTTCTCATCCTGAAGTAACCAATCCAAATGCGTGGAGCCCGCATCCGATGCCGTCGTACCTGGAACACCGTTCAGGTCTGCAACTGCTTTACCGCTTGCTTCATTCACAAGCTTGAAATAGCCTGCATCTGTCCGTCCGGTCCAGATCGACTCGGAGCCGCTGCCGCCATCCGGAATGCTGCCTTCCTCCGGCGCGGTCTCCAAGACCCACTGCAGTGCCGGGGATTCAATCGAACGAAGTCCAAGCTGCACGAATCCCATCCGATCCTGCACATGGGCATATTCCAACGGACGCTCCACACTGCGCAGCAGCAGGTTCGAATTGCCCTGCGCCGTTTCCACCGCCCATTGATCGGCAGCGGTACTGACGGCTACCGGTTTGCCTTGGAGATACGGGAGCTTAGCGTCCATGACTATGGCATGACCAGTCGCTCGGTTGACCAGTTGATAATGGCCTTCCGTCTGTCCGAGCTTGCTGAAATTCCAGTGAGCACGGGCATCATCTGCAGCCTCAGATCCATAGAGAACAACGCCATGCTCGTTCTCCAGCATATATAAGCCCGTATCCGCATTCTTCAGACGGACAAATTCATCCGGCAGCACCGTCTCCGAAGACGCAGGCGCATCCTCCGCTACCCACTGTGCGCTTCCCCAGAACTCGGGAATATTGCTGGATTGGGCGTAACCCAAATTGTCTTCCACATGTATCACTTGATCCGTCTGATAGCCATTTCTGAACACATATACACCTGTGGAAGGCTCCGTTACAGTCCACTTGGCACTGGTCCAACTCTCCTCAACATCCGTGCTGCGCAGCGGATTCTTGTGAGGTTCCGGCCCTTCCTGCATGCCCTCTACATTCATGGAATGACCCGTAGACCGGTTCTTGATTCGCATCAATCCGTTGCCTGCATCCACCAGCTGCCAGTGGGACAACGCGTTGTCCACCCCTGCATCACCGGCTATGACTTGACCGTTCTCTTCGACCAAATACGAGCCTCTGTAGCTATTTTTCAACCGAATATAATGGGGAATATCTTGATCGCGCACCGGAATGAATGACCATTTCGGACTGCCCCACTCTGCGGGAATCGACCCATACTGTACGAAACCAAGCTTCTTCTCCACATGGAGATACAAGTCGCCTTCCACCGAAGCGCTGCGAATCAGCTTGTTGCCTTCCGTATTCAAGTTGTCGATAATGAGCTGCTCCGAGGGCTGGCTCTCGTCCGCCGCCACGACCTTTACCGGCATTTGGTCAGAAGTAATGCCGGACAAGCTGATATAATGACCGGTCTCTCGATTTTGCAGCCGCTGAACCCCGTCCTCCTTCACAACCAACCAATGCGAAGCACGATTGGCAAGCAGCGCATTGCCGTATTTCAGTTCGCCATTGTCTTCAATCATATACAGGCCGAGCCAGTCATTCTTGATGCGAACATAGGCCGGGCCCGACTCTCCCGGATCTGGATTCGGATTGTACGGCTCCTTCACGGTTACCGTTTCGATCGCCCACTGCGGGGTTCCCCAATCAGGCGGAATAACGCCTCCTTGGGCATAGCCGGTGTTGTCCTGCACATGAATATAGCGATTCGCATCGACCGCGGATTGGATGACATAGAAGCCGGCATTAACGGCATCTAAAATCTTCCACTGCACGTACGCCGGATTGTCGCCAACGTCCAGCAGCTCGACCGGGCTCGCCCAATCCGTCCAATGCTCAACCGACATGAATTGGCCGGTTGCTCGGTTCTTGATCCTCACCTGCTCGCCGTCTTGTTCGATCGCCCAATGGGAAGCCGGATCTGCCGGATCAGGATTGCCATAGCCGACTTTACCGTCTTTCGCCATTAAGTATTTATCCGGGTCTGCCGGATTGGGCTTATAGTAGTTCTTGAACCGGACATAGTCGGTTACCGGCGTCAGCTTCCACTGAGCGGAACCCCATTCTGGCGGTATTGAGCTGGATTGGGCATAACCCGTCTTATCCTCCATATGTAGATAATTCGCTGCATCCACCTTGCTTTGGATGTTCACAAACCCGTTTGTAACCGCATTCATAACATGCCATTCCAAAACGAATGAACCTGCGCCTGCATCCGACAGTTGAACAGGGCTTGCGTAGTTCCCCCAATTCTCAACAGACATATAAGTGCCCGTTTCACGATTCTTGATCCGAACGGTCCCTGCCTCTCCCTCTGAGGAGACTACTTCCAACTCCCACTGTGACGCTTGGTCCGTCTCTTCAGGCGTACCGTAAGCGACTTTCCCATCTTCCGAGGCAAACAGTATCTTCCCCGTGTAATTGTTCTGTATCCGTACGAATTGAGACTGACTTCCATCTACTAAACTGGCAGCCTCTGCAGTCTGAGCTCCCCCACCGGGAAAAACAGGGAAGTAAGTGCCCAGCACAAACAGGACCATAACGAGCATCGATAATCGGCGCATCTGGCTTTTCCGCATGAATAGACTCCACCTTGATTAAATTTTGGGCTTCCTAATGCTCGGAGTCCGGGCAACCCCGGACTCCGTTCCTTTAATGCGTATAAATCAGGTATTCCCATGGCGCTAACTCGACTGGCTGTTCTGCTTGGACATCCACTGCTGCCCCTGAAGGAAACGCCTTATAGCTTCCTGCGACTCCCCCCATTTGAATCGTGCTCTTCACGCTTTCGCCCGACAAATTCATAACGACGATTACTGTATTACTGTCTTTCGTTCTCTCAAAAACAAGGATATCGCCGTTGTCGCCGGCCGCTAAGGTGCGATAAGCTCCTCCTGAATTGCCGTTCCATAGTGCCGGATTGTCATGCTTCAATTGAATGAGCTCCTTGTACAACACCGTCATCGACGCAGACAAATCGCCGTTCCAAGCAATCTCATCCTTCTCGAAGAACTGGAGCCGCTTGTTCAATCCGGCTTCCTGTCCCGAGTAGATCAAAGGCATGCCCGGCATGGTGAAACTGAGTGCCGCCAGCGGTTTCACCGCATCTTTCAGCCTTTCATATTCCGTCCCTGTCCAGGAGTTCTCGTCATGATTGGACGTGAAGTTCAGCGGGTAGGTTCCGCCGGGATACGTCTTCGCAAGCCGCTCCCCGTACTTCTTCACTTGATCCGCATTGCCAAGTCCTTTGGCAATCCGATTCATGATGTTGTACAACTGCCAGCCGTAATTGGAATTGAACGCATGCTTTAAGAGTCCAATCTGCTGATCATCCTCCGCCAGCATGTAGACCGGCTTGATCTGCTCCAGCTCCACGCGTGCCTTCTCCCAGAAAGCCGTCGGCACGCCGCCGGCATAATCGCAGCGGTAGCCGTCAATATCGAATTCCGAGACCCAATACTTAAGGGCATCAATCATCGCCGCCTGCATGTCCGAATTGTCAAAATTCAGATCCGCTACATCCGTCCAATTCGTACCCGGAGGCTGCACGATATGGCCATTCTCATCCGTCGTATACCAGCCCGGATTTGCTATCCAAGGATTGTCCCAGCCTGTATGATTGGCCACCCAATCCAGCATGACCTTGAAGCCCATTTCATGGGCCTTGTTCACCAGTGCCCTGAAATCCGCCTCCGTCCCAAACTCCGGATTGACCACTTTGTAATCGTCAACCGCATAATAGGACCCTAAGGTTCCGTTGCGGTTCTTCTTGGAGATGGGGTGAATGGGCATGAGCCATAAGATATCCACGCCAAGCTCCTTGAGCCGCGGCAGATGGGCTTCAAAGGCTTTGAACGTCCCTTCCTTCGTGTATTGCCGCACATTCACCTCGTACATAACGGCATTATCAGACCAAGCCGGAACCGCGGTTCCTTGGCTAGTCTGCTTCTGTTTCTTATCCTGATCCTGCTTCTGATCAGTCAATGCCTTCACCTCCGCTTCGCGATTCGAGCTGCTGCAGGCGGAAGCCAGGCAAGCCAAGCTGAGCAGACAAACCGCCAGAGGCAGAGCAACAAAGCGTTTCATGACTCACCATCCGTTCGCTTATTAACCTTTTACGGAGCCAAGGGTAATCCCTTTGACGAAGTACTTTTGCAAGAAGGGGTAAATGACAAGCAGCGGCAGCATGGAAATGAAGATTTTGGCCGCATTAAGCGTCTGGTTGGATAACTCGGACATTCGTTTGACCGATTCCTCATCCATCTTGGTCGGATCGATCACCACCGCGACCTGCCGGATGTAGGATTGCAGCGGATAGTGAACCGATTTATTCATCAGCACGAGCGCTTGGAAAAACTCGTTCCAGTGGTACACGATCGTAAACACGAGCACGGTAGCGAGCACCGGCATCGCCAGCGGCAAGAAGATGCTGAACAATATTCGCCATGGGCCTGCACCGTCCATTAAAGCGGACTCTTCCACTTCCTTGGGCATATTCCGGAAATAGTTCATGACGAGAATGACATTAAATACAGGCAATCCCCCGCCTAGCACCAAGCCCCAGATGCTGTTGATCATGCCGAGCGATTTCATCGTCAGATACCAAGGCACTAAGCCTCCGTTGAACAGCATCGCGAAGACCAGAAGCCACATGATCACGTTTCTGGCTTTAAATTCCTTTCCGCTCTTCGAAAGCGGATAGGCCATTAAGAGAATAACGAAGAAGGAGATGACAGATCCATAGAGGACCCGCTGCACGGAAATAAAGAACGATTTGAAAAATTGGCCGTCATGCATGATCGACTCATAAGAACCAAACGTGAAACCTTTAGGCCACAAGAACACCTGTCCTGCCGACGCCGCAGCTTTATCGCTTAATGAGATGGATAAGGTATACCAGACCGGCAACAAGCACAAACTCATGACCGCCAAGAGGAGAACGATATTTAACCCGTTAAAAAGTCTGGAAACCGCTGAACGCTCGGTAATCATCATGCTTTCATCCTTTACCTTAGAAAATTCGGTAGTTTGCAAACCGGTAAGCCAAGCTGTACGAAACCGCAATTAAGACGAATCCGACAACCGATTTCAATAGCCCCACCGCCGTTGCTAAGCCATACTGCATGTCAATGAGTCCTGCCCGGTACACCCAAGTATCGATAATATCGCCAGTCGAATAGACTGTCGGGTTATACAAGTTGAAGATTTGATCGAAGCCCGCGTTTAGAATATTGCCCATACTTAGAGTCGCAAGAAGCACAGCAACCGGTATGATGCTCGGAAGGGTAATGCGGGTCAATCGCTTCCACTGGGAAGCCCCGTCAATCGCAGCAGCCTCGTACATCTCCGGGTTAATCGACGTTAAGGCAGCGAAGAAGATGATGGCGTTGAAGCCGAATTCCTTCCACACATCACTTCCGACAACAAGCGCAGGGAAGATCTGCGCATCCGCAAAGAACAACACGTTATCGATTCCAAGACCGGTTAATACTTGATTCACCGGACCCGAATACGAGAAAATATCCAGCATCATACCCGCAACAATAACCCAGGATAGGAAATGGGGCAGATACACGACCGTCTGAACCGCACGGGTAAACACTCTATTCTTTACTTCATTCAGCATAAGCGCAAATGCTAATGGAACAACGAGATTGCCCACCATTTTGGCTAATGCAATGAAGATCGTATTCCGGAAAATAATCTTACTGTCATCAAGCTCAAACATGTATTGAAAATTTTCTAAGCCGATCCAGGGGGACTTCAGGATACCCATGCCCGGATTAAAATCTTTAAAGGCCGTCATGATGCCGTACATAGGAAACAGATTATAGAAGAACAACCAAATCAGTCCGGGCAATAGCATGAGATAATAATGTTTCGCGAATCCTCTGTTCGTCTGCATCCTTGATTTCCCCTTATTAGGAAGTCAAGACGAGTAGCGAGTACCCGTCTTGACCAGTTTCTGGAAGATGCTTACTGCGCCACTTCAGGTCAGCGCCAGCCGTTTCTTCCGAACTATTTAAGTTCGTTAACCTCTTCCGTGATTTTGTCTCCGCCTTGATCCTTCCATTTCGTCACGAACGTATCGAAGGCATCCAATTCTTCACTGCCCATAATGATTTTGAGGAAGGTTTCATCTTCCATTTTCTTGAGGTTCGTCCATCTGGATTCCATTGTTTTCGTTTGAGCCGTTGCAATACTGCGTACCCAATTGATATCCGCATCCACGAAGGTCGAGCCGCCGTTCAGATGGGCATAGATATGCGTGAAGAATCCGGGATCAGCCGCTTGGTCGAACGTTTCGATGTCATAGCTGTCGAATGGCTCTTTCTTAATGGCGTCTACATGCTTCGCCATTTCATAAGCCCAGCCGTAGTTCACTTGATCGAATTCTTCAATCTTCAGTTCACCTTTCAAATGCTTGCGCAGGGAGTTTACAGCGTACTCAAGCTGGTCACCGGCACCGAGAATCAGGAACAGCGGCACTTCTTGCGAAGTCATTTGCTTGCCTGCCGTCAGCTTGTTGAATTCCTCGTCTTTGCCCCATTTATGAATGGAAGTCATCTTCACGATCGCTTCTGGGTGTTTCGCATTTTTGCTTACTACGATATAGCTGCTACCTGTAGCTTGGTTGGAGTTGAATTTGCCTGCAGCATCAAGCGGCGCTGCATACGGTCTCCAGTTTGCTTTCGGATCGTTCTTAATGTTATCCGGGATGTTGTTATAAGCAGACCACCACGGTCCGAAGAAAATACCTGTTTGTCCGGCTGCAACGACTTCAGCTGTACTTTTGCGAACACCTAATTCCTTGTCCAGAATCCCCTTGGCGTACCAGTCTTTCATCATCGCAAGGGCTTGCTTCGTCTCCGGCGTTGTGGAGCCGTACACCGCATTGCCGTCCTTGTCTTTCACCCAAATGCCGGGATAAGCATCGTTCGCGAAGAATAAGGAAGAGAAATTATACCAGTGATCCGTGGAATTCAGGAATGTGGAGTAGAGCGTGCCTCCTTGCTGCGTGCCTACGATCCCAACTGTTTTGTCTCCGCCCATCTTGTTATCAATGAAGGCTTTTGCGATCGTTTCCAGATCCTGCAATGTTTTTGGCGGCTGCAGCCCCAGCTTGTCGAGCCAATCTTTACGAATCCAAGTCAGCGGTGCAGAAGGAAGTGTCGTTTCAGGAAGAGCGTACAGCTTTCCATCGAACGTTACGCCGTCTAAGAGACCCGGGTTGGAATCGTAAACCGCTTTCAATTCCGGACTTGCATATTTGTCATAAACTTCGTTCAAATCTGCCAACTGATCTGCTTTAACCATTTGTCTCAGCTGCGTTTCGTTGACGACCATCGCATCCGGCAAATCATTGCTGGAGATCGCTAGGCTGACCTTCTGCTGATAATCCGGGCCTTGTGCCGCTTC
Source organism: Paenibacillus sp. N22P23 (assembly GCF_059383735.1). Lineage (NCBI taxonomy): Bacteria > Bacillati > Bacillota > Bacilli > Caryophanales > Paenibacillaceae > Paenibacillus > Paenibacillus sp. N22P23. The sequence continues at coordinate 350,907 of NZ_JBXENT010000003.1, forward strand.
CCATGCATGCTTGACTACAATGTTGAATTTATCCTTCAGCCAATGGGTGTACACATTGTCTTCTGCCGTATCGGTACCGTCAAACTTGTAATTCGGATCAATCCCTCTGCCGATGGATACCTCGGTAGGTTCCGCGAACTTCGCGAACGGATCGATGACTTCATCCGTTGCCGTGTTAACAGCTGCATTATTACTCGCTTGTGTGTTGCCGCTGTTTGCCGCTTTATCGTTGGTCTGCGCCTGGTTGTTGCTGTTGCTGCTGCTGTCGTTGTTGCTGCCGCAAGCGGCCAGACTCGCCGTTACCAGCAGCACAGCCATGGTCGATAATATACCCTTTCTCATCTTGCTCCCCCTCGTGGACATTTCGTTTGTTTCTGACAAATTCAATATAGCATGGCTCTGTATTTTCCCGAGTTAGAGCGTTATTCCGGAATAGGTAGAGGATTCTTCACAAAATAAAGAATGCGTACGAAAAATGTCTACCCATCTTTCGTACGCATTCTACCCTATTTGGTGCGGCCTTCTGATTGCTGCCTGAATTCGCTTGGCAGAACCCCCACCTGCTCCCGGAATAAGCGGCTGAAATATTTCTCGTCGTTGTAGCCGATTTGCTCCGCGATCCACTGAATCGTCTTGGTCGTGTTTCGCAGATACTCCTTGGCCCTCTCCATACGAATATCACGCACGTAGTCCGAATAGGTCTGGCCCACATATTGTTTGAAGCATTGGCTGAAATAGCTGCTGCTCATGTTAACCTGCCCGGCAATATCAGCGGCCGCAATCGGCTCGCTGATGTTCATCTGCGCCAAATTCATCGCTTTCACGATGCTGTTCTGGATCTCCTTGGAGAACAGGGGCTTGGTATTAGCCGCATTGATCCGATCTCGCACATCCGTAAGCCACTCTTCGAACCGGAACCAGCTGGAGAAGAAATCCTCGATCATGATCGGCTCGGACAAAATTTGCTGATACAGCCTATTCCATTCGTCAGAGAGCGAGAAGAAGATACGGGCCAACCGGATTGGCGGCATGCGGTAGCCCTTCAGTTCATGAACCATCGACTCGAATGCAGATGCTTCATAGATCCAATCCGCAGCTAGCCATTTCCCTTTAATCTGCTCTACTCCGAAGCTTCGGTCCGCTTTCTCCCGCTGTAACAGCTCTGCAGCGTTCACGAACTGAACAGACTCCGTGGGGTCAAAGTCATAGAACAAATCGCTCTTCCTATACCCTCGAATGAGCTGCAGTACCGTCTTCCTGTCTATGTTTGTTACATGCTGAAAGCATACCAGTGCAGCATTGGGATCGGGCAAATAGGATACCGGCAAGCTGCCGGTCCAGTACCAGATGCCGGCCTCCGCTTCCATTGCTAGATCAGGGAGGGCGTATTCCGCTGACTTGGAATCCTCGCTCTGCGGATGCAGCGAGTACAGAACAAACCATTTATCGGCTTGTTCCGCTTCCTCGTCCGGTACAGATACCGTCTTAGAGCCTTCTTTCTGCTCCATCAGTGTTTTGATTCTGCCCAGCACTTCCTCGAATTGCTCCCTCTCCAGCTGTACCTTCGCAATATAATCAATGGCTCCAAGCCTTAATGCCTCCTGCACATATTCGAAATCCTGATGAAGCGTCAGCACCACAATCTGAACATGCGGATATTGCTGCCGGACGATTCTCATCAGCTCGATGCCGGACATGACAGGCATGGACAAGTCCGTAATCAGAAGATCGACTTTGCTCTCTTCCATAAATTTGAGCGCATTCTCTCCGTTATTCGCCTCGCCAATGACCTCCATCCCGAACTCTTTCCAGGGCATGGCCGAAGCAAGACCTTTGCGTACCAACTTGTCATCATCTACGATCAACACGCGAATCATCGGTTATATTCCACTCCTTAAGATCGGAAGACGCAGCGATACAATCGTCCCTTTTCCAATCTCGCTTCTGATTTCCAGCACTGCCGTCTCGCCGTAAGTGGCTTGCAATATTCGCTTCACATATCTCATGCCGATGCCCATGCCGACCTTATGGCTGTCTTTGGCATCATCATCTAGCAACCGATCAATCGTTTCCTGCGGCATACCCGCTCCATTATCTTGAATCGTAATCTGCAGCGCTTGCTCGTGCCATTGCACTCCTACATAGATGTACCCATCGTCGCTTACGCCATGATAAAGCGCATTCTCAACTAATGGCTGCATGAGAAACCGAGGGCAAGGAATCGTCAGCGCCTTCTCGTCCACGTCCAGATCCACATCAAACTGGAAATCATACCGAATCTGCTGCAGCTGCAAATATTCCTTCAACGCGTCGATCTCATCGCCGATCGTTGAAACCTCGCCCATTTTCCCAAGATTATAATAGAGCAATTTATTTAAGGAAAGCACCAGCTTGTCGATCTCGTGCTGTCCGTTCATCAAGGCCAGCCAGTGTACGGTATCGAGCGTGTTCATGAGGAAATGAGGATTGATCTGATAGAGCAGCTTCTCTACCTCCAAATCCGCCCTTCGTTTCTCCTTCACTTCGATTTCTTCATATAAGGCCCATATCTTGCCCTTCATGCTGCGCGTCTGATAGAGCAAATAATCGAATTCCGGGATATGCGTCACTTCCGTATGTTCCTTCACATTGGAGTGGATCAAGGACTTAATCTCCGTATTAAACTTATCAAGCGGCCGGTATACCATCTTCCACAGCAGCCAGGAGAAGAAGACTGCACCTACAAAGAAGGCTAGGAAAATGCCCGTTATCTGAAATAACCACCGGTTCCGCTCCTGATTCAGCTCATTCCCCGGCGTAACCGAGACGATGCTCCAGCCTTGATTGCTGGTCTCCCGATTCCAGAAATAATCGCCGTGATACCCGGAAATCTTCTCCGGATTAGCCGACGGAAACACCGTATTCGCCGGAAAAGCATCCTGCACTTCGCTGAAAGCAATCCGGCTCTGATCATCCAGAATGAGTAGGCGGCGAGAGCTTTCTTTGCGGTTCTGAGGGGCGAATAAGGATTGAATAGCGTTTCGGCCGGTCTCTATGTATAAGTACAAATTTTGATCCGGCAAGTTTACCTTCCTCATGATGCTGAAGACAAACTGATTGATCGAGCCATTATAGCTCTTATATGGCCCATAGTAGGTAATCTCCGGATATTGTGCCAATACCGGAAGCTGATCCGGCGCGAAGGTACCCCGAACTCTGAAATTCTCGAAATCATGCGTATCTTTCTTAGGATCATAGAACATCATTAATCCGACATTCGGATTAGAGAAGGAGATGACATTCAGCTCCGTCTTAATATCATTCATCAGCTTCAGCCGTTCATAAGGCTCCTGCTCCACAGCCAGCTGTTCGATCAGTCTGTTCGTTCCTCCGCCGTAGGCCAGCTGCTGGGAAACGTGGTTTAAGTTGTTAATGGCATTCTCCAGCGTCATCAAGTCCTGCTTCAAATTGCTCTGAAGCGCACTCTCCACCTTATTGCTGATAATGGAATCAATCGTATAGAAGGAAATAAACCCCAAGCAAATAAACGGAGTCAAGCTGCTAATTAGGAAGATGATAATAATTCTGTTTTTGAACGTTACGTTTCTAAGCCGCAAGAAGTCCGTCTTCGTAAGCCATCATCCCTCTCTTGCTTCAGTTCCACCCTATCGATGGGGAAATGTGCTTCCCAACTTCTTATCATACCCTGAAACGACAAAATGTGTAGGAGACATTTTTCTTGAAACAGGGGGAGGATTTTTAGTTAGGACAGAAAAACACCCCAACCGTTTCCGGCTGAGGTGGTGTTTACGATCTCATATTTTCGGCGTTACTCTACAATCGTAGCTCTCAATCCTTCCGGAACGCGAACGTAGTCGAAGACACGCGCGCCATTCTCGTCGGTATGCCACTTCACTTCAATCAGTCCGAGCGCGTGCGGCACAGCGCCTTCAGCTTCAGTTACCTCAGCAGTCTGCACATGGATGACAACCTCATCCGGTTTCTCAATCGTGGGCAGATGAACGCCAAGCACATGCGTGGACATGAAGTAAGTCGGACACGCCGACCATGCGTGGCATAGACTTTGTCCCAGATCGTAATACTCCGGCGTCTGCTTCAGTCCCTTCTGCAGGAACCAGCCCCAGCCTTGGCGCATCATCCGCTCCGCCGTGTCCGTAAGACCAATCAAATACAGTCCTTCGAAAATATAAAAGGAGAAGCTCGGAGAAACAAACACGCCGTCTTCCGGCCCATATCCATTGACGAACAGTGACTTCAAATCGCTGCGTACATGTGCGCGCACCGGCTCCAGCTGCTCTGCCGTCAGCACGCCAGCGCGTGCTGCGAACAAGCTTGCATGCGCCGAATGCGACAGCTTCTGCTCGTTATCGCTGTAGCAGCCGCGCTCTTCGTCCCAGAACGTATCGCGGATCGCTCGCTCTACAATAGCAATTCTGCGCTCCAGCTCGCCGACTTCCTCCTGCCTGCCGATGGCCTCGGCCAACTTAGCCGCGGAGCGGAGCGCAATCAGATACGTACAGCTAAACACGCAGTGAATGCCTGTAATGTCCAAGTACCCTTTCACAATTGCGAGATCGCCATGGAACCCGCCGTAATGCGCCTTAATGCCGCGCTTCACATCCCACTCCGCATCGAGCAGCAGATCTTCCCGCTCATCAGCGAGCTCATGGAACCAAGCCAGGTTATGCTGAATCGCATCCCAGTACGTCTCTACCAACTGCGCATCGCCGGTTTGTTCATAGTACGCCCAGAAGCCTTCCAACGCATTCAGCGCAAAATCCGAAATCGTATAGTCGCCTGTATTCGGATAGACCGCTCTGAACTTACCCGTCGCATCCGGCGATTGCCCCATCAGCTGAAGGCTGCGCCGCATAAGCGCATGATCGCCGAAAACCGCTAAATTGTTATGGTATTGGATAATAGTATCGCGGATGTACTGCCCACGCTCGCGCGTCACGCAGTCTGTATAGGCATCCTCCATATTAACCGCTTCTGTCCGAACACCCATCTCCCAAATCTGCTCAAGCAGCGGGTCGGAGCAGCGGAATGTCCCTTTTGTCTCCACCGGGTAGCTGGCTGATGCAAGCTCCAGTCCTCGCAGCACCACATCTTGCTTCGGACTGCGTACCGTTAACTGCACGTAGCGGAAGCCCCTCGGCTGCGTCAGCCGCCAATCCAATTGCGCACACCGTTTGTCACCATAAGCTCTGTCCCCAAGCCCATACCAATGATAATGACGCAGATGCTTGCCGTCCGCGTTCAAGTGCTCGCCATAGGTCAAGTCGATCGTTGCACCGCCAGCACCTTCAAGCACGACACGCGGAAGAACAAGACGAGTCAAGCCTAAGTCGAGCAGTAAAGAGAAGCCGTTCGGATAGTCGGCCAAGGAGAATACGCGATCGGCCATTTGATTCCCATCAATCGATTCGAAAGCATTGCCGTACGTGTCCCAGCCCGTGGACATCGTCGGACTCTCGCCTTGCTCATGAACCGTGACTTCGATCCAGCCGCCAACATCCGCGAGTTCGTCACTACCTGCAAAAGGCAGCTCACGGCCACTTAGCGCAGAAGCGTACAGGTCATGCGAGACAACAGGTGAACGGTAGAACATCACTGTACCTTCGGGATCACGATCCGCTGATACGACGAGCCCGAAACCTTCAGGCAGCGCGAGGTAATGGTGATACATATCTTGAAGCGAATCACATTTGGCAAAATAAGAATTCCAGCCTTTGCGCAGACTTACGCGGTGATTCAGACGCATGCTTTTGTCATCGGCATACAGGCCTTTGGCAATCGTCTCTCCGTTGATCCAGCTGTTCTGATAGAACAGTCCCATCGTAATGACGACGTCCTCCGGTGAATAAATCCAAGTCTTCACCGCCATAAATCGGCTGGTCATCTCCGGCTCATGAATTTCATTCACATGCGGCATCGGCACGCTGAACGAACAGAGTAGCTCTTGCGGCTCAAGCGGCATCAGATGCAGCACGCGTTCTACCGGAACCGGCTCACCGGACATATACGGGATTCCCCGTGCTTCGGGTTCTCCCCAAGCTTGTTGATTCGAGAGCTCTACTCCGCTCAGCCAGCTGCTGTCGTCGAATGCTATCCCGCTCCAATCCCCTGCTTCCTCCAGACGCTGATCATAGAGATCGCCTGCCTTCAAGAACAGGCTCGATTTGGCCGCGTACCGATAAGCCTGAGCCGAGGACGTTTTCCATGCTGCGCTTCCTGTCGCAAGATCGATTCGCTCGCCGCCTGCAAGCGCAACTTCGCCCCAAGCCGTGAAACCGGCTTGCGACAGCATCGTGATGAACGTTTTGTGTCCCACATAGTTGACCTGGACCGAGATCACATTGCGACCTTCGTGAAGCAAACCGCTCAAGTCATGGGAGTCGTACACCGGATGCTGGGGATCGAATCGCAGCGAGCCCAAACGGACATACTTACCATTAACGTACAGCTGGTAAGTCGTATCCGCGAACAAATGGAGAATCGCGTTCTCCGGTTTGCTTTTCAAATCCAGCGTCAGTCTGAACCTTGCATAAAGATTGCGTCCTTGTCCGGACTCATCGTACCAAATCGCTTTTGCCTGCATGAGTGTACACACACCTTTTCCCCAAAATTGTTCGTTCTTATTCGACGTAAGTGATCTGTCTGCCGTCATCATCGGCTGACTGCATCACATTCTCAACTAATCGTAAGCTGCGAAGTCCTTCTCGAATCGGACAAACCTCCGGTCCTTCGCCGCGCAATGCCGCGATGAATGCGACTGTTTCATCTGCATAGACATCGAGCTTGGAATCGAAGCTTTGACGGATTGGCTCCGATCCGCCGGTAAACACAAATTCCGCATCGTTCGCGCTTGTGAAGTAAGCGGTCAATTTACTGCAAATGACCGTAAAGCTGCTGTTCCATTCGCCCGGGACAGCACAGTTGGAAGCCGTGATGGAGGCCATCGCCCCGGAGCGGAAACGAATAACAGCCGCACTCGTATCCTCAACCGTGTAGCCCTCAGCTTCGCGATGGTTTAAATTCGCTGTAAAACCGCTGATCTTATCCGGCGTACCCAAGAAATACATCGCCAGATCGTACGTGTGAATCGCCTGCTCGAAAACTTGTCCACCCGAGAGGCTGCGGTCTCTCCACCAAGACGAATGCAGCGAGTTGCAGTCGTAGCGGCCATCGAACAGCGTAGGAACGCCTGCTGTACCGTCCTCGATCAACCGTTTGAGCTCTTTTACCGCTGCACCGAAACGGTTGTGATAGCCAACCTGCGACACGACGCCCGCTCCCTCTACCGCCGCAGTCATCCGCTCGGCAATGTCAGTATTCAGCGCAATCGGTTTCTCAAGGAAGACCGCAATGCCTTTGCTCGCCGCCGCTTCCACTTGGCCATCATGCGCATAAGGCGGAAGGCATATATATATCGAATCAAGCGTTTCATTCTCCAGCATCGTGTTGAAATCTTCATAGGCGTTTGCCACACCGCCTGTATGAGATTCACAGAACGCTTCAGCCTTTGCAAGCGTGGTACCGCAAACCGCAGTAACTTCAACTCCTGGCAATGTGAGCAAATTACGCGTGTGCATCTGTCCCATCATGCCAAGTCCTGCTATACCGACTCGAATCGTCTTTACCATATCTATAATTCCTCCAATGGGTTAATTGAACTGGCTGCCTGCTCCTCCCGCCAATCGGCTTGTCCTGTATTTGAGCGGGGATAGGCCTGTTTTGCTTTTGAAAAAGCGCGAGAAGTCATCAATGTCCTCATAACCGGTCAACCGCGCGATCTCCGTGATCGGGCGGCTCTCGGTTTCCAGCAATTGCTTCGCTCTGCGAAGTCGAAGCTGCAATTGAAGCCTCGTCGGCGTAATGCCGAACAGCTTCTTGAAGCGCTCCGCAATGTAAGTGGGATGCATATAATAACGTTTGCCAAGCTCCGCAAGGTCGATTCGGCGCTCCGGATTGTCCAACAGCTCCGTCATGATGCTCATGAACGGATCGGAATGCTCCGCTTTGAGCAGCACATCCGGATGATGGATGGCCGCGTCGATCAGAATGGCAACAAGCTCGAGCGCTTTGGCCTTCTTCATCAGGCTGCCCGACAGCGAGCTCATCCCGCCTGCAATTCGGCTATATTCATGGAACACCGATTCAAACTGCGCCGGCTGCGGCAATCGAAAAATAACCGGAAATCGAAAAGCCTGCAGGGCATCGATGCAGCCTGCAACCTGGAGCGTAAAATGCCACCAGAGGAATTCCGTTTCCTCATTGGTGTCTTTGACATGATCGTGCAGCTCGTAAGGGGGAATCAGCACGACGTCCCCAGGCCCTGCAAAATAGTCTTTGCCTGCAATATGGAGCCTGCAAGAACCTTCTTTGATGTAAGAAGCAATATAGAAAGGGAGCTTGCGGTTCACTTGCCGCAGCTCGGTTCGTCTGTGCAAATCATGCTCCAGCATATGAAGCGAGGCTTTCTCAATAACCGGAAGCCACGGGTGATTGTTCGTCATGGTAAGACTCCTCACTGCCCCATAGGATGAGGCATGGGCTGTTTATACATCTATTATACAAACAGCTTGGTTGACCTCGTGAGGGAAAACTGTCTGCTGCGGGGGGATTTCCGTCCACTGGTGATTCGAGACCTTGGGGAGTTTTCCCCGAGGTCTTGATCGTGCCGAAACCCACGGGAGAGATTTCCCGAGGATTTGAATCGGCACCAACAGCTCGAGGAGAGCTCCTGTCTTGGTGCAAGCGCAAAAGTGCGGGAGGTTTTCCCGAGTCTTGGCGCCAGCAGCAAGAGCTAGGGAATAATCTCCGAAGTTTCACCTTTGTTTGGCGCTAACGAATCCTACAGGCCTTATTCCCGCAAAATTAGCCTCTTTCTGTATCTAACGAATTGAAGGAGCCTTATTGTGTGAATTTGCAACGAAAGTAGGCGATTTGACACCAAATAACGGCTGTACGGTTCGTTAGAATTTCAAAGCCGGCCAATTGGTTGAAATAAGACCTCTACGGTTCGTTAGCGTGGGTGCATATCTAACTCAGGAGCTGCCAAACCGCTGCTAAGCTAAGCCTGCTGGGAAATCGTGTTTGACATGCAACCTTTCACCTCTCCCACCAGTCCCAGCCCACCGCCTAAACAAAAACTCCGGCAACTGCGCCGGAGTTTTCAATCACTACCACTAGAATTTCAGTACCACCTGCAACGATTTCTCCGTATTGGCATCGAGCATCCGGTACGCATCTGCCGCTTCTTCAAACGCCACTTGATGCGTAACTAGTTCTGACAACTTGAGGCGACCCGATAACGCCAGCTCCATAATCGTCCGTTCCATACGCAGCCGATCCCAGCGATTCGTCAGCTGCAAGTTAATGCCGCTAATTTGCGAACCGATCAACTGCACGCGGTTATGATGGAACTCTTCGCCGAGGTAGAGATCCTTCGCTCCGCCTTGATAGAAGCCCGCAGTCACCACTCGGCCATTGTAGACTACCGAGCGAATCGCTTCGTGCAATGCACCGGAAGCGCCGGAAATTTCAATCGCGATATCTGCTCCTTTGCCGCCCGTCAGTTCCTTGATGCGGCTCGCCACGTCGCTGCAATTCCGCGAGTTAATCGTATGCGCTGCTCCGAATTGCTCGGAGAACCCCAGCCGATAATCGTCCAAATCGATCGCTATGACTTCCGCTCCATTCAGCCTAGCCAGCTGAGCAACAAGCTGTCCGGGCACGCCTTGTCCGAAGACGGCGACCGTTTCCCCGATGTGTATATCCGCATCCAGAATCGCGTTCAGCGCAATCGCGCCCATTTGCGAATAAATACCTGCGAGCGGATCGAGACCTTTAGGCAGCAGATGATCGCGCGCGAAGTCTTCTGTCACGACATGCGAGCTCTTATGTCCCCATGTTCCATATACGACATCGCCTTCCTTAATGCCGCTAACCGCCGAACCTATTTCCGATACGACGCCGACCTCTTCATAACCCCAGCAGCCGCGTACCGGATACAAGGACGATGCTTCCTCGGTGCGCTCCGTGAAGATCCGCTGTTCCCCATCGAACTGTTTTTTCACAAAAGGATTAATACCGCGATAGGCCATCAATTGCGTTCCGGCGCTGATGCCGGAGTACAGCGTCGTAAGTCTTACTTCCTTCGCTTCCAGCTGACTATTCTCAAGCTCTACAAAAGCAACTTCCTTCGGAGCAATGAAGTCCAAACGTTGTGCCGTCATGATTGTCATCCCTCTCTTCTCAACTTTCACCAGTCGAACCTGAACCTGAAGCTATCGTAGCATTCACCGTTTGAACGCTCCATCTCCGAACGCCAGCGGTTTTTGTCATTTCTACAGGTGGTTAAGAAGAGTGTATATACGACAATTAATACCTTGGGTAATAGCCTTCCACCTCATCATTAGCAGGATTAATAACCACAACAATGGGGCCGAGCAGCCCGTCTTGATCGGTATTGAACGTCACGGTAACAAGCTTATGGTAGCGGAGCTTCGTACGATCCTTATTGGGCACAATCCACTGATTGTTCATAATGATCGTTGTCACTACGGCATCTGTGCTGCGTCCCGTCACATGCTTGCGCTGCCCCTCTTCAACCGTTGCCCAAGCGATTTCGCGATACTTCGCTTTGCTCGATTCCGTCAGTTCCAAAGGTGGATCGGGCACAGCAGCATAACCACGCAGATCCTGAACCACCTTCGCTATACGATCCCTGTTCGACTGGAAATCCGTGATGTCATAGAGCACGACATTGTTGATCTGATAGCGGGTATGTGGAACTACATCGGCAGTCGCCGTCTTATCTTCGAAATCTTTTATCCCCTTAACAGCCTCCCCTTGGGAGGGATAAATATAGATACTAATCGACTGCTTCGTATCCACCAAGAAACGGCTCGGAGTGACGCCATTGTACTTCCTGGAAAATACAGCCTCCGGATTACCGCCCTGTATCGGTACGAGGGGGATCCCATAATGGCCTGCGATTTCTTTGACATCAGCCAGCGAAATGGAACTTTCTTCGTTCTTGCACCCAGCCAGGCAAACAAGCAGCAGCAGGAGCGAAAATATCATTTTCTTCATATCATCATCTCCAACATGATTGCATCGCTAACCCTTCGTGTTTACTTCAACCGTTCTCGTTCCCCCGTTCCACTTCACTTCGACTCCGAGCAGCTTGCCGATATCGCTGACTGGGATGTATAGGCTGCCGCTGAGCACAACAGGCGCAAAAGACAACGGGGTCTGCCCGCTTCCCACGGTTGCGAAAGGAGCTCCATCCGCCAAAATAATCGAGCGGTCGCCGCGCGTGACGGTTGTTTGTTTGGTTTGTGCATTGTAGCTGGTTTTAGCCCCGATTTCGCTCACGAGAAAACGAAGCGGAACAAGCATCCGATTGCCGGTTGTCATCATGCTGGGCTCGAATTTCTTGAGCTGGCCATCGATAGAGAGGCTGGCATCCGCTTTCGTATAAGCACCGGTTCCCAGTCCATTGCCGCTGATCGGCTTGCGCAGTTCGGTCGGAAGCGTAAAGGCATAGAGCTTACCCTCTGCCTGCACAAGCAGCTTATCTCCCGCCACCTGGAAAGGACCATAGGTCCGAGCGGATGTTTGATAGCGGGAAAGGGCTTTGCCTGTCGCAACGTTCAGCGCATACACCTCTCCATCGGTCTGCCCCACATACAGACCCGAATCAATTAGATCTACTCGGCTAGCCGGATTGTCCAGTCCCTGATAGAAAACCGGCGTATGATCGACTATTTTGCGCGCATGCAGACCGATGTTGTCTCCGTTCTTATAAATTAGTTTGCCGTTGTAGGGTCCAGCGATCCAAGTGCCGTCATCCTGGATAATTTCCGGTTTTACAACCGATGGGTCGGCACTCAAATTATAGTGGTAGACCTGATGGTCCTTGGTGGACACGTAGACATCATTGCCTTCAAGCACAAACTTCGTTGCGTACTGGTACATCGGGTCTTCCCCTTGCTTGATGGGGACAAAAGATTGGGTAGCCATGACGCTGCCCGTTTGCAGATCAACGACGTCCAAGTCTACGAGAAATTTGGTGGTATCGTTCTTCGGCCAATCGTTTTCAAAATAAAGCTTCTCCCCATCCACCTTCAGCACATGCGAGTGGCTGCCCGCCAGTCGCCAAATGGTTTTTCCGGTAGTTTCGTCAATGGCATACGTTGTCGTCACCGTTATCGCGCCGAATTCCATCGCCAGTACGAGCAGCTTACTGCCGACTTTCTCAGGAATGCTGTTCACGTCCGTGTTGCGCCATTTCTCATGACCTGTTGCAAGATTGACCGAGACAAGCCCAAGCGAGGAGGCAAAATACAGCGTACTCCCTTCCACCTTAAATTGGCTGAATGTCGACTTCTTATTAGCCTGATATACTTTCTTGGCAGTGCCTGTTTTGGCAGCCACTTGATAGACCGCTCCGTCCTGCCCGCTTATGTATAGGCTGCCGTTTAGTAGTTGAATGGCTCCTGCCTGCAGCTTGGTGCCGTAGGACCAGAGCAGCTTGCCGGTTTGTATCGTTCGCGCTTGCAGCACGCCCGACTTGATGATGTAAAATATGCCGTTGTCGATGACAAGCGGGGCTTGATAGCTGTTCTCTACCGTAGGTTTGTCCAGTTCAATCGTCCAAATCGGCTTAGCAAAAGGCACCTTATTCGACACAGCCGGCATCGTTTGGCCATCGTAGCTCGTATTCGGATCCGGGGTTGCTTGTGCAGAGGCTACCGCGGTGCTGGACATCAACAGCCCAGCAGCCACCAGCGCAAGCGTGGTGTGTTTCCATAACTTCATTGCGACATGCTCCTCTCAGCTCTCGTTTGCGATCATCATCTCTATAGACGGCGCTCGTAGGGAAAAGTTACATGGCGTTCTCGCGCCGGACTTTCGCTGAGAGCGAATATGCCGCTTTCAGCGCTCAAACTAGCCTAATCGCGACCTCGATAGCGGATATACCGCTCTCGTTGCCGCCAACGCTCCATATTCGCTCCTTTCTCGCACCTTTCCCCCGCCGAGAGCGGATATGCCGCTTTCAGCGTTCAAACTAGCCTAATCGCGACCTCGATAGCGGATATACCGCTCTCGTTGCCGCCAACGCTCCATATTCGCTCCTTTCTCGCACCGGTCTTCCGCTGAGAAAGTCGGAAATCAGAATCTCAGCTGGCATTCCGCGAACTAACCCCTTACTCGGCGTCTGAGAAGCCGAAAATCCGACTCTCAGCACCAATGCAACACTAAAAGACAGCTGAGAGTTCCAAAATCAAACTCTCAGCGGACAATCACTCCGGTTTTGAGGCTGAGAGGCGGAAAATCTGACTCTCAGCACGATATCAGCACATAAAAATAGCCGAGAGTAGGAAAATCCTACTCTCAGCTAACCTTCAACTACCCCTTTGTGCTAGAGGTAGCATTTTAGCAACGATAGGGTTGCTCAACTTGCCGTGCCCGTCACTTCGCCGTCTGCATCGATATGCTCGACAGCGGTCAATCCTTCATACACCGTAGCGATAACGATGCAAGACACCGTCTCCCCAGGCTGCAAAACTTGATGCGTCCCGCGATCCAGTCCATCCTGCAAGCCGACAGGATAGCCGGAACATGGCTCCAGCACAACGGTTTGCAGCTCGCGCCATCCTCCATAGGAAGCGAACAGCCAGCATGTCGGCAGCACACGGTTATCATAGCTCAGGCCAAACCCGATGCCTTCCCGCGTATGTGTCAAAGCGCACCAGCCAGCCTGCATGTCCGTGGCATATTGGAACTCGCTGACGCCTGACGAATGCGGCAGCACCTGGCGCATGTCATGCACCTTGCCAGCGTCGTCCTCGGAATAAGGCCACTGGTAGCTGTACGAAGTTTTACCTGTACGCGGCGATCCAAAGCCTTCCATCTCCATGGTGCGGGCAGGCAAATCAATCCGCGAATGCTCATCGGCTGCCATTGCCGCATGCAGCTTCCACAAGTAAGGCTGCGGTTTGCGACCGAGATTCGTAATCGTATGCGCGAATCGCAGCTTCGATTCACCGGCGCGAAGCGTAACCCGCTTGCTCAGTCGCGTTGCACTGATTGGCGTCTCTACCCACATGTGCAGCGTGACTTCTTCAGGGTCCACTCGCTCCAGCGCGTACTGCCACGGCAGCGTCCAAATCTCCCCGTGATCCGGGAACATCTCGCCATCAATTGTCTCCGCGATATCATTCGGATACAATTCATCCCAGCCGCCGAAAAAATGATCGTCATAGACGGTATGCAGCGCGAGCTTTCTCGGTTTCATTCGGGGATGATGCCACAGCAGATCCTTGCCGCGCGGCTTGAACGTGATCTGCCATATTTTCGCGCCTAAGTCAGGCATGATGATGACACGGAGCAGCTCATTCTCCAGCAGCACCGTTCGAAGGTCGTTGTACGTCCAATTGGTATCCACCGTGACTGTCATAAGCATCTCCCCTTTTCGCCTCACAGATTACTGCGATCTACACTGCAAGCTCGACTTCGATGTCGGCTTCAAAATTGCCTCTCATCTCGCCTACCGACCACAACTCCACCTTAGCTCGCCCTACTCCGTTATCGTAGCCAGCAAATCCTCACGCAGCGGCGTAAAATTCTCAATCATCACTGTATCCTCCAGCGCCTTCACCTCATGCACCGCATCGCCTGGCACATGAATTTGCTCACCTGCACTAACGATCGTCGTTTCGCCGTTCATTGTCATGGCGATTTTGCCGCTGATAACAAACGTAAGCTGCTCATGCGGATGTGAATGAGCCGGCCCAATCGAGCCTGAATCGAGCGTAAGCATCATGCTCATGATCGACTTGCCCGGCGGGAAAATTTTGCGGCTGATGCCGGCAATCGGCGAGTGCCATTCATCAAAACGCGGCATTACGATACACCTCCGGGAATAAGCAATACTTTGGACACGTTGCCCGGCGATCCGAGCAAGGTCTCGAACCACTTCGCGCCTTCACTAAGCGGCGCTTCTACTACACCTTCATCAAGTCCGACGCGGCCTTCCTCAAGCCACTCAAGCGCCGTACGGAAATTCATAGCCGAATAGGCAAAAGAGCCCGTCATCGTAATCTCGCTGCGGATCGCAATGTTGATCGGCAGTGCAGATTCTTCCTCATGCAGCCCTGTAAAAACAACACGGCCGCCGGTTCCACAAGCTAACACGCACTGCTTGCGTGTCAGCCCCGCGCCAACAGCGTCAATGGCAATATTCACTCCGCTGCCGCCGGTCAGCCGTTTCACTTCCTCCAGCGTATCCACACCGGCTGGGCAGATCACGTGCTTCGCGCCAAGACGTCGTGCAATCGCAAGGCGATCCTCATTCATGTCCACGGCAATCACTTCGTGAACCCCATATTGCAGTACGGCTTGCAGAGCCAGAAGTCCAATCGGCCCCATGCCGATAATGAGCACCTTGTCCGTCGGCTTCGCAGCTGCAAGCTCAGCAATACGTACAGCGCATGCAACAGGCTCCGCAAGCGCTGCCTGTTGCAGCGTCATCCCATCCGGCACCGCATAGACAAACGCAGCCGGAATCTTCACGTATTCCGCGTTGCTGCCGGGCAGCGCCGCGGAAAGCAGCTTCCGCGAGACGCACAGCTGCTGCTTGCCGCTCGCGCATTTGTCGCAATGCCCGCAGGTCACAAGCGGATTCGCCGTGACACGCTGCCCGAGCGACCAAGCGCCGGAGGCTTCAACACGGCTGCCCATGGAGGCAATGGTGCCGGAGAACTCGTGGCCGAAGATCATCGGAGGCTTACGAAGTGAGTTTTTGCCCAAGAAGCCGCTTAACTCCGAGCCGCATATCCCGCTAAAAGCGACCCGAATGACAATTTCGTCTTCCCCTGCCACCGGCGCTTCGACTTCCCTTATATTCATTTCCTTCGGACCTTCATAGATAAGTGCCTGCATAGCCTCTAATCTCCTCTCAGGATTAAAGAGGCGCAAGGAGCCCATTCTCCCGCACCACTCTCGTTTGTTAAAAGGTTATCGACAATCCGCCGTCAACCGGAATAACGGCGCCGCACATATAAGACGCATCCTCCGATGCAAGGAATGCGATAACGCCGGCCACTTCCTCCGGCTGCCCCTGCCGCCTTTGGGCGATTTTGCCGCGGGCGACATAGATATCTTGAAACCAGTCCGTCTCATGCTCCTTCACGCCATCCACCACCGACATCGGCGTCTCGATAAAACCGAGCGCAACCGAGTTCACGCGGATACCGACATCAATCAGCTCCAGCGCCGTATTGCGCGTTAGTTGGTCCATCGCGCCTTTCGCCGCATTATAGCTCGATGATTCATCCAGCGCGCGGCTGCTGTTAATCGAGGATACATTGATGATCGAGCCACGAATCCCCTTATCCGTCATCATGCGCGCCGCAGCCTGTGTGCAGTGGAAGGTTCCATTCACGATAATGTCGAACACCTTGCGCCAGTCTTTCATCTCCGCGCCGAGGAATCGCATCGGCTCAAACGTTGCCGCATTGTTCACCAGAATATCCAGCTGCCCGTAGATGCTCTCCACTTGCGCGAACATCGCGGCAACCGCCGGTTCATCCGACACGTCGCATGCGATAAACCTAGCGCGATAACCCTGCTCGACCAGCGCCGAAGCAGCACGATCTCCGACATCCGTGCGGCGTCCCGTAATGACGACCGACGCGCCTTCCGAGGCCAAGCGGCACGCCGTTGCATAGCCGACACCTGTTGCGCCGCCTGTAATGAGCGCCACCTTGCCGTCAAACCTGCCCGCTTTCGCCATATGAGATGAAGCCTCCTATTTTACGCGGTATTTTTCCACGACTGCTTCATCGACCCTCACGCCAAGACCCGGACGATCCGGTACGTACACGTAGCCGTCTTTAAACTCAATCGCCTCCGAAACCAATTCACGTGCAAGCGGAGATGTGGAAGCGGTATGCTCGATCATAAAGCCGTTCGGAATCGCCGCAGCAAAATGCGTACTCGCCGCAACCAGAATCCCTGTCTTGAACGCATGCGGTACAACAAGCTTATGACGCTCATGCGCCATGTACGCGATGCGTTTACCTTCGGTCAATCCGCCGCAGCGGCCCAAATCCGGCTGGACAATATCATGTCCGCCATCTTCAATCAACCGGCGAAACGCGGTCACGCCGCTCTCCTGCTCGCCGCCTGCTATGCGAAGCGTCGTCCGTCTGGACAGCTCCTGATAGCCGATCAGATCCTCCGGATGAAGCGGCTCCTCGAGCCAGAACACGCCGTATTTCTCATACACTTCCGCCATGCGGAGTGCGCCTTTCAGATCCCACGCCAGACCGCCGTCGATCATCACATCAATGTCTTCGCCCACGGTTTCACGGATGGCGCGAATTTGCTGCTCATCGAATTTCGGATCGCGGCCGATCGGCCCCCAGCCAAACTTCATCGCCTTGTAGCCTTCCGATGCGAAATGCCCTGCCAGGCGAACCGCTTCTTCAATCGTGTCAGGCATAAGCGAGCTTGCATAGGCTTTCAGCTTGGAACGGTACGTGCCGCCGAGCATTTCGGACACCGGACGTCCAGCTTTCTTGCCCGCAATATCCCACAGCGCCATATCGATGCCGCTCATGGCATGCATCACCGGACCGCCGCGGCCGAAATAAATGGTACCCCGGTACATTTTGTCCCATAAACGGTCGATCTCAAGCGGGTTTTCACCAATTAGAAGCGAGCGAAGTCCCGTAGCAATGGAATGGGAAGGCGGTGCATCAATGGCAGCCTTCGCCACGAGCGGAACAGAGTCAACCTCACCATAACCGGTAATGCCTTCATCCGTATGAATGCGGATCATAAGCGTGTCTTGCGTGCCATCGCACTTCTCAGCATCCAAATCCGGAATACGCAGATAAATCGATTCCACTTCTGTAATTCTCATTGCTGGTTCCCCCTGCTCGCGTAGTGTCTTCATGCCGTAAAATGTTCATCGTATTAATAACCGCCAACCTGCAAATATCGGCAATATGACTGCAATAATCAACTTCATAGTATAGCGCTTACATTGGAATAAGCTTATTGTAGTTCCGGGCTCGAAATATTGTCAACAATATTTACCGACATTGTTTATTGTAGATTGTCAACAAAATACAAACAAAGTGCTTTTTTTCGGCTTTCCACGTATACTAAGATTTATCCGGTTACACGGGCACCATCAAGTGGGTCTTACTCTTATAAGGGAGCAATTCTGATATGGCTGAATTTACATTCAAGCAGCAAGCGAATACGTCGCTTCGCGAGAAAGTGACGCATGATTTACGAGAAGCGATACTCAACGGACATTTGCAGCCGGGCGCGCGCATTAAAGAGATGGAAATCGCAGAGCAAATGGGTGTCAGCCGCGGCCCTATTCGCGAAGCGATCCGCCAGCTCGAACGCGAAGGCCTGCTGCTATCCGTTCCCTATAAAGAAACCGTCGTTGCCGATCTGGATGCCGATGAAGTGCAGAACATACTCATGCCGATCCGCTTCCATATTGAATGGTTCGTTGTGAAACGGTATTTGGATAAGCTTGATGACCACTTCTTCAGCAAACAGCAGGGGATCATTGATGAAATGAGAGAAGCTGTAGCGAGCGGTGCGAAGAGCCGCCTCGTCGACCTCGATATTCTTTTTCACCAGTCCATCCTGGAGATGGCTTCTGAACGGACGGTTATGCTCACGTGGCAAAGCATCGTCAATCAGATCCGCCTGCATTTCTCCAAAAACTTACCGTTCTACGACTTGGACCACATGGAGAAGGATCATCAGGATCTGCTCGATGCGTTTCAAACCAAGGATCTGGAGCTGATTCAGCAAGCGATATTGGACCATCTTCACAGCGACGACAATCTGCTTTGCTTTACCAAATAACGATTATTCTCCTCAAACGGGACCGCCATGGTCTCGTTTTTTTGTTTTCTCCCCGTATTCTCTAACAAAACTAACAAAAACCTAATCGTTTTCCCCTCCTTTTCATAAAATTATTTAATAGTTTAGGTGGATAATGATTATAAAATGAGATGATAGAAAGTTGGTCCTATTCATGAAACGCACTTTATTCTCACTAACTCTACGAAACAAGCTTATTCTGGCCTTCACGGCTATCCTGCTTATTCCGAGCCTTGCTATTGGCTGGTTCTCGTACGGAACTGCCAAAGATCAAATTGAAGAACGAATGAACGCGACCGTTAACGAAAATGTTCGGGTGCTGGATCAAATGCTTACCGGCTATGTCGAGCCGATTCGCAGAGACGTCGATTTCCTCTCGCAAAGTCTGTCCGCGGCTGCCCCCGTTGATCTTCTAGGAAAGTTGGAGAAATTCGGGAATCTTCACCCGGAGATCGACAACACGTTTGTCGGCACCGCAACAGGAGAAATGCTGCTCACGCCTAAGCAGGAACTGCCGGAGGATTTTGACCCGCGAACACGTCCTTGGTACGAGCACGCGATGAAGCAGGACGGACAAATTATCGTGACGGCTCCTTATGTCAACGCAACGGACGGCAAGATTGTCGTGACGATCGCCAAAGCCGCACCGGACCATTCGTATGTGATTGGCGTTGACCTTAATCTGGGTGCTTTATCGAAGCAGATCCAGATGGTGAAGATCGGCAAGAAAGGATATGTCACGATCTCCGGTGCAGACAAAACCTACTTGATTCACCCGAGCTTGCAGCCGGGCGCTCCCGTTCCTACAGCAATCGCGACTCCGATGTATGCGACCGATTCCGCGTTCTTCACCTATGAAGAGAAGGGTCAGACGATGAAGGAATCCGTGATTACGAACACCATGACAGGCTGGAAGCTTGCAGGAACGTTCAGCGTGGATGAGATCAATGAGGATGCGGCAGCGATTCTGTATCAAACCATTCTTGTTATCGTGATCTGCATGGTTGTCGGCGCAGCAGGGATCTATCTCATCATTCGTTCCATCGTTGCTCCAATTCGCAGACTGATCACCGTTTCCAAACAAATCAGCGGCGGCGATTTAACGGTCGCTATCGATACATCACGAGGCAACCATGACGAAATCTCGCAGCTGGGCACAAGCTTTAACGACATGATTCATTCACTCAAAACCTTGCTGACCGAGGTGAACGAAACCTCTCATCAGCTCGCTGCGTCTTCCGAGCAGCTGTCCGCCAGCTCCGATCAAACGTCGGTGGCCACGCAGTTCATTGCAGAGAATATTCAACTGATGGCAATCGGCGCCGAGAAGCAAGTTAACAGTGTGAAAATCGGTTCCTCCTCGGTCGATGAGATGTCTAAAGGCGTTGAGGAAATTGCCTCCAATGCACAGCAAGTCACTGAAGCGGCGGTTCAGACCTCTCATATCTCAGTTGAGGGGAACGAAGCGATTCAAACTGCCGTCGCGCAAATGCAGTCCATCGAGCGTACGTTTGAGCATCTGTCTAACGTCATTACCAATTTGTCCGGACAATCGGTGGAAATCAGTCAAATGGTCGGCATGATTCAAGATATATCGAGCCAAACGAACCTGCTGGCCTTGAACGCATCCATTGAAGCAGCCAGAGCCGGCGAGCATGGAAGAGGTTTTGCCGTGGTCGCTCAAGAAGTGAAGAAGCTTGCCGAACAAACCGCCCTTTCCTCCAAAGGCGTTATCGAGGTCGTCCAATCGATGCAGAGCAGTACGCATATGGCCGTTGAATCCATGCAGGCCACATCCGTTGAAGTAACGGAAGGAATTGCCGTTATCAGCCGCGCAGGTGTCTTGTTCAAACAAATTCAAGGCTCTGTGCTCGAGGTGGAATCGCAGATTAAAGAAGTTACTCATGTCTCTCAGCAGATTTCAAGCGATGGCAGAGAAACCGTTGCTGCAATCGGGGCCATTTCCGAGGTCGTGGAAGAGAACGCCATGGCTACGCAAAATGTGTCCGCCGCCGCGCAGCAGCAGCTCGCATCGATGGAAGAAATCGCTGCATCAGCCGCCTTCCTGACGAAGATGGCGGAGGATTTGCAGGAACGTGTAGACCGTTTTAAATTATAAGCTTGGAAGGGGGCAGCAGCTCTTAGGCTCATCGCGAGATGGCATAAGGCTGCTGCCCCTTTATTTGTTACCCGCGCATGTTCCGAAACTGCTCCGGCCCTTGCTCGCATTTCGGCGAGTTTAATCCCATGTAGATCTCCCAGTGTGCTTCTTTCTCGATAAGCCTCACCTCCCCACCCAAAAAAAGAAGCCCCACATAGTAACGGAAACCGTTACTCAGTGGGGCTTTACAATTCAGGGCATCCCGACCCTCAACGGCAGGCGCGGGAGATGCACGGTCCGCTTGGCGTAGTCGCCGCAGACGGAGTCGACCTGCTCCAGATGTTTACGCCGCTCCTCTGTGGCACTGCTTAGCATCGCTTGACCGTAATAGTGGTCGCGGCGAAAGTGGGCATGCATCAGGATGTAGCTGCGCAGCTCATCTATCTCTTCATTCTTAAAGCGCTGGCACAAGTTCAAGGTGAACATTCTGCGCTGTGAGCTTCCACCGAAGGAAGCGTGAAACAGATTATGATCGAACACCAGCACATCGCCGGGAACGACGTCGAGGATCTGCGCAGGGATTTCAGTACCATCAATGCCAAGCTTCCCAGCGGACTGGTACACTTTGGTCGCATCCTGACCGTACTGGTCATCTAACCGATGCGTACCCGGCATCACACGAAGCGCACCGCTTGCCCCGTCCAGCTCATCTAAGTACAGCGCCATCTTAATATGCCGACGCGCCCGATTCTCCCCATCCCGATGCCAAGGTGTGTCACCGGTGTAATAGTTCCCGTCACTGCCCATGTAATTAAAATCCTCACCTAGCAGCGACTTCGCTATTCCGGCAATTCGCGGGTCATCGATCAGCGAGCACAGTCGCTCACGCTGATCAGCGAAGGGAACGATCATCGTTCGCTTAGTACCGTCATGCTTTTCCTCAAGCATCGGAAAAACCGCTTCGAATTCCTCCGTAATCCAGCTGCTCTCAGCCTTCAAGAGTCCGGCAAACTTAATAAAGCCAAAGGTGTCAAAGAACGCAAGCTGCTCATCCGTCAACTTCATCATTCATGCTCCTCCCATTGTCTTTCATGCACAACACTCTATCCTGAACTGCAGAACTACTGCTGCTGCCTCTACTGAACTCTCACTCCGGCGAGCAGTTCCTTCAACCCAACCTCCGGCGCGGCAACCGGGAAATATTCCAGTCCCATATAACCTTCGTAGCCAGCCGCATCAAGCGCATCGAAAATCCGACCGTAATGCAGTTCCCCCGAACTCAGCTCATGACGACCCGGATTGCCCGCAGCATGGAAATGACCAATCAGTTCCAAATTCGGAAGGATGTTCGCAAGCAGATTGCCCTCCATAATTTGCTGATGATAGATATCGAAGACCAGCTTCACGTTCGGACTTCCGACCTGGCGGATAATATGAAAAGCTTCTTCGGATGAGGATAAATAATAGCCTTTGTGATCAACAAGCGTGTTTAGCGGTTCCAGCACAACGGTGATGCCTGCTTCCTCAAGCAGCGGCGCGCTCGCACGAAGCCCGTCAATAATGGATTGCTGCTGTACTTCCCGCGGCACATCGACTAATTCTTGGCCAACGGTCAAAATCAATGTCCGGCAATTTAGCTGCTTGGCAGCGGCAATGGACTCTCGAAGTCCATTCAGATAAGCCTCTCGCAACGATTCATCGACCAAGTTCGCCGATTTCACGCACATGGACGCAATCGTCATGTTGTAATCGCTTGCATATTGCGCAAGACGGTCCACATCCTTATCCCACCACGACCAGAACTCAACGGTGTCATACCCGATGCCGCGAACTTCCTCCAAGCTGGCGAAAAAATCCTTCCCGTTATACAGAGCGTCCAAACATACTGACAGTTTCATTACAGCATCCCCTTAGACCACTGAATTTTCCACAACTTCCGCGAATCCAATTAAAGCATTCTATACTTGGTCTTACAGCTACTTATGTCTGATCGGTCAGCCTAATTAAGTACTACCCGAGTCGATTATAGGTCTGCTGGCAGGCAGCTGTAAAGAAGATATTGGAAAAGGGCTGAGCACCGGATTTGATCCGAATGCCAGCCCTTAAAAGTAAGCGACGTTTTATCCTTCCACTTGAAAAGCTTCCTTCAAAGTCTGAATCCCTTTGCTGGCTACTTCAAGTGCCGTAAGCGTTTCAAAATCCTCAATGAACAATTCCACCGATAGAAAACCGCGGTAGCCGGAAGCATATAGCACTTCAGCAATCTCTTTCAGTGGAGCAACACCTTCACCGGGGAATACCCGTTCCGCATCCGTAATGGATTCTCTAGAAGGGGAGGCCGGATAGTCATTGGCATGCACAATGCCGATCTGACTGCCCTGCAGCTGTTTCAAGTCCTCAACACGACTTCCGCCAGTGTACATATGGAATGGGTCCAGCAGTACCTGTGCTTGCTCGATGCCGGAAGCAAGAACGACTTCCTTCGCTTCGTTAACGGTCGAAAGCTTGCTCGCTCTGCCCCAGAACTCCAAATAAACATCAATGCCGATTTCACGGCCAAGCGCCGTCAGTTCCGCATAATACTGTCCCATTTCGCTCAAGGAAACACTGGCCACATCGCCAAAAGGAGGCGCAGCCGCAGCGCGGCAGCCAAGTTCAGCCAGCATACGCAGCTCGCGCTCCGCTTGGGCAAACCCCTCTGCACGTACTGCTGCATCCGCATCCGCCCACTTAAAGAAAGCAATCGCGTTCGCGAACACAACGTTGTTATGGCTCAAGCACGCTCTGATTTGCTCAGCTGTGCCGCCGCCTGTCAGGAAAGCTTCAATATCCGAAACCCAAAGCTCAATACCTTCATAACCTGCTTCGGCAGCAACCTTGATCTGCTCCAGCACATTCAGCTTAAAAGGAAATAATGTCGAAGCGTTCAATGACGCTTGGAATGGAAACATATCTTCGTTCCTCCTATTTTGCAGACGAGCCCGTCAGCCTAGAGCTTAACCGGCAGCGTTCTGCCTTCCTCACTGCTTTGAAGCGCAAGCTCGATCAAACGGATCGCATTTCTCGCTTCTTCCGGCTTCACATTCAGTTCTGCTTGTCCAGTGATATGCTTGTAAATATTCTCGTAATACCCCTTGTAGGACGAGTGAAACGTTTCAACAACGCCTTCAAAGTGCATGCTTCCGATCGAAGAATTGAGCTTTCCCCAATTTTCTCGCGGTTCCATACCGAATCCGTGGTCGCCCGGCATCCCGCCGCCAAGCAGCGTAGCCTCCTGCGGATCGGTTCCGTATTTGATGAAAGAGCCTTCCGTGCCATGCAATACATAACGCGGGCTGGCTTCACGCACAAACTTCGAGGACTTCACTCGTACTCTCATCTCATTGCCATAGAACAGCGTCACATCAAAGAAATCATGAGCCTCTGCTCCTTCTCGCTGCACACGCACATCGCCGTTGATGGCATCAGGTATGCCGAAGAGCGTAAGTGCTTGGTCGAAGAAATGAACGCCCAGATCGTAGAACACGCCTGATCCAGGTTGTGCGCCTTCACGCCAGTTTGTTGAATTCATGACCGGATCGAAGCCGTCCCATGAGAAGGTAACGTCTTTCACTTCGCCGATCATGCCTTGACGAAGCAGTTCTTGAATGGTCAAGTAATCGCCGTCATATCTGCGGTTATGATAGACGCTGAGCACTTTGCCCTGCTCTTTGGCCAGGGCAATAAGCTCGTCCGCTTCTGCGGAAGTTGGCGTGAAAGGCTTCTCTACGACCACATGCTTGCCAGCGAGCAGCGCGTCTTTTACGAATGCGTAATGATCCGTACTTGGTGTCGTCACGATAATAAGGTCGATGCTCGGATCCTCATACAGATGTCGGACATCGTTAACGACGTTCACCCAAGGGTATTTCTCCTTGGAATGAGCGCTTCTGCGCTCGACAACGGCAGCTAGTTCCAGCCCGTCAACAGCGTCTACAAAAGGCGCATGAAAAATACGGCCGGCAAAACCGTAACCGATCAGTCCAACTCGAATTTTTTCACTCATGATTTTAAGACCCCCATCTTATTTCAAATGTGCTATGCGTCTAGTTGATTATATTTCAAGCCAAGCGGCAGTGGAGCCGGCACTTCGCATGGTGCTGTAACTGCAATATGTTTGCCGCTCTCAGCGCTGTCGAGTATACCAATTGTAATATCAAGCACATGCCTGGAAAGCTCTCCGCTTGCACGGTGCGGTCTTCCGGATTGAATCGCATAAGCCATGTCGGCTACGCCAATGCCGCGGCTGTTCTTCGAGAAACCGTGGGAATATGGGAACTCTCGCACCGTACCGTTCGCTTGCTGCAGCGTAATCGCACCATCAAACATGTTCGGATCATTTACAACCAGATTGCCTTCTGTACCGTAAATCTCCAGGCGCGGCGTGTAGCCGAAGCTCTCTTTGCCGACTTGCAGCGTTGCGGAGACGCCGTTATCAAACTCCAGCAAGGCAGAAACATGCATAGGCGCTGTAACCGGTACCGTTTCGCCAAAACGAGGCGATTTCGGGTTCGTCACCGTAAACTCACGATTCACATTGCCTACGGAGCCAGACACTTTACGAACCGGACCAAGTAAATTAACGAATGCCGTCAGGTAGTAAGGCGCCATATCGAAAATCGGATCCCAGCCGGTTTGCAGGAAATTGTGGAATCCCGGATGCATCGCGTCGTAAGCGTTGCCCATAATAATCAATCCGCTTGCCGCATACGGTGTACCAATCCAGCCATCTTCGATCAGCTTGCGAGCGGTTTGAAGGCCTGCACCAAGGAATGTATCCGGCGCGATTCCGACACGGAGACCTTTCTCGCGAGCCAAATCAAGGACGCGGTCAGCATCTTCACGTGTTAGCGCAAACGGCTTCTCCGCATAGACATGCTTGCCAGCATGTAGGATCTGCAAGTTTACTTCAGTATGAACAGTCGGGGAAGTTAAGTTAATGACGATTTCTACCTCAGGCATAGCCAGCAGTTCTTCAACCGAACAAGCCTTAGGGATGCCGAACTCCTCTGCACGCTTTTGCGCAGATTCTACGAACAGATCTGCGATGGCGACAACTTCAAGCACACCGCTGAAAATGCCCGTGCAGTTCTCCAGATAAATGCCGCTGATTGCGCCGCAGCCAATGATACCCACTTTCGTTTTACGCATACGTCCACCTTTCCTGATCCAATACCATTAGGTTTATTAGAATAAACTTACTATCGTTCAACTTCTCTCTATAATGCCGTAACTCCTTCTTTCTTTCCAGTCTAAAATTTGGTGGAACGGCGTCCATGTTTTATTTTCTCGGTTCTACTATGGTAAAGTTTGAATTAGCAATGTAGAGAACAATTCGGAAAAATCGCATCTGGCGGAATGGACGCCTACGGGAGGCAGAACGATGATTGAGCGTATTTTTGAGCTGCAATGCGAAGACGGTACCATTCGTCATGCTTGTGAATGGAGGCCCGAGAATAGGCAGCTTGTTCGAGCCGTTATATGTCTCATCCACGGAATGGGTGAGCATATCGGCCGTTACCGGCATGTTGCTGAAATGTTTGCGGCAGCCGGGTACGCGGTCTTCGGCTTCGATCAAGTAGGCCATGGGAAGACCGAAGGCAAACGCGGACACACATCGTCTTATGATGCACTGCTTCGCGGTGTTGATTCCATGCTGATTACGGCAAATGAAAGCTTCCCGGATACACCGGTATTCCTATACGGACATAGCATGGGCGGCAATGTTACGCTGAACTACGCCCTCCGGCGGAAACCGGATGTTGACGGGGTTATCGTCACGGGTCCTTGGCTGATGCTCGCCTTTAACCCGCCTCCGCTCCAAGTCATGATCGCACGTATTGTAAACCGATTATTCCCGTCTTATTCCAATAATAGACCTATGGTCGGTGACCATTTGACTTCTGATCCGGTCATGATCAAACGGTTTCAAGAGGATCCGCTTGGCCATGGCTCCATCACCGCTCGCTTCTTCCTCAGCGTGCAAACTGCCGGAATGTGGGCTTTAAAGCATGCTGCCGAGTGGCGATTGCCGCTGCTGCTCATGCATGGTGGGAGCGACAAAGTAACCTCAATTAAAGCCAGCCGGCAGTTCGCCGACTTGGCTGGTGCTCCCTGCACCTTCATCGAGTGGCCCAGCCTCAAGCACGAGCTTCATAACGAGCTCGATCGCGAGGATGTGTTCGACACGATGAAGGAATGGCTGGCGCAGCAGCTTGGGGAGTAGCTCGCTTGGCGCGAGGTGCGCGTCGGTGGGGTGACGCTTAGGCGCGGCCGGCGCTGGCGTTTGGAAGCTGAGAGTCGGGTTTTGCGACTCTCGTGCTTCGGCACGAGCCGGATTGTAGGTTTTTCGATGCTGAGAGTCAGGTTTTACGACTCTCAGCTTCTTTTTGGGGCGGTTTGGCCGGTGAGAGTCGCATTTTGCGACTCTCGCGCTTCGGCGCGAGCTGGATTGTAGGTTTTTCGGAGCTGAGAGTCGGGTTTTGCGACTCTCAGCTCCTTTTTGGGGCGGTTTCGCCGATGAGAGTCGCGTTTTGCGACTCTCACCGCTGCTATCGGTGGTCGATATCATGCGCTGGAGGTTACTTTTCTGCGGCTGCGAATACTTTAAGCGGAATATCCGCTTATCTCGCCTCTTTCGAGCTATTTCCACCACTATTAGCGGATATGCCTCTTACATCGGTGGATATCATGCGCTGGAGGTTACTTTTCTGCAGTCGCGAACTCTTTAAGCGCAATAGCCGCTTAACTTGCTTCTTTCGAGCCATTTATTCCACTGTTAACGGATAAGCCGCTTATTCCGGTGGAAATCACCCGCAGGATGCAACTTTTCTTCGGTCGCGTGCACTGTAAGCGGAATAGTCGCTTACAGTGCCACTTTCGAGCCGCTTCTTCTTCTATTAGCGGATATGCCGCATATGGCGGGGGATCATGCGAGGGCAGCTACTTTTTCGCAGATGCGGGCACCGGTAGCGGATATGCCGCTTATAGCGGTGGAGATCATGCGCAGGAAGCTATTTTTCTGCGGTTGCGGGCAGCGAGCGCGGAGGATATCAGCTCGGTCCAAGCACCTCGCTGCCACAACAAAAAAAGTCGAGAACAAGCCGCATCGCTCAGCCTGTTCTCGACTTCCTCTCTACCCTAGGACGATCCGATCGTCCGACAGCTGGCGGCCGCTGATTTGCTCGAATTCGCCGAGCAGCTGCGGAACCGTCAGGTCGCGTTTGCGTGATTCTGGGATATCCAGAATGATGCGGCCTTTATCCATCATGATCAAGCGATTGCCGAGGCGAATCGCCTGCTCCATATTGTGCGTAACCATGAGCGTCGTCAGCTTCATTTCGCGGACGATCTCTTCTGTTAAGACCGTGATGAGCTCCGCGCGAGCCGGATCAAGTGCTGCCGTATGTTCGTCCAGCAGCAAAATTTGCGGCTTCGTAAACGTCGCCATCAGCAGGCTGAGCGCCTGACGCTCGCCGCCGGACAGCAAGCCGACCTTCGCGCTCATCCGTTCCTCGAGCCGAATGCCTAAGCGCTGCAACTGCTCGTGGAAAAGCTTGCGCTTCGCTTTACTAGCACCCCAGCTGAGGCCACGCTTCTTGCCGCGCATATAGGCCATCGACAGGTTCTCCTCGATCGACATCGTCGGAGCGGTACCTGCCATCGGATCCTGGAATACACGACCGATCCAGCGGCTGCGTTCATGCTCCGGCAGATGGTGAATCGTCTTGCCATCGATGCGAACCTCGCCGATATCCGGCTTCATGACGCCGGAGATGATGTTCATGAGCGTCGATTTACCTGCGCCGTTGCTGCCGATAACCGTAACGAAGTCGCCTGGATTCAGCTTCAGCTGAATGTTCATCAGCGCGATCTTCTCATCCGGCGTTCCGGGATTAAATAGCTTGGATACTTGTGCAATTTCCAGCATGTTAAGCTCGACCTCCCTTACTGCCAGCGCCAATGAGCAGCTCCTGGGTTCGTTTTCGGGCCAAAGCCTTCTGCTTCATGGAGCGCCGAACGGTCGGAATAACCAGTGCAGCGACTACGATCAGGGCCGTAATCATTTTCAAATCTGAAGCATCGAAGAACTCGACACGCAGCGCAAGCGCGTAGATAATCCGGTACACAATGGAGCCGAGAACAGCTGCCAATGTTGCTTGAAACACGGTGCGGAAGCCGAATATCGCCTCCCCGATGATAACCGAAGCAAGCCCCAGTACGATCGTTCCGACCCCCATGGACATGTCCGCAAAACCCGACTCCTGCGCGATTAACGCACCGGATAGCGCAACGAGTCCGTTCGATAGACTCACGCCGATGATTTTGGTCGTATCCGTGTTGGCACCGAGGCTGCGAATCATGCGGGCATTATCACCGGTTGCACGAAGCGCAAGGCCCACATCCGTATGAAGAAACCCATCCAGCAGCAATTTAACGAGCAGCACAAGTACGGCAAGAACCGGAATGAACACCCAGCTATTGTCCGAAATAGCCGAGAACAAGGTGTCTGTATTCACAAGCGAAATGTTCGGCTTACCCATAATCCGCAGATTAATGGAGTAGAGAGCGATCATCATGAGAATACCGGCAAGAAGCCCATTGATTTTGCCTTTTGTATGAAGAAGGCCTGTCAACGCACCCGCAGCCAACCCGCAAAGAAAAGCACAAATGGTTGAAATCCACGGCTCATAGCCATGCGTAATCATGATCGCCGCAACAGCGCCGCCTGTCGTGTAACTGCCGTCAACAGTCAAATCGGGAAAATCGAGTATGCGGAACGTGATGTAGACGCCGATCGCCATTAAAGCATACAGCAGACCAAGCTCTACCGCTCCGATCATTGATCCTAGCATCGTCATTGCCTCCTTAATAAAATAGAAAAGGAGCGAGCGACAGGAACCGCCCACTCCGATTAACCTTTAATTATTTAATGATGTTAGTGTCTTGATCTTTCACTTCGCTCTTCATCTCGTCTGTGACCGTGATGCCTTGTGCTTCAGCGGCTTTCAGGTTAAGGATAAGATCCAGCTTCTCCGGCACAGTTACTTTCATGTCAGCTGGTTTCTTGCCATCCTTCAAAATTTCAACAGCCATTTGACCAACTTGGTAGCCATGATCATAGTATTTGAAGCCTACCGTTGCAAAAGCACCTTTCTCAACTGTATCGCGATCGCTCGAGAAGAATGGGATTTTGTTATCGTTAGCTACTTTAATGATGGAGTCAACACTGCTTACGACTGTGTTATCCAGTGCGATGTAAAGTGCATCTGCACGACCAACCAACGATTCAGCCGCTTGGCTTACTTCGGAAGTTGCCGTTACAGGCGCTTTAAGCAGCTTGATGTTGTGCTCGGCAAGAGCTTTCTCAGCCAGGTCTGCCATAATTACCGCATTCGGCTCGCCTTCGTTGATGACCATACCTACTGTTTTCACGTTCGTGAATTTACTTGCGACAAATTCCATCAGCTGTGTAATCGCTGCAGGGTTCGTATCGGACGCACCGGAAACGTTACCGCCCGGCTTGTCCAAGCTGCTGACGATCTTCGCCGCAAGCGGATCGGTTACAGCCGCGAACAATACCGGATTTTCTTTCTCTTCTTGTACAACAGCAAGCGCTGACGGTGTTGCGATACCTAGAATGAGATCGTAATCTTTGGAAGCGATCTTCTGAGCGATAGATAGATTATTGCTGGCATCCGCTTGCGCGTTATTCATATCAACCTTCAGGTTGTCACCTTCTGTAATACCGGCATCCTTAAGTGCTGCCAGGAAACCTTCACGTGTTGCGTCAAGCGACGGGTGCTCGACATACTGCGAAATCGCGATCGAATACGTTTTGGAATCTGCGTTGTTGCCAGAACCTGACGTGTTGTCATTTTTGGCCCCACAGCCAGTTACCGCTACAAGTGCAGCCGCTGAGATAAGGAGAGAAGCAATCATCTTTTTCTTCACAATTATTACCCCTTTTCATAAATGTTTGTCTAGTAACCCGTTAACGCACATATGCTTTGACTCGGAAAAGTGCCAAAGTGATAATCCTTATTCTAACGGCGAGGACACAATTTCGTCAATTTATTAAACAAATTTAATAGTTTTCCATTGTTTAGGGGTTGTTCGGTACGTTTTTTTGAATAATCGGATAAAATAACTCGTCTCCATCCCAAGCTGCATTGCGACCTTCTCCACACTGCCGCTCGCACCCCCAAGCTCCTCCAAGAGCTGTACCGCCCGCTTCATTCGGATGCGATTCATATACTGATTTGGCGTCATCCCATAGTGGCTTACGAACAAGCGATGAAAATGCTGTGCCGAGTAACCGGACGCTCGGGCCACATTAGTCAGCAGCAATCGTTCATTATAATGGTCATGCATCAGTTGAACGCCTGCTTTCAGCGCGGCATTGCCGTCGCCCCCGGGGGTAACGGATTGCTTCAGCTCCCTGTCGCCTTTTCCCCGAATGGCAGCTAATAGCAAATCATAAGCGCCAAGAGAAGCCTCCCAATAGCCGTCTTCACCGCTTACGCCGATCAGATGCCATAGCTGTTCGAGCTTCTCCCACAGCTCGTTAAAGTTAGATGGGTTAAAAAGATAATGGTTGTCCCGCGCTGCCGCTTCCGTTTCCGTTTCGGATGATCCAATGATCGTATCCAGCATCACTTCCGCCGCTGTACCTCGAAACGCCACAAAACCAAGCTCCCACTCCCCATCCGCGACAGAGTGAGGATAATATTCATGGCTCACATGCTCCTTCAGCAGCAATGCACTTCCCGGCCTCAGCACGATATCCTCACTGCCTTTGATGCAAAATATGCCTGTCCCTTGTCGAGTCAGAAACAGCTGATGGGTGGGGAATCCTTCGGGCCTTATCAAATGCTTCTGCTCATGGCTGCCTATGCAATATATGGACAGCGGCAGTGGTTTATTTCGCTGAGGCAGCTCTGCCAGTACAAAAGGGAGCATACGGTCATCATCCTTTTATGTTCAAATTGTCCGATTTATTATTCATTTCGTTCGATGCGAATCATTCACTAATATTCTAATATGGAGTTCATACGGACTGCAAACCAATAATCCTAATGCGTGAATTGTACGATAATAGTTCAGGAGGATTTCAATCATGACAACGATGACGCAAAAGTTTCCACCGATCAGTGATAAGCTCCCTGCTTTCATGCACGGCGCCGACTACAATCCGGACCAGTGGCAGCAATACCCGGAGGTCCTTGCCGAAGATATTCGACTGATGAAGCTCGCAGGCTGCAATACGATGGCTGTAGGCATTTTCGCATGGGCTGCACTGGAGCCGGAGGAAGGTGTATTCACCTTCGAATGGATGGACCGCCTTCTGGATACATTCGCAGCCAATGGGATCTTCGCTTGGCTTGCTACACCAAGCGGCGCGCGTCCGGCATGGATGGCTCAGCAATATCCCGAAGTACTCCGCATAGAAGCTAACCGTGTACGTAACCTCTTCGGTATGCGCCATAACCACTGCTTTACTTCGCCTGTTTACCGCGAGAAGACCGCCATTATGAATACGAAACTGGCCGAGCGGTATGGTAATCATCCTGCTGTCCTAGGCTGGCATATCTCGAATGAATTTAGCGGCGAATGTCATTGCGATTACTGTCAGGATGCTTTTCGCGATTGGCTGAAAGCCAAATATGGCACGTTGGATGCGCTGAACGCTGCATGGTGGACGACGTTCTGGGCGCATACCTATACGAATTGGGAGCAGATTGAGTCTCCCGCTTTCCATGGTGAATTTCTGGTCCATGCTCATAATCTGGATTGGCGTCGTTTCGTCAGCGACCAGACGGCGGATTTCTGCAGGCACGAAGTGGCCTCGGTTCGACCGGCTAATCCTAAGCTTCCGATTACGACCAATATGCATATGATTGAAGGGCTGGATTACCGCAAGCTGGCCAAAGAAATTGATGTCATTTCGTGGGACGCTTATCCGACTTGGCATTCAGCCGCCGACGACAGCGGACAGGCTGGTTTCTTTGCCTTCTATCACGACTTGTACCGTTCTTTGAAACGGAAACCTTTTCTGCTGATGGAAAGCACGCCGAGCTTAACGAACTGGCAGCCCGTCAGCAAGCTAAAGCGTCCCGGCATGCATCGACTTTCTTCGCTTCAAGCCGTGGCGCATGGCTCCGATTCGGTGCAATACTTCCAGTGGCGCAAAAGCCGCGGCTCCAGCGAGAAGTTTCACGGTGCTGTCGTCGATCACGACGGCACCGAGCATACCCGCGTATTCCGTGATGTTGCCGCACTTGGGAAGACGCTGTCCGGCTTGGCGGACGTGCTCGGCAGTGCCACGCCTTCGCAAACAGCGCTGCTCTTCGATTGGGATAATCGGTGGGCAGTCAAAGATTCGCAAGGACCGCGGAACATCGGGCTGCGTTATGAGGAAACCGTCATTGCACATCATAAGGCATTCTGGGATCTCGGTGTTCCCGTTGATGTCGTGGGCTCCGATGAGGACTGGTCTGGCTACAAACTCATCGTCGCTCCGATGCTGTACCTGTGCACGGAAGAGACGGGCCGCCGCTTAGAGGCGTTTGTCGAGAACGGCGGCACGCTCGTCACAACCTATTGGTCGGGCATTGTCGGTGCAACCGATCTCTGCCATCTCGGTGGATTCCCGGGGCCGCTGCGTAAGACGCTGGGCATCTGGGCAGAGGAAATCGAAGGACTGTATGACCATGATCGCAACGGTTTGGTACTGTCCGAAGGTAATTCGCTGGAGCTCAGCGGCACATATGAGTCGCATGAAATTTGTGAGATCATCCATGCAGAAGCCGCTGAAGTCCTTGGCGTTTATGAGAGCGACTTCTATGCTGGACAGCCGGCGCTGACCGTGAATCGACTTGGTGCAGGTCGCGCTTATCATATGGCTACGCGGCTCAAGGGTGATTTTCTGCGCGACTTCTATGCCCGTGTTGTGGAAGAGGCGGGAATCAGCCGTACATTGGACTCGGAGCTGCCGAATGGTGTGACTGCGCAGCTGCGTTCAGATGGAAAACATGATTATATCTTCGTAATGAATTTCAGCGGCAAAGCACAACATGTAACGCTGGATGGACGGGCATACGAGGATCTGGAGAGCGGAGCTGCGGTCAGCGAGTCTGTCCAGCTTGAGACGAACGGGGTCGTGCTGTTGAAGCGGAAATCGCGGGAGTAAGTCTAGACAGGAAAAGAAAAGGCGAGCTGCGTGGGATTCAGAATCCCTGCAGCTCGCCTTTCTTCAATTTAGTGAATGGATTATGCTTGCTGCACGCGGGAACGCTCACGTTTCTGCAGCAGATAGCCAATTGCGATGACAAGCAGTCCACAGATAAACGGGAAGATATTGTCCGCATACTCGGAAACTTTGTGCAGCCCCGATTTCACCGTTTCACTCTCTTCCAGCATCTCACCAGCCGTATAGCCCAGTATACCAGCGCCTATGTAGACGAGAATCGGAAACTTGTGCAGCAGCGACATAATCAACTGGCTGCCCCATACGATAATCGGGATGCTAAGCGCGACCCCCAGCGACATTAGCCAAATATTGTTGTTGGCAATGGCGGCGATCGCCAGTATATTGTCCAAGCTCATAATAAAGTCAGCCATCACGATGATACGAATGGCTTTCACGAGGGATTGCGCACCTTCAATGTCTTTGCTGTCGCCATCATCCTTGAGCAGCTGTATCGCTACCCAGAACAATAGCAACGCGCCGGCCACTTCTATGAACGGGATTTGGAGCAAATATACGGCAACTGCAGTCAAAATAATCCGCAGTCCTACAGCGGCCATCGCTCCCCACCAAACCGCTCTCTTACGGTGCTGCACAGGCAAATTACGGCTCGCAAGCGCGATTACAACAGCATTGTCGCCGCTAAGCACGAGATTAACCAGCATGATTTCTGCAAGCAATAATAGGTATTCCATTCCTCAAACTCCTTACGTCAGACTTATTATTGCAACTCCTTTGCGAAAAAACGCCGTTCTCCTTCATGCGGCTGAGGGCTCGACCTTCGCTTATCTGGCTGGCGTAGATCTTGATCTTCTTCAGCTAGTATCGCCGAATTTGCTCTTTTGTAGATCTTCTATAGCGGATTTACCGCTATCGAAGAAACAGCCGTGCCTCCGCGGCAATCTTCAGCTCACTATCCACAGCTTTACGCACAAACTATCCACATTCGATCAACAGTCTGGGGATAACTGCCATAGTTATCCCCGTTATCCCACTCCGCAGCTCTTCTTCGCAGTTGCAGTTGCAATTCCGCCTGCTCCCGCGGCAAGCTGCTGACCTTTCTGTCCTTGCGAATGACGGTACAGCTCCTCATAGTATCCGCCACGAGCGAGCAGCTCCCTATGATTGCCTTCCTCGACAATCTCGCCCTGCTTCATAACGATGATCCGGTCAGCCCCCATTATGGTGGATAAACGGTGCGCGATAACCAGCGTCGTGCGACCTTGGGAGACGACTGTCAACGCCTCTTGAATAAGCTGTTCGGAATGCGAATCCAAGTTGGCCGTCGCTTCGTCGAGGATAAGAATCTTCGGCTTAAACACGATGATTCTCGCGAATGAAATCAGCTGGCGCTCACCGGCAGACAGCCCGCTTCCCCGCTCAGACAAGCGTGTATCGTAGCCATCCTTCATCCGTCCGATCAGCGTATCTACGCCTACCAGCCTGCACGCCTCCATGACTTGTTCCCTCGTAATCGTCTCGTCAAACAAGCGGACGTTGTCGATGATGCTGCCGGAATAGAGATATGGCTCCTGCTGCACCAAGCCTATCAACCGATGAAGCATATCCTGCGGCAAATCGCGAACATCGGTGCCGTCAATCGTGACGCGGCCTTCCTGCACATCGTAGAATCGGCAGAGCAGACTGATCAGTGAGCTTTTGCCTGCCCCGGTTGTGCCGACGATCCCGATCATTTCGCCCGGCTTCACATGCAGATCCAGGTGATGAATAACCGGCAAGCCATCCTTGTAGCTGAATTTCACGCCGTCAAAATCAATCTGCCCCTTCACGGCCGAAACATCCAAGCTCCGTACCTTCTCCGCATCCCGCACATCCGGCACCGTACCGAATATTCCCCAAATCCGGTTTAAGGATACCGTTGCGGATTGAAGCGTATTCCACTGCTGCGAGATATTATTGATCGGCTGGAAGAATTGGCGAATGTACGTAATAAACGCGAAGAGTACACCAAACGGCAGACTTTCGCCAAGCACCGCATTCCCGCCAAGCCACGTGACGAAAGCAACGGACAAGTTGCCCATAATTTCAAAAGAGCGGTTAAACAGCACGTTCGTCCGAATCTCCCGCAGATTGGAGCGGAAGTAGAGCCGATTCTTCTCATCGAACTGCTTCTGCTGTTCTCTCTCCTGATGGAACACTTGAATGATGCGCATTCCGGCCAAATTTTCTGCAACAAACGCAACCATCCGCGACAGATTGGTTCTCGCCATCTGATAGGTCTTATGCATATAGGAACGGAATGCGATCGCATTCAGTGCTATGATCGGCAGCAAAATAAGGCAGTAGAGCGTCATCCTTACATCGAGCTGAAACATTAACGCGATAATGAACACCAGTGTCAGGCCGTCGCGCAGCACACTAAGCAGCACTTGCGAGAAGAACTGATTGAGCGACTCCGTATCGCTCGACACATGTGTAATAAGACTGCCGCTTGGCACGCGGTCGAAATAGGACATCGACTGCTTCGAAATATGACGGAACAGCTTCTTGCGAATCGCAGCAACGATGCCTTGGGCGGCCTTCTGAAGCAGATTATTTTGCAAGAACGTAAAGACAAAGCCTGCGATTGAAAGTAGAAGATAAAGGCCTGCAATGAGAAAAAGCGTGTCCGGGCTGCGATCACCCTTCATCAGATGATCATCGATCGCAATCTTAACCAGGTAAGGCTGCAGTAAATCCGCCGCGATGGCAACGATAATACAGCCAAATACCGCCAGAAAAGTCAACCGATGCGGCTTCGCATAAGCGATAAGCCCCTTGTAAGCGATCTTGTTACTCTCTTTGCTGGGAGCAACCGGATTATCTAATCTACCGTCTATCTTCTCGTTGTTGATTATTTTAGCCAACGCCGCTTCCCTCCTCCTGAATGGCATGGAGCATGGCATAGATGCCGCCCTGCGCAAGCAGTGATCCATGCGTTCCCCGCTGCACAATCCGGCCCTCGTCGAGCACGATGATTTCATCGGCATGTTTGAGCGCGCTGATCCGGTGAGCGATAATAATCGTTGTTTTATTCTTACGCTGCTTACGAATCGTATCAATAATGGCTGTCTCCGTAACGGCATCGACGGCACTTACGCTGTCATCCAGTATGAGAATAGGCGCATCCATCATCATGCCGCGTGCAAGTGCAGTCCGCTGACGCTGACCGCCGGAGAGCGTAACTCCCCGCTCGCCAAGCCTCGTCTCGAAGCCATCGGGAAACGACATGATGCTCTCGTGAATCTTCGCATGCCTCGCTGCTTTCTCCACCTGGGCAAAATCTGCGCTGCGTTTGTAGAACGAAATATTATCCCGAATCGTCGAGCTGAATAGGAACCCATCCTGCGGAACATAAGCAATTCCACCGCGCAAATTTTCAAGCTTCAGATTGCGTAAGTCCTTGCCACCGATGGTTACGGCCCCCAGAGGAGGATCGTAAACGCGAAGCAGCAGCTTGGTAAGTGTTGTTTTGCCGGAACCGGTTTTCCCTACGATGCCGATGGTCTTGCCCGGTGCCACCTGAAGCGAAATATGCTTAAGCGCCTCTTCCGGCGAATCCGGATACGCGAAGGACAAGTCGTTGATCGACAGCGTCTCGCGCTCCCAATCGACCTCCACCGCAGAAGGCTCTTCTATAATTTCCGGCTGCTTATTCAGCAGATCATTCAATCGCTCGACAGACGC
The DNA here is from genome assembly GCF_059383735.1 of Paenibacillus sp. N22P23. Classification (NCBI taxonomy): domain Bacteria; kingdom Bacillati; phylum Bacillota; class Bacilli; order Caryophanales; family Paenibacillaceae; genus Paenibacillus; species Paenibacillus sp. N22P23. The sequence continues at coordinate 388,916 of NZ_JBXENT010000003.1, forward strand.
ACGAGAACGTTGAATCGTATTGATTACATTTCCGATCGCCTGCAGCGGGTTAACCATCATGCGAACGTAGAGCGTAAGGGCAACGAAGTTACCGAGCGTAATCGTACCGCCAAGTGCCAGATACCCGCCGTAAGCCAGTGTAATGATGAGGGATAGTGCCCCGAGAAAAGGAATGAGTGCTTGAAAATAAGACGAGATACGCACCAGCTTCAGCTGGTTATCCATGATTCGGTCTACTGATTTGCCGAAGCGATCATTCATAATGTCCTCTACGGCAAATTTCTTCGTCACGCGAATGCCGCCGAACTGTTCTTCCGCAGATTCCGTCATAGCACCAAGGGACTCCTGTACGGCAAGAGAGCGCTTACGAATATCCGGTCCGATTCGCACAACAACCCATGGAATGAGCAGCAGCGGCGATATACAAACCAGAATCAGATAAATCGGAATGTCGCTCAGAATCATCATGACGATAACCGATATAATGAGCATCACAGCGTTCGCCGTCTGATTAACGCCCATCGCAATCGATTCTCGAACAGTCGTTACATCATTCATGACATAACTAAGCAGCTTACCGACACCGTTCTTCGAATAGTACTGCTCGCCAAGCGTGGTGAAATGGCTAAACAGCCGCCTGCGTGTATACCATTCAAATTTTCGGCCCACATACATAATATGAAACTGCCCGATCCCGCCCAGCACGCCGTATGCAACGCCGATTAAGAGTAAGATCATGCTGGAATCCCAAACTGCGTCTTTGGTAAGTCCACCCTGCTGGAGTTGATCCGTGAAACTGCCAAGCACCTTCGGAAAATAAGCCTGAAATAAATTAGCCGCAATTGTAAACGAAATGCCGGATGCGTAGATATACCAGTTAGCTCGTATATACGTCATCAGCAACCCTCGCTGACTTGCCATGAAACAGCTCCTCCCTCTTACCAGTAATTGCATATCCTCACACAAAATTGTGTGCACAATTTAACGATCTACTCTTAGATAAATCAAGCAACTCACGCAAACATATGATTATCCAAATTTTTCTTTTTTCACACAAAATACTCAGCAAAAAAGCCTCTTCCAGGTAGATGGATAATAGAGGCTTTGCGTCACAACCATTCGATTAGTGCGGCGCTTGCGATTGGACGATAAGATGAATTTCGATGCCGGACGGGTCGCGTACGATGACCGTTCCGCGGTCGGTTTGCAGGGGTACACTCGCAGCCTGCAAACGTGCGAAGAGCTCCATTTGTGCCGCTTCGGACCCAAGCACGATTTCAAAATAATCGAGTCCCGGCGCGTTCTCCGGTGTAAGCTCCGCACCGATTCCGGCCCATACATTGAGTCCAATGTGATGGTGATAGCCGCCTGCTGCGATGAAGAGCGCAGAATCCGCCATTTGAGCGACAATCTCGAAGCCGAGCACATCGTGGTAGAAATGTTCGGTAGTTGGCAGTTCCGAGACATGGAGATGGATATGTCCCACTGTCGTGCCTGTAGGCAGTCCGCTCCAAGGTGTATCTGCGGCTTCAGCCAACAAGCCGTCCCAGTCGATCGGATCGAGGCCCATGACATACTGCCCCTTCTCATCGCGTTTCCATTCTTCGCGCGGACGATCTCGGTAGATTTCAATCCCGTTGTTGTCGGGATCTGCAATATATAGTGCTTCGCTTACAAAGTGATCAGCCTGCCCGATGTGGATGCCGCTTGCAATGAGGTTGCGCAGCGCTTGGCCGAGTGACTTGCGGTCCGGCACCAGCAAAGCAAAGTGGTACAGACCTGCTCCTGATCGGCGTGGACGCGGCACTGCATTCGGAATTTCCCGCAAATGCAGCAGAGGCGCAGAGCTATCCTGTGCACTCAGCTCCGCAGTCCCTTCTCCTTGAGAGAGAACCTGAAGTCCTACAACCTCACGGTAGAACGCAAGCGAACGATCCAAATTGCTTACCCGCAGATGGACCATTCCAATTCGGGTTTCGGCATCAATGACAAAGGACATTCTAATCACCTCTTCTCTATAAATATTCCGCTACGATCCCTTTAATCCGGTCAAGTCCTGCCCACATGTCGCCAGGGCCATCATAGATGAGCACGATTGCACCGTTAAACTCGGCTGTACGCACGGTTTCTAAGCATTTTAGAAATTCTTCTCGATCGGGAAATCCATCGCTATCATATTGCGCCTTGGCGTGAACAGATACGCTGCGCGGCAAGGTCATCGCGAATTCTTCGTATTTGGAAGGGCATGCGAAATTGCCGAAGTCTGTAATGAAATCTGCCGCATCACCGATGCTTTCCAGCAGCTTCACACTCGATGAGCCTGTTGAGGTGAGCGGCTTGAAGTTCTCCGTAACGACGCGTACACCTTTCTCCGAGGCATATCGGCCAAGCTCGATAAGAGCATCCGCTGACTTACGGATCGCTTCTTCCTGATCCGGCTTCGCCTCTCCGGCAACGATGCGAATTTGCTTCGCGCCTGCCAGCGATGCGATATCAATCCACTCGCGCATGAAGCGAATGTCTGCTTCGCGCTTCACCTCGTCCTCAGAGGTTAAGTCTCCGTAATCAAGCAGCAACGTATCGAAGGACAGTGCTGCAGCGCTGAATGCTTCCCGCAGCTCAGCTAAATAATCGGGATCTACCGATGGAAAATGAAAATGGCATACTTCTGCGGCTTGGTAGCCTCTTCTCGCCAATTCGGCTGGAAGCTCCATCAGGGTCAACGCTTGCGGCTGTTCCTGAACACTTTGTTCATGCTGCCCGGTCGCGCCATTCCACGTCGTAAACCGAAGCGGCCCTAGCAACCGATGCAAACTCCACGTGCTAATCGATAAATAAGACATTCCAAAAACCTCCCCATAACTCGATTAAAAATAAACAAAGAATGTCTACATCGTATCATATTACGGATGATTTACCAATTTCGGGAAGGCAAAAACATCTATCATTTTTTACATATGTACTTGCAACCACCACTGCCGATGCATCACTGCATGCAAAACAGGCTACGATGAATTTTCCATCATAGCCTGTGACTCTAATATTCTTTTTAAGAAGGCGTATAAGACAAACTGGCGCTAAATGAGAGTTGCGTGATATCAGCTGCTGAAGGATCCGTCGACTGAAGCGTCCTTATACGAATCCCAATTCGATCTCCTGCAGCAACTACTAATGATCCCACATTAATATTCGTTGCGGCACGGAAAGTGCCCGCTGTAATGACATTATTCGGAAAACCGAATCGAACCGAACTGGTTAGCGGCGTTGTCACGTAAGGTGAAGCGCTGTGATCAATCCCGCTATTAGGAACCGACGGTGCTAGGAATACTGTGAAATCATATTGAAGGCCGAGCGTATTTATGGAAACCACGGAAGCAACCAATAGATCCGCACTGATTTGTAAATTTTGAACGGTACCCGCGAATGGAATTGGGAAAGCAAACCCCCCTGCTTCCGGTGGCATCGTCGATTCTCCGGAACCGTCAATGACTTCAACCGTGTGACTACCAAAGCCCATCAAAATTGGAGCAGCTGATACGACTGTAGCACCGCTAATGATAATCCCCGTCGAAAATGGAATTAATCCTCCAGCTCCCGCAGCTCCTGTTGATCCTGTTGGTCCTGCCGGCCCTGCTGCTCCGGGAGCCCCGGCTGCTCCTGCTGCTCCGGCTGGTCCTGCCGGTCCTGCTGGTCCCGCTGGTCCTGCCGGTCCTGTTGCTCCTGCCAGCCCTGCTGCTCCAAGTGCCCCGGCAAGTCCTGCCAGCCCTGCAGGTCCAGCTTCGCCAATGGCTCCTGCAAGTCCGGCTAACCCAGCTGGTCCAAGCGCTCCCGCTAGTCCTGCGGGTCCTGCAGCTCCAATTGCTCCGGCAAGCCCTTGAAGCAATTGCGCCCCTTCTGCCAGAGGCCCTGGAGGTCCTTGGGGCCCTCGCGGTCCTTCCGGTCCCGGAGGTCCAGGAGGACAGTTCTGTTTACCCATATAGTCTCGTCTCCTTATTAGTAAAGTAAAGCTGTTTCATCATATTCATCATCCGGCAAATGGATGGGAGTAGTTGCCTACATATTTGAAAATGGGTGGAAATTAATGTCTATTTTTCCAACCTATTATGTTGTTGTCCCTATCAAAAATACCACTCCAGCATTTAATAGTACTAGCGATCGAAGACTGGGAGAGTGGATAGATTGGAGAGTCAACCGTTAGTAGGGATTTTAGTAACCGAGAGAAACAATAGAAAAAGTATTTTGAAGCTCTATCAGCGGTATGACAAATTGAACATGAAGCTTTTTGCCTTTACCCCGGCGGATATTGATTGGAAGGAACAACGTATCCAGGGACTTAGCTTAAATAAAGGCTTATGGAAACAAGGACTGTTTCCTTTTCCTCATGTCGTCTACAATCGCAGTTTCAACAAGAAAACAATCACCATTCAACGCCTGGAGAATGTCATTGGCAGGAACAAATGCTTCAACAATATCAACTTTTTTAACAAATGGGATCTCTATAATCTATTGAAACAGTCATCTCTTAGCCCCTATATACCAGACACTTATCTATACAATGATGTGAGCGTATCAGAGCTCATCGAGAAATATAAAATCGTATATATAAAGCCTACGTACGGTTTTAAAGGAAAATCCGTCTATCGAATTGAGCAAACGGACACAGGGGATACACATATCTCCCTGAACGCCTTAGCTCCAAAATATATTTGCAGAGCGAATGAGAGCATCTCGCAAAAGTTAGATGAGCTTCTCGGATCAGAGAACTATATGGTTCAGCAGGGAGTTAGCATACGTCAACTGAATCATCGTTATTTCGATATTCGGGTTCTGGTTCAAAAAGACATTCAGGGTGAATGGACGGTATCCACCCTTGCATGCAGAGTGGCTTATCAGGACTATTTCAATACGAGCGTTTGCGAATTCATTTATGATGCCGCGGAAATATTCCACCTCTTATTTAGCCCGGAAAAGACAAATGAGATGCTCCAATCCCTTCATGAGATAAGTGCAGCGGCTGCACAAACAGCAGAAGCTCATATGGGTTCGTTAGGCGAATTGAGTGTCGATTTTGCTTTAGATGACGCAGGCAAGCTATGGATCATCGAACTAAACGGGAAACCGCAGAAAAGTATGTTCAACGACCTGCGTTGGTTTAAAGACAAAGACATCATTTACAGCAGACCGCTGGAATATGCCTATTATCTTGCTCAGTCTGAGCGATAATCCTTGTGTTCTCTTTTTCACAGAATGGTTCCTGGTATATAATACGGGGGACTCTTACTGTGAAGATAGGAGAAATCATATGGATATTATTCAAATTGCGACTCATTTGATCGATGAAGATACCGACCAGCCGCGTTATCAGTTTGATGAAGAAGCGCTGCAGGAGCTTATGAAGAGCATCGAGGAGATTGGCCTGCTCTCCCCGATTAAAGTGAGAACAACCCCAGGCGGACGCTACAAAATCATTTACGGCAACAGACGCTACAAAGCGAGTAAAATGCTCGGTAAAGAAACAATTCCATGCATCGTATCGACGGTGACCGATGAAATGGAGATTTATTTGGAGCAGATCGCGGAGAATTTGACGCGCGAGGGCTTCTCGCCGATTGAGGAAGCGGAAGCCTTCCACAAGCTGATGAATGAGTCTAAGTTCAACAGCTCGATCAAATATCTTGCCGGCAAGCTCGGCAAGCCCGAGAGCTATATCAAGAACAAATGCGAGCTGCTCAAATTCGGGAATTCCGTGCGCAAGCTGATTGTCAGCGGCACGGAAATCCGCAAGGACAAGCTTACCGAGGATCAGCTGCTGCCGATCAAGGATCTTCCGATTGAGCATCGCGATCCGCTTGCGCTTATCATCGCCCGCGACGAGCTGCCGGTCAGCGATGTGAAGAAGATCGCCAAGCTGTTTAAGGACAAAGAAATTTCGTCCGGCACGAAGGACAAGCTGCTGTACAAGAACGGGCATGAGCTTCTGCAAACGTGGTCCACTGTGCAGCAGAACAAGGCGGAGCGCGAACGTGCCGCGGAGCTTGCGGCCGAGAAGGCCGAGCTCGCCGCGGAAGCGAAAGCCGAGCGAGCGCGGCGTGCAGCCGAGGCAGCGGCCGAAGCGGAAGCGCTGGCTGCTGCGGCGGTGACGCTAGCCGCGAGCGGGGCGATGTCGACGGCTGCTGTAATCGGCGGCGGCGATTTGTTCGCTGCCGTGGCGGTCGAGACGGTCATAGCTGCGGGCAGCAAAGTCGCAGCTATCTCGGCAGCGGCTCGCGAAGAAGCTCGGCTTCTTCTGTCCGCGCTGCCATTGCCGAGCAGCTTGGCGGATGACTCCGCCTCTGGCGTGGAACTGCAGGCTCTGATCACGGACATCGACGGGGCCTTGGCCGCTCTCGCTGCGCGCGCAGCAGCATGGCAGTCGCTGCGCGAGCTTGCAATCGCCGCCACTCGGGAACGGTAGCGCTGTCATTTCCATTTTCTTTTATCAGATTAGGATTGCCAATCGAGCAGCCTCCTGTGGTACTATTAGCAGGAGGTTTTTTCTTCACAGGATTAAAGACGAGAGAGTGAGGATGTTTACACATGAGAGTTGTTATCCTAGGCGGTACCGGCAATATCAGTACAAGCATTGTTCGTCTTCTAGTGGCACAGGGTCATGAAGTGACTTGTTATAACCGCGGTCAAAGCAGCGTCGAGCTGCCTGCCGGCGTCCGCATCATTAATGGCGATCGTCAGGATCGCGACAAATTCGAGCAAACGATGCAGCAGGAGAAGTTCGATGCCGCTATCGATATGATCAGCTTTAATCGTGAGGATGCGGAGAGCAGCATTCGTGCTTTCCGTGGCGTGAAGCATTTTGTCCAATGCTCGACGGTTTGTACGTATGGCGTGGATTATGAGTGGATGCCTGTTACTGAGGATCACCAGCTTCGTCCGATCAGCGGCTACGGCCAAGGTAAAGTCGATGCCGATACGGCGTTGATGGAAGCTTACTACCGCGAGGGTTTCCCGGTTACGATTCTGAAGCCTTCGACTACTTATGGTCCTGCAAGCGGCGTTCTGCGCCAAGTGGCATGGGACTTCTCTTGGATCGACCGTATCCTCAAAGGCAAACCGATTCTGATTTGCGGCGACGGCAAAGCGCTGCATTCCTTCCTGCACGTGGATGATGCGGCAAAAGCATTCGCAGGCGTACTGGGCAAGAATCACTGTCTTGGCCAAACGTATAACGTGGTTCCGCGCGGCTTTACGACTTGGGAGCAGCAGCATAAGCTGGCAATGAAGGTTCTTGGCAGAGAGGTTGAGCTTGTAGGTGTACCGCTGCAAACCTTGAAATCCACGGACGCCGGCCGATTCGGCATTTGCGAAGAGATTTTTATGCACAATGATTACTACAGCTCCGAGAAGCTGATGCGTGATGTTCCTGAATTTGATCCGACGATCTCGCTGGAGGAAGGCATGCGCCAAGTGTTCGAAGTGATGAAACAAGAGAATCGCATTCCGAACTCCGACAACGAGACTTGGGAAGATGAAATCATTGCAGCGTACCGCGGCGCTTTTGCACCGCTTGCAGCCAAAGCTTAATAAAACAGGCGAAATCCCCGAGGATAATGCTCCGGGACTTCGCCTTTTTATATGCCTTTTTTTGATTTACTAGGCGAGTTGCGTGATAACAAGATGTGCTGAAACTGGCCTTGTTCCTCCAGCGACAGGAGTTATGGTTAATGCCGTGGCATTGCCAGCAGGATTTCTTACAGTGAGTATGGAGTTGGCAGCTACCGTTTGCACAAGAGCCATTCCTATTATTTGAGAAGTGCCTGTTGCTCGCCCGACCACCGTATAGGGGAGCTCTACGTTGTTGAGTGACAAATCCAATTGACCTGCTTCGTCCACGCTTACCTGGAACAACACCTGATAAGTGCCGGTTGCAGTTAAGTTAAATGTACTGGGACTGGTTCGGGCAATAGCAGTCCCACTGGAAGGACCATTTTGCGGAAAACTAACGTCTGTACCAGGAGCAACTGTCGCTGCATTGTCAGATGGCATCAACGCATAAAAATCTGCAAAGTTCAAGACTGCGTTGGCGCCGGTTGCTCCCGTTACCCCTGTCGCACCGGTTGCTCCTGTTGCACCTGTTGCTCCGGTCGCACCGGTCGCGCCGGTTGCTCCCGTTTCCCCGGTCGCACCGGTCGCCCCTGTTGCTCCCGTTGCTCCGGTCGGTCCTGTTGCTCCTGTAGCCCCGGTCGCCCCTGTTGCTCCCGTTGCTCCGGTCGGTCCTGTTGCTCCTGTAGCCCCGGTCGCACCTGTAGCCCCGGTCGCACCTGTAGCTCCTGTTGCTCCCGTTTCCCCGGTCGCCCCGGTTGCTCCGGTCGCTCCTGTTGCCCCGGTCGCACCGGTATCACCGGTTGCTCCGGTTGCACCCGTTGCCCCTGTTGCTCCCGTTGCCCCTGTTGCCCCTGTTGCTCCTGTTGCTCCGGTCGGTCCTGTTGCTCCTGTAGCCCCGGTCGCTCCTGTTGCTCCTGTCGCCCCAGTTGCCCCGGTCGCACCGGTTGCTCCGGTTGCTCCGGTTGCTCCTGTTGCTCCTGTTGCTCCGGTTGCTCCTGTTGCTCCGGTCGCCCCTGTTGCTCCCGTTTCCCCGGTCACCCCGGTCGCACCTGTAGCTCCCGTTTCCCCGGTCGCACCGGTCGCTCCTGTCGCCCCAGTTGCCCCGGTCGCACCGGTTGCTCCTGTCGCTCCTATTGCCCCGGTTGCTCCTGTTGCTCCCGTTTCCCCGGTCGCCCCGGTTGCTCCCGTTGCCCCTGTTGCCCCGGTTGCTCCTGTTGCTCCCGTTTCCCCGGTCGCCCCGGTTGCTCCTGTTGCCCCTGTTGCCCCGGTTGCTCCCGTTGCTCCGGTCGGTCCTGTTGCTCCTGTCGCCCCAGTTGCCCCGGTCGCCCCGGTTGCTCCTGTCGCTCCTGGTGCCCCAGTTGCCCCGGTCGCCCCGGTTGCTCCTGTCGCTCCTGTTGCCCCGGTCGCTCCGGTATCACCTGTTGCGCCGGTTGCCCCTGTTGCTCCTGTCATCCCGGTTGCTCCGGTCGGTCCTGTTGCTCCTGTCGCCCCAGTTGCCCCGGTCGCCCCGGTTGCTCCTGTCGCTCCTGTTGCCCCGGTCGCTCCGGTATCACCTGTTGCGCCGGTTGCCCCTGTTGCTCCTGTCACCCCGGTAGCTCCGGTCGGTCCTGTTGCTCCTGTCGCCCCAGTTGCCCCGGTCGCCCCGGTCGCCCCGGTTGCTCCTGTCGCTCCTGTTGCCCCGGTCGCTCCGGTATCACCTGTTGCGCCGGTTGCCCCTGTTGCTCCTGTCACCCCGGTAGCTCCGGTCGCACCTGTATCACCTGTTGCGCCGGTTGCTCCCGTTGCTCCTGTCGCTCCTGTTGCTCCGGTCGCCCCGATAAATCCCTGCACTCCGGTTGCACCGGTTACTCCATTTAATCCAGCTAACCCGGTTGCTCCGGTAGGTCCTGTTGGTCCCGTGGTTCCTGTCGGTCCTATAGGCCCACCTGAAGGACCAGTCGCCCCTGGTATACCAGGGGCACCAGTAGCACCGGTGGCACCGGTATCACCTGTTGCTCCCGTTGCTCCTGTGGCTCCTGTCCCCCCGGTTGCTCCAGTCACTCCTGTTACTCCGGTCGCCCCGATAAATCCCTGCACTCCGGTCGCACCAGTTACTCCATTTAATCCATTTATTCCATTTATTCCAGCTAACCCGGTTGCTCCGGTAGGCCCTGTTGGACCCGTGGTTCCTGTCGGTCCTATAGGTCCACCTGAAGGACCAGTCGCCCCTGGTATGCCAGGGGCTCCAGTGGCACCGGTAGCACCAGCTAGCCCTGGCAATCCAATAGCACCTCTAGCTCCTGTTGAACCTGTTGGTCCTATTGAACCTGTATATCCTGTTGCACCCCTGGCACCAGTTGCTCCCGTTGCACCTGTTACTCCTGTTGAGCCTGTTGCACCTTTGACACCCGTTGCTCCCATTGGAGCATTTATGATTATTTTAGGAGAAGGGCACTTCACGATTTTCTTTTTCTTAACGACTTCTTTTTTACATTTGTCTCTCTTTTTTAGACGAACTACTTTACAATTTTTTCTGTTGGATTTATGCATCTATATAGCCACCTAGATTTCCATTTTGTTCATATTATGGTGTTTGTCTAGGTCGGTGTTTAGCTTGGGCGTCAATATATTAAAAATGTGCTTATTTCACAGGTTGAGTTATTCATCCAACAATCTCTTTGTAGTTAAGCTTATTTAGTCGAGCAACAGACGGTCGAGTCCAATGGCACTGATCAGCATGCGTTCTTTCTTGCTGCCAATTAACCGCTGGGTCCAATCGACGAATCCTCCATCGCCAATGTAATGCACCTTGCCGCTGATCGTCGTTTTGATCGTGAATTGAAGTCCTTTATAGTAGGCATTGTCCGATGGCTCACTGTTGACGGTTACTGTCAGTTCCGGCGCTTGCTCTCGGATATGTTGAATCAAGCGACTGTTAAGCCCTTCTGGATCCGTGTAACCCGGGCGAGCATTCATTATTATCTCAATCTCCGCTCCAAAACGCGCTCGGAATATCTCGCGGTACACCGCTATATGCTCCCATATAGCCTGCTTCTCGAATGAGTAGGAGCCACTGTCCTTCCCCGATGTCACCATTGCATATAGGCCAAAATGCGGCAGCATCCCCGGCGCATCCGGGAACTTCTGCGCCCGAACATGGCGGTGGGTTGTGCAGTAGCGCAGCATCTTCGGTGCATTGGATTGATTGCCAGACTTTAAACCATTCGCGATATAAAGCGCCAACAGGTTAGTCACATCTGCGACAACCTCGGTGCCTCGGAGGGCGGAGATGATTTTGTTCTGATCGGCCGGTGCTACGATTGAGCAGGAGCCAAGCGGCGCAACGGGCGATAGCTGCACCGGCTCATAAGCTTGCTGCTGCGCGATCCGCAGCAGATCGATCTCCAACTGCTTCAGCGCAAGCGGATCAACGACCGCCGGCTTCACGAAGCGGTTCTCCTTGTAGCTGCGCAGCAGCTCACTCGGCTGCCGTTTGGCGATACGCTGCCTGAATACTTCCAGCAGCAGCGTGCTCAGGTCCGAACCGGACATGCGCTCGGACAACACTTCCACGAGCTCCTCTTGCCCCAGCTCGCTGAGAATTCGCTTGAGCTCGCCTCGCTCGGATTTATTTTGCGTAGACATGGCCTGGCTCCCTCCTCATAAATGATCAAGGTGAAACGGCTATCGCCGTCCTCTTAGCGGCGCAGCGCGTTTCATTCCGGTGAAATATAAGCCTTGTATAAGGTGAAACTTATACTGTCTTATATTTTAAAAAAGAGTATACTCCACCGTGGAGCTGAATGGAACTCCGTATGTAAAAAACACAATTCCCGCAGGAATCGTGTTTTCATCGCGATAGTTGCGCTTAAGTACCGAACACGCTGCGAATCGCTTCTAAGTATTTCATGCCATGAATCGTATCCGGCTCCAGGTAGCCGCCCTCGGTCCACTCGTTCCATGCATAAATGGTAAACATGCGTGTAGCGAGGTTGGATTGATCGAGATAGTCTTTTACCTCTTGAAGATTCGCCTCGAAGGCGTCGGGAGTATTGCCGGTCAGGATTGGCGTGTACGGATATTCACCGCGCACGAGCGGAATATCTTGTCTGCAGCGCGGCGAAGGATCCCAGCCCATCGTCGAATTGGGGTAGTACGGAACCTCGAACGCATCACGGAACTCGGGCCATTTGGCGACTGCCGCTGTGGCACAATCTGTGTATGGAGAATCCGGGAACGATGCCGGCTCCACGTGATGAATCCACACGTAGGAAGTAACACTATCGATATTCAGCGTCCGAATTAGCTCATTCGTATCGGGCCCGATGATGTCGCGATTGGCCTCGTTTAACCCCCACTCCACCAGATTGAGATGGAGCTCGCCGCAGCCGGCTTCACGTGTTTTCTCACGGAAGGACTGGAGCGCAGCTCTCGTTTCCTCGATGCCGCCGAGTCCTTTGATCAAGGTGTGGCACTCGTAGATGGAGAAGTAGAGTTTACCTTCGATTTTGAGAAAATTAGGCTCGTTAAAATATCGGATAATTAAATAGTCCGTCATCGCATCGAACCGCTCACGGGACACCTCGTTGTGATTCGCCCACATGATGCCAAAACGCAGCCGGTCGCGATTAGGCGCCTGCAGGAAACCATCCTCAAGCGCGCGATGCAGGAACGGCCCTTCTCCGCCGCCCATATCCCAGTACCAATCATAGATGAAAGAGGTAATGCCGTGATCCGCGGCTGCATCAATCTGCTTTTCAGACACTGCAGGATCCGACTCGTCAAGCTCGCCCCAGAGCGGCACCTTCGGCTGCTCATGCCCCGGAAAAAGTGGCTTCGCTACCCGAAGTGACGGCCACTCCGTCCAACCCTCACCTTTGGCCGCCTCATTCTTCGGATCCGGATGCCACTGTGGAAAATAGTACACCGCTACTTCGTACGCTTGGTTATGCTCTGCCATATCTGTTCATCGCCTCCTGCGAATATACTAGTCGCGCTCGCGGCACGCTTCTATCTAGGTCAATTCTCCGCTGGTTTGCTGATGTAGATCTCCACGTGGGCTTCTTGCTCCCAATTGAGCTCATTCTCGACAATGTAAATCTCCTGGTTACTCCCTGAGCTACTCTTTCACCCATTCAGCCACTTTTCCACCGATGTGTTGCTCCTAGAGCCACTCTTTCTCCCATACTGCTACTTTCCCGCAAATGTGTTGCTCCCTGAACTACTCTTTCACACATTCAGCTACTTTTCCGCCAATGTGTTGCTCCCAGAGCTACTCTTTCACGCGGTTAGCGAAATCCGCGGCCCCCTACCCCTTCACCGCTCCCGCGCTTAAGCCGCGGAGCATGTATTTCTGCGTGAACGCGAACAGCACGACGAGCGGCAGCACGGCCAGCACGCTGACGGCGAACACGGGGCCGTAGTTGACGGACTGCTTGTTGAACATGAATTGGACGATTTGGGGCATGAGGGTCATTTTCTCCGGCTGGTTGAGGAAGATGAGCGGGGTCAGAAAATCATTCCATACCCCGTACACATTCGTCACGATAAACGTCCCCGTCGCCGGCAGCAGCAGCGGGAAAATAATCCGCCAGTACAGCCGCAGCGGCCCGCAGCCATCTAAACTCGCCGACTCCTCCAGCTCCCGCGGAATCGACTTTGTAAACGCCGCATACAGAAACGACGCGAACGGGATGAACCCCGCCGTGTAGATAAGCACGAGCAGCGTTCGCGTATTCATCAGATGAATATCGACCGCCATCGTAAAGAGCGGAATCAGCGAGCCTACCGCCGGAATGACCATCCCGGAGAGAAAGAACATGTAGGCGAAGCGAAACAGCTTCTCCTGCCTGCGCGACAACACATAACCCGCCATCGAGGCCACCAGAATGGTGAGTCCAAGCGCACCTGCTGTAATCAACAGCGTATTGGACAACCCACGGAAGAACGCCATATCGGTGAAGGCCGATTTGTAATAGCCCAGATAGAAACTATGCGGCAGCTCGTACGGTTTGAAGAAATAACGCGGCTCCTTGAAGCTCATCTCCACCAAGAAGAAAACCGGGAACAAGAAGCATAGTGCAGCTGCAAACAGCAGCACCTCAAGTACAATAGAAGGTCTTCTATTCAGTCCCATGCTATAGCTCAACCTCCCTGCGCCGCGTGATGCTGAGCTGAATAATGGTTACGATGATAATGAACACCGCCAGCACAATGCCCCCAGCCGTCGCATACCCATAGCTCTGGTTCTTGAACGCCGCATTATAAACAGCGAGAAACAGCGTATAAGAAGACGAACCCGGCCCGCCATTCGTCAGTAAGAACGGCAGATCGAACAGACGAAGCGCTCCTACAATGGTCAAAAACAACACGATCGTCACAGACGGCATCAGCATCGGAAAGGTCACCATACGAAACAGGGCAAAACCCCTAGCGCCTTCGATGTCCGCGGCCTCATATATATCCGTCGGAATCGCCTGCAACCCAGCGAGATAAATCAATGCACAATACCCAATCGCCTGCCACTGGGTCAGCAAAATAATCGTCGGGAACGAGGTATACACCGTGCCAAGCCAATCCTGCACATTCGCCTCGCCAATGATCGAGGTCAGAATGCCGTTGATAAAGCCGTCATACTTCAGCAGCTCGCCCCATACGACCGAGGTCACGACGAGACTGATGATGACCGGCAAATAGAAAGAGGTACGCAGAAAGCCGCGCGTCCGAAACTTTCGATTGAGCAATAATGCCAGCAGGAGCGCCAGCGGGTTTTGTACGACGAGGCCAAACAGGACCATTTTGAGCGTATTCTTCATGCCATCAAGCATTTGCACGTCCTGAAACAAATACTTGTAGTTGTCGAGTCCGATATAACGCGGCGCTTTAATTCCGTTCCACTCCGTGAAGGAATAATAGATGCTCTGCAGGAACGGATAGTAGAAGAACATGCCGAAGATGGCAAGCGCCGGCACGAGAAACAAGCAGGCGATCCAATATTGCTTGCGATTCAAACTCACTGACATCACCTACTCAGGTTGGACTTTGTAAAACACGTTCAGCCTTCCGGCTGAACGTGTTCATCATACTGTGGATGCTGATGCATGCTTTGGAGTGCTAATTAGTGCTTATTCTGCCGGAGGTGTTACAGTCGCTTTGTCTTTCTCGAAGCTGCTTTGCGCTGCTTTCAGATCATCCGGATTGAATTTGATACCCGATACAACCTTCGTGAGCAAATCAAGCATATTAGTCGTCGCGCTCGCCGGAATGTAGCTTGTAATGTTCGATGTGACAACCGTGCTGTTCGCAACCGCTTCTTGAACGGCATCCATGGCCGGGTCATCATATTTCACCGTTACATCAGTGAAGGAAGTCAGTGCGCCGTCACCTTTCATGAACGGGCTGATAATGTCTTGCGTCGTCATGAGGTTAATCAGGTCTTTGGACTCCTGCATCAGTTCGGTCTTCGCATTAATACCGAGCGCTTCGTTGCTGCCAAGACCCATTGCCACTTTACCTTCGTCGTTAGCAAGCGGGAAGTAGCCGATATCGAACGGTTCGAAGCCGCCTTTGGAGATATTATCCACATTCGCGCCAGGCATCCACGGACCTTGAACGATCATGGCCGCTTCGCCGGAAGCGAACATTTGACCGGATTGCGGCCAGTCGATGCTGATCGCGTTTTTGTTGAAGTAACCTTTGGATTTCATCGTTTCGAAGTTGGAATAGACCTTCTGAATAAGCGGATCTTCATTGATTTTCACTTCGCCGTTGTAAATTTTCTTACCAAGCGTTGGGTCGCTCAGTTGGTACGAGCTCATCCAGTTCGTGAAGAATAGCTGCGCCGTCCACTGATCCTTGAAGCCGAGCGTAATCGGCGTTTTTCCGGCGCCTTTGATTTTCTCAGCAGCATCGAACAGCTCTTGCGTTGTTTTCGGAGGTGTAATGCTGAGGTCAGCAAAAATTTTCTTATTGTACCAAACGCCGCCGCCAATCGACAGTCCCATCGGTACGCCGAACGTTTTGCCGTCTGCGTGCGTTTGGAAATCCTTTTGACCGCCGTCGTTCAGGCGCGGGACCCATGGCTCTGCGGAGAGGTCTAGCAGATTGCCGGATGTTGCAAAATCCACCCCTTGGTAGAACACGACATCCGGAGCGGAGCCCGAGGCGAATTGTGCTTTCAGCTTGTCGAAGTAAGTCGCGCCGAGCACGACATCCCATTGGATCTTCGCTTTCGGATAAAGCTTCGCGTATCCCTCTTCAACGGATTTCTTGAAAGCCACCATATGCGGGCGATCATCGAGGAACCAAGCGCCAACGCGGATCGTGAACTCTTTGTCATTGGCGGCCGGCGTGTTCGTCGCAGCTGCATCGTCTGCAGCCGCTTCGTTCGTGCTGGTATCATTGGTAGCAGCCGTATTGGTGGTCGTGTTCGTCGTCGTTGTGCTGCCGTTGTTCTTCGCCGTATTGCCTTCGTTGTTGTTTGAATTTCCGCAAGCTGACATGACCGTTGTCAGCAGCAGTACACCCGCCAGCGCTGATAGTCCTTTGAGCTTCATTGCCACAACACCCTCTTTTCATCTACTGTTATCTCACAAATTAAGTGTAGCGCTTACATGATGTCGAGAGGATAGCTGCATTTTACCGTTTCTATGCTGGAATTGCTTTCTTACTCCTCCACGAGCCCTTGTCCGCCTCTGACATGCGCGCGATAGGCACTCGGAGAGAGACCAACCTTCTTCTTGAACATGAAGCTAAAATGAGCCGTATCCTTAAACCCGACCGCATAGGCAACCTCATAGGTTTTGAGATCCTCGCGAAGCAGCTTCGTCTTAGCCGCTTCAATTCGGTAATCCCACAGCATATCGGTAAAATTATGACCGGTCTCCTTCTTGATCAACCGGCTCAAGTACGAATAGTTGACGTTTAGCTTATTCGCCACGGTCTGCAGCGTCAGTTCCTCGGCGAAACGTTCGCGAATAATCTGCTTCACATCCGAAATCATCCGTAGCGGCGAATCTTGCAGCTCCTGCTGCATGAATACTTGATAGGCAATGAGCTGGCGCTCCAACTCCTTCATGATGTCAGTCAGCAGCACAGCTTTAATCAGCTTCTCGCGGATGTCGACGGACAAGCCGTGCGCAGGATGGATGCCGAGATCCGCCAGAGCTGCCTCTGCTTTCTCAATCAGATGAAGCGCATAATGCTGCATGTCCTTCTTGCTTGCGCCGACAGAGAGCATGCTGCGGTAAGAATCCTTCAGCAGAGCGCGAATCCCCTCGGGATCATTGCTGCGCAGCGCATCCGCAATCAGGCTAAGCGATGCATCGGTTTCCTTCTCTTTCTCCGTCAGGAACGATTCCATGGCATCATAGGCAATGACGGAGTTTTTGCCTAGCAGCATCCGGTACTCCATGCATTTCTTCACTTGGCGCAGCGCTTCCGGCAGCCTGCAGAAGGTCGAGAAGGTCTGGCTTATGCCGACGGACAGCGACATGACACGAGACCCGCTGATCGATGTAATTTCTTTGGCGAAAGCCATCAATTGCTCGCGGCTGACAGTCAAGCCGGATTGCTGTCTTAACGGTACGAATAAGTAAATCCCGCTCGCTGATGACGCGGTCCAGCCCTGCAGCCCGATGCCCCCGGCAGCCGTCTCAATTTGTCCGCGCAAATGTGCCGCCGCAAACGGGAAATGCTCGTTATCGGAGTCTCGCGGTGCATCGAGCTCCGCATACAGCAGGATGAAATCGCCGTCCTGCAGTCCGCTTGTTTGCAGCCACTGCTGCTTGTCCGTCACCGAATGCTGCTCATCTGCCAGCAGTTCGAAGAACTGATCATGCTCACGCCAACCAGCCAGCATCGGCTCATGCTCACGCAGCGATCCAACCGTGCGGATCAGCTCCTCCGGCAGGAACGGCTTCGTCATGAAATCCGAGACGCCGAGCTTCACCGCTTGCCGTGCATAGTCGAACTCGTGATAAGCCGTTAGAAAAATAATCGGCATATCGGCATACCGCTTGCGCACCTGTTCAGCAAACGTAATGCCGTCCATAACCGGCATCCGAATATCCGTAATAATGACATCCGGAAGCGATGTGCACGTGTTCAGCACACCCAGCGCTTCTTCCCCATTGGCCGCCGTCCAAGCCACCTCGCAGCCAATAGCTGCCCAGCCTTCCATCCCCGCCAGAAACTCGCGGATCTCGCGTTCATCATCCACAATCATAATTCGCATGTGCTCAGCCCTCCTCGTTCTCCTGCAAAATCTGTATTGGCATTAGCACCTTCGTCAATGTTGTACCTTCAAGGTGGAGCAAGCTGACTCCGTAGGTGTTCCCGTAATGAAGCCGCAGTCTCGCGTTGACATTATCAAGGCCGGTTCCCAGTCCCTTCGGATGCTTTTGCAGCGAATCGCCGCTGCTTGCAGCCGCCTCCAGCAGTCCGCCGCCAACGAGCGAGCTGTTCTCAATCTCGATGACCAGCTCATATTGCTCTTCTTTCACGGTGATGGAGATTGAGCCTCCCTCGGGCAGCCGGTCGATGCCGTGAACTACGGCATTTTCCACCAGCGGCTGGAGGAGCAGCTTAGGAACGGCGATTTTGCGATACATATCAGGCAGGTCGATCGTGTAGGTTAAGCGCTCCCCGTAGCGGTAGCGGTGAATTTCGAGATATTTGCGCACAAACTCCATCTCGGTACCCAGCTCGACAAACTGATTGCCCGGCGTAATCGAGAATCGGAAAATACCGGATAAATGCTGCACCATCTGCGGAATATGCTTCGCTTTCTCCGGCGAGTGAGACATGATGCTGATGTATTCCATCGTGTTGTAGAGGAAGTGTGGGTTGATATACATGCGGATGGCTTTAAGCTCTGCCTCGCGGACGAGCAGCTCATTCTTGTAGTTGGTTTCGATTAGATGGCTCGTCCGCTGCACCAAACTGTTGAAGCCATTACAGAGCATCGCGATTTCGTCCGTCGTAGTGATGCCGCTTATCAGCTGGTACTCCTCCCGCTCCGCTGCACGCATTAACCGCGTTAATCGCTGGATCGGAATCGTGATTCTACGCAGGATGACGTAGGTTACAATCGTAATAGCAAGCCATGCTGCGACCGTCACGCCAATGGAGAACAGCGCTTGCTTCTGCACAAGTCCGCCTGTTCCCGGGTTCGCGAGCAGGACATATTGAAACTCGGAGTAACGCGACTTCTGCTGAATAACGAGCTCGCTCTGCAGCTTACGGCTGTCGAGCAAATGTCCGATTTGATTTTGCAGGGAGGCTGTCATGATCTGATTATCTGCATTCGTAATATAGAAGGTTCCGGGGGCGTAATCCACGAACAATGATTGTACCTTGGCGGCATCGAGTGTTATGATCAGGCGGCCGATCTCGGAATCAGCGGAGGGGCGCTGGCCTTCATCGAAGATTTTGACAACACAGGCCATACGTTTATCGTCGTTAAAGAATGCCCATTCCGGCATACGGTCGAATTCGAACGGCATCTCCCAGAACGCTTCCGCGTAGAGCAGTCGCTTGTTGGCGTCGGTGCTGTACAGGACCTTGTTATTGATGCCAAGCACATACAAGTCGCCGACAAAATCGCCAATCTTGAACTTCGCCGTAGCCAGCTCCGACTGCAGCAGCTCCGAGACTGATGCGTTTAAACTTGCGTTGGCTTGGCCTTTCTTTACGTTGCGGAACATGGCTTGGAGGAGTACATTTTCGCTGATGGGGAGCAGTTGGCTCTTGACGGCATAAAGCACTTCATCAAACTTCTCGGCAGAGCCGGACAGTCCTTGCTGCGCTTCTTCGGTGGCTTTCTTCTCGATGAGATGACTGGAGCGGATGTAGAAGGTGGAACTGACGATGATTAACGGAATTAAAGTAAGCAGCGAGTAGATGATGAGCATCTTGTAAAACAACCTGGAGCGAATGGGATCTAGCAGATGCGAGGTCAGCCATTTCATAGAGGAGTCTCCTATTCGGTTATAAGCTGCTAGTGGGGTTTGCCTCTATTATGCTATAAACGATAGGATATTCAAGAGGAAAGGTGTCTGTCCAGTATAGAATGTTGCTTAACAAGCAGCATCTCTGGATAAAATGGGAGAATCTTATAGGAAATGCTGCCCATATATAAAAAAGCCGAGAGCACGAAATTCGTCTCTCCGCTTCACATTTTACTGCTGGACTTGTTTGGGCCGGACTGTGTCCCTCGTTAGACGACAGCTCGCAATCTCGCTTCAACTTGCTCCACCCAAGCGCCTTCGCGATCCGCCAAGAGTGTCTCCCACTCCAGCTCCCGTGCTGCCTTTAAGTTTCGCTCCGCGTCGTCAACGAACAAGATGTTATTCGCTTGCTGTATCCGGGAGCTCACCACTTGATAAATCGACAGGTCCGGCTTGCAGCATCCTTCCTCACTCGATATGGTTACACTCGCTACATGGCTGCGAATGGGCTCCAGCAACGGGGCAATCCATTCATGACGATGGTTACTCAGCAGATGAATATCCGCCATTTCACTCCACGCCGGAATGCGATGGAATGCAGGAAGGTGCTTCAGATGTTTGGACATGCCTGCTTGTGCAAGCTGCACATCAAGCCCTGGATCTTGCTCACCCAGCCAGTGCCAGAACGCATGCTCATCGATTCGGCCCGTCCATAAATCTTCGCGAATGTCTCGTTTGAAAGCAGTCCGCAGCGTGTCGAAGGAGACAGTTGCACGACCCGCCGCCTCTTCCCAGAATTCCGGTGTGAAATTCGTCAGCAGCACGCCTCCGACATCCAGCACCAATTGAGGTCTGCTCATCATGTTGCATCAACCTCGAAGATCGAATCCACCACAATAGGCAGATTATTCCTAAGCGATACTGCCCCCAGCACCGACCTTGCATGGTTCCCTTTGTTATCGCCAAACACTTCAAACAGCAAATCGGAATAGCCGTTTAGCACTTTGTGATGCTCCTCGAAATCGGGTCCTGCATTAACGAAGCCTTGGATTTTCACCGCCCGTTTCACGCGATCGAGTGAACCAAGCGCATCCTTCAACACAGCTAACACTTCAAGACCCGCCAGTCTGGCAAATCGATAACCTTCCTCCGTCGAATAATCAATCCCCAGCTTCCCCTTCGGGTTGCCAGCCGGCCCTTTGCCTGATACAAACAGGAGACCGTTCACAATCATACAATTTGCATATTTGGCGGCGGGCTCGCTTGCGCTTGGCAGCTCAATATTTAATGCCTTTAACCGCTCTTCAATCGATTGTTCAGACATACGAAAACCTCCTCTTATTTTCTTGATGGAAATCCAAAAGCCATCAGTACAAATCCGATTAACAAGAAGAACCAGACGAAGAAGTTGCCGAAAAACAGGCCGACGCCCCCAAGATGATTTGCATACAAATCCATATTTGCGCTGCTCGCGGTCGCCACTGCATAAGCAATCATCTTCACGCATCGCTCGATCGTGTAGATACCTGCGCCAACCATCATAAAGATCGCACCGAGCTTCATATAGGTTTTATTTTCCATTCTATACCCTTAAGCAGGATTGAAAATTATCATGCTTAGATTTGATCCATAATGAGCCTCGCAAGCTCATCCCAATTCTTCTTATCCGTATTGATTTCCACGGTAGGCACTTTGGACAATTGCGCATGAATGCGGCACTGCTCTTGCGTTTCCAGCAGCTCCTGGCATGCTTGTCTGACTTCAGCTTCGGATTTATTGACCCATTCTGACGGTACTCTGCTCTTGATCCGTTCCTCCGTCACTTCTGGAGAAATCGTGAGCAGCACGCATTTCGCGCCTAGCGCTGCCAAATCCTCTTCAAGTCTCGTAATCTCAGTCGCATCTTCCTCTGCAAAAGCAACCCGGTGATTCAAGTGGAACCGCTCCAGCACATAAAATAGTCCTCTTGACTTCCGAGCATGCTTCCCCAGATAGACCGCCCAATCATTTAACTGCTTTAACATGTCGACTCTGCTTCGTAATAGCTGCAGATGTGTCTCTCGCGACAACCGCTCGTACGATCCTTGGACGTTATTCAAAACCTGCGAATAATGCTCGCCGAGGACGACGACGCTATTTTCTGCCGTTTCATCCTGCGATTGAAGTTTCTTGATTGCCCGCAGCAGCGAGGTTTTGCCAGCATTAGAGTAACCTTCTAGAATGATGCCTCTTATGTGCAATGGGATTCTTCCTCCGATTGTAAAGTTCTTTGCTGCGCCGCAAAGGTAAGCCAATTGCCCCTAAATTCGATGGCTCGTCCGTTCTTCTTCTCGGTGATGCACTGGGGGATATAGCTTACAATCCGTATATCCCAATCACGGTAGAGCTCTCTCAAGAGATTGATTGTCTCTTCCGTCCTCAGATGCAGCTCTATAACGCCGGGGCGCTGTTCGCCGAGCTCAATATCATATTCCACCACTTCTGTATTGATTAGGATACAATTGATCCCCTGATCTTTCGTTCCTCGGATCATCCGCTTCACGACCGCTTGAAAAGCGTCGAGATTCGAAACATGCTCCAGACAAGAGCAAGCGACGATATAGTCAAAAGCATGCGGTGAAATCTCATAGTGCTCAACATCCGCCACCACCGTCTGAATAGCGCTTTCGACCTCGTATCGAGCAGCATATTGCTCTAGTTTCTCGATTGCAATGGGGAGCAAATCGACGCAAACGACTGATCCTCCCGCAGATTGAACGACCTGAGCGATCGGAATACTGTTGCGCCCAACTCCGCAGCCCAGATCAAGAACATGGAGCGGTCTGCTTTGGCTAAGCTCCTGCAGCAAATTCATGACCGTTGCAACCGGCTTGGCGAGCCAAGTTCCGGGTGTAAACAGCTCCGTTTCCCGGTAGAACTCTTGGTGGTACCTCGTTTCCTGCTCTCTGGCTTTAGCAAAACGGTTCATGTCGTCGCTGCACCTACTCTCTCATTTACTTATTTCGCAAACCAACAACATTTTCCTTTTTCGCTTGGAAATTGCTGAAATCAGGCTGCGTGTAGGCATTATCTTAGTTAAAGCTGCGCTTCGGATACAGAGCATGCAGAATTATCTAACGAACCGTACGGGCCTTATTTGCGGTAAAATAACGCCGAAAAAAATCTAACGAACCACAGAGGTCTTATTTGGTGTTATGGGGGCAAATTGGAGCCTTATTAGCTGCAATAAGACCTCCACGGTTCGTTAGAATCTGAAACCTCTGAAATTGGCCCAAATAAGACCTGTATGGTTCGTTAGCGTACCTGCTGCTAGTTGCAACGAGCCGATGTCGTCCTTCAGCGGCCGCGCGGCCTATGAAAGGCCTTCTTTGAAGCTACGTCCTATGAAATGCGTACTATGAAGCTAAGTTCTATGCAGCTGCAGCTAAAATAGGCAAGCCACATTAAGTGGCTTGCCTATTAAGCATCTTATTTCCGCACCACGCGCGCCTCCCGGCACTGCCATCACGGCACGTGGTGCTCGATCACACGTCGGCGGTCAACCCGCGTGCGGAGCGATGCGCTCCGCGAGCCTCCGTCTATCCTTCATGCTCCGGCCGATCGGCCAGCCAGTCTTCCAGTGTCGCAACGCGCTCGGAGAACTTGCTGCTTCTGGCTAGGAACCCTGCGCCGTGCTGCGGCATTGGATCTTGATCCGTCGGCTGATAGCGCAGGTCCACGCTCCAGCGGACATGATCGGAATTGTTCGGCGTCGACATATGGAGCAGCCGGTCGTTGAACAAGATGGCCGTGCCTGCCTTTACCGGCAGCGCGACGGTTTTACGAGAACCAAGCTGGTTCTCGTGCAGCGCGGTATAGCCTGTTCCGCTGTAAGACTCCGAGTGCCATTCCAGCAGCTTCGTGTTCTGGGTGCGCGGCTTAATATGGAGACAGCCATTCTCGAGTGTGGCATCTACGAAAGAGATCCATACAGTGATGACTGGATTCGCATTGGAATCCGGCCAGTAGGATTTGTCTTGATGCCAAGGCACGGCACCAGCCGCCACACGAGGCACTTTTGGACGCACATTATATACAGGGCTTGCGAAGATTTCATCGCCGATCAGCGACTCTACGGCATCAATGATTTTCGGATTACTCATGAGATGGTAGTACCCCTCAAGCCGGTCTCTCCACCCGCGTCCGAATTTGAGAAAGTCCTTATCCGTTAATTCGGCAAACAGCTTCGCGAGCCGATATGGAAAGGGTTCATCCTCCAATTTGTCCGTAATCAGCCCATTTGCAAACAAATCATCGGCAATCATGGTTACCTTATCAGACATAGCCTGTCTCGGCGCTGCCATATCCTCATCGTTCAGTAAATCCTCCAAAATCAGGTACCCGTCCCGATTGTACTGCTCCAGCTGCAAGTTGGTTAAACTTCCACGCGTTACACGGTGAATGGCCATTCCGATACCTCCATAACCTGTAGTCCTTACGTGATAAATGTAACATCTGAGGCTCCAGATGTATTTATTTCCCTTTCCACAAATTTATCATAACTTCCGCTAAATCTTTCATCTACTCCACGGTTATCGTCGTATAAACTTCACCATTATAATGACTATCCACAACATCCTGGGTAAGTGAGAAAACACATACCGCTGAGATATAATAGGTGCCCGGCGGAAGCCGCAGCTCCTTCTCGGCATAGAATGCTTGCCAGAAGTCAGCATCGGGATCATCGGCACTATAACCGCCGCTTTTGAAGAATGGATATTCGATCGTCTTCCCTTTCGAGAGCTTAGTCGCTGCTAATTCGCTTGTGTTGGCACCCTCCATTGCGAACTTCTTCCCATCCGTAATGGTGAATCCGACATAGGTGTGGCCGCCCCAAATCGTTATGGAATCGCCATCGCCGACATAGGTCAAACTGGCCGAATAGACGATCGGCTCGTCTTTGGTAAAGGTTGTTTTGGCGATGTTCAGCTTCATCTCGAACAGATCATCTTTGTACTGCAGCCGCGGTGCGGACATTTTCTTCTGTAGGGCGGGGTCAATGGCAGCCTCCTCAAGATTCTTACTGCCCGAGCTGCCACAAGCTGATAACACCAACATCAACATAATCATGATCATCGATTTCATAACGTCCTCCTACTGGTCCGTCTTCTTATCCACCAGACGATAACTTACAGTAAAAGGTTACTTTACTGCATATAAAAGAGCGAAAGACCGGCGCTCTCTCGCCGGTCCTTCACCCTTATTAAGCCTATACCTGTATGCTACTTAATCGTATCTAAGATATCTTTGTTTTGTTCGTTGAAGTATTTTGTCATGGCCTCCAGTGATTTCTCGTCGGCACCTTGTTGAACGGCAAGCGCTTGGAACGCCTTCCACATGGACTCGAATTGTGCGTCGTCCTTGGCCGCCATCGTTTTCGTCAATGCCTTCTCGAAGGCATCGCGGTTTTTCCAGAAGGCATCCGCCTCAGGAACGCTGCCGAAGAAGCTCCAAATTTCATAGTCTTTCTTCACTTTCGTTTCGAAATTGGATTGCGCTTGACCAGGAAGGTTACCCGGGTCGAAGAAGCCGAGCGCGTCGCCTGCATTTAAGACTCTGTCATAGTTGTTGTATGGAGCCAAAGGACCCGCTCCCCACATGTAACTAGGGTAATATGGCCATGCGAAACCGTAGCCGTCCGTCGAGGCAATGCGCGTATTAAATAAATTATAAGACATCTGAGCTCCGTTGGTTTGATCGGTGTATACCATGGCGTTTTCTAAGTCTTTGTTCGTGAATACGCGTTTGCCGTCCTTCTCTTCGAACAAGCCTGCGCTCTTAGGACCCCACTCGTACATTTTCTCGCCCGTCTCGGAAATCATGTAGTCCAAGAAACGAATGACTTGCGGCAAATCCTCTTCGGAAACTTTGTCTTTGAAGATCATGATCGAGAAGTTGATTCCGTTCTGCCCACTCGGAATGAACGTTTTGGATAGGTCAATTGGCTGGTCGATCCACAATTTTCTGTAGCGGTACGGTTTGCCTGCAGCCTTCAATACAGCAGCATCCGGCGATTCGTACGGATATGGCATTGCATATTGACCATTGTTCAGCTTCTCGAGATGGGTAGCGTTGTTCTCGAGGAGTGAGTTTGGATCCATGACTTTGTCGCGCACGAGCTTGTTGAATTGCGCGATACCGGCTTTGAACCAGTCTTGTTGAAATTCATACTGAATGCTCTTCGTTGCCTTGTCGTAGTACGTAAAGTATGTGTTGCCTGCAGGCATGCGGTAAAGGTAACTGAAGAATTGAGTCATCAAGGCCCAGTTATCTCCGCCGCCGAAGGCGTAGCTGACTTGAACCGGTTTACCGTTTTCCTTAATGTCCTTGTCTTTGATTAGCTTCTGCATATCGTACATGAATTTGACCAAATCGTCCGTCGATTTAATTGGCACATCGAATATGTCTTCATGAGAGAATTTGCCATTCTTAATGTACAGCGCTTCCAATTCATCCTGCGTTTTGGCGTTCGGATAAAGCATCTTCAGAAGATCGTCACGTACCCAGACAAAGCTGTTGCCTCCCGCTCCGTTTAGCGGACTTGGAGGAACAAAGTCAGCGTTCAACTGCTTGATCGAGCCGTCCGGATTACCAACCATCGTTGGGAAGCCCCAAATTTTATTGCCGTCCAGATGCTTGCTCGTAATTTGTTCTTCAATAAGTGGGAACACGTCGAACGGCATTCTCTTCGCCACGTGCGGGGCGTACTTGGCGATCGCATCGGTTAGGTCATACACTTTGCCCGCCTTGATCAAGTCTTGGAAAGGAGCCATGTCGCCGTCGACAAAGGCGATATCCGGCCAATCGTTGGAAGCGTTAAGCAAGCCCATTTTGACTTTGACGTCTTGGCCGCCGTTGTCGAACGAGCCGTCTTTATCGAAGGAAACGCCGGTTACGCGTTTGATTTCAGGAGAAACGACGTCTTTGTCTGCGACCGGACGTTTAGCATCGCCAGGACCGTGCGTATACCAAACTTTCAAATTCAATTGCTTGCCCGTCCAGTCCGGCAGTTCGGAGCTGTCGGATACTGTGTCGAGCATGTCATAGTACGCAGCAGGCTCTGCAGCGGTGTTCGTCGAATCGGTTTCGTCTGTCGTCTCTGTGCTTGTATTCGTACTCGTGTTCGTTGCCGGTTCGTTTTTGGCGGTGTTGGTATTGGTATTATTATTGCCATTCGAGCATCCAGCGATTATGGTAACGACCATGATCACTGAAAGTAACACGGAAAGCGTTTTTCTGGTTCTATTTTTCATCGTTTAGCCTCCTGATTTTATCGGTATCGGTTTGGCATCATACATGAAATATAAGAATTCGCACGCAACTCGCCTACCAAGCGTGTTTCTCCAGTCCCCCTCTCCTTCGATGTACCCCTTAAGCGGAATTGGATATCATGCTAACGGCTTGACGTTCCTGACTCACCTCCTGAAAATAGTAAGGATCGTTCTACTCTTTCACTGCCCCAAGCGTGACTCCCTTTACGAAAAAGCGCTGCAGAAACGGATAAATGATGACGATCGGAATCGTCGTGATAATAATGTTCGCCGCCCGGATCGCTTGCGGCGTCGTATGTGCCTGACCCGTAGAAGTGATGTTTATCCCCTTGATGATTGATTCTTCCAGCAGCTTGGCTACGCGTTCTCCCTCTTTCAATATTTGCATGAGGATATATTGCATCGTGAACAGCTTGCGGTCGGTGACGTAATAGAGCGTCGTCGTCCAATCGTTCCAATGGTTGACTGCTGTCCACAGCGTCATGACGGCAATGATCGGCATCGACAGCGGCATGTAGACGCGAGTCATGATCGTCCAATCGTTCGCTCCGTCGATCCGGGCCGACTCTCCCAAGCTCTCGGGAATCGTGTAAAGATAAGAACGGATGATGACCATGTTATATAGGCTAAAGCCCACCGGAAGGATATACACCCAGAATGTGTTGGATATGTGCAGCTCCGAGTAGATCAGGTAAGTCGGAATCAAGCCGCCGTTGAAGTACATCGGAATAATTAAGAAGACAAGAAGAGCGCCTCTGCCGAAGACATCTTTCAACGTAAAGGCGTAAGCGCAGGAATATTGAACGATAACCGCGATTGCCGTGCCTGCCGCTACCCGTGCAAGTGAAATCCAAAGCGCGTGGATCACTTCGTCATTCGCGAACAAGAGCGTGAAATTATCCAACGTGAACACCCGCGGGAAAATCGTGATACCGCCGAATTGGGAATCCATTGGATCGTTGAATGCAAGAGCCAGGACGTTCACATAGGGGAAAATCATCGCGAACACCAGTACCGACAGGAAAGCGATATTCACGACCTTGAATATTTTGTATGACGTGGATTCATGGTTCATATGCGCCTGCTCCTTTAGAAGATCGAGATCTGGGACAACTTTTTGGCGATTTTGTTCGTAGCGATGATGAGGGAGAATGCAACGACGCCTTCGATAAAACCAACCGCGGCGGCTGTCGAATAGTTACCTTGCTGGATGCCTGATGAATAGACGACTGTTGAGATGACAGGGAAGTCAATGAAGGCGTTCTGCATCCCGTAGACAAGCTCGAAGTTGCTTCCAAATAACGATCCAAGCGTGAAAATCAGCATGATGATTGCCGTCGTTTTGAGCCCTGGTAACGTAATGTATAAATGCTGTTTGAATCGGTTGGCGCCATCTATCTTCGCCGCTTCGTACAAATTGGGGTCAATCGACGTAATCGCAGCCAAGAATACGATCGTCCCCCAGCCGACTTCCTTCCAGACGCTCAGTAGGAGGAGCAAGGGTACAAATAGCGCTTGATTGGACAAAAACATCGATCGTTCGTCGCCTGAGCCGAGGATCATCATTCTCAAATCGTTAATGGGTCCATCGATATCAAGAAGCGAATACGTCAAGCCGACGACCGCGATCCAGGACAGAAAGTGCGGCAGGTAGCTTAGCGTTTGCACCGATCGTTTGAATAGCCCGTTACGAAGCTCGTTCATCAGAAGCGCGAGAATGATCGGAGCCGGAAAACTGACGAGAATTGTGAGCATGCTGAGAATTAGTGTGTTCAGTATCGCTTGCCTTAGCATTGGGACGTGAAACACCTCATTAATGTGCTTAAAACCGACCCAAGGACTATGCCACAATCCAGCGAAAATATTATGATCCTGAAAAGCAACCAGGATACCAGGCATTGGCAAGTAACTGAAAATGAGCGTCAGGACGACGGAAGGAAGCATTAATAAATAAGCAAAATAGCTCTTCTTCATCTTTCGCTTCCAATTCGGTTTCTTCGACAGCATAACAGGTGCAGCGATGTTTCCTTCACTGGTTGTAACCGCCTTCACTTTAACTCACCCTCCTAAACGCAATTGGTTGACTTGGATTTAGCATACCTATTGAAAGCGCTTAATTAAAGCTAATATGCGGAAATGTGATATAAGAATCAGGAGAATGTGATAAAAAAAAACCTGCACACTCGCGCAGGTTCAACGGGCTAATTCTAACGAGGAACCCTCGTCGATAGCAGCCGGAATCCGAATCATAACCGTCGTGCCATTACCGGGCTCGCTCTGGATTTCCAGCTTGTGCAGCTTCGGATAAAAGATATCCAATCGCTTCCTTACGTTCTTCATTCCATAACCTCCGTACAGTCCGTTAGCTTCGCCTTCAAGCAGCTGCTCGATCTGGGCAGGCTCCATTCCTGCTCCATTATCGGATATGGCGAATACGACATCGTCACCTTCCTGCTTAGCCGATATTCGAACGATGCCGCCTGTCTCTCGTCCGATTAACCCATGCAAGACAGCATTCTCCACGACCGGCTGCAGCAGATGTTTGAGAACAGGTCGGTAACCAATTTCCTCATCATATTCGATGTCGTAGTGGAATTCGGTACCGAATGCAAACTTCTGAAGACGCAAGTACTGCTCAATCATTTCGAGCTCCTGAACAATCGTTACAATGCTGCTGCCCTTGTTCAAGGCGATTCGGTAATATTTGACCATGGAGTTGATGACGTCCTTCACCTGCTTGTCCCCGCTAATCGAACGAATCGTGGACAATGTATTGTAGAGGAAATGTGGATTAAAGCGCTCCTGAAGCAACTGCGTCTCCAGCATCTTTCGTTCAAGCTCGTAATCCGTGATTCGTTTGTAATATTCTTTGACTCTCAGGATCAGTTCAAAATAAGAATTGCCCATTCTCTCAAATTCGTCGTGGGTGGTATAGGTCAGTACCGTATCGTCATCGCTTATGAGACTTTCCACGTTTTTGTTCATTTTGCGAAGCAGCGTTTCGAGTCTCTTGGTCAAATAGTACGAGACGACCTCGACTGTAAAGATGAGAATGGCGATGATAATGAGGAAAATAACGCCAACAGAAACCCAATACCATTTCAATTCTTGGAAAACGAGATTCTTCGGAATGTACCAGGAAATGTGGCCGACCGGTGTGTGTAAGGGCAGGCTTAGTACATAAAATGAAGATTCCGGATTCGTGTCGGCGTCAGCCCTCAGCTGATAATCACCATATTGTCCGGCTCCCTCGAAATTGATATAACTCCCTTTAGGGATGTCATGCGGGAAGAAGCCGGTAAGCTGATTCAGCTGGACGCGCATTTCGATAATGGCGAGCGGCTTGTTGAGCGAAATCAATTTTTTATAGGCATAGATGTAATCTGCCTGAATGGTAGAGTGGACATTCAGCTTCGCTTTCTTAATTAGCCAGAAAAGTTCTGAGTTATTCGTGTTCAAGATGGCGTCCTTGAGACTTGTCGCAGCATCTATTTGTTCATTCTCCAAATTGACGATGCTTCGCATGTATTCCCCGTCGTAATTCGTATCCTTGAGGGCATAAATGACCATCTCCGTCTGGATGTTCTCCGTTTTGGCAGCCTTCATAACACTCTGCAGATATTCGCTAAAATCCATGATGCGGACTAAATTATTATCCTTATAAGTTGTCTCTAAATAATTGATAATGAAGTAGTTGTTGTTAATGAATTCGACTTTATTGACGTTGGAGTCCAGCATGGCATTCACGCTGTTCACGCTGGTTTCAAGCTGCGTTCGCTTCTCGGCCAAAATATCCTTTACTTTACTGCTGTAGATCCGGCTTGTCAGGAAAGAACCGAGCACGAGCATAGGCAGCAGCGCAAACACGAAGATGATCGCCGCGACTTTATGCCGGTACCTCAACCGATTCAATTTGAACATCGTTTCGCCCCCGATCTTACTGCCATGAGCTTTAAAGCGCGGCCTTGCTTTTGAATTCAGCCGGTGTCATGCCTACGTTTTTCTTGAACGCCAGAATGAAGTAGGATGTACTCACATAACCGACAGCTTCCGCTACTGACGCGACTTTGCTGCCTTCTTCCTTGAGCAGCTGCTTCGCCTTATCCGTTCGGAATTGGACCAGATAATCGAAGATGGTCTGTCCGGTTTCCTTCTTGAACAATCCGTTGGCGTGGCGGCCGCTCAAATAAACGGATTTCGAAATTTCCTCGATGGAGATTTGATCGCGGTAGTTATCATGGATCATCTGTTTGATCGCGGCGATTATTTTCACATTCTTGGAGCTGTTTCGGTCGGTCACCCGCTCCTTAATCACCTCGAATGATTGCCTGATCCACTGTACGACCTCTTCCTTGGTGCTCATCCGGTTCAATTTATCCCACACCGCCATGTTGTCGCCGAAAATGTCCTTCATAGACTGGTTTGCTTCCATAAACAGGATACCTGACAGATGGGAGCAGAGCAGCGCGAAACCCTTCACATAATTCTCGCCTTGCCTCACGTTAGCGGCGTTCAAGTACTTATCGATAAATTCCTCGACGTCTTGTCCGTTTCCGAACGTCATGAGTGCTTTCATATCCTGGTAGACTTCCACCAAGCTCGGCATGTCCTCCATAGGAATGTCCGAACGATCGTCGATTTCTTCGAAACGAATAATGGGGTTGCTTCCACTGTAAAACCGCGTATTTACCGCTTGCTGCGATTGCTGATACAAGTGCTCCAGCTCTGTCAGCTCACGGGAGCTCTTGCTGATTCCCATCGTCGTATTGATGCCCAGCTCTCCGTTAATCGCTGTATGAATCTGGACTGCCGCGTCGATGACGTCCTGCCTGTCGGTTTCAAGATCGAAAACAATAACGGCATACTCGTCCGCCGAAATTTGGACCGGATACATCGATCTGGAGACATTTCCAGCTTTAGAGATCAGGTTCTTCATGGAGTAGGAGAGAAAGTAGGCATCTCTGGCGCTTCGGTGTTCCCGCTTGCTATCTGAGGCTAGGAAATTCATGGAGATGACGCTCATATTCGCATGATCGACGATCGGGAGCGCGAGGAATTCAATCTTGTCCAGGATTTCTTCTTTATTGCGGAAGTTACCCAGAAGCACTTCCTTCAGAAATTGTTCCTGCACAAGCGGAAGCATCCCTTCCAGCTGTTTCAGCATTCGCTCTTTCTCTATTTGCTCACGGTGCTGCTGCGTAAATTCAGCAAGAAGCTTATGAATCGCCAGCTCCAACTCATCAGGCATAATCGGCTTAAGCACATAACCATAAATCCCAAGCTCGACGGCGGATTTGGCAAATTCGAAATCGGTGTGGGAGCTGACGAAGATGATTTTGACGTTCGGATGCGATTGCCTGATTCGGACGGACAGTTCTATTCCGTTCATTAGAGGCATTGCGATATCTGTAATTACGATATGAGGTCTGAGGTCATCCATACGGGAAAGCGCTTCCAATCCGTTCGTGAAAAGTCCTACTACTTCTATGCCAAGCGACGTCCAATCGATCAATTCTTTGATGGTATTCCGTTCGTATTTGTTGTCATCCACGATGAATAATCTGAACATCGCATTCACTCCTTATCCCCGGATGAACTGCTATCTCCATTATTTCAACAAAAGAGCAAGGAACACAATACCCTATCCGCCATCCCGATACTTCCGCGGCGTAACGCCGTTCACTTTCATAAACACATTATAAAAGGACGGCTCGCTCTGGTAACCGACGATCTCAGCAATTTCTTTGACTTGAAGAGTTGTCGTGCGCAAATACCGCTTAGCTGCCTCCATTCGGCAATAGATCAGAAACTGGATTGGACTTACACCCATCTCATTCTTGAATAGATGCGCCAGGTGGTATTTATTCAAGTACGTTTCCTCGGCAAGCGACTCCAGCGTGAGCGGAGCGCTGTAGTTCTCCTCCATGATCCGCTTTGCTTTCCAAACCGCTTCCTTCGAGGGCACCCGCGCCCGGTCCGCCGCATCGCTGTAATGAGCGATCCGCGCCAGCTTAGCAAACAGTATGCCCAAATAATGATTCGCAATGGTCTGCGATTCCGGCTCTCCCCTGCTAAACTCCGAAATACAATCACGCATCAAATTGCGGATGACCGGCAATTGATCATGCAGATGAATGATTGGCGCAGCGTCAGGCGGGAGAAAGAAATCCGGCGGAAGCTCCTCGACCTGCAGTTCTCTAAACCCGATATAGGTTGCGCGAAATGGATGCTTGGTTGACTGCTCCTTATGCCACACGCCGCGATGATAGACAAGCATCGTTCCGGCTCCTGCCGTGCAGCTTTTCCCGTCGATCTCAAACTCGCCTTCGCCTTCTTCGATCAGCAAGATTTCGCTGTGGTCATCATGCTTGTGCAGCTCCAGCAGGAACCGGTCCGGATCGCCGCTTAAATCAAACGAGCTGCCTGCCAGGAACAGCGGCAATCTACGAAATATTGTCGAATCCCCCATGCTGGATTCCTCCTTACCCCCGCGCAAGAATGGATAGTTTTTCGCCCAAGTTCACTTATTGTCTCTCTTGGCCGGATGACATAACCTTAATATAGATAACGCTTGCAATCTGTATTTTCAGCATAATTCAGAAAGCCGATTTCGTACAACATTAAATAGTTTGCTAAGGAGCGTGCGTGCTTTGCTTCAATTCAAGAAGAGACAGCTGTCCGAAGAGAAATACGAGGCTTGTGCTGTGTTTGATGTGAACGGAGACGGCATTGCCGATATCGTCAGCGGCGCCTATTGGTATGAAGGGCCGGACTATGAGAAGAAGCATTTTATATGCGATGTATTGGAGATTTCGGAGTATCACGATGATTTCTCCGATTATCCGATGGATGTGGATGGCGACGGACGACTCGATATCATTACCGGCGCATGGTGGGGCGAGACGCTTCGCTGGCGCCGCAATCCGGGCGAAACCGGCACAGCTTGGGAAACGTTCGATATCGACAAATGCGGAAGCATCGAGACGATTCGTTATTACGATATTGACGGCTGCGGCGTGCCGGAAATCTTCCCGAACACGCCGGGGATGCCGCAGGCTTTCTACAAGCTGGTTCGCGATGCGGATGGCCGTGGAACCGGACAGTTTCAGAAGGTTGTTATTAGTGAAGGGGCAAGCGGCCATGGCATGGGGTTCGTCGATGTGAATGGCGACGGCCGCATGGACATTGTGCTGTGCGGCGGCTGGTTGGAGCAGCCTGAGGATCCTTTTGCCGGACTGTGGACCTTCCACGCCGAGTTCTCGCTTGGCAGCGCAAGCGTGCCCGTGCTCGGCCATGACGTCAATGGCGACGGACTGATTGACCTGATCGTCGGCCAAGCGCATGATTACGGGCTGCATTGGTATGAGCAAGGCCGGGCTGCGGACGGATCTCGGACGTGGACGAAGCATGAAATCGACATGTCGGGCTCCCAGTTCCATGACCTGTGGCTCGTTGATCTTGACCTCGACGGCGAGCTGGAGCTCATCACGGGCAAGCGATACCGCGCTCATAATGACGGCGATCCGGGGGCACATGATCCCATTGGCATCTACTATTACAAGCTGGATGGCGGCAAGTTCAAGAAGCATGTCATCGACTTTGGCCCTGCAGGCGAGGCGTCAGGAGCCGGCATCTACTTCTGGGTGCAGGATCTGACCAGCAACGGGTATCCCGACATCGTCGCTCCGGGCAAGGACGGATTATATCTATTCGAAAATCATGGAAAAAGAGAGGGATAGTCGAATGAGCAAATTACGAATCGGATTTGTCGGCGGCGGCGGCATGGGGCAGATGGCACATCTCAGCAACTATTCGGTATTGCGTGATCAGTGCGAGGTTGTAGCGCTCGCTGAGGTGCGGCCGCAATCTGCGCGGTTGGTAGCAGATCGCTATGGCATTCCGGAAGTGTATGCGAGTCATCATGAGCTGCTCGCTCAGGCAAAAGTGGACGCCATCGTGGCGCCGCAGCAGTATCGGCATCATCCTGCTCTTATTCCGGATATTTTGCGAGCCGGCATACCTGTCTTCACCGAGAAGCCGCTTTGTTTAACCGTTGAAGCCGGGCGAGAGCTGGTGCGCATCAGCGAAGAAACCGGCACGCTTCATATGGTCGGTTACCATAAACGGTCCGATCCTGCGATGGAACGCGCCAAGAAGGAAGTCGATGCTTGGCGAGCAAGCGGCGATTACGGCAAGCTGCGCAGTATTCGCGTTGCAATGCCGCCAGGCGATTGGATTGCCGGAGCCGATATGCCGCTGAGTGCCGGCGAGCCGTATCCATCGCTCGTGCTGGAGCAAGGTCCCGCGGATTATACGGATCAGCAGACGCGGGATCTGGATGCATTCGTGAACTACTATATTCACCAAGTCAATGCGATCCGCTTCTTCTTAGGCGAGAACTACAAGCTGACCTTCGGTGACCGCGCCGGTGTGCTGCTAGTCGGCGAGAGCGAGAGCGGCGTAACCGTCTCGCTTGAAATGGCCGCCTATCAAACGTCGATCGAATGGCATGAGCAGGTTATCGCAACGTTCGAGCAAGGCTTCGTCCGCGTTGATCTGCCAGCCCCGCTCGTTCGTCAGCAGGCGGGCAAAGTGACGATATACAAGGACAATCCGCAGCTCGGCGCGCCGGAAATCGTACAGCCGATCATGCCGAACGTCTCGGCGATGCGCAATCAGGCGCTGAACTTCCTCGCAGCCGTGCGCGGCGATCGCCCTGCGCCATGCACATCCAAGGAGGCGCTAGAGGATCTCATCCTCGCCCGCTCCTACATTGATTTTATGACGCGCACTTACGGGCAGCAGCCCGCGAACACGTAGGTTGGCGCTGGCGCTCGGGGATTGGGCTCGGCGCTGGCGCTTGGGCGCATCGGGCCCGGCGTTGGCGCTTGGGCTTGGCGCTGGCGCTCAGCGTTGGCGCTTAGCGTTGGCGCTTAGCACTCAGTGCTGGCGCTTGGGCTGGGCGCTTGGCGATTGAGCTTGGCGCTGGCGCTTGGCGATTGCGATTGGCGCTTTCGCTCGGCGATTGGCACTCGGCGATTGGCACTCGGCGATTGGCACTCGGCGATGGGCGCTCGGAACCCCCGTTTTCCCCGTGTGAAATTCTAACGAACTCCACGGGCCTTATTTGGCCCAAATAAACGCCTAAAAATGGCTAACGAACCGTAGAGGCGCTATTTGCTCCAAAAGTGTGCTTTTTACTCGAAATATGGCTAAATAAGACCCCTACGGTTCGTTAGATTATTTTAGCAGCCATAATTGCCGAAATAAGACCTGTAGGGTTCGTTAGAATTTTCCGAGTGCGTTGGAGTTGTGCGTGTTGGGTTGTGTGTGTTGAAGTTGTGCATGTTGAGGTTGTGCGTGTGCGGTTGTGCATGTTGGGTTGTGCATGTTGGGTTGTGCATGTTGGGTTGTGCGTTTTGGAGTTGTGGATGTGCGGTTGTGCATGTTGGCGTTGTGCGTGTAAGGTCAAGGCTAGTCGGTTGTGCATGTTGGGTTGTGCATGTGCGGTTGTGCGTGTAAGGTCAAAGTTAGTCGATTGTGCATGTTGGATTGTTTATGTTGCGTTGTGCGTGTTGGATTGAAAGTGTTGGAGTTGTGCGTGTTAGGTGGTTAAAGTGGGGCATGGCCCCGCAAAAACGTTGAGGAGCTGATACCATGAGAAGAATCGCGATCATTGGTGCAGGCAGTATTGTGTTCTGCAAGACGCTGATGCTGGATATTATGGCGACGAAGGTGCTCGAGGAGACGGAGTTTGTGCTCATGGCACCGTCCACGAGCAAGACGACGCAGGTGAAAGCTTTTGCCGATAAAGTGATTGCCCACAATGGGTTGAAGTCCAGAGTCACCATTACGACGGATCGCCGGGAAGCGCTGCGAGGGGCCGACTACGTCATTACTTCCTTCCAGGTCGGCGGCGTTGATCTGTTCGAGAAGGATTACAAGATCCCACTCTCCTACGGCGTTGACCAGTGTATCGGCGATACGCTCGGACCGGGCGGCGTATTCAGGGCGCTGCGCAGCATTCCGATCATTCTCGACGTTGCCCGCGACATGGAAGAGCTGTGTCCGAATGCGACGCTGCTGAACTACGTCAATCCGATGGCGATGATTTGCTGGGCGCTTGGCGAGACGAAGATTAAGTATGTCGGGCTTTGCCACGGCGTGCAGACCACACTGGATCTGATCTCCGGCTATGTCGGCGTACCGAAGCAAGAAATCGACTACGTGTCTGCAGGTAT
This sequence comes from Paenibacillus sp. N22P23, assembly GCF_059383735.1. NCBI lineage: Bacteria > Bacillati > Bacillota > Bacilli > Caryophanales > Paenibacillaceae > Paenibacillus > Paenibacillus sp. N22P23. Next base: position 425,993 of record NZ_JBXENT010000003.1, read on the forward strand.
CAACCACATGGGCTGGTTTACGAAGCTTTCGCACAAAGGCGAAGATCTGTACCCTCGTCTGCGTGAGAAATTCGAAGAGCCGGAATTCTACGTCAACGAGAAGGTGCGCGGCGAGGTATTCCGTCACTTCGGATATTTCATGACCGAATCGACCGGCCATCTCTCCGAGTACGTCCCATGGTTCCGCTCCAGTCAGGAGGCGCTCGATCTCTACTGCGACGAGCCATCCTTTGGCGGCGAAAGCGGTGCGTACTATACATGGTGTACGTATGTTGCTGACAAATACCGCGAGAAAGATGTCCTAGCCGATGAGCCGGTGGATCTCCCGCCGCGCAGCGTGGAGTACTGCGCTTATATTATCGAAGCGCTGGAAACAGGCAACACCTTCAAGTTCAGCGGCAATCTGCGTAATAACGGTATGATTTCCAATCTGCCCGAAGATTGCTGTGCAGAAGGCCTTGTCTTCGCAGACCGTAACGGCCTGCACCGCACGGTCAATGGTGATCTGCCGCCGCAATGCGCCGCGCTGAACATGACCAACATCAACGTGCAGCGCCTGACTGTGCTTGCCGCAAAGACCGGCGACCCAGAAACGGTCGTGCAAGCCGTTGCGCTCGATCCGCTCACCTCCTCCGTTCTTACGCTGAAGCAAATCCGCGAGATGGTGACAGAGATGATGATCGCGCAGCAGCAATATCTGCCTCAGTTCGAAGGCCGACTGCCGCGTCCAACACCAACCATCAACATCCCGGCCAATGTACAGCGCGCAGATGTGCCGATCGATCCGGCACTCGCGGTCTATTCCCGATTCGGGGAGCTGGCAAAGTAAGCTTATATCATGCGTTCATCAAAAAAGCCTACTGCGCACGCGGTTTCAGCGAGACCGTGTTGCCGAGTAGGCTTTTTTCAATTAATAGGGTAACAAACAATAGACAACCGTTTCAGCAGAAAAGCCTATCCGCAGCGGATAGGCTTTTTCTCAATTAGTAATATTGATTCTCCTTGTATTGGATAACGAGTCGCTCTTGCATCTTTGCTTCCACTGCACTCAGCTCACGATCTAGCTGCTTCAACAGCTCATCTGTCAACTGAATCGCCCCCGGTGCAAGCTGCGCATGATGCTGCAGCGTTTGAATGCGATAGGCGGTTGGCGGATGCGTCCGGTCTAGCGTAGAACCCTCCATCATCTCGACGCGCCGAATGCGTTCAAACTCACGTGGCGGAATGGAGCGCACAGCTGCCTTAAGCTCGTCAAAATAGTTCCCTTTTGCCCCCCTAAGGACAAATCGCTGGCGCGATAACACAAAGGTATTATAACAAAACATTTTACGCGATAATCCTAACGCTCCCTCTGTACCGCCGACTTTTGCCCCGAGGTAATCTGCCATATACTCGGCCTTCTGGCTCTCATAATAATTAACATGGATAAACAGCTTTATAAGCAAGTCCGGAATAAGAGATAAGATCTTCATCAACAACCCTACAATTTGAGATAAAAGTCCTGATAAGCTGCTTTCAACCTTATTCTCATCCATCGGAGTGAGCAATCTATACCAATTCTCCAATGTGGCGATCGCAGTATAGGTGTATAAACCTCTAATGGAATCCCCGTTTATACCATGTCCCACTTCATGCCCGATAAGCGCCGCTTTCTCGGCTGGACTTAAGATACTGAATAAGGGAAGCCCTAGCGTCAAATACCGTTTCTGTTTAAACCCTGCTTGCCGGTAAGACGCATTAAATTCCTCATCTATAAGAATACCCTCAAAATGAGGCATATGGAGATAATCGGCAATCTGATCCGCGAAAGCATACAGAGTAGGAAATTGCTCTCTTGGTACAATGTCCCGTCTTTCCTCTTTGCTTAGTTTCGGGATGCGCGGTCGCTGCACCCATAGCGATATCAACAGCAGAGCAGCAATAATCGCTAGCACCGGGTACTCCCGATATAAGGACAGAGCATATAAACAAAGCAGAAGCATGCCAAGGGAGATGGCATGAATGATCGTCGCCAGTACGATCGCGAACAGTTTGGTTTTACTTGGCTTAGGCATTAACTGTGCAAGCACTTCCATATCGCCGAGCAACTGCTTCCCTACTTTTCGTCCAAGCCGCTCATAAAAGGAGGCAAAGACGGATGAAGCATGTTCTTGGCGATGAGGCTTCAAATTCCAGCCGCACTCGCACCAAGACATAAAATTCAGATGTGCAGCAACCTGCGAATGGCATTGTGGACATTGCTCGGTTTGTACCGCCGCCCCATTCTCTTGAACCACGACTATGCTATCTGGCATGTGCAGCCTTCCCTTCCCGGCATGTTAATCTTAATCTCATTAAATGCAAGGTATAGTTTAGCACATAAAATGTAAACGCGGTTACATCCATTTTCACTATTCCGAGGGAGCTACATTGCAGGCAAAATAAAAGCGCAAGGGAATGTTCCCTTGCGCCATCTTACGTGCATCGCACGTCTTCTCTATGCTTTCAATGCACGCATAATCTCCTGCAGAAAATCCCAAGTTCGTTCCACGGACGAGATCGAAACATGCTCTTCCGGTGTATGGAAATTGTACATGTTTGGCCCGTAGGAAACCGCATCGAGATACGGCATTTTCTCGATAAAGATGCCGCATTCCAGGCCGGCGTGGATCGCCTTTACTTCCAGCGGCTTGCTGTATTTGCGCTCGTAGACCGCTTGGAATACTTCGCGCACCTTCGAATCCGAGCGGTATGGCCAGCCCGGGAAATAATGATCGTGGCGGTACGTCACACCCACAGCCTCGCCAAGCGTTGCCATCTGCTGCAGCACCGCATCCAGCTGCGATCGATGCGAGCTTCGAATGAGGCTCTCGAAGACGACCTCATTCTCGCGAGTCGACAAGGTCCCGATGTTCGTCGATGTCCGAACGAGGTTCTCAATCGCCTTGTTCATGCTAAGCACGCCGCTAGGAATCAGCGCGAGCAGACGGATAACCGTCAGCTTCGTCTCTTCCGAGAACCAGCGCGCAGCCGCCCCAGCGTCTATCGATACCTTCACGCCTGGGTCCGATACTTCATACTCGTCCTGCAGAATACGATTCCACTCTGCAATCCGCTCCTCCGTCACACGCAGTCCATCTTCGCTTAATCCAACAACCGCTTCCGCCTCACGCGGAATCGCATTGACCTTCATTCCGCCGCTAATGCCGGCTAAGTCAAATGCCGTATGCCGGCGCAAATCATCCAGTACCCGCCCGAGCAGTTTGTTGGCGTTGCCGCGCTCGTGAATAATGTCATCGCCGGAATGGCCGCCTTTCAGTCCCTGTACGGCAATGGTATACGACTTGCCAGCATGGCCTCCATCCTGCCAAGCAATGGGCACCGTATGGAACGCCGATGCGCCCCCGGCGCTGCTCACGAACAGCACGCCTTCCCGGTCGGAGTCGAAGTTGATGAGCATCTTCCCGCTCAGCTTCGAGGCATCGATATGCTCCGCGCCGGCCATGCTCGTTTCTTCCTCCGTCGTTAGCAGGATTTCAAGCGCGGGATGCGCTAGATCCGTTGCATCGATTAACGCCATCGCAAACGATACCCCGATGCCGTTATCCGCCCCAAGCGTTGTATCCTGCGCATAGATCATGTCGCCGTCCAGCTTGAAGCGGATCGGATCTTTGGTGAAGTCATGCTCCGTCGATTTATTTTTCTCGCAAACCATGTCTAAGTGGCCTTGGAAAATAACCGCCGGTGCCTGCTCGTACCCCGGCGCGGCCGGCTTCTTAATGATGAGGCTGTGCCGTTCATCCTGAAACACGGTGCAGTTGCGCGCTTCCGCAAACTGCTTCATGAAATCGCTGACCGCCTTCTCATTCCCCGATCCTCTTGGAATCGTAGACAGCTCTTCGAAGAAACGAAGCACCTTGCAAGCTCCGGTGTACACTCTATTTAGTTCTGGCATCATAATCCTCCTATAGGTAGACACAGATTAGGCCCGACTTGCCCTAGGCAGGCAAAGTCAGGCCTTTTCCATTCGATATCGTCTAGTTTAACGCATGCATCGCGAGGAATCCAGTGATCGCTTAAACGCCGCCATTCTGCTCGAAGAAGCTCTCGTAAACCTTCGTCATTTCGGCTTGCTTGCTCGAGATGATAAATAGCACGTAGTTACCTTTCGTCAGCAGCTTGTAGTTCTTCGCATTCTCATATTGGTCAGCCTTCTGGGATTCGAACGCCTTCTGCACTTCCTCAGCCCGCTTCTTAATCGCCGCTTCCACTGTAGGAATATCTTTGGCATCCTTTACTTTGAAGACAGCAACTTCATTCGAGGACAGGTTCGCCATCGGCATGCGCACATTGAAATCCTCCAGCAGTGCCGCATCGAGCTGATAAAATTGCTTCAACGTCAACTTGTCGAGCTCCAAAAACATCGGCTGCCCGGCCTGCTTCGTCATTTGATTAATCATCTCTTTCGCAGACAGCTTGGATTCGACGACCTGCTCCTGCTCCTGATTCTCATTCTGGTTCTCGCTCTGGTTTTGTCCCTGGTTCTGTTCCTTGCTGTCATTGCTGCCGCATGCGCCAAGCACAATCGCGATGATAACGGTCAACAGGAGTATCATGATTTTCTTCATTTTGTACATTCTCCTTGGTGTGAGGTTGGACGAACTATTGTATGCGTCTATTGACGAATGAAGGAGATGAAAGGTTACATGATTACAGTTCCCAATTTCTGTACAAAAAAAAAGACTTTCCCTCAACAAAAGCTGAAGGAAAGTCCTTTTTACTCAAACAAATGCAGCTGCTAACTTGTAAACAAGCGGCCCGTAGGAATGATTTGCTTCGCTTGCGAAGCACTCGACCAGGAGAGCTGCGCGTGCGCATTGCCGCCGTTCTCGATATACTCCATCTTGATGTCGTATTTCACGCCTGCTGTAAGTGTAATGGTCGCGCTGAGTTCTCCGTTCATGGCGACCCAGTTGTTAATGATTTGTTGGCCATTCACCCACAGACGCACACCATCATCCGTGTGTGTGTAGAACGTGTAGGTCTCCGAGTATTGCGGTTGAACTTTACCGGTCCATCTCACGGTAAACCATTCACCCGGCACATCATCGGTTGGCCTTCCGCCGCCCCAATCGAAATCAACGGTGGCATCGGTTCTGCTCATGGCCAGCGTACCAAACTCTCCGGAGTAGTATTGTCCCAGCAACCCATTCGTTCCCGATGTCGGTGCATTCGTCGTGACGTTCAGCGTGGAGCTGGCAGCGGATAAGTTATTGGCCGCATCCTTCGCCTTCACCGTGAAGCTGTAGGCAGTACTTCCAGTCAAACCAGTGACCGTGAACGTCGTTGCACCTGTTGTGGAACCTGCAAGAGCAGCTCCGTTATAGATGTTGTAGCCGGTGACGCCGACATTGTCCGTCGATGCCGTCCACGACAGATTGACACTCGTATCCGTCTTGGATGGCGAACTCAACCCGGTCGGTGCCGTAGGAGCCGTCGTGTCCGAAGACGCGTTCGTCGTTACGCCAAGTCCGCTGCTTGCTGCCGACACGTTGCCCGCTGCATCTTTGGCCTTCACCGTAAATGTATAGGCCGTACTTGCAGTTAGGCCGCTCACTGTAAAAGTTGTCGCACCAGTAGTGGAACCTGCTAACGAGCTTCCGTTATAAATATCGTAACCCGTTACACCCACATTGTCGGTCGATGCCGTCCAAGACAAACTGACGCTCGTCGAGGTTTTCGATGGCGATGATAAACCTGTCGGAGCCGAAGGAGCCGTCGTATCCGAGGCTGCATTCGTCGTTACATTCAGCCCGCTGCTCGCTGCCGACAAGTTGTTAGCTGCATCTTTGGCCTTAACTGTGAACGTATAGGCCGTATTTGCCGTAAGTTCGCTCACTGTGAAGGTTGTTGCACCCGTAGTAGAACCTGCTAACGTGCTTCCGTTATAAATATTGTAGCCTGTTACGCCGACATTGTCCGTCGATGCCGTCCAAGACAAACTGACGCTTGTCGAGGTCTTAGATGGCGATGTTAAGCCTGTCGGAGCCGTTGGTGCTTGTGTATCGCCGCCTGTGCCGCCAGCTTGATTGACGTCACATGTCTTGTATTGCCCAGCTGCCGGATCCGTTCCGAAGCCGTTATTGGAACACATGACGGTGTTCGTGAACGTTCCGTATACATAACTGCCAGGTACCCCATAGCGAACTTGCTTCGTACCCGTGAAATTACAAGGATTGTTCTCGCCGGCACAATTTACCCAGTTTGCAGCAGGATCCGTTGTCACAGTTAACGCGTTGCTGGCCGCCGAAATGTTGTTGGAAGCGTCCTTCGCTTTAACTGTAAACGTAAAGGCCGTGTTGGACGCGAGTCCCGTAACGGTGAAGGATGTCGCACTCACGCCAGTAGTCGTACCTGCCAAAGTTGCACCGTTATAAATGTTATATCCTGTTACGCCGACGTTGTCCGAAGAGGCCGACCACGACAGGCTTACGCTCGTATCGTTCTTCGTTGGCGAAGATAGACTAGATGGCGCCGTTGGTGCCTGTGTATCGCCGGCATCCGTCGTCACGTTCAAGGTATTGCTTGCTGCGGATACGTTGCCTGAAGCATCTTTCGCCTTAACCGTGAAGCTGTACGCCGTGCTTGGCGTTAAACCTGTAACGTTGAACGTCGTTGCACTTGTCGTCGAACCGATCAATGTACCGCCTCTATACACATCATAACCGATGACACCTACATTATCCGTGGATGCTGTCCACGAGAGATCTACCGTAACATTCGATTTCGTAGGTGCGGACAAGCTGCCGGGAGCGGTAGGAGCCGTCGTATCCGGCGGGCCGGTAAACACCGTAACCGTCTGTTCCTTCACGCTTGCTCTTCCACCGTTATCCCATACGCCAAGAATAACTTTGTAAGTACCTGCCTTCAGGTACGTATAAGTCGGGCTTGCCGTTGTAACCGGGATGCCTTCACCCAAATCCCACAGATTCTCAACGATCGTTCCGTTGTCCGTGGACGTATTCGTGAACGTAATCGGCTGCCCCAGCTGTACCGTCAGCGGAGCCGTGAAATTCGCGATCGGCTTTGCGTCGCTGAAGCCTCTGCTCGTAAGCTGCGTATTCGTTGCATTCCCGCTCACCGTATTGTTGGTCCACTCCAGATCCGCCGCGGAAGAAGGGTACTGGTCAATCGAAGGGCCGCCATTGCCCGTAATTGTATTGTTAATGAAGCTGATACGGTCCGTTCCGCTCGCTGTCGTAATCTCAATGGCTTTGCGGCCGTTATTGAGGATTTGGTTGCTGTCGAATACGATATTCTTCGTATCGCCATGGATTCGAACCGCGTTACCGTCATACCCCGGATAAGCCGCAGCAGGATTGCCGGTCGGTCCGTTCTTCCAGGTGTTTTTGTAGAAATACTGATATTGCTCGGTAAATCCGGTGCCTGCCCCTTGGAGCTGCATGCCCCACATGACGATGTTTTGAACCGTATTGTAGTTCCACAGCTGGTAGCCTGTTCCCGGTGACTGCTGCATCCCTACCTGCTGACCGCCATCGACGAGATTGCCGGATGTAACGCCGTGATCGACCATGACCTCAAGGCCCATATGACCTACTGTGCCATCGTTCGCTTTCACGATGTTATTACGTACCGCGATGTATTTGGAACGCACCGCACTAATCCAGTGGTCGACGTTGTTATTCTCTATGAGTGAATAATCGACGTTAGTGTGCAGCTCGATGCCGAGACCTTCCATCTTCTTGCCCGTTCCTGTGATCGTATTGCCTCGAACAGTCGCATAAGGGCTGTCATCATTGACGAAAATCCCGCCGCGTCCGGTATTAGAGATCGTATTATTCTCAATTAGCGCATGGCTCGAACCCCAGCCTGCGCGCACTCCTCCTCCCCAATCCGAATTCACGCCGGTATTGGTCACGATATTATCGGAAATTTCGAGGTTCGTGGAGCCAATGGCATAGAGTGCGAACGGCCCGAAACCCGCCGATGCGGCCAGATCCTTGACTCGCAGATGACGCATTTTATTGTTATTGCCCGACTCGGATGTTACTGCGGACAACAATACCGCGCTGCTGTTGCCGTCCAGCGTCATATCCGCCACTTCCGCGTTCGAAACGTTATGAAGATAGAAGAACATAGTAGAGGCCGAAGCCGATGTCATTCTCACAGTCGTTAGATCACGGCCCGCGCCTGCAATTTTGACGCCGGTTTTACCGTTGACATTCGCAGACAAATAGTAGGTACCTGCTGGGAGAAGTACCGTATCACCGCTTGCTGCAGCATTGACGGCATTCTGAATAGCTGCCAAATCATCTGCCGTATCGCTTCCATTCGCTCCGTAAGCGGTTACATTAAGTGTCGCCGCAAAAGCAGATGTAGCTGGAATAATCGGAAGCATAAGCGATAATGCAGATAGAATTGTAATGACCCGCACCTTCAACGTTCCAATCTTGCCATTCTTACTTCTAATCCTCAACAATCCCTCATTTCGTCGATTAAAATCGTCTGTCTGTTTTGCCGAATACCGCTTACGTACCACCCCTTCTGAAGTTGAGCCATCCCTCCTCTCAAGCTCCATACTGCCATGCCTTCTACGTCCCGTAAACTGTAACAAATGCGAATATACATACTGAGCGATTGTATTAAATAGGAATTCATGCACCTCACTTACACGATCTCTTATAACCCTTCACGAATCGCTATACGACTCCACCCTGCGCCTCGATTTATGCGGAATTATGCGGTGGAAAAATAAAAAGACTTTCCTCACATTACGTGAAGAAAGTCTCTGATTGTCGCTACTATACGGCAGCATTCTCGTCCGCTATTTCCTTGAGGTGCAGTTGATCCTCTTCGTTATCGCGGATCGTCTTCTGCAAGACGAGGCAAGCAACGATGAGGAATGCACCGCCGATAGCGTAATAGCCTTTTACATAGAACGGCTCTTCCAAGGTGTAGAGGCCGATATATTCAGCTAGAATCGCGAGCACGAAGCCGGCCCATGAGAGGAAGGTGAAGGCCGATGTATTTCTTTTGCGGTAGCTCGGATTAAACTCTTTCAGGAAATTGTCTTCGTCGTTATCTCGCGCAACCTTCTGCAGCAGGAAGGAGGTGATGATCAGCAGAACGCCTGTTACCGCGTAATAGCCTTGGACTGACAGCGGCTGCTCCAGCGTATAAATCCCCACAAATTCGAATCCGCATGCCAGCACGAATGCTGCCCATGCCATAAAGGTGTACGTTGGTGTGTTACGGCGACGGTAAAAGTTTCTGCGATTCGTCGTTTCCATCATGGCTTAAAGCCCTCCTGTATAACCGGTTCGGTTATTTGTTATGGCTTAAGCATACTGCGAACCTTCTACTTTCAGAAGTACCATCTTGTTCTAGTACCTGGTATTAGCCCGGCTTCCGATTGTATGCTGCACACAATTCCCCCCTCACCAGTACACAACTTTGCCTTTACCATAAAAATCCACTTTGGTAACCTCTTACTGAAGGAGGTTGAAAGCGCTTAATTTCTTGGGAAACACGGCAGTCTTACACCACTATTCAAGGAGGCATATGTAATGCGGAAATGGCTTTCGATTGTACTGGCAATTGCCCTCATTTGGTCTTTTACAGCGTATCGCGATGATACCACGGTGATGGCAGCGACAGATATTACGTTAAATCCGGTCGCAGACACAGACACGCAAAGCGATGTTGCTGCAGGAACGAATGCGACATTGAACGTCAGTCAATGGAACAACCTCTTTACCAAATTCAGCTTGTCAGGCGTGCCGAGCTCCATTGCAAGCGCGAAAGTCAGAATTTATCATTCAACTCACACCACGAATCACAACCTGATCGTTAACGGCGCCTCGACCGAAAGCTGGAGTGAAGGCACTGCCAAACCAGCATTAGGCTCGCAAATCAATACGAAAGCCGTGTCCGCTATCGGCTACGTAGAGCTTGATGTAACTGTAGCCGTACAGAGCAAATTAAGCACCGCCAGCTCCTCCGTCACCTTCGGCTTCAGCTCGAATATCGGCGGCTGGGAAGTATACCAATCTCGGGAAAGCAGCAACAAACCGGTGCTCGTCATTACGCCAAACACCACCAGCTCAACCTCTACGCTGAATCCGGTCGCTGACACGGATACGCAGAGCGATGTCACTGCCGGTACGAATGCGGCATTGAATGTCAGCCAGTGGAACAACCTCTTCACTAAGTTTTCGCTTAGTGGCATCCCCACTTCAATCTCAAGCGCGAAGGTGCGGATTTACCATGCCAGCCATGCCAATAACCATACCCTCATCGTAAACAGCGCCACGACCGAGAGCTGGAGCGAAGGCGGCGCGAAGCCTGCATTAGGCTCGCAAATCGCTACCAAATCGGTTACAGCGAACGGATACGTTGAACTCGATGTGACTTCAGCTGTACAGAGCAAGCTGAGCGCGGCCAGCTCCTCGGTCACCTTCGGCTTCAGCTCGAATATCGGCAGCTGGGAAGTGTACCAATCTCGGGAGAGCAGTACGAAACCGGAGCTTATTATTACAACCGGTACAGGCGGCGGCACCACCAACCCTCCGGGCGGTGGTACGGGGACGATGAAGATCGGGACGAACTTCTGGTTCATGGGCACTTGGAGCGGAGAAGTTCCGTTCAAATCGACCGTGAACTGGGCAACTGCCTATGCGAACGGTGATGACGTGTGGAACCCGACTTTTATTAGCGAGCTCGCACCTTATTCGACGCTTCGTTTCATGGATTGGGGCGGAACCAACAACTCCAAGGTACAAACGTGGTCGCAGCGCCGTTTGCCGAATGATGCCGTCAACAGTGACATCGGCTACATCGGGCCAACCGACCCGATCAGAGCCGGCCTTGCCTATGAATGGATGATCGATCTCTGCAACCGGACCAACAAGGATATGTGGGTCACCTTGCCACATATGGCGGATAACAACTATGCCAACCAGCTTGCCCAGCTCATTAAGTCCAAATTAAACCCGGCACTGAAAGTATACGTTGAATACTCCAACGAGACATGGAACGGCGGCTTCGCACAGTTCCAATATACGCTCGATCAAGGCGTAGCACAGGGCTTGCCCGGCTCCAATCAATGGTACCAAGGCGGTGCATTCAGCCTGTACCGATCGGTTCAGATCTGGAACCAATTCGCGACCGTGTACGGCTCCGAAATGGCTGCACGCGTCGTGCGCGTTGCTTCCTTCAGCGGCAATTATGATATCTTCGACCAAGGCTACGCGAATGTCGTGAACAGCACGACTTGGAACCCGACGAATCAGAAAGCGGACATGATCGCCATCGCACCTTATGTCGGCAGCGGCTTGGATGGTGCGAGTGCCAGCATTCAAAGCCAGTTCCACGCCGATATCGATGCAACCCTCACGGATCGCGTGCTGACTGCAGTCGCCATCGCGCAGAAATATAACGTGAAGCTCGGCTGCTACGAGGGCGGACAGCATCTGCTGACCAATGCCGATCAATGGAGCGGCAACCAGAATATCTACACCGAATACACGTACATGCTGAACAAATTCGCTCCGTATTTCGTGTTGTATAACCATTACGCACATGCCGGCTCGTGGTCTTCCGGCGGCGCTTGGGGCTCCAAGTCGTCGACCGGCCAACCGATTGCCAATGCGCCAAAATACCGCGCCATAGTCGACTGGGTTGCAGCTCACCCGTGATGAACCGCATCCTATAAACTAAAGGCACCCCCTATGGAGGACAATGGAACGGAACATTCCACTGTACCTACTAGGGGGTGCCTTGTTGTAACGAGCTATGAGCGTACGGTAATCGCCCGCTTAATGCTCATCTCCAGAGGTGAATACTCGGTACCGTCGTTTCGTTCAAACTGCATGCGTTCTTTGAGCGGCGTCGTCCGATTGCACATGAAACGCGTAATTCCGCTATGGTTCTGCGATGGCGTATGGTAAAGGAACGGATGGCACAAGATGACGTCGCCGGGAGACGAAGTAGTCTCGATAACGCGAAGACGAGTTCCTTGCGCATCGGTGTAAGCATGGTTCATAAATTTATCGATGCGATTCGTGCCGGGCAGGAATGAATCAACCGCTTGCCCCGTTAATGCAGCCAGCCAAGGATGCTCACGGCTGCACGCATCAATTCCTTCCTGCGAATCAATGCCCTCCGGCTTCGAGGCTAAGAAACGAGCAACAACCTGATGCGAGCCCTCCGCAATCAATGTGCCGCCGCCCTGTGGGCCAATTTCCGAGAATATACACAAGCAGAGCAGCCCCTGCTCCGGCGCGTCGACATAATGACGGAAGTGCGCGCCATCCCAGTGCCATCCCTTGGAGGGCACAGTCCACTCTTCATCTCCGCCAAGATGGAAGTTCACCGGCCACCAGCCCCACTCCGGATAATTTCGGTGCGGATCACCATTCCACAGCACCTTCTCCGTCCATCTGTCTGCTCCGATCAAATCTTCGATGGCTGCACCGAGCAGCTCTGTATTGCAGCGGTCGAAGGACGGGCTTCGGAATGCTTCTTTCATGAACAAGATCGGCTTGTTCCACGTCGCCCGATCAGACCTGTCAATGTCATATCGCGCTAACTGCTCCCATAGGAAGTCCTGACATTCCAGAGCAAGCTCTCGCGGAAAGGCTTCCTCCACTTTAACCCAGCCAAGCTCTATAAATTGTTCGATTTGTGCTTGAGACAATACTCGATTCACGTTCATTTCTCCTCTCTGCCATAACAAAAGAAGGGCCGGCGCGGAATTCCACGCCGACCCTTCAGCCGTGGCATCATTCTCACTTCGATGCTTGCCACTTATCCACTTGCGATTGTGCTTCGTTGTACACCTTATCCATGCCGATTGCATTCATCTTATCAAGGAATTTCGGAAGCACTTCATTCGGATCAACAGTACCCGTATGCAGCGCAGGCGCATATTCCTTGTACGCATTTTGGAAAGCAGCCACTTCGTTTTTCACCGGATCCACATTGAAGTTAAAGCCCAGCAATTTAGACTCTACAGCTTCTTTATTGAACTTATCGAAGTTTGTCCATTTGTTCGGATCTTCATTGGCAAACAGATAGTCGTTGAACATGTTACCGTACATCCAAGCTGTGCCCGGATTGTAACCGGAAGTGGACGGGTCCATGCCATCTGGGAAGGATACGATATTATCCGATTTCTTCACATAATGCGTTCCTTCGATACCGAAGGAGAGCAGGTTAACCAAGTATTTGTCGGTGTACAGCAGGTTCAAGAACATCATTGCTCTTTCCGGATTTTTGGAAGAAGCGGAGATAGTCATCATGGAACCCGTTGCGTCGCCCGTTCCAATAATCGGTTGCGTAATGTTGACTTGCACCATCGGAATGCCGTGGGAGTTTGTTTTCTCCGCGTCTTTACCCGGCTTCAGCTGGTCTGTAAAGGCAAACCATTGGCCTGCTTTAATCGCACCATCGAAATCTTGAAGCGTTGCAGCATCTTTATTGATATAGCCTGCTTGGTACCATTTGCGAGTCAGATCAAGCTGCTCTTTGTAACGCGGATCTGCGAACATGTTGAACACTTTGTAACCATCGACATTGCGATCAACTGCAGCGCCGCCATCATTAACGCCAAGAATGAATTCAGCTTGGCCGCCGAATGCGACGTTATTGCTGACTGGGTTAACAGAGCTGTTCATCAAGAACGGCGTAACGCCTGGCTCATTCTTCTTGATGGTTTCCAAATACGGCTCAAGGTCAGTCAATGTCTTGATCGTAGTAATGTCAATCTTGTACTTATCAACAAGGTTTTTGTTGAGCAGAAGTCCAAGCTGCGAAGCGATTTCTTTATTTACCGGCATGCCGTAATTTTTACCGTCAACAAGACCGCCTTTCAGCAAAGCAGGGTTCAGAATCGCTTTCGCTTCTTGACCATACTGATCCAGCAAATCATTAAGCGGCAAGTACGAGCCTTTTTGGACTCTCGTCAAGTAATTATCCCAGTTTGCAGCCCAGTTGATATCGAATTCTTCATTGGAGGCGAATTTCAGGTTCATTTTGTCGCCCCAGCTGCCCCAGTCGATAATCGTCAGGTCCAGCTTTGCATTTATTTTGTCTTTCAAGTATTTGCTTGCTTCTTCATTTATGAGTCCGATGTCTTTCTGAGGCACGCCTGGAACGAACACTTTCAACGTTACTTCCGGCAAGTCTGCTTTTGCAGTATCCGCCGCATTCGCAGAGTCTGTTGCAGCCGCCGAGTTATTAGCAGTGTCAGCGGAGTTACCGGAGTTATTGGATTCACTTCCACAACCCGAAAGAACCATCATTACGGAAAACAAAAGCGTCAATGTGGTGACCCAAACCTTTTTCGACCTTTTCATGTTCATCCTCCTAAGATGCTTACTTTTCCTATTTTAACCGGCATTGCCGGGTGAAACCATTTCTCGCGCTTAACCTTTAACTGCACCAATCGTTAAGCCTTTAACAAAGTACTTCTGGAACAACGGGTACGCCAGTATGATCGGCCCCATCCCCACGATCGCCATCGCCATGCGCACCGTTTCACCGGGCAGCTTGGCAATTGCTCCGCTTGCATTCCCATTATTAGCGGAATTGGCCACAAGGAACTGCAGGTTCATCATGGTTTTGTACATCAGATATTGCAGACTAACCAATTTATCCTGTTGGATAAAGACCAGGGAATTGAACCAATCGTTCCAATAGCCGATCGTATAGAACAATGCAATCGTAGCCAAGACCGGCGTGGAAAGCGGCAATATGATTCGGAAGAAAATGCGCAGCTCCCCTGCCCCGTCAATGCTGGCCGATTCGATAATAGACGGATGAATCGACGTCTGGAAGAAGGTACGCATAATGATGACGTAGAAGGCATTGAACAGAAGTCCGGGCACGATTAGCGCCCATATGGAATCGCGCATGTCGAACCAGTTCGAGAATACGATGTACCACGGAACCAATCCGCCTCCGAAAATCATCGTGAAGAAAAGGAAGAAGGAAAAGAAGGTACGGAATTCGAAGTCCCTTCTGGACAGCGGATAAGCGAACAATGCGGTCATGAGCAAGCCGAGCAGTGTCCCAATGACCGTGACAGAGATCGATACGCCGTAAGATTGCACAATTTGTGATGCGTCGTGAAACAGATACGAATACGCTTCCAGGCTGAATTTTCTCGGGATAATATTGTAGCCGTGCAGCGTCACTTCCTTCTGATCCGAGAACGACACAGCCAGCACGATTACAATCGGGAACAGACAAAGAATCGTGTAAATCAAGAACAGGATGTTCAATGTCACGTTCGCGCCGTTTGAAATGGCGTTGACTTCCTTTGACTTCACGGGGTTGTCCGCATGTACAGCGGAACGTTGTTCAATCGCGGTATCCATCTGTAACCCCTCCTAGAATAATGAGTTTTCCTTGTTGACTTTGCGAACGACCCAGTTCGATGTGATGACAAGTACAAATCCGACCGTAGCCTGATAAACGCCGGCTGCCGAGGACATGCCCAGATCGCCAAGTCTTAGCAGCGCCCGGTATACATACGTATCGATCGTTTGCGTGACCGGATATAACGCGCCTGCATCAAGCGGGACTTGGAAGAACAGGCCGAAATCCGAGTTGAATATCTTCCCTACTGCAAGCAAGGTCATAATCGTGATTACAGGTGCGATCAATGGAATGGTGATCTTCTTGATTTGCTGCCACTTGGATGCGCCGTCAATGACTGCAGCCTCGTAATATTCGTTGTCGATGCCGATGATGGCCGCCAAGTAGATAACACTCAAGTAACCGATGTTCTTCCACAAGTTGACGATTGGCAGAATGAACGGCCAATACTTCGTCTCTGCGTACCAGGATACCGGCGGGAAGCCCAGAGGCTCCAATACGCTCTTGTTTATGTAGCCAAATTCTTGGCTGAATAGGGACAATCCCAGATAACCGACGATAATCATCGATAGAAAATAAGGAAGAAACATAACGCTTTGATAAAACTTCGCGAGCAGTCGGTTTCGAACCTCATTCATGGCGACCGCTGCGGCTACTGCGACAACCGTGTTTAGAATAATGAAGACCGCGTTATACCCTACCGTGTTGCGCGTAATAATCCAAGCATCCGGCGTCTTGAACAGAAACTCGAAGTTTGCGAAGCCGCTCCAATCACTGCCCAGAATGCCTTGATGGTAATTAAAATCTTTGAAGGCAATGATGATGCCGAACATCGGCAAGTAATTGTTTAGGAGCAAATATAGCGTTCCCGGCAATAGAAGCAACAGCAGATATTTATTCTTGTTTAGCTTCCTGAGAAACGAAGTCTTCCGGATTGCCGTAGTCGTCTGCATGTGGTGTTCATCCTTTCTCTACTCATCTAAGCTGCTAGGCTTATTATAAGATATCGCTTACATGCAGCAGGATAGCGTAATGTGACCGAAGTAACGTTTTTATGATACTCAAATTAAAAAAAACGAACCATCTCCACGACATTGCGCGGAAATGGTTCATTTCTACCCGATCGACTGGTATCGTTTGCGAAAATCATGCGGCGTTATGCCTACCACCTTCTTGAAGGTCTTCGTAAAGTGCGACACGTTCTCGTAGCCCAAGCTATCGCAAATGTCACTAACCTTCATATTGGATGTCGTAAGCGCCTGTTTGGCACGGTTCATCTTCACCGTAATAATATACTCCATAATCGACATGCCCGTCTCGCGCTTATAGAGTCTGGACAAATAAGCCGAATTCAGAAATACCGCCGCTGCAATTTCTTCTCGTGACACACTTTGAATATGACTCTCCACGTACTTCCTGACTCTCTCCACGATTGCAGAGCTCTCCGACCGGTTCCTATCTAGATATTCAGCAGTTGAGAGGAGCAGTCTTCGCGCCCAAGTCAGAAACTGCGGCACGGAACGCGTAGCCATCCCCGCTTCCATCCATTTGGACGCTCCCATGAACTGCTTGACGGAGCCCCCTTTCTGATGAACCGATTGGTATACGAATCCGAGAAGCATATGGTACAAGGCATCCAGCGTCTCTGCGTTGATACCGGCAGCCGCATCGCCTTTGAACAATTTCTCGATTTGCCCCATGACCTCGTCCGTTCTTCCGGCTTCAAGAAGATGCATCCATTCCGACAAATCGAGCGGGATGGCAGGCATCTTATGGGGAAACAGCGCATCCGCGCTTTCATAATCGGACATGAACAGCACCTGGCCTGTTTTCACCACATTGGATTGCTCCAACTCGATCAAGCGGTGATACACCATCGTGATCTCGGTTATCGGGACAGCCACGCCTATATAACAGGATATATTGCAGTAAAAATACCCGGAGCATGCTTGAATATACTTCTCGCATGTCTCTTGCAGGATGTTCCTATCCACATCTGTCTGCTCTGTTACATCCAGCAAGGCGAATAATATACCGTTACGGTCCTCAATGACATCGATATCCGATGCCGATGGGCTTAGCATTTCAGAGGCTGAATTGCGAAGCGCATATTCTAATATACGTTCCTCTCGTTCGGTAAACTCTTGTTTCCACTGCTCCACACTGATCAGGACCGGCATGATGAGTCGATCCATACTGAGCCGGACTTGATAGGTGTTCCTGATTTGCTCCCAGTGATCGGGACCCGGATTCATTCGTTTGGACAAGAGATCCTGCCAGAACAGCTCCTTGAGCAGCGGCTTCTGAGTCTGCTGCAGCTTGGCGTATGTCTTGTACGTTTCCTCAAGCTGCTTCGCCTCCTTCCGGCTCTCCACCTCCAATAAAGCGCGGTTCACCACGGTTTGAAGCTGCTCGTATCGGACCGGTTTAAGCAAATAGTCGAAGCCGGCAAGCTGCACAGCTTGCTGGGCGTAGGTGAAATCCGCATGCGCCGTTAGAAAAATCGTCACCGTTGCAGGCGAGTACTCGTTCGCCCATTCCAGCAGTTCTACTCCGTTACAGCCCGGCATTTCAATATCGCTGATCATGACGTCAACCGGGTGATCCAGTAATATGCTCTTTGCTTCTTCCGCGTCATAGGCACAATGTATATCGGTGAACCCTTGCTGGGTCCAATCTATACCGGTCTCAATCGCCTCCACGGCGTAGAACTCATCGTCAACGATAAGCAATCTATACATGTGGATCGTCGCCCTCCTTTATTTCTCCGGATGGAATGCGCAGAATAACTTCTGCACCTTCGGTTTGTTCGCCATCTGGTCCTTCCTTACGATTACCGAAATGAATGCTCGCCGCTCCTGCATATTTATGTTTGATGCGATTCTGCACGTTAAGGATACCCAGACTCTTGGCTCCGGCAATATCCGTCGTCAATAGTCCGTCTCTGAATCGCTCCAACACTTCGGGCGAAAACCCAATTCCGTTATCGGCAATGACAATCTCCATGATCTTCTGATCCTGCGAGAACGGTCTGACTTCGACGGAGATATGGAACACATGCTTCCCGCTCTTCATGCCATGAATAACCGAGTTCTCCACGAAGGGCTGGATCATGAGCGGCAGAATGTTTCTGTCTTTGTAGACATCCGGCACTTTCATCTCAAAGGTCAATTTCCTAGGGAACCGCAGCTTCTGAATCTCCAAATAATTGCGTATATGCTCGGTCTCTTCCTCGAGCGTAATATATTCTCTGTTCGCCCTCGTAATAAATCGGAAGAAGTCGGACAGGTGATGCGTCATCTGTTCAATGAGTTCGGTACGCCCCAGCTTCGCCAAACTATTCACGATGTTAAGGGAATTGAGATAGAAGTGAGGATTAATCTGTGATTGCAAATGCCTAAACTCGGCCTCCTGCGTCTTCAGCATCTCCTCGTATACGTTTATTTTCAAAATGCGAATTTCAGAGACCATCCCATTAAATGTTTCGTTTAAGAATTCGAACTCTTGGGTGGTACCGCTGCCTAGGCGCACGGTAAAGTCGCCTTGAGCCGTTCTTCTCATGCCGCGTATTAATGCATTCATTGGTTTATGAAGAACCTGCTTCAATAGGAACGAGAATAAGAACAGCAATAAGATAATCCCGACCGGAATCAGGTACGTCGCACGCTGGAAGAAAGGAAGCTTCTGCAGCAGCGCCGTATCTTGAATCGTCACCGCAAGCGTAATAGGCGCCTGCATCACTTGATAGCCAACCAATATGTAATCCTTCTTGTCAGTCGCATTCTTGATGATTTGATAGTTCTTTGATGACTTGGTCGACAGCTTTCCCAGCATCTCTTGAAGACTAGGCTTGTCCCATGTCGTCTCCGTCAGCGGTTCCGCCTTGTTCGAGATCAGCATTGCTTGTCCCGTGGAACCGAGGTCTACCGCTCGTAACGCTTCCATTAAATTCTCGACCGGAATTAACGCCCCGACATACACATTGGGTTCGGTCTGGATCTGCTCCGTCCGGACCAGGAAGAAGCGCTTATCCTGCTCGACGATTTGCCACATGTGGCTTTTGCTTAATGAACCATTATGAATAAACTCAGTCAGCATCTGATTCACTTTCTTCGAGGCCAGATACTCCCCTTGCGATGCGATAAGCTCTTCATTCTTCTCGGTATAGGTGAAGAACGTATCCACGACGACAAAAGAATTGGAGTTGATCTCGTCTTGAAAGCTGTTGAAGATTCGCTGCTTGGAGAAGAAATAATCGCTGCTGTCCTGCGGATACAAGTTCAAGGCGATTAAATCCGCGTAATAGCTCTTACTCGAGACAAGCCGCAGCAAATAGTCGCCGACTTTCTGGAGGCTGTTGTCGATTTGATTGACATGAATCGAGAGAAAGCTGGTCGTGGACTGCGAGACCTCGTCTCGTACGACCTTCATGGCATATATGTTTTGTATAATCAACGCTGCCGCAAGTGGAACGATAATGGAAATGAAGCCCACAAGCAATCTGAAGCGTATCGTTTTCGTGATCAGCATCGTTCCATTCTCCCTCTCGATCGGCTTCTCATTACTATAGCAGGAGTGCGGGTCCATGACTATTCTTCCCATTTCGTGGAAAAACACCGTGTATGCAGTGAATGAATCAACTGCAGCACGGTGTATCTAGAACTTGATAAAGGATCAATCTATGAATAGGATTGCCGATAGGTCGGCCTGCGTCATGCCGTTCCCAATCCGCAGCCGGTATCTGCCCGGATCCGGTACGAAGCGCATTGCCTTGTCCCATTGACTCAGCTCCTGCAAGCCAAGCTTAAACGCGACCACCTCGCACTGTCCCGGCTCCAGTTTGATTTTGCGAAAAGCTTTCAGCTCGCTGTTACGCGGCGTAATACTCGACACTCGTTCGCATCCGTATAGTTGAACGACCTCTTTGCCCGGCACCGAGCCGCTATTCGTCACCTTCACGGTTACGGTTACCGTCTCTCCAGCTTGCAGCTGCTCGAACGATATCCGTTCTGTGCTAAGCGAGAAATCGCTGTATGTGAACGAGGTGTAGCTGAGGCCATGGCCGAACGAATAGAGCGGTTCATGTGCGCCGTTGACATAGGCAGATGCATGCATAGAGGCTTTAAGATTATAGGACACCGGCAGCTGCGCGGTGGAAGCAGGAATGGAAACCGACAGCTTGCCGCTCGGATTGGCCTTACCGAATAAGAGCTCCGCGATCGCGATGCCGCCTTCTTCACCCGGGTACCATGCCGTTAATAGGGCTGGTACATGCTCCTTTATCCAAGGAATCGCATGCGGTCTCCCTTGAATGAGGACAACGACGACCGGCGTACCCGTTGCATGAATGGCTTGTACGAGCTCCATTTGGAAACCGCCAAGCTCTAGGTCAGCAACGTCCACACCTTCCCCGCAGTCCATCTCGCTCGGCAGGTCGCCGCTGTCTATGATTGCAGCGCCATTGTCGGCGAATTGAAAGTTGAAATCGCGAGCGCTGCTGCCGCCCATGACCAGTACGGCAACATCTGCCCCTTGAGCAGCTTGAACGGCTTCCGCGAACCCTTCTCTAGACATGTCGCGAATACCGCAGCCGCGGGCATAGATGATTTCTGCATCTTCGGCTTCTTCCTGCAACAGCTGCTTGATCCCTTGAAGAACGGTCGAACCCTTGCCTTCGGGCTGGGTCGGCGTATAGTCCCCGAGCTGGTTATACATATTGTCAGCGTTCGGACCGATAACGGCTATTTTCTTAGTTTGGGTTACAGATAGCGGCAATAGTTGGTTCTCGTTCTTGAGCAGCACAACGGATTCCTGAGCCAGTTGCTTGTTTATTGCACGTGTTGCAGAGCGACCAAGCACGGAGGAAGCCTGTTCCTCATCGCCATATGGACGCTCGAACAGACCCAGCTCGAATTTAAGACGCAGCACACGGCGCACGGCTCGTTCGATAACTTCCTCCCGAATGAGCCCCTCTGCTAGTGCCTTCGCAATAGCGAGGTACGACTCGTTCCACAAGTTCACATCCACGCCGGCATTTAATGCCATCGCAACTGCTGCCGCTTGGCTGCCCGCTTGCGGAATCATACTGTCGACCGCGAAGCCGTCGGACATGACGATACCTTGAAAGCCAAGCTCGCCGCGCAGGATATCCGTCAGCAAATGATCATTCGCATGGCAAGGAATGCCATCGATTTCATTGTAAGCGGCCATACACGCAAGCGCCCCGGCGTCTACTCCAGCACGGATGCCGGTCAGATGCATCTCTCTGAGCTCGCGCTCACCAATTGTAGCGGCCCATGCATTATGTCCGCCTACACATGCCCCTTGCGCAGCCAGATGCTTCAGGCATGCGACGACCTTGTCCGGCCCGGCCAATTGTCCGTCGTTCCTATCACCCTGCAATCCCTGCACGATCGCTTCGGTCAGTTGACCTCCCAGATAGGGGTCTTCGCCGAAGCATTCCTCCGAGCGTCCCCATCTCGGGTCGCGCAGCATATCCAGAACGGAGACAAGTCCAATATGACCGCCGCGTGAACGAATTTCTTCCGCAACGCAGGCGTATGCTTCCCTGCACAGCTCCGGATTCCAGGAAGAGCCGATGCCCAGATTGGTAGGCAGCATCGTCCCTCCCAGCGCTTGATGCCCGTGCGGACATTCTTCAGACAGTAGAACAGGAATGCCAAGTCTCGTATTCTCGATCACGTACCGCTGGATTTGATTCGCCATCTTCATGCTCTCTTGAGGCGGAATGCCATTGGCGAACGTCACCTGCGACCACGGATCTGCACGAAACAGACCGTATAAAGCGCCTACTCCAGCACCGAAAGCAATCTCCTCGCGGAACCGTTCCGTCAATCGGAAGCCGTCTCCGCTCTCATTGTTCTCGTAAGCCTCCCAGCCCAGCATGCGTTGATTCAATTGCCCGATTTTCTCCTGCACCGTCATGCGTGAGAGCAGGTCCTCGATACGTTCGTCGATCGGTTTATGTTTGTCTTTGTACATTTCCATAGGTTTCTGATCCTCCAAATGAAGCTGCCAGCGTCTTCGCCTGCCGCTTAGTTTAAAGCTCACGGTACGTGAAGTAGTCGAAGTCGGCATGCTTGCGTTCTCCGCTCAAGTCCTGTGCACAAACGCCGGCAAAAGCACCGGTGAACCCCCAGTCCGGACCTTTGGTGCAATATTCATCAGAAAGCTTCGACAGGTCCAGAACATCTCCGACCGCAATCCACTCTCTGCCGTTCAGGGAGTAGTAGAATTGCAGCTCTGCCTGGTTCATAGCGGCTCTCATATAACACCTCTCGCCTAGGGGGAGCTGAATGTCTTCGCTTAGCGGCTCGTCATACTCGCCTCCGTCCTCGGTTGCCAGACGCAAGCAGATGCCTTTCTCCTCATCCCATGAGATCTGCAAATAGTAATAATGCCTAGTATTATAGTACAAAATAAGTCCTGCCATCTGTTGGAACGTCTCCGGCTCGAACGCCACGCAGGTTTCGACCTCCGCCTGTAAGTTCTGCACCCGCCGAGCGACCAGACTTTGATGGTGAACGGAATTCAGCGATTCCCTACCGTATAACCGCAGGTACCCCGGTCGTTCCGTTAGACTCAGCCAGCTCTCATCCGCCGGCTCTCGCAATGTGTTCCAATTCACCCCTAGGATCGGCGCATCAAATTCGTCCCGTTCTGCTTCCGCCGGCCAAGATGCTTCCGGCAAATCAGGAGCCTTCAACTGTTCATAAGGACTGTTACCGCCTTGAACCAGTCGAAGCCAGCCGTCCTCTGTCCAGCAGACCTGCTGAAGCGCCGTCTCCCGTCCAAGCGGGGAGCGTTCCAATCCGGGAATCGGCCGCGAACACAGATGTGCAATATACCATTCTCCGTTCTCCGTTTCCACCAGACTAGCATGCCCCGCCTTTTGCAGCACGTTCTCCGGCTTGCCGAAGGACGTCAACATCGGATTGGCCGGGTCCGTCTCATATGGCCCAAACAATGAAGCGGAGCGCGCTATTGACACGGCATGTTCATAGCCTGTTCCACCCTCTGCGGTGACGAGGTAGTACATGCCATTACGCTTATAAATATGAGGAGCTTCCGTACGTCCAAGCTCCGTTCCTTTATAAATCACCCTTTTCTCACCTACAAGGTTCTGCTCTTGTACGGAATATTCCTGCAGTACAATGCCGGAGAAGGGATTGCGATTCTTGCGATGATCCCACACCATGTTTAGCAGCCACTTGCGCCCATCGTCATCATGATACATAGAAGGATCGAAGCCGCTGCTGTTTAGATGAACAGGGTCACTCCATGGACCTGTTATGCTTGTTGCTGTCGTTAAATAGTTAGGCGTATCCTTGTAGCCCGCGTGCCACCGCACATTCGTATAGATTAAATAAAATAACCCGTCCGCATAGGAAAGACAAGGCGCCCAAATCCCGCCGGAATTGGGATTACCTCGCATGTCCAGCAGACGAGTAGAGTCCAGCGGACGCGTCAGCAGACGCCAATGGACCAAATCTCTGGAGTGGTGGATTTGAACGCCGGGATACCACTCGAAGGTAGAGGTTGCGATATAGTAATCTTCTCCCACTCGCAGAATGGAAGGGTCGGGATTAAAGCCTCGTAATATCGGATTTTGAATGATGCTCATAAGTGAAATCCTCCTTCAAAGGTGTGCGTACTTGCGTCTAGTTATTCTCATTATAGAAGAGGTAAGATCGTGCCTATATCTGCTTTCATGACCGATATAACGTTTTTAAAGCTTTATCCGATCCCATACCTCCTCGTTGACGACCACATTCGCTTCCTTCTGCATTCGTTCCGCTTCTTGCTCGTAAGCTTGATCGGCTAGATAGTCGTTAATCGCCTGCTTCACCTCATCGAAGGCTTGATATCCGCCAGATTGCTTTCCTACACATTGAACGAGCCAGTACTGGCCGTTCTCCTGAAAAACTTCCGTCAACTGCCCTTCGGAGAGCTGCTTCACTTTAAACGTCAACAGCGGATTGCCTAGTGAATCACTATGAGCAGTCGATGCATCGAAGGTTTGACCTTCAAGGTGTATAAGATCTTCATAATCGGCGGCAGCTTCAGTGATATTCATGCCGTTAACCATTTAGCGTGAATGTCTTCCATGATCTGCTCAGCATGCCGCTCAGAGCCCGCAAGCGATAATTTCTTAATCTTAATCGCATCCGGCTGCCTATATTGCTCCTTGTTCGAGTCGTAGTAGTGCCTAAGCTCCTTGTCGGTAAACGTCCTCTCCTGCTGGACCAGCTGCTTGGTTTGCCCTACGATATTCGATTGAACAAGGCGATAATAGTCGGTTTCGTTATAGTGCAAAGACCCAATGACAGCTTCACCGCGTTTCGCCGCATCGGCCCTTCGTTTATTTTCTGTCGTTAAATGTGCGAGGAAAGCTTCATATGTGATGTCTGCAAGGATGCCTTTTTCTTGCTCGTTCACATTGGATGTCTTTCCAAGCTCTCCCATAGATTATTATAAAAGCGCTTCCATTTGGGAACTATGGCGTAACATGACCATGTTAACGCTTTTGTGATTTTTGTTGTCTGTCGGAAAAGGAGAACACGTATGTTTCAAAAAGCTATTCGTTACCTCCTATCATTTAGAAAGCGGCTATGCACTATAAGTGAGGTAACTGTTACCTCTCTTCGGTGGAGCTTATCTATTAAGCCAAAAACAAAGGAGCTAAGCGAAATTAATTCGCTTAGCTCCCCAGAGTGTCGAGTTTTCGGAACTGCATAAGAACCATCATCCAACCTGTAACGGTTGTGAGAGTGGTTATTTGGCCTCATGAGCCCGTTTTTATTTTCTTACGGTTGTAAGCGGGCTTATTTGAACATTTTCTGTTAGAAATCAACCATATTGCAGTAAATAACGATGCTCACAACCGTTAGACTTTTAAAAGGCGTTCATTTCATGAAATAGCCACGCTGACAACCGTTAAAGTTTATTCGGGGTCCATTGAAGAAAATTGCCCTCAGACAAACCGAAAACGAAGAAACTCGGCGTCATTTAACGCTGGATTACTCGACAAAATCGATCATCGATTTGACGGTTAACCGGCCCGGTGATGCAGGAGCGAACGGCGCCTCATCACGATTCCTCTTCCTAAATTGGACCGTCTTTGGAATCCCCGGAATGAGGTCGAAGAAGTTATCGGAGAAGATCCCTTCCTCTTCCGATTGCAGCCACACTTGTTTAGCTAAGCTTTGAGCCGTCAAGGTGAATACGCTGCCTTCCGTTCCGTCTACCGATTCGATTTCAACGCCCGGCTCATCCAGCTCTAAATATTTGGAATACGCGAAATAGTGCTCTGCGCTTGCAATGACCTTGCCACCATCTTGCACAAGTTGTCCAATGAGCACGATTCGATTCGGATCGAATGTGCTGAAGCGCTCCGACGCCGATACCGTCAGCACATGTGCAGCCAAGTTCGATGCCAAGCTTACTTTCTGGGAGTCCTGCAACAGCTGGTTTCCTACAAAATCGTATAAGCTCCACTCCAGCATCCCTTCGATCGGCTGCTGCTGATCGGAAACGAGGTGGAATTCGATGCTGTCGTCCTGCTGATCGATGGACAATAACACGTCGGCGAAGCTTCTTTTCGCATAATATTGCAGTGCCTTCCATCTGCCTAAGTAGTCCATGCCGGACCAAGAGGCGACAGGCCAGCAATCGTTCATTTGCCAGTAGAGCGTCCCCATGCAGTAATCCATTTTCCGTCTATGGGCTTCAATCGCCCGCTTCATCCCTTCAGCCTGAAGCACTTGGCTCATGTAGAGGAACGAAGGAAAGTCCTTCGGATCCTTCATGTATCTCTCGGAATACTCCTTGATGAGGAAGTTGCCTCTCCCGTTCTTCTGATGATGCAGCATCACATCGGAGTCGAGCGCCATATCGGTGTCCTCGGCATAGGTGCGCACCGTCTTATATTCGGGGAACGATTGAAAGCCATACTCGCTCATGAACCGGCCGATGTTATGGTTATAGTTCTCGAACGGCTCTGATGCGTGCCAAACCGCCCAGAAGTGGATATCTCCATGTGCGGAATTGTTGGTCGCATGCTGGTTTACGTCATCCGTAATCCCCTGCATCGGGGAAGATGGCCAATAGGCAATATCCGGTGCCATCGCTTCGACAACCTCAGGAAGTACGCCGTGGAACACAGACTCGTAATCCGCCCAAATATCCTCCCTCTGCTGTTCGGTGTACAGCTTCTTCCAGCCCCAGCCGCCTTCTTCCGCATAATGTGCCCAAGCGCTGTCGATTTCGTTATTGCCGCACCAGAGCGCAATGCTCGGATGATTGCGCAGACGGCGGACATTATCCACCGCTTCAGCCCGCACACTGTTCAGAAATGCTTCATCGCCGGGATACATGCTGCAGGCGAACATGAAGTCCTGCCATACCAGAATGCCGTGCTCATCGCACAAATCATAGAAGATATCCTGTTCATAGAACCCACCGCCCCAAACGCGAAGCATATTGAAATTCGATTCTACCGCGCTTACGATTTCATGGCGATAACGCTCCGGTGTCACTTCATTTGCGAAGCTGTCATTCGGAATGTGATTGGCGCCTTTCGCGAAGACGGGAATACCGTTCACCTCGAAATAAAAGGTTGAGCCATGCGCATCCGGTTTGCGTACCAGCTTCACGGAACGAAGACCTGTCCGAACGGATTTCTGTGCAATCGATGTCCCCTCTTGATCAAGCGATGCTTGGAAGGTATGCAGATGGGGTTCCCCAAGTCCGCGGGACCACCACAGCTGAGGTTGTTCGATTTCCATCGGGAAATCTACGGACTGTGCACCTGGCTTTAATGTGACGCTGCGCTTCCATTCCTGGCCGGCTGTCGTGCGCAGGCAGAGCTCAAACTCGCCGCCTGCCTCTGACTCGATTTCGAATACTGCGGCAATCTGCGCGCTAGACTCGCTTACATCATCCTGCCGAATAAACAGATCGTTGATTCGGGTGCCGCTCCAGCCTTGTAAGTAAACGGGACTGCAGATGCCGCTCGTCACGAAGCGCGGACCCCAATCCCAGCCGTAATGATAAGGTGCTTTGCGCGTAAAGGCGCCAACCTTCGTATCGCCGATTTCACCGGTAACCGAGTCATCGTTCGGGGCAGGTAGTCCGAATCCATATTCCTGCAGCTTCGCAAGTCCCTCCTGAATCGGTGAACGGAAGCGAATACGCAGCCGGTTGCCCTGCTCCAACACATACGGCTTCACATCCACGATCCACGTGCGGAACATATTGTCTGCTGATAGAATGTGATGCTCGTTCATGTAAACATCGGCGTACGTGTCCAAGCCTTCAAATACGAGCTCTAATCGGGAATGGCTGAGCAGCTCTGCCGATGCATCGAAATCCGCTGCATATTCCCAGTCCTTCTTGTCGATCCACTGCAGACTCTTCTCATTGGTCCCCACGAAAGGATCCGGAATCAAGCCGTTTTTCAACAAATCGGTATGAATGCATCCGGGTACAAATGCCGGCAGCCACTGTTCTTGCTCACAATCCTTGAATGTCCAATTCTTAAGTTGCCATTTCATTTCGCTCATGTGAATCCCCCTAGTAGGCGATGTTTAACGACCTAAGTGATCAATATATCTATGTTAAAATCACGCTTACTCCTTGTCTAGGATCTAATGTAACCAAGTTAACGCTTTTGTGATTAATCCCCTTAACCATTCCGGCATGCCAAAAATCCACAACCCATTCGGTTGTGGATTCCTCTGCTTTTACCATGAACAATCTATGAACGCACGATCCGAAGCGCGATGTCTACGACATACAGCGGAGCTTCGATCGTCACACTATAGCCCACAGACTGAAGGCTTTCCCGGCCAATTACGCTGCCTGACTTCGGTTCCACCCATTCAGCTGCATATTCGCCAGCCGGCAAATCGAGCGTCAAACGCGTACGCCGTTCATCCGCTATCACCGTGTAAACCTTCTTATCACCGGTCAGCACACCGTGATGCAGGTACAGCGCGTATTGTTCTCCAGGCTCGCTGATGCTTCTGAGGCTGATATTCACATCAGGAGAATCGATATGCTTCACGAATTGTTTGTCTTGGTGCATCTTCTCGAACGAGAAGGAATGCATGAAGGTCTTCAAATTTCGAAGCGCGTTCAGCAGCTCGAAATTATCAGGCGTACGTCCTCCCGGGTCTTTCACGGTGTAGCAGCCGTTCAATTGATTGAAGCCCGCTCCCCCGCCTACGATGAATTCCCATGCTTCCACTCTGGACGCGCTAAGCATGTCACCGTTGTACCAGCTGGGATAATAGCCTGTTTCGTTCAGTTCAATGGGTTTCACCAGATCATACTTCACATCCAGTGCCTCAATGCCGCCGATCTCCGTCCAACCATTATGATTGATATACTGGGCTACGATGACGTCCGTTCTCGGATCAGCACTAAAGTCGAGCTTGGTCTCCAACTGCTGGGCAAGCAAGTGTTTCTTCGGCAAGCTGCGCTCCGTCTCCACAACGACATCGATTAGCCGCGATACCCACGGAATCGCCAGCTCAGCCGTCGTCCCCATCATGGTCGGCTCATCGCACACCTCTAGGATGATGTTGTCAAACTCGTTCACTTCCTGCACGATTTGACGAACATAGTCCTCTTGAACACGTACCAAGTCCGGATGCAGCAGCGTCTGCACATCCTTTGCCTCACAATCGCCAATGCCCTGCACGTTATTAGGCGCATGCAGCGGACTAGCCGGCCAGCCCTCATTGTACTGACAGTTGAACAAGCAAATTTCAACCACGATGCCACGATGCTGCGCCGCACCTATAAAACTCTTCAATCGGCGAAAATACGCCTCGTCCCACTGCTTAAGATCAAACTTAGCCGGATCCGCGCTGCTTCTGGCCCATGGAACGATCAGTTTGCCGGGGGCTGGCGCAAGCGTGTTCTCATCCGTGAACATACCTGCTACCTCGGTATAGGCTCCCGGATAGATGCGGGTGTAATTCATGCCGAATTCCTGCAGCGTGTTTAAGTATGCTTCGTAATCGAATTCGGCATTGATCACTGCTCCATAATGCTCGGCAGAGGTGATCAGAAGGATCGGCTTGCCGCCTCGCGCATAGTAATGGGGGTTATCCGCATAGACGCCGATCGGACCGGCTTCTTGATTCACTTGTACTGGCATGTGCAATTCCTCCCACAAAATATCCGCATGTGTTTGAAGTCCTCAAATTCTCCCATCATCGTATCATCGCTTTTTTCGCTTGAATACTACCAAACATGACCGAAATGTTCTAATTATGCACATCTAATCTGCTTCGTTTTATGTGCACCTACTTTACCGCAATGAAAAGCACCACCTGTAGTTTCATTGTTTGAACACGAAGGTGTGTGTCCAATGATCCCTACAAGTGGTGCTTTATGTTCTTATATGATTCTTAGCTGTTGGTAAGCAGCCTGTAAACAATAACAGCCGCTTCTCCTCTGGACGTGTGCGCCTTAGGTGTTAGTCTTCCCTTATCATCACCATCAATAAAGCCAGCTTCATTCAGCTTCATTACATCGGCCGCAGCGTAAGCAGCGATTTGATCGGCATCAGTGAATTGGATTGGCTTACGGGTTACTGCCGTCTCCACCTCTGCTGCCTTGAGTGCTCTTGCTGCCATAACCAGCATTTCTTCGCGGGTAATCGAACGTGCCCCTGCAAAACTGCCATCCTCATAGCCGCGTAAGATCCCCAGTTTCACAGCGGAAGCCGCTTCATGATAGTACCAAGCACTGCCGGATACATCCGTAAAATCCGCTGTTGCTTGCGTATCCAGCAGATCCAGCGCTTGAACTAGCATTTTCACAAATTCGGCACGCGTAACATCCCGTTTCGGTTCAAATGAACCCTGTCCATCACCCGCAACAATGCCACGTGCACTTAATCCGTAAATGCTGCTTTGCGCCCATTTCACCTTATCCAGATCTTGAAATGACGGGTGAGCGACGGCTACCGCATACTTGCTGAAATGCGCCGCATGAAAACTCACTTGACCTGTTGCCTCATCATAGACGGCGTTCTTGACGATCTCAAGCTTCCCGTCTTCTGTCACATAGTAAATGATAATTGCGTTCGGATCTTCGCCCGTCTTAGGTTTATAAGGAATAGAGATCTGCATCGCATCTTTCCCGTTGAACGAACTAACCGGTTTACCATCAACCTTTAAGCTAAAATCAAAAACAGGCTTGTCTTGAACAATAGCCGCGACACCGGATGGAAGCGACGACAATTTTACTTGTTCGGCGGATAATTCGATTTTCACCGCCTGATTGCCGAGGGATGCAATGGCATCTGACGCCATGGTGAAGGTGGCAAACTGTGATATTACCTGTACCTTCTTAAGTCCAAATGTATCCGCGTCTCTCAATAAGCTTGCTGGGAACTCCACACGAATCGCAGCAGCATTCTTCACTTCAGTGACTTCAATCGTCACAACGCCCTGCTCCTTCTGTACGGCTTTCTTAATGGCATCTACCATTTCCAATCCAACGACAGCTTCATTAACCCCGCCTACAAGCTTTCCTTCAAGCTCGATATGACTTCCTGAAATGACAGGCGCCTTCGGCCTGGCTGGCGGAACAACAGGTCCGCCGTTAGTTTCCGCTGGAGCTTCATAAGTGAATTCGGCAGTTGCAGGAATGCTTACCCCCGCGCCCCCTACCGTAACCGAATAGGTACCTTCTGTCGGTTGACTCAGCTTGTACGATAATCGGTAAGCACCGTTCTCTCCACTTTTCACTTGGTTGACGTAGAGTTTCCCCGTTGGATACACAATCTTAATTGAAACAGACTGGTCGCTCCCTGACGAGATTACTCCTTCAACGGTAATCATCTTTGTACTTGCATTTATCGCTGCTGTCGCTGTAATAGAAGCGGTATCTGCAGCATAGGCACCTACTGAGCTTATGGAGAAGAGTATAAGCAGCAGCAAGGTGACAATCGATGTTTTCTTCACGCGTACCCCTCCTAAGGTTTGCTGAATGTTCCTTAAGTCGAAGCCGCAGGAATAAGATACTTCCCGGCGGCTTCGCAGCTCATCCCTTATAATTCAATCGCATCCGCAAGCGGCTCCATGTCTTCGAAATTGTTCCAGAGCATGACCTTCACCGAGTAGCCTTCTGAGTCAGCCGGCAAATTGAAGCCTCCTGAGAAGGATACGGTTTCTCCTTCCTCTACTGTTTTCTGAACATAAGAGAGTGAGGCAATATCCCCATTGACGTCATACAAAGCAATCACCATCAGAGCAGATTGTGCTTCATCGTGGTTAGTAACCGTAACATCGGCAGACAACAATCCGCTTGCAGGCAAGCTTTCAACTACATCGCCTGCTGCATTATGGAAGATCGCGGAGTCAATCACAAAACCTTGTGGATCCACCGGATCTGTTGGTTCTACCGGAGTTGTCGGTGTCTCGTTTGTTTCCACCAATTGAACGTTGTCGATCAGCAAATCGACATCGACTGTATTTTTCCAGATGAACACGTTAGACGCCGCTACACTCGCACCTGTTTTAAATACAACCTCTTTCTTCGTCCATTCCGTCGAGTCAAACGACAGCACATGCTTGATTTGATCGGTATCCGGCGATTGGTCTGTCGGCTTGTATTGGAAACCCGCCGCAGCGCCATCTGCCGCCTCAGTTGCCCCGCTCACCTTGCCCCAAATCGTCAGTTTGTAAGTCGTATTCGGCTTCACGGTTATGAATTGACCTCCGCCGCCTGCTCCGCCTGCCGTTACTTTCAACGCCTTCGAGCCGCTTATTCCGGCACCTGCTGCGGCTTCAAGACGTCCCCAGTTCATCCATGCATCCAAATCCTTCTCGAAATCGCCATTGACGATAATCGGAGGCTGCTCAGCAAGCGACACGTTGTCAATGAGAAGATCGACGCCTTCGGCCGACTTCCATACGAATACGTTAGCTCCGGCAACGCTTGCCCCTGTCGTTAATGTCACTTCTTTCTTCGTCCATTCCGTCGAATCGAACGACACAATAAACTTAATCTGATCGGAATCCGGCGACTGCTCCGTCGGCCTATACTGGAAGCCGGCATCGGCGGTGCCTCCCTCAACCACTCCGCTCACTTTGCCCCACACCGTAAACGTATACGTCGTGTTCGGCTTAATCGTGACGAACTGACCGCCGCCTCCCGATCCGCCTGCAGGTACTTTAAAGGCTTTCGAATTATCGATTCCACTCTCCGCGGCCAGCTCGGCGCGCGACCAGTTCTGCCAACCGTTCAAGCCATCTTCAAAGTTGCCATTGACCATGACAGGAAGATTAAGTGTCACCGGCAGCGTCAACGAATCATGGTTGTCATCCCACACCTGCGTGCCTAACCAGCTGAGATTCGTCGGGCGAGTACCGTCCAACTTATCGACCTCCCAGCCGCCGCCTTTAGTGGTATTGGCTGTAAGATCGAATATGTCCTCGCCTTCCCATGCCCATACAAGGCGACCAACCTGACGCTGCACGGCTTCATTGAACATCCCGGCCGTAACATTCGTAGTTTGGCTGTCGCCACCGCCATATTCCCCAATAATAAGTGCAAGGCCCTTGATTGCTGCTTCATCGAGATAATTCGCAAGTCGCTGCTGTCCGTTAAACCATTCTCCGTACATATGAAGTGAGAACACCAGATTATCGTACGTTGCTGCTAATTCCTCACCTGTAGACAGAATCGCGCTGTCAGACGTTCCATTTCTGAATCCGCCCTCTTGGCCGTAGAAATGTCCATCCAGTACGATGATATTTTCAGCCCCGATTGCACGAATAGCTGCGATTATTTCTTCATGCACTTCTTTCCAACGCGCAATGGATTCGCTTGTCGAATAACCTTGACCGGCTTGGCCCGGTTCGTTCATGATGTTGAACCAGACGTACGGGTTGTCCTTATACTTCTCGGCCAAATCAACCCAGTAGGCCTTCAACTCATCGACGGACATCGAGTAGCTGCCATCCGATGCCGTGACACCTTCTTCCTGCGGATACGATCCCGTAAAATCATGATCTTCAATGATCGTTACGACATGCTTGGAGGTGAACGCGTTTACGATGCCGTCCAAATCCATGTTATTGTTGATGTTCCAATACTCCATCTTCGGGAACATGTTTACACGAACCGTATTGAATTTCCATGTGTCCACGATCAAATTCACGTCCGGCAATGTCGGACGAGACCATGGCCAACGCGGCCCATTCACGTTAACGCCTTTTGCAATAAATGAATTCCCGCTCGGGTCCTTAATTTCACTCCCTTGCACTTCAAAGTTGCCGTCTGCCATGCTAGGCGTTTCAACAACCGGAACTTCCGGCAGCTCCGGTGCAGTCAATGCCTCCACACCTCTGACAACGAGGAAGTTATCATAATCGATCTGGCTGCTTCGCACACCGATACCGATTTTGCCTGATGTATACGTTTGGTCTGCAACCTGATCGTACAAGCTGCTAACTGTATGATTTTGAAGAGCATTGACCGAGATATGTCCGTCTTCGTTTGAGATAACCTGCAGCGTCGTCGTTTTGCCGCCGACTCCGAAGACGATGTCGGATGCCAGGCTGACTTCGGCATTATTTACGAATTTCTTCAAAGAAACGTTTGCTGCATTGTTAGCTGTACTTCCGTTACCCAGCACCAATTCATAATAATTGCTGGCATCTTGATAACCCCAGATTATGCGCGTCGCGTTCCAATGTCCGCTTGATAACGGCGCTTCGACATCGACCTGGAACGAGTAGGAGCCATCAAAGCTTTGCTCCGTGATAGCCGATTGAAGATAGCCACTCCAAGAATCCGAATGCAGTTTATCGCTTACAATTGAAAGTGTAGAGTCAAGTACCCACCCATCGGAATTGCTAAAATCGCTCTCAAACAGAACCTCCTGATTATTGGAAGCGCTTGCGAGAGCAGGCGCAACTTGGATTGCCAGCGAGAAGACCATTAGAAAGGCCGTCAATATCGCTGTCCACTTCTTCATACTTACCATGCTCATCATTCCCCTTCAAATTTTTGATGTGACATGCTAGTAACCGCAATTCCTATTATATTTTTAAGCGGACCGTCCCAATATGGAAATTAGTAGGCAGAACAGTGAAATCTGTCTTCTCATTTTTGCACATCGTACATAAATCTCCCTACCCATAGAAAAGGACCGCTACGTTTTAGTAGACGGTCCTATAAATTGGGGTTACATGAATTGGATCTTCCGGCTCAGCTCCACGACCATCTTCGCTTCATTCGCGCCGTGAAGCGGTTCGCCACGATAAGTGAGGTTGCTGATCGTGACTTCCTCGATCATATGCGCAGCATCATAGCCGCGAATAATCGAAACCGGCAGCAAGCCGCCTACAATGGCGATATCCTCGAAACGAATGTCACGGACATGGCCGCGCTCAGCATCCTTGGAGTATTGGGAGAACTGCACTTTAATATCGATGAGCTTCTCGCGTGAATCCTCTACTCGGATGTTCTTGTA
This sequence comes from Paenibacillus sp. N22P23, assembly GCF_059383735.1. Taxonomy (NCBI): domain Bacteria; kingdom Bacillati; phylum Bacillota; class Bacilli; order Caryophanales; family Paenibacillaceae; genus Paenibacillus; species Paenibacillus sp. N22P23. The sequence goes on from NZ_JBXENT010000003.1 coordinate 460,896, forward strand.
CAGCACGTTATGTACATCCGCACGGTCACCGTTATGAATCGTGAAGGTACCCCCTGACTCGTAACCTTCGAATTCGCAGCGGATAATGTCGCAGTCGCTAAATTCGACTTCGGAGATGGAAGCGCAGCGCGTTTCATAGCCGATTTCGAGCGCATTGCCCCACTCTGCATTCCAGAACACTGAACGGGTAATGCGTACATTTCTTACATCATGCAAGCCTGCCTTGTGGAAATAATCGACCGCTTTAATGGCAATGCAATCATCCTTCGAGCGAACGAACACGTTATCTATCGTCACATCCTCGCAGCCAACGATATCAATGCCGTCACCGGTTCCCGCATAAGTGAGAATATTGATGTTGGTAATCGCTACTTGCGTGCTGCCTGCCGGCACCACATGCCAGGTCGGCCCGTCTATAACCGAAATCCCTTCGATCGTCACTTGCTTACAGCCTGCAAGAAGCATCATCAAATGTCGCTTGCTGCCTTCTTCGGCCTCTCTCCATAACGAACCATCCAGGATCCCTCTGCCGCGAATCGCAATGTTCGATGCGTTCTCTGCCTTGATTCGTCCGTGAACGACGGCACACCTTCTTCGATGTAGACCGTCTCTCCGTCAGCCAATACGATTTCTCCGGCTTGATGGACTTCCCCGCCTTTGAAATAGTGCACCGACGGATCGGCCGGATCCGGACGCGCCTCGACTTCAATCGGATTGATCCAAATAAACAGAGGCTCCCGGATGTTATCGTTAAACTCTACCGACAACTTAATAGGTGCTTGCGCCTCGAAACGAAGAACGCCGCCTTCTTGAACCGGCTTAATCCCATGACGGAGCGGACGAACGACAACCTGCTCTGCCGCTTGGCTGTCTTCGATTTCAACCATGACCTTGCCTTCAGCGGACAGCATCGCATAACCTGCGCCTTGACTGCTGTACACGAATACCGGCTGCCCGTTGATACGTACTTTATAACGCTCGGAAGCTGCGATTTGCGCTGCCGGAGCCTGATAGTGAATCGTGGATTGCTGCATAATTGTACACTCTCCTAATGAGCTGATCATCCTTCTATTCTAGCGAACGTCCATCATGAAGCGTGTGAGAAACTCGTCTGCACCCCGTACGAAACTTATTCTTTGCGTACATGCTTGGGCAGCCTGCCTGTCTGCTGTTTATAAAATTTGCTAAAATATTTCTCATCCTGAAAGCCCGTTTTCTCCGCGATTTGATAGACGGGCTCATTCGTTGTGGCCAGCAGTTCCGTGGCTTTCTCGACCCGCAGGTCGTTCAGCACATCTTGAAATTGCTTGCCGACATATTGCTTGAAGCAGCGGCTGAGATAGCTGCGGTTCAAATTGATGCGCTTCGCCACTTCAGTCTGATTCATGCTGCTTTGCAAATCGAAAGAGATCATTTGCATCGCCCGCAGGATGCCGATGCATACATCCTCGGAGAGCTCATGATGTCGCAGCCGCAAGCGGACGAGCCGGAGCCAGTCCGTCCATTGCTCCCAGAACAGCAGTTCCTCGCAAGCAGCAGCCCAATCCACCGACTCCGAGATCGACTCGAAATGCCGCCATAACAAGACGGTATTCTTCAGATGCCTCGTCCAAACCGAAACCGTCGGTCTGCGCTCCCGCACCTTTTCCATCAAATCGTGAAAAGCGCCATCATGGTACACCCAGTAGAAGGAACGCCACTGCTGCTTCAGCACTTGCATAACGGCATCATCGGTGGCGGCAGGCCGAGTCTCCAGCTCAATCCAATCAATCTCATAGCCCGTCTTCTGCGCCTGAAAATCGAAGAACAGCTTCTCGTCCCGATACCGGGTCAGCAGTTGCACCATAACCTTCTCGGGCAAATTGCGCACGCCGCGGATAATGACCGGAATCCACTGATTCCAGTCCATTACGGCATACAGCATTGCGATATTCGTATATTTCTGGAGCAGGTCTTCCCGCCTTACATAAATCCCCTTCTTCTGTATCGTGATCACCCGGCTCCTGGAGCTGGGCATAATAAGCTCAAAAGGCAGCTCCCAGTCTGCCTCATTCGTAATAGGCGTTAAGAATAACGCCCACGGCTCCTCCACCTCCTGCTGCTGCTCCTGCAGCTCGAGTTTGCGTTTCTCCTCCAACCGAATGCGTTCGATGATTCGCGCAATGGATTTGTTTAAGGTGTCGTTCTCCAGCTCTGTTTTGACTACATAGTCGATTGCACCAAGCCGCACAGCCTCTTGAATATGATGAAAATCCTGATGACAGGTCAAGACCGCGATCCACGTACCTAGATAATGCTCGCGAACCTGCTTAATCAGCTCGAACCCGTTCATCACCGGCATCGTCAAATCCGTGAGCACCAAATCCACATGGAATTGTTTCATGAGCGCTAAGGCAATCTCGCCATTAGCTGCTTCACCAATGATCTCAATCCCCAGCTCTTTCCAAGGAACAATATGCATGAACCCTTTGCGCACAAAATATTCGTCGTCCACGATGATCGCCTTCATCATACGATCTCTCCTCAAAGTTAATGCGTGGCTGTGCTTGATCTCCGATTCCTATGCCACCGCTTCTTAGCTGAATGCTGCATGCCCGATCTTAGAATCGTACACGCAAACCAATCAGCATAGCCGACTTCATATTTTCGAGCGCTTGATCGACTGACTGCCAAGTTCCCCCTAAATATATATGGATCTAGTCAAGTGTTCAATAAAGAGAGGGGTGAAACCTGTTGGGTAAACGTAAGAAGATTGTTACTTTTCATAACAAAACAAGCCGTCCCGCAGTGGGACGACTTGTTCGGCTGTTCATGCCATGAATCATTAACTACCTCAATTGAAGGAGAACATCAAACGGATAACGGCCGGCATTTCGTCCGTAGAGGGCAATACCGCCTTGCTCTGCCTCAAGCGTCAGCTTGAAGCTGCGGCTGCGATCCAGCTTCGCCGTGATGCGGCTCGGCACGGTAACGCTGCATAGGTAGCCGAAAGATCCCGCTTCATCCAGCTTGTTAAACACCTCTTGATACTGCCAGGACAGAACGCCTCTGCTATCTGCAGGGTTATCCGGAAGCAGGAACGAACCGATACGCTCCCCGTCAATGAGAACATGAACACGGGATTCGTGCCGCTCCTCATCCGTCATATAGTACGTGTTGCTGTTGCGCTCCACGTCCGCGGCAGCTCCATGCATGAAGCTAATGGTGTGAGCGCGATCCGTAGCACCTTCCACATTGCGGGCAAGCAATCGTTTCGCGCTTGCTTCGAAGCGGATATCCACATGGTGGATCGCCGTCTGCTCCGCTTTGCTTGGGAGATTAATGTCATAAACGAATTGGCCTTCTCCGCCGCCGTTTGTTTTAAAGCCTTGAATCGCATTCCACTGATAGTTGAAGCTGTGCTCGGTATATGCCGTAACCGGCACATTGACGAAACGACCCGCTGCAGCATAAACGCCATTTTCGCTTCCGCTACGCACATCGAATGTAATGAAGTTGCGTGTTACAACGTTACCGGAGGCATCTTTCAGGGAGACCGCAAGTACGGCAACTGCATCCTGATTCGGCATCGTAACCGTAAGCGGCGCATCAATTGCCGTTACGCCGAAGCCATCCCAGTTAAGCGCGATGGCACCTTGATCGGCAACGGTACGGATACCGAGGTTGTCATACCACAGCTCATAGCTCAGCTGCAGCTGCTGGCCGTGGTGTTGGTCCGAATAGCTGGAGCGCAGCAGCGGAACAGCAACCTGCGTGCCCGCTTGAATCGTCTGACACGGCGGCGCATCGATGACGATAAAGTCTGCCGAATGCAGATCGGAAAGCGACATGCCCGGTACGAACTCCTCGTAACCGAAATATTTGTCCGTTCCATCCAAGCGATAGTAGCCGTTAAACTCATTCGTTACATCGCGGAATTCCGTAAAGACGAATCCGCACATTTTGTCATGGCGGCGGAACTCGTTGAGCATGTACCGATAGTGCCATGCGAGATCGCTGTCGCCCGCACCGCTTGTGAAGCCCCATACATTGCCGCACTCACTGTTGATAAGCGGAGCATCGCCTTGCAAGTTGCCGCCGATATAGTTAAAGTCTGAACCCGGATAGGTCTTCTCTACAATCTCCGTTACATGCTCGCGTACTTGCTCATAGCCGTTAATATAGAAATGCCACGAATTCAAATCCGACTCGACATGGTCAAAGTTGCACGGGGAATTATCCTCGATAACCCGCGTCGGATCGGTCTGCTTCGCCCAGCGGTAAATCCCGCGTACCCATTCCTGCGTTTCCGGCAAATACCAGCTCTGCTGGCCCGGCTCTCCTGTTAACCCATCGCCTTGCGGGTTGGTCTTCAAGCCCCAAGTTTCGTTGAACATGACCCAGCAGAAGATCGATGGATGGTTGTAGTCACGATCAATAATCTCTCTGGCTTCGCTCTCATAAGAAGCACGCGCCGTCTCATCCGGGTTGCCCCAGAAGCATGGCATATCTTCCATAACAAGCATACCCAGCTTATCGGCCCAGTACAGCTTGCGCGGCTCTTCCGGTTTGATGTGGATACGGACCATGTTTAGGCCAAGGCGTTTCAGCAAGTAAATTTCATTATGCATCTCTTCGTCGCTTGGATAGGTAAAATAACCGGTTTTGTGGAAGGACTGATCCAGTGTGCCGTTGAGGTAGACCGGTTTTCCGTTCAGCGTGATCCAGCGGTAGGAGCGGTCGCCGAACAATGCTGTCCCGATTTCACGAATACCGAAATAGGTTGAGACTGTATCGGCGCCTATGCCTGTGCCGCTGCTGAGAGTAAGCTCACCTTCATAGAGATAAGGAGACTCGGGGCTCCACAGCTGCGGGTCGCTTACGATGAACGACGTGCTAACCGCGTTGCTGCCTGCCTCGAGCTGAACAACTGCCGTATGCTGCACCGACTGATCAGCGAAGCTGAACTGCAGCGTTGCTTCTCCCGCTTCCTGCGCAGTAATCGCTGCATTCACTTCAATCGTGCCGTCTAGTTTGGTTATGAACTTGGCCGATTGGATATACGACTGTGGTCTTGCCTCCAGCCATACCGGCTGCCAGATTCCACGAATTTCTCCATACCCCTGCTTGCCTCGTGCTTGCGAGCTGCGGTCGAAGTCTTCTGCGCGCACGACGATCGTGTTCTCTGCATCGTTTCTCCACAGCGCGCTAACCTCGAACTCGAAGCTGCCATAACCGCCGGCATGCGAGCCGACATGAATGCCGTTAACCCATACATCGGAGCGATAATCAACAGCGCCGAAACGCACGAATATGAGCGATCCGCTCTCTGCCGGCGCCCATGATACAGTCTTCTTGTACCAGCCTGTGCCGGTATCATTGCGGCCGATACCTGACAATGGACTTGACCATGAGAACGGTACCGTAATTTCGGAATCAAATGAATTCGAAGGCTGAAGCGATGCGTAATCGCTTACATTCTCTTCAGTATCAAGCCGGAAATCCCATACGCCGTTCAGATTCAGCCAATCTTGGCGCTGCCAATCCGGACGCGGATATTCGGGACGCGGCATTTCTGTTTGTGCAGATTTCAAAGCTTGAGCAGCCATTAGGGAAACACAACCTTTCAGGGTGGTGGTGGATTTGAATTGCCCTCATTTTAGCACCGGTATATGATTTAATCAATATATATTATGTTTTTACAATACTTCGATAATAGAGTACACTGGTGGTAATGAAAGATCTGAACGATGAAGGGTTGAAACCGCTATGAGTGAACTCAAACAAGATACCATTCGTTATCCCTCCACCCGCCTTATCGATGTAGCCAAAGCGTTGTCCGGTGACGTCCGCGTCCGCATTCTGGAAGCGCTGGGCGAGAAATCGATGAGCGTCAGCCAGCTCGCCGAAGCGCTCGGCGTCGCGCAGCCGACTATTTCCGTGAACGTGCAAATTCTGGAGAACGTCGAGCTGATCACGTCCACGCTTGGTGCGAATCGGGAGAAAATATGCTCCGTCACCTGCCGCTCTATTCAGTTGGACTTGCCCGTAAAGCTTGGTGAAGGCCTGCTTCGCACGGAAGAGCTGCGCATGCCAATCGGCATGTACGCTCATTGCTCCGTGCAGCCCACATGCGGCATCGTCACCCGCGATTGCGTGCAGCTCGGCTCCGTCGATGATCCCCGTGCCTTCTACTTGCCGGAACGAGTGGAGGCTTCGTTGCTCTGGTTCGCTGGAGCCGGCTATGTGGAATATTATTTTGCCAATCCCATGCCGCCGGGCGTTGTCATTAATGAGCTGTGGTTCAGCGCGGAGCTGTGCTCCGAGGCAGCAGGCTTCCAGATGGACTGGGCCTCCGATATTTCACTTCTCATCAACGATCAGCTTGTCGGCACATGGACAAGCCCCGGTGATCTCGGCGACCGCAAAGGCAAATTGACACCGGATAAATGGAAGAGCGGCACCGAATACGGCATGCTGACCGAATGGCGCGTTACCGCAGCCGGCAGTCACGTGAACGGCGAAGCGTCGTCGGAAACTACGCTTGATACACTCGGCCTGCAATATAACAAGCCGATCCGTGTCAGGCTCGAAGTGTCCGAAGACACGGCCAACTGCCGCGGCCTTAACCTGTTCGGCGCCGATTTCGGCGATCACAGGCAAGATTTGCTGCTGTCGTTTATTCGCTACGCGGAGTAAACGACGCTAAGAAGGACTGACTCAAACGTGCGCAGCCGCGACTTTTGGGACAGTCCTTTCGTATGATTAGGTCAGCCAGATTCTTCTGGCTGGCCTTTTTTTGTGAGGCTCTAAGTAAGCTGGGATCCTGCTTGGCGACTCTCCGACTACGAATCGGTAGTTCACTCTGAAATCAGCGATATGCCGCCGGCTTTTCACTCTAACAAACCACAGAGGCCTTATTTCAGCAATTGGGCTCATCTTGATATTCTAACGAACCCTACAGGCCTTATTTCATGTTTTGAGGCCCCTTTTCGAGCCTTTTGGGCAGAATAACGTTCCTACGATTCGTTAGAATTGAAAAGAGGTGATTTTCATCTAAATAAGGCCTGTACGATTCGTTAGCGCGCTGTAACTGTGACAGGTACCGGCTGGCTGGGCTCGGCCACCGAGCCACTGGGCCACTTGCCTGCTGGGCTGGGCCGACTGGCTGCTGCCCCGGTACGACAAGTCCTGCCCATAGGCAGCCTTTCACATATTCACAAGACATACTTCCAGAGCAACCACGAAACAAACGCTGCCAGCCACGACACAAACCCGAATATCATGACGATTTTGTTCTCGCTCCACCCATATTTCAAGCTAAAATGATAATGAATCGGAGCCATGCGGAAGATTCGCAGTTTCGTCTTCTTGTAATACCACACCTGCAGGATCACGGACAGCTGCTCGGCCAAATAGATGATGAACAGAATCGGAATCAGGATCTCTACCTTTTCGATGACGGCTAAGAAGGTGAGCGAGCCGCCGATTGCAAGTGAGCCCGTGTCGCCCATGAATGCTTTTGCCGGATAAATATTATAGATGAACAAGCCCAGCAAACAGCCTACCATAACTAAGGAGAAGGTCTGCACCTCGATCCTCTCGGAGATGACAAAGAAGAAGAAAAAGGTCGGGATCGCAACGTTGATCAATAGCCCGTCCAGCCCATCGGTAAAGTTAATGGCATTAGCCGAGCCTACAATGAACAAAAGCATGATCACCAGATAGAGCCACGGAGGCAAGCTGAGTGAGAAGCCTTGAAATACTGCAATATCCGTGCTTAAGTTAAATTGCTGAAGCAAAACAAGCAGCAATACACCCGCAAATGTGAATTGAAGGACAAGCTTCATTTTGCCGGAGATGCCCGATGGATCTTGAAAAGCTGCCTTTCGAAAGTCATCCATGAACCCCACAATGCCGAATAATACAAATGTTGTACCTATAAACAGCACCATCGGCTGGGGATGAACGTAAACCGAAACCATAATGCCGATCAGCAAAATTAATCCCGACATTAGCGGCGTACCGCGTTTAGCTTGATGATCTGGCGGCAGCTCTGCACGAATAGGCTGCGTTAGCTTCAGCGCGCGCAAACCCCAGATGAGGAGTGGAGTCAGCAGCGTTACGAGCAGGAACGAAATCCCTGACGCACTCAGTATGGAAATATCCATGAATTCGGTTCTCCTTTCTTTATCACAACATTGGAAACAGGGAACTTGTCCACTTGCTGCCATCCATCACGTGCAACGGATTGAGGAGTACATAGTTGTGGTCATGGACTATACTGCTGCATTGTTCGCTTCCCTCCACTTGGTTTGGAAGTCTACTATCCTAAATGCTAGCATCTTATGGAAAAATGTTGCAAGAGCGAATTTACACCATTCGATTCAGAGCAGCATATTCTATGCTCATAATTGTCCTTGACTTGGAAAATGCTGTGCATTATAATCTCGAATAAGCTGAATATTCAAACAAAAGCTGTGAAGAGAAAGAGTATCGCGCTGATGTCTTTAACAGAGAGCCCCGTCCGGTGCAAAGGGGTAAAGAATAACCGCGAGAATATGGTCTCTGAGCTGTGCCCCGAAACCCGCTATGGGTGTAGGCTGCGCCGGATCCTGCACCCGTTACTGTGCTAGGGTATAACCGCGAACCGCGACGTACCTGAAGAGGTGAATGCCGCAAGGCATTTATAAAATTGGGTGGTACCACGTGAGCACAGCTCTCGTCCCTTCGGGATGAGGGCTTTTTCTGTTTTCTATAAATGGAGGCGATATGGATGGCACCTATCTTTATTGGCGGCGCTTGGCCGTATGCGAATGGTTCCTTACATTTGGGGCGATTGGCGAGCTTATTACCCGGAGATGTACTGGCACGCTATTACCGTTCCAAGGGAGAGCAAGTTTTGTACGTTTCAGGGAGCGATTGCCACGGCACTCCTGTCGCGGTTCAGGCGATTCAAGAAGGCGTTTCTCCCCGTGATATCGCGGACCGCTATCATCAGGAATTTGCCGATTGTTTCGCACAGTTTGGCTTCACCTATGACCTCTATACGCGGACGGATCAGCCATTCCATCATCAGGTTGTACAGGAGATCTTCCTAAAGCTGCTCGAGAATGGATTCTTGTACAAGAAAACCATTCAGCAGACTTACTGCGAGACGGATAAAAGGTTTCTGCCGGACCGTTATGTGGAAGGAATATGCCCGGTGTGCGGGAGCCGCGCCAGAGGTGATCAATGTGACGCTTGTTCCACCATGCTCGACCCGGCGGATCTATCGGATAAGACATGCAAAATATGCGGAAACCCACCCACTGAACGGGCCACCGAACACTTCTATCTTGCGCTATCCCATTTTCAGGATGAGCTGTCTGCTTATGCTGCTGGCAAGTCTCATGGCTGGCGAGATAACGCTGTTCAATTAACTAAGCGCTACTTAGAAGAAGGCCTTCATGATCGAGCGGCAACAAGAGACCTGGACTGGGGCGTTGATGTACCGATAGAAGGCTTCGAAGGTAAGAAAATCTATGTCTGGATCGAAGCGGTCAGCGGTTATCTGTCAGCAAGTAAACAGTGGGCTGCAGAGACCGGCGGGAGCTGGGAGTCCTTCTGGAAAGATGGCGAAAGGGCCATAACGGCTTATTATGTGCACGGCAAAGACAATATCCCCTTCCATACGTTAATATGGCCTGCCGTACTTCTGGGTGGAGGCGGACTGCATGTGCCGGATCGTATTATTTCCTGCGAGTACATGACGCTGGAGGGGAAGAAGTTCTCAACCAGCCGCAATTGGGCCGTTTGGGTGCCTGACATCATGAGCCGATATCAGCCGGACTCCATCCGTTATTTTCTCATTGCCAATGGCCCTGAGAAACGGGATACGGATTTTTCTTGGCGGGAGTTTATCCACAGTCATAATGGCGAGCTGCTTGGCGCATTCGGTAATTTCGTGAACCGCACGCTCGCATTTATCACAAAATCGTTTGAAGGACGCGTTCCCGCAGGCGAGCTTAGCGATGAATGGAAGCAGGCGCTTACGGAGCTGTATCTGGATTCAGGAGCTCTTATCGAAGAGGGACGATTGAAAGAATCGCTGGAGCTCGTCTTTGCGCAAATTCGCCGGGCCAACAAATTTTTCGATGAGCAGAAGCCATGGGCGCAAATCAAAGAGAATCGGGATGATTGCGGCTCTACGCTCCATACCTGTGTAGGGATCATCGCGAATTTGGCTAATCTGCTGCAGCCGTTCATCCCCTTCTCCTGTGAGCGTATTCGAACCTTCCTCTCGCTTGAGCAACCGACTTGGAAACTTGTTACCGTTCCGACTGATCAGCAAATTCAGAGCTTATCGCTGCTATTCGAGCGCATTGATACTCGCCGTATTGAAGAGGAAGAAACCAATTTGTTGAATAGCCGACAGCAGTAGTATTGAGCAATTGAAAAAAGGCAGGCCCTCTTCGGCCTGCCCTCGGGCTTTCGATAAAGTCTCGACGGCCATTTTTTGCGAAAATCTAACGAACCGTAGGGGCGTTATTTGGCCGAATTTCAGGGCCTCGAGATTCTAACGAACCGTAGAGGCGTTATATGGAGATAATCAGCTCCTAACTCCTCCAAAACCGTCAAATAGAGCCCCTACGGTTCGTTAGCATGTTTTCGAAGCCAATAATGGGCAAATAAGCGCCGTACGGTTCGTTAGAGCATTCCGCCCTTCCAAATAATCAACAGCCTGAAGGAAAGAGCAGGCCTTCTTCGGCCTGCCCCACATGTACGCCCTCTACTTGCTTACTAACGTAACGAACAAATATACAGCTGTTCCCCACATGACTACAGCGGAAACTTTGTTCAGCGCAATCATAATCCGCCCTGACTTGTCCAGACTGCCCGTTAGCCGGCCGGCCGCAGCCAGACTTGTAAACCAGAGCCATGAAACAACCACGCAGGCTACCGTGAAGAGCAGCTTCTCGGCCCCGCTGTATTGCAAGGAGCCTGTCCCAATAACGCCGACCGTGTCCAGAATCGCATGCGGATTGAAGAGCGACACCGACGCTGCAAAAGCAATCTGCTTCTTCGCCCCGAGGGCCTCCGAGGAAGAGGATTCTCTAGCTGCCGGCTTGCTTTTCCAAGTCAGCCATCCCATATAGAGCAGGAATAAGATGCCTGCCACAAACAGGATGGTCTTCAGCCAAACGAACTGCAGGACAAGGACCGATACGCCGAGTACAGCTAGCAAGATCAGCAACGTATCGCAGATCGATGCCGTTATGACGACAGGCAGCGCTTGACGGAACCGAGTCTGAACCGCACCTTGATTAAACACAAACACATTCTGTACCCCTAGCGGCAAAATCAATCCCAATGCCAAAATAAATCCGTGAATCATTGCACCAAGCATGGTTCTATTCTCTCTCCAATTCTAGTTGATATTTACCTCAGCCCATTGGCTAAACGAGTAATATGCTGATTTACTTCTGCCCAATCGGCAGCACGCAGTACGAACTCACTCGTAACGGCTCGATTATAAGGCTGATCATACAAAATAATCGGTTTGCGCATCAGAGCAAACTCCTCTGCGTAATGAGGCGCATCATCGATCAGTACGTCCACTTTAGCCGCTATGCAGGCTTCGAGTTTATTTTCGACGAATGTGATGTGGTTGTAGGTGAACTTATGATGGTTCAACCAATCTATTGTAACATCCCGGAACAACAAAGGCCTTGCCGTAATGATAGAAAGCTCATGATGTAGGGATAATTGCTGCAAGCTATCGGCTGCGTTCGGATACGGCGCCGAATGCCAATGAATATCGTGGCCATACTTCGCATAGATGATATCTCGTTCCTCACGATTCCAGCCATAGGATCGATAGATATAGAAATCTTGAATATCCGCGGCAGTTAGCGCCATTCCGGATGCCATATTATAATAGGTTACATGCGCCGCCGTCGCATCCAGAACGGTATTATCCAAATCTATGGCAATGTGCAGACGGGCTCAACTCCTTCGAGGTGGTGCCTATTTATTCTAGTCAGGCATGTATGTTAACTCATTATATCGTTCAAATACAAGGGGTGTGAACCTATTTTGAAAGCAAATGAAGCTTATAACGACATCATCGAAACGGAGGAGGAACTGCGCGCACTTATCGGTTTCCCTAGCGAATTAGTAAGTCGGAAGACGATTACTCATCTCGACGAACATTGCTACAACTACATAAGCCGCTCGCCATTCGTAGTCATCTCGACTGCTGACAGCTCCGGCAGCTGCGATGTTTCGCCGCGCGGAGATTATCCCGGATTCGTGCTGGTCCAGAACGAGCAGCGCTTAGTAATTCCGGAGAGACCGGGTAATAAGCGTATCGACTCGCTGCGGAATATTTTATCGAATCCACAGATTGGTCTTCTCTTTATGATTCCGGGACTTGGAGAAACTCTTCGTATTAATGGGAAAGCGACTATTATAAAAGATGACCAGCTGCTAGAGCAGATGGCGTATAACGGTCGCAAACCACTGCTTGGCATTGCTGTAGAAGTAGAAGAATGTTTCATACATTGCGCCAAAGCCTTTATACGATCGGGCTTATGGGACCCCGAGTCGTGGTCGGATAAGGAATCGCTCCCATCTGCGCCGCAAATTATAGCGGATCACGCGAAGCTCCCCGGCTCGGATTCAGAGGCTATTGCACGTCGGCTAGCGGAAGGCTATTCACAGCGGCTTTATTAGAAGGAAGCGGTTTCGATACTGTATCCCGATGTGGATAACTTCAATTGTGGATATGTTTATACGTCGCTAATACTTATACACGTATTGCTGTTGAAGGCTGTTGACACTGGGGATAACTTTGTGAATAACTATTATAGTAAACGATGAACTGGAGGTCACCGTCATCATGTCCCAATCAACGAACACCACTATTAATGCCTTTCCTTTGTTAGGGCAAACCCTCTCTCCCTTCGGCGCTGATATGGTAATTGCCGAATGGACCGCTGAGGGCTGTCCGCCGGACACGGAACCGATGCGCATCGCCCCGCTGCATATTCATCATGAAGATGATGAAGCGTGGTACGTACTTGAAGGCAAACTTGCGATCCAAGTCGGCGACTCCATTGTTGAGGCTGCCGCTGGTAGTGCCGTCATTGCCCCGCGAGGCGTGAAGCATACGTACTGGAACCCCGCGCCAGAGCCTGCACGTTATTTGCTTGTTATGAACAAGCGCATTCAATCATTAATTGATGCGATTCACGCGATGGAGCAGCGAGATCCGGAAACAATGCAAGCCTTGTTCTCCCAATACAAAGCCGAACTTCTCGATTAGATGGCGCAAAAAGGCCGCCCGTCTCCTTCTCCGGAGATAGGCGGCCTTTCGATGTATGCTTGTTATGAACCTAGTCGTCCAATCGCGATAAATACGGCAATCGCCAGAATGACGACGTTCATCACGATCGCCTGGTTCTCGCTTCTTCTAGCATGAACCCCAATTGCCAGCACCATAATGACCGCAATCCCAATCCCAGCAACACCGGCCAGCCATGGCAGAATGTCAGTTGCAGTTGGTACGATAAATCCGATTGCCGCGAGCAGCTCGGATAAGCCGACGAGGAGAACGAGTCCCCGAGAGGAATCTTTTGCCCAAGGCATGGTCGCTCTAACCTTCTCGTATTGGAACGTCTTCATCATTCCTGCCATTAAGAACATAAGTGCCAGTATAATCTGAGCGACCCATAATGCAATATTCATAAATTGAACTCTCCCTTTGTTTGTTATATTGGTTTATCATACGACAAAGGGTACTTCATCAGAAGTAGGCACATGAAAGTTTCCTAGTTTCCAAAAAGAAACCATAGATAAATACAGGAAAATCCGAGAAGGGGCTCCTTCACCCCACTCGGATTTCTGCAACCACTTTACAACATGCCATAAGATTTTAACGTCTTTAATCGTTCTACCGTAACATATCCGCGCCATTCGGCTTCGGCTCCGGGACCTAACGGCTCCCAGCTGATCCCCCAGCCTCCATCATCTTGCTGCTGATTGATCAAGGCGTGCAAATGCCTTTCCAGCTCGCCCTCTGAAATCAGTCTGCCTGCATAACTGCCATGCTGCGGAGCCCAGTCCAGCACCTTCTGTACATAACCTATCGCTTCCGGATCCCGCTCAATGACCCCTGGCTGCTGCAGCCATTCATCGATCAAAACTTTATAGGGAGCAGCCTTCTCTTGCTCGGGCGTATGCTGCAGAAACGTAATCCACTGAATGCCATCGTGAAAACCATGCGGTTTCTCCTGCTCGAACGCGCGCCATAGATAAGCGGTGTTTCGCTGAAACCAATCTTCCTTCCAAATGTCCGTCCGAACTTGCTGTTTGCATAACATGCCGATCAGTTGGCCGGTTGGATTCATCGAAGCGACATCATCCCGCTCTGCCGCCCACCAAGGCATATGCGGATAAGCCATCGCGCTGCGAAATACGAATGGAACGCCACCATCTGGTAACGTAATGCTCTGCACGTAGCGAATAATTCCGTCAAGCAGCCCCGGATCCCCGTATCCCATCTCATCCAGTATCATTAATGCCACTTCAGTAGGCACAGGCTGGCTGTCCGGACAGCGAATGTCCGCTTCCAGCGCATGTCCGAAACCGCCGTCCTCATTCTGATAAGCGCGAAGCGCACTGAAGACCGCTTCTTCCGTACCACCCTCGAAGAAATATTCAAACCGTCTCCGATCAATTAACCTGCCGTTTGTATATAGATATGATTTTGCCCGTTCGAGAATTTCTTTGCTTCCCATCCTGAACAACCTCCTCTGATATATGAATTCCTACTCCACTGTTATCCCTTGGCTGTATCTCTCGCATACTTGTCTTGCCATCTGAAACAGTTCCTCACGCAAATGCCGGGGTTCCTTCACTTCAGCATCCATGCCGAGCGTATAGAAAAACTTGACCGCCCACTGCCATTCCGAGGACGGACACATGAAATCCAGCTCCCATCTCTCATCCGTGACTTGTCTCACATGGTCACCAATATGGAAGTCTTGTTCCGCTAATAACGCTCCACGATACGTGAATTGAGCGATAATGCGGGTAGAAACCTCATCGCTGCCGTTCGAACTCTCTACTTCCCGAGCCAATCGATCTGCCTCTTCGCCCGGCACATCCATGAGCTCCATCGCTTCGAAACGATCCACCCGAAACGTCCGCTGCTCTCCATGTGATATCGAATACGCCTCGCAGTACCAGTACCCATGTGCAGCGTACATTTTTCGAGGCCGCAGCTCGAGCCAGCGGGTTTGCTTCTCCGAACGGTAGTGCACGCGAAGCCATCTCGAATCGGCAGTATGTGCCAATAAGTCGGTCAAATACGGGGATTTGACGCTGCGCTGCGGCACTTCAACCTCCACAACATCAAGCATGGATTCGATGTGCGCCAAGGTCTGCTTCGGCATAATAGCCTTCAGCTTATCCATCACCGTCCATCTAGCCCGCTGAAACGGCGTATCGGCCATCCTCGTCAAGCTGCGCAGCGCGAAGAGGACGGACAAGGCTTCGCCGGCATCCAGCTGCAGCGGTGGCAGCCGAAAGCTTTCCATCAACCGAAAGCCTCCTGATGGACCCGATACCGCATACAAGGGAATCCCCATCTCGGAGAGTGACTGCATATCCCGCAAAATCGTCCGTTTCGTCACTTCGAATTTGTCAGCCAACCGTTTGGCTGTTGCCGGCTCCTGCTGAAGTGCGATCAGGATCGCCATTAGTCGGTCCATCCGCCTCACTGTCATCCCTCATTTCAACCTCATTATATCACCCTATTGGTGACATCAAGACTGTCACCTAACGGAACAGCCTTCACAAAAAAAGATGACCCTGATCCACTCAGAAGTCATCCCTTGATCGTGATCGTCGAACTTACTCCGTCGCCGCAAACTGCACGCAATCTCGCCCATGGTTCTTCGCCGAATATAGGGCATTGTCCGCCAACTGAATCAGCGCCTGCAGCGATCTATACTGCTCTGCATTTCCTGTTGCGCAGCCGCAGCTGACCGTCACATAGGAGGCTGTCTTTGACGCTGCATGTGGAATTTGCAGCTTCCGAATCGTCTCTCTCAGCTCATAGGCAATGGTTATCGCAGCATCGCTGTCTGCTTGCACGATGACGGCAAACTCCTCTCCGCCAAACCTCGCCGCCATCCCGCCATGAACCTTCGCCTTCTCTTGAAGCGCAATCGCGACTTGCTTCAAACATTCATCTCCGGCCAAATGTCCATAAGCGTCGTTATATTGCTTAAAGTGATCCAGATCAATCAACATCACACTCACAGAAGCCCCTTCAGCACGCAACCACAGCTTCTTCGAGACGTCATCGAACTGGCGCCGATTCGCAATTCCCGTCATTCCATCAAGCAGCGTCAGCTGTTCCAGCTCACGGTTCGCCTGCTCCAGTTCGAGTGTTCGCTCACGCACTTTCTGTTCCAGGGTAAAATTGAGCATTCTGAAATTGCTAAGCAGCTTCTCGCTGGATGCAAACGCCTTAGAGAACCGCCCGGATAAGATGAACGATTGCGCGAAAACAAAACAAAAGATGCCGAGCGGAGACAAATTATTATTCGGCAGCCAATCATATTGAGCGAAGATATCCACGATAACGGCTACTACCATCAAGAATTGACAGATAAAAACGATGCGCGAGCCTTCCCTTCCGCGAATGATCGCCAAGAAGAACACCACATTCATGTAAAGGACGTACACGAGCAGAAACAGCACAATATAGGGCAGCAGCGATGTAAAGTAAAAGGCGGATGTGCCTATGGTCAAGATGAAGAATACGCTGCAGCAGCAAGCAATAATCGGAATGGCTGGCTTCATGAATTCAGCAGGGTACAATCGGCTGATGAACAACGCAAAGGCGAGCATCGTCAGATAAACCAAGCAATACTCCATGGTAAGCATGGTCTCCCAGCTCATGGAAGGCAGCAGCCTGGCCATAATAATTCGGCCGCCGAACAGACTCCGTATCGCTACAAACAGACAGACGAGCCCGAAATATAGCGTCGATCGTTCTTTCAACCGTCGGACATATAATCCGAAGTGGTACATGGCCATAATAAACAGCGCACCGGCCACAAACATCTCGATGGCCAGCTTCAATTGATCCTTTCCTGTAACCGCCGTGGCTTCACCAACACGGAGCGGCTGCGAGATGCCGCCTTGATTATTATCATAGTTAGAAACGTGCAGCACGATTTGAATATCCGCCGCCGCTTTATGGAAGTAGACAAGCTTCACGGCTTTACCGGCTGTCGATGCTTGCGCGGACGTCCCCGGAACACCGACACCCCCATATGCTTCACCATTAATCCATACTCGGTAAGCGCTGTAGATGGGTGGAATCTCTAATGCCCAGCTGCCTGTCTGTTCTTCTATGCGAATGGTCTTGGCATAGGTCGCATATCCGACACGGCCAAGCTTCCGATCATCGATCCTGTAACTATTCCACATCGACGGGAGGTTCACCGTCCAATCAGGCGCCGCATGGCGGACTTCGTCCGGTGTTAGGAAACGGTTCCAATAAAACGACCAACTCTTGTCCAGTACCTGAATGGGGTTATGCCTACTCGGCGCCGACAAGCCTTGGCCTTCTGCGAATGAGGAGAAGCCGAATAATGTACAAATAAGCAAGACCATACTAAACCAGCACTTATGTATAGCGCGTCTCGGTGCCATCTCATTCTTCCTTATCCGCTGATTTATGCCTGAATCGCATGTACTTTATCTTATCATAGTTTTAACCACTAATTTACATTTCATAAATAATTCCCAGGAAATCGAATCCATTTTATTCGGCCGACAATCAAATATTGCAAACATATGTTCGGTATTGTATGATAACCATATTCGGCCATACTGATATGGCCACCCCAATCACAAAGGAGCGATTTATGATGATTACCATGTTGGTCCCTTATCTAGTCATGAACGGCAATGCGACGGAAGCGATCGCATTTTATCAAGGAGCTTTACATGCAGAAGTAGTCATCATGCAAACCTTTGGCGAGATGCCGCAGAATCCGGAGATGCCGCTGCCTGAGGAAGCTAAGAGCCTGATCGGACATGCGACAATTAAAGTCGGCCAGACAGACCTTATGTTCTCCGACGCATTCCCGGGTACGCCTCATCAGATCGGCAACCAAGTTACAATCTGCCTGTGCACGGACGATGTAGATACATCCAAGCAAGTCTTTGCCGCGCTCGAGCAAGGCGGTCAAGTCAGCGTGCCTTTAATTGAAACGCATTTCAGCCCCGGCTACGCGGTGATTACGGACAAATTCGGCGTTACTTGGCAGCTTTACACGAACATGCATCAATAGACTGTACACTTCCATGTCTAAGAAGAGACACGGCTTCGCACTTGCTGCGGGCCGTGTCTCTTTTGCTTACAAAGCAGGGGAAGTAATGTCTCATTTTGTCGGATTTATTTCGTTTATATGCATTTTGCTTCTGATATAATGGAATCAACTAGTCCAAATGTCGTAAATCCAAAGAAAAATGTCAAATCTATTCCCGGAGTCATGGTAAAATGAAGCTAGATGGCCTTATAATACTACCTTAGGAGGGAAGAGCGGTACTATGAATTATTTATACTTCATCTTGGGTTCATCAGTAGAATACTTTTCAGTTTTCGTTTTAATGTTCACCTTATTCCGCTTTCCCGTGACAGAACGGCTGAATATTACTTTGATTATCTCGCTCATGATGAGTCAGGTTTCTTACTTCACTCGCCTTATTCCTGAAATTGGAGATATATCTTCCTATATACAACTCGGGATGCTAGTCATTGTCTTATGGGTTTTGTTCCGGGTTCCAATCTATTATTCTCTTATTATGAACGCCGCGGCATTCATTGTCGGATTTGCTATCCAAGGGCTGACGCTTCTCGTACTTTCCCTATCCGGCACACCGCTGGAAGTTGTGGCAGGCACGCCTATACTATCCGCCTCGGTACAATTGTTGTCGGCAGCGATTGTTTTCGCCATCAGCAGAACCATTTATATTAAACATTGGGGTTACGATTATGTACCAGCCTCGCATCGCGCGAACGTGACCATAACGGGAACCAATGCAATACTGCTCGTTGTTGTCGTATCCAGTCTCGTTATAGCTGCCGGCGCCGGACTCATCCTGCGAGGAAACTATAAAGACTATGCGATTGTCGCAAGTGTCATTTTTCTTCTAACGATCCCCCTATTTCTGCATTACTCCATAAGAAAAGACAAAGAAGACGCTAAATAGGTCTCGTTATTACTCTGATAAGGAGGTGATAGCGATGCAAAAAAGAGCCTACCAAATGTTGGCGGCAGCCATTATCGGCGTTTCATCCTTGTTTGTACTGACAGGATCTTATTTCCTGCTCCACAACCCGCGCATTCCAAATGAATTAAGAAAAAAGGGCGTGTAATATGAAGATTCCAGTCGTAAAAAGATACAATAAAAAAGAGTTCGATATCGTTTTTATTGATCTTGAGGACGTTCTTCTTATGCGCAGCTACCGCGGAGAGGTATACTATCAAACAAGAGAAGGTCTTTACAGTCAAATTTCTACGTTCGAAGAACATGAGCGCTTCTTAGTAGGCGAGGGTTTTAAGAAAGTCGATCGTTGTTACGTCGTTCAGATGGATCAAGTGGAGTTTTTTGATGAAATACAACAACGATTATACTTCGTTAAGAAACCAGTAAATAGCGATTCACCAAGCGCACCTGTTTCCGGCGCACATCTGAAGGAAGTAGAACGGCTCTGCAACGCTGCAGAATCACCTGCGATCCGAAATGATCTGACCGGCGGATTATCGACAACATAGCTTGAAACAATAAAAAAGCCTTCTTCCTTTAACCGGGAAGAAGGCTTCTTTGTTAGGTTAGGAAGCCATGTGAATGGCAGCAGCTCCAGCACGGCGAATACGCAGCGCCATAAGCGATGCCAGCAAGCAGAGAAAGCCGGACATCACGAATGGCACCGTATAGCTGCCGAGCCAAACCCGCAGCAGTCCTGCTTCATAGGCTGCAAGCGACGCACCGGCTTGGTGAGCCACGACGACCCAGCCGAAGATCATACCGGCCTTCTCTTTGCCGAAGGTATCCGAGGCCAGTTTCGCTGTCGGCGGAACGGTCGCGATCCAGTCGAGACCGTAGAAGACGGCGAAGACGGTGAGCTGCATATAGCCAGTACCAAGCGCATAAGGCAGGAAGATAAGGGATAATCCGCGCAGACCGTAATACCAGAACAGCAGCCACCGGCTGTCGAAACGATCAGATAACCAGCCCGATAACGTCGTACCGACAAGATCAAACAGTCCCATCAGCGACAGAAGCCCTGCCGCGGTTACAATGGGAATGCCATAATCGCCGCAAGCCGGTATTAGATGCGTCCCGATGAGTCCGTTCGTGGAGAAGCCGCAGAAGAAGAATGTCCCGGCGAGCAGCCAGAATGTCCCGCTGCGTGCAGCCGTTAACAACGTTTGAATCGGCGTGAAGAACAAATTTCCTGTAAACGGTACTGGCTTCACCACTTCGGTTGTACCGAGTGCGGATACGCCGACATCGTAAGGATGGTTTCGCATCCAGATCCCGACGATCGGTGTCAGCAGCACCAGTACACCTACAACCGTATACACGGCGGTTCGCCATCCGATATCCTCTGTCAGTTTAGCCAGCAGCGGCAGGAAGAGAAGCTGACCGGTAGCCGCGCTCGCGGTGAGCATGCCGATCACAAGCCCTTTATGCGTAACAAACCAACGACCGGCTATCGTAACGCCGAGCACATTGGCTAGAGATCCGGTTCCAATGCCGACCATGACGCCCCACAGCAAGGTCATTTGCCAGATCGACGTCATGATCGGGGTTAGCGATAAGCTGACGATGAGCAGCAGCATCGAGATTACCATAATCTTGCGTACGCCATACCTCGCCATGAAGGCTGCTGCGAAAGGCCCCATTAAACCATACAGCAGGATACGAATCGATACGGCGCCGGATACCGCGCTGCGATCCCAGCCAAATTCTTTCTCAAGCGGCAGCATGAGAACGCTTGGCACGGAATTAATCGCGGCTGAAACGAGCAGCGTCAGAAATACGATGCCGACAACGACCCAGCCGTAGTACAACCTAGATGATCTCATTCCCCGCATCCCCTTACTTCAGCTTATAGGCAACTAGCGCCATCTCCAGACAACGCCTTTTATCCGCTTCCAGGAAGTCTTCTCCCAGCAGTAGGCTGAGCTTTTCTAACCGATTATAGAGTGTCTGACGGTGGATGTGAAGCTTCGCCGCCGTCTCTTGCTTGGAGCCCATACAGCCCAAATAAACATCCAGCGTTTCAATAAGCTGCAGATGATGCTCTCGATCGTAAGCGATAAGCTCTCCCAAATGGTCATCCACATACGAAGCGAGGAAGGATAGCTTCGGAACGGCCTTCAACAGCTGGTACACACCCAGACGATCATAGAAGATGCATCCCTCCTGCGACGCTACATTGCGAGCAACATCAATAACCTGCTGCGCTTCTTCGAAGCTTCTGGACGATTCCACGATTTGCGTGCGCAGCTTGCCGAAGCCGGCATGGAGCTTCAATGATTTTCTCGGTTCATGTGCAGATGCACGTAATTCCTCCGCAAGCCGCATAAGCGTCGCTTGGAAGTTATCCTGCGATTCCTTGTGCAGCGCGTCTTTGGCGCAGAGCATATAAATACGATTGTTCTGAATCATGACCAAATTGTACAGTCCATGCTTCTTCAGCAGCTGCCGCACCAAGATGAGCATATCCTGCTTATCTGCCTCAATGGTAATGGGTTCAATGTCAACCGTATGCTGAATTTCGATAATGCCGCTTGCAAACAAATACTCGCCTTTATTCAGTTGACGAAGCCCCATCCGGGATTGCGCCTGATCTTCGTTCTCGATGCGGTTGTTCATAATATCCAGGATGAATTCGTTATGGTCCCGAGACATCTTCTCTTCCAGAAACTCGGTGCGCAGCGTGATTGCGGCAACGGCCTTCGTGGTGTAATCGAGCAGCAGCGTGAGCGACTCCGTAATCTCGGCACGGTTGTACAAGAGCACACCCACATAGGAGAACGTCTGGCCGAAGCAAATAACAGGCTGCACAACAAGCATTTGCTGCGTATTCATAGGCAGTATCGAGACATCTTTGGCAGATAGTGCTCGGGTATCCATCTGCCGCTGCAGGAAGCTTGAAATCGGCCCCGATACTTTAGCGGTTAAGGCCGGGTAGAAGATACTATGGTCGAGCGAAGAGAAATACAGCACCTGCCTGGCCGATTGTTCGTGGAAGGCTTTCAGAATTTGCGCGATTCCGGTACTTTCAAGGGTTAGACGCTGCAGCTTTCGCGAGTAGACCTCCAGCTCCTTCAGAAACTGATGCTGCCTGTTAATGATCAAGGCATGAATGTCCTGCGTAATCTCCACAAACCGCACCGGCTGCTCGAACACGATGAGTGGAAAATGATGCAGGTCCGCCAGCTCCACAATTTCCTTCGGAATGTTATCGACGGTGGTGCCCATCTCAATGCAAAGTCCAGCAGCCTGTTGGTCGATCAGCTGCTTCATATAGGCAAACCGTTCCTGCTCGTTCTGCTTCAACCACAGGCCCGTCGTCAGAATCAAATCGTTCGGGCTCACATAGGGAGCCACATTCGTGATTTCAAGTACATGCACCCAGCCGACAGGATGATGGATCCCTTCCCGTCCTGCAACCAGCCTCGCGGCGCGAAAAATCGGCCTTTCGAGCAGCTGTTTTATCCCAAACGTCATTGTGTCCATTTTATCACCCTTATGTTAGACATTTTGTCTATAACCAGTAGGATCAATATACATAAATGTCTAACAATCTGTCAATTCACTTTATATTCTGTATGATGTTTATGCTTGGAATCCATTTTATAATGCAACTAAGAACAGCAAACAAACGACTTTCAGAGGTTCGCATTCAGAAATAGGGAGAGATCAATGATGATCATTGGCGTGCCGAAGGAAATTAAAAATAATGAATGCCGTGTAGGCGTAACACCATCCGGCGTGAAGGAATTCGTGCAAGACGGACATACCGTCTATGTGGAGACCAATGCCGGACAAGAGAGCGGCTTTACCGATGCTGAATATCAGCAATCGGGCGCGATTATCTTAGCTGATGCCGCAGCTGTTTGGCAACAGGCGGATATGGTTATAAAAGTGAAAGAGCCGCTGCCAAGCGAATACGCATTCTTTAGGGAAGATCTTATTCTCTTCACTTACCTTCATCTCTCCGCAGAACCAAGTTTAGCTGAGGCACTAGTTCAGTCGAAGGTGACAGCAATCGCCTATGAAACGGTCAAAGATGGCGGAGCTCTTCCGCTCTTGACGCCAATGAGCGAAGTAGCCGGCCGGATGGCCGCACAAATCGGCAGTCAGCTGCTCGAGCGCTCCAAAGGCGGACGCGGCATTCTGCTCTCCGGCATCCCCGGTGTAGCCAGAGGCAAAGTCACCGTAATCGGAGGCGGCGTTGTCGGTACGAATGCAGCGAAGATCGCCATCGGCTTAGGCGCGGAAGTCACGATTCTTGATCTGAATGCAAACCGCCTGCGACAGCTCGATGACCTGTTTGGCAATCAAGTACAAACGCTCGTATCCAGCCGCTATAACATTGCGCAGAGCGTGGCCGAAGCAGATTTGCTTATCTGCGCCGTACTGATTCCGGGAGCGAAAGCACCTGTCCTCGTTTCCGAAGATATGGTGAAAACGATGAAGCAAGGCGCCGTAATCGTCGATGTGGCCATCGACCAAGGCGGAAGCGTTGAGACGATTGATCATATTACAACACATGACAATCCAACGTACGTGAAGCATGGCGTGATTCATTATGCCGTAGCGAACATGCCTGGCGCTGTTCCACAGACGTCCACCGTTGGTTTGACCAATGCAACCATACCGTATGCGCTGCAAATTGCCCGCAAAGGTGCCTATCAAGCGATTCAAGACAGCCCTGCCCTGCAAAGCGGCACGAATATCATCAATGGCAAAGTCACGTACAAAGCCGTAGCCGATGATCTTGGTTATGCATATACTCCTCTGGCACAGGTGCTGGAGCTGCATACCGTTCATATATAGAATTAAGCTCAGAACCCTTTCATATTTTTTTAAACCCCATGCCAAGCCCCCTTGAGAATTTCTCAAGGGGGCTTGGTGTATCTATATGCGCTGGCTAATTACCGGTATTGCGACAACATGATTTGCACCCTCTGCATCCATGCCTGACTGACCGTATGAAAGGAGCTGTCTTTGATATTGTTCGTTGCCGGATCCCAGCTGTAATGGTAGCCATAATTGGTTGTATCCCGCAGCTTGGCATTCAAGGTGTCGATATTTTGCTGCGCGATATTAAGCCAGTTGACGTTGCCATCTGCTTGATACAGCTTAATAAAGGACTGCGATCCCCAGCCGCTGTAGCAAGGGTTAAATACCGGATCGGCAGTATTGATGATAAAGGCGCCTGTACTATTTTGCGTGTTCCAGAGCTGGTTCTTCATATTCGCAGCTATATTCTGGGCACTCGTCAAATACGCATTGTTCCCCGTAATGGATCTGTAGAGAAGATTAACCTCTATCATAATGGCATTGTCGTAGGTGAATTTAATCGGGGTAACGCTACTATTCGTGAGTTCATATTGCCAATTGTACAGGCCTGCAGAGGTGTCGAACATGTAGGTATCGAGCCACTGCTTGATGGAATCGGCCCATGACTTGTAATAGGCCTGCCCTGTAATCATATAGAGGCGGAGAAATAGCTGACAGGCGAGCCCGTTGACCTCCGAGCCCTTGATCTGCATGTACGGGGTCGTCTTGTTCGTCGTCCACCAGAACCCGCCGCCTGCGGTCGAATCCCATAGTCCGCTGTACATCAGCCAATTCGCAACCGCTTTAGCCGAGTTCAAATAATTCTGCTGCGTGATGCCGGTAGTCACTTCGTAGGCATCCAAATAAGCTGCGCCCGCAAGTGAAGCGTCATCGACATATTTATCTCCGCCTGCACCCGTGCCGTCAAGATTGCTCAGCGCAAAGTAGCCGCCAATCGGGCTTGTCATATCCCACATATTGCCCATGAAGTTGTACGTATTGTTCATGTAGGACAAATACCTGGAATCCCCTTGCCCCAGCATCGCGGCATCCGCATAGATTTGACTCACGTTGTACCACTGCGTCGTTGACTGATCTCCGATTTCGGTGCGGTAACTATTGGAAGACGTCAACAGATTGCCTGCCGTGAAATTATGCGTTTCCTGCGCAAGCGTCCAATACGTGGAGCTGGAACTGGCCGATACTGCTCCGGACGGAGCCATCATGAGCACGAGTGCCATAATCAACTGTACAATCACGATCTTCGAGCATGCTTTCGGTAATAGAGTAGAAACGTTCTTCTTCATCCTATAACCTCCTATGATGTGGGTGATTGGACATGCTGTGCAGCTGCCCTGTTTTCTAGTATGAGGATTTAAGACTTACCAGTAAATAGAAATTTTTACTCAAATATAAAAAGGTATCCACGCTTACCGGATCGTAAGCTTAGATACCTTCTTCCTGAGTGGCTAGTTCAGTGATTCTGCCACTTCTTTCGTAACCTCGTCGCCTCCGGATAATTTCCACGTAGAGACGAACTTATCGAAATCCTCGATTGGCGCCGCGCCGGTTATAATACGCAGGAACGTTTCATTTTCCAGATTATCCAGGCTCGTCCCTTTCTTCACCATCGTCGCAGTCGTGCCATAGAAGATCGGGTTCACCTTCGTAATTTCTTTGGTACCCGTGACAGCGCCGCCCGTGTAGTAGGCAAGGGAATCGGCAAAGGCCGTAATGTCTTTCTTCGGTTCCTTCTTGTTCTTCAAGATCGAATTCACTCGTTTAATAAGCCTTGCCGGCAGATCCTGCAGATCGTTGTCCACCAGCACCTTGTCGTAGATCGGAATATCGCGGGCTAACGAGTCTTGGAAGTCCAACTGTACGTTAAGCGGATAGTTGAGCCAGCTGACGATCTTATCCTTGTACAGCTCATGTGCTTTCGGATCGATCAGACGAATGCCTTCATATTGGACACTCAGCATTTTCAGTGCCGCTTCCGGATGCTTCGCTTTCTTGTTCACTACAAGGAAGGTGCCCGATGGCGCAGAAGGCACGACATTACGTTTGCCATCCCCGTCAAGCGGCCCAGCAAGCGGCACCCACTCTGCCTTCGGATCGGTTTTCACACTATCCGCCAGCATCCAGCCGGCAAACCATGGTGCAAACAGAATACCCGCTCGACCGCCGGATACAAGCGCGGCATTGTCCTGCCATTTGCGCGTCAGAAACTCTTTATCGATGAGACCTGCTTCGTACATATCCCTTAGCTTCATGAGCGCTTGCTTCGTTTCAGGCGTTGTCGATCCATAAACAATATTGCCGCCGGCATCCTTAAACCAGCTCTTCGGATAAGAATGGTACTGGTTAAAAATCGGATCGAAGGTGAAAAACTCAGCATCGCCGACGATCTGTTTGTCCCCGAGCAGCCCTAACGTATCGGGCTTGCCGTTCTGATCGGGATCCTGCTCCTTGAAGGCTTGGGCAATCGTTTGAACATCTTCCATGGAAGATGGGAGCTCCAGCTTCAATTTATCCAGCCAATCCTTGCGAACCCACAACAGCTGGTATGTACCATCAATGTTCGTATTCGGCAGCCCGTACAGCTTGCCATCGATGCGTCCTGTGTTCAGCACGCGATCGCCGGAGAACGACTTATAGTAGTCTTTAATAAGCGGTGAGCTATAAGTCTCGTAAATAGAAGTCAGATCAGCAAGCATGCCTGCTCCTGCCATCTCCTTGAATTGCTGCTCATTGACGACCATGATGTCCGGCATGCTGCTATTGGCTATCGCCAAACTAACCTTCTGATTATAGTCATCCACGTCTTCAATGGAGAACTCATAATTAACTTTCAAATTGAGACGGTCCTCGACGTATTTAAGAAATTCGTTGTTCTCCAGCGTATCTCCATTGGGTAAGTTATTGCCCGCTATTCCTTGCCTTCCGAGCGTAACCTGGATCTGTTCCTCATACTGTGTAAATGGCCCATCATCATTTATATCCGCATATGTAGTAGAGTCAGTATTTTCATTCGAGTTGCCTTCATGATAAGTAGCACTAAACTGATTGCCCTCATCCGCACCATTCCGATCGCAAGCCGCCAAGCTTAAGACGATTGATGCACACAGAAATAAACTCACCGCTGTAGTTTTCATCTGCTTCCCCCAAGTTTATTGTTTGCTGTTTAACCCATTATAGTATCGAAAGGCCTTCTATTCTATGTAAAAACTAATTTTAATCTGACTATCCCGATATTTATCCTAGTGGATTCCAGTTTAGGTAGCTATTTGTTTCCGAATCGAACATAAACTGGCCCGCTCTCATCCTACGATAGTTTTCCATTTCTGATCATGTAAGCGCTGTTATGATTTCGTTTAAACGAGCACCCTTTCCGGTCCACGAACCGGTATTGCCGTTTTGCGGTTAAGCTTCCTATACCTTGCAGGCGTCATGGCGTACCTGGCCGTAAACATTTTGTAGAAATAACTTAGGCTGCTGTAGCCGCAATCCAGTCCAATATCGAGGATGGACGCTTCCCCCTGCTTCAACAGCGCAGCAGCGTGCTGCAGCCTTCGTTCATTCATCCATTCCGTAGGGGTGATGCCGAGATACTTCCGCATTTCCCTGCAGACATGCTCTTGCGAATACGGGGCCAGTCGGTAGAGTGCGCCTGTCCCCTCGGCCAAGTGTGCTCTAGTGCCGACCTGACTGAGCAGATCGTTTAACCACTTCGGTGCACCGGGATGAACATCTGCAGGCGGGGGCGTAAAATGCTGCACCAGCAGCTCGATCAGCAGACCTCTTGCCGCAGCGCGAATGGCGGACTTGTTGTCCGCACTCATGGCTTTGATTCGTTCATATTCCCCGATCAGCCATGCAGCTTGTTCCGGTGAAAGCGTACATTGAGGCGGCAGCAGCGGCTCGGTCAGCCGCGTTCGGCCGAAACCTTCACCCAGATAGTTAAAAGCCTCCTCTATCATCGAACTGCGAAAATTAATATTAAGCAGCTCCACTTCTTCGTCGCCATATCGCTCATAACTATGAATATCGGTTGGACGGATGAAAGTTAGTATACCCGCTGACATTAGCTGTTTCACGTCGTTAACAAGATGATAGACGCTTCCCTCCGTAATCAGGAAACATTCATAGAAGTCTTCGTGATCATGCACGGTCGTCCAGTACTGAAGCTTACGGTGATAATAGAACTCTGTTTCAAGGCTCGCATCAATCAGTCCATCGGCGGTCAAACGCAGCATGGCTGGCCGCACCTCCCTTGTACGTTCATTATATCAACAGAAAGCAATTCTAGATCAATGGAAATGAAGATTCTTTCGCACCTCGAATGGTACGCTATCAACAGAACGAAGTTCTAACGAGATTGATTATAAAAGGGAGATGAACCGTCCTTGCTGCGAATTCCGTTACATGACGATTGGCAGTTAACATTTGAGGATTTATCCTGCGGTCCTGATGCGGCTTTTCGTGTATTCAGCAAAGCGCATGATTGGATTCCGGTTGCCACGCTTCCCTGCGATATTCATATGCCGCTCATCGAGCAAGGCATTATTAAAGACCCGTTGCTCGCCGATTATTGCTTCGCTGCGGAATGGACGGAGAACAAATCGTGGTGGTTCATGAAGCGTTTCTCCCTTGACGAAGAGACACTTGCTCGGCAGCGCATTATGCTCCATCTGGAATCACTCGATTCGGAAGCCGATGTTTGGATCAATGGCGTCCATCTCGGCCATCACCGCAGCACATTCTACCCGTTCCGAGCATCTGTAAAATCACTGCTGCATACTGGCGAGAATTCGCTGCTCGTGCGCGTCACTTCGGGACTTGAGCATGTGTCTGCTCAAGATATGGTCATGACCGCCGGGACACTCGCGGAAATGGAAAACGAGGCGATCGGTAAACGCGGCGACGATCGGCGCGCCAACGTGCGTAAGCCGCAGTTTGTCTATGGCTGGGATTGGGGGCCGCGAGTTGCCACGACGGGCATCACCGGCAGCGCTTGGCTGGAAGCGGACAGCGTCGTCAGCATTCGCAGCGTCAGTGCGGTGACACTGTCCGCTTCAGATGCGCATGCGAGGCTTCGCTTTGAAGTAGAGGCAGAGCAGCTTCATCCCTTTAAGACACGGGAAGCGGCGCTATCCTTGCGGCTGATGCATCCGCAAGGCAGCGTTAGTGCTGAGGTGAGCGAGCAGGTCTGTCTTCGCTCCGGTATCAACTTCCTTACTTATGAAGTGGAGGTGCATGAAGCCGAGCTTTGGTGGCCGAACGGCATGGGGGGCCAGCCGCTCTATGTGGTTCAAGTTTCACTAGTAAGCAATGGTGAGAGGTTTGTTTATCCTGAATTCAAGCTCGGTATCCGTACGCTTCGTATCAATACGGATCCGGTCGTTTCATCCTTGTCAGACGAGCCGGAGCCGGAGCTGGAGCGGCAGTTTACACTTGAAGTGAATGGTGTGCCTGTCTTCTGCAAGGGAGGCAACTGGATTCCGGCCGACTCCATTATCGCCAGAGTGAGCGATGAGAAATATGAAACGCTTATCGCCGAGGCGCGAGAAGCCAACTTCAATATGCTGCGCATATGGGGCGGCGGCCTTTATGAGCGGGATATTTTCTATGAGCGGTGTGATGCTTATGGTATCCTCATCTGGCAGGATTTCATGTTCTCCTGCGGGAAGTACCCGGATCACCTGGACTGGTATAAGCAAGAGGTCACGAAGGAAATCGATTACCCGACCCGGCGGCTGCGCAATCATGCCTCTCTTGCGCTCTGGTGCGGCAATAATGAGAACCATTGGGGCTTCGATGA
This sequence comes from Paenibacillus sp. N22P23, assembly GCF_059383735.1. Classification (NCBI taxonomy): domain Bacteria; kingdom Bacillati; phylum Bacillota; class Bacilli; order Caryophanales; family Paenibacillaceae; genus Paenibacillus; species Paenibacillus sp. N22P23. Next base: position 490,849 of record NZ_JBXENT010000003.1, read on the forward strand.
ATGGTGGAACGGTACTCGGCACCCGGACTTTTATGGTGGAGCCGAGATCTATAATCAAATTGCGCCGACGCTGATTCGCAGCAATTGTCCGCACATTCCCTACTGGAACAGCTCTCCCTATGGCGGCGAGCATCCGAATGGCAATGCCATGGGCGATCGTCACCACTGGCATGACGGCACAATGAACCCGGATATGGAGCGGCGGATTACGCCGGAAATTTATGATGAGGTACAGGCGAAGTTTGTTTCAGAGTATGGCTATATTGGGCCGTGCCGCTTAAGTACAATCGAAACCTACTTTGACGGAAAACCGATTGATACGAGCAGCCGAATCTGGGGACTGCACACGAATACATTCGAGAAAGACACCGTCCGCGCGGGAATCCGCAAGCATTATACAGAACGTGAGGACCTGTCGCTGGATGAATATTTGCTCTACGCCGGGCTTTGTCAAAGCCTCATGTACCAATATTCGCTGGAATCCATCCGCAGCAAGCCGTTCTGCTCCGGCGCTTTGTTCTGGATGTACAACGATTGCTGGGGCGAGGTCGGCTGGACAATTGTAGATTATTATCTCCGGCGTAAGCTAAGCTATTATGGCGTGCGGCGTGCTTTTGCGCCGGTGAAGCTGATTTTGCGGGAGGGGTCGCCTGGCATGGTGGAAGTAACCGCCGTGAACGAAACCGATGTGCCGCTGACGGAGACACTGGAATGCGGATTCCTCTCCTTTGATGGGCAGATAAGGCAGACGGAGCGGATTGATGTGGTCATTCCGGCTCGCTATCGCGGAGTGCTGCATCGCTTCTCGAGGGGGGGTTCTTCTGACGGCGCTGGGGCCCTCGGGGCTGGCGGGCTGTTCGTGGCTGCTATTCCCGTGGGCAGCTCCTCGCAGCGCATTCAACCGGCTATGCTTCGCCCAGGGGATATTCGAGCCCTCGGTCTTCCGCAGGCGGAAATTAGCGTCGTCTCCTCCAGCGTGGAAGGCGATGACCTTCATGTCACTGTGAAGTCGCAGACCTATGCGCATGCGGTACATTTTGACTTGGCGGATGATGTGCGGCTGAGTGATCATTATTTCGACCTGCTGCCAGGGGAAGTTCGCACCGTCACCATCTATGGCGGTGCCTCAGCAGGGATTACGTTAGAGGCATTAAAGATTGCCTCTATTAAGTAATGGGAGCTCGAGAGTTCGAAAATGGAACTCTCGCCGCCAATTCCGCGCCGTAATGAAGCTGAGAGTCCGGTAATCATACTCTCAGCGGTCACACTAACCAATCTGGCTCCGTGCGTGGATGCGAGAGTTCGAAAATGGAACTCTCATCACCAATTCCACGCCGTAATGTAGCTGAGAGTACGGAAATCGCACTCTCAGCAGTCACACTAACCAATCTGGCTCCAGATGTGGATGCGAGAGTTCGAAAATGGAACTCTCATCACCAATTCCGCGCCGTAATGTAGATGAGAGTACGGTAATCGTACTCTCAGCAGTCACACTACCCAATCTGGCTCCGAGCGTGGATGCGAGAGTTCGAAAATGGAACTCTCATCGCCAATTCCGCGCCGTAATGAAGCTGAGAGTACGGTAATCGTACTCTCAGCGGTCACACTAACCAATCTGGCTCCGTGCGTGGATGCGAGAGTTCGAAAATGGAACTCTCACCGCCAATTCCGTGCCATAATGAAGCTGAGAGATCGAATATCGTACTCTCAGCAGTCACTCTAACCAATCACGCTCCGTGCGTGGATGCGAGAGTTCGAAAGTGGAACTCTCACCTCCTAATCCGCGCCGAAATGATGTTGAGAGATCAAAAATCGCACTCTCAGCAAACCGATCGCGGGAGTTAGACCAGCCGGCACGCAATGCCCTCGACGGCGCGGGCTTCCATAACAAAGAAAAAGCGGCGCAGGGAGCTCCCCTAACGCCGCAAACTCTTTACTCATTGTCGTCCTCATCCGCGTAATACGTGCATTTGAACCGCTCCGTACCGGGATACTTCTCGCCAAGGCTCTCCACCGTGAATCGGCTGCTCCGATAGAAGTCGACTGCTTCTTCATCTGTCTCGGCCAGCAGCACCGCAGGTTTCTCCAGCTCCAGCAGCTCCAGAATAATGCCTCTGCCGTAACCTTTGTATCGTTCTGAAGGATCAACAGAAATATGATCGATCTCAATCGTATCGCTGCTCATACGGTGATACCCGATCAGCCCGATAATTTCGTCCTGCGATACATAGCCAAGCAGTTTAGCCGACGAATCGTCTTTATAGCGCTGCACCGCTCTCTCCAAATGCTCCGGCTCCGGAAATACCGACCAGCCGAGCAGCTCCTGAATCGCTTCTTCGTCCAGCTTTGCTTTAATATCGATCAACATATGAGAATACCGCCTTTGCATGGTTACTTTGTGACCAAAATTATACCATAACCGCAGGCGACAACGCTCCCCACCTTCACACCACTTCGTCCGTTATCCGTCTAAACCGACCATTCGCTCCGCCATCAGCTTTTCCGCTGCCGACCACGCCTCAACAAGCTCATCGTACCAAGGCCGTTCACCCGCCGCTTCAATCGCCCCCATCTTATCCAGCTCTTCAACAATGCCTCGAATGCCCTGCTCCCATTTCACTGTATAGCGAAAATCCAGATCACGCCTCGCAGCGGTATTGTCAAACAGGTTGTTGTAGCGGAAGTTCTCCACGCACCACTCGGCCTTCTTCGGCAGCAGCAGGCCCAGAAGATCGGTCGGGATGTGTATAATTCGCGGTTCAGGCACACCAAGCGTAGTCGCAACCGTTCTCCAATAACGGTCGTACGTCATCCATTCTTCACCCGTCACATTGTACGCTTGTCCGTATGCAGCCTCGTTGCCGATGGCTTGTACGAAAGCTCTCGCCACATCATCCCGATGGCAAGCGACCCACAGCGAAGTACCATCGCCATGAATTATAATCGGTCGTCCTTCGCGCACCCGCTTCATGTTGTAATTCCCGTCCGCGATGGAAGGGACAGCCGTCCCGCTTCCGCCGTACGTTTGAGCCGGTCTGAAGATCGTAACCGGAAACGTGCCGGGATCATGAGCTTCCAGCAACATATTTTCGCTCAGCACCTTATTAAACGCATACGGGAACGAAGGCAGCGCTTCACGTTCACCGCTCTCCGTAATTGGATAGCTCTTGGCTTGCTTCGTATAGACGTCAACCGTGCTGCAATAAATGTACTGACCGACTCTGCCCTTAAAGGCCCGAATGGCGCTCTCAGCCTCGTCCGCTTGAAACCCAATCATGTCAATGACGCAGTCGAACCGTCCCGCTTCCGCCATCTGTGCTTCAAAAGCTGCAAAATCCCGCCGATCGCCAATAATCGTCCGAACACCGGTCGGCGTTTCTCTATTGCCCCGATTGTAATGCCAAACTTCCATATCCCCTCGGCTTAACAGCTGTTCCGTAATCGCCGTGCTAATCGTCCCTGTTCCACCAATAATAAGCACCTTCACCTGATTGTCTCCTCCTTGAGCACAATGATGAGTACGTCCGAATTTGTATCTGACATGGGGATTCTGCTGCTCACACCTTCAGCGGTGGATGTGGTAGAAATGGCTGGTTGAATGATATGTCGCCTATCCAAATCGATCATTTTTACCGTGCAGCCATCAGCAGACAAGTCTAAAGACAGCTCCACATCGATGCAATACGGAACATAGACCACGATTTTACTTCGATCACAATTTGCGGCTACGCGGATTTCCGGATAAGGCGTGACCAGCAGATCATTACGCGGAACAAGATCGAACATGGCATACTGCTCGAACAACTCTTTGGCATAGCCGGTATCCCATGCACCAGGGAATCGAAGCGCCACTCGCCAGTCAAACGGTGTTTTGGCAAACTGCTCATTGTTGAACGGCATCCCCTTCTTATGCCAGGACCAAATGCCGTGCGCGCCATAGGTAAAGCCTGCTTTTGCCCCGCCCAGTACACTCCACCAGAAGGCTCGGCGAACGTCGAAAGCACCATATCGGCCATACCGATTGCCATATCCATGTCCCTCATAACAAGGCTCGGAATTGATAATCGGTCTATGAATCGTTTTCTCCATGAAATGCTCCGGGAGTTCGTAACAATCGGACTGCGTTTCCGTCCTATGACCGGATTGATAGATATACAGATCCAAGTCCTCCGATTGCAAAATCGTATCCGGAATGTCATGCTGATGCGATCCCATGTGCATCGCCGTCACAGCCTCAGGAGCGCAGCGCTTCAGTGTTTGCAGTGCTCTCTCGTAATACGCGGTCACTTGCTCATTCTCAAACTGCGTGTCGCCGCTGATGTAATAGAGCGGGCTGTACCGCGCGAAACGCTTCGCCACATACTCGGTGTAGGGCTGAACAGCCTCCCATGGAATCGTATACTCCGGATGCATGTTATTCACGCCGGTACCGGGAACATAATTGTGCCAGAGCACAACAAGCACGGGAAGGAAGCCTCGTTCGCAGGCCATCTGCAGCATCTTCTCCGCTTTATCGAAATAAGCCTCATTGCAGCTCATAAAGTCCCAATTACCCTCTGCATCAAATCGAAACGGCAATTCATCGGCGACCGTTTCATGCACGAGCGGCAGCACGCTGATTTGCAAGGCATTGAACCCCTGCAAGCGGCGGTATTCGAGATAGACTTCCCACTCCTCCAGCTTCGCGGCCGAGAATACCCCCCACACGGTATCGGCCATATAGAAAAAAGGCTGCCCTCGGTCTAGCAGGATCTCCTTATTTTCCGCTACTGTAACTTGTCTCATTGTTCCCCTCTTTTCGCGACCGTGTCATGCTTTCTTCTGCACTATACCATGGGCTGAAAATCGCTGTCTATGAAATAAATACAGAATGTATACAATAAAATATTGTTTTTTGCTAGGCGATAACATGGCAGGAAAATGGAACACTCTCCCAGAAAAGGTATAGTCGAAGTTAGGTACGCATTCGCACAAACGGAGGAATAACAATGGAGATCAAATCACTTATTGAGGATATTTTTCAAGCAGCTCGTTTAGGTGAGGTTTCTCAGCTTCGCGCCACATTAGCAGCTCATCCGAAGCTTGCCAACACCGAGAATGATGATGGCTTAACGCCTCTGGGGTTCGCCGCGCATTTCGGAAACGAGGAAGCTGTACAGGCTCTGCTCGATCACGGTGCAGATGTAAATGCCATCTCGCATTCCAAAGTGTCCTACATCCCATCGAATACGGCTTTGCATGCTGCAATTGCGGGGGAGCGTAACGTGGACGTGATTCGACTGCTTCTGACGCATCAAGCCCAGCCGACGATTGTGGACAGCAACGGGCATACCGCTCTCCATTCGGCAGCGTTTCATGACAACAATGAAGAGATTATTCGCTTGTTGCTTGCACATGGCGCCGACATTCATGCTAAGACGACAACCGGTGATTCGGCATTATCCATAGCCATCCGGCAAGGCAACAACAACGTCGCTGCGTTTCTTCGTATTAACGGAGCCGTGGATTAAGTAAGAGGCTGCCTAGAAAGTGCGCCGTGCGCATTTTGAGGCAGCTTTTGTTTGTTTGTTTGTGTGGGGGATGGTTGAGACGTAGCAGCGATGCTTCAGTGCGGGGAGTTACTTTGGCGGTCTATCCGACCGGGGTGCTACGAGGAAATGCTGACGTAAATGCAACATATGACCACTCCAAAAGGCTAGTCTCCGCTAATGTTGCGCAAAATGCATCATTTCAGCCAGGCAAGGCCTCCCATCAACTATTTGGAGCGGAAATATTGTATAACGAGCAACATTTCCTATACGAAGCCTTCTTTTTATCGCAAAATGCTGCAAAAATGCATCATTTCACTTGCTAGTGATTCGTCATCCTAAGGAGCATCGCGGAAAGTGATTTCCTCCATTAGACACAAAAAAAGCAGCTGAACAAGGGCGTTCCCCGTTCAGCCACTCTTTCCCCCTGCTTGGCCAGCTCATTAAACCGGAACCTGCTGCAGCGCTGCCAGCGCTACCGGCTTGTTGATGTAATACCCTTGAATGCCCCAGCAGCTCATCGCTCTGAGCATCTCATATTGACCTGCATCCTCCACACCTTCCGCGACGACCTTCAACCGCAAGGCACCGGCCATGACAAGCATGGCGGATAATACAGACTCATTCATTTCTTGGGTAAAAGAGCGATCCATCTTCAGTGTATCAATAGGCAGCAGTGTCAGCATACTCAGCGAAGAGTAGCCTGTGCCGAAGTCATCCAGCGCAATGCTGAAACCGACAGACCGCAGCCGGCTAAGCGTCTGTCTTATGCCCTGGGAATCGCTGATAACGGTACTCTCCGTCAACTCAAGCTCGATCGCTTGAGGAGGAACATGTTCCTCCTCGATGATTTCAATAATCCGGTCTACAAAATCCGGCTCACTAAGCTGCACGCCCGATATATTCACGGAAACGCGAATCTCATCCCCATAGCCCTCCACCAGCTGATGCCAATCTTGGCATGCCTTGCGGATAACCCAGTAGCCGATCGGCACAATGAGGCCGGTCTGTTCCGTAATCGGAATAAACTCTGCGGGCTGCACCATTCCCCCGCCAGCCCGGTTCCAGCGAAGCAGCGCCTCTGCGCCGACCACGCATTCTTGCTGCGGGCTGTAGATCAGCTGATAATGCAGCTCGAATTCCTCCAGCTCAATCGCGCTCGACAGCGCCAGCTCGTGGATGAAATTCTCGACATGATCGTATCTGGAGGTCGCTTCGTACACATGGAAGCTTTTACGACCGGCACCTTTTGCCTTATAGAGGGCAATGTCCGCCTGCTTGAGCAGTGTCTGAATATCTTCATGCCCCTGCTTCAGCGCAATCCCAATGCTGCAGTTCAGCTTAATTTGCTGGTCGTTAATGCGAAAAGGCGCGCGGAACAACTCCATGATCAGCATGGCCATCCCTTCCGGCTGCTCTACACATGCGCTGGCAGCCACGATAAATTCATCGCCGCCAAGCCGAACCAGCGTATAGTCCTCCTCCGCCTTGAATGCGGCACTTAAGCGAGTTGCAACTTCGACAAGCACCGCATCCCCTGCGTCGTGGCCGAAGGTGTCGTTAATATTTTTGAAAAAATCGAGGTCGAGCAGAAACAGTGCCTCGGCGCTCACCATTTTTTCCATAAGAAATCTGCGGTTGTACAGTTTGGTACGATCATCGTGGTAGGCATAGTGAAAGAGCAGGTTTTCGTAGTTTTTGCGTTCGGTAATGTCGCGCGTCACGCTGATTACATAGTCAACCTCACCGCTATCGCCAAAAATAGGCGTCAGCATGGACTCCCCGCTCATCGTCCCGTTCGGCATTACAACGCCATCCTCATAGCGGATGTCCGTTCGCTCCGTCACGACTCTAGCATATTTCTTATATAAATATTCAGCCATGGCAAACGTATTGCGTTCGTAGAACGTCTGGCCAACATCTGCCATCGTAATGCCCGTCATGCGGGTAGCTGCTTTGTTCACGTAATAGTAGGTCAGCTCCAGTTCCTGCACTTTCATAATAAAGATACCGTCTGCGATATCATCCAGCATCCGACCAATTTGCAAATGAAATTCGTATGGGTTCAAGTCCCTGTTCAACTCCTTGTGCGTTGCCTCTACGATGTCTATCTTCTCTGTACCCTATACTTCTGCAATTACAGACGATTTCCCTGCTCTGCTCGCTAGTTTAGCCCGTGAATATTTCATCCCTTTAATGAAAAAAGACTTCGTCCGTAAGACGAAGCCTCTTTCGCAGATATAATTAAATCTTGCTTTAAAAACCGCTATTGCCGGACAGAACCGGAACGACCAGCGTGCTCGCGTCATTATAGTTTGTGAGCGCATTGCCGGAGGCCGTATTGTAGTTGAACTGCGTGCGACCGCCGCTGTCGCCAAAGGAAGTATTGTCGATATGGATGCCTTCCGTTTCCCCATTTGAAATGATGTTCAGCTCGATTTTCACATTTTGCATCGGATTGTTATTCAGCCAGAAATGAATGCCCGCATGGTTATGCCCTGTATGTCCGGCCTTGTTAATGGTGTTGCGCTGGAACTTCAAGCCATCCACCACACGAGAGTACGAAGGACTAAGCGGTTCCGTAGCAATCATCATGCCTGCCAAATACGTACTGTCGATAATGTTGTCGCGTACCGTGAAGCTCGCTCCGCCGACATCGGAAATCCCTCTGCCCCAATAACTTGCGATAATGGAGTTAAACGATGCCACATTGTTTGCCGCTAAGCCCATATCCGTCCGGTTGACTTGAGCAACGCCGTCATCCCCGAGCCCGCGCATATGGTTGTTGGTTACGAGATTGTTCGTATTCGCGCTGTCTCCGAAGTGAACGCCATCATAATACGTGCTTCTTAACCGATTGTTCTGAATAATGGAGCTCGACCAATCTCCCCAGCCGATCAGGCCGCCGACATGCTCGACCCATAGATTTTGCAGGACGTTATTGAGCCCCGCTCCGCTCGTTGTTGAGATGGTCATGCCTCCGGCAGCACGGCTGGTATCGACACCGCTGATGCGAAGGTCGGTAATCGTGGTATTGTTATTCAGCGTAAAACCGATCGTGCTCGTGACAGTGGAGTGGAGATGAGTGTACCAAATACCGGCACCTGCAATGTTAACGCCGGACGGCACCGTGATTTTGCTGCTTTGGTTGTAGGTACCCGCAGGGAACCATACCTCTTTGCCGAGTGTGTTCGCGGCATTTACCGCACTTTGGATCTCCGCTGTATCATCAGCTACACCATTGCCTGCTGCACCGTAATCCATAACCGAAATGTAGTTGGCCGGTATGGTAAGTGCAGACGGGGCCAGTTCGAGGTCGATGAGATCAATCCCGTAGAAGGTAGCGGTATCTCCCGAATCCTTCTGCAGCTTGACGGTATCTCCCGCATTAATGGCAACCGTAACGTCCTTCTCATCGTATCGTCTTGGCATGCCGCTGTCTGCCGAATCGTAATTGTAGGTCGAACTCAGGCTTATGGACTGTACCTTCACATTATTGACGTAGAGGCTAATCGTACCGCTGCTGGATTGCGGAATGGAGTATCGGACCACGAGCCGATTGGCGGCTGTCACATTGGTCCACTGCACATTTTCTCCGGTCGCGTTGAGGTAGGCGAAGCTTTTGCCAGAGGATACGGCTTTAATCGCAGTGTCATTGTTCAGCGTAGCTCCTCCGCCGAGTGTACCGTTCTCCGCTTCATAGGTTTTGAAAGGTACGGTGGCTCCCCGCGGCTCGTTGTTCGTGAATTTAAACCAGTTTATATTGGCAATGCCCGAGCCTGAGATGCCTTTCACATAAATATTGTGGGTGCCGCTTGCGCCGCTTAGTGCCCATACTTGCGTTTCATATGTGCTTGTTCCGCCGGTGTTGGCTACCGTGAAAGTCGTAATGACAGGTCCTGTCGCACTGTCCAGCCTGACTTCGAATTTACCGCCGGTAGCGGCTGAGGACGCGAGCCTTGCTTCTAATGTTTTGAAGCCTGTCCCTAGGTTCACGCTGTTAAATATGAGGTAATCATTCGTATCCAAGCTGCTGATATCCTGGCCGCCGCCGCTATCTGTTGAAGTAATCGTCGTCACGCCGGACATGGAGCTGTAGCTCTCCGCCTGAAGCGTTACCGTCGCGCCGACGGTTGCTGCCGTGTAATCGATCGATGGATTCCAGAATGTGTGGTCATTGCTCATACTGCCGTTCTTGCCTACGATAAAATAAATCGCATCGCCGGAAGCCACCGTAATGCCAGTAACTCCGGTCGGATTCACATCCGTCGTATTCGTCACCGTCGCCGTCCACAGCTGCGTGCTGTTCTTCTTAATGGTGGCTACGATGCCGTCACCGATGGCATCTCCTTTATGAACGCCTCCGGTAATGGTAATCGTACCGTTGCCCGGTGCTACCCATTTGCGGACGATATCGTACGTACTCTCCGGATGGAGCTGATCCGTGCCGATCCACGGATAACCCGATGTTTCTTTCCAGTGAGCGGTTCCGGAATCATAGGTGGCCAAATTCGAGTATGTGCCGGCGGACAGCTTCTGATAATACCACTGGTTCTGTCCTTGTGTTCCGCTAAATCCGGCAGAAGCACTATAAATTGTAGAAGCATACACTTTCGGGCTGCTGCCCAGATTCGCTAGAGAAAAGGTGAATACGAGTGTAATAGCAAGCAGAATCGACCATCGTTTGTGATGCATAAGCATTAATTGGCACCTCCGATTAAATTGTGATTCTTCTCTTCACTTGAACTTGCTTAACCAAGTGTCAGCACGCACACAATCAATTCGGGATCCCCCCTTTCGTGACAGCGTTTGCAAAATCTTGCGAAACCAGCCAACGCCAGAGGGGTCGTCTATTCCATTCAACAATTGGATTTATTTTCCTGCTCATTCGAAGCTTAAAATTATGCGAAATGATCGCCCTCGACAAGCAGAAAGAAATATTGCATGCTAGTTACTAAAGTGAATGACTAGGATGGAGGAATATCAAATGGATTTAGGGTTTACTAATCGTACCGTCATCGTAACAGCAGCCAGTAAGGGACTTGGAAAAGCATCTGCGCTTCAGCTCTCGCAAGAAGGAGCAAACGTGGTCATCTGCGGCAGAAATGCGGAGACCATTGAGGCGGCAGCGGCTGACATTCGCTCAGCTACTGGCGGGGAAGTGCTTGCAGTACAGGCCGACGTTTCTTCGCCCGCAGATATAGAAGCGCTCATAGCCGCGGCTGTAGAGCGGTTCGGACGCATCGATGGGCTCGTATGCAACGCCGGCGGACCTCCGGGCGGCACGTTCGCTACCATTACGGACGAGCAGTGGGAGTCTGCATTCCAGCTGAACGTGATGAGCGTTGTCCGATTGGTTCGGCATACACTGCCGCATTTCCCGGCTGAAGGCGGACGGATTGTGTACGTGTCCTCCACAGCAATCAAGCAGCCGATTCCCGGCTTAGTGCTCAGCAATTCGCTGCGCCTTGGCGTGCAAGGGCTGATCAAGACGCTTGCGGATGAGCTTGCGCCACGTAATATTCTGATCAACGCGGCGGCACCGGGCCGGTTCGCGACCGATCGCGTCCGTTCGCTGGACGAGTCACGCGCATCTGCGACAGGCGTCACGTATGAGGCGCAGCGTGCACGGAACGAGAGTGAAGTCGGCGTAGGCCGCTACGGCGACCCGGCGGAATTCGCCCGCTATGTGGCGTTTCTCGCATCGCCGGCGAACAGCTATATGACCGGCCAAGCGTTGATGGTGGACGGCGGGTTGGTTCGGGGGTTGTAGGCATAGTAAAGGGACGCCTCGCGAGTGTGATCGCGGAGCGTCCCTTTTTAATTGGCTGCTTAGTACTGAGAGTTCAATTTCCGAACTCTCAGCTTCATTTCGGTGTGGTTTCGGCGGTGAGAGTTCCATTTTTGAACTCTCACTTCCACACTCGCGGCCGGATTGATTAGTTTGATTGCCGAGAGTTCCATTTTCGAACTCTCACTTCCACACTCACATTCCCCGGCCATGACCAACATGACCGAGGAACATCTCTTTGTCTTACTTCTTATTCCACGTATCCTTCAGTGGCACAATCCGATTAAACACAAGCCCGCCATTACGGCCGTTATGTTTCCGATCCACGCAGAAGAACCCATGACGGAAGAATTGAACCTTCTCCTCCGGAGCAGCACCTCGAACCGACGGCTCAATCAGTGCGTCCTTAACAATTACGAGCGAGTCCGGGTTAATCGCCTCGGCCCAGCTGTTGTCCTCGCGTGTCGGCGCATTCTCGTCAAGCAACAGCTTGTCGTACAAATGAACATTCGCCTTCACCGCATGCTCTGCGGTAACCCAGTGGATGGTCCCCTTCACCTTGCGTCCAGTGAAGCCCGTTCCGCTCTTCGTGAGCGGATCATACGTGCAGCGAAGCTCCGTAATCTCGCGGCTCGCCGAATCTTTGACCACTTCCTCGCAGCGGATGAAATACGCACCTTTCAGACGCACTTCACCGCCAGGGCTAAGACGGTGAAACCCTTTTGGCGGCAGCTCCATGAAGTCGTCCCGCTCGATATAGATCGTCCGAGAGAACGGCACCTCCCGCGTCCCCAAATCCTCATTTTCGCTATTGTTCTCAATGGCTAGCAGCTCTGTTTCACCCTCAGGATAATTCGTAATGACCACTTTTAACGGCTGTAAAACAGCCATGACACTCGCCGTCTTCCCCTTCAGCTCCTGTCTGAGACAATGGTCCAGCAAGGAAATGTCCACCGTGCTTTGCGTGCGAATACTGCCAATCTCCTCGATAAATCGGCGAATACTCTCCGGCGTAAAGCCCCTTCTTCTAAGGCCGCGCAGCGTAGGCAGTCTTGGATCATCCCAGCCGTCTACGTGACCGCCTTGGACTAGCTGCCTCAGGAATCTTTTGCTCGTCACCACGCCTGTTAAGCTAAGCCGCCCGAATTCCCTTTGCCGAGGTGGCTCTGGGAGACCTAATTCCACCAGGACCCACTCGTACAACGGCCGGTGGTCCTTGAATTCGATTGAGCAGAGGGAGTAGGTGATGCCTTCAATAGCATCTTGAATGGGATGGGCAAAATCATACATCGGATAAATGCACCACTCGTTCCCCGTCCGGTAGTGCTCCGCGTGGATAATCCGATAAATGACGGGATCACGCAAATTGAGATTAGGCGATGCCATGTCGATTCGGGCACGCAGCACCATGGATGAGGCCGGATATTCGCCATTACGCATTTTCGCAAAAAGGGCCAAGTTCTCCTCGACAGACCTGTTCCGATTCGGACTGTTCTTCCCAGGCTCCGTTAACGTTCCGCGATACTCTCTCATCTCGTCCGGGGTTAGCTCACATACATAGGCTTTGCCGCGCTCAATTAAAGTGACGGCAGCCTTATAAATTTGTTCCGAGTAGTCAGAGCCGTAGTAGATGTTCTCGCCCGGATCGTAACCGAGCCAGCGGATATCGTCTACGATGGCATTGACGTATTCGATATCCTCTTTCAGCGGATTCGTGTCGTCGAAGCGCAGATTGAATCTGCCTCCGAACCTTTGCGCCATCGTATAGTTCGTATGGATCGCGTAGGCGCTTCCGATGTGAAGGTAGCCATTGGGCTCGGGTGGAAACCGCGTGCACATCGTTCTTCCGAATGGCTCTTGTTCCAGTTCGCCGCTAATCAGCTTATATAGAAAATTTTCCTTATGGTGTTCTTTCTCATTTTCGTTCTCCAAGGTCGACGCCTCCTAATGAAGTCATGATGTGACACTACGATTACCTGCTGCAAAAACCAAAAAAACTTCACCCCCAAGACATGTTGTCTTGGGGACGAAGTTTATCGCTCGCGGTGCCACCCCAGCTTCATTAATATGTCGCCATATTAACCTCTTCAAGTACGCCGCCTGCCTGTATTCATCGCAAATGGTTATACTCTAGCTCTGTAACGGGAGCTCCCGTCACGCCATCCCCGCTCACGGCGGTTCCAGCATGCTGCTCAGAGGCTTGGTTCGGGAAAATGTCCTTTGCTCCTTCTCAGCTGCCGGAGCTCTCTGTACAAGAACGATATTTCCCTACTCTTCTCATCATCGCGTTTGAATGTTGGAAAGATGATAACAGAAAATCCTTTTATAGTAAATAGGCGCTCGACTGATTGCGGATCTAGCTACAGCGTTCCCGATACAATATTGCCACGGTACAACGTCGCTATTCGCGGCGCTCTTCTGGCCACCGCTTCCGCGGAGCAGCTCGCCTGCACGAGTACCACTGAAGCATCGTCTCCGATAGCCGGCCATACCCGCTGTCCTTGTTCATTAAGCGGCAGAACGCCGCCGGTAATAAATCCAAGCGCGCGCGTCAGCGAATACTCATCGGACATGTGGTATACCTCAGCCAGACGGCCCGCCTTCTCCAAATTATCGCCGTTGCCAAAAGGGGACCAGTGATCCGTAAGGCTGTCCGTTCCCAGCTCTACCTCCACACCTTTGCGGTGCAGCATCGGGATCGGCATGACCAGCCCCCCAATTGGCACCGTAGACGCAACCGAAATCCCCGCTTCTGCAAAACGTTCCGCCAGCTGTTCAGCTTGTTCTGCCGTTCCACTCGCAAAACCGAAGGCATGGCTGACTGTAACTCGTCCCTGCCAGCCTGCATCAATTGTCATCTCGGCAAGTCGGTGCATCGTATCATAGCCTGATGCCCCTTGCTCATGAAGGTGCATGTCCACTCCGGCGCCGGTTTCGACAGCCAGATCCATCATCGCATGCAGGGATTGCTCCATGTCGCCATCCACAGATGTAGGGTCAAGTCCGCCAACATGCGTGGCTCCCATCTCGATCGCCTGTTTCACCAAGTGGCGCGAATTCGAACGCAGCAAACCGTGCTGTGGGAACGCGACCAGCTCGTAATCCAGTTTACCTTCATAGGCGGCAAGTGCTTGATGTGCAACTTCCAGCCCTCTAAGCTCGCTTGTCGGCTCGATGTTGACGTGACCTCTCACATGCGTCGATCCGAATCCGAGCAGCAGCTCGATGATTTGCTTAGCCCGATCTACCGCAACCGGCAGCAGCTTCGGCAGCAAGATTTTTTCCTCTTCAATTCGGTCAAAAATACTCCTTGCCGGCTTAACCGCCTGCCAAGGACCGCCGAAGTACGTTTTATCCAAATGGATGTGCGCATCTCTAAATCCAGGAAGCAGCAGCAACCCTTTCGCATCGCGTTTCGGACGCTGATCCTCTGCAGGGATGGCCTCGAACGTAATCGATTCTATTCGGCCGTCCGCTACCAATACATGTCCAATTGCCGTTTCGGTTCCGGAGACAATCCCGTTCTCACGCTGGAATCCCGTCTCAAGCCGCACATTTTGCAACCAATACGTCGTAGCATTCATTAGGCTATCTCCAATCTGTCGGTTGTTTAGAAGTCATCCTATTAATTTACCACATTTGGTCAGGTTTCGAATCATAGGAGCACGCGAAAAAACCTCCAGCTCCACTTGTGAAAGCGGTTCTTGGAGGCTTCGGCTCATGTCCTGAAAATCTATAGCAGGGCTAGCCATGGCAGGGCTCACTTCTTATCTACTTGAAGCAGCGAGATGCTCTTTACCGCGTACGTATCCTTCAACCTCTCTTCGTTCAGAACATTTAACTTGATTAAACCTGCGATTTTGGATGAATCGGGTCTAGACAGCAGCCGCCACACTTCCAGGTCACCTAGTGACTCATACAGCTTGATGTCGTCGTATTCCTTACGTTCCTGATGGACGATTTTCACCCGGTATTTCTCCGTTTCCAGCTCCGATACGCCCTGATCCTCGCAATGCACCAAAATCTCCCCGCGCAGCTCCGTCAGCTCCTGCTCAATTTCTTTCTGCTTCTGCTTCAATTGAAAATAGCGTTTAACCTTCTTGTCCACCTTATTCACGCTCCTCTGTTACATACCTATGCAGAGGATGTGCTTAATATTGACGTGAGCGCATCAGATTATTTCATCTGCATACCGTCTGAGTCCCTGCTCGAACGGCTTCACGCTATCTGGAGAAAGCCGCAAAATCGCATGCATCAACGTCCTTATTGCGGCAGCGGAGGTCATAGGAACGAGTGCATCATATGCTGCCTGCAAATTGCCTTCCAGACGGTATTTAGCTGCTAGTTGCAGTAAGTCATATTGGTTCAATTGAGCACCTCGTTGCAAATTGACTTTGTGGTGAATGGTGCAAAAACGATCTCGGTGCACGGCAGATGCTAAAGTGGTGGCGTTGCTGCGACTAGTTCTTTTTTTACTCTATTCGGGTCTGCTTGCATCTAGTCACGGATTTCGCCACCGAGCCCCTCGGGGGCGCTGAGAGTAGGAAAAACCGACTCTCAGTGCCAAATACAACCCGAAATAAGGCTGAGAGTCGGAATATCCGTCTCTCAGCCTTCAAACTAGCCAATCTGAACCCTCTGCGGACACTGAGAATAGGAAAAACCGACTCTCAGCGCGACAACTAACCATTCTCTACCTAGGATTACTTTGATCTGAGAGCTGCATATCCGCTTTCAGTGTCTCTTTCGTGTAGTTTCGCCATACGAGAGCGGATATGCCGCTTTTAGCGATGAAATCACCGGCTGCAGGCCGATATTACTGGAATTATCGTGGCTGAGAGCGGTATATCCTCTACCAGTGTCTCTTTCGAGCTATTTCGCCATACGAGAGCGGATATGCCGCTTTCGGCGATGGCATCACCGGCTAGACGCCACCGCCGATCGCCGGCGAAATTAAAGCTCCACCATCGCTTTAATCACTCGCGATTCCGGCTTTAGCCAGCCGGAAAATTGCTCGATCATCTCGGCCAGCGGTGCCCGGTGCGTGATGTAGCGGCCGACATCAATGGTGCCTGCGGACAGCGCATCCAAGACGGTGTCGAAGTCTTCTCTTGTGGCATTTCGGCTTGCCATCAGCGTGAGCTCGCGTTTGTGAAACTCGGGATCGCTGAAGGCGATGTCGGCTTTAACGAGTCCGACAAAGACGAGCCGGCCGCCATGTGCCACATAACGGAACGAGTCGCCCATGGACCTGGCATTGCCCGTCGCATCGAAGACGACGGTTGGCAGTTCGCCGCCCGCCGCATCCATGATTCGCTGAACCGGCTCATCATGCAGCGCGTTTACAAGCGCATCGGCCTTCGCCCATTGCCCGCAGAAGCTAAGCCGATCGTCGCTCACGTCCATCGCGATGACCTTCGCCCCCTTGTGCTTGGCAATGGCCATCACGCCGAGGCCGATCGGTCCGCCTCCGATGACCAGCGCCGTCTCGCCCGCGGTAAGACCTGACCTGCGCACGGCATGCGCCCCGATCGCAAGCGGCTCCAGCACAGCGGTCTGATCCAGCGTCAGTCCATTCGCCGCCAATAAACAAGCGACCGGGACCGAGATCCGCTCTCTCATGCCGCCATCGCGATGCACGCCGAGCACCGACATATCGGTGCAGCAATTCGTTTTGCCGCTGCGACAGGCGATGCAAACGCCACAATGCAAATACGGAATAATGCTAACTTGATCACCGGCACGTAGCCCCTGCTCATTATCGCCAACCTCTTCAATAATGCCCGCAAGCTCATGCCCGAGAATTCGCGGATAGGAGAAGAACGGCTGATTGCCTTTGAACGCGTGAAGATCCGTCCCACAGATACCGATTCGTCTAATGCTGACAATGGCATGTCCCGCTTCCGCCACCGGCTCAGGCAAACCGTCCGTCCATTCGAAACGGTCTACTTCCGCACATATGATTCCCTTCATAGCTGCCCCCTGCCAATCTTCGTGTTATATTCAGGACGTCCGCTGACCCACGATTCATTATGAATGGGCTTCAATAATTCGAGCACTTCCGCGAGCACTGCTTCATCAATGGGTTCGTCCACCCATGCAGCGTTTCGGCGTATATTGTCCGGGTTCGCCGTACTAACGAGCGACGTCGGAATCTGCCCATTCATCGTGGAGTATTGAACCGCCAGCTTGGCGATGTCTGTCCCCTGCTTCACACAGTAGGCAGCCGCCTCTGCACATGCCGATTTAATTCGCTCACCGGCAGGATGCCAATCCGGCGCTCCACGCGAGCTGAGCAATCCCATCGATAGCGGGGATGCATTGATAAGACCGATGCCCTTCTCTTCCAGAAGCGGCAGCAGACCTAGAAGCGACGTGTCGTTCATTGAATAATGGCAGTACGACAGAACGACATCCAGCTTCTCCGGGCTCGCGCCAATAATCTGCTCAAACAATTCTAGCGGCAGGCCGCTGATGCCCGCAAAACGAATCTTGCCATCTTCCTTCAATTGCAGCATTGCAGGAATCGCTTCTTCCAAAACAATCGCAGCCGGAACGTACTCGATATCATGCAGGAAGAGAATATCCACATAGTCGGTTTGCAGTCTCGCCAAGCTTTCATCAATGCTGCTGCGAATGCGTCTTCCTGAGAAATCAAACTCATTCAACCCATAGCGCCCGGCCTTGGTAGATAATACGAATTTGTCTCGCGGAATGTCCTTAATCGCCTTGCCCAATACCGTTTCTGCCACAGTGAGGCCATAGAAAGGCGACACATCCATATAGTTAATCCCCTGATCTATGGCTTCGTGCACGGTTCGAATTCCTTCTGCTTCGTCGATGTCACGGAACACAGAACCCAGCGCAGATGCGCCGTAGCTTAGTATCGAAACATCCAATCCGGTTTGGCCAAGCTTGCGGTATTTCATCCTACAGGATCACCCCGTCCTTAAAAATAA
This sequence comes from Paenibacillus sp. N22P23, assembly GCF_059383735.1. Lineage (NCBI taxonomy): Bacteria > Bacillati > Bacillota > Bacilli > Caryophanales > Paenibacillaceae > Paenibacillus > Paenibacillus sp. N22P23. Next base: position 509,127 of record NZ_JBXENT010000003.1, read on the forward strand.
CACTCTCGTGAACCGTTCATTGTTCGTCTGCACCATGCATGAATCGCATCCAACTATTCATCACGACTCGCTTCCATCTCCAGAATGAACGTCGTAACCCCTTCCGCCAGCCCGCCGATGGCAGACAAATCGGTGCCCCAAATCTCCTTATGGCTGAGCAGCAATGGGACAATCTCTTCAAGCGGACGCTTACTAGACCAGCTTTCAGCTAAAAGCTCCAATGACGCCGCATCGTCTCTAACCGTATAGGGAGTGCCATCAAGCGTGCGACCTGCGAAAATATCGCCTTCCCGAACGACCTGGTAATAGCGCAGAAGTGCGGCTAGTGACTTCACGATTCGCTGCGGAAGCGCCTCTCCGCGGTCCACGTAATAAAGCAGCGTTGGCAGCAGCCGAGCTCTGAACTTGCTAAGGCTGTTCATGGCAATATCCGCGAGACGATGGTTAATGTATGGGTTCAGAAACCGTTCATACACGGCCTCCGCATACGCCGTTAATTCCTCTTCCGGCATGGCAACCGTCGGAACGATTTCAACGGCAACGGCTTCTTTCACAAAGGCATTAAAGGTCGCATTCATCATGACATCTCTGACGAACTGCTCGCCATGCAGCAGTGCAAGCGGGGTCATGAGCGTATGAGCGCCGTTAAGGATCCGCACCTTTCTTAGCTGATAAGGACGCAGATCATCGACCCAGCGTACGTTTAGCCCTGCCTGCTGCAAAGGCAGCTCTTCGTCCAGCTCCGATTCCGCTTCAATTGCCCAAAAATGGTACGGCTCTGCCGTAGTCAGCATCGCATCTTCATAGCCCCATTCGGAGAACCACGCATCCGCTTGGTCACCTGCCGGATAGCCCGTTACAATGCGGTCGACAAGCGAATTGAGGAAGCGATTATGCGTCGTTACCCATTCCCTGAACGGCTTCGGTAGCGACCAATCCTCGCAATATTGCAGCACGCAGCGCTTCAGCTCATCGCCATTGCGTTCAAGCAGCTCACACGGCAGGAAAATGAGTCCATTGTCCTCGGTTCCACTGCTGCCCAGCGCTAGATATCTGCGATAGAGCAGCCATGCGATTTTGCCCGGGAATGACTGAATCGGTTCGCCTTCCACAAGCGGCTCCGGGTTGTAAACGAGTCCGGCCTCCGTAGTGTTGGAAACGACAAAACGCAGGGAAGGACTCTCCGCCAGTGCGACGAGCTGCTGCCAGTCACTGTAAGGGTCGAAGACTGTAGAGAAGACGGACACGATCTCCTTTTTCTCCACTCGCTCCCCATTTTCCAGCCCCCGCGTTACTAATGTGTAGAGACCGTCTTGGCTTTGAAGCCTATTGATCTTCGCCCTGCCGCCCGGCCTTGGCTGCGTCAGCGCCACGCTTCCGTGGAATAAACCTTGCTCCTTGCACTTATGAATCATCCAATCGAAGAAACCGCGCAGAAAGTTGCCTTCGCCAATTTGCAGCACCGTGACCGGGCTTTGCTTCATAACCTCGTATGCTTGCCGCTGCTTAGCAGGCAATGTCTCGCGACCCAGCTGTGTCCCCATCGATTCAAACCCCTTTGCTTGTTTGGTCTTATCTTAAATGTAACAGCATCAACAGATCATAAAAGAGCAAATACTTGCAGATTTATACCCTATTTTGATATATCATAATGAAAGAAAAGCCTCTAAAGGAGCGCTCGCACATGAATCCTATACGCAAACATTTCGATGCACAGCCATCCTTCCCTTTTGCCATTACGTACAAGGATAGGAAGACACCGCAGCGTGAATTACCCGATCATTTGCATGATTGGTTTGAGCTTGTCTACGTGTACAGCGGTAAAGGTACTTTCTTTATAGACCGAACTATTTATGACATGAATGAAGGCGATCTCTTTCTCATTCCGGGCAACACCATTCATCGTGCTTTTCCGGATAAGGATGATCCCGTTACGTCCACCGCCATTTTTTTTCATCCGATTCTATTTGAGCGCATCGTGCTGTCGGGTGAATCGTTCTCTTATTTGCAATGCTTCGAGCAAAGCCGCATGAATCATATGTTCAAAATGGCATGTACGCCGGCACTTCAGCAAGGTGTTGAACGAGCGCTAGATGGGGTTGAATCTGAGCTGCGGACCGCGCATGCAGGCTTTCGCCATGCCATTGTTCTGTATGTAGAGCAGCTGCTGCTCGCGGTCAATCGGGAGAAGGGTGGCGAGCGGAAGCATAGAGCCAGTTCAGCCTTTATCGGTCCGAGCTGGATGAAGGATAGTTTACTGTATATGGACCAACATTTTACGGAGGATGTCAGCCTCAGCAAGCTTAGTCAGATGGCTTCTGTCAGCCCTGCGCATTTCAGCCGCGTATTTAAGCAGAGCACCGGGATGAACGTCACTGGGTTTATTACGGTAAAACGAATTGTGAGAGCCAAGGAGCTCCTGCTCGAAAAGGAGGATACAATCGCAGCCATTGCCGAAGCATGCGGCTTCGAGAGCATGCCTTATTTTCACCGGGTGTTCAAACAGATTGTTGGCATGACGCCTTCGGCTTATCGACATCGCACCTAAAAAAGCCGCCGGCGAATGAGGTATCTCCTCGCTCCCGGCGGCTTCGAAACTTATCCGGTAATGGAGTAGCTTCCGTCCATATGAGTGTTGAATCGGTACAAGCCTCCGCCTAACAGTTCGGCATCGACTAAGTTTCCCTCTGCATCCGTAATCGTAATTGGCGACTCTGAAAGCAGGGTGCAGCCGCCCCCGACATGAGATTTTATGCTTGCCTTATACAGCTTGCCTTCCTTCCACGTAATGCCGACTTCGAATCCACCGCGAGCACGCAAGCCCTTAACCGATCCGTTTGACCAAGCATCCGGCAGTGACGGCAGCAGCCATACGTAATTCTGATGGGATTGGAGCAGCAATTCCGCAATGCCTGCCGTCGCGGCAAAATTGCCATCGATCTGGAATGGCGGATGAGCGTCGAATAAGTTGGCGTACACGCCGCCGCGGTGATAGTTTTCTTTTGCATATTCATCGACAAGTTGAAGCAAGTTGTTCACTAGAGCGAGTGCGCGATTGCCATCTCCAAAACGTGCCCATAGGCCGGTTTTCCACCCTAAGCTCCAACCGGTTCCTTCATCGCCGCGACGCTCCAGCGAACGACGGGCAGCCGAGAACAGCTCCGGTGTACCTGCTTCGGTCAGCTGACGGCCGGGATAAACACCGAATAAATGCGAGACATGACGATGGAATTGATCCTCATCCTCGAAATCCTTATACCATTCCTGAAGCTGACCATACTTGCCGATTTGCAAGGGGAATAAGCGCTCTCGGGCTGCTGCCAGCTCCGCCCGCCACTCCGCATCGATCTCCAGCTCCTCGGATGCTTCAATGCAGTTCGTGAACAAGTCCCATATAATCGATAGATCCATCGTGGAAGCCACGCTGACACCGGAAAAGCCGTCTTTGGTCACGAATTTATGCTCTGGCGATGTGGATGGTGACGTAATGAGTCTTCCTTGGCCGTCATCAATGAGCCAATCCAGGCAGAACATCGCCGATTCTTTCAAAATCGGATACGCCTTATCTCTTAGGTAAGCTTTATCTTTGCTAAATGCGTAGTGCTCCCATAAATGCTGGGCCATCCAAGGTCCGCCCATCGGCCACAATGCCCACGCGGCATCGCCTTCTCCGAAATCGCCGACCGGTGCCGTATGTCCCCAAATATCGGTGTTATGATGAGCCGTCCAGCCGCGGGCTCCGTAATGAATACGTGCCGTTTCCCGGCCGCTCTGCGATATCTTCTCAATCAAGTCGATCATAGGCTCGTGACACTCCGCGAGCGCGCAGGTTTCTGCCGGCCAATAGTTCATTTGCGTATTAATATTGATCGTATAATTGCTGCTCCATGGCGGCCTGGTCTCTTGATTCCAAATGCCTTGCAGATTCGTCGCTTGCGTTCCCGGCCGCGATGAAGCAATCATCAAATAGCGACCGAAATCGAACAGCAGCTTCACAAGCCCGGGGTCGCTTGCCCCGTTCTGCTTAATCCGCTTATCTGTTGGAAGCAGCTCGTCCGATTCCGATGCTTGGCCCAGATCCAGCTCAACGCGATTGAACAGCGATTGATAATCCGCGATATGCCGTGCGCGAAGCTCCTCGTACGAACGGCTCAGCGCCGCATGAACACGCTGGGAGGTGCGGATCGCAGGCTGCTCTTCTTTCGCAGCGAAATCCGTCGCCGCATCGAATACCAGGACAACCGACGTCGCGCCGTTTACACGCAGCCCATCAGGGCTCGCTTCGACAGTACCGCCATCCGCGGATGCTGCGAGCCTTCCGTTGAAACGAATGGCTTTGGACGTTGACTCATCGCCATATCGAATCGGATTATCCGAAGACTGATAGCTCGGCGCGACATGCTCAGGTGCTATGCCGCTTAGCAGCAGGTCGGATGCTCCGCCCTGGTCCGTACGGTGACGAAGCGGACTGCTCAGCTTGGCATGGAAGGAGATCTTGCCCGGCTGGCTGGCAGTCAGTTTGATCACGATTACTTGATCCGGATGCGAGGCAAAAAACTCCCGGGTATAAGCTACATTGCCAATCCGATAATTCACCGTCGAGATCGCTTCATCAATGCGGAGCTCCCGGCGGTAGTCGCTCGTATTATTACCGTGCTCGAACAGAAGATGCAGATGGCCAAGCGGCAAATACGACTGCGTGTATGCACCCATCATTCGTTTGCATAGCTGATCTGCTTCTACGTACTTCTCTTGCGCCAGCAATTGGCGAACTTCCGGCAGAGCAGCAAGCGCCTCCGGATTGTTCCAATTAAAGTTCGGCCCCGACCAAAGTGTGTCTTCATTTAGCTGCAGCTGCTCGCTTTCCACACTGCCATAAATCATGGCACCCAATCGACCATTCCCAATTGGCAGCGCTTCCGTCCAAACTCGTGCAGGTCCCGGATAATGCAATTTCAATTCATTTCCCTCCCAATCAGTCCTTGATGTTGTCCTACTCACACACTATCAAACTTCTGAACGTCTGTGTTGTAATTTTTCCCAATTTTGAGGATCGTGTAAAACTTTCCTTCGTACATTGGGCTGGAACCACCTAGCACCTCGATGTTCATGAACTGGGGAATGTTGCAAATTGTGCAGTATAATCAATGTAGATCCCCAGATGAGCTTCTCCTAATCGCCCCTCCTTTCAAACTATTGTGTTGCCCTGGGAGCTACTCTTTCACTACATTCGCCCTTCTTCGATCAATGAGTTGCTTCAGGCCCGCTCGCCCTACAAACACAACAAAAACAAGGCCGCCTCAAAAGTCGCCATGCACACTTTTGAGACAGCCCCACATCTATACCACTTGAAATACAGATTCAACATTTACATAGTGCACCGGCACGGCCGCGAACAATCGACTGAGCCGATTGGCCAGCAGCCTCATGCCCGGCTGTTCACTCTCCAGGTGGCCGAGAACGAGGAGTGACTTCGCCGCTCCGATGTGAACAGCGTCCCTCACGTACTCCGGCGTTTCCCACTCCGGGCCTTCGCCGTACAGGATCAGATCAAGCTGGTACTGCTCATAAAGCGGAATCGCCAACGCTCCGCCTCCCCTGTAACCAGCGAGCAACCCAACGCGCCGGCACTCCGCGGACAGATCACCTACAGCACGGAGCGACCCAATCCCAAGCCGCGATTTCACATGAGCCGCAATCTCGAGTCCCGTACATGCAGGAAGCTCAACAATCGAAGCAGCAGGAAGATGCTCCACGACGAACGCCTCCCAGCCCAGCTCTTGAAGCAAACCTTCCATAATGCCGTCGGGCTTCTGCCGATGCAAGCCATCATGGAAGCGGTAGACAGCAAGACCGTGCTCAGCAATAAACCGTTTCTTAGCAGCATGCACCGTCCCCACAAATGCCCCTTCACTTTCCCCATCATGATGATGACTATAAAAGATCCCTTCATGCGAAATCACCAAGTTCGCACCTAACGCAACCGCCTGCTCCAACACCTGCTGCGATGCGATGAAGGTGACGACGATTCCGCTGACAGCCTGCCCGGCATCGCCGAAGAGAAACTTATCCGCTCTGCACGCAGCCCCACTCGGCACCGTCGCCGTCAGCGCATCAAGCACGTCCTGAACAATGAGCGTCATCCCAGCCACCTCCTATCCTATACGCCCGAATACGCCATAAATCCGCCATCCACCGGAACGGTGACCCCGGTGACGAATCCAGATACGCTATCGTCCGCCAGCCAAACTAACGTGCCCAGCAGATCCTCCGGCTTCCCGAATCTTCGCATCGGCGTATGGGTAATGATTTTATGAGAACGATCTGTCAGCGTACCGTCCTCATGCGTTAACAGCTTCCGATTCTGTTCCGTCAGGAAGAAGCCCGGCGCGATCGCATTGACCCGTATTCCCGCTTCCGCCATATGTACCGCGAGCCACTGCGTGAAATTATCAATCGCTGCTTTAGCTGCGCTGTACGCCGGCACTTTGGTCATCGGACTAGGCGCGCTCATCGACGAAATATTGATAATCGATGCCCCTTCGACATGAAGCATTTTTTTCGCAAAAGCCTGCGTCGGCAGCAGGGTGCCTTTAAAATTCAAGTCAAATACATACCCGAAGCCCTTCTCCGTTAAATCGAAAAAGGTACGAATACCCGCGATGCCGACATCCTCTGGCTTAAAAATCTCGTTTGTCGTGCTGCCCTCCGGATGATTGCCGCCTGCACCATTTATGAGCAGATGGCACGGGCCCAGCTGCTCCGCAACCACGCCAGCCGCCGCATCTACACTTGCAGCATCGAGCACGTCACAGACAACAGCTATTGCCTCATAACCTTCCTCGCGAATCTCCTCTGCCACTTTCCGGCCGGATTCCTCCGTCCGGTTAAGGATGGCTACCTTCATTCCCTGCCGCGCTAACTCCTTTGCCATCGCGGAACACAAGACGCCGCTTCCTCCGGTCACGACAGCTACCTTGCCTCGCAAATGCTCATGTTTAGGAATACTCATTTCGTCACCTCGCCTGCACGCATGGAATCCCAAACGCCCCACAAATACATAATGCCTAACGCGCGATCATACAACCCATAACCCGGCCGACATTGTTCGTCCCAGATATGTCTTCCGTGATCCGGACGGGCATAGCCGGTAAATCCCGTTTCGTAATAGGCTCGCACGATTCCTGCAATATCTACGGTACCATCGGAGGTCCGGTGCGAGGTTTCAATGAAATCCCCATTGTCATAGACGCGTACATTCCGAATATGCGCGAATGGAATACGGCCCTTAAACTCATTCACCATAGCCACAATATCGTTGGCCGGATTAGCGCCAAGCGATCCACTGCACAGCGTTACGCCATTGTAAGGGCTGTCGACTAGCTGAAGCAGCCTGCGGATACTATCCTGGCTGTTGATGATGCGCGGTAATCCAAAGATCGGCCAAGGCGGATCATCCGGATGAATGGCCATTTGAATGCCATGGCGCTCCGCGGTCGGGATAATCTGCTCCAGAAAATACTGCAGATTGCTCCACAGATCTTCTGCCGACACCTGCTTGTATTGCTCAAATAAAGGCGCCAGCAGCTTCAATCGTTCCGGCTCCCAGCCCGGCATCGTAAAATCCAGCTCATTAGCTATGCGATTCACAAGCTCCCCGGGGTCCATGCTGTCGACCTTCGCCTTCTCATAGAAGAGCGCCGTCGAGCCGTCACCCAACTCCTTGAACAGCTCCGTCCGTACCCAATCGAATACCGGCATAAAGTTGTAACAGATCGTTTTCACGCCAACCACTGCCAGCTTCTCGATCGTCTTCTTATAATTATTAATATAGTGGTCTCTAGAAGGCAGCCCGAGCTTAATATCCTCATGGACATTCACACTCTCAACAACCTCCAGATGCAAACCGTATGCATCCGCTTGTTCCTTGTAAGCAAGGATCTTGTCCATCGGCCAATCTTCTCCCGCAGGCACATCATGCAGCGCCCAAACAATGCCTTCCACACCGGGAATTTGCTTGATCTGCTTCAACGTAACCGTATCATTGCCATTCCCATACCAGCGGAACACCATTCTCATGCCGCTTCCCTCCCCTTCTCTTAATAGGTTTATTATTTAAGCCTTTACTTAATTAAGTTGCGAATGGGAGAAGGGGATTGCGCTGGAGAGCTTTGTGCCATAGAGTCTACGCGCCGAACGCACATCCCTGATCCCTTCTCCTCCCCCTCTCTTCAAAGGATTATTATTTAAGCCTTTACTTAATTAAGTCTTAACTTAATTAAGCTGCGAAAGGAAAAAGGGATTGCGCTGGAGAGACTTTGTGCCGTAGAGTTTAGGTGCCGCCTTTGATAGTGTGTTGTTACCTCCAATTCTAATCATAGAGAACACACAATCAACAGCGGCCGAAAGCACATCCCTGATCCCTGCAGCCCTAGCGCATTAACCTAACTTCAGTAAATCAAACGCCCACGTTCATCGGCAATCCCCGACTTGCGATAAAAATACGTATTAATGCAATCACGCCATTCTTCCGCATGCTCCGCTTGGTGAGTGAGTCGCTCAAGCACCTGCCCATACCGCTCGCTTTCAACAAGCGAGGCTAGCAAATTCCACTGCTCTACTAGCTGTTCCGCGCGCTCCGCGCCTTCGAAATGCGTATCATAAATATGCTGAATCACCGTCTTGCCGCTCTTAAGCCGATGCGTATACGGGACATGGTGGAAGAATAATAGAAGCTCATCCGGGCATAACGCCACTGATTCGTACCGCTCTGCCACCGGAGAATGATATTGTCCCGCGTAACCAGTGCCGCTGCGCACGGTACGGTCAACGCCCATGCCATGGCAATCCGCATAGTGATACGTGCCCCACTTGGAATATTCATAGCCGTCTACGTTAGGGCCATAATGATGATTCGGATTGACCATCCAGCCCACACCGAGCGGAGCCGTATAGTCTTCGTAAATGCTGTACGAGCTTAGCAGCATTTCCAGTACGACACGCTCCACCTCCGCATCCAGCCCGAACGTCATCCGAATCCATTCGCGCGCAATCTGCTCCGCGCTTAAACTCGGATTCCATGCCAACCGCGCATAGCCATACCAGTTCGCCTGCGCCAAAATATGTCCGGTCCAGCTCGCATCGTCCCCGATATTGGCAACTGCCGCAACACCGCCGCGAGCTCTACCGAACAGCCGCCCACTTGCTACTTCTGCAACAGTAGATCCTTCCCCACGCGCATAAGTATCAAAGTCGAAAACTTCCTTCCACTGCGGCACCAAGAAGCACACATGCCGCTGCTGGCCCGTATACTCCTGCGTAATTTGCAGCTCAAGCAGGTGATTCGTGTCCTTCAGCCCGCCAATCAACGGCGAAACCGGCTCCCGCACCTGAAAATCCATCGGCCCGTTCTTAATCTGCAGCATGACATTATCCCGGAACGTTCCATCCAAAGGCATGAAATGGTCATAGGCCGCACGAGCGCGATCCGTGCTGCGATCTCGCCAGTTCTGCAGGCAGTTGTAGACGAAACAGCGCCAAATCACTTCGCCGCCGAATGGGGCCAGCGCATCTGCCAGCATGTTAGCGCCGTCCGCATGATTCCGTCCATACGTAAACGGCCCCGGTCTGAATTCGGAATCCGCCTTCACCAGAAATCCGCCGAAATCCGGGATATAGCGGTATATATTCTTCGCCGCGCCATGCCACCATTCCGCTACCTCCGGCGCGAGCGGATCTGCCGTATCCAGTCCTCCAAGCTCCATCGGACTCGCATAGTTAACGCTCAAGTAAAGCCGGATGCCATACTCGCGGAAAACATCCGCCGTCTTCGCTACCTCCGGCAGAAACTCGTCGGTAATGAGCTTCGATTCCTGGCTGTGCACATTAACGTTATTAATCGTAAGGGCATTAATGCCTCCTGATGCCAGCAGCCTTGCGTAGTCCCGTACACGATCCAAGTCCCCGATAAATCGACCCTCATGGAAGAAAATACTTCTCCCGGCATACCCGCGCTCAATCGATCCGTCCATATTGTCCCAATGGTTGATCATGCGAAGATCATTGCTCGGCAGCTCGTGAATAGCGAGTTTCTCGATACTCTCCCCGGTTTGCAACAGCCGAATCAAATGAAAGACCGCATACAGCACGCCTTTATCCGCATCAGCTGACACATAGATCCGTCGATCATCGGATGCATGAATGACATACCCTTCCTCGCCCAGCTCATCGAAATTATAGAGGCTGGCCAGCGGGTTCAAGAGTTCGGAGCTGCCAATAGTACCGACCACAATAGTCGGCAAGCCCCCGTCAGCATCAGCAACATCCTCCACCTCTTGCGGAGCTTCTCCGAGCATCGCACTAAGCGCAAGCTTCAACTCTCTACGAGCCGCTTGTATCAGCGGTGAATTTCCTGTAATCACAAGCTGCGAGCATAGCTTCCTATATCCACTGCGTATTGGTTCATTCGCGATAAGCTTATAATCAAGCCAGCATGCATAGCCGCTCTCTGTTAATCTTCTATTCATGTCTGCAACAACCTGCCTCTCATTTGGTTAAATGAAAAGAGCCTCCTGTAACAGGAGACCCTACCTACTACATATCCATTTATTCTGCTGCTTCTGCTGACCATATTCGGTACTTCCCGCTTAGCGCCAACAAGGCAAATAAGTAGAGACAATTATCATAATAGCGACGGTCACCCTCGCGAACAGGCGTGTTCCAGAACAAGGCCACGCTCTCTCTCGCATGAGGGCCATTTGGCGCTGCTAACGATGCGGCTGCATTCGTCGCGATGAGCCCAATCGGATGAAGCGATCGCTCTTCGAACGGCTCACCGGCAATCGTATACCGCCGGTAATCATCGGGATGCTTATCGGCGAAGAACGCTTGAATAAGCTTCGCCTCCTGCGTCATCCACTTGTTTGCGCCAAACCACAGCGCCTCTAATCCGATATTGGCTGCGACCCGGTAAGAATCGCTGAAGAAATGTCCGTACCCGCGCTCATTGTTAGGCGTTCCGTCGTAATGGGCGTACTCCGGTGCTAGGCCGGTTTTCGGATGGCAAGCCAGCCTCAGATACGCTCTGCTGGCTTCCGCCGCTTCTCTCCAAAACGGGCGATCCGCTTCATTAGCCCATAGAGCGAACAGCTCGTAAAAATGCGGCAGATGATACGACGGATCAGAGTATTCACAGTTAGGCACGAATTTGATTAACTTATTGTCCGGGTTCCACATCGGGTAGCCGATGCCGTCTTCCCCGTTGTGTATGCAGTCATGCAGCAATGCACGCGCCTTTACGCTGTAATCCAGCGGCGCCGCTCCGTCACCCCACCGATGGGAAGCGAAGAATAGCGCAAGCGCGAAATATTCTTCCCCATCCGGCGCCGGTCCGTTCGAGCGCTTCGTTCCATCTGTGTTGCAGGACCAGGCGAAATACCCTTTGTTCTCGCCTGAGGTCATGTACATGTACTGATAACTCCATCTCCAAAGCCGATCGAAGACATCCTTCTGATCCAGCTGTACAGCCATCATCATGCCGTAGGACATGCCTTCGGTCCGAACATCGAGGTTCCCGGTATCGAGCATATAACCCATATCGTCACCGGCCGGGTAATACATTCTCGTCGCTTCATGATCGCCGAACAGCAGCTCCCACGTTTGCTCGACCTTCGCCTCGATATCCTTTGCGTCATAACCGTAAGCAAGCAATAGATTGTGATGCGCCCCCATTAGCCTTTTACCCCTCCGAGCGTCATCCCTTTAACAAAGTACTTTTGCAGGAATGGATAGACCATCACAATCGGCAAGCTCGCGACAATCGTCATCGTAGCTCGAATGGATGTCGGTGTGACGAAGTTAGCAGCCGTTCCGCCTGAGCCATCCATATTGCCGCCGGAAGAGCTGATCGAAGCATTCGAGTTTTGGAGCATCTTCATCAGTTCGTATTGCAGCGTGCTTAGGTTAATATGCGACGAGTTATACAGGAACACATCGAACCAGGAATTCCAGTGGTAGACTGCCGTGAACAACGATGTCGTCGCTAGCACCGGCATCGACAAAGGCATAACGATCTTCAGGAATGTCGTAAACTCGCCTGCGCCGTCAATTCGAGCCGATTCCAGGATGCCTTCCGGCAATGCCTCAATAAAGGAACGAATAACGATGATGTTAAATACGCCGACAATACCCGGAATAATGTAGACCCAATAGTTCCCCATAAGGCCAAGCTCACGAATCAGCAAGAAGTTCGGAATCAATCCGCCATTAAAATACATCGTCAGCACGAATGCCAGCGTAACGAATTTGCGCAATACAAATTCCGGACGGCTGATCGTATAAGCGACCATCGCCGAACAGAAGGTAGAGATGAGCGTGCCGAGAATCGTCCGCGAAGCAGAGACCATAGTCGCGTGCAATATTTCTCCCTGCTTGAACACATAATCATAATTTTCCCAGGTTAATACTCTAGGCCATAAGTAGACGCCGCCTTTAATGGAGTCCCCCGCATCGTTGAGCGAAACAGCCAGCATGTTGATGAATGGATATAGTGTCACGATCATGAGTAGTACCATGAACGTGTAATTGGCGATATCGAACAGCCGATCTCCTGCCGACGAATGACGGGCCATATTTTCTTGCGATTTAGCCATGCTGTTCTCCTCCTTAAAACAATCGTTCTTGGCCTAGCCGTTTTGCAAGGTAATTCGCCGAGAACAATAGCACAATGCTGATGACCGTCTTGAATATCCCTGCTGCGACGGACAGTGAATAGTTGCCCAGATTCATACCATATTTGAGAATGAAAATTTCAAGATTCTCGGAATAATCGAGGTTCGGTCCATTGCCAAGCAAATATTGCGGCTCGAAGCCAGTCTCTAGAATCTGTCCAAGGTTAAGAATAATGAGAATGATAATAACGGGCCGGATGCCGGGAAGCGTAACATGGAAGATACGCTGGAAGCGTCCTGCTCCATCAATCTCGGCAGCTTCATACTGCGCAGGATCGATTGTGGTCATAGCGGCCAAATAAATAATCGTGTTCCAGCCTACGTTCTTCCATACTTCCGAAATCCCGAGAATACCCCAGAAATACTTGCCTTCTCCAAGCCAGAGAATCGGTTCCTTGATGAATCCTAGGCCCATCAGAATTTCGTTCAACACCCCGCCATCTGCAGAGAGAACGGTTTGAATGATCGTAGCTGCGACAACCCAAGATATAAAATGCGGTAAATAACTGATCGTTTGGACGACCCGCTTGAACGCTACTTTTCTTAATTCATTCAATAGAATCGCAAGTGTAATCGCTGTCACGAAGCCCAGAACGAAATTGATTAAGCTCATGGCAAGCGTATTGCGAAGCACCAGCAGAAACCGATCATCGGAGAACATAAACTTAAACTGCTTCAGCCCTACCCATTTCTGATCGCTGAAGGATTTCGCCGGCTTATAGCTCTGAAACGCGATCGACCAGCCCCATAACGGAATATATTTAAAGATAACAAGCCAAATAAGGAACGGAACGGACATTAGAACAAGCGCCCGCTGCTTCACAAGCTTCTCCAGAAATAAGCCGATACCGGATTTCTGACCGAGAAGTATCCGATCGGCGGTCATATCCTGCTGCTTGGTTTTTATCATTGCGATCACTCCTCTCCATACCTACCCGGTTCTATGCGTTTAAAAATTAGGAAAGGCCGGCCCCGTACTGCATGCGAGTTCCGGCCTTCCCCCTTACACTTGATTAACCTTTAATCTTTGCTGTTTTCTCTTTCACTTCTTCAGTCATCGTTTTCTCGTATTCCGCTACAGGAAGCTTGTTGATTTCATCTACATACTCGTTCCACAGGCCGTCGAACTTATCCGGCGATGCAAGGACGATTTTCGCAAAATATTTACGTTGTACGTCTGGTTTCTTAGCGGTGTAGATTTGTGCATCTGTGCCTTGCTCAAGCGCGATGCTCCATGCTGGGTACCATGGACGGTCATCCGGAGCAGAGAACATTTCCGCATACGTTTGAACGCCGTATTTGGCAAGACGATCTTTCTCAGCAGGTGTAAAGGATGCTTGTGCAACTTCCGGTTGTCTGCCTGGGTTTACAGCATTACCATCAGGGAACGTGGAGCCTTGACCGTACATTGGCCAATAGTACTCGAAGTAACCGATACCCACTTGACGTTTGTAGTCGTTATCTTTAAGCTTGTCGATTTCTTCTTGTGTTCTGTACAATCTGCCTTTGTCGTCCACTTCATAGTTCTTGCCTTGAATGCCCCACTGTACCATCTTCTGGTTCTCGTCAGTAAGCAGGTTGTCGAAGAATTTAATGATACGAACAGCGTCTTTTGCGCTTGTCGTGATACCCACGCCGCGGTTGTTAACAAAGGAAGCCGGATCGATATATTGGTCTTTCACGCCTGCGTCGAATACGATTGGCAGCGGGAAGTACTCCAGATCGTCGTTGCCGCCGTTTTTCACCGTTTCGGTTTTCAACGTTTGCAGCGCTTGGTTCACCTGCCAGCCGTAATCGAAGAAGCCAAGTACTTTACCGGAAGTCAGCTTCGCCAAGTATTGATCGTAGTTGTCTACGAAGGAGGACTTATCGAACAAACCTTCAGCATTAAACTCATTCAACTTCTTCAACCAACGTTTCGTGTCATCGTTAGCTGCGTAGATCTTGGAATCCATCGAAGTCATATCGACTTGAACTTCGCCATCATTCGGGTAGCCTGCAAGATGGTTCGGCGGGTTCGTTGTTGCAAAGAAGCGCCAGTCGTGCGTCAGGGACATGAAGCCCGTCAGTTTGTCGTCTTTATGCTTGCCTGCATAATCTTTAATCAGGTTAAAATACTCGTCGAACGTTTTGATTTTCGGATAGCCGGCATCCTTCAGGACGCGGTTTTGCACCCAGAAAGCGCCTTGGTCAATCGTTGGGTTTGGTTTATATTCGCCAACTGTGGCACTGAATGGCAGGAAGTAAATGTTGCCGTCGTCCGCTTTCATCAGGTTCATGTAAGGGCCGTATACGCGCTTGATGTTTGGACCATATTGATCGATAAGATCGTTCAGCGGAATGAATGCGCCCGCTTCCAACACTTTATCGATGCCTGAATCCGGCGC
This sequence comes from Paenibacillus sp. N22P23, assembly GCF_059383735.1. NCBI lineage: Bacteria > Bacillati > Bacillota > Bacilli > Caryophanales > Paenibacillaceae > Paenibacillus > Paenibacillus sp. N22P23. The sequence goes on from NZ_JBXENT010000003.1 coordinate 524,242, forward strand.
CAGGATATCCGGATATTCGTTACTTGCGATCATCGTTCCGATCTTCGTATTCAAGTCGCCTACAAGATGCTCCATCTTGAAGTTGACGCCCGTTTGATCCTCCAGGATTTTACCGATTTCCGTCTTGTTCGTATCCGTGTCTTTGTTCGCTGTAGCATTGAAAAAAGTAAAGGTTACCGGCTCCTCTTTCGCCGGTTCAGCTGCCTCTGTTGTGTTTGTGTTCGTGCCCGTGTTGTTCGCAGCTGCATTACCTGTTTCCTTTGGAGCGTTTTCATTTGCATTGTTATTGCCGCTGGAACAGCCGACAATACTCATGATTAGCGCGAGCGACATCATGCCTAGCTGCCATTTCTTTCTGTTTTTCAAAGAAAAGTCCCCTTCCTGCTCTATAATTTGTAAGCGCTTCAATTGAACATCTTCAGTATACAAAGTAGAACAATCTTTGTTTACCAGGTAAACTATATGTCGCGCTTAGAAAATTAAAGAGATCGTATTTCGATCCGAATCGACGTCCCCGAACCTTTGCTGCTCTCCAAGTCGAAGGTCGCTTGGTCCCCATAAAACATCTTCAGCCGCAAATACACATTGCGAATGCCAATGCTTTCCCCGCTCTCTTCCTCGGTCGAATACAAGTTTTGCACCAGCTCGTTTCGTTTCTCTTCCGTCATCCCCACGCCGTTATCACTAACCACGCAGAGGAGTCCCACCGGGGATTTGCGCACGCTGATCGTAATGAAACCGGCATTCTTCAGCGGCTCGATGCCGTGGATGCTCGAGTTCTCTACAAGCGGCTGCAGCGTCATCTTCGGAATTTTCTCTGTGATACAGTCCGGATCTACCTCAATGCTGTAATCCAGCTTGTCCCCGAATCGGTATTTCTGAATCTGCAGGAAGCTCTCGACCAAATCGAGCTCATCCTTAACCGTTACCATATCTCTGCCCCAGGATAGAGACTTACGGAAGATCTTCGCCATATGATGAATGATTTTGGCCGTCTCTTCCTCGTTCTTCATCAAGCTCCGCATACGGATCGTCTCAAGCGAGTTAAACAGAAAATGCGGATTGATCTGGCTCTGAAGTGCATGAAGCTGCGACTGATTGCGGCTAAGCTCCAGTTCCTTCTTCTGAATGTCGGCCATATAGACATCGTGAATCAGACTCTTGATCTGCATCGTCATTCGGTTGAATTCCGTTGTCAGCTGGCCGATTTCGTCATTGGTCTCTTCGTTGTCGATCAGCTCGAAGCTGTGGTTCTTCACCCGCTTCATCTGTCTCAAGATCCGGAATAATCGCTGATTCAGCGATCGGGTAAACCAGACGATAATAAGCGTTGGAACAAGAATGTTCGGAAGCGCCATATAAATAACGAATTCTCTCGATTTTCGAACCTCTACCAGCACTTCGCGTTCCTGAAACTTCCCTACAACGCGCCAATTTATCAAATACTCTTTGTTCGCAAAACCTTCTTCGAATACGATGCCGTCATTCTCCGAATTCTCCTCGGTGTACTTCTTGCCGGACGCATACTGAACCTTATCCCCTTCAAGCAGATAGACGCTGCCCTCCAGCGTTACATTGCTTAATACTTGCCGGATGAGGCCGGGATCAAGGTCAATCTTGATGATTTTCTCAAAATTATTTTGCCCCGCAGAGCTGCTCATTCGCCTGACAATGCTGATTCCGGGATCGGATGTCGACAAGTTATTCTTAACGAGGATCGGATTAGCCGTGCCGGAGCTGACCAACCTCTTGTACCATTCTTCATCAGGGTTAATTTGCGAAATAGGCGCGACATAGCCGCCATAAATAATCGTATCGTTATTCGTATAGATGGTAATGTTCTGAATCGCTCTGTATACCGGTGCGTATTTCTCCAGCATGTCCGTAATATAGGAGTGGTAATTCAACACGTAATCAGCCGAATAGACATAGCGTTGATCCAAGTAGTCATTCATGATGGAATCGTTATAAAGGACGGACGAGATGCCGATTACGGCATCGATCTGATACATGAATTCGTTGCGCATCTGCTCAATAGCCAGCGACAAGTCCTTCAGCTTCTGATTCTTCACGTTATTCGTCGTAATATTGTAGAAGATGACGTTCGTGAGAACGACCGGAATTAACACGGATAGAAAATAAATCATCAGCATCTTGCTTCGAAGCCTGATGTTATGGAAGGCGCTGCTTATTCTCATGAAATTGAATCCTCCCGCGCCTTCTATGTTTTGGCAATCATCGCATTTTTGTATTCGGTCGGGGTTTTCCCTTCCACTTTCTCGAATTGACAGACGAAATAATCCGCATTGCCGAACCCGACGTTTGCCGCGATCTCATAAATTTTCTTATCCGTCTGGCGAAGCTGACTCTTCGCTTCTTGAATCCGGATTTGCAGCAGAAACTCATTGAAGTACATGCCATATGACTTCTTAAAGAGCTGCCCTAAGTAGACCGGATTCATATAGAAGAGTTTGGCAATGCTCTTCAGGCTGATATTGCTGGCGTAGTGGCTTTCGATATAGCTTTTGATTTTGCCAATCTCGCCTTTCCCTATCTTGCTGCGCAGCGACGCCATATATGCCGTGCATTCCGTTAGAAATTCCATCAGCAGCCCTTTCACGCTCTCCAATGTTCGAGGCTCATTATACCAATGCATGATCGAATTGAAGGCCGCCAGCTTGTTCACGTCGCCTTGCATCGTCTGGATGATGCGAGTTGCGCCGTGTACGCATCTGGAAATCGAAGCGCGTATCGATTCCGAGGCGATTCCTTGCTCCCTAAAGGCTGCAAACATCGCATCTACGAGCTTCGCTATCGCCTCACTGTCATGCTCTTCCAGTCGCTCCATCAGCTCTGTATATTGCGTCTGCTCGATCTCTTTGTACTGCAGAACCGTGCCTTTAATATCGTCATAGAGGATGGCCTCCTTGGACGACTGCGCGAATTTATATTTCATCGTTTCCATCGCTGTGGAATAAGAAGCCTTCACATAGCCTGGTCCAGCAGTCCGCTCGCCAACATACACTCTCGGGGCGCCTTGGCTTTTTCCTGCCGTTGCCCTTATCAGATCATCTGCAAGCCGTTTCACCCCATCCGGACCTTGGTCCGATGAGACAAGAAATCCAAGCCCATAAGAGCTCGGAATGTAGATGAATGGTTCTTTATCCGGTGAATGCCTCTTCAACACTTTAAGGACGGCTTCTTTGATCTCACCAATCTGTCCGGTCTTCTCTTCTTCACTCAAGTGAGAAGGGACATTATTAAGCTCAAGTGCAATGTATCGCAGCGGCTTATTGATCGGCAGTCCCAAGAACAGTGCCGCATCCGCAAGCAGTTTCTCATCTGATTTGCCCGAGAGGAGCTGTTCAAACAACGAGATTTGAAAAAGCAGCTTGCTGCCTTCTTGCCACGGCGGACGCTCATCGAGCGTCTCATTAATGCGCACCAAGGTTTCCATGAGCTCGTTCTCGTCAATCGGCTTCAGCAAATAATCATGAACGCCGAAACGAACGGCTTGCTGCGCATATTTGAAATCACCATATCCGCTGATAATAATAAATTTAATATCCTTGCTGATTCGCTCCTGCACCGTCTGAATGAGCTCAAGCCCATCCAGCACAGGCATACGAATATCGGTAATGACGAGATCCGGCATCAGCCGCTCGATTAACGCGAGCGCTTCTTCCCCATCCTCAGCCTCGCCAACGATCTGAAATCCGCATTTCTCCCAAGGGATAAGCCCAACAAGCCCTTTGCGGGCAAACATTTCATCGTCAACCAGAATCGCTTTTCTCATAGGAATGCCTCCGATTTTGGTTTATTTATCTGCTGTAATCGCTTACAAGTCATGTCACTAGAAAGTTTCTGTTTCGTTAGTATTTTCAAATTCAATCCATTTTACTAAGGTATCCTGCTTTCGTAAACTTAAGGAAGTATAGGTTTTGCTTAGTATTCTAAAGAAATTACAGCTGCTGCGCTTGATTACCCGTTCTGTGATACTCTAAGGCTAGGCATTTGGGCAGCAACCGTCAAGTTAGTAATGAGGTGAAATGATGGGAAACATAACGATTGAAGTGATAGAGGATGATGGCAACATCGAGCAATGTCGGGCGCTTTGTGATGAGCTGATGGCGTTTCAGCAATCCAAGGCAGCGATAATGCCGGAAGTTTTTGATGCGATGAATTTCGACACGCGGATGAAACGAAGCTATGACCATGCGCTGGAAAGTCAGGTTATTGTCGCGAAGGACGACGGCGTCCCGATCGGCTATGTATTCTCGACCATCGATCAGATCGACGAAAGCAGCAGAATTGCTTACCCCGATTGGGCTCCTCGCGGAGGAAAAGGCTTCTATCCGGATTGGGATGATCTTCCCGCGAAAGTCGGCTGCTTAAACAATTTGTATATCCGTGACGGCTATCGGGAGATGAAGCTTGGCTCCAAGCTGTTCGACATGGCAATAGACTGGCTGGAGAGCTCCCCTAATGTGGATATCATCTTCATCTATATATCCAATGGCAATGAAGCGGCACTGAACTTCTACCTCAGTCGCGGGTTCACGTATAGTCACGAGGTGTTTGGCGGGTTTATTAAGGCGGTTTACAAGTTTACAACACGGGACCGCTAACGAACCCAGGAGCCCTTATTTACGCGAAAATAGCGTCTCCTCGATTCTAACGAACCGTAGGGACGCTATTTGGGGGAAATGGAGCGAAAAAGGTGTTCTCGCCACGAAATAGCGCCTGTACGGTTCGTTAGAATTTCAGAACGAGCCATTTAGCTGAAATAAGGGCTCTGAGGTTCGTTAGCGGTTTGAGCGATTGGCGGCCTACCATCAGCGATCGGTGTTCGCAGTCCAACGGTCGCTATCGGCGGTCGGCGTGTTTGGCGGTCTGTGGTGAGTATCCAGTTAGCCGATCATCCGAAAATCAATATGGATCGGCGGCGGACATTGCTGCATCGCTTCCCCAATTAGCTCCTGCGTCAGCTCGACATTCCTTTGTTCCGCGAGCTTCTTGGCGTTGTACTTGAACCACAGCTCGATGACCAAGGTTTCGCCCTCGCGGATGACGGCAAACTCCGTCGCGAACAGCTTCTCCATGAATGCGTCATGGCCAAGCTCCAACGCGACTGCACCTACAATAATTTGAATGCGGTCGCTGCTGGCGAATGCCGGCGGCAACGATTCATATAAGTGCCATGCCCGCTCGTAATCCTTGTTCTGAATGACAAGATTGAGGTACTCTTCCACGAATGCCCGGTCCGGGAAACGACCGGAAACCGCGTATGCCTGCTCATAATAAGCCAGCGCCCGATCCGTCTCGCCCCGCTGCTTCATCACCACGGCTAAATTCCGGTATACCCATGCCGAAGGCTTGAGCCGCAGCGATGCTTCCCACGCTTCAATCGCTTCCACGTCCAGCCCCTTCTCATAACGCATGACTCCGTCATGCAAGAGCGCCGTCCAAGAGCGATGAGAAGCATGCTCAAGGCTGCTGTTCAGCATGTCCATCCACTGCTCTTGAATCATCCAGGATGGCGGAATCTCTTCTACATCATGCTCCGGAAGATAACCTTCCCGCAGAAGGACAAGCCATGGCTCCTGCTCCGGCCCCAGCGTCTCATCCGCGAAGACGAAGCCCTCTGGAATCGCGGCAGCAGCAGCACTCTCACCGCCGCCTCCGACTTTGACTTCCCTGCGCAATCGCTCTAACGCGCCCCAGCCTGAACCCGTATGCAGCGACAATTCCGGTGTTTTGCACGCCTGCGCCTGATATCTCGCATGCGAAGCGTACACCTCTTCCTCGCTGAGCGCCTGACTGACTTGCTCCTCTATATAGTCTCGGGCTTGATCCCAATTCTCCTGATAAGCCGCTTCCCTATCGTCGATGCTCAGCATCCCAATTATTTGCGTGAAATCCCACACGGAATGTGCAGGCATTTCGATACCGTGCAGTTGCGTTGGAGCGAACCCGCCCTGCACTTCGATATAGTGGCCTTCGCCCGGTTTCGCCAAGAAGTCGCACCACCGTCTGCCGCCTGCATGATTGCCCCAGCAAAACATTTTCCGATACCGGAGCCGTGAAGTCGATCGCTCGTAGAACAATCGGCCATCCTCATAGGCGACAGCTTCCCACGGCGACTTCTCGGCAGCAGGCGTCTGAAAGAAATACTCGCTCGCATACGGGAATCCCATCGGATACGACACGTCCACGCCCGGAACAGATGGAAGAATCGGCAGCTTGTCAGCACCGTAGCCCTTCTGCGTAGGATCGATATAGATGACTTCGCCGGTCCCCGAGAACACCCGCGATTTCTCGGTCTCCTCTACGGCAATATTCGTCCACCAATACATGGGCACCGCCGACGCTTGATCATTCACGATACGGACATAGACCCCTAACTGACTCGCACCCGGCGGCAAATGAAAATCGATATGCCAGAACAGATTCTTGCACCGCTCATACTCATAGATGCGAAGAAACTCGTTCCCTTCATCATCGGTAAGCTTGGCCGCATGTATCGGCGAACAGGTCGTAAACGTATGGCCAATGTGACCGATGTTCCACTCGATCCCGCCCGAGAACCAAGCATTCAGAATCGCCAAATTAGCCGGCTGAAACACCGGATTCTTATACAGAATCTCTCGCCCCGTTGCCTTCTCTTGCAGCGAATACAGCCTCCCGCCGAATTCCGGCAGAAACACGGCCTTAAGCACATCGTTCTCCAGCACGATCGTCTTAAGCTCTATGTTCTCACGCTTCCTCGAATACCGGTCCTGCATCCGATATGGCAAATACCGCTCCCCTGTATGGTCACCCATATATAGTTTCTGTTCCGGCTTCAGACTGCCGTTATCCGTTACTTCGCGATGCGCATCCTTGTTTCGGAACATCGGCAGGGGGTTCTCCCCTTCCGGCCGTGCTCCCTCGATTACCAGACTTGCGGTCGTCACCAACATTGCAGCCCATCAGCTCCCCACGATTTTATCCCTTAACAGCGCCTACAGTCAGTCCCGAAATGATACGCTTGGACACAAACAGATATACGATAAAGCTTGGCAGAAACACGACCATACAAGCCGCGAAAATCCCCCCGTAATTGCCCGTATTGGCATATCCGTAAACGATCGATTGCAGCGATAACGCGAGTGTGCGCGAATTGGCATCGTTGGAGAAGATCAGTGCGAAGAAGTATTCGTTCCACACCCCTAGAAAGTTGAAGATCGATAACGTAATGATGCCCGGCTGTGCCACCGGCAGAATGATTTGAATGAACGCCCTTATCGGACCGCAGCCATCCATCGAAGCGGATTCCTCGAGTTCCTTCGGAACAGAGGAGAAGAAGCTAGTAAGAAAAAACACGGCAAACGGTACATTCGTACAAATATAAACGAGAATCAGCGTGATGATCGAACCGGTCAGCTTCAATTCCACAAAAATCGAGAACAGCGGAATCGAGATGAGGATACTCGGAATCGCCAGCGCAGACATGAACATCATGTTCAGCAGCCCGCGTCCCCTAAACTGAGCTCGACCCAGCATGTACGCTGCCGGAGCCGCAACGACGACAATCCCGATGCAGGCTGTAACCGTATAAATAACACTATTCGCAAAATACCGCCCAATGTCCTGCTCCTTGAACAAGTCCGTGTAGTTGGAGAAATGGATGCCGCTTTTCAATAAGGAGTTCGTGAAAATATCTCTCGTTGAACTCAGCGAAGCCAGTATGACCCAACCGAATAGAATGACGGAGAATAACAGCCAAGCATAGAGCGGAATGTAAGCCGGCAATAGATTCATTTTCTTTCGCAATACTACGCTGCGCATGAAGGTTCCTCCTCCTCTTAATATTCCAAACGGTCCCTCGGGAAAAGTCGGCTGATGAGCGCAGAGGCGACCAGCGTTGCTAACGTAATTAAGATGCCGACGCTCGCCCCTGAGCCCACGTTAAATGCCCCTTCATTCAACACCGAAGTTCCTTTCGACATGCCGAATACCTTCTGGTACATGTAGTACCCCGGTGTAACCGTATGCGGATCATCGAGCCCGAACGTCGCCGACCATACGAAGAAGTTGAAGGCTGTAATCGTCCATAGGACCAGCGTTGTACGAAACACGTCCCGCAGGAGCGGCAGTGTAATCTTGAAGAATTTCGTCCACGGATTCGCACCCTCCAAGGTAGCGACTTCGTAGAAATCGCCGGGAATCCGGTTGATGCCGGCATTCAAGATCAGCATGAAATAACCGATCGAACCGAAGCTGAACGCCATAATCATGGCATAATAAATATGCTCGTTATCGGTCCACTGTATATTGGCAAGCGCCGTTAAGCCAAGGCGATTAAATACGGAGGTTAGCAATCCGAAACTCGAATTGTAAATATACTGGAGCCATACAACGGACATGACCACCGCGGAGACCGTATTCGGCAGAAAAATAAGCGATCGCCAGAAGTTCTTCCCCTTCACCCCGGAAGTTAGGATCGCCGCATAGAGGAAAGCAAAGACGAAGATCAATACGCCCCCTAGCGCCCATATGCCAAGTACATTTTTGACCGACCCGATAAAATAAGTGCTGCTCGTTACATCCTTGTAATTGACGAGGCCAACAAACTTCCACTCCGCAATACGGCTCGAGAGCGTCGGGATATTGTAGAAGCTCATAGCGAATGTTCGTAAAGTAGGATAAAGGAAAATGGCCAAGTAAATGATGACAGCCGGCGCTAAGAACAGCGCAATAATTGATTTTTTCATTCTCATGACAGCACCCCCGCAACATGTCAGCCTATATTCAGAAACGCGGCGTTCCCACGAACGCCGCGTTCCGATTGCAATAGCGTTACTTATTTACCGTCATAGAACTTTTTCGCTTGCTCCGCCATCTTGCTCACGTACGCTTCTGGTTTGATCTTTCCAGTCGCCAGCTCCATGAACACAGGGAGAACGGTTCCGCTCGAGAAATCGCCTCCGTTATCGATACCAAAGCCCCATGGCATGTTGACCTTCGCATTGCCAAATGCAACCGCAGCTTCCGCGAGCGGAGCCGGCCATGTCGAATCGATCGTAGCCGGAATCGCGAGCGCTTGCGTCGACATTCCCTCTTGTGCCTTCTTGCCAACAAGGTACTTCACCAGCTCGAATGCGGCAGGGATGTTCTTGCTGTTTTTATTCATCAGCAGCCCTTGTGCGCCGAAGGAAAGTCCTTGTTGGCCGCCCTTGTCATTGCCGTTCGCCACGACAGGGAATTGGAAGGAGCCCCATTGGAAATCTGGACCGGCTGTTGCCGCCACTTCGTTAGGAAGCCAAGTGCCGTTCAAGTACATCGCCACTTTGCCCAGTGCCAGATCCTGCTGTCCTGCCGGATACTTATTACCTGCGATCTTCTTAGAGAAGTAGCCTTTATCATTCAGGATTTGCATGTCTTTCGCGAACTGGAGCACGATGGGATCGTTCCACATCTCGCCTGTTTTGTCCTTGACCAGACTGTCGGTCCAATCGCTGCCCATCGCACTGCCGAGGTAACCGCCAATGAAAAGATCGCGGTAGGCATCATCGAACGTAATCGGATCTACGCCTGCTTGCTTGAGCAGCTCGCAATCCGCTAGAAACTCTTCCCACGAAGTAGGAACTGCAGTAATGCCAGCTTGAGCAAAAAGTGCTTTATTGTAGAAGAATAGTACCGCGTAAGGCTGCTGAGGAATCGCATAGTAGCCCTCTTCAAGACCTGCCGGTGCAGCCAGTGATTTAACCCAATCCATCAGCGATGGAAGCAGTGAATCCTTCACGGACTTGCCATCGATGCCGACAGACGGCTGCTCCAAGAGCTCGTCAAGCTTCAATACATGATCCTTGAGATTGCCGAGCGCCGAGCCCGGGTCTTGCTCGAATATATCGATTTGCTCTCCGCTTTCGAGTGCAGGCTTAATCAGCTTGTTAATATCACGACCGTTGTATTTCACTTCGACATCCACTTTCGGGTTGGCCGCCTCAAACTCTTTGACAGCCTCATCAATGACTTTAGCCTGCGGCTCCGCATTGCTCCACATCGACCAGAAGACGACTTTCCCTTCCAGGCCAGCAGCGGTGCTCTCGTCTGTTGTCGCATTGGCTGCATTCGTATTCGCATTGGTAGTTGCAGCTGTGTTCGTGGATTCCTTCTCATTCGCAGAAGCATTCGTCGTTGTAGATGGTGAATTCTCGTTGTTTGACTTCCCGCAGCCCGACAGTACGGTCAGCGCCAGCATGGTTGTTAACGTTAATGCGGCTAATGGTTTTCTTTTGATCAAAGTGAATTCCCCCCGGCAAGTAATGGCTTACAAGTGTGATTATAGGGGCAATTCTGCCAAGTAAGTATGACTGTGGATTAGATAAAACTGGATAAAACTAAGCCTGCTTCGAACGCCAACAAATAGAGAGGGGACATTGGTCCCCTCTCCTATAAGCAACCTGAAGAGCAAAAAGTATGTAAACCAATTATAAGAATATGGACTAAACTAAGAGCTTTGCCTGAAACCGTCTCTTTCGAAAACGATGATGGTATACTCATTTACATAAACTCAATCTCGATACGGACAGGTGCTGCCATGGGGATCTTAACGAGAATGCGCATTAAGACGCAGCTTAAGCTAGCCGTTGCACTTATTGTCATTATCATGCTGATGATTATTTATTCTTTGTACTCCCAAACCTCTCAAATTGTCATCAAAAACAACAATCAATATACCGAAGATACCATTCGGAAATTCAAGCTTAACCTCTCGCAGAAATCCGACGAAATCAGCCAGATTATCCTCAGCCTAGGGTTCGACCCTTTCGTGCAGAAATTCATGACACAGAACGATCCCAGCTTGCTATATGAGATGAGCAATGAGCTAGACCGCAAAATCATTTCATTAAAGGCTGGTAGGAAAGGGTTCCAGGACATCGTCTTAATCGGCACCAGCGGCATGCGGTACAGCCTGAACGGCAGCATCGATTTCGTGCAGCGCTCCAATAAGGAAATCGAGTCCAGCAAGACCGTGTATGTCAGCGGCTTGGAGCCCTACGATTATAGCTCCGCTTCGAAGAACAGCATGCTGTTTGCTCAAAATATCTATTCCAGCGACCTCGGCAACGGCACGGACGGCAAACGAATCGGCTATATTGCCGTCATTATCGACGTGGAGGCGATGTTCTTCGATGACGACAGGAGTATGACGGAGCCTGGCATAGGCTTCTATCTCATTGATCGACTCGGCAGCGTATATCCGGAGACGAATTCTCCCGATATTACTAGAAGCATTAGCGCGCTAAGCAGCCAGCATAATAGCGAGCAGAAGCTGACGGATTCCATAGGCGGGGTCAAGGGAGCCATCCAAATCCAGCGGCTGGACCAGATCAATGCCTCCGTGCTCAGCTTCGTTCCCCAAGAAGCGCTGCTGGCGGAGCTCGACTCTGTGCGCAACCGCAGCATTCTCATTGTCATCCTATCGATCCTATTAATGGCTGTTCCTTTCGCGGTGATTACCAACAACATCGTGCAGCCCATTCAGCTGCTCGTGCGATTCATTAACGGTATAAAGTCCGGCAGCATCAAGGATTTAAAGACAACCATTCACCTTGAAGGCAATGTAGAAATGAATGTAGTCGCCGAGAATTTGAACGGCATGTTAAGTGAGATCGACAATCTTACGCATCGACTCGTCGAGACGAACACCCACCTGCTGGAGGCTGAGATCGAGAAAGAGAAAGCCGCCACGGCTTATCTGCGCAGCCAAATCAACCCGCATTTTCTATATAACACTTTAGAATCGATCAAAGGCGTTGCCCTGGAAGCCGAGGCTCCCCAAATCGTCGACATGACGAAGGCGCTCGGCAAGCTTTTTCATTACAGCATCAAGGGCTCCGGTTATGTCACGCTCGATCAGGAACTAAACGCAGTGAAATCGTATGTCTACCTGCAGCTGATCCGTTTCGAGGATCGTTTCGACGTTACCTACCAGTTCACGGACGAAGCCCTGCAAGTATCGGTCTTGAAAATGATTCTGCAGCCGCTCGTGGAGAATGCGATTTTTCACGGACTTGAACCGAAAACAACCAAAGGAAACCTCACAATTACCGGCGAGGTCGAGAATGGTAAGACGCTCGTGCTCCGCATCACCGATGATGGAATGGGCGGCGATGAGGATACCGTACGCCGTATTCAAAGCAAATTACTGGAGAAATCATCCTCATTAAGCCGCGAGAGTCAGGATTCGCCTGACAGCGACAGTATCGGCTTGCTTAACGTGAATAATCGATTGCGTTTAGCTTACGGCTTTCAATATGGGCTCACCTTCGAGAGTGAAGCCGGCCAAGGAACATGCATAACCCTTACGATGCCAAGTCACTACGTACAACCGGGAGGGGATATCCGTGTATAAAGTACTTCTCGTGGATGATGAGAACCTTGTTCTAAAGAGTTTGGCGGCAGGCGTGGATTGGAAGAAGTCGGGCTTCTATGTCGCGGGTAAGGCCAACAACGCCACCAAAGCGCTTCAACTCATTCAAGAGCTGCAGCCGCATGTCGTGTTCACCGATATTCGAATGCCGGGGTTATCGGGCCTAGAGCTAATTAAGCAAATTAAAGAGCTGAACAAAGACATTCAAATCATCGTCATTAGCGGCTACGCTGAATTTGCTTATGTGCAGAAGTCCTTGAATTACGGCGTGCTCGGCTATTGCCTCAAGCCCTTCGACGATCACGAGATCCATACCCTGCTTCAAACGGCAGCGGGCAACCTCGATGAAATCAAGCACAAACGCGAAGGCAAGCTGCTAGAATTGCTTGATGATCCGGCTACAACAAGGGCACAATCCGCTTTCAACGAAATCTTGCATGACGCCGGCATCACCTCAGACACCCTTTATCTGCTCGTTTCCGTGGGCAAAGGTCGACTAACCTTCCTAGCGGAAACCAACTATGCAGGCATTAATCTCGGTTATGCCCGCAGTGTTTATTGGGTGCAGGCGCCAGATCGGGATGCGTTATTAGCAGCTCTCTCCTCACCTATCCCGGATGGGATTCTGGGCATAGGCATCCTGCATTCGGATCGAAATATAGAAGGCATGATGCAGCGAATCGAACAAAGCACGGTACGCGCATGGGATTTCTTTATTCATAATCGCAAGGATCTATACTGGGAGGAACAACAGGCTAAGGATGATCATGCAGCGCTGTTGATCCGAAGGCTTGAGAGAGCAGTCGCTAAGAGCGAGTTTGCCTTAGCTAAAGACTTGCTGGATGAGATGAGTCTGCCTTCAAACAAGCAATGCCTTACGATCTACCACACGCTGCGGATCTATAATATCGTTTATTTTCATTCTGCTTCTCATTCGTCCGAGGACGATTACATCTTTAGCAAGGAGCAGTTGTATCATCTCTACCCCAGCTTCGATCAGATGATCGACAGTTTGCAAGAAAGCTTAAATGACGAGTCCTTAGCCTCCGAGCCTGTAAGCGCATCCCGCGTTGTTAAGGGGGAAACCGAACACGCAAACTTGAAAGAAATCATCAAGTATATGAACGAAAATTATCGCAATCATATCTCCATCCAAAGCATCTCGCGCATTTTCTACCTGCATCCGAACTACTTGAGCCAGCTGTTCAAGCGTGAGATTAAAGTGACATTTACGGAATATTTAACGAATGTGCGACTAAAGGAAGCCAAGAACCTGCTCCGAACGACGAATCTGCCGATTGGCGAGGTTGCGGAAACGATCGGGTTCCGAGACTACTTCTATTTCACCCGGATCTTCAAGAAGAACACGCTGCAAACCCCTAAACAATACCGAATGCTGAACAATGGAGGCGGCGAGGAGTGATGAATATGAGCACCGTGCCACGGCGATTAGCCGCTCTATTAGCAATCATAGTGCTGTTTGCTACTGCTGCAGGCTGCCGCGACACCAGTCAGCAGCGACTGCCGGCGCAGCCTGCCTCCTCCGGACCATCGGAGCCTATGGATATTTCCGTTGCGATCTGGGAGCTGACGGCTAACTCGCTTGCTGAAGACCCGCTTATCCAACGCTTAGAGAAGAAGCTCAACATCTCAATCAAGCCGGTTGCCATCACAACCGCAAATTACGTGCAGCAGTTTCAAATGTGGGCGTCCACGGGCCAGCTTCCTGATATTTTCGCAGTCGATGCCGTAAACTCGCAGTACTACCGCAATTGGAGAGATCAAGGCGTTATCAAGCCGCTGCCCAGCGATTTATCCGCCTATCCTTATTTGGCCAAGTATTTGGCGACACCTGAATTTCAGGATCTTAAGGATCATGACAAGCTTTATTTTATCCCGCGCAAAACCTACGACAGCACCGACTATAACGTTCTGGACCGATTGGTCGCCTATCGTTGGGATCTTGCGCAGCAAGCAGGCATAACTAAAGAACCGGAGACGTGGGATGAGTTCCGAGCCATGATCAAGGCCATTGTGGATAAAGACCCGGAGAACAAGCATATTACGGGACTCACCTCCGTCTCCAAGCTGCTGCTGGGCGGATTGTTCTGGCTGTACGGCTCACCTGCCGCAACAAGCGACGGAAGCGGAAGTGATTTTAAATGGATGAAGGAAGATGGGCGTTACATTCCTGCCGTATTCTCGAAACATGCGATTGCTTCCTTGCAGCTGCTTCGGGAGTTCTATACCGACGGTTTAATTGATCCGGATCTGCCGATCACCAGAGGCAATATGGGATTTGATAAATTTGCCGAGGGTAAAGTGGCGGCTCTCATCACATCCGGCATGTTCCGCTCCGTGGACGCCAATATAAACAAGAATCGCTGGCAGAAGCTGCACCCGAAGGATGAGGATTTCTACGATAGCGTCCGGTTCCTCAAGCCCCTTCCAAGTATGGACGGCAACAGATACAGCGCGGTGTTCAAAACCTTCTGGTCCGAGAGCTATATCTCTTCGCAGGTATCTGAAGGTAAGATGGATCGCATTCTGCAGTTATTTGACTACATGAACTCTCCGGAATTTCTGGAGATGCGGCATTACGGCCTCATGGATGTCGATTACACCAAGAGCGGAGATGCGATACAGAAGAGCGATCCAAGTACCAACATTCTATTAAAATATCCATCGTTTACGGCCTTCGCGAATTTGGTCAATTGGGATGGCATGTTCGGGCTGGATCCGAATTTTTCCGGCATTTCTCCTGCAGCCTACGATGCGCAGCAGGAGCTGATTGACTACGCTTTGCGCATGACGAGTAAGCAGGCGTACGAGCCGCGGCTGACGAATCTATCTACGCCTACGAAAGATACGTTTACCATCTTCGACAACGATGATATGATTCGCGTTATGATCAGCAAGCTGCCCGTTGAAGTGATATGGAAATCCATTATCGACGGCTACAAGGCCAAAGGGCTGGACCGGATGATTAACGAGGTTAATGCGGAAGCGAAGAAAATGGGCATCCAATAAAAAGGTACAGTCCCACAACGTTATTGAGGGACTGTACCTTTTTCACCCTGCCTGCTTACTGCACTCTCAAATTATCGAAGTAATAATCCAGTGTCGTTCTGCCGTTAAGTTGAGCGGTAAAGCCGGACCACACATACAAATTCACATTGTTAATTTGATGGCGGTTAGCCTGTGCGATTCCGGTTAAACTGATCGTCACCGTATTCCACTGGTTGGCCGTCAAATTAGGCAGCCGATTCTCGTAGATGACACCGCCTGTTTGATCCTGGAGTTTCAACACAATGGGTTCGGTTTGCCCCGATGGGGATTGGGTCGTCGGATAAACATCGATCTTCAAGCTGGTGGCGTTAGAAATATCTACATAAGGACTGCTAATGTTGTAGTAGCCATTAGCCCAGCCGCTGGCAGGTACTGCGTAGTGGAACTTGATGGATTGAGCGCCTTCGGTTTTCTTCGTAGTATCTGCTGTTCGCGTAGCCTCGCCTGCCCACTGCGCCACATTTTCAAAACCGTTAATCAAGAGGTTCGATGATGACGACGTCGTTGTAACCGTGTAGCTGTCGATATCCGCTGCCGGATTATCGGCGGAGTCTCTCTGAATCTTAATCGTATTCGTTGCACCCGCATTAAGCGGAATCGTTATGGAGCCCGTATTGGCGAAGGTGTTCCAGCTGCCCGTTGGCGCGAAGCTGGTTTGCTGGATTTTCACATTGTTCACGTACAAACTTAACGTCCTGGCACTCGTATTCGCATTGGAGAAACGGACGACCAATGTCGCATTGCCTCCTGCGCCGCCATTTACACTATTGACTTGCGAAGACGCACCGACACTGTTCAAATTACCGACAACCTTGCCATTAGACGCATTCGTTGCATTCTGCTGCTGCCCTCCGCCGGCATAGGTGCCGTTCTCCGCCTCATAGACCGTCGTTCCTCCCGTAGGAGGCGGCGTTGTACCGCCATAACCGGAGGTTGCCGGAGCCGGTGGTGGAGGTGAATTCGTCATAACCGAGAGAAGCTGGCTCATGACAGGCTTAAACGTATTGTTGTTGCGCAGCAATCCGAAATTGGATTCCGGATCATTCAAATTTGTACTGCCATCTTTATACGTGTACAGGAACATCGGCCCCGTCCAAGCTGCCCAAGCAGACTGCGTCCACACTTGGAAAGCAGATACAATGTAGTCGCTTTGCTGCTGCTCGGTTACCGTATTCGGACCTGAAGTCGGGTAACCGAATTCCGTTGCCCATACTTGTTTGCTTCCGTCCCCATTATTGGCCATAATCGTATGAATTTCGTTCGCCCGCAGCAGGGCGTTCCATACGCTCGGCGTCGTTGGAGCTGCAGGCCAGCAATAAGGATGAATCGCGAGCGCATCAAAATAGTCCTTTCCACCGTTCGCATAAATCCCCGTCACCCAAGCATAGGGATCCGTGATACCCGATGTGTTGATCAAGTTCGCCGGTGCGCCATTGACGATCGTAACCGGTACATGCAGATCTACGGAAGCTGCACGGATAGCTGTCGCCCCCGGAATGAGAATATTACTGACAAATAAAGATGGGCTGGATTGTACCGAATAATTCGGCTCATTCCATATCTCATAGGTAGTAACGCCAAGTGGCAAATAGCGTCTTACGCCTAAGTCGAGGAAGTTCTTCCACGCATTAATATTAGCCGTGTTCGGATAGTAGCGAGTATCGGAATTCCCGCCATTCGCCCAGCTTGGCGTATAGCCAGCTACGAGCATGACTTTTAGCCCTCTGCTCAGAGCTGTATTGACCATTTTGTCCGGCCAGCTCCAGTCGTAGGAGCTCGCCCCTCCGGCTTGCACGATGTCCCATCTCAAATCTAAACGGACCCACTTCATGCCTGCGGCTACAACGTTATCCGCGGCCGTGTTCAGCTCGGCTTGTGTCCCAAAATACCACTGCCCCATTACCCCGCCTCGAGTATTAGGTGTACTGTAAGCGCTAACACTTGCTGGCATGGCTAATGTTGAGATTAGCATGGCGAGCATGGCGATGACCAGTACAACCGATATCCTGCTGCTTCTTTTCATGATAGAACCTCCCAATAGAGTTTTAATCATGTCGACCCGTGATGGATAGAAGCCTTCGCCTTCGTGCGTCGTACATTGTACGGTAACCAATCTTCCCCCTTTTTGTGAGTGGATTAGCACATCACTTCAATAGCGCTTGTCGCATATCGTACTTTACAGCCCGACTAGGCGTCAATTGAAGATCTTTACCTCTCAACTATTGGAATTATGATTGTTTACAGCATCTCGGTTGAACGGGGGGACCGCCGCATGAGTGGAGACAAGAAGCCGGACCCTCACTCGGATCCGGCTTCTTGTCATGTATCTTTTACGACGTTACAATGGTCCACTGCTGATTCGTTCCACCGTTGTCCGTCCACTGAATGACGTCGCCGCCATCGGCAGTCGAGCCACCGTTCAAATCTAGCACTAAACCGCTGTTACGGTTGATGAGCTTGAAATAGCCGCCGCCCAAATCGACGATACTCCACTGCTGGTCGGTTCCGCCATTATCCGTCCACTGTACGACATCGCCGCCATTGACCGTCGAGCTTCCGTCCACGTCCATCACTTTCTGGCTGTTGCGATTCACGAGTTTGTAATAACTCCCCACTGCAACGATTTTCCATTGCTGATTTAATCCCCCGTTGCTCGTCCATTGGACGATATCGCCACCGTCAACGGTAGATAAATTGTACACATCGAGCGCTTTGCCGCTATTGCGGTTCACGAGCCTGTAGTAAGCATCCGGATCAAATGCGCTCCCGCTTCCGGTTCCGGAACCCAGTGGTGCAGCAATCATGATTTTATCCATATTAGGCGCGTAAGCCGCACTGTTGGAGAATTTAATCGTGTTATTGCCTGCATTCAAATTGACGTCAATAACAGTCGTGTAGTAAGAATTCCAGGACAAGGTGTTCCGGAACGTAAACCGATTGGCCGTGCCGCCGTTTATGCTAATGAAGCCATATCGATCAACCACATTATTGTTGTACTCGTGCGTCCCAACTACTTCCGCATTCGCATAGCTAACGATCATGCGATACAGACCCGAGGCTGGGACATTCACGTTATTAAATTGAAGCGTGTTCGCTGCTCCCAGTCCGATGTAACCTACGAATTGTCCACCTGATGCCGCAGCGTCAGCCGTTACAACCGCCGTTCCCGCACGGGTATTAC
The DNA here is from genome assembly GCF_059383735.1 of Paenibacillus sp. N22P23. NCBI lineage: Bacteria > Bacillati > Bacillota > Bacilli > Caryophanales > Paenibacillaceae > Paenibacillus > Paenibacillus sp. N22P23. The sequence goes on from NZ_JBXENT010000003.1 coordinate 542,913, forward strand.
CGGATGCTTCGGCCTCATAGCTTGTTATTGTGCCGCCAGTCGAAGCGAGATCCAAATAATCGATATTTACAGCGTCCGAATCGTCGCTGGTAAACGCCTTTAAGTCAATTCGGTTTATGCCTGCCGTTAAAAATATGTTTGTTGTGACGCTGTTCCACGTACTCCAATTCGCCGTCCCTGGCAGCGAAAGGTCAGTTAGGTTAGCGCCATTCAGCACCAGTCGCAGCGACCGATTCGCAGGCGCGGATCCAATTGCTCCTGCTGCATAGCGAACGGTTAGATTATAGTAACCGTTCGTAGGTGCAGTGACGACAAATCCGGTCGTCGCATTATTGGAGCTGCCATAGCCTTCCACGAAATACGTACCGGAATAACCCGTATTGGTGCCATAAGTAATCGCAGCCGAACCCGATAGACGTGCATATTCGGCTTCATAGCGATTATTATTCGTGGCGGCAGTCAAATCTTTGTTTGGCGTAATGACCATGAGATAAGCGGACGATGCATTCATCGAAGCTACCGGCACCGTAATTTGACCACCGCTGACCGTATAATCGCCTTCTTGTTTGAAATATGGCCCGCCGGATGCCGCTATGCCGACATTATCGACACCCCATACCGTGGCGTGAACGGAGGTCCCTAAGTAGGAGGCTGACCCGAAGCCTTGTACGACAACATTATTGCTCCCGGAACCGCCGCCGAATACGACTCTGGCCTGCTTCGTCGCACTATCTAGTGAAGCAATACCCTGCAAACCGACGGCATTTGGGTTCGTAGGCGTAACCGTTACTGTGTTGCCTGTCATTTCCCCATACCATTTGTACAGCCACCAAGCGCCGGTTGCCTTATTGTTCTGTACGACCAGATCATTTAACGTTCCCGCCGTGGTCCAATACCCCAAGCTTCCATCTACTTTGCTGTTCTCAAACCGGGTAATCCATTGAACCAAATTGCCCGGATTGCCCAAATCTCCTGAAGAACGGCCATATTCATTAATGGAAATCGGACGTGCTGTAATGCCATTGCTCGTTTCGATGCTTCGATAATTGTTGTAGTTGCTATACCAGTTGGTAAAGAAATTATTCTGCAATTCATGCCAGGTAACCACATCCGGCAGGACGCTGTTATTCTTGGCAAACACCATAAACTGACTCATCGCCGAGCTGTTATAGCTGGAGAAGTTAGGTCCGGCTATGCGGGCCTGCGGGTCAAGCTGCTTAATCCGCTGTTAAACCGTCTTCCAGTCGTTAAAAAACGTCTGCAGAAGATTGCTCGTATTGTACCAGATCAGATCCGGCTCGTTAAACGGCACATAGACATAACTGGAATGATAGGGATCCGCGACGACTTTCGGTACCATCACGTCCACTTTGCTTAAGTAATCGTTGATGCCAAGATTCTCATAAGGCCAGTTCTGATAAATATCCTGCATATAAATCTGAATTTCCTTGCCGCCGTTCCGCTTAAACATCGGCGCAATTTTCAAGGCATCGCCATTGGGATGCTGCAAGCCGTCCGGCGCTTTCTGCGCGGTGACTTGCGGCTTTAACGCGGCAAGCATCGTATCCGTGGGCACACCTTCATCACCGGGACCATACAAAAAACCTGTAGCCCCGTATTTAAGTGCCCCTGTGCTAGATGCCAAATTTACCGTTAATTGCTCGCCGGCCGCGGACGCCGTACCCATCGGCAGCAACCCCGAGAGTAATGCAGCCCCTAACACGCCCGACAAAAACCTGCTCTTCAATTTCATTAATTACACCACCTTGTGTATGAAGTTGCTTACATCACTTATGGTAACGATTATTTTAATGGAATTAAATGAGAGAAAATTCACAAAATACGGTGATAAAATTCAGAAAACCGTTTATTTCGACCTTTTGATTTCCCATAGCCTAGCTGAACGTGCGTTAGGCAAGGTCACGTGCAGCGCTCCTATTCCGGTCTCCCATGTCCATTCGGCGTCACTATCGCTTGGATAGGCGAGCCTGATCTGAACGGACGCGTTTTTAAGCTCCGGCAAAAAAATGGAACAAGAGGGTTGGCTATGATCCATTCTCCAAACCGCCAGCAGCCATGTATCGGCATCCCGAATGCCAAAGCTAAACCATGGATCCTCGAAGTTCGGTAATTCTTGGGGCCAGAAAGGCACCCCTGAAGCGATATGATGGCGAATCTGTTTATAGTAGCAAATGGCCTCTTTAACAAGTGCAAGCCGTTCCGCGCTAATTTCAGCAAGGTGCCCGCTTTGATGCACCCGCAGCAGCAAGCTGTTCACCATGTTCATCACGACTTCTTCTCGGTCGCCTTCCCTAAGCGGGTATGACCATACAGCGGCCTGCTCCGGAGTAACCAGCGAGGCGCTTGCCGCTGCAATGACCGCGTTTTTCAAATAATCGGTTTGGTCGCTGGTGGATTGGATACTGTGTCTGCCGAGCAAGGCGTAGTCAAGGCGCATGCCTCCGCTGCCGCAGTTCTCGATGACAAGGTTCGGATATCTGGCGAAGACGCCGTCCAACCAAGCTAAATAGGCGCGATTATGTTCCAATAACCCGTCTCCAAAGCTATCGGCAGAATGCTCCGTGCCAATGCCGGCATTAATGTTGTAATCCATCTTGATATAGCCCACACCATATTCTTGGACAACCCTGTCTATGATCTGATCAGCGTATGACCGTACAGCGGGATTTCGAAAATCAAGCTGATAGCGTGCGTGATCAATGACTCGTTTGCCATGCCGAATAAAGAACCAATTGTCCGGTACCCGGGATGCCAGACTGCAGTTAATCCCCATAACTTCAATCTCCAGCCATAACCCTGAGATCATTCCCTTGGATCTGATATAACGGAAAACCTCTTGAATGCCTCCGGGAAACCGGGCCTCAGAAGGCAGCCATTCCCCAACCCCGTCCCACCATTCGCCATCGGAATACCAGCCGCAATCCAAACAATAGTATTCGCAGCCTGCATCCGCAGCCGCATCAATAAGCGGCAGCAGCTTCTCCGTCGTGGGATCGCCAAACAAGCAATTCATATAATCGTTGAAAATGACAGGAAGGTTGCGATTATCATCGTTCGGTCTTCTAATCCGTCTGCGATAATGTGTCATTGCGGCAATTCCCTGCTCGACTCCGCCCGTTACAGCTCCGATCGCTGCAGGTACCGTAGTAAAAGTCTCCCCTGGAGCGAGCGACTTCCACCAATGGTTCTCATCCTCCGTCGGTCCGCTGATTTGCAAGTACAGCTGGTCCGCCATGTCGCTGATTTCCCAGTGCCAAGAACCATTATGCTCGATTTGCCACACTAGACCTGTTCCCATTTCCTCGTTCTCAAGAAAACCCATCGGCGCGTATTGCGAGCTGGACCATGTGCCTGTACTCGAGAAGGCAAGTCGTTTCATTGAAAATTCGTTGACCTTCTCAAGCCCCAGCTCCGGCAATCGATAGCTGCGCCACTGCGCTTCGCCATACCAGGTGTTGTGCGGAACATGAAGGCGTATTTTATCATTGCGATGCTGCGCTCCTTCTTTATCCAAGCCGAAATACGCGAAGGTGGATACGTACTCCAAACCGACATCTTGAGAGCCTGCGTTCGTTACTTCTGTCCAAGTCCGAAGAACCGGAATCCCATCGTAAAACTGCAGGTGATGGCATACCTTCAAGCTTGTTCGATTGTCCTTAAACAATAACCGTACAATCCGGCCGTACTCATTCCTCGAATCGTTCGTTTCTAGAAGGGTCAATCTCTTGCCCGGCTGCGTTCCCGTATGCTTCGAGCCGTGATGGTCGTCATGATTCTCACCGCTTACATGCAGCTCCAGCAAACGATGCTTGGCTCTCTTCTTCTCCTCCCACAGCTCAGCGCCCGAAGGCTCGAGTGCGCCGACATGCAATAACCGAACATCTCCGAGTGCAGTTGCCTCCAGCAGCACATGCAGCCCATTTTCCGAAATTCGGATCCACTTTGAATCCAGCATCTTGTTCCTCCTTATCCTTTGACCGCGCCGGCCGTCATCCCCGCAACCAGATAGCGTTGAAGGAATATGAAGAGGATGACAACAGGCAATACACTAAGAACAGAAGCCGCCATCATGCTTCCCCAATCCGTTTGGTACAGACCTTTAAATAGGCTAATTCCGGGAGTCAGCGTCCGATGGGCTTCGTCATTGATGAAGACGAACCCGAACATAAACTCATTCCAAGCGTTAAGAAAAGCGAACAATGCGGTAGCGACAAGGCTTGGCAGGGAAACCGGAAGCAGGATTCGAAAAATAATGCCGACACGAGAACAGCCGTCGATTTCGGCCGATTCTTCCATTTCGATTGGAATGGTGTCGAAGAAGCCTTTCATCATAAACGTACAAAGCGGAATGGTAAACGTGGTATACGCAAGAATCAAAGAGGCATAAGTGTCAATGAGCGAAAGGTTCTTCATAACCAGGTACAATGGGATTAAGAGCAATACGCCCGGAATCATCTGAGATAACATCATCGCAACGCCGAACAATTTCACGCCTTTAAATCTGACGAATCTACTGAGCGCATATCCGGTAAATATAGAAACCACCAAGGAAAGTACCGTCGTCACGGCCGCAATGAACAGACTATTCTTAAAGAACGTCAAGAAGGCAGATCCGTTCAGCACGTTATCGAAGTGACTCCATGTAAACTTCTTCACCATAAAGCTCGGGTTAAGCGTACGAATCTGATCATCAGGTTTGATGGATGTGACAAGCATCCATAGAAATGGCATTAAGCAATAGGCGGAGAAACCTAGCAACACCGCATAGGTTAGAAACGTGACAAGCTGTTGTTTTCGCCGACTGATCAGCATACCTTCACCCCCGATTTTTTTTGACGCTGAAGAAGTAGTATAAAACAAATCCGCTTAGCATAAATCCAAGCATCATCGAAGCCAGCGCGGACGCATTCCCGAAGTTATATTCTTGCATCGCGTAGCGATAGATCATGATCGGCAATGTCTCCGAAGCGTGAAGCGGACCGCCTTCAGTCATAACCCAGATAAAATCGAAGTTGATCGCCGTCCATATGACATGGATAAAAATAATCGTTAATGAGATAGGCTTAAGCTGCGGCAGCACAATGTGCCAGAACCGCTTGCGAATGCCGGCTCCGTCAATCGCTGCCGCTTCCAATATATCTTTCGATATCGATTGAAGGCCGGCCAACAAGCTGATTGTATAGAAAGGAAAGCTTCTCCATATGTTCACAAAGACAACGGTCAATAGCGCCGTATTTAATTCACCCAGCCAATAATAAGGCTCGTTAAGGATCCCAAGCTTGACCATCCACAGATTCAGAATGCCGTAGTCTGGGGTGAGCATCCACGTCCAGGTCAGGCCGGCAATTACAATGGGGACCACCCACGGAATAATGATAATGCCTCTGAAAAGGGTTCTCCCCTTTACGTTCTGGTTCAATGCCAGCGCGGAAACGATACCTAGTATGTATTCACCTGCCACAGAGAGCACGGTCCATACCACGGTGTTCCAAAGAGCGGTTTGAAAGTATTCGTCTCGGACGACTTGCGCATAGTTTGCGAAGCCGGCAAATCCATTCACTGCTTGATTAAGTAAGTTTTTGAGCTGAAAGCTGTCCCACAGAACTTGAACCAATGGAAAGGCGTTGAACAAGATAAAGAACAGTACGGCAGGAACAATAAATCCGATGGCCAAATTTCTTAGTTTCTTCTCTCTTAGGGTCAGCATGATATTCACCACTTTACTCAGTATAGAAAAAGGCAGGTATGGCCGGAGAGCACGCCTTTTCGTCTGCAGCCCTCCGGTTCATGCCTGCCCGTGTTCATGTAGAAGTTGCGATTACATAACCCGTATTAGTTTCCGCTTAATTCGCCTGTTTGCGATAGGCTGTCATTAATGGCCTGGGACAGCCATTTCGCGACGCTTTCCGGTGATTCTTTCTTAAGGAGCGCTCTTGCCAACGAGTCTTGCATTGCCGTCGTAATGCCTCCCAGGGAGACGGTCGGGAAAACGATACCCTGCGGTGCCAGAGCCATGAAATCCTTGCCCCAGCCATCGTTCACAACATCATTACGAGGTGCATTAGAAGGATTGACGGCTTGTTGGTAATCGGCGCCAAGCAGGAAGGATGCCAGCTCCCATGTTTCGTCCGCATGCTCCGAGTTATAAACGAAGAGCGGCGCGATTTCCATGAATGTCGAAGGCGTATTCTTGTACATTGGCGGCGCAACCTTCACGTCCTTCATGCCTTCCGGATTTTCGGACGCGCGGCCTTCAATCCATGGGCCGTTTACAACCATGGCATATTGGCCCAATACGAAGTTCTGATCTTCTTCTTCCCAGCCCCATGTTCTTGCATCCGCTTTAATGGCTTTCTTCTCTACCATGCTTTGATAGAATGAGAAGACTTCCGTTGCTTTCGCGAGCTGATCCGGGTTATCCGCCCAAGTGTTTTTATATTTACCATCCGCTTGTTTTTCGGCCAATTGGACGCCATTCTGTCCGAGGTACATAATCAATTCTTGCGGTGAGCGCACGCCGGCGCCGGCGATACCGAACGCTTCTTTGCCTGTTTTAGATTTGACGGCTTCTGCCATGCCAAGCAGCTCATCCCAAGTTTTTGGAGGCGCGCTGATCCCTGCATCCTTCAAAATATTCTCGTGATAAAGGAGCGCCCGGATGCCAAGGTAATTGGGAAGCGCTTTGACCTTGCCATCCACTTTCAAGGCATCCAGCACGTTCGGATAAATCTTGTCCTTCTCGGCCCAACCCTCGATATAAGGCGTGAGATCCGCAAGGGCATTCAGCTTATTGAATTCCCCGAACCATTCGCTAAGTCCCCAGCTGATATCCGGTGCATCGCCTGCGTTGATTGCGGCTACCAGCTTGTCGTGAAGCACGTCATATGTAATCACCTGCAGGTCTACATTGATATTTTCGTGGCTATCGTCAAACTCTTTAACCTTCTGCTGAATCGTCTTGCCCTGATCGGAGCTCGGATCAAGCGCAGACCAAAACTGCAGCGTAACAGGGTCTTTCGCCGGCTCTTCGGTTGTCGCTGTCGAAGATTCCGTCGCTGTGTTCTCCGGTTCGCTTGCTTTGTTCGATGCTGCGGGCTCTTCATTGTTTCCTCCGCATGCAGACAATACGGATGCCAGCATAAGCACTGAAACGATTGCTGATAATTTGTTTGCAACCTTCATTGTTTGACCCCTCTCGAAGAACGAATATGGTTTACGCTTTCATCTTATAAAGTTTGGGGCCCTTTCGTAATGACGAAAAATTCACCAACATGTTGAATATATTAAGATTCATTACTTTCATTCGACAAGTTTCGCCGATATTGCGTCGGCTGGACGCCCGTGTATTTGCGAAACACTTGGCTGAAATAGCGCTGATCCGTATAACCGACATGACTTGCAATTTCATACGTTTTCAACGAGCTGCTTTCCAGCAATCGCTTGGCATGGTTCATCCGAAGACTTGTCAAATACTCCATGAAGCTGATTCCTGTGGCGGTTTTGAACAATGAGCAAAAATAGTTTTTATTAATATAAAACTGCTCGGCGATCTCATCCAAAGACACGGTTTTATAGTTTTCTTCCATATACTTTTGGATGACGGCTACGAGAGGCTTACCGCTCTTCGTACGGCTATCCGCCGCATTTTTCTTCACGACAGCATTGATCCACGCCATGATGCAAGCCTGTACCTGAGCAACCTGAAACGTATTTACGGCAGCCTTTGTTTCGTTCAGTAACACTCTCTGATCCTCATCCATCGGGTGTTTTTCGACGATGTTCAGAAAACCCATGATGGACTTCTTCCATTCCAAGCCGGCAGTGGCATAAAGCCTTTTCTCGCTGAACGCGGCGTCCAATAACTGAAACATATTTTGATCGTTTCGCAAGGACCCTGTCTCCATCATGAGGTCGAAGAGGAGGCCAATCTCCGTCCACAAAGCAGCCATCCCGGAATTAGAATCCGGGGCTTGCGCTGCACTCTTGTCATACACAGCGTACGCCGCTCCACCCGACATAGGGAGCGATTGCAGCGCTTGGTTCGCCTCCGCATAGGCCGCATTTAACTTAGTGATGCGCTGCTTATACGTACTCACACCTATTTTTAACCGTAGTCTTAAGCCATTTTGGAGGGAGCTCGTCAATTTAAGAAGCATCGGCATCAGCTCCGTAATGTTCTTATCCCATAAAGGCCGCACGATGACAAACTCATTGCTCAATTGCATATTGCGAAAGCAAATCGAAGAGGCGCCGGCTGTTTCACGAACGACATTGCGAACCGCATAATAAAACGTGGAGCGCTCGCCTTTATATCTGCTTTGTACTTGCTCTTCAAAATCGGTAAAACGCAGTAAAATAACCCCATACCCTGCGTCAGGCAGTTGGATGAGATGCCTCTGGGCTTGAACGTGCATCTCATTCTCATCAATTGGCGATACGCCGATCATTTGGGTCAGAAAGTCGTCTTGCATCAGCAAGAGGCCTTCGCCAAGAACCGCCTTTTCATTAATGCGGTCGCTGAGCGACTTGGAATCCTTCCGTATCTGTTCGACTGCCTTGCTCAAGGCGAGAATCAGCTGCGCTTCTTGAATGGGCTTCAAGAGATAATCGCGCGCGCCCAGGAGAAAGGCCGATCGCGAGTATTCAAAATCATCATATCCGCTAACGACAATGACCTTAGCGGTGGAGTTCGATTCCTCCTCCAGCCATTTCATGAAGCTAATGCCGTCTGTAAGCGGCATTTTCAAATCCGTTATGATCAAATTCGGCCGGAAGGCCTGCGTAAACTTCTTTGCCTCTTCGCCATTGTAAGCATGACCGACGATTTCCCAGCCCAGATCCTCCCAAGGCACCATTTTCTCCAGCTGTTCATGCACGGATGACTCGTCATCTACGATTAGTACTTTCACTTGATGCTGCCTCCTTTAGGGGTAACCGGTAAATAATACAGGTGCCTCTGCCTATCCCGCTCCTGATCTGAATGCCGTAGTCCTCGCCGCAAATCAATTTCATTCTGGATTGGACGTTTAACAGTCCGATCGAGCTTTCTTCTTCCCCGTCGATAACGTGCATAATCGTGTTCGTCTGATCATCCTTCAACAAGTCTTCTACCTCGTTAAGCTTAGACTCGTTAAACCCGATTCCGTTATCAAGAACAAACAAATACAGCGCGTTCTCTTCTCTTCGGATCCTGGCCGAAATCTTTAGGAGCTTTCTTTTCCTTGCGCTGGGAATAAGACCGTGTTCTACCGCATTTTCAACGATTGGCTGCAAGATGAGCTTCGGAATTTTCAAATCATGCACACCCGCATCGATATCTAGGCGGAAGCCAATGCTTTCCGGAAACCGCTTGTTAATAATGACTAAGTAATTGCGGATATGCATGATCTCATCGCGCAATTTGACCCATTCATTCTGAATGTTCATGTTGTAACGGTACATATTGCTTAACGATTGGCAGATGAGATTGAGGTCCGGGACCTTGTTTACTTCCGCAATTCCGGCCATCATCTGCAGCGTGTTAAAGAGGAAATGCGGGGAAATCTGAGCCTGCAGCGCTTTAATCTGACTCTCCTGGTTCATGAATCGAAGCTTCAAATCATGCTCGATCAATTGCTGGATTTTCTCGGCCATGCGATTAAATTGATTGCCTAGAAAAGCGATCTCGTCTTTGGCGAAGACATCCACCCTGGCATTGTAATCCCCGATCTGAATGCGGCCCATCATCCGATGCATTTGAATAATAGGCTTCGTAATGGTGTAGCTGAGCCAGAACGAGATGACCAGTGCGAGCAGGCCGGTCAGGATCAGCATCGTAATGGCGATATTGCGATAGTAAATTTGCTTCGGATTGATGTCATAGACGTAATTCAGCGTCCAAGCTGCATCCGTTAAAACGGAACTGATGTGGACGGTACTGCCTTCGTTATGCTGCAGCTCGCTGCTTTGCTGACCAACCCTTTTGGGATCCGTGCCATAGACTATGGTGCCATTAGCATCCGTAATCGCAATCTCTCCGTGATAAAAGGTGTTGTATTTCTCGACCAGGCTGCGAAACGACTTCTCCCTCAGGTCAATAACCAAGAGGCCCGAAGGCGTTCCGCGATAGCGCACGGGATACAGAAATTGAAAAATCGGCTCCTTGTATAAGCTGTCATAGCTCGCACGCATAAGCGGTTTATAGTGATTCTCCTTCGATAAAGCGAGCAGCTCATGAAGATAAGCAGGTTCCAGCTGGGGATAGTAGTTAGGAAAGAAATTGCCTACGACCTCTCCTTCTAGCCGCGTGACGTACATGCCTAAAATGTTCTTCACTCTCGACTGGTTATATACGCTCAAAAAATATTCATGAATATCGCGAACCGTGTTATACGTTCGGCTATCCGATAGAAATTCCTTATTTAAAGCAATGCTTTCGATTAATTCAGAATTCGTATAAATCTGGTAAGCGGTTTCATTTAAATCTCGGGCAAACTCCTCAATTTGTCCCTTCAAATCCTGTTTAATGCGATTGTCCGCAAACGTCTGGTCCGTTTTAATTTGCTGTGATACTTGGTAGAGGACGATGAATGATGTGATGCAAAGCGGAAGAGCGGCTGTAATGAGCATAGCTAAGAAAATTTTGATTCGAACGCGCCTAAACACAGCGATCTCCTCCTCCTTGTTTGATGTCTGTGGCAAGAAACGGATTTCTGCTATTTATTGTATATCACCCGCGCGAAACATTCAGGAAAAATGTCGAAAAAAGGCCGCATGTATATGCGGCCTCTTGCCCGTTTGATCATGATATCCCTTCCCGGGGGGCTACTATTAGTTTAGGATAACTAGTTACGGGAAGGGAATGCGATCATATTCAGCTAAATGTTCAATATATTTCGATACGTTAACTTCAATTCACTTTAACGAGCTGCCATTGCTGATTCGTTCCGCCATTGTCCGAATACTGGATGACATCGCCGCCATCGGCAGTCGATGCGCCGCTGACATCTGCGACTTTGCCGCTATTTCGGTTGATCAGCTTATAGTAGCCTCCGACCAGCACCGGCTGCCAATGCTGATTAAGACCGCTGCCCCCTGTGTACTGGATGACGTTTCCTCCATCTGCGGTAGACTGGCCCGACACGTCGAGCACCTTGCCGCTATTCCGATTCACCAGCTTGTAGTAGCCGCTGCCGACGGAAACGAATTGCCACATTTGGTTCATGCCGCCGTTATCCGTCCACTGAATGACGTCTGCCCCGTCCGCCTGCGATGCTTGGCTAACGTCCATCAGTTTGCCGCTCTTGCGGTTCACCAGCTTGTAATAGGCTGACGTATCTATCGTCGGTGTGCTGGTACCCGAAACACCGGTGATGACAAATGTGCTGACAGACCCTGCCGGCACCGTCGCAGTGAATTTCTTATTCGACAGTGAAAGACCTGAGACTGCAGCCAAATTCTCGGTGCCGCTGGTCCGAGTCCCTGTCACCGAGCCCGTCACGTTCGTAAATTGCGACAGGTCGTACGTCACCGTATTGGAAGCAGAAGAGTCGTTGACTGTGACAATGACGAGCTTACTGCCCACGCTATCGTACGCTGCAATCGAATCCCCATCCGCGATATCGAGGATTTTGTACCCTGGGCGGATGTACTTGCTCCACTGGGCCATGGAATAATACTTCTTCTTCACTGTAAAAGTGCCGAGGTTCGCGCTCGCATTGTTCAGATCGGTCTCGATCATTCCCCAACCGCCCGGCGTCTCCACCGCCTGCCAATAAACCCATGCTGCATTTTTCATATATTTGATATCCCACAAAATATTCCGCGACATCGTAATCCCGTTCGCTTCCCCGTCGCCGTGCTCGGAGTTCCAGATCCGCTTGCCACCGGCCGCGGTGTTCAAGCCTACACGATCACTGCCCCCGTACGTATGGGAATTGTACTGAACGAGCTTCGCTTTAGTCGCCGCCGAGTAACTATTGATCGTATCCCTCGCAAGATCGATGCTCGTTTCTTCCGGCGCGCTGATCCCCGTCGTTAATCCCTTGGCGGTTAGCGAGTTATACAGTTCGCCGATCATGATCTGCTGATTGGCGGGGTACATGCGGTTGCCCTCTTGGCGGTTGCCAAACGTCCAATAATTGGAGCTAGGTTCGTTAAAGGCGGAGAGGGTACGGAAATTAATGCCCCAGCTGCTCTGAAAATGCTGCGTAACGCTCGTCAGGTAATCCGCGAAATCGTCATACATGTCAGTCTTCAAGTTCTCGTCAGCGTTGGTATTCCCGGTAACGCTGCCGCTCTTCGTCATCCACCACGGAGGCGAGTTAGAGAAGGCCTCGGCAATGAACTCGCTCGAGTTGATTCGCGACTTAGCGGCATTCAACATCCAGCGCTGATTCGCATCCTGCGCCCAATCATAGCTTGCCGCAGCCGTAGCCTTGTAGCCAGGTATTCGCGCCCGCAAGTCCATATGGTTCGGATAGGCGGGATTCTCGCCGCCTCCGATATTGTAGCGTACGATATTCAAATTCAGTCCGCTAGTGCTGAACAGACGGTCCGCATAATCGTTGCGTACCGAATCCGTTGCACCCCCGACACGGTGCGCCCACCAGGCAAGCGTCGTACCCCAGCCTTCCCAAGTCTGATATTGAACACTGGGATTAACGACAGCCGTATACGCAGCTGCATTTACCTTGGGAACATTCATACCTCCCAAGCCCGATCCAATCATGGTCACCATCACCACCCAACTGAAAATGGACAAACCGATTCGTTTCAACATAACGCCATTACTCCTCTCATCTTCGAATGTTCATCAGGCAACTGATAACGCCACTCAGGAGGACCGCTCACAGTCCTTCCCCTCGTTTCGCCTCACCCCCTTTACGATCAGATCGATAGGCAGGAATAGAGCAATAGACTTGCCGGCTGAGCTAATGAAACCCATTTCATCAATGAGCGGCAAGCAACTAAATTGTACCATATTTATATGTAAGCGTTGTCAATTTATGCGCTGCAAGAACATGCCCCCTTGCGGTGGCGGCTGAGGGTTCGAAAAGCAGACTCTCAGCGACGAAAGCTCGCCCGAATAGAGCGGAGAGTCCCGAAATCGAGTTGTCCATATAGATCTTGAACGTGAAGCTGCCAACATAGTCGGTGGCTTTTTCTCGATGTGGAATGCTCTAACGAATCGTACAGCGCTTATTTACCCGAATATAGCTCCAAAAAAATGCTAACGAATCGTACGGGCCTAATTTGACGGTTTTTAGGTGTATTGGAGCTGATTCTCCCACAATAAGACCTCTACGGTTCGTTAGAATCTCAGAGCCCCAATATTCGCCGAATAAGGCTCCTACGATTCGTTAGATTTTTACGGCAAGAAGGACGCCGGTTCTGGCATGTGGCAGGGTTGCGGCATGCGGCATGCCACATACGGAACTCTCAACTCTCAAACTAACCTTGCTCCCCCCGCCATGGCTGCTGAGATGATCCCCCGCGACTGGAAGCTGAAATAGCCCTTATTCAAGCTCCGCTTCCCATGCCCCGTCGGATCCCATATTTCGCGGCAGACGAACTTCAAACAGCGTGCGAATGACATCGCTTTGAGCTGTAATGACCCCTTGATGCTGCGTGACGATACTCTTCGCAATGGACAAGCCTACACCGGTGCTTCCTTCGCGATGGGTTCGTGCTTTATCGCCGGTATAGAACATGTCGAAGATATGCGGCAGCTCCTCCGGAGGAATACTATCGCCATAGTTAACCACCTGAAGGACCGCTTCCTCGGCTTCCATTTGGCCGTTGATATCGATAAACTGACCCTCTTTGCCATAGCGAATCGCATTGGTCAGCAGATTTTCAAATACACGTGCAAGCAGCTCGCCGTCCCCCAATACGGTCAAATGCGGAGCTACATTCAAGCGGGTAGTCAGGTTGTTTTTCTCCAAGGCCGGATAGAGCTCCTCGTTTAACTGGATGAGAAGCTCGCTCAGATCGATCGGTTTCATCTCTACAGGCAGCTTGCCGTAATTCACTCGCGTAATTTCGAACAACTCGTCAATCAGCTTCTCTAATCGCTGCGATTTGGTGTACGCAATGCTCGTATAGTGGTTAATTTGCTCTGCTGTAAGCTGGTCGTCTCGCAGAATGAAATCCAGATAACCGAGCACCGAGGTCAGCGGCGTCCGCAAATCATGCGCCAAGTTTAGCACCAATTGTTCCTTGCTGTTCTCTGCAAAATCTCCTCTTTCCAGCGCTTGCTGCAATTTCTCACTGGCCAAATTAATATCTCTGGCAATATCCCCGAATTCATCGTCCGATGCCAGTTGAACACGATTGTTGAAATCGCCATTGGCCAGCTGATTGATGCCGCTCGATATTTCACGGAAATAAGCCGCATATCGGTTCGTAAGGAGGAAGAAGAACAAGATGGCCAGAGGAATAAAGACAAGCAGGAAGATTCGAATATCTCCAATTTCCCCAATGAAATGCCGGATTTTAGCCAATGTACTTCCATACTTGGCCGTTGAATAATAGAGCTGCAGCAATTTATAGAGCAAATAAGTAATCCCAGCTGACAGAATCATACTTAATCCAAAAAATTGAATCATCTTAAATCGGAAGCTGCGGAGCATTTCAGCCATGGAACGAATACCCCACTCCCCATACCGTTTTAATCAGCTTGTTATGACGAACGTCTTCACCAAGTTTCTTCCTCAGCGTGCGAATATGGACCATGACCGTGTTATTGCCTTCATAATAAGCATCGCCCCACACCTGGTGAAAAATTTGCTCCGCGCTAAAGACCTTCTTCGGATGACTTGCCAGCAAGTACAGAATATCAAACTCTTTCGGCGTGATTTCGATCGTTTCCCCATAAAGGATAACGGTGCGTTGTTCCTGGTTAATCACCAATCCGCCCGCTTCCACAACCGATTGGATTGCTGCCGCAGGCTGATTGAGCTGCATGGAACGCCTCAGCTGCGCATTCACGCGAGCAACCAGCTCCATCGGATTGAACGGTTTGGTTACATAATCATCCGCTCCGCTGACGAGTCCCGTAATCTTATCGAGATCGGTCGTTTTGGCGCTTAAGAAGATGATAGGCAAATTATGATGAGCCCGAATTTGCCTTGTTGCTTCGTAGCCATTCAGTTTCGGCATCATAATATCGAGAATGGCCAGATCGATAGCATGCTTCTGCACAGCAGCAACCGCCTCCTGCCCATCCGAAACTTTGATGCAGTTGTAGCCCTCTTTGTGTAAATGCAGCTCAATTAAATCGGCAATCTCTTGTTCATCGTCTGCTATCAGAATTGTGATCGGCTTCATTCGTTCCTCCCTGGATTTCTTTAGCATTAGGCTTGCTCTAAGGTTTCATACTCGTCACATGAATCACGCGATTCGTTTGGTCACAATGACCCCGTCCATATTGTTGCCTGACAGCTCATAGCTGCCATTCGCCGGTACCGGTATTGTCGTATTCTTAGAGACCGGATAATAAGAGATCTCATAGGTTTGATCATCTACAGTAGTCGTAATTTGCTTCTTTTCTTTCAAGTAATCCAGATATTCCTCCAGGACAAAATTCTTCTTCTGCATCACGGCGCTGTGCGGCAAACCGACATAACGGAAATGCCATGGCTCCGATTGAATCCCTGTGACCTCCGTTTTGTCACTCGGATAACGCAAAATAAATCCATATCGCCATGCGTTCTTCTTTAGCCATTTTCCTTCTAGTGCTCGACTCATTTCCTCTTGCGTCGAACCGATATCAAGCGATAACCCTAAATGATGTTCACTGTAGCCTGCCGGAAGCGCGTAGTCAGCGCCTTTCTGATCAAAAAGCTGATTTTGCACCTCATGATTCCGATAACCGCTGTTGATGGTAAAATGGTTCACGCCATCGTCCTTTGCAGCCTTTATCATAGCGGAGAATTTACGGGCCAAACTTGGCGAGAGCTCAATCTCATTATCCAGCAAAATGAATCCATTCACCAGTTCCGGATGCTCAGACAGTTTGACCGCCCCGGTCTCTTCGCTTCCCGGAGGTACCGGGTGATCTTTATTAACGAGCAGCAGATCGCCTTGATAGATTTGATCAATACCTATGTTAAGCTCACTCATTGAGGACGTTGCCCCCTGTTGAGCTCGACTGCCTTCATTCAGTTGGATTTCGTTATAGGCATTCAGTTTGGTCTCCCGAATTCCGTAGACGAACAGCACCGCCACTAGTATAACAAAACAAAAAACCCACTTCTTCATCGATCTTCAAGCCTCCCCTTATCCCTTCATGGACTTAAGGATAAAGAAAACTTGTTAAGAAGAAGTGGGGATAAACATAAAGGATTTCTTAAACTTTAAATGAACGGCTGCGTTAGTTCTTGAATCTGGATATCATCGAATGAGACACTGCCAAATTGAGCAAACAAACGCAGTTTAGACGATGCTTGTTCCTGCCTTTGCATTCTTGAAATTAATGTCCGATTGCCATTCACGCAAAGGTCGATCCAATCTTGTTTGATCACAACCACGATTGAGGTAGGTTCATGCAAGGCTTCGAGTTCATAGATCGATGCCGCTTCATTCTCAAGCAAGGATGAACAATGCGCACGATGAATGCCGACTTTACGCCTTGAAGGATCAAATCGGATATCATAACCGTCCTCGAATCCTTTCGGGCCGGCAAGCGATAATCCGTAGTATAAGTTGTTGTTTCCAGGGGTAGCCTGACAAGAAATGATAAGATCAGCGGTCCCTTCGAACTCGATATCGTGAAAAATAAGTCCGTTATCATCGCTCAATGTAACGGGGTCAATCTCATGCGAAGCAATCGGCTCCTCTGCCAATTCCATCATGGGCTTGAACCCTAATGTACCATCCGCGTGCTGCAGAAGTTCACGAATGACGAGCTCTCCTGCGTACCTACCCGGCGAGGAAAGAAATCCGGCAGCAATCCTTCTCCCATGATGATAAGCGGCTGTCTTAGGCACACGCCATTGCACGCAATCGAATACATCCATGGATGGCCGCAGCCACGGTCCCATCGGATTCCGCGAATATCGATACCGCGCTAAACCATCATTACTGAAAATCAGATAATACCAGCCATTCCACTGAAAATAATCCGAGCATTCCGGTTCATCATGATACCCCGGGACAAGAAACGGCTTCTGCTCCGTCCAATTCACGAGATCCCCTGACGTCAAATGGGCTAAGCAGCCTTGATTGCGAGAAGGCGAGAGAAGACTCGTTGTGAGCAGCATATGATACTGACCGTCCTCATCCTGAAACACATGCGGGTCTCGAACAGAGGCCAGCGAATACTTGTTGGAAAGCCCTATGTACTGTTCTGTTTTGTGAAAAATAGAACCATCCGTGCTTGTGGCCCACGTTAATTTGGCCGGCGAACCATCCGTAGCCCTAACGGCATAGTAGGCATAATAAGTATGATCCTTCACGATTACGGAACCTGTGCAAATAGATCCTTCCCAATCCTCAGTAATGGCAACCGCCATGGGATGATGCTCCCAGGATTTGAAATCACTTGTACTAATCTGAGCCCATTGATGCGCGCCAAGATTCCATTTGCTTGCATGACCTCTGCGGTCAAACAAATAAAACAAGCGGAATCGTTCTCCATCAAAGAATGGCATACAGTCGCCAACTCCGGTATTGTGTCCGCGCGGCTTCCAATATTGAATGGACGTTGGCTCCACGCCAAGATATTGATCCTCCAGCTGTGCTAGCGGCTTATCTGGCGTGAGCGCGTTTTTCCATACATGGAGCTCGTCGCTGCCCGCTCCAACCTTGATCTCAACATGCTCGAGCGGCAGTGAACCCATCGGCCACTCTTCGTCCACAAGAACGCCATCGACATGGAATCGAACCGAGTGACCGTTATAGCTGATGAATAGGGTGTGTCTCTCGCGGCCAATCGAATCCCACGGAACAGATAATGTTAAGGGAGTAGGATGTGCGTCTGTACGAAATTCCACGATGATCGACGGCATCTGAACAGCAGCCGACGTTCCTGAATAAACTCGAATGATTGCCTTGCGCTCCCGATCACGCTCCTGCTGAACAATGGACACGTAGTCATCGTTAGACTCTTGCGTAATCGCAACTTGCATCGACAAGCTCTGAACATCACCCCAATTGAAATCGATATTCTCGTGCCTATTTAGAATGAGATCGCAAGACTTCCCCACTAGCTCGCTCATGAATCATTCACTCCGTTCTATTCCGTTTCTGATGGCGGAAGAAATAAGTCCCGATTACGCTCATATAGCTGCTTGTATGTCTTATAGCCTCGGTTATACGTATCTAGGTTTGCTTGAATGGGAACAGTTGGCTGCTCGTGGATGCTAACGATAGCAGAGCAAGCCGCTTCCACACTACTGTAGACTTGTACACCTACACCTGCGATCATGGCTGCACCGAAGCAAGCTTTCTCCCGCATGGTGCTTACATACACCTCAATACCGAGAATATCAGCGAGAATTTGTTTCCACAGGTCACTCTTCGCTCCGCCTCCGGAAACAATCAGCTTATCCATCCCGACGCCTAGCGACTTAAAGATCTCCAAGCTATCACGCATGGAATACCCGACCCCTTCCAGTACCGACCGAAAGAGGTGGGCATCGCTATGCTTTAACGTTAAGCCAAAGAACATCCCTTTAGCATGCGGATCCATATGCGGTGTACGGTCACCTGCCAGGTAAGGCAAGAAAATAACGCCTTCGCTTCCGGCTTGAATCGCTTTGGCTCGTTCATCTAATCGCGGATAATCGGATTCATGCAAAATCTGTCCGGCCAGCCATTTTAGCGAAAGTCCGGCACTCATGGAGGCTCCGAGCACATACCATCGATCCGGCACAGCGTGAACATAGGTGTGCGTTCGAAGCGATTCATCGTAAACAGGCTTTACGATTGGAGCAAACAATTGTCCGCCTGTTCCAATGGTACAGGAGACGGTACCCGGTGAAATGACGCCGTTGCCAATGGCCTGCATCGGCTGATCCGCCCCGCCGTACACGACCGGAGTCCCTACAGCGAACGCTCCTTCAGCCGCCGCTTGCTGCGTAACGGACCCGCTGATTTCCCAAGGCTCCCCCGTGGATGGGAATAAAGCTTGATCAATGTCCATCTTCGCGAGAAGCTCTTCAGACCAGCATCTTCCCGCGACATTGTAAGCCGACGTACTGGATGCGTCCGTTGTTTCCACACCGATGACGCCCGTCAGCCGGTAACGAACATAATCCTTCGGGAGGATCACAGATCGAATGCGACGATACAATTCCGGTTCCTTGCTCCTCATCCACATCAGCGACAGCAATTGGAACCCGGTCGCTACCGGATTTTGAATAAGCTCGCCCAGTTGTTTCGAAGTAAATGCCTTCTCAAGCTCTAGCTTCTCGCCAATAGTTCGTTGGTCGCACCAGATGATCGACGGTCGAATGACTCGGCCATCCTCATCAAGAGCTACCAGCCCGTGCATCTGTCCGGAAAGGCCAATGCCAATAATTTGATCCGCTTTAAGGTTCGCCTGCTGCAGCGCCATAGCTGTTGTCTTGCAGGTCAGATTCCACCATTCCTCCGGATCTTGTTCGGCATAACCTGGGGATGGAATGTGCGTCTCATATTCCAATTGAGCCAGCCCGAGCATTCGGCCTTTCACATCCATAAGCATGGATTTGACGCTTGAGGTTCCAATATCGATCCCGAGCAGCGCTTCCATTGCCTCCACCTCCACGAGTTTCCCTCTATAACATATAATGAATATACAGAATAGTCACAACAATCATACACAAGCTTCCAAATGAAGACAAGCATACATATCTATTCGTGTTTTACCAAATAATAAGGTGCTTTTAAAACAGCTTTAGAGGAGGTACTAATGGCTACTACCACTAGCAAAGAGTTTCTATCGGGGATTCGCGAGAGACGAACCATCTATGCACTCAGCAAAGAATCACCCATTCCAGATAGCCGTATTGAGGAAATCATTAGTGAAGCAGTAAAGCACACACCATCGGCCTTCAATTCGCAGAGTACGAGGATTGTTCTGCTCTTGGGGGAGCAGCACGATAAACTTTGGGATATTACAACGCAGGTGTTGAAAGCGATCGTACCGGCCGAACATTTTGAATCCACGCAGCAGAAGATGGACAGCTTCAAAGCCGGCTATGGCTCCGTTCTGTTCTTTGAGGATGAGAGCATTGTCCAAGGGCTGCAGGCACAGTTCCCTACATATCAGGATAAATTCCCGGATTGGTCACAGCACACGAGTGCCATGCATCAATTTGTCATCTGGACCGCTTTGGCTAATGAGGGGTTAGGCGCTAGTCTTCAGCATTACAATCCGTTAATCGATGAGAATGTGAAAACCGAATGGGGCATCCCTGAGAATTGGAAGCTAATCGCTCATATGCCATTCGGCAAAGCAACCGCGCCGGCAGGGGAGAAGCAATTCAAGCCCATCGAGGAGCGGTTTAAGGTTTTCAAATAATAAAAGGAAGCAGCGATTATCTCGCTGCTTCCTTTTATTATGAGGATGAATATTTAACTATGCCGGCTTGTATTAGTGCGCGGCTCTTCTCGCCTGTTCCTGTTTTAGCTTCTCCGGTGTAACATCATTGCCGTCAGGATCAATGATGGTGGAATGCAAAAGCAGGCTGCCTACAGAACCGCGAAAGATGCGAAGATACTCTTTGCGCAAATCGGCTTGTTCTGCTTTCTCGGCATCCGTTAAGCCGGATTCTCTCTGTTTCCTTGATAGCTCATTAATTCGATTAAGTATGTTCAGCATATAATGGCTCACTCCTTTATTGCGGACGTTCAATCTCAAACATGCTGCCCAAGGTTGCATAGAAATTGCCTGCCATCCGGCTGACAGGAGCCAGCTTCTGCGCATCAATTCTTCCGTGCTCCAGAAGCTCTTCCGAGATCTGAAAACGGACAACTCGCGCGATTAAGAGGTCGCATCCCGGTGTACCGCCCGTTCCGCCAAGCTCCAACGCCTGTTCCAGCACACATTCCATTCTGATCTTGGATTCTTCAATTCCCGGAACATTCACCGTTTCACTATCAATTGGCGTAAGCCCTGCTAATGTCACTTCGCTTTCATCAGGAGGCAAACTCTCCGCAGTCTGATTAATAGCCTCCACATTAGATTCATCCACAATGTGAATAACAAGCTCGCCCGTTGCAATCGCATTTCGTGCTGTGTCCTTCATCTGACCATTCTTGCGCTGAACAGCTACCGATAATAGCGGGGGATTGCTGCTAACGATTGAGAAATAACTGAACGGTGCACCGTTCAATACCCCCTGCTGCGAAAGTGTGGTCACGAACGCGATGGGACGCGGTACGACACTGCCGATAAGGAGCTTATAATTATCTCGGTCACCTTGAGCTGCCGGATCTATGGAGATCATATCGTTCCTCGTACCTCCCTATGAGCATCAATTATGCATCTGCAAAATGCTCTTGAAACCACTTTGTGGCCGCATCGACTTCGGAAGCGGTAAGTTGGTGACCGTAATTCTCCCAATGAACGGAGACATCGGCTCGCGCTCCTCCGAGCAGCTGCTGCAATTCTTCGGTTTCACTGGCCGAGCAGATCGGGTCGTTCGTACCGGCACCGATGAATATCGGGGTACCCGACAAGTCGGGCAGCTCCTTTCCACGCAGCGGAACCATGGGATGATGCAAGATGGCGCCTTTGAAAGCATCCTTATAATGGAACAGAAGACTTCCGGCGATGTTAGCGCCATTCGAGTACCCGACAGCCACGAAGCTGCTGCGGTCAATTCCATATTGAGCAGCGGCTTCATCCAGGAAGTCGTAAAGCTCCTTCGTTCGAAAAACAAGATCCTCTTCATCGAAGATGCCTTCGGCCAGACGCCGGAAGAAGCGCGGCATTCCATTCTCCAAGATGTTACCGCGAATGCTTAGCAAGGAAGAACCCGGAGAGAGCCTTTTCCCAAGTGGAATCAGGTCTCTCTCTGTTCCGCCCGTACCATGAAGCAGCACTAAGGTTGGAGCACTAGGTGATGAACCCTGTTCGAAAATATGCTTCATGACTTACCCACCTCCAACTCGCGAACTTGGATCGGATGCAGATTGGCTTCGATCTGCTCACGTTTCGGTTCGAACCAAGATGGCAGCATCAATTTCTCGCCCAGCGCATCAGCAGCCTCATCATTAGCAAATCCCGGTGGATCCGTAGCGATCTCGAACAGGATGCCGCCGGCTTCCCGGAAATAAATCGCGTTGAAGTACTGTCGATCAATGATTTGCGTCGGTTGATAACCGGAATTCAGCACTTCCGTTTGCCACTGTGCATGCTCTTCGAAATCCTTCGCTCTCCAAGCAATATGGTGCACCGTACCAGCACCGCTTGCTCCCCATTCCATATCTGCTACCGGTACGTCGATAAGGTTACCGAGATCTGAAGATGTTTGGAACCGTGCATACCCTTGATCCTCGCCGACTTTGGTCATGCCCATAATATGCTCAAGGGCGTGAATCGTTTGCGCCGATTTGGTACTAAACAATACCGCTCCGCCAAACCCTTTGATCGCTTTATCCGTTGGAACTCCGCTGAATGACCACTCGCTGTTCGCTCCTGCTTCACGCTCCACGATTTCAAGCTGCAGCCCTTCGTTATCCGAGAACTGAAGATATTCCTCCGAGAACCGAGTCACTTTCTTCGCAGCAATCCCGAAGCCTTTCAACCGATCTTCCCAGAAGCTGAGCGCCCCTACAGGAACCACATAAGTGGTAATCCCCACTTGCCCGCCGCCAACCTTTCCCTTGCGGGAATTCGGCCATGGGAAGAACGTGATGATGGTGCCCGGTGTACCGGCTTTGTCACCGAAGTACAGATGATAGACATCTGGAGCGTCGAAGTTAATTGTCTTTTTCACAAGGCGAAGTCCCAGTGTACCTGCGTAGAAATCGACATTCGCCTGCGGATCTCTTGCAAAGGCAGTAATATGATGAATACCAGCAGTGTGTAATGACATGAATAATCACTCCCATTGGATTATTAGTTTCACGTGCAGATCTGTAGCTAATGCAGTTAGTATACGTCAATTTGCTGAAATAATAAGGCGTTCGTGATTAGTTAAACAGTGCGTCCAACGAATACGAACCTGCTCCGGCGAAAGCTACGCCAATCACAACTACGAGAATGACAAGCGGGTATTCATATCCATTTGCCGTTACCCAAAGCCCGTTCTTGCCATGCACTTTAACGATTGCTCCCAGCATAGTCAGTGCAATAAGTGCGGCTGCCAGCGGCGTGAATAATCCTGCTGCGAAGAGTGCTCCTCCGACTAATTCCATCAGCCCTGCAACAACAGCCATCAATACGCCGGGTTTCATCCCGATCGATTCCATCCATCCGCCTGTTCCCTTAGGACCGTAACCGCCAAACCAACCAAACAACTTCTGTGCACCATGTCCGATAAACAACAATCCAATCACTACGCGAATAATCAATAATCCTAATGCTAACATTTTATATCTACCTCCATATAGTTTTATTTCAATAATCTTCGATTAAAGATATTTGATCTGAATTTACGGTATTAATTAAAAAACAGTGCGTCCAGCGAATACGAACCTGCTCCTGCAAAAGCTACGCCAATCACAACTACGAGAATGACAAGCGGATATTCATATCCGTTCGCCGTAACCCAAAGACCGTTTTTCGCATGCACTTTCACGATTGCTCCCAGCATTGTCAATGTAATTAGAGCGGCTGCCAGCGGCGTGAATAATCCTGCTGCGAAGAGTGCCCCTCCGACTAATTCCATCAGCCCTGCTGTAACAGCCATTAATACGCCGGGTTTCATGCCGATCGATTCCATCCATCCGCCTGTTCCCTTAGGACCGTAACCGCCAAACCAACCAAACAATTTCTGTGCACCATGTCCGATAAACAACAAACCAATCACTACGCGAATCATTAACAATCCTAATGCTAACATTTAAATTCCTCCATTTTGTTTTGGATTTAATAATCTTTAATTAAAGATATTTGATAAAAAAAAGTGGTGCATGGAGATTCTAACCTTCTACGCCTTTCCCTAATTTCTTCAGAAGCTCAATGAGGGTCAGCTTTTCTTCATGGGATAAACTTTGGGACATCAGATGAATGGAAGCCGCATGTTTGGGAAAAATGTCATCAAACAAGTCGTTCCCCGCTTGTGTGATTTCCGCAAAGATGACTCGTCGATCTTCTTCACATGGGACCCGCTTAAGCAGCCCTTTCTTCTCCAGCTTATCGATGTTGTACGTGATGCTTCCACTGGTGATTAGGATCTTCTCCCCAATTTGCTGCAGAGGAATGCGTCCCTTTGTGTACAGCACTTCAAGAATCGTAAACTCCGAAGATGACAGCTCATATTGCTTCATATCTTTAACGGCTCGGTCCATCACCGTTTTGAAGGCTTTGGAAAGCACAACGAATGTTTTCAGCGAAACCGATTGGTCGTCATCGATTTGGAATGACATTGCATTTCACCTCCCGCAGATGTCTTTGATTTAATTATCTTGAATTAAAGATATATTATTTTTGAGGTGATGTCAACAACTTTATTACCCCCTAAATCCCCCTGAAAGGGGGACCCCGAGGGACCCGTCCCTCTGGACACCCGGAATTTGAATAACGTTGGAGTTGCAGAGAAACGCTCGCGTGAATCATTCGTGCGGGTCCACGCTTTCGTCCCATCCGGGACACGCTTTACATTTGGCGGAGTTTATCTACCTGGTGTCCCTCACGGGACCATCATAACGTGGTCCGCTTAAGAGGCGCGTGTGTGTAGGTGCGTGCTTGTGCTCGCTTTCGTCCCGTTCGGGACACGCTTTACAATTGGCGCGGGAAAGATGGGATGATGGTTACCAGGTGCGAGCCGCTTTGCGACTCGCACGGTAACCTGGATGCCCGCTCGTACCCCCGCGGGGATGTTAGTTTACGTACATTAATAAGACGCCTGCCTTTATTCCGTGTTACGGAATTCCGGGTCGTCTTATCTTTTGCTGCGCAAGACCACACTAAACAAGAGTTCTTTCTATGAACGCAATAATACATCCGCAAGCTGAGAAATTCCCTCTTCGATTAACCGCTCCTCGACGCTCGCAAATCCCAATACCCAGCCCCTTCGGGGGCTGGCCAAACAGTAGGAGCTGAGCGAATACACGCGAACACCTCTTTGCAGTAACTGCGAGGTGACTCCTCTATCGTTAAACAACGGTTCGGCTTCTAGCAGCATATGCGATCCTGTTTCGATGCCGGTTAAGGTGAACCGCTTGGCTAAACCACTGGATACGATTGCTTTGGTCATGAGCTCATGCTTTCGCCGATACACATTCCGCACTCTTCGCATATGCCGCATAAAATGACCTTGTTCAATGAAACGAGTGAGCGTTACCGTCTCCATAATCGGAACATGACGGTAAACCAACTCTTGTACGCGAGCGATCTGAGCAATGGCTTGGGCAGATCCAACGAGTGCGGATACACGAAGACCAGGTGCGATCATTTTAGAGAAACTCATCAGATACAACGTATGATTAGGTGCCTGGCTAAACAGCGTCGGCAGCGGATCTCCCCGATAACGATACTCGCTGTCATAATCGTCTTCTATGATCCAGCTCTGATTCTTCACGGCCATATGGAGCAGTTGCTGCCTCCGTGGCTCCGCCATCACAGCCCCTACTGCACATTGGTGAGAGGGAGTGACGAAAGTCAGTTTGGATTCCGGGGGAATCCGATCCACGACGAGCCCATACTCATCAATGGGAATAGGTATGATCTGCATGCGGCGATTGTTCATGACCATCCAGGAAGCCGGGAATCCCGGATCTTCGACTGTAACCACGTCCCCTTCAACTAGCAGGGACTGCGCGATCAGGTCAATACTTTGATTTGCGCCTGAGGTCAACAAAATTTGGTCCGTTTGAACATGGATACCGCGTTCGAGCGACAAATAACGTTTGATTTGCTCGCGCAATGGCAAATATCCATGAACATCCCCGTATGCCCAATCACAAAGGTTCATGGAGGCAGAGGCATGAAGGAAGGTTTGCCGCCAATGCTTCTGGAATAAATGATCCATATAAGGCTCATGCGGACTAAAATCAATCGTTACTTCACGAGCTTCCTCACCAAACAGCCAATCCTGCAAACGGTCGGCAGAAGCATTGATAAGCGGGAGCGAAGGAAGCGCCGGGCCTTCGGACATGCCTGTATTCGCTGCTCCGCTTACATGATTCCAGCACGAGCTGACCCGCGTCCCCCCGCGCCTTGAAGTAACGATGTACCCTCTGGCGAGCAATTCTTCGTAAACGAGTTGTATGGTTGAGCGAGAGACACCCAGTTGCAGCGCTAACTCGCGAGACGGAATCAGCTGCTCGCCCGGCGGCCAGTTCCCGTTTGAAATATGGGCAATGGCTTGGTCCAGCAATTGCTGCCATATCGGTTTAGGTTCATTGCGGTCCACTTTCAACATGGGATACACCTGCATTCCTTGCTATGGTAATGGCGTTATGGACTGTACGTAAATGCACAGTTTGGATGTGTACCGGCAATCCATTCCTTGCTATAGTATCAAGGGCAAATATTGATGTTTTTCCTAATCTACACGCTTTAGGTGGTGAGTCCTACGAAACAAGGACAATTGATTTCGCTTAATGTCGGCATGCCGACTCTTATGCAATATAACCAAAGAGATATAACTACAGGTATAATCAAAAGGCCCGTCTATGAGCCCGTGGAATTGGATTGGGAACACTTTGAAGGAGACGGACAAGCCGATCTGAAGCATCACGGAGGGCTGGATAAGGCGGTTTGCGTCTATTGCTACGAGCATTATCCATTCTGGGAACAGGAGCTCGAGAGACCGCTGCCCTTCGGTGCCTTTGGAGAAAATCTGACGATTGACGGCATGCCGGAGTCGGAGGTTTGCATTGGAGATACCTTTCAGCTCGGCAGTGCCATTGTACAGATCAGTCAACCGAGGCAGCCGTGCTTCAAATTGGCAGCCCGTTATGAATATCCCGAGATGCCCTTGAAGGTTCAGGATACAGGCTTTACAGGTTATTATTTGCGCGTGCTCCAGCGGGGAACGGTCTCCGTCAACGATGAACTAATCCGATTACAGCAGCACCCGCAAGCGATAACGGTAGCTTTCGCGAATCGGGTCATGCATCACGACAAATATCTTCTAGGTGACATAGAGAAGCTGTTGAGCGTAAAAGAATTGTCCGCAAGTTGGCGGACCACCCTTGAGAAACGGCGCTTAGGGTTACAGATCGATACCAGTGAACGCATCTTAGGTATCAAACAGAACGAGCAGCAATAGCAATCGATCATTGTTCGTTTAACGGAATCACTTTGGTTCCTGAATTGAGTATTTTCACTTTTACGTTTACATGAATCGGAAGCTCTGGAAAAACCTCATCCCATTTGGGCTTAAATGTACCCTTCCATTCTTTGCGATGCTGTTGATAGAAATGAGACCCGATTCCCAAGAAATCGGATTTACACTCTTTTTGCGCTTTTGTTATGGCGGCTTCGAGTTCTTTTTTCACCGTACCTTCCAGATCCTTCTCGCATTCGCGAAGGATTTCGGGTGTTATGGCTTTAACCGTGCTGTCGAATTGGTACATTGAAGCAGTGGCTTTTATCGTAATGAATACTTCGGGTACCTTACTGCCCGTTTTAATTTTTATTTTCGACTTATTATCTTGAAGCCTGAATACGGCTTTTACAGAAGCTCCCGTGTCAGGTGCCTTTACGGATACCGAGGACAGTTCTTGCACTTTTTGATTTACAATTCGTCCATATCCCTTACTTTCGTTTCCAGACAGCACGCCTGCCAGCTTGAAGCCTTTGAATACAACCATATCCGACACCTTGATATTACCTTCCCCAATCATTTCTACTAATGGGGCGACAGGCTCTATTCCCTCTGCCATCAGCATTTTATTGAAATCTTTGATCCTGACTGGAAATGAAGCACCTGTACGAGGTGTAACCTTAAAAAAACCCACTAACGCATCCCCTACCAACAGCCCCGATTTCCCGACCGGCATCCTCAGTATTTTGTCCGGTTTTTCCTTGGTAAAGGCCAGAAATACGGACTCTCTTATATTGGGCGTAATAAATAATAAATCCATGAAATTTTTCAGATGTTGTTTGGCCGCTCTTTCGCTGATGATCAATGTTGTAACATAACCTAAGAACAGTTCTCCCGGAACGTTGGTTTGCATGTTATCGAAGGCTTCCGGCACGGTTTTCCCTGTCCCTTGAACCACTAAATTGGAATTCCCGCCTTGCTTGTCTTGTTTTCGTGTTTTTATGATTTCGTAAGTCAACAGAATTTGACCGTTGTTGTCCATATCAAGACCGATTGCGCGAACTAAAGCCATGCCTTCATACTCCATGTAATCCCAGCATCCGGTGCATGCGGTCAGAATGACCATACTTAGAAGGAGTCGTATCCATTTCGAAACGTTCATGTTTTCCTTACTACCGCCTTTTTTCCTTTTGCAACGATCAGGATGGAAACTGTACAAAGGACAACGATATAGAATGGATAGATACAATATTGAATGACCCGTATGTAATCGTAGAAGGCTTCGTTAAATGAACGTAAATTCAACGTTATGATGAATGTAACCATCGTAATGATGATGATAAGAACCTTGGAGCTTCTTTTCATGACCGATTCTGAAGCTACCCAGCTGCTGTAGAAATTACCTGCCAGCTTCAATACAGTGATGATCACGTAAGGAATAAATATGAAAATTTCTAAGCCTTGAATGAACGTTCCAATTGTGATCGAAGAAGCTACATTGACGCCTGCAAAAGAAATTCGGGAAGCCTCCTCCGGAGAAATGGCGGCTGAGAATAAGAAAGATGTGGCTCCAGGCAATAATACAACGGATACCAGCAACCCTACTGTAAGTGAGGTGAATTGTTTCCCCGGTTGATACAGCGATTCAACCATAATGAACAGGAACAGAATAATCTCAGAATGCCCACCTCCTACCAGTAATACAGCCGTTAGAAAAGAGGGCACATCGCTGTCAAACATAGGGAAGATGTTCGAAGAATCGAACTGTGTGATTACACCGATAACGAGAACGGGACAAAACATGAGGCCAAGCAAAATAATCTCGAGCGTTGCGCTCATTCTGGCTAAGCTTTCAATACCGCTGCTTGCGATTAATAAGGACAGTAAAAGGATCAGAAGCATGGGAACCCACATCGGGGTATTGTGCAAAGCAATGGTCCTCACCAGCCCACCGCACATCATTAACAGCAAGGATGACAGGACGATGTTTAATGCAACGTAAGCTGCAATGAAGATCGTACTGATCCATTTCCCGCCTAACATCTCAACAATTTGGAAGATGTTTCTGCCCGGAAATTTCTTCGCAACGCTCAATACCCATAAGGCAAAGCCGATATTGATAAACCCGCTTACGAGCTCCGCCATCCACGCACTTCTCCCTGCCAAACTCGTAATGAAGGAGTGATAGAAAAAAACGCCGCCATAAGCGCTCGCAAAGGTAAGAAAGATGGCCTGCAAACTCGAAATCTTCTGCTTTTGCAACACGTTCCCTGATCTCCCCTTTATTCTTTGGGACTCGGCTTCCTAGTGTTATCCCCCATCGACGTTTCGTTTTCGGACAATACCTTGGGCCGGCTTCTCAATTTCCACACCGGTAACCTCACGAGCAGATCCTTCATCAGGCTCATATTACCGCCATCCAGAGGATGAGAAATCGATACGCCGAACGAGCGCAGCGTAACCAATCTCCAGTGCAAGAACAAGATGCCGATAATGACACCGAACAGTCCTAATATAGTAGCCATAAATATCAAACCGTAATTGGCTACTCTTGACATATTGGTGAGGTTTATCGAAGGCAGCGCAAAGCTTGAAATCGCAGAGACCGCAACAATGATGATCACGACTGGGCTGACGTAACCTGCTTCCACAGCCGACTGGCCGATAACGACGGCCCCAAGGAAGCCGATGCTCTGACCCAAACCTTTCGGCAGCCTTATTCCTGCTTCTTTAAGCACATCAATCATGAATGTCATGAGCAGCACCTCAATGACGGATGGGAATGGCACGTCGCTTCTTCCCGCAGATATCCGAATGGCTAAAGCCGGGGGAATAATGGAATGATTAAAGGCTACAAACGACACATAAAGGGCAGACAATGTCGAAGAAAGAAAAAAGGCGCAAATTCGAGTAATTCTCATAATCGAACTGAACATCCATTTTTGCGAGTAATCGTCGGGTGTCTGAAATTCCTGTAAAATCAATAAGGGTACTATGATGACAAAAGAGAAATTGTCGCATAGTATCGCTACGCGCCCTTCGGCTATATTAGAGACGGTTACATCCACGCGTTCGGTCAGCTTATATTGCGGCCAAATCGATAACGGATTATCTTCGGTTAGTTCCGTTAAGACCGATATGGAATGGACGATATCGATGTCGATCCGAGCTAATCTACTGCATATTTCTTCGATTATTTGAGGTTTGGCCACGTTCTTCAACCACACGATTCTTACTTTCGTATGGGAAGTCCTTCCTACCTCTATCTGTTTAAACATGAAGTTTGGGGACGGCAATCTCATTCGTAAGAGGTTGAAGTTTTTGCTTAAACTTGTTGTAAAAGCTTCATTCCCACTCTGTATGGTAGGCTCTGTTTCTGATTTTTCGCCTGCTTCACGCTTTAGCAATGGGATAACTAACGCACAATCCGTATCGTCACTTGTTACGACAACATGACCTGTAAGGATCGCTTGTACGAGTTGATCTTTATCGTCCGAACTAAACACTTTCGCTGCAGAGATGACCCTTGATTTGATTCTATCCATGAACTCGGCTGACGATTGATCACGTTCTTCCGAATTTCTGTCCTGCAATCTTTCGATTACATAATGGTTAATGAGTTCATTTTCAATTAGATTCTCGATGTAACTAACACTTACTTCAAAATTCCCGCTCCGAACAGGTATCGCTCTTGAAACGAAATCACCATCGTCGCAAAAGGCAGCCTTTAAATAATCCTTTAAACGCAGCTTCGTTTCTCCATTCATAGACATCGAGGATAAGGCCTCCTAAATCAATGACAACATTACAATAGTTATGTTCATTTCGCTTCTAAATTATGTAAAAAATGCAGCCCCTTTTTTATAGGGCTGCATGACTCTTCTTTATGGATTCCGTTCACTGTCGTTCTCTCGAAGCCACATATACACATCCCGGAGATGCTTTATGATGGTGACAAGAAGCAGCACTAGAAATAACCATGCCAGCTCCCAGACCGCGTTTGGAAACAGGATCATCAGCGTAAAGAACAGAAACGCTTCCGTACGCTCTAAAATCCCCGGGTTATAGTGGAATCCTTTGGCTCCTGAACTTGGAATGACATTGCCTGTTACAAGAAACGTCGTAATCGTAACGAGGATTGCGAATAGATTGAGCGCAATGGGCAAATAAGCATCGGGATTCACGAGTATTAGAGCAATGATCATCGCGCCTTCCACTACTCGATCAAACGTGATATCCAAGATCGTTCCCCACTTGGACGTCTTGGTCAATCTAGCAAGCGTGCCGTCCACCGCATCGAGATAACCGGATACCCAAAGAATCGTTACGGCTGCCAGTGGACAACCAAGTGTAACTGCGACCGCGCTTCCTACCCCCATCACCATAGCGACCCAAGTAATCGTATTCGCTGATAAACCGGCGGCCTGCAGCCATTTTGAGCCTTTTTCAATTGCCGGCTGGACGGTGTGACGTGCATACGAATCCAGCACTTGTTAGATGACCTCCCTAGGTAGACACCAGACATAGGATACGCCTAAGCGAATACCAATTTGACTTCCAGATTCATAATGAGAATAGCCAAGCTGCTTCAGTACGACTGATTCCTTATTTACACTGGCCCTCACTTCTGTATATTCTCCGAGAAACGTACTGCCATTTATCGTAGCTTTTATCGATGATGCAGCATCCATTTGGAACCATTCCGATCGAAGAACAATACGAATCGGGCCATCCGGTACGTTTAAACAACGCGGATGGACCTTCAAATCACCTAGAAAGGTGGTTACCTCAGTTCCCCTCTTGATGCCATCTACAACGTTGTCGATTCCCATGAAATCCGCCATCCATCGATTGACAGGCTCGTAATACAAGTTATCAAGTGTTCCCGACTGCTGCATTGCACCATCCCGGAGGACTAAAAACCGATCACCCAGTGTTAAAGCCTCTTCTCTGTCATGTGTGACCATAATGATCGGAATATCCCACATTTGCTTCATCTCGCTGAGCCAGCGCCCCATTTGTCTACGAAGCAATGGATCCAGTTGGCTGAAAGGTTCATCCAGCAGCATAAGCTGCGGTTCAATGACAAGCGAACGTGCTAACGCCACCCGCTGCTCTTGTCCACCGGAAAGTGAAGATAGCGGACGGTGATAGAAGCCCGTCAACCCGACTTGTTGCAGCATTTCTTCGGCTTTGACTCTTCGTTCATGGGGAGGCAATCCTTTTATTTGAAGTCCGATCTCTACATTGGCTCCTACCGTGAGAAAGGGAAGCAAATAAGGCTTTTGAAAAACCATGGATAGGTTCCTTTTCTCCGGGGGAAGATGGTGAATCGGTTTCCCTCCCAGGAGGATACTTCCCTGCTTCGGCCTTAATAAGCCTGCAATAAGCTGAAGTAACGTTGATTTTCCGCTGCCTGAAGGCCCTAGTATAACAAGCAGTTTACCCTTATCGAGCGTAAGAGACTGCTTGTCCAAGGAAAACGATTTCGCAGCATCATAGTGGTACATCAGATCGGTTACTTGTAAGAATGGCACAGACACTCGGTTCAACACGATTCACCTCCTATCCTTCGTAGAATACATATCCTTCTTCACTGCTGTGGCGCTGATAATAACGATGATCAGCGCAGGAACGACAAACATCATGCATATGGCGCCCATGAGCGAGTAATCACCACTGGCTATCACACTAAACAGCAGCATCGGAATTGTAATCAGACTGCCGCCGCCAATGAACACGGTAACCAAATATTGACTCCATGAAATCAAAAAGCTAAATAAAACACTAAGTGATAAAGCCGAGCGCATTAGCGGCAGCTCAACAAGCCTGAAGGTTTGCAGTCTGTTCGCCCCAAGCAAACGGAGCTGCTTCTCGTAAGCCAAGTCATATCCAGCATAAAATCCGTACAATACATAAATGGAATATGGAACAGCCGGAATCAAATGGGACAGCAGCACTCCAAGCCATTGATCGGACAATCCGAGCCGAAGGAACAAGACATGCACGCCAATCGCAATGGAGATGCCGGGAGTCAATATAGGCGCTATGAGCAACAACCGAATCGTTTTGTTCCATCTACTCACATAAAGTCCCAATGCACGAGCTGCCGGATACGCTGCTGCTTGAGACAGCAAGCTTGTAGCAGCAGCCAGTCCTAAGCTGTTGAACAGCGCGTCCTTCACTTGTGAGTGTGCTGCAAATACATAACGCCAAGCACGGAGCGAAGCCGTTGGAATCAGATCAGGAAATCGCCATTGCTGCGCGAACGACCAAGCCAGCAGAGGGATAAAGGGAAGGAAAAACAACAAGATCAGGAGGGTGAGCAATACCGTGTAACCACGAACAGGATTAACGTTGTTTCTGCGCATAACCTTCCCCCCATTTCATATAGAAGAGGATTAGTATCATGCTGATTATCGTAATGACCATGTTGATTGCCATAGCCGCAGGCCGATACGTAAGATCCGGGTTGAGATAGGCTTGATAGGCCAGAATCGGCAGCGTTGGCTTGCTCACAGAACCCAATACGTAAGGAACTTCAAACGATCCGAATGTATAAGCAAATACAATAATCGAAGAGGCTAGCAATGCAGGCAGCATGAAAGGTAAGGTGACAAGCCTCCATCTTTGCCAGCCATTTGCACCGAGCAGCTGCAATTGCTTCTCATAGGGAACAACCCAAGACTTTAGAATACTCAGCACGGACACGGCAATAAACGGAACCTCTTTCCACACATATTCCAGCACGATTCCAATTCCATGCTGATCGGCAACCCACACAGGAAACTGTGAAGGCTGCTGAATCATCCCAGCCAAGTAGGCGAACCGGGAGATCAATCCGCTTTGCCCGAAGAGTATCAATGTGGCTATCGCGCCTACAACATGGGGGATCGGCAGATTGAACTGCAGCAAGAAATGAAGCCACCCGCCTTGGCTTGTATACCGCCGAATCCAGAGCGCCAGGCTAACTGCAATCACAGCCGCCATAGTCGTTGTAACTAGCGAGATTCCCATTGAATATAAGAGTGCACGATAAAAAAGAGCAGAATGAAATAGCTCAATGTACACATTCAGCGATAACTTCGACTTTCCGATAAGCGGCAAGTAACCTAAGCTTTGAAGCCCGTTCATAAACAAGCCGGCAAAGAACGTTCCCGCTACCAACAGAAGGGCTGGAAGAAGCATCCCCCCTAAGATTAGCAGCTGCACGGGTCTACTTCTGGAATAAAACATGTTTCTTCCAGCCTTCTTCTAACGCCAGCGTGTACGCTGCTTGCAGATCAGGAAGCTTATGCTTCAAAAGAACTTCTGCAGGTACGGCTGTTTCACCGCTTATGGCTTTACGTTCCTCGTAAAGCTTCTTCAGTTCGCCTGCTAATTTCGAAGGATCAATCCCAATTCCGTCTCCCCAGCCGCTGTTCGGATCCGCTTTCTCGAATTGCAGTTGTGGATCAAGTATCAGATTGGCCACTACCATGGCTGCAGCTTTGTGTGCAGCATCATATGGGATCGCAACATAATGATAATCGCCGATTGTGCCTGTGTCGAAGACATATGGCTTTGCTCTGTTGGGCAATTTTCCTTTGCCAATATCCGCCTTAATACCTCCGATATCTTGTGTGAAGGCAAAGTCCACCTCGTTGTTATTGAACAGTGCCGCGAGTTCAGCGGTCGTTTTGGGATACGTTTCGCCTTCTCGCCATAAGGACGGCTTTAACTCGTTTAAGTAATCCCAAACCTTCGCTGCTTCGGTATCAAACCGCTGTTGATCGAAGGGTTCCGACCATTTCTGATACCCACCACTCAGCTCGTAGAACAACTGCTTCACAAATCGCGTACCTGTAAAGTCAGGCGGAGCACTGTAAGTGAATCGTCCGGGATGTTTCGCTGCCCACAGCTTCAATTCCTTATAGTTATGCGGCAGTTCGCTAGGCTTGATCCGGCTTGCATCATACACGAATTGAAACTGCGCACTGCCCCAGACGGATTCGTAGTCTTCCGTATCCAGACCGAAGTCCTTCACGACAGCTGGGTTTGCATAATCGACGAATCGTGCATTCGGAAGCTTAGCTGCAAAGGGACCAAACAAAGCGTCTGCTTGCTTCAGGGTGGCAAAGTTCTCGCCGTTAATCCATATCAGATCCACGCTGCCATCCTGGTCTTTGCCGGCTTGCTTATCGTTTAGCACCTTATTAACCGCTTCCGCAGTATCACCGAGCGGGACGCGGTGCAACGTGATTCCATACTGCTCCTTCAATTCGCGACCATATTTCCGGTCTACGAATTCATTGATCGCATCGCTTCCGCCCCACATATACCAATTCACGGTTTGTCCCTTGGCACCCGCTAACACTTGATCCCAGCTGCTTGAAAGAAGCGGATCGTCGGCAGCTTTTCCTTCCTCGGTGGAAGGTTTACCTGAACAGGCGGCTGCGGCCAAACCAAACATCGTTAATAAAAGAATGAATAATGCATAACGTGTGTATTTCAACCGAAGCCCTCCTTGACTATTAACGAAACCATTTCACGTAGGTCTTGATTACCCGTTCCACGATACCACCTTGAACCAACTTCTCACGCCAATATTGATCAGCCGTTCGCAATAAAGCTTCCGAGCGGGCAGGATACGGATGCACCACTTGCGAAATATGGGGGAGCTTGTGTCCGAAGCGCTTCGCAAATACTGCCTGCTGCATCCAGTCCCCTGCTCCATTCCCGGCAGCATGAGCCCCCAAGATTCTTCCTTTCGTATCGGTAATCACCTTGACGATGCCGTCTGTATCCCGATCGGTTATAAATCGATCCACCTGATCCAACGTCACGGTGTAAATGCGAATTTGATCCCCTCTATCTCTTCGAGCCTCGTCTTCCGTCATCCCCAAATGAAAGATTTCCGGGTCCGTGTAGGTTACCCATGGAACGTGATCGTAGCTTACTTTCCGTTTCAGTCCGAACACCGCGTTGGCTACGACGACTTTACCTTCCATTCCCGCAGCATGCGCAAACGGAAACGGCTTGATCACGTCTCCGACTGCATAGATATGTGAAAGGCTTGTCTGCAGTGTGGCTTTAACCGCAATATGATCATGATCCATTTGAATACCGATGCGTGAAAGTCCAAGATGATCGGTGTTCGGCTGTCGTCCGGTCGCAATCAGAATGGCTTCTGTCTCCAATTGAAGCTTCTCCCCGTCACGCTCCACAATAACTCGCTTTCTCCCGTCAGTCATGGCTTCAACCTTGGTCACACTCGTTTTAAACAGAAACGACATTTCTTTGTCCAGCGCAGTCTGTACGTAGGAAACGAGATGTTTGTCTTCTTTGTTTAATAGCTGCGATCCTCTTACGAGAACGGTCACTTTGGCACCGAGACGGGCGAACGCCTGAGACAATTCCAACCCAACCGGCCCTGCCCCAATAACAACTAGGCTCCGAGGCAGCAATTTCATATCAAATACACTTTCATTGGTCAGATAATCTACATCCTGCAAACCATCTATAGGTGGAATGGCCGCTCTGGAACCTGTGGCAATGACAATGCGTTTGCCATAAATCACTTCGCCGCCGCTTATCTCAATATGGTGCCTATCTCGGAATTGACCGTGACCTTGAAATACATCTACCCCCATACTGCGAAATCGTGCTGCGCTATCATGAGGTTGAATGGCTGCTCTGGCCGCTTGGACTCTTCGGAATGCTTCCAGATAATCGGCTTCGCCCTGCAATTTCATTCCATAGGCTTCTGCAGCTTTCTTAGCCGTATATAGCTCCTTAGCCGCCGCGATCAGCGCTTTGGATGGCACGCATCCGGTATGCAAACAGTCCCCTCCAGGCTCAGGTTCCTTCTCAATCAACGCCACCTTTGCCCCAAAGTTGACCGCACCTGCCGCTACTGTAAGTCCCCCTGCTCCACCGCCAATGACAATAAGATCATAGCTTTTCAACGTACGTGCTCCTTCTCTTTATGGATTAAACACTCGTCGCTTGAGAACAAGCGGTATCAGTGTGACAAGCACGAACACAATCGCAGCAATGACGAGGTATGATTTCTTGTCGTGCAGGAAACTCGAGCCAAGAAAACTATAAGCAAACGTTCCCGGAATGATGCCCAGAAGCGTACCGAATAAAAATGCCTGAAATCTCAATTTAGCCACGCCGGCTCCATAACTGATCAGATCAAAGGGGAATATAGGAATCAGACGCAAAAGCAATATATAAAGATAACCCTTCTGCTCCAGCTGCTTCTCAAGCCTGCCCCATTTCTCCTTCGACCTGTTTGAAATCAATCGATGACCCCATACTCGCGCTAACCCGAAAGACAACACCGCGCCAAGCGTCGCGCCGACGATCGTATACACCGTGCCCCACACCGGACCGAAGGCCAGTCCGCCCGTCAATGAAAGAACGGATGCGGGGAATAGAATCAAAGGACGCACCGCATAAATGAAGATGTACAGCAGAGGAGCAGCCCCTCCGAATGTTACTATCCACGCCCTTATGCCTTCAGGACTGAGATGCAGAACGCTATGATTGAACCCTATTAAACCGATGACGACTACGATGAGCAATAAGGGTTTCTTTATATTGGTTACCGCCTTCATTTGATGTCGTTGTTAAATAGAGCGACATAAGCGCCATAGCCTCTTTCTTCAAGCTCCGCTTTCGGAATAAATGTCATGGCCGCTGAGTTTACGCAGAATCGCATTCCCGTTGGCTGAGGTCCATCCTTAAACACATCGCCTAGGAACGAGTTCGCATTCTGGCTCCTCACTTCCGTCCCAAAAAATATCCCTTTACGTTTAAGCACTACGTTCGTTGACTCCAATGGGTTTGTAAAACTAGGCCAGCCTGTACGCGCATCGTATTTGTCTATAGAACTGAATAAAGGCTCGCCGGAAACGACATCTACATATATCCCCTCAGCTTCGTTATCCCAGTATTCGTTAGCAAACGGCTGCTCATCTATGCCACGCTGCGTTACGTCATACTGGAGCTTCGTCAACTTCAACTTTTCTTCTTTGTAAGCATCCACTTCGACATCTCTCCTTCGCATTTTATTCAAAAAAAAACCGCCGGAAAGGAACTCGCTCACCTTGTAGCTCAGTGGACTTTTCTTGTAGTAGTCTTGATGTTCGTCCTCGGCCTTATAAAACGTTGTTGCTGGGGCGATTTTCGTTACAACCGGTTTACGGGATCTAGAGGCATTTAGATTTTGTTCCCTCCGGGATCCTTCAGCCCGCTCTTTCTGTTCTTGGTTCTTGTAGAAGATGGCGGACTGATCATCCGTAGGATCAACGTTACGCCAGAAAACCCGGAGCAGCTCTTCATAGGAAATGACCTGCGGATTATAATGAACCTCGACCGATTCGAGATGGTCTGTCGTTTTAGCAACGACTTTGTTATAGGTCGGGTCAGTATCCTGTCCCCCCGAATAGCCGGTGTACACCTTCGAAACCCCGTCAAGCTTCTGGTAAGCTTCTTCCATATGCCAGAAGCAGCCGCCCGTGAAAATAGCGGTATCGGAAGTCGTAGGCGAGTTTTCATGAACCGTCGTCAAAGCATCCTGAGCTTCGACTTTCGATTTCAGCGATTTAAGCATGCCGTAAACGACGCCTTTGTGATAGTACATATGCATCGAAGTCAAGTAAATGAGCTCGCCGATATTTTGGGCTTGCAGGCTGTTCTCTCTCACGGGCTCATCCAGTCGATCTTTCAACGTCTCGTGGATATGATTGTGGAGTTCTTTCAGCTTGGTGATCAATACATCCCACTCAGGCGGTTCTGCTTGCCAATCCGAAGGCTTCGAGCCGTATGCGAAAAAGTCTTTATAGCTGTCCGGAAGCACACTAGGCTGCTCCGAAAGTTCGAGCGCATCAAACTGTGTGATGACAAGCACATGCCCCAGATGCCAATGGAGGTTGTTTTTAAAACCTTCCGGTATGACGCTGCGTTTGTCCGGCGGACATTGATTAAGCACACTAATAAATTGATGGATGTGTTTGTTAAATATGCGAAGTGCGAATTCAGCTCTCATCTTCTTTCATCTCCTCGCCAAATTGCGCGGCATAATCGCCATAGCCTCTATCTTCAAGCTCCGCTTTCGGAATAAATTCCATGGCCGCAGAGTTCATGCAGTAGCGCAGTCCCGTTGGTCTAGGCCCGTCATGAAACACATCACCCAGAAAGGAATCCGCATATCGGCTTCTTACCTGAGTCGTCGATGAAAATAACCCGGATCGTTGTTTTAGAACGATATTGTTCGGCTCCATCGGTTTTGTAAAACTAGGCCATCCCGAACCTGCATCATATTTGTCCTTTGAGCTAAACAGAGGCTCGCCCGAAACAATATCGACGTAAATCCCTTCTTCCTCGTTAGCCCAATATTCGTTTTCAAATGGCGGCTCATCAATCGCCTTCTGAGTGACGTTGTATTGGTGCTTTGTCAGCAATTTCAGCTTTTCTGCTTTATTAAAATCTTTATGAAAACCCGTTTTTGCAGTGAATGTCACTTCCCGGTCCTTGCTCCAAGCTTTATTCAGAAAAACATCGCGTCCGGAGGCGTACTCGGTCAGCTCATAGCGGATTGGGTTTTTCTTATAGAAATCCTGATGCTCCCTTTCGGCCATGTAAAACGTCGATGCCGATGAAATCTTAGTGACAATCGCTTTATCGAACCTTTTTGATGCTGCCAACGCGTCTCTCGATGCTTCAGCCAGCTTTTTCTGTTCATTACTGCTGTAAAATACAGCCGATTGATAGTCGGCGCCACGATCTGAGAATTGGCCGTCTGCATCCGTAGGGTCAACATTACGCCAGAAAACTTGAAGGAGATTGTCATACGTAATTTGATTAGGGTTATAAAGGACTTCCACCGACTCCAGATGTCCTGTAGTTCCGGAACCCACTTCTTCATAGGTAGGATTCTTCGTGTGTCCGCCTGTATAACCCGTTTCAACACGCAAGACACCATCAATCTTCTCGAAAGCCTCTTCCATATGCCAGAAACATCCGCCTGCAAAAACAGCTTTTTCGTAAGGCGTGTTCGAATGTTCAATAAACGTATCTAATAGCTCTTGAGCCTTCGCTATTTCTCTTTTGTGATAAGACATATAAATGAGATAAACAATCAAGAAAACCAGGGCAATCGTTAACACATATAACATGCTTTTTTTGAATTTCAATTTCTATTTCTCCTCCGCAGCATCTATTAGAACGATGCATCCAATCTTAGTAGTTCAAGAAACAATTAATTTCATAAATAGATCCGCCAACAAGAGCAACGAGAAGAGACCAAATGATTATTTTTTTGTACATATTCAATATCCTCCTCTTATAAGTAACTATCTATATAAATTTTGATGGTTACAATATATCACGCGCGCACTAATAAAACAAGTAACTATCTATTTTATTTTAAGTGGTTACATTTAGAAGCGAAAATAAACCGAAGTCGATGAGCTATCGACATCAGTTTATTTGTCCACTATATGAGGGATTCGGTTTTGCCCCCTTCCGTTACCTTGCTCTTAATGCGCACCAGAGTGTCTGATGATACGTAAAACCACTGATGCTGGTTTCCCCCGCTCAATGAATTGGCCGGCTATCTCGTATTTATCAAATAAGCGGGGTTTCTCTTTTTTACGAGTTCTCTCAGAATCTCGTTCTCGAGTTCTTTCTCCCCCAGAATCTTCATGGCCTTCTCATATTTCAATTCGACTTTCTGCAGTCGCTGCAGTTCTTGAAGGTGCTCATTGGCCGATGGAATTTCTTCCGGAGCGATATCATCTCGATGCTCCCGCATCCAATTACGGACGGTTTCCGGACGAATGTCATACATGAGGGCCAGCGTCCCCACCTTCATACCAGCCAAAGCTTCTCTTACCACCTTCAATCTTGTTTCGTGGTTCAATCTTTTCACCATTCCGGATCCCCCCTTATTTAGTTGGTATCATTCTTCCACAATCAAAGAACTCGCGACAGACCACTAAATGCTCGGTCAAACTCATGGAATCATTATTTCTGCTGCTATCGTCTAGCTTTCTGACCATTGCATTTGCCTCATCAAACAGGGTGGCGCGGCCTACATATGAAATTGAATAATCCATTAAACAATAACCGCTGCCGTGCTCTTTCGTTGGATGTAAGATCAAGGTAACATCAGGTGTTGAATCGTCTTCGTCTTCATACGAATAAATATCGATTTGCCACGCTTTAGAGCAATAGGAGCCGTCGCGGATATAACCATGATCATGCTTGTATTTGTCCAGTTTAAACCAGCCCTTTTTCATTTATTCCCTTCTTCCGGTTTTCATTTGCTATGTGTAAGATCACTATCATTGCATTATAACAACGATAGAACAGGAGCAAATCTGTGAAAAGTAATGATCTGAACAACAATAAAGGCCATACATGCAATAGAAAGCATGATAAATATCATATTTACATGCCAAAAGTCATGCCGTTCCTTATAAAAGATGACGTACCGCAAATAAGGCTGCTTGAGTCCGGTCTCGCAGCCCAAGCTTCGCGATCAGATTGGACACGTGATTCTTCGCTGTACCTTCCGTAAGATACAGCAAGCCGGCAATTTCTTTATTATTAAGTCCCTCCCCCAGCAAAGCGAGCACTTCTTTCTCTCGCTCAGTCAATAGTCTCAGCTCGTCCGGCTCGGCTTTACTTAATGAATGTGCCTGATCCGAGCCCCTATCCGACATTTTATTTAATTCTTTGATCAGCATGGCCGTGATATCGTGTTGAAGCACCGTGCCCCCATTGTACACAGATTGAATCGCGCAGATGATCGCCTCCGACGGCATATCCTTCAATAAGTATCCATGAACGCCTTTCTCCAATACTTTCATAATGAGTTCCGCATCATCGAACGTGGTCAGAATCAATACCTTCGTCTCCGGAAAGTGCTTGAGAATCAATTCTGATCCTTCCACGCCATCCATTCCCGGCATGCGAATATCCATCAACACGACGTCCGGCTGCCATTCGACTACTTTGGCAAAGGCATCTCTTCCATCTTCAGCGGTACCGACCACCTCCATTCCCGGCTCCAACCCGATGATGGTCGCAAGACCCTCTCTCATCAGCCGCTGATCGTCGACAATCAGAATTTTCAATGTTGTCCCTCCATTTCCGGTTTCGAATAAGGAAACGTTACTTCAACGGCAAAGCCTGTCTGCTGATCCATTCTGAAATGCACCTC
The DNA here is from genome assembly GCF_059383735.1 of Paenibacillus sp. N22P23. NCBI lineage: Bacteria > Bacillati > Bacillota > Bacilli > Caryophanales > Paenibacillaceae > Paenibacillus > Paenibacillus sp. N22P23. Next base: position 585,501 of record NZ_JBXENT010000003.1, read on the forward strand.
TCCGTTCCACTCCTTCACCCTTTCTTGCAAATTGATCAAACCAAACCCCGGCTTCAGCTCGGCAGGCAGCTCTCCGTTATTACGTATGCTTAGCGAAAATCCGGTTTCGGCATAAGCCAGCAAGATGGCAATATGGGTCGCATGGCCATGCTTCTGAGCATTCGTAAGCGATTCCTGTACAATTCGATAGGCCGTCAATCGTAAATCGCTTGGGAGATCAACCGGCGTACCTTCGACTTCCAGAACAGTTTGAACCTCAGCGAATTTAGTGAAATCTTCCGATAAACGGGCAAGTTTTTCATTTAAAGGTGTAGATGTATGAGGCTCTTCTCTGATCGCTCTAACGGAAAAACGCACCTCCTGCAAGGCACACCTAATTAGACTCTCACATTCCAAGTAGGTTTGTTCACTGCGTAAAGCGTCCAGGCTGCTCAGCTTGCGAGCCACTTGCATTTGAACCAACACTGCCGTCAGCTTATGACAAACCGTATCATGAATATCCCGTGCAATTCTCACTCTTTCCCTCCCGGCTGCCCACTCCTCCGTCTGGCTGGCATACGCCTGCAGCTGCTCGTGGGATTGCATCAATTGCGTATACAGCTGCATGGCTTCCGTGCTTGCCTTTTTGTAGAAATGAATCAAGAAGCTCACAATGCACGCAAACACAATAAATGAAGTGGTAATAAAATAGCTTGTCACATCAAACCGTTGATACAGGGACCAATCGATGGTGCTCATCACACTCAAATAGATGATTAGCAGAAGCACTCCAGATGCGATGAGCGCTCGTGTATTCTTGACTAACATGAAAATGGCTAAAGCCGTTATTCCTTTAAATAAAGGATCGGGTAATTTACCGCCTATATAAACATAGCCGTATGAAGCCGATACCATGAAATCGATAATGAGGAGCTGTAATAGCCAGTGCTTCTTCATGCTGGAGTAATAGAGATTCACGAAAAGAAAAACCAGTAAGGAGAATATAACAAACCCTAGTCTCCAAACGTTTTCAGAAGTGAACATCCACGCCAGGACCAAATCATAAACGAGCTTCAGCCCAAAGAGCCATCTGAGCGAAACCGAATTTTTCCACATACTATCCGTTGATTTCAGCATCATCTATAACTCCCTTTGGAGTAATTTTCCCCTAATAGTCTTAACCATATCGCAATGTCCTATGAAGGCATTAAAAAAGGAGCTTGCTCACAGCAAGCTCCCAGGCTGCCCGCTCAAGACTCGACAGCCATTTTTTTATCACCTTCATTTAACAACATCACCGCGTTCATATCGTTCAAAACTAATCTCGCTATCCTCTTCTTGCATGCCGCGAAATTCTAACGAACCGTAGGGGCGTTAATTGGCCGAATTTCGAGGCTTCGGGAATCTAACGAACCGTAGAGGCGTTATGTAGGGATAATCGGCTCCCACATACTCAATATCATTCAAATAGAACCCCTACGGTTCGTTAGAAGTATTTCGGCGCCATTATTGGGCAAATAAGCGCCGTATGGTTCGTTAGAACATTCCGCCGACTACGGTAACCAAACCGTTGTGCGAATTTTCGCGGATGCCAAAAATCTGCGGCCCAGAGCGGGCCGCAGAGCAGAATGACCTATCTAATTCCGATTAGCGCAGTGACTTCAATCCTGTGCGGATTTCTGCAGTAAGAAGCGCAGGCTGCTCAAAGGCCGCGAAGTGTCCGCCCTTCGGAAGCTTGTTGTAGTGAATAAGGTTCGGGTAAGCCTTCTCTGCCCAACTCTTCGGTGCTTCATAAAGCTCATCCGGGAAGACGCTTACGGCAACCGGAAGTTTCACGCCTTTGACGGCGAAGAAGGAGCTTTTGTTCTCCCAGTAAATACGTGCCGCAGAAACCGCGGAGTTCGTCAACCAGAAGAGCGTGATGTTGTCGAGAACGTCGTCGCGCGTTAGACCTTCATTGATTCCGGCAAAAGATCTGGAGATCAGGGCAAGGCTCTTCCAGTCGTGGTCAAGCATAAAGGCTGCCAAACCAGTAGGCGAATCCACAAGGCCAGTCAGTGACTGAGGACGCGTTCCCATGAAGAAGGCGTAATAGAACTTATTCTCGCCAACTTGCTCCACCGCTAGTTTCTCTTCGTCAGAGAGACCGGACGGCAGCGGGTTGCCGGACCACATTGCCGCATCAACGTCAGGCGGAATCACGCCAGCCATGTTAGTGTGAAGGCCGAGCAATCCCTTTGCTTCCTGAACGCCCATGAAATCAACGACGATCGCACCCCAGTCGCCGCCTTGCGCTACATACTTCTCGTAGCCAAGACGCGTCATCAGCTCGCCGTAAGCGCGCGCGATGCGCTCTGGATCCCAGCCTGTGGCAGTCGGCTTGCCCGAGAACCCGTAACCAGGCATCGATGGAATAATGACATGGAATGCATCCGCTTCGCTTCCGCCATGCTCCGTAGGATTGGTAAGCGGTTCGATCAGCTTCATCTGCTCGATGATCGATCCCGGCCATCCGTGCGCAATGAGGATCGGCATCGCGTTCTCATGCTTCGAACGAACGTGGATGAAGTGAATGTCCAAACCGTCGATCTCAGTAAGGAAATGCGGGAAAGAGTTAATTCTCGACTCGATTTTGCGCCAGTCGTATTCATTCGCCCAATAACGAGCAAGTTCTTGCATCGTTTCAAGCTGCGTGCCTTGCGATTGATCCGAGACCGTTTCTTTCTCCGGCCATCTTGTCGCATTGATGCGATTGCGTAAATCGGTTAGCTCTGCTTCTGGAACATTCACGTGAAACGGGCGAATACTTTGTGGATTAGTCATGTTGTTATCTCCTTTTGATATGAGTTTGTGGGTGGTCGAGCCATCTAGCGCATCGTGGAAGTAATTAGCTCGTCATAACTATGCTCAGCCCAGCATCGCAGGGCTTGAATTTTGCTCAGACAGAAAGAGATCTTCTGGGTAATGGGATATCGACTGCATGAAAGTTGTCAGCGGTGTTCTCTCAGGCAAGCAGTTCGGAATATATCCCGGATTCATAAGCATGTAAAGCGATGTCGTCAAGCGTTTCGTCTTTCCCCACTCCACTTTAGTAACCATCTATATATATTTTGTTGGTTACAAACAGAACTATATCATGACCCATCACTTAATGCAAGTAACTATCTATTTTATTTTTAGTAGTTACGATATAAGCCCGTTGTCGTCATCATGTTAGACACGCAGCCGATAGAGGGAGCGATACGCTGTCCCATGCTGTCCGTAACTCCTCGTATTCGGTGAATGTTCTCGTAATGCGCGGAGACAGAGAAGTGGATAGCTCCTGTTGTGCGCAGCCGAGCGGTTCGGCGAGCTCTGCAATCGTGATGCGCTCGGCACCTTGCCGTCCGATCAACGTAACCAATGTTCCTTCCGGGCACGATTTCGGAAGCCTGATCATCAGCTGGTCCATGCAGATCTTGCCGACTACCCGGGCACGCTGGCCATCAACCAGCACGTCCGTACCTTGCATCCGCTGATTCCAGCCATCGGCATAGCCGATCGGCACCGTTCCGATCCATTCGTCTTGCTCGGCTTGGTACGAATTGTCGTAGCCGAGATATTCCCCTTTGGCCAGCTTCTTCACATGGATCAGACGGCTATGAAGGCTTAATGCCGGCTCAAGCTTCACGGAACGCACAAGCTTCTCCGGGTAAAAGCCGTACATCGCCGCCCCGATTCGCACCATATCCATCGCCAGATGAGGAAACCGCAGCGCTGCGGCGCTGCCCGCGCAATGATAATGCCGGATCGCTAAGCCGGACGAGCGGCCCCATTCCTTCATCTCTATAAAGCGTGTGGCCTGCTGCTCCAGAAAGTCCGTGTCGGCTTGCCCTGCCGTCGCGAAATGCGTATAGAAGCCGTCCACTTCAACATCCTCCGCGCGCAGCCATGGAACGAGCTCGTCCCATTCTTCTTGCGTTCGAATGCCAATCCTTCCAAGTCCCGTGTCCATTTTCACATGAACCCAAAGCTTTCCTGTAGCGGAATAAGGCATGAAATTTCGCATCTCGGCAAACCATTTGGCACTTGTGACGGTTAACGTTAAGTCAAGCTCGAGCGCCATTTGCGTGAGCTCCGGTTTAATCGGCGTCAATATGAGAATAGGCAATTTCGTACCGCCAGCGCGTAAATGAAGAGCTTCCTCCAGGTATGCGACCGCTAGATAATCAACTCCCGCGGATTCCGCTGCTGCAGCCGACTCGATGTCTCCATGTCCATAGCCGTTCGCCTTCACGACGGCCATGAGCTTAACTGAAAGATGCAAGGTGCGGCGAATGGTCTGCATATTCTCACGAATGCGGCTCAAACTAACTTCAGCCCATGTGTCTCTTAGCATCCCTTTCACCTCGCTCATTTTGTATATTGAATTGTTTGTTTCTCTTCGTGGCGGGCGATGGCGTGCCCGATCAATTTCTCGACCAACTGTGCATAATTCGTTCCGTCGGTACGCTCCCACATAACCGGATACATGCTGAAATTCGTAAATCCGGGCAGAGCATTAATCTCGTTAAGGAACAAGTCGCCTTCCCCATCGAGGAAGAAGTCGACACGGGCAAGACCCTCACAGCCGTGGGCTTGATAAGCCCGGATCGCCAGTTCGCGAATTCGCTCGATCAAGCCGTCCGGAAGCTCGGCGGGAATCGACATCGTAAGCTTCTTATCGAAGTACTTGGATTCGTAATCGAAGAACGTGTGGTCATGGATGAATTCCCCGGGCAACGAAGCTAGAGGTCTTTCGTTCCCGATGACGGCCACTTGAATTTCTCTGCCTGCCACTTCGCGTTCAAACACGACCTTCTTATCGTAGGAGAACGCTTCTTGAATTCCGGCCAGCAGCTCTTCCCTGTTCGAGCATCTGTTGATGCCAATGCTCGAACCAAGGGAAGACGGCTTCACGTAGCACGGATAGCCGATATTCTCTTCGACGCCGCGAAGGATAGCCGTTTCATCCGTTGCCCACTCCTCGCGGCGGCACACGAGATATTCCGTTTGATGAATGTCGGCTTGGGCCAATATCTGTTTCGACATCGCCTTGTCCAACGTAAGCGCGGCCGACAGCACGCCGTTTCCAACGTAGGGAACGTTCAGCAGCTCCATCAAGCCTTGCACCGTACCATCCTCTCCGTTGGAGCCGTGCAGAAGCGGCATTACTACCTTCGCCCCCGGCAATGCCAGCACACCTGTCAATATTTCACCAATTGATTGGGCTACGTCTTTAGACACGGGTCGTGCAATCAACTGCTCAATCGTTAACCCTTCCTTGGAAAGATGACCAGGCGTGCACCATAAGCCTTCACGGTTAATGTAAATCGGATAAACCTCAAAGCGGCTTTCATCTATGGAAGAAAGAACGGTAACTGCCGTTTTCAATGACACGTCGTGCTCGACGGATTTGCCGCCGTATAGTAGGTATAGTTTCGTTTTCATGTGTAATGCCTCCTCATTTGCTTCTTGTCCGCTGCTCTATCTCTAAGATAACGCTCATGGCCTTGGAGGTTTATAACACGCCATAAAGGATTTCTTAAGAATTTCTTATTTGTAGATTCGCTTTAAGTCGGAACTTCCGTTTGTTTTCAACTAACCTCACCGTAACGGCGGACATCCCGATGGACACCAGGCATACAGCGGCAAAATGGAGCAGGCTGTTCGTGATAAAAAGCCGTTCCAGATTCGTTGCCTCTGCCCCTCCGCGAACGAGCACGATGGCAATCGGATGCAGAATGTAGACCCATACTCGCCACTCACGGAAGGTTTTGCTCGACTGGACCTTCCACTGCATCGCCCAATGGAACAAGAAGTACGTGGCGGGCAGCGCGAAAATGTACATGCTGTCATGCCGCGGAATTCCCGCTTCGTGCAGAAACGATCCTTCAAGGAGCATCATGCCAAGCGAAACCGCAAACAAGGATGCATTGGCCAGCGGCGTTCTCTTCGAAGGCCCTTGCTTAGCTGCCCAAGCCCCGAGAGCCAAGAAAATAGGCGCATAGAAAATCCCATTACGCGTGTAATCGAACACGGTGAACATACCTGTGTACAATTGAGAGAGCCCTGTGCCGCTTGGCAGGATTCCATAATAGCTATCCCCCAGCAGCCCTGCAATGTACAAGAAACCAGCGATAGCCAGCACAGCGTTCATGGACCTCATCCGATAGAGCAAGAAAGTGATCGTCAAACCCAGCATTAATGCCGGCAAATACCACAGATGATAGAAAGTACCGTCAAACACGATGTCCTTTATAAAGGAATAAACCGTGAAGGAATCCGTAAAATAACCCTTATACAGATTGAGCGGAAGGTACAACACAATCGCAATCAAATATAATTTCCCGGTTCTCAGCATGTAACCGCGCAATGCTTTACGATCCTTCAGTGCGTCCCCGGTTAGTTTGCGGAAGAACAAAAACCCGGCCGTCATGAAAAAGACCGGAACGGCAATGCGGGTAAGCAAATTGCTTAGAAGAAAATCGGCAGTGGCGCTGTAAGAAAGAAACGGGCCCGTGTGATTGGCCACGACCATGATTGCGACAGCGAATTTAAGCCAATCGAGTCCGCCGAAACTTGGTTTAGACATAAGCTTGGCTGCCTTGATCCCGAAATGCTGTAACAATAAACCCGTCGCTGTTATTTCCCGATACTAGGTATCGATCGCAAGGTATTAGGGGAATGGTCGTATAAATCCCCTCATCCGCCGCCGGTACATAATAAATCTCAACGTACGCCCGATCATCCTCGAATACGAGATGATCGCCTTCGTACGGGAAGCTTCGGAGACGATCGATATATTCCTCCAAGCACCAATCGTTCCGCTCCATAAGCGCGGCGTGGGGATAGCCGACATAACGAAAATGCCATGGCTCGCAAGAAATATGCGTGATGGATTCCTTGCCTTCCTTATAGCGTTGGATGAATCCATACCGGGCTGCAAGCTGCTTGAAGGTCAAATAGACATCGCTATCCGGAAATGAAGGGGCGATGAAATCCACGTCCTTATTCATCTTGCCGACGTCTATAGCTAGTCCCGTCTGATGCTCGCTCTGGTTGGGCAATGCAACATAGCGTGCCGTGTACTCGGGCCCGTTCTCAGCTAACGAGGATTCATAAATCAGCTCCTGCTCCAATTGGGTCCGATACCCGCTCACTGCGATAATATCGTTTATCCCTTCACAAGCCTCAAGCACATTCACCAAATGCCACAAGCAGGTCTGTTCCAGCAGCATGTCCTCACTCAGCGTATGGACAGCCGGGAACGTACTAAGCGGCGTTAAATTCCCGGAGGACACCGTCTGTCGAACGGGGTTCTCACGATTAATCAAGACCAGATAGCCTTGGTGGATCTCAGAATTAGCCGCTTGCACGGAAGTAACTTTCGTATTCCAACCTATGTTTTGTTCGGCTTGGTATAATTGTCGTCCCATCTCGCACGAACCTCCTCTTTTATCGTTCAATGTGGTTGCAACTCTAAGATAACGTCCAGAGCCGAGGAGGTTTATAAAACGTCATAAAGGAAACCTTAAGATTTTCTTATTTGTGGATTCATGAGGTAGGTTGGGGAGACGATATCTGATAAGCTAATGCTACAAATACGGCAATTCCACTACAAATAACGGAGAGATTCTATGAATCCGATTCAAATTCTGATCGCTGACGATGACCTTGAAATCGCCAAGCTGATCACAATCTTCTTAACCAACGAAGGCTATCAAGTGCTGACGGCAAGCAACGGTCGTGAGGCACTGGACTTGATCGCCAAGGAATCGGTTCAACTGATTATCCTTGATGTCATGATGCCGGAGATGGATGGTCTGGAGGTCGTTCGAACGGTTCGGGCGCAGTACGACGGTATTCCGATTCTGATGCTGAGCGCTAAAGCGGAGGATATAGACAAGATCATGGGACTGACGACAGGCGCTGACGATTATATGGTTAAGCCGTTCAATGCCCTTGAGCTGCTAGCCAGAGTAAAGTCGCTGCTCCGCAGGTCCATGCTGTTAAATTCGCAAACACAAACGCAACCGGCCCAGGACCAAGACGAAATCCAGATCCAATCTCTGAAAATCAATAAGAAACTACATGCCGTTACGGTAGAAGACCGGAACGTGAATTTGACGTCGACGGAGTTCGATATCTTGTATTTGCTGGCGAGCCATCCCAGGCAGGTGTTCAGTGCGGAGGCGATTTTCGAAGCCGTGTGGAAGGACAAGTTCATGGAGTCCAATAACACCGTTATGGTTCATATCAGCAAGCTTCGCGATAAATTGGAGAGCGAGCTGGGCGGCGTCAAGCTGATCCAGACCGTATGGGGAGTAGGGTATAAAATTGATCCATAAAAATCCGTGGAAGAGCCTTCGTTTCAAAATGTTGTTTTTATTCGGGTTAAGCGCGCTGGCGTCCATCGTGACGATCGGTTTCCTAGGCATGGTCGCGCTCGTTGCAGACAGACTTGATTTTCCTTACATCGGCCCGCTATTGCAGCTAATAGAAGCGAGGTTCGGCGTGCTGGTCACGTTTATTTCAACCGGACTAATCTTTACTATCATCTATTTCTTCGCTTTCAGCCATTCGACTATTCGCTACCTGATGGAAATTTCGCAAGGAATCGAGCAGATCTCCGGCGGGAATTTCGATTTTCGCCTCCCGATTCGAGGGGATGACGAGCTCGGCGCATTGGCGGACAATATCAATCGCATGACGACGCAGCTGAAGCTGTCTATCGAGGAAGAACGGCGCGCCGAGCGAACGAAGGCCGAGCTGGTCACGAACGTTTCCCACGATTTGCGCACCCCGCTGACGTCCATCGTCGGGTATTTAGGACTCATCGATGATGATCGTTATCAGGATGAAGTCGAGCTGCGGCAGTACGTTCAAATCGCATACCACAAATCGATGCACCTGAAATCGATGATCGATGATTTATTCGAGTTTACGAGGACAAGCGGAGGCATGAAACTTCGGCCGTCTCCGATCAATCTGGTCGAGCTGATCGGGCAATTGGCTGGCCAATTCCGTTTGCAATTCGAACAGGCGAAGATGGAATGTCGCTTGGTTCTCCCCGATCATCCCCTTGTAATCGTCGCAGACGGGGACAAGCTCGTCCGGGTGTTCGAGAACTTGGTCGTCAATGCGATCCAATACGGGAAAAGCGGCAAGCGTATCGACATCACGACTTCGAGCGACGACGGCCAAGCCGTCGTGGAAATCGCGAACTACGGCGAGCCTTTGCCGGCAGCCATCATTCCGTTGTTGTTCGAACGGTTCTATCGCGGCGAGCAGTCCCGTTCGCGAAATACAGGGGGCTCGGGCCTAGGCCTTGCGATCGCCAAAAACATCGTCGAGCTGCATCACGGTATAATTTCCGCGGCAAGCGACGATGGGAGAACCTCATTCGAGGTGAAGCTCCCGCTAGCGAAATAACAAAAGCGGGGCAGATGCTTAGCTCTGCCCCGCTCCATTATGCCCGGTCATGAAGAACGGTTTTGCCTTCATAGAACATACGCTCCAAGGGTGCTGCTTGTTCTTTGGCTGACAACGAATCTGCAGGTAATTTATAGATAGCGGTTTTACTGCCTAAGCTGGAAACATAAAGTTCCAAATGAACCCGCCCCAGCGGTCGATCGTAATAACCCGGCACATATTTATCCAGCATGACCTGCATAGCCTCCATCGCCTCGTTCATATCCGTCACGGGAAGCAAAGCTCCTTCGATGATGACACTCATATAGGCGGTATCCGTATCGGCTGGTACCGGGCTCGTAATCGTCCCATAATTCTCGCTGACGGTGAAACAGGCCCGCGGGTTATCGGCGATATAATTGATTTTCCTGCCTTCTTCTGCCCCATGAAAATAGATCGCATTATTCAGCCAAACATAATTGAGTGGAATGACATAGGGGACGTCGCCTGAGGATAAACCGAGAAATCCAGTCCGAGCTTGCTCCAGAAAGGATTGGATTAGGTCGGTATCCGTACAATTGCGGTTCTGATTGCGCATGGGGTACATGGTAGAATCACCTTTTTCTTTTTACTTTTAACTTTTACATGGTATAGGATAACTATGAGTGCCGGATCCAAATAAAGTCCAACTTAAGAGTAACCGTCTAATTGTAATATAATAGTTACGAAACACACCTTAACATGAACGATCACGACCGTCAAGTAACTAGCTAAATAATGTCTTGGGTGTTACAATTTAGAGAATTCCACATGAAACAAGGGGGTTGTGAAGCGATGTTTTTGTTATGGGAGGATTTTCTGAGAAGCGACTATCGTGACTGGAGGGGCAGCGGTCATACGGAAGAGCTGTTGGATAAGCCGGGATGGTTGGAGGAATGGCTGGCCATTCACTCTCTTCCCTATCCGGGAGCTCCCTCCGCGAAAGAAATAGAGGATTTGAAACAGCTTCGAGGGCATATCCTCCATATCGTCCAGAAACTGACGGTGAGCGATTCCGTGGACCCCGCAAATCTGGAAGGGCTGAACCGTGCGTTATCGGGCGGACCTATGATCCTGCACATCGCGGAATCGAATTCGGATTTTCGCTTGGAGACCACTCCTTTGCAAACAGGCTGGTCCCGCATAGGAGCGGAAGTTGCCGCTTCATTCGGCCGCTTACTCACAGACAGCGAACCTTCCCGCTTGCGTATTTGCGATAATCCGGATTGTAAGGCGGTTTACTATGACGAAACTCGGAACCGTTCCAAACGGTTCTGTGATGACAGAGCATGCGGCAACCTCATGAAAGTCCGGCGGTTCCGCGCACGCCAAAAAGCCGCCGAAACCGGCGGCCCATCGAATCCTGATTCCCCAGAGATAACCGTTTAGATTATTAAAGGGGCCAACTTGCCCTGAAGTTGGCTGGCTGAACTAGTTGGTTCGCAGCTGAGAGTTCGATTTTCGAACTCTCAGCTGCTTTTTCCCCTGCTTCGACAACTGAGAGTTCCATTTCTGTACTCTCAGCCTACAAAACGAGGGCTTGGCGCGCCAATTCACCTCTGAGAGTCCCATTTTCGAACTCTCAGCTGCTTGTTCACGCGCTTTGACCACTGAGAGTTCGATTTTCGTACTCTCAGCTTCCCAAGCGGGGGCTTACCCAGCCCCCTCCGGCGAATGAATGCTTCTGGATTACTTCCAAAGCTCTTGGCGCTTAGTGTAGTTATCCGTAATAATCGCTTCCACATTCTCGTCGCCTGCAGATTTCATCTCCGCAAGCATGCTGTCGAATCCGGCGTTTGCCTCTTGTTCGCTCTTCGCGATAATGATCTTCGTAATCGATTGCTTCATGATATCTTGAACCTTCTGGAAGCTGAGCGATTCCGGCGTTCCGCCCTCAGGCCCGAGGTTATCGTACGGAGACGTATCCCACACGGAATCGGATAGATTCTTAAACGCCATGAGGTCGATTTCGCCTCGATTGTTGTCTCCGATGTGATAAGGCGTGCCGTCGCTGCCCATTCCGTTCTTGACGAACCATGTCCACTTCTGAAGACCGGACTTCTTGGTTTCAGCGGTCCAGTCTTCTTTCAAGCCCTTGAGAACTTCTGGACGCGGCGTATGTTTGCCATCCTTCATATCCCAAGTTTGGCCTTCAATCCCCCACATGAGGAGATATTGACCTTCTTCGCTTGCGAGGAAGTTGATGAATTTCATCGTTTCTTCCGGATGCTTGTTGTTCTTGGAGATGGCAATCGCATCCCAGCCGAGCGGGCTGCGGGGGCCGAACGTCGTCGTGCTTGGATCGACTCCAGGTGCAACCACTTTATAGGAAAACAGCTGTTTATCCACGCCGCCGGATTTCAGCAAAGCGTTATTCGCGTTACCCGGATCCCAATAGGCAGAAGCAGTTGAGAAGACAAACCCATTAGATAGCTTCTGTTCCCACGTTTGCGTTTTATTGACGGCCCATTCATGATCGATCAAATCTTCGCGGTACAGTTTGTTCATATATAGGATCATTTCGCGGTATTTCGGATCCTTGACGTCGAACTTCAAGCTTCCCCCGTCTTCGTAGTAGGTTTTCATGCCCCACATCCCTTTGAAGGTACCAAGGACAGCGCCCATATTCTCAGCGTTTAAGGTAAGCGGTATCGAAGCTTTCCCATCGATGTTTGGATATTTGGCTTTGAAATCCTTCAGCAGCTGTTCGAATTCGTCGGTCGTGAACGGCTGGCCGCCCTCCGCTTTGTCCGGTGCGAGCTCTTTCAGTAAATCCTTGCGCATCTGGATGCCGAATACCGGACTGTTATCAAGCCCATACCAATTGGACAAATAGTAGTTTTTGCCATCGGTATAACGTGTCTTCTGCAATACATCGCCGTATTGTGAATTGACGTCAGGCCCTAAGGTATCAATCAACTCGTTTAATGGAATGATGGCGCCTGCAGCTATATACTTGTTGACGATATCGCTGCCGCGGTCCATGAGGATGATATCCGGCAGATCACCGCTGGCAAGCATCAAATTCAGCTTCTCCGACGGATTGCCGCTCGGCTGTTGAATTTCGACGGTGACACCTGTACGCTTTGTAACTTCTAGTGCGACAGGGTTAGTGAATGCATCGCCCGTATTTTTATCAAAGAAGGTAAGCGTAATCGGTTCCGACGGTTTATCACTCGTTTCTGCCGAGTTATTCGAATTAGCAGCATTGGTAGAATTGGCAGCTGTCGTGTTATCTTCTTGTCCGTTAGCTGCGGTGTTGTTATCTTTACTGCTGCAGCCGATAAGTAACGTCATAAAGATCGTGATTGTGAGCATGACTGTGAATATACGTTTCTTCTTCATAGAATTGTTGCTCCCCCCAGATACAATGATAGATGATTCCTTACCTTTTCCAAAGACATTCGGTGGTAAAAATAGATTTCGCTGGCCGCGTGCCCGAATTGGCCTTCCACTCACATCCTTTCAGCACCTTTCATAACGAAGAGATCAGCTTTTGACTGCGCCCAGCGTCATGCCCTTTACGAAATATCGCTGCAGAAACGGATAGACGAGCACAATCGGAAGTGTCGCGACCATGGTTGCTGCCATGCGAATCGTATCCGACGACACGGCAAGCCTCTTCGAGGAATCTGCCAACTGCTGTGCTTCAGTCACCATACTGCCAGTCTGGTACTGATTAAGTATCTTAACTAGCACCGCTTGAAGTGTTTTCAAGCTGGGCTTATAGGTGAACACATAGGAGTCGAACCAAGCGTTCCAATGACCAATTGCCGTAAATAGAGCGATTGTCGCCAGCACCGGCGTCGTCAAAGGAAGAATGATGCGGAAGAAAACTTGTAAATCGTTAGCGCCGTCGATCTTAGCCGACTCCGTCAGCTCTTGGGGAAGCTGCTCGATATACGTCCGGACAAGAATCATGTAGAACACGTTCATCAGCCCCGGAAAAACAAACACCCAGAACGAGTCAATCAAGTGTAAGTTCTTCAGAACCATATAGTACGGGATCAGACCGCCGCCAAAATACATCGTAAAGATGAAGTAGAGTGTAACCGGCCTTCTCAGCACCAAATCACGATTGCTCAGCGGATAGGACAGCAAGCTGATGACCAGTATCGTAAGCGGCGTCCCGATGACCGTTCGTGCTACAGTTACCCACACGGCATGCAGGATTTGACCATCGGTTAAAATCTCTTTATAACTCGTAAATGAAAGCTCCCTCGGCCAGAAGTAGATACCTCCCTTGATGGTATCCGACGCGCTGTTAACCGATAGAACCAGCACATTCCAGAACGGGTAGAACGTTGCGAATACGACTGCCAGTAGAAAGGCATACACTGCGCCGGAGTAAAGCATGTCTCCCATTGCCCTGCTTTTCATGCTCTCTTTCCTCCCTAGACCCCTTTAGAAAAGCGATTGATCGTTTACTTTTTTCGCTAATTTGTTCACCAGCAGCACCAGAATAAAGGCCACCACTGACTTGAACAATCCTACAGCTGCGCCATAGGAGAACATCCCATTTTGCAAGCCGTACCTGTACGTATAGGTGTCGATTACATCGGAATACTTCAACACCAAATTGTTTTGAAGCAAATACTGCTGGTCGAAGCCGGCATTCAGAATGCCCCCCACCGCCAGAATGAGCAGGATGACGATCGTCGGGCGCAGCGAGGGCAGCGTTACATAAAGCATTTGCTTCATACGGGAAGCGCCGTCGACTTTGGCCGCCTCAAACAGCTCGGGATTGATCGAAGCAATGGCTGCCAGGTACATGATGGCGTTGAAACCCATGTCCTTCCACATGTTAGATGTAGCGATGATCCACCAGAAATAATGTCCGTTCTGGAAGAAACCGACCGGTTCGTCGGTGATGTGCAGCAGCATCAGCACCTTATTAACGAGTCCTTGCGACGATAACAACGTGACGATAATGTTCGCCGCAATAACCCAAGAGATGAAGTGCGGCAGATACGAAATCGTTTGAACAATGCGTTTGAACGCCCCGCTGCTAATTTCATTGATCGCGATGGCCAGAATGATCGGTGCCGGAAATCCGAACAACAGGCTTAGCGAGCTTTGGGCCAGCGTATTGCGCATAATGATCCAGAAGTCGCCGTTATCGAAGAAGTACTGAAACCATCGGAGTCCGACAAACTCGCTGTGAAAAAACGAGCCAAAAAAAGATCCGCCGGGCTGATAATTGATGAACGCCATGTACAGTCCGAACATCGGGGTATATGAAAACAACAGCGTACAGATGAATGCTGGCATGATCATGAGCCATAAATACTTTTGCTGCCGTAAACGCTTCCACTTTCCATTATTCTTTCCGAGCAGCGGCGCTCGCTGCAACGGTTGTTCAATATGCGCTTTCAATTACGCTCTCCCCCTGCCTTTATCGTCTTGAATATCCTCATTATAGGTGAGCTTTCCGCAGCCAATCCATGCAAACATCCGCCAATTCATACGCCAAAACATCGGAATTCACGCTGTGCCATTGTTGAAATACCGTAGGGCGACTACAATAAAGCAAGTAACGATCATCCCGCTCTCACTCAGGAAGGACGTGGCGCTATCATGCATTCGATACTCCTCGTAGACGACGAAAAGATAGAATTGGAAACGCTTACCCACTATGTGCCTTGGGAATCAATGGGGATACAGGTTGTAGGAACAGCCCGAAACGGCCGAGAAGCATTGGAGTTAACCCATCAGCTCGATCCCGATATCATACTGACCGATGTTCGCATGCCGATCATGGACGGACTTGAGTTTGTGAAACGCGCGAAGCAAATTAGAAAGCGGGTCAAGATCGTATTTCTGAGCGGTCACGACGAATTTCAATATATAAAAGCGGCCCTCGCGGTTGAAGCATCCGGCTATCTGCTCAAGCCCATCGACATGGAAGAGCTGAGGCATCTCATAGAGAAGGTCAAACAGAAGTGCGAGGAAGCCAAACTAACGGAGCGCTCGGAAGAGATGGCCAAAGAGAAGCTGCTGCGGATGCTCCTTATGGAGGAAGCGCCGGACCGTCGAGTAGAACTGGTGCAGAAGCTGCTGCAGCTCGATTCCATGGTTTCTCCGCCTTTTCGCGGTCCCTATAAAGCCGCCTGCTTGATGATTGGCCGCCCCAGCCGCAATGACGGATCTGCTGCGGATTTAAGCATGCCGGACCCTCTTGAGAGGAGCATTGGCGAAGCCGTACATAGCCGATTATTGGCGCTCGGATATCGTGGAGCGTTACTCGATTGGGAGTATCGTACGTTCGCCGGCGTATTCCCAGCCTCCCTGTTTGACGGTGAACAGGAGATATGGCAGCAATTACAGAAGCTCATTGAAGCGGATTTTCCCGTGTCGCTTACAATCGGTTTATCCAAGACCAGCGAACGACTGGAAGATGCATATGCCCTCTTCAAGGAAGCGCATGATGCCGCTAAACAGGCATTCTATTTCGGTAACGGGGCACTGCTTTCCGCTGAAGACGTTCACAAGCCGTCTACGGAAGAGGTGGACGTTGAAGAACATCGCGCTGTGCTTTGCCGGGCCATCGTGCATCAGCGTGCTGAGGAAACGGAACAGGAGGTGGACACTTTTATAAATAAGCTTCGAGAGAAACATGTGCACCCTCATCTTGCCCGCTCCGCAGCCGTTCGTCTCATCACGACCGTGGAGCAGCATTTCAGCGGCGCGATTAACGAGCTTCAAGCCGGTCCGTTCAGCAGCGAATGGGAAATTATGAACAATTGCCAAACCCTTGCCGATATTGGGGAGCATGTCCTGCATGTCTGCAACAGTCTGATCATGGCCCTGTCCGAGAAGGACAAAGACCGCCATCAGCATATCGCCCGGCACATTCAAGATATTATTGAACGTGCCTATCACAAACCGTTGACCGTTGAGGATATCGCGAAAGAAGTCTACTTGTCGCCGAATTACATCCGCACCATCTATAAAGAGAAGACCGGACGCACCATACTTGAGGTGATTACCGAGACACGCATGGAACGGGCAACTGAGCTTCTCGCCGATAAATCGCTCAAGATCCATGAAATCGCAGGATTGGTCGGCTATGAGAACGTGTCTTACTTTTGTTCCATTTTCCATAAGACAACGGGCATGACTCCCAACCACTATCGCAAACAAATCTACTGATTCGGAGGGACTTATCGTGCCCGGCCTCATTCATCGCCTGCTTATAAGACCTTTTCTCAACATGCACTTACGCAACAAACTATTCGTCGTCTTCGGGCTTGTTTCTGTAGTCCCCCTTATCTTCTTTGCGATTTACTCCTATGAAACGATGAAGAGCGAACTGACTAGACAGATGTATTCCAACATGCTTTCCACGACCGATCAGATTGGCTCCAACCTGAAGATGAAGCTCGATTCCTATTCGAAGGTCTCCTCCTCCTTGTATCTGGATGGACGCCTTCGCGATTTCCTGACCATGGATTATTCAGACAATAACCAATACGTCGATGCCTATGAATATATCAACAGCACATTCCGAAATCTGCTCGTCACCAACACGGACCTCAGCAATGTAGCGGTATACACGACCAATCTCACCTTGCCGACCGACCAGGTGTTTATTAAACGTGCGGATAACGATATGATGCGCTACCCCTGGTATCGTTTGGCCAGCAAATCCTACGGCAGCGTTACGTTCACCGTCATGCCGGCGACCAATCCTCCGAGCGAACAGGTGACACAGGGCATTGAGGAGCGCAAACCATCCCGCATCGTCCTCGCTCGTCTACTCGATAACAACAGCTTGAACTACCCGTACGGCATTCTGACGCTGGATATTCCGGAAGCCGACATTTACGCCCTGATGGCGAAGGAGAACAATAATAAAGAACTGTTCATCATTTCCGAGGATGGAGCCATCATTTCCGGCAAGGACAAGAACAAGATCAACCATAATCTGAAGGAGTTTGTGCGAGGTGACTGGGGAAGCAGGAAGGCCGGCAGCTTTATCGGCATGTACAAAGGCGAGCGCGTTTTTGTCGTATTTAATTCCATTGATAATGGATGGAAAACCGTATCAATCGTTTCCTATAACAGCTTGTTGATGAACGTCAAGATCGCCTTCTCCCGTCTGTTCACGATCGGCATCGTCAGCTTGATCCTATCGATCATCCTGATTTATATAACGGCACGGTGGTTTACGATTCGGATCGAGAAGCTGCTGCAGCTCACGCGCCGGATCGAATCGGAAGACTTCGATGTCCAGGCCGTGTCGATCTGGCATGATGAGGTCGGGCTGTTATCCTTCGCCATGACGAAGATGGCCAGACGCATGAAGGAACTCATCAACGAGGTGTACAAGAAGGAAATTGCGAAGAAAGAAGCGGAAATGAGCATGCTGCAGGCACAAATCAATCCGCATTTCCTCTACAACACACTGGCCTCCATCTCATCGTTAGCCATGCGCAGCGACGACAACCGGATTCAGGACATGGTTACCCATCTCGCGAAGTTTTACCGCATCTCGCTAAACAAAGGAAAAACCATCGTCGGCTTCGCTGAGGAACTGAGACTGACGAAATCCTACATTGCGATCCAGCAATTGCGGTTCGAAGGCCTCCTTCATGTACACTTTGACATTGAAGAAGCAGCGCTGCCTTATCCGGTCATTAAGCTAATGCTTCAGCCTTTTATAGAGAATGCGATTAATCACGGGATATGGGACGATGAAGCCGGCATAAACGTGATCATCAAAGCGCGCATTAAGGAAGATACGCTCGTGCTCGAGGTCATCGACGACGGCATGGGGATGCGGCCGGAGAAGCTCCAGCGAATTCATGGTGAAGAGGATGCTGACGGTGACGGAACTTCCGGCTATGGCATCCGCAACGTTGACCGCCGCATTAAGCTGACGTTCGGCGACAGCTACGGCATCCATATCTATAGCCGGCTGGGCATTGGCACAGCCGTTCAAATCCTGATCCCGCTAAGGGGAGCATTATAAGAAGCAAGGAAGAAAACTCTCAGCTTCAAAAAACCAAGGCCCTGCTCTCGCCGGAGGCCGAGAGTCGCAAAATGCGACTCTCAACGGCGTAAACGCCACAAAAAGAAGCTGAGAGTCGCGAAACCCGACTCTCAGCTTCAAAAAAACCAAGACCCCCCTCGCGCCGGAGGCCGAGAGTCGCAAAATGTGACTCTCAACGGCGTAAACGCCACAAAAAGAAGCTGAGAGTCGCGAAACCCAACTCTCAGCATCAAAAAAACCAAGACCCCGCTCGCGCCGGAGGCCGAGAGTCGCAAAATGCGACTCTCAACGGCGTAAACACCACAAAAAGAAGCTGAGAGTCGCATAACCCAACTCTCAGCATCAAAAAAACCAAGACCCCGCTCGCGCCGGTGGCCGAGAGTCGTAAAATACGACTCTCAGCGGCGTAAACACCCAAAAAAGAAGCTGAGAGTCGCATAACCCGACTCTCAGCATCAAAAACCGGAGGCGCTGGCCTCCGGCTTTTCTTCGTAAGTTAGTTCTTAGGCGTCAAGCGGAACAGCTTGGATTCCATTGGCTCAAGCGTCACCTGCAGGGAGCCTTGAACGGCCCCAGAAACAGCCCCCGTCCAGAGATCCTTCAGCTTATAAGCCGCGCCGCCGTCCAAACCGGCCCTTGCCAAATCGACTGTTTTGTCGACAGGCGTGCTGCCGTAATTGAAGAGCGCGATGTAATAATCGCCTTTATCCTTCAGCACGAATGCGTCTGCGGCCTTGGCGCCGGTATTCCCCTCGACCGGGCGGAATGCTTTTCCGATTTGGGCGACTTCCATAACCTGCTTATTCGTCAGCAGCGTCGTGATGTATTCTTGCGCTTTCGCATCGTGAACGTTATCCGAATCCATAAACACGGTTCCCGAAATAACGGCTGAGTTGACTCTGCTTCTCGCCTCGGTTATAGAACCCGCTCTGGACAATGCCATATGATCGGGATCCGTGTAATGATAGATCGTTCCGTTCTGCCACCAGCCGTACGTCAACGCGTTTAGTTGGAACTCCGTATCGGAGATGCTGCCGAACGTATCGGTAGCGATACGTCTGCTGTGCGCGTATTGGCTTGGAAACAGCGGCGCGATAGAGGCGCTGATAAACATTTTATCCGCGATGAGGCTGTCGACATAAGCCATTCCTTGGTTGTACGCTTGCGTTCCGGTTTGGACCGCAGGGTCGTAATGTTCTCCTTCTAAGGCACCGTGGGTAAGGAAATCCAGTTTGATATATTCAAAGCCAAGATTCTTAAATCGGTTAAGGAAATAGGTAATCCGTTCCTTCGCGCCCGGGTGAGACGGATCTACCGCATAAGCACCGTCCAATTTAGGCAGCGGATTACCCGACTCATCCCGCAAGATGATATCTCCGTATTTATAATTCGATCCTTCGACCTGCTGCTCCATATTGTCTCCCCAGTAGACGAATGGTCCCCAGTAGATGCCGGCTTTCTGTCCGTTCTTGCGGATCTTCGAAACAACGTCCGCTAACTGCGCTTCCGTTAGATTGTCCCAGTACGAATCCAAATTGATATAGGTGACCTTCTTATTATTGAAGCCTTCCTTCTGCAGATGCTGCTTCACATAATCGGACGTATCCAGCACATCCTGATAGGTCAGATTGCTTCCGAAAGCCCCCCAGCTGTTCCAGCCGACAGGCACGCCTTCGGGTACTTTCTTGCCAAATGCGAGCGGCGGGGCGATAACTGCGTTTGCCTTGCCGTACTCTTCCATGCCTTTCCGATAATCGCCATAGAAACCGACGAATGCCGTTGGCGATGTCAGTACAGTTCCCTTAATGGTTCCATGAGGGACCGAATCATGCGTCTTAGCGGTCGAAGCGCCGCCGTATACTTCCAACCGATTCAAGCGATTATTGTCGCCTGTAAATCGAATTCCTGTTTTCCATGTATCATGGGTTACCGAACCAACGATAAGACCATTGCGGCTGGCATTATCATAGATTGCCGATACTTCATAGCTCGTATCGGATGAATTGAGAGGCACGGCTTGGTGACGAATCCACATATCGTTGTCATAAGGAACGGATAATACCCGTCCGTCCGTATAGCTGCCAATATCGATGCCACCCGTTGTATTCGTTACGAGCGGAGCTATATAATTCGTTTGCATCTCTGCAGCTGATACTGCTTCTGTTCGGGTGAAGAAATAAGGCGTATCCTCATAAAAGCTGTACCACTGGTTCAATGTCGGACTGCCTTCTTGGCTGTTCACGAATTTTACCTTAATGCCTTTACCGAATCCGTCTTTCAAGGCGGTCACATCCGCCATGGAGAAGCTGTGGCTGTCATAACAGCTGCTTGCCTCTTCTTCGAACTTGCTGTATACGCCTTTGGCAATCGTCTTATTCTTCCAAGCATAGTCCGCCATTCCATTATCGGTGCGGTAAGTAACGGCATAGTCACCATTCTCGATGACAACTGCATCCGCGTACTCCGAGATCTTGATTGATCCGAACTTCTTCTTTGCCGTAGGTGTTCCTAGAGACGGCGCTTCGGTGACTACCTGCTCGCAAGGCTTTACTTGATCCGCTTCTATCGGCGTTACGACAATTTTGTCCATATCAGGTGAATACCCGCCTCCATCCGAGAACAGAATGGTATTGCTTCCAGCCGTCAAGTTGATGCTGATGGTCTGCGAACCCACCGTATTCCAATCCTTCGTGCTCTGGAAGAGTATATTCTGCGCCGGACCACCATTGGTGCTCACGTCGGCAGCACGTGGATCGCCGGAAATATAATATACCGTAAGGTTATAACTGCCCGTTGTAGGGACATTAATCGCATTAAATTGCAAGGAAGCACCTTGATAGAGATTTCCTACCTTTTGCCCGCCGGAGCAAGCGCCGCAATTCGATACGGTTGCATTCCCCGTCAACGTGTTACCTGAAGCTTCTGCTTCATAGCCCTGCGTGATCGGATAAACATTGATTTCATCAAAATCGGGCGAGTATCCGCTGCCATCTGAAATGTCGATATAGTTGCTGCCTTGAACAAGTGTCATGGGAATGGTTAACGTGCCTAACGTATTCCAGTCAGCTGTCTTGTCGAAGTCAATATGACGGGAAGTGCCGCCATTCACACTAATGTCCGCGCTTCTTGGATCTCCTGATATGTAGGAGAAAACAACGTTGTACGAACCGGCTTCCGGCACTTGAATATCGTTAAAACGCATGCCGCTTCCTTGGTACAAGCCCCCTACCTTCTTGCCGCCTGAGCAGACGCTGCAGTCAGATATAGATGCGTTTCCCGACATCGTGTTCCCCGCTGCTTCCGCTTCGTAACTGTAGATGACTTCGTTCGCGGAGCTTGCCGTGGCGTCTGCACTGGAGAGCGTAGACGTGCCGAAGGAAAAACTGCAAACAAATATTAATAGTGCTAAACATGTTGTTAACGCTTTCATGAATGAGCTCCTTCCAAACCATTTATTTGAATACATCTATCAATTTAATCCAGCGCGATTAGCCGTTCAATCCAAATATCTTACGAAACATACCGCAAAACAAAGGAATCCTGGCTGCTGCGTTCCGAAGCTTGTACGTGAGCCATCATCCGTTCTCTACTTTCGATCTACCATCCTCAACTTCTTTCGGATTGTTCGTTGAAAGATAGCGTTTACACGATATACTTAAGAGAAAATCCACCTAAGGAGAAGGTTACGAATGAGCTTTCTGCGCCGGCTCACCCTCTACCCCAAGCTCGTTCTGACCTTTCTGGTCATCGTTATTCCTCTCGTTACGATCAGCCTTCTCATGAACATCCGCAGCGAGCGTCTCGTGCGCAACGAGATCACCAGCTCCATGCAAGCGAAGGTCAATTACTACATCAATGCGCTCGAGGACGATTTCGGCCCCCTTGTCACGTTGGAGCAGCAATATACGCTCGACGATGATATTTTCAATCTCGCTTACTCTTCGATCATTATGACCAGCGAGCAGTATACGAATGCGGTCAGGAACGTTCAGAAGAAGCTGCAGATATTAAAAAACATGAGCCCTTACGTAGAAGACGCCTTCGTAAACTTTCCCGTACTCGAGCGTAAAATCTCTGCTTTGTCCTTCAACGAATTGAACCACGAAGAAGCAGCTGCATTAAACCAAATGGCCGATACGTTCGAATCGCCCTTCCTTCTCTATCAGAATCGGTTATGGATGAGTCTGCCCTATCCGAACAGCCAGTCGATCGGCCGCGGGTTCACCATTGCGCTCGAAATCTCGAGTCATGCCATCAAAGAGTCTCTGTCCGGCTTCCTCATTGACGGCAACGGCGGCGCCATGCTCATGAATCAGGATTTGGACTGGAGCGAGACGAGCGGCAACGTGCCTTCCGACCGCGCGAAGCTGCAAGCCCTCATCAGTAAGCAGCTATCAGCCGGACAGAAGAGCGGATACGAAATCATCGAGGACGGAAGCTCCACGTACTACGGGTTTTTCGAGAAATCGTCGAAGCTCGGGCTTACGCTCGCGATTTTCGTGGAAGAAAGCAGCTTCATTGGTCCTCTTAAACAATACGCGGTTTGGTTATGGGCCATATCGATCGCCGCGCCGATCCTCATTCTGCTGTTTTCCTATCGACTCTACCAGGTCATCCATACGCCGCTGAAGCGACTTGTCGGCGCATTCAAAGGACTTGAGAAAGGCGATCTCTCGGCCCAACTGAATTACCGTTCAAGAGACGAATTCAATTACTTGTATTTGCAATATAACCGTACCGTATCTAGACTGCAGGATTTGATTAACGAAGCCTACGTCCATCAATACCAAATCAAGGTTGCCGAGCTCAAGCAGCTGCAGTCCCAGATTAACCCGCATTTCTTATACAATAGCTTCTTCAACCTGCACCGGCTGGCCAAACTCCAAGAGAATGACAAAGTCGTCGCCTTCTCCAAGCATCTGGGCGAATACTTCAAATACGTAACCAAAAACGCCGACTTCGTGCCGCTCGAACAAGAAATCAAATTCTGCCGATCCTACGCCGCCATTCAGGGCATTCGGTTCGACGATCACGTCCGCGTAGAATTCGGCGAAGTTCCGGAGCGCGTCAGCTCGCTGGCGGTGCCCAAGCTGCTGCTTCAGCCGCTTGTCGAGAACGCCTACCAGCACGGGCTGGAGGACCAAATTGAAGAAGGGCTCGTTATTGTCGCTTTCAAGGATTGCGGGGACCATGCCGAAATCGCGGTGGAAGATAACGGATCGCTGGATGAGGAGGAGCTGGCACATATCGTTGCCCTATTGACCGATTCGGAATACAAGTCCGACAGCGAAGGCTTGCGTAACGTTCAACTGCGCATTCGGCTTAACTTTGGCGAACATGCCGATCTGCTGGCGGGACGCGGCACGCTCGGGGGCTTGCGAATGACCATCATCATCCCATTTAAGGAGGCATAAGGCGATGTACCGACTGTTAATCGTGGATAATGAACCGATTATCGTAAGAGGACTTCAGCAGCTTTTGGGAGAAGAAGCACCGCTTGCGCTGGGCGAAGTATATGGCGCGCAATCGGCTGAAGAAGCTTTGCGGCTGCTCGACATGATGAAGATCGATATCGCTTTGCTCGATATCCGCATGCCCGGGATGAACGGCCTCGAGCTTCAAGCTAAGATCGCGGAGCAATGGCCGGATTGCAGAGTCGTATTCCTATCCGGGTACGACGACTTCTCTTATATCCAGACGGCTTTCCGAAACGGCGGAGTCGATTATGTCCTCAAAATGGACGGCGACGAAGCGATTGTAGCGGCAATCCAAAAGGCGATCGACGAGCTGTCGCGCGCAAGCTCCATGAACCAATTGATCGACCAAGCTAAACATAAGTTGCAGCAGTCGCTGGCCCCTTTGCAGAGAGATTACGTGAGCCAGCTGATCCATGGCCTCGCATCCGCCAAGCAAGAGAGAATGGACGAGCTGAAGATGCCGCTGGACGCATCCGCACCGCCGCTGCTTCTGATCTCGCGCGTCGACCGCTTCGCCCCCTCGCATTCCGATGCGGATAAAACGCTCATGTATTACGCCCTGCAAAATATCGCCGGCGAGTTCTGGGCAGGCTGCCAAGCTTTCAGCGTTATGCTCGATCCGTCCGCGATGGTTACATTCATCCAGCCTGCTCCGAACAGTCAATGGGATACCGCGAGCCAGCGGTGGGTACGGTTCGTGCATGGTCAGCTGGAGACGATACAAGCCGCCTGCAAACAGTATTTAAAGCTTCCGGTCTCGTTCGTCGCCAGCTCGGAGACCATCGATTGGGACGGCATTCACTTGAAATACTCTGAGCTCAAGCAAATCTTGTTCTACGGTTTCGGTCAGCGTAACGAGATGCTGTTAACGGATGGCGTCAATCGAAACTTCGCTTCGGGAAGCCCGCAAACCAATGAGACCATCATCAAAGCCCAAAGCCGGTTAAAACAGCTGTTATCCTCCGAGATGGCGCTTGAGAATCGCCTGATCGCCGATTTCGACGAGCTCGCCGCGCTCTCCCGCAAGCTGACGGGCAAACATCCCTTTCTATACGAAATGTACAACGGCATCGCCTATATGCTGCTATCCGCCATTAACCATCAGCCGCGGACAGAAGAGTTTCCGTCAGATTGGCTGACCAAGCTTGTCTCCCTGGATGCCCACTCCTCTTGGGAGGAGGCGCTCGATTATTTGCG
Source organism: Paenibacillus sp. N22P23 (assembly GCF_059383735.1). Classification (NCBI taxonomy): domain Bacteria; kingdom Bacillati; phylum Bacillota; class Bacilli; order Caryophanales; family Paenibacillaceae; genus Paenibacillus; species Paenibacillus sp. N22P23. The sequence continues at coordinate 610,620 of NZ_JBXENT010000003.1, forward strand.
GGACATCATCCGCCGATTGCTCGACATCCGCAATCAAGAGAGCGAGGCAGGCGCTCACATGCTGATCGCCAAGCTGAAATCCTTTATCGACGGCCACTTGAATGAAGACCTGTCGCTCGTCCGGCTTGCGGAAACCGTCTACTTGAATCCGACCTACTTGTCTCGACTGTTCAAGCAGCAGACCGGTCAAGGCATTTCCGAATATATCGCCGAGCTTCGGCTAACGAAATCTTGTGATCTGCTCAAGTTCTCGAATCTGAAAATACAGGATATCGCCTTGAAAGTCGGGTTCGATTCTGCGACGTCATTCGGAAGGTTCTTTAAGAGGGAAATGAATGCGACGCCTCATGAGTATCGGGAAAGCGCATCCGCATCATAGAGAAAAGCCGCCGGTTGTCATTTCACCGGCGGCTTTCTTATTGGTTTATTGGAACACGCGAACATAATCGACGAACATGTCGACCTGGTTGTTGTATCTGGCGAGATCAATCGGCCAGCCGCCGCCGAGCGCCAGGTTGAGCATGAAATACATCGGCGTTTTAGCTTGGTCGAACGTCGTATGGCGCCATACCTCGACGTTGTCGATGTAGTAGATCGTGTCGGTCGGCGTAATTTTGGTGCCGTAAATATGCCAAGTAGATGCGTTGTCGCCGAAAGCGAAGTTAGAGGAAGAGCAATGCGTGTCGTGCATTTCCGGGCTGCCGGCCCACCAGTGCTTCGCTTGGCATGCGCCATTCGGATCTTGTCCGTACGCTTCGACCGTATCGATTTCCGCAGTCGACGGCACGCCTTGCGAAATACTGTTCTGTGACATGAGCCAGAACGCCGGCCACGTCCCTTTGCCTGCAGGCATTAGAATGCGAGCCTCAAAGTAACCGTAAGTCGCCGCGACGCCGGTTCCGTTGGTGCGTACGGAAGACAACAAGCCGCCGGTATAGGTTCGGTTCCAGCCCATCGGGTCAACCGTTCCGGCTGGAGCTTTCTTGGCACGAATACGCAAATAGTTGCTTCCGAGGATCGCAAACGGATCGTTTGCCCCGCCGTAATCGGCGAAAATCGCTTCGCCGAATTCGGTGCCGTTCGGCGCGTCCGGTTTAGACGTTGCGTATGTGGCGCCTATGCCCGTGCGGGATGCCGACAACGTTCCCGTGAAATCGTCTTGGAAAAGCACACTCATACCCGAAGCTTGGGTAGGTGCGGATGGAATGCCTTGCTTCCAAGTGACGCCGCCTTCGTTATACAGCTGCAAATAACAGTTATCCGAGTGCGCATAGTTCGGATTGCCTTCCGGCGAATCCCATGCGCTCAGGATGACCGAGATCGGTCCATGCGGGAAGTCAGCGGCCGGGAATGTTACTTCGCCATAACCGTTTGCATCAGGTGTCACCCGCTGGAACCAGGCATCATAGCCGTTCGCGTTCGGATGCGCGGTATCCGGCTGGTGCCAGGACCTTGCCCATACGTTCTGCATGCCCGGCGCATAGAACTTGATCGTAATCGTGCCGTTAATCGAAGCGCCGTAAGATGGCGACACGACGCTCACTTGGTAATTCGGGTAGTTCCCCGGATTTGTTGGCGGTTCCGTTGGAGGCGTCGTTCCACCTCCGGTGCCATAATACTTGATTTCCGTCGCTCCTGAAGCCGAGCCGGCTTGCGGCGTGAAGACGATTCTCAGCTTGGAAGTCGTAACGGATGTAAACGTAACTGTATTGACCTGACCGCCAGTCGGCGCTGCAGGCGACTTGGATTGACTTGCCGCGTTTGTCCATGTCGTGCCATCCCAGTATTGCACGTTGTAGGAGGCCGGAGCTTTGACACCGCCTCCGTCATCGTAAATATAGATCTCCGCTTTAGACACGCTGCTGCTCGCACTCAATTGCTTCTGCACCCAATCGGTCGCGTTCGGCGACTGGTAGCTGGTCCAGCGGTTATGCGGCGAGTTGACGTAGGAGATTGTACCGTCATCAACGTCGTCCACCTCATCCATGTGGAACGTATACGACGCCGTGGATGTTCCCGCTAACGGTGTCGAGGTTGGCGGCTCCGTCGGCGGCGTGGAAGAATCCGTACCGTAAGCGATTTCCGTTACGCCGGATTTCGATCCGGATTGATGCGTGAACAGCACTCTGAATTTGCTTGCCGACACGGACGTAAAGGTTACCCGATTGAGCTGGTTGCCGGTCGGAGAAGCCGGGGATTTGACTTGGCTTGCAGCATCCGTCCACGTGCTTCCGTTCCAGTATTGCACCTTATAGGAGCTTGGCACCTTCACACCGCCACCGTCGTCGTACAAATAGACGTCAGCGCTGCTTCTCGTTACGGCCGAACCGAAATCCGTCTGCAGCCAGTCCGTCGCATTCGGCGACTCATACGCGGTCCAACGGTTTTTCGGCGTGTCGTCGTAAGACAAGGTTCCGTCATTCACGCTGCTCGCCGAGTCCATGAAGAACGTGTAAGACGCAGTGACAGTAGCCCCAGTGTCGTACGCAAAAGCCTGCATACCGGAGAATAGCGTAGATAAGAATACGCTTACAATTAGGAGCGACAAGAATGCTCTACTACGCCTTAATCTCTTCTTTTTCATTAATCATCACTACCTTTTCGCTAAAGTTGGTTGCAAGAGTATTATAGCGAAGTCGCGAGCCGCTGCCATCAGCCGTTCGCTACTTTCACTCTACCGATTTCTACTTTTTTAGGTGGCACAACAAAAGCGCAGTCCTTAGCGGAACTGCGCTTTTGTTTAGTCTAACGGCAAGCTCGTCCTCAGCATGATGCATCGGAATTCGCCATCGCCATCGGCAATCTTCGTCGTGTCCCCAGGCTTGGCGGGTCTACATGCACAGTAGAAGTGATAGAATCTATTATTCCAATAGATGACCGAAGACTTATGCGCATGTGTCTCATCCAGTTCACCCGGCTGACCATGCGGAACCCACGGTTCATCCATTATCTTCCAGTTCGTCAAATCCTTCGACGCTGCAAGCAGCCCTTGCGCATGCTTGCCGTCGAACCCGAAGCCGAAGTTCACCCAGTTGCCCGTCCGGCTATCGAACCGGATATGGGGATCGCTTACGTATTGGCTGTAAAACGAGCCCGGCTTCACGCCCATAACAGGCTCACCGCCGGCGAGCCTCGTCCAGTGCAGCAGATCATCCGACACCGCGAGCCCCGTCTCCTCCGTCCATGGCCACTCCTGTTTGTCCTTGGCATTGTAGAACATCCAATACCGTCCCTCGAATTCGACGAAGCAGCACTTGTACAAGCCGGCCCGCTCCCATTCGCCGCCATACTCATACGAGAAGATCGGCTCTTCGAGGCGATGCCAATCCAGCAAGCTCTCGTTCTCGCACCAAGCAAGCCCCATCTTCGCTCCCCCGGCCTCGTAACCGAACTCGGGATACGAATGATAAATCATCCAGTACTTTCCGTCGGTTTTCTTCAAGCGGGGCAGTTCGTATAAATCGTTGTTTTCCAGCAGCACCCACGAGTATGCCGCGCCTACATAATCCCAGCGGGAGGGATCTTCTCCTCGGCCCATAATTACGCCTTCGCGCTTCCACTCTACTAAGTTGTCACTTGTAGCGAGCGCCGTCCGATATCCTAAACCATCGAAGCCGATATGCATCATATAAAACGTATCGTTATGGTAAAAAACGAAAGGACAGTCCACCGACATCGCGTCATACGTGCCTGCCTCGCCCGAACCTTGAAGCACCGGCACTTCCCGCTTATATGGAGTACGCAAATGTTCGAATTCACCTTTTCCTACATCAGCCATACGCTCCGAAGCCCCTTTCCCCTTCTACTCTTTCACGCTGCCAACAATGACCCCTTTAATGAAGAATCGTTGCAGGAACGGATATACGCAAATGATCGGCAAGGCGGCGAGGAAAATTTGCGCGCCTTTCAATGTGCGGTCCGATATGTCCGCCAGCGACTCCGCGTCCGCCATCGAGACGAGGCTGAGGTCGCGGTTGATCACGACGGTTTGCAAATAGCTTTGCAGTGGATATTTGTCCGGTGAGTTCATCAGAATGAGACCGTCGAACCAAGAGTTCCAGTGCCCGACCATGGAGAACAAAATGAGCGTGGCAATCGCCGGCATCGATAGAGGTACGTATACCTTCCACAAAATTTTCCAATGTCCTGCTCCGTCGACGAAAGCCGCTTCTTCTAATTCTTTGGGCAAACCACGGTAGAAATTGAGGAGCAGTACGGCATTAAACACGTTCACCGCTCCGGGCAAAATGAGTGCGCCAAGCGTGCCGAGCAAATGAAGCTTCTGGATCACGAGATACCACGGAACGATTCCGCCCCCGACCAGCATCGTCAAGACGAAGAACCAGACGTAAAACAATCTGCCCTTAAACGCGAACGACTCTTTGGACAACGGGTATGCAAGCGTAATGGTCAGCAGCATGTTTAGTGCGGTCCCGAGCAGCACCCGTTCCACGCTGATGGTGAGGGCTTTCATAAACTCGGGCTTTTGCAATACGAAATTGTACGATTGCCAAGTGAAATCGACCGGCCACAGCGACACCTCTCCGGAGCTCGCCGCAGTGCTCGAACTGAGCGACACCGCAAGGACGTTGACGAGCGGGAACAAGCAGAGAAAGGCAAGCAGGATGAGAAAGAGAGCATTGCAGACATTAAATATTTTTCCGGATACGGAAGTCGTCTTCAGCATTTGTTCCGCTCCTTATTAGAAGATTCGGTAGTTGGCCAAGCGATAGGCTAAGTAATAGGAAACGGATATCAAAACGATCGATACACCTGATTTCATCAACCCAACGGCCGTTGCCAGGCTGTACTGTGCTTGCTCAAGACCGAGCCTGTACACGAGCGTGTCGATGATGTCCCCGCTTTCGTAAACGATCGGACTGTACAAGTTGAAAATTTGATCGAACCCGGCATTCAAGACGTTGCCCAAGCTCAAAGTCGCCAGAAGCACGATGACCGGCGCCATGCCGGGAAGCGTGATATGCACTATCTGCTTCCAGCGATTCGCCCCATCGATAACGGCGGCTTCGTAAAGCGCCGGGTTAATGCCCGCAAGCGCAGCCAAGTAGACAATCGTACTAAAGCCAAACTCCTTCCACACGTCCGATAAGACGACAACGGCCGGAAACCAACGAACGCTGCCGAGGAAAAAGATCGGTTCGATGCCGAACACGCCGAGGAATTGGTTCACAATACCCGAAGTCGGCGACAAAATATCGATGAGTACGCCGCCCAGAATAATCCAAGATAGAAAATGAGGGAGGTAGATCAATGTTTGGATCGAACGCTTAAACGTATGCTTGCGCACTTCGTTCAGCAGCAGCGCCACGAGTATCGGTACGGCTAATCCTGCAACGATTTTCATGATCGCGATGAAGACCGTATTGCGAATGACTTGCCAAATGTCAGGCAGCTTGAACATATAATCGAAGTTATCCCAACCCACGAACGGTGAGTGGGCAAAGCTCTTCACGACAGAAAATTTCTGGAACGCTATAACGAGTCCTGCGATCGGGCCGTAACTAAACACCAGCACCAGCAGAAACGAGGGGGCCACCATCAGATGCAAAGGCAGCTGTCGGCGCATTTTCGGTTTAAACATCTACGGACACCGCCTTCCCGGCACAAGATAAGGAAGGGAGGCCGGAAGCAAGTCCCGACCTCCCGATTGCGTTCATTACTTATGATGATTAATGATTCATGGTGTTTATGATTTTTTGGCGTACCAATCGTTAACTTCCTGCGTAATTTGTTCGCCGCCCAGCTTGTTCCAGTCGGATACGAATTGGTCGAAATCGGAGATCGGCGCGCCCAGGATGATTTTCGTAAACTTCTCGAGCACCAGTTTATCCAAAATCGCTTGTTTGTCCGTCATGCCCGGCGTTGGAGCGCCGAAGAATTCACTCTTCATCAGCAGGCTTTGATCGACGTAGTTTGCTCCGATGACATCCCATGAACCGCCGGCTCCGAATACTTTGTTTGTGCCCCAGTTCGTTTTGTCGCCGCCGTTGAACAGCACGATTTTGTCATAATAGCTTTTCTCTTCCGGCGTTAATTTAGCTGCATCATTGGCTTGAAGTGCTGTGACGACGTTCTTATGCACGGAAAGCAATCCTTGCGGCGTTCCGAAGCCGCCTTGCATCAGCGCATATTTGAAGAATTCGATTCCGTCTGCGCTGTGGAACTTAGCAGGTTCGGCCGTTTCGCCAACGATCTTCTCATTGTAGAAGTTAAACAGTTTGACGATCGCTTCCGGATGTTCGGCGCCTTTCTTGACGACCCAGAAGGCATTGAAATCAGCCTTCGATTGCGCCATCGCAGGCGTTCCGTCTACGGAAGGAATCGGGAATACGCCCCACTCTGCGTTCGGATCTTTGTTCACGCCGTCTTGCAGCGGCCACAGCGGATTCCACATCGCGCCGAAGCTCATGCCCACTTTGCCGGCCGTTTGCAGCTCGGCTGCTTTACCGCCGTCTTTGACGCCGAATTCTTTGTCAATCAAGCCCGCTTTATACAGCTCTTGCAGCTTCGCGAGGGCGTTTTTCATTTCCGGCTGCGTGCTGCCGTTGACGAGCTTGCCGGAACTGTCTTTGATCCAGATGTTCGCGTAAGCGTGGAAGCCGTTCATGAAACCGGAGAAATCCGGGTATCCGCCGAACAAGTCCTTCGAAGCGGCGAGGCCGTAAGTATCGTTCTTGCCGTTGCCGTCCGGGTCTTTCGTCGTGAACGCTTCCGCAATATTGATGAAGTCGTCCATCGTTTTCGGTTCGGGCAGGCTGAGTTTCTTAAGCCAATCGGTTCTGACATAAAGCAGCGGAGCTCCCCCGAGGTAATCCTCTGCAGGCGGGATGGCCATCAGCTTGCCGTCATACATAGCCGCCGATTTGGCGTTCGTGCCGCGGTCAATCATCGTTTTCGTCAATTCGGAGCCGTAGTCCGCGACGTACTGTGTCAAATCCTCGAGCTGTCCACCTTCTGCCAATTGGCGGAATTGTACGGAATCAACCTGGAAAATGTCCGGCAAATCGTTCGACGTAATCGTCAGGTTCATCTTCTGGCCGTATTGGTCGCCGTTGACGATCCATTTGTACTTGACCTTGATGCCGAGCTCGCTCTCGTAAGCTCTCGTCCACACGTTGTTCTCGATCGTGTCGCCGTCTTTGAATTTGTAAGTAGGATCTGTGTAGCGGACAGCTGCAATTTCGATCGGCGGATCGTATTTCGCGTTCGGATCGATCGCCGCCGGAGTCTCCGTCTCGGTCGTGCTTGTGTTTGCAGCCGTTTCCGTTTCAGCCGCCGGTGCGGTGGTATTTCCGCTCGTGCTGTTGTTGTTATTGTCGCTATTGCCGCATGCCGTCGTAACCGCCAGCAATAGAGCAAACGATGCGGTCAAGCTTCTGTTGCGCAGCTTCTTGTTCATACTGTGCCTCCCCGATTATATGTGTGTCTTAAGGAATCGTTCCTTATATGCTTAATGATAAAGCAGGTTTACTTCCGAGCCTATCGTCCGTTGTTTACATCGGATCGACCGATTTCAACTTCTTGCGTTGTAGAGATTGTAGAGCAATTCCGCCGTCTCCGCGCGGGTCGGCGTGTTGCCGAGATGGTCGAACAGCAGGGCGATCGCTGCCGGATCGAGATGAGAAGCTGCCCATGCCCGCTTCGCAATCGCGATCATTTCCACCTTTGTGATGGATGCGGTCGGATTGAATTTGTTATTTCCGCTGCCCGAGACGATACCTAATGCTCTCGCCGTACGAAGTGCATCCGAGTAGTAGGCATTGCCCGGCACGTCGGAGAAGCTGTCGCCTGTCTTTTCTCCCTTCCATTCGAGAATCCGTGAGAGCAGCAAGGCGAAATCCGCGCGAGAAATCGTTTTGTCCGGACTGAATCGGTTAACTGTCGTACCTTTGATAATCCCTTTGGAAGCTAATACTTCGATTGCTCGCTTTGCAGGCGATGAGCTGATATCATCGAACATCTTGTGGACGAAAGCGACGGCATACGTTCTGAAATGAGTTGTCTGGAAGACGACCGATTTCGTCTCGGCGTCGTAACGTCCGTTCGGGACAGCGCTGATGCGGCCCGCTCCGTCAACGTACCACACGACGATATGCTCGGGATTCCGTAATTCCTCCGCCGTCGGCACATAAGGAATACTTACCTGGATCGGTGCTTGCGGGTTATTCCATGAAATGACCTTATCTCCGTCTAGGGCGGTCAGCTCGATGACGGGATGATTGCCGATTTGTTGTTTTGTCTCTGCACTCCAAGTATCGGTATCTCTGCGGCCGATTTGAATTGATAGCTCGCTTGAAGCGATAGACTGTCCTTTAAACATGCCGCTTGGCAGCACGACCGACGCATGCGGCGTTTTCACTGCGATCGATAGCGACGAGTCGCCCGATAAAACATCAGCAGGCAGTTTGAGCTCGTATGTTGGAGCAGCCTCTTGGGATGCAGGCGCTTCGAGTACGATTTTATGGATACTGCTCTTAGCCGCGCTATCCTGGGCTTGTTTCCATACATCCTCGCTCACGGTTAACGTCGTGGTTCCCGTATTTGCATTCGTGGATACAGCCGGTACGATGACGACCGTATCTCCGACTACCTTCGTTGCCGGGATTGGCTCAGGCACATATGGACTAGACGTTGGAGGCTGAACAGCTGCATCCTGCTCAAACACCCTTACATAGTCGACGTACAAGTCAATTTGATCCCCATATTTCGCCAGATCGATCGGCCAGCCTCCACCGAGCGCCAGATTGATCATGAAGTACATCGGCGTATTGGCCTGCTCGAAAGACGGATGCCTCCATACCTCGACGTTATCGATGTAATAGATGACTTCCGTTTCGGTAATTCTCGTGCCATACGTGTGCCACGTCGACGCGTTGTCCCCATAGGCAAAATTAGTGGAAGAACAGTTCGTTTGATGGGTTTCCGGGCTGCCCGACCACCAATGCTTGGCTTGGCAGGCTCCGCTAGGATCGTGGCCGTAAGCCTCAACCGTATCGATCTCCGCTGTCGACGGCAGATGATCCGCTCCTGCACTGTTTTGGGACATCAACCAGAATGCCGGCCAGGCTCCTTTGCCCGCGGGCATTTGCATTCTCGCCTCAAAGTAGCCATTCGTCGCGGCAATGCCGGTACCATCCAAGCGGACGGACGAGAGCAATCCGCCGATATACTTGCGGTTCCAGCCTTGCGGATCTGCGTATCCGTCAGGTGCCTTCGTTACTCGGATGCGCAAATGATCGTCGCCAAGAATGGCGAACGGATTCAACGCGTCCGTCGGATCGGCGAAGATTGCTTCGCCGAATTCCGAGCCGTTTGGCCAGTCCGGCTTAAGGGACGCATACTGTGCTCCGGCGCCTGTCTTGGATACCGACAGCGGACCTGCGAAATCGTCCTGGAACAGTACATGCATGCCTGTCGTTTGCGGCGGCGCGGCCGGAATGCCTTTCTTCCAAACGACGCCGCCTTCGTTGTACAACTGCACATAGCTCGTCGTTGATTTCGTGAAGTTAGGATCGCCCTCCGCAGAATTCCAAGCATTCAGGATGACAGTGAGTGGACCGTGCGGCAATGTATCGGCATCGAGTTGGATCGAGCCATTCCCTTCCGCGTCCGGTGCAGTGTGCTGGATCCAAGCGTCATAGCCGTTCGGATCCGGATTCGCTTCATCCGGTTGATGCCATACTCTCGCCCATACGTTCTTCATCTCGGGGGCTTTGAAGTCGATGGTCACATTGCCCGATACGGTCGACCCGATAGCCGGGGATATAATTTCGATTGCAGGCTCGACTTCCACGACAGGAGGTGACGTCGGTACCGGTTCTTTGTTCGTGTCGACATACGAGACTTCGGTCGCTCCCGAACGGGAGTCTCCTTGGTGCGTGAACACGACGCGATACTTGCTGGCAATCACAGTGTTGAACGAAACGAGGTTCAAGCCCGGCGCCGGTTCGGCAGGTGTTCGTACTTGTCCGGGAACGCTAACCCAATCACTGCCGCTCCATGATTGAATATCGTACGAAGCCGGAGTTTTCACTCCACCGCCGTCGTCGTAGAGGTAAATGCCAGACATATTCTTGGAGAGCGCGCTTTCGTACTCGGTCTGCACCCAATCCGTACTATTCGGAGAGCCGTAGGCGGTCCAGCGATTACGCGGGAAATCGTTCAATGAGATAATGCCGTCATTGATAAAACTTGCCGAATCACCGTTGTTCTCATAAGACGCCGTCGCCGTGCCCGCGGAAGGCTCCGTCGGCAGCGACTGTATGGCGGAGTCCACGTACTGGATTTCGGTAACGCCTGTTTTGGCCGTGCTGTGCGTAAAGAGGACTCGGTACTTCTGCGCTTCCACCGGAGTGAACGTAACAAGATTAAGCGCATTGCCGACAGGTTCCGCTGGGGTTTTCGCTTGATTAGCAGCGCTCACCCATTCATTACTCTCATTTAAATATTGAACGTCATACGAGGCAGGCGGCTTGATGCCTCCACCATCGGAGAAGAGGTAAATGCCGACCGCATCCTTCCGCTTCGGCGAGCCGAAGTTCGTCTGTACCCAATCGGCTTCATTCGGAGACTCGTACGAAGTCCAACGATTCGCGGGAGCAGCTGCGTACGACACGATGCCGTCGTTGACGTGACTCACCTGATCGAGACGGAATGTATAAGATGCCGATGCATTGCCGAGCGGCGATACTTCCGCACCGGGTACCGGCTCGGTGTTCGAATCGGCGAAGATGATTTCCGTCACGCCGCTCTTCGAGCCAGAGTGCGTGAAGAGCACACGGAATTTCGTCGATGATACGGAATCGAACGTAACGAGATTCAGCTCGTTGCCGGTAGGCTCTGCGGGTGATTTCATTTGATGCGGAACGATCGCCCAGTCTGTTCCGTCCCAATATTGGACATCGTACGAGCTGGGAGCTTTGATGCCTCCGCCGTCGTCGAAGATATAAATGCCCGTCGTGTTTTTCGATGAGGCACTTGCGTATTCGAACTGTACCCAGTCCTGCGGGTTGGTCGATTCATAGGAAGTCCAGCGGCTCTTGGGGCTGTCGTCATAGGATACAATGCCGTCGTTCGCGTCTTCCAGACGATCACCGTGGTACGTGTACGATGCCGTCAACGCAGCCAAGGAATCCTCTGCGGCTGCCGCCGACAGGACGGGAAAGCAGTTTGCGATCAAACCCAAGGTTAATACCAGAGAGAACCATTTGAGCACGGATTGCCGTTTCATTGCTTATTGACCACTCCATTCTCCTCAGAAGGTGATCGGCACTCAGGGCCCTGAACGCCGATAACTTTATCTTACGGGAGTGCTCGGCTCTCGAATATCGTCCGTTGCCGACATCGAATCTACAATTCTTTACTATTTCATCTGCACATGAAAAAACCGAAGCAGCTGCTTCGGTTTTTTGAATTCCAATCTTTTTTAGTATCTGGCTGGGGTAATGGCTTTCTTTTTATTTTTAATATACCTCCCAAACCAACTCATCTTCTTATTACGTTCTAATGTAAATTTAGCACCATCAATTAATAGTCTAGACCTCAACTCATCACGACGATTTAATGTATGTAACCTCTTTAGAAACTGCTCGTCCACCGGCCCATCCCCCCATTGTTGTTAATAGAGAAACTAGGAAATAATGCGTATCTACATTCTATGATGTCCGATGAAAAAAGAGTGTCATACTGTCTGTGAAAATACGATGATTTTTGTCGAATTCGATTAAGATTTGAGCACCTGACTTTACTTTTATAAAGTAGGTTTAAAAAAATAGTCTCCTTATGCAATAGATTTATACCTGCTATAGTAGTCCCCAGGGCGATTGAAGCTTCAATTCCCACCCTATAACTAAACTCGTGAGGTGAATTCTATCCAATGAATATCGAGGCCAAAAAATCGGATTTGTTGTCTACTTTTCATTACAGGCATGCAACGAAAGAATTCGATCCGACGAAGAAAATATCCGAAGCCGATTTTCAATTCATTCTTGAGGCGGGCCGCCTTTCTCCGAGCTCAGGAGGCAATGAACCTTGGAAATTCGTTGTCGTTCAGGATTCGGAATTCAGAAAAGAACTCGCACCGCACGTATCCGGCGCCATGCGGTCGCTGCCTACGTCGAGCCATTTCGTTATTATTTTAGCCAGAAAAGGGCTCACTCATGATTCTTCTTATGTCTTGGAACAACTTACCCAAGTGAAGGGTATGCCTATAGAAGTGTATAAAAGCATGGAACAAGCCTACGCGCAATTCTACAATGATCTTCATCTGAATTCTGAGCGCGAGCTGCTGGACTGGTCTTCCAAGCAAACGTACTTGGCGATGGGCAATATGATGACGGCGGCGGCGCACATCGGCGTTGATTCATGTCCGATCGAAGGTTTCGATATGGATGCCGTCAATGAGCTGCTGGGCAAAAAAGGGCTGCTTGGTAACGACGAGTTCGGCTTGAGCGTCATGACGGCGTTCGGCTATCGCTCCAGTCAACCAAAGCGTGCCAAAACAAGACGGCCCATGGAAGATATCGTTCAATTCGTATAACGCTACAAGTTCCAAAAAAAACAAACAAAGGATGTGTCCGTATGTTAGACAATAATCAGCCATTAGCTGCGAAAATCGCAGAACTAGAAGAGAGATATCAGCGCATGGAAGATATTGAACAGCTTAAACAATTAAAAGCCCGCTACTTCCGTTTTGTTGATGAAAAGAAATGGACGGAATTCGGGGAGCTCTTTACTTCGGATGCCACGATTATTGCCCAAGGCCAAGATTTCTCTAAAGGCGGTAGTGCAGCTTATGCGAAAATGATCGGGGAGCTTGTAGGTAAGGCTCCTACGGTTCACCACGGGTATATGCCCGAGATTGAGATCATCGACAAGGATAACGCCAACGGTATTTGGGCCATGGAGGACTTGTTGACCTTCCCTGACGCGAAGGATGCCTATCCGGGACATCACGGGTATGGCCAGTACCGCGAAACGTATCATAAAGAGAACGGCAGCTGGAAAATCAGCAGCACGATTCTAACGCGATTCCGCATGGATCCTCTTACGAACTGGGATCCTAATACGGACCCTGTGACGGGAGAGCCTCACTGATTTCATTGAAGAACCATAATGAATGCATAAACGGGACAACGCAGAGTTAATGATCTGCACTGTCCCGTTTTGCTAAACATATAGTGGAGAATTTATTGAAGCCGTCACATAAGAAAACATCAAAAACCCGATAATAATAGACGTAACAATTGACAATTGTGGATCTCAATAAAGAATGCGAGATGATGAACTTGGAATCAACGAAATTTGAGATGCCTTGCATTGAATCGATTTCTGAAGTGTTGCAATTTCTTTCGGGAAAATGGACGTTTCTAGTCATAACCGAACTTTTAAAGCAGCCTCAGCGTTTCAATCAATTGCGAAGAAATTTAGGTAACGTGAATACGAAAGGTTTAACGGATACATTACGGAATTTAGAAGAACATCAGATGATAAAACGCCACGTATTTCCTACCGTACCTGTGACAGTCGAATATTCAATCACAGAAAAGGGAGCCTCCTTCTCGGATGTGTTTCAGCACATTAATCAATGGAAAACCACTTGGGATCCTCCCGTTCAACCTTCATCTCATTAAAGATCATCCCTGTCATCCACCGGTCCATCCCCTGTGATTTCGCAATTCAAACTCTTCCGAATCCCTTCGCCCACACTTACTTTCGATTTCGATCACGCCCATACTTAGCTAACACTTAACGAGAAAGTTTTCTAATACTTACGTGCTAAGTTATATGCGTACTCAATCATTTTTCATCGAAGGAGAATTCGGAGAATGCCGTTCTACCAATCCATTAAAGTGAAAATCATATTGGTTCTACTTCTTGTCGGTCTCATTCCGTTATCAGCCGCTTCCTCGTTGTTCGTGTACTACTTGAAAGACGGCTTGAAGCAAGAAGCTGAGCTAAACTTGGAACAGCGTGCGCAGCTAAATGCCAACGACTTGAATACATGGCTGACGCAGAAGATCAATACGCTCGTTAACACTGCGAATGCGCACCCCGAGTTTGCGGGCGCCTCCGCCGAGCAGGTTTTACCTGTACTGAAAATACTGGTTGAAAGCGATAAAGAGATCGCCGATCTCGGTTTCATCGACTCTGGCAAGATGGGTCATAATACGTCCGGAACGCAGTTTGACGCCTCAGAATTCGCTAATGTGAAATTGGCTCAGGAGGATCCTAAGCTCCGTGTTTCAGACATCGCGATTAAAGCAGGCTCCGGCGAGAAAATCGTCATCATCGACAAACCGCTCGTGAACGACCAAGGCAAGTTCGCAGGCATCGTGCAACAGCTTATTTTCGCCGACGAAATCTTGCAGCGCATGGATCATATCCGATTCGGGGAACAAGGCTTTGGCTATTTAGTATCGCCTTCCAATACCATTCTGGTTCACCCGAACAAAGCGTTTATTGGCAAAACAATTTCTGAGGTGGCAACTTCTGATACCGCCGATTTGATTCAAAACCAAGGATTAACCCGTAAGAATGGCATCTTCACGGATACATGGGACGGCCAAGTCCGTTCGACTGCGTACGCTGAAATCGCTTCGACCGGATGGAGAGTGTTCGTTACGTTGCCGCAGTCGGAGATGATGGAGAAAGCGAATGACATGACCTGGACAACGTTGATTATTATCATTTCTTGTCTAGTCGGCGTCGTTGTTCTTTCTCTCTTCGTGGCCCGAATTATTCAACGGCCGATTACACAAATGACTTCTTTAATGGCACATGTCGCCTCCGGGGATCTCACCGAGCGGATCGATGCATCCGGTAAAGACGAGATAGCCGTGTTAAAGCGAAACATCAACCACATGCTAGACTCCATGCGTGAAATGATAGGAAACGCGCTGCATACATCCAGCAGTGTAACGGCGGCTTGCGGGGAAATCTCGCTGAGCACGAACGAGGTCGCCAAAGGAAGCATGAATCAAGCCGAATCGGCGCAAATCATGAGCGATTTATTCAAGAATCTCTCGAGCGCGATCGGCGATATTTCTCAGGTTTCCAGAGAAGCTGCCCACTTGTCCGAGCAGACCGTAGCGGTCGCTCAAGATGGCAGCGACGCCGTCCATGTTTCGCTGAGCGGCATGCTGCATGTTAAGGATACCATCGGGCTTCTGGAACGCGACTCCATTAAAATCGGCGAAATCATCAACCTTATCGACGACATTGCCGAGCAGACGAATTTGCTCGCTCTCAATGCGGCAATCGAAGCGGCCCGCGCCGGCGAACTAGGCCGAGGCTTCGCGGTCGTCGCCGATGAAGTGCGCAAGCTGGCCGAACGCAGCAGCCAGTCAACAGGGGAAATCACGGAAATCATCAAGCTCATGCAGCAGAACACGGATAAGAGTGTGATCGCGGTCTCCGAAGGAGTCGCGCAATCCCAGAGAACGTACGATTCCTTTACTCAAATCAAGACGATCGTTGCAGAAACGTCGAAGAAAGTATCGGAGATTTCAAGCGCAAGCAGCTCTCAAATGCGGCAAGTTCAGCAAGTGACGGAAGCCATCGAATCCGTCGCCGCGGTCAGTGAACAAACAGCCGCCGCCTCTGAGCAAACGGCATCATCGTCGGAAGCACTGGAAAGTTTGGCACTCGAATTGAGCAGGAACGTGGCTAAATTTAAAGTCTAATTGCAAACAGGACAAGCTGCGCTGCTGCAGCTTGTCCTGTTTTTTCTTGCCTACTACGATATCAACACTACAGGAATTAACCCTTTCGTGTGCCTGCCTTGCGACCGGATTTCAACGATGAAATCGTGCCTGGATTCGTTCAGCAGTTCCGGCATTACGGTGAATTCGATTTCCTTCTTGCCGATATTGCAATGGTACTGCTCTAGGGAGAAGCGCGTTTTGGCCGATGGACCGACTTTCCAGCCGGAAGGTACATGCCATATGACTTCAATCCATTGCTGAACATAGATTTGGTTATCCAGGACAAGCTTGAACGTCTTTTGAACCCCTTCGCGAGCATATGGTTCGCCGTCGTAAACAAGCTGCGCCGAGAAGATAACAAAGTCGTAGTCGACCGCAAACGGGCCTTGAGCCAATTTATCGGAAAACGTTCTGGATGCCCACGCGTTGATTTTCACCGGCGTTTGATTAAGTTGAGACTCTTCCTTCATGCGAACCGTGTAACCGCCGTTAACATTCAGTACGTCGCACCACTCGCTTCCAAGGAATGTAGGCGCGAGTCGCAGCACTCTGTCCGTCATTTCCGTCACCGTCTTCGGATAATTAATTCCGTTCTCGGTAATGTTGAGGCAGCACGTTTTAATGTTGTCTCCGATCGGAGTTTTCCATTTCTCAGGTATTCCGCTTTCTCCGTAAATGATGCCGAGGATAGCTCCAACCGTCGCAGCCGCGCAATCCGTATCTTCTCCGCAGTTCGTGGCGATACAGACGCTCTCCCCGAAATCTCCTTCACCATACAACCATCCGATTAAGGTGATACCTACGTTACTAGGCGCATCCCAGCCGATTTCTCCGATCGGCGTTTCTTCCGGGATGTCTTCAAACGGCGTGCACAATACTCCGAAGCTTCCGGGAACGTCTTGCAATACGCGAATTCTTGCTTCTTGCCACGTAAGGCCCGAACGATAGCTTTCGATCGCCGTTCGAATTCCCTTCGTGACGCCGCAGTCATCCGGAATATAGGAGAGGCCGATATCGATCAGACGAAACGTATCCTTCTCGGCGAATGCGGCGCTTTGCACGGCGGCAAAAAACACTTCGGCATACACGCCTTCGTGGCTATGGTCCACGATTGCATCTTCATAGGCGTATTCGACGGCAATTTCCGGATGTCCCGGAGCGAGACAAGCCCATATTTCGGATCGGATACATGCGCCGTTGCTATCGCGAAACACATTGTTGACGTACCCGGACAATGGCGGCACGATCCCCATCCGCATATTGTTCTTACCAGCGCCATATTCGCCCCAGTTCGGAACGATAAAGGAATGCCAGTATTCGCCTAAGATTCTGGCATCTACGGCCCTGCCGTATTTCTCGGCTGCGTTGAGCCATACCAGTTGAAGATCGAGATCGTCGTTGGGCAACGGGTCACCGTTAAGCTCCTGGGTGTAGAAATCGACGTTAAACACGCCTCTACGGCATTCGAAAGGTGCGCCGAGCGTACCTCCAATGTTTTTGCCGATCCAACAGCCTCGTACTTTTTCTTTATACTCCTGGAGCGATAATATCACGTTGAGTCCTCCGTTTAGTTCGTTATAGTTGGCGCAAGAGGTTGGAGAGGAACGCCGCCGCCGCCGATAGAGGTCGCGGAATTATTCGTGACTTCCCGCAATTGAGCGAACAATTTCACCATATCCCGGTTCCACGCCGTATCGGAGTAGCCGCCGTCCTCCCAAGTACTCATCTCCACGCCCGAATCTCGCATTTCTTTGGCTACCCCATATTCGATGCTCCATAGATTCTGACCCCAGCCGTCGTTATGACCTGCCGTATCCGAAATGTAGGCGCCGTAGTATCGCATCGTCCATGCCAGTTTCTTGGCCGGCGTCGTCTCCAATGAAGCCAATAGCGTATTCAATGCGGTGTCCGAAGGAATGGCCAGCAAGGAGCCCATTCCGAGAAACGGCGTATACCCGCTGGCGAAAATACCGTACGTATCATACGACCCCATATCCGCTGCGATCGCAGGCCAACGATATTTGTTTACGCCGCCCGTCTGTCCGCACCAGCGTGCGCAATCGATCGTGAGTTGAAGAGCGTGGCGGATATTGGCCGTTTCGGGAGAGGTCAACTCGCCCTTGCGAATATTGCCGCCGAATCCCGTGAGCCCCGATCCTCCATGCCCGAGATACCCGGTCGACTGCCCGCTGCCGTAAATGTCCAGCGTGGAGCGGATGCCTCCGCCTGCGACGTATATTGGGCCGCCGTTCGTAAAACGACCCATATAGTTGTACTCTTGGATCGTTCGGCCATCGCCCATGACCAGGCCGCCCATGTTATTAGGCGTACTGCCATCCCAATTGCCATCGTTCGGCTTAAATAGCGTCCCGTCGCTGATTGGCCAGTATAGGCTCGATGCCGTAGGGTTGATCGG
Source organism: Paenibacillus sp. N22P23 (assembly GCF_059383735.1). NCBI lineage: Bacteria > Bacillati > Bacillota > Bacilli > Caryophanales > Paenibacillaceae > Paenibacillus > Paenibacillus sp. N22P23. Next base: position 628,761 of record NZ_JBXENT010000003.1, read on the forward strand.
CGGATCGACGATCGGCCAATCCGCGTTGTACACCTGACGCGATGGACCGGATGGATCGAACACCATTAAACCGTTGTCGTAACCGAATCCGTCAGGAGGCTGCACGCTTCCCGCCGGAACTGGAGGCCCGGAGAAAACGGCTCCCGAACCGATCGGCATGTTCCAAATGCTGCTGCTGCCGAAAGGCTGCACGTATTTATCCCGCCCATCCGCTGCCGTGTAGCTGAACTGAAAGGCATCGATGTCCGTGAAATATCCGCTGGAACTGGTGTTCTTATCGGTTCTAAGCTTGATTCTGATCGTATGCGTGCCGCTGGATAAGCCGGTTTTGGTATACAAAACTTGATGAATAAGCTTTGTCGAGTTGTAAGTGTCTAACGCAGAGGTATCCAGTACGCCGTCGATATAAACGTCGACTTTGCCGTGATCGTTATTTTTCGAACCAATCCATTTGATTCCCGTACCGTTAAACGTATATTGCGCTTCGTTGCCGGTCGTACTCGACCAAAGCGCCGTGTCGTTATAAAATCCGGCAGCCGTTCCGCTCGTCCACGTTCCCGTGTAACCGATATCCGTGCTCGTATTGTCGACTTTCGATTCCGCCGTGGTCGGCACCGGCGTATACGGCGACAAATAAGATCCGGCGATCACGGTCGTCGTCGCTATGCCCGGCCCCGTCCAGCCGACGGCAATATTGTCCGATCCTGTCCCTTCTTTGTGAAGCACTTCGATGTAATAGCTCTCGCCGGCCGTTAACGCAACGGAAGCCGATTGTTGCGCAGGGTATTTCGTCCATTCCAATGCGTTCGTATAATTCCCCGGAGCGACTTCCGCGATCTTCTTCTTGTTGGCCGCGATGTTATTTCCGCTCAACCATAGTTCGCTATTATCGTCCCCGGCGATATAGAACGTATAGTTGCCGGTTGCGGTCGGCTTTAGAAAGCCGCGAATACGGGTCCCGTAATTGTCCGCCCAATTCGACGGCGCCTGCAGGCTCGTCAAGCTGCTCGTTCCCGAAGGATTAGATGTGAATGGGATATCCGATATCGAAATGCCGGCTATGCCTGTCCAATACTCCCTTAAGATAGTACCCGACGAGTCTTCGACCTCAAAGGCGTCTACATCGGTGAAATAACCGCTGGAACTGGCGTTTTTATCGTTTCTGAGCACGATTTTGATCGTATGATAGCCGTTATTCAAACCTGTTTTCGTAAAAAGAACCTGTTGCTTCAGGCTGGAGGAAGCATACGTATCGACTGCGGCTGCACTTAAATTGCCATCTATGTATACGTCGGCTTTTCCGTGATCGCTATTTTTCGAACCGTACCATTTGACGCTCGTTCCCGTGAATCGATATTCGGCGGCACTGCCGGTCGTACTCGACCAACTGGCGGTATTGCTATAATATCCGGACACGGCCCCGCTGCTCCAAGTACCTGAGTAAATAACTTTGGCGTTCGCGTCATCGACTTTCACCAAAGCAGCCATCACCTTGTTGTTTGCGTCCATGCCGAAAAACAATCCAATCGTAATGGCGAATGTTAATGCGGTTAAAGCAACCTTCCTCATGTTCAACACGAAAATTCCCCCATTGCTTTTTAATGAGTTGCATCAGGCTTTTCATGTATTGCGGAAATCCGTTTATCGCGATTAACCCTCCACCACCCCCTTCACGGCGGTTATTTACTCCTTCACTCCTCCAAGCACAAGCCCTTTGACGAAAAACCGCTGAAGGAAAGGATACACGATCAAGATCGGCAGCGCTCCGAGAATGATTTGTGCCGCTTTGGCCGTCCGGTCGGATACTTCCATCAATTTGCTATACTCCGCCAAGGAAAGGCTCGTTAATTTAAGCTGGGATAGCACGGTTCGCAAGTAACTGGACAACGGATAATTTTCCGGCGAATTCATCAGAATCAAACCGTCGAACCAAGAGTTCCAGTGATTCACGACGGTGAATAACGCGATGGTCGCTAATGCGGGAAGCGAAAGCGGAACGTATATTTTCCATAATGCTTTCCAGTACCCCGCACCATCGATGAAAACGGACTCTTCCAGTTCCTTCGGGAGATCCCGGAAAAAATTCAAGAGCAGAATGACATTGAATACGGGTACGGCACCTGGTAAAATCAACGCCCAGATCGAGTCAATTAACCCTGTCGACTTCACGACCATGTACCAGGGGATCAAGCCGCCGGAGAAGAGAATCGTGAAGACGAAATACCAGGCATAAGTCGAGCGAAATCTAAACGCCTCTTTGCTTTTGGAAAGCGGATATGCAATCAACACCGTCAGAAGCAAATTGATGAACCCCCCGACGGCCACCCGTTCCAACGTAACGAGAAAGGCCTGACCGAACTCTTTTTTTCCCAAAATGAAGTCGTAGGACTGCAGCGTGAAATCCACGGGCCACATCACGACATTGCCGGCGGATGCAGCTGTGCTCGAACTAAAGGAGAGCGCGAGAACGTGAAAGAACGGAAATACGCACAGGATCGCGAGAACGGCCAGAAACGCATAGTTGAAGATGTTGAATCCGATTCTTCCGGGCGTCAGAAATACCCTCATGCCGCCACCGCCTTTCTAAAAAATCTTGTAATTGGCAAACCGGTAAGCCGCCCAATAGGAGATCGAAATCAATAGGAACGAAACGACGGATTTAAACAATCCGATTGCGGTCGCAATGCTGTACTGCGCTTGAACGAGGCCGATCCGATAAACGAGCGTATCGACGATATCCCCGCTTTCGTAAACAGGAGGGCTGTATAAGTTCAACACTTGATCGAATCCGGCATTGAGCACGTTGCCTAAGCTGAGCGTAACGAGCAGGATAATTACGGGTCTGATGCCCGGCAGCGTGATGTGCAGCGTCTGTCTCCAGCGCGAGGCTCCGTCGATTGTCGCTGCTTCGTAGAGAGACGGATTGATGCTCGTGAGTGCGGCCAAATAGATGATCGTGCCAAAACCAAACTCTTTCCAAATGTCCGATATCACGAGCACGAATGGAAACCACCTGTTATCTCCAAGAAAGAAAACGGGATCGATCCCTATCGCTTTAAGCATGCCGTTGATAATCCCTTCTGAGGGAGAAAGCATATCGAGCAGAATGCCGCCGAGAATAACCCAGGACAGAAAATGAGGAAGGTAGACAAGCGTTTGAACCGTTCGTTTGAAGGCGATCTTTCCGATTTCGTTCAGCAATAAAGCGATGAGAATCGGCACGGCCAACCCTGCGACGATTTTCATGATCGATATGTAGAAGGTATTCCATAACACTTGAGCGATGTCGGGATAATGCATCACGAACTTGAAGTTATAAAGACCACGCCATTCCGACCTGAAAAACCCGCGAGAAGGAGAAAACTTTTGAAATGCGATGACGATTCCGTACATCGGGATATATTGGTAAATAAAAACCAATAGCACCCCCGGCCAAATCATCACATGCAGCGGCAATTGGCGCAGGAACTTTCTCGATATCATGCAATCGGCTCCAATCTGGTTTGTGGAGAAGAAAGGGAAGGAGTTGCGTCCTTCCCTTCTCCCGCGAGGAACGAATGATTATTGCTGCGCTTTCGCGGCTTCGTTGATTTCGGTTTCGATTTGGCTTCCTCCGAGCTGTTTCCAGCTGTCCACGAACTTATCGAATTCGTCGACCGAGACGTTGCCCATAATGATTTTGATGATGGATTCGATCTCGAGTTTATCCAAGGCTCCTTGCATTTCGCCCATCGTCTGGGTCGGAGCGCCTGAGTAAGCTTCGTTCATGAAACCGTCTTTCAACACGTAGTCTCTTTGGATGACGCTGAACGAACCGATTTCATCGAATACTCTGGACATGCCCCAAGCGGATTTATCGCCGTTTTTGTAAGCCATGACTTTGTCGTAGGAGTTCTTTTGATCTTGGTTCAGGCTAGACGTGTCACCTGATTTGATCGCGTCCACGATTGAGAGATGAACGTCAAGATTTTTGCGAAGCGGCTCGATATTGGTGTACGAGTAAAAGTATTTCTCCAATCCGTCCCCTTGGGAATACTTCTGCCAATCAGCTGTTTTGCCGTAGAGGTTCTCGATGTGCGCATTCATGAACTTCACGATGACTTCCGGGTGCTCGAAGCCTTTTCTGGCGACGTAGTATTTGCTTGTCGAGGATCTGAGCGTTGCCTTAGCCGCAGTTCCGTCGGCGGATGGTACCGGGAACGGTTTCCAATCCATGTCCGCATTTTTCTCCATCGCGCCTTGCAATGGCCATAGCGGCGTCCACATGACGCCATAGAAGAGTCCGATTTTGCCCGATACGATGTCTTCGATGAATTTGTCGCTGTTTTTCACGCTGAATTCTTTATCGATTAAACCGCGCGAGTAGAAGTCTTGCAATTTCTCGAGGCCTGCCTTCATCTCTGGCTGAACGCTGCCGTAGACGATTTGTCCGTTTGCGTCTTTAATCCATGTTTTCGGATAAGCGTGGAATGAGTTCAGCAATCCGTCGATATCTCCGTTGCCGTTGCCGTACAGTCCGCCGAAAAGTCCGATGCCGTACGTATTTTTCTTGCCGTCTCCGTCCGGATCTTGATTCACGAACGCGTCGGCTATTTTCTCGATATCCGCGAACGATTTCGGCTCGCCCAGGTTCAGCTTGTTAAGCCAGTCCGTGCGGATCCACAGCGAAGGCGATCCATCGCCGGTAGAAGATGTAATGTGCGGCATGCCCATCAGCTTGCCGCCCAGCTTAGCGGCATTGATGCGAATGCCTCCGTCGGAAGAGTAAATCTCTTTCAGCGCGGGGGAAGCATATTTCTCGAAAGCTTCCGTCATATCCGCCAATTGACCGTCTTCGGATAGACGTTTGAATTGCTCCGGGCTGACTTCCATGATGTCCGGCAATTCGTTGGAAGCGATCGCGACGTTCATCTTCTCACCATACTGTTGATCCGAAGCCGTCCACTGATACTTGACCTTAATTCCGAGCTCGTTCTCATAGTACTTGGACCAATCGTTGTTCTCTAGGGATTCGCCTTCTTTGAACTTCATGTTCGCGCTTGTTTGTTTGACTGCTGTGACCTCGATCGGCGGATCGTACTTGCCGAACGGATCTGCTGCCGTTTCTTGCGAAGCACCTGACTCCGAAGACTTGTTTGCCGACTCGTTTGCCGACGACTCACTTGCAGCAGTGTTCTCTGGCGTGTTGACATTGTTCTCTTTGCCGCCGCATGCGGTCAAGACGAAAGATACAGACATGACCGCTAATAACGCGGATATTGCTTTCGGATAACGCTTCATTTTTTTGTCCCCCTCATCGTATGTGCAATTCCATTTCCTCTACAGTTGTAATTCTATAATAGCGTCTGCTATGCGCTCTACTTGCATCTCATGACATCCGTCTCTCATCTTTTTACGTGGATTTTATTGACATTCGACTCTCTTTTCTTTACCTATTGCCGCTTTCACAACGAAGACCTTCGCGTCGTACGCAAAGGTCTTCGTTATACACAAGGAGCGTATTATTGAAAGTTTTCCCGGTATTCCTGAGGGGTCATGTTCATGGCTTTCTTGAATACGCGGTAAAAGTGCCCATCGGACAAGAAGCCTACCGCCGCCGAAATATCGTTAATTCTCATAGGGCTATCCCTTAGCATCTGCTTCGCTTTAGAGAGTTTTGCTTCAGCGATAAAGTCGGACAAGTTCTCGCCCGTGACCTGCTTAAATAAACGGGAGAGGTAGGATTGATTGAGCTTTACGACTTCGCCGAGCGCAGGCAGCGATAAATCGCCGGAAATATGATCGGCGACGTACCGCTTGATTTTATTGATGATTTCATTGCCCTTCTTTTCGAAACCCGCATTTTTGCTCGCAAACACCCTTACGGCCAGATGATGAAAATAGTCGAGCGCCGAGTTCCATGAATCATGCGCCTGAATACGCGTAAGACGATCCAGGTCTATCGCGCTTTCCTGGCCTGTTTCTTTGGCTAATTCGTGCGCGAAAGGCAGGAACACCGCGACCAGCGAATAGAAAATTTCCGCTCTCCATTCTACGGCCAATCCGGCGGGGATTTCCGCGATGTTCGTTTTCATTTCCGCGAACACCCGCTCAAACTCTTCCGACTTTCCCTCTTCCAGCAAAGCTCTCAATTGGGAAGTGCGATTGGTTTTCGATTTTAAGAGATGTAGCTCGGAGGACGTCGTCTTTACCGCATGTTCTTCCGTTAACAGCAGCTCCTCGCCAAGACCGAGTCCGTGCGAGAGTTGAAGCCTCATCTCTTTGAGTTGCTCCTCTAATTCCCCCCAGACAACTTCCTTGTTGCTCGTCACAAACGATATTTTCATGCGGTAAAACCCGCGGCACGTCTCTTGGATTTGTTCGAGCATGCCTTGGATAAAGCGGGCGATTCGCGCGCGTGATTGCTCGTCGGCTTCTTCCTCATCTTTGGATTGAAGAATCCAAACCATCTTGTTTTCATCCAGGAAACAAGAAACGGACGACAACATGGACGAAAAGAACTCTTCGGAGATGTTTTGCAAGGCGAAGCGATACCGCGTCCGGTCGGAATAGCCTTGGCTAGTCCCCCAATCGTCCACTCTTGCAAGAACAAGGTGAAAAGGCCCCTCCGTTAGTGGAAACTTCAACTCCACTGCTTTCTCCTGGATGATTCTAGGATCCCTAATGCGACCGCCCACGACTTCCTCCAGAAAGGATTGGCGAAGCATCGGCAATGCCGTCTGGGCATGCTTCTTCGCCGCCGAAAGCTGGACTTCCATATCCCACTCTTTCTCAAGCAGCTTGACCGCCCTGTCCACCGCTTGGAGAATACGGGCGTCTCCTTCCGTTTTCAAGACGAAATCCAGGCTCTCGTTGCGCATCGCTTCTTGGAAATACTCGACCTCGTGATAGCCAGTCAAAAAAATGACTTTGCAAAGCGGCCATTGGCGCAAGATCGACTTTTGCAACTCCAATCCCGTCATGCCTGGCATTTGAATATCGGAAAGCACGATATCGATTTTGGTCCGGTTCAGCCAGCTCAATGCTTCGTCCGCCGACTCTGCGCCGTATAGTTCCAAGTGTTCCATCGAACCAAATAGATCGATAAGGCCGTCGACGACGAATGACTCGTTATCTACGATCAATAATCTGAACTTCATCGTTAGGCTCCTTTTCTTTGGCGGGAATTAGCAATGTGGCGAGCAGTCCGCCAAGCGGCGAACGAGAAAACCGAAGTCCGGACTCGGCGCCAAACTTTAATTGGAGACGCCGATGGACGTTCAAAAGCCCCGTCGTTTCGACGTCGTGGCCCGATAACTCCAAGGTTCGGTTCATGTCGGCAATGTCCTCGTCAGAAAGCCATTCTCCGTTATCTTCAACGCGAATGCTCAGGCTATCCGGCGATTCCGAGAATTGCACGCTTAGCAATCCATCCCTTTTTTTGCGTTCGAGGGCATATTTAAAACTGTTCTCGATCAACGGCTGTAAGATCAGCCGCGGTACCTTCCAGCGTTCCGAGCCCGGAGGCAGCGTATCGAACTCGGAGGAAACAGACTTTCCGAAACGGGTCATCTGAATTTCCAAATAAGCTTTCGCGTGGCTTGCTTCCATCTCCAAGTCCACTTCGTCTTCCGCCGTTCTCGTCATAAATTGAAAATATTGCGTCAAATGCTCCGTAAACCGGATTACATGGTCGATGTTGTGCAGTTTGGCCATGCGGTAGAGTACGAAAAAGCTGTTATATAGAAAGTGAGGATTGATTTGCGATTGCAATTGTTTCAGCTCCGATCGCTGGGAGCGTATTTTTTGTTCGTACACTTCATGGATCAGCGTTTGCAGCTTGACCGTCATATCGTTGAACCGATCGATCAGAAAGCCGAATTCGTCCCGATGCCGATAGGTCAGACTAACATTCAAATCCCCGCTTTCCAGCTTTCGGAACGCCCTGGACAAATGGTTCAACGGAATTTGAATCAGACGGTAAATCCGATAGCTGAAGAACAGGATAAGAAGAAAAGACATCATGGCTAGAGCTAACAGCATGATCTTGTACATGTTTAACGCTTTGAAAAATTGATCTTGAGGGACATAGGAAATCAAATAAACGCCGAGGAGCGGGGAGTAGTCTTGCGTGATCAGATAGGTACGGTCGCCGATTCTCAAGCTTGTTTGGCTGGCATCTGCCGTCTTCGAGAAATGCCCGTCCAAAAATGCAGCGATTTCAGGGCGATTGCCATCGCCAATGAGTAACCCGTTCGCTGGATTATATAAGGCCGCGCCGCTATTCTCGAAATTGCCGATCTGACTTAGAGCGTCGGTAAATTTCGCTTGATTTAAGGAGATGCTCAATAGAAAAACGGGGTCGCCTTTTTTCGAATTCGACGAGGGTTGTACCAAATAAACTTGTCCGTTCCATGAAATTATAGGCGATCCTTGTTGATCAAATGGATTACGGAGCGCAGCGGTCTCGTCCTTTGGAGCATTCCCTTCACTGAACCCGTCCGGATAGATGGCTCGCCCAATGAGCGGAATTTCTGCTTTCACTTCATTAACATAGACGCTGGCCGTCTTCAGCATGGAAAGCTTCTTTTGCAGCCTCAAAATAGAAACGCGCTTGTCGTAATTGTTCATATATGTCGCAATCGTGCTGAGATCCATGAGATCGTCGTCCCGCACGAATTCTTTTTTCAATTGTTGCAGTCGTTCCATCTCGATTTCAAATGAATTCAAATAAAAGTGGACGTTTGAACGCATGGATATCGAAATCTCTTTCTTTAAATTCTCCGAAGCCAGCTCCACGATATAAAGACACAAGGAGACGATCGGTACGATGACGAGCAGAAAGGTAATCAGTAATCTACGATAAATCGAAATCCGGTTGCGTTTACCCCATTTCATCGCTGGTGCTCCCCCTCAAGTTGTCTTCTAACTATAAACACGCGGCGGCATTTCGGACAAGCGTTTTCTTAGTGAAGCCAAACGGACTGCCGCGCCACGCGCGAGCAGTCCATTCGATTTCATGCTTTCCCCGCTACACGATGCTAAACTCAGTTGCGAAACTGCGGCGCTACCGGCTGCAACGGTTTTCCTCCGCCTCCTACTGATTCAGGCGAATTGTTCGTAACCTCTCTCAATGCCGTGAATATCTTCACCATATCCCTGTTCCAAGCCGTATCCGCCCATCCATCCGGAGACCATGTGCTCATCTCGATGTCGGCGACTTCTTTCATCTCGCTGCGAACGCCGTATTCCACGTTGAGAAGATTTTGCCCCCAGCCGCTATTGTGGCCGCCGGCATCCACGATATACGCGCCGTAATACCTCAGCGTCCAAGCGATTTTCTTAGCTGGCATCGTCTCCAGACTGTCGAGCAAAGCCGAGAGTGCTTCGTCCGACGATATGGCTAACAAGGAGCCCATCTTCAGAAATGGCTCATAGCCTTCAGCGTTGATTCCATAAGCATCAAAGCTCAAGTTTGTGTCAGCTGCAATGGCAGGCCATCGGTACAAATTGCGCACGACGTTGCCATCCTCGTCTTTCTCACCTGCAGCCCAACGGGATGTATCGATCGTTAGTTGCAAGACGTGGCGAATGCGCTTGGCTTCTTCCGAGGTCAGCTCACCAAGGCGCAGCATGCCGCCAAAGCTGGATAAACCCGATCCGCCGTGACCGCCGAAGAAGTCGCTGGATGGCTGCCCGCTTCCTTTGATGTCCTGCTTGGAGCGTATGCCGTCTCCTGCGATGTAGATGTTCCCTCCAGGCGTGAACCTTCCGAAGTAATTATATTCTTGAATGGTGTTGCCGTCCTCGAGGACGATGGCGCCCATATTGTTGGGCATATCCCCGCTCCAATCCCCGTCTCCTGGCTTCGCGATATAATCGTCGCTGATCGGCCATCTTTCGCCCGTGTCGTAAGCATTAACAGGTGGGTTAACGATCGGCCAATCGGCCGCGAATACTTTGCGCAAAGGAGCGCCAGGGTTAATGACGATTGGAGCCGTGTCCACGTCAAAACCATTCGGTGGTTGGATTTTGTCCGCGGGAACCGGTGGACCCGAGAAAATCGCATCCGATCCTATCGGCATATTCCATATGCTGTCCGAAGCGAACGGCCATACATATTTGTTTCTGGATGAAGGAAATACATCCTGTACAGGTTCGACGCTCACGTTGTCGAAATTCGTTCCCGTGGATTGCACGCCAACCCCAATTTTACCGAACGACAACGAAGTATCCTGCCTTCTCTCTATTAACGTCTTCGTAACGGAATCTTTCGCAGCTTTAACAGTCATGTATCCCCCGACCTCATAGTTAATTTCAATGGTCGTATATCCGCTTCCGATATTCAGATCGCTAGCCACCGTCTCCAGCGCGGACTCCGTACCGCCGACTCGTTTTTTCAAGGAGACGGTAGGAGAATCCCCGGCACCGATCTCGGCAAAGTAATAATTATCGCTGTCGGTGTAGCCGAAGATCACCTTCGTCTTATTGCCGTCGCCGCCGCCCCATGTATTCACGTCGACTTTGTAGACGAAACTGCTATTCCAGATAACGGGTTCGTAGACGTTCTCCGTATGTCCGCCCCAATTTTCGAGAGACATTTTATTGCTTCCAACTGACCAATTGTCCAGAAGATCTATCCATCCCTGCGCTTCGTCGTCGCTAAGGTCTTCCGTATAGGTTGGTAATGGTGCAGTCTCGGGTTCCGTTTCGGGATCGGTCCCTCCCCCCGGTTGTTCCGGATTTGGGTCCGGTTCCAACGGATCCGGGGGCAGCGGTTCCGGTACCGAGTTGACGACGCGTACGTTGTCAAAATCGCTTGCGCTGGAAGTTACCGTTACACCGATCTTCCCCGTTGCGAATGTCTCATCTTTAATCCGGTTAAAGAGGACGACGGTCGACTCTCCTTGTATCGCAAGGACAGTAATGAAGCCTGCGCTTTCGTACCGAATTTCGATGGTCGTGTAGGCATCTCCGTTAATAGATGGTTGTACCGGTTTGGCTGCCAGCGTGCTGCTCGTACCGTCTGCCATTTTCCTTAAGTAGCTTCTCGGACTGGATCCTCCTCCCAGATCAACGTAGTAGTAGTTCTGGTCGTCGGTATAGTTAAAGACAAGCTTCGTACGATTTCCGTTGTCGCCCGCTACAGTGCGGACGTCCGCTTTGTACGTATAATCTCCTGTCCACACAATTCCGTCATAGACAGCGATCGGATTGATATCCCATCTGTCTGAATGAAGCGCGCCGTCGCTTACGGAAGTTCCTTCCGGAAGCACCCATTCTTGTGCCAGGTTATCTTCGAAATCCTCGGAATACGTCCGAATCGGTAGTTGCGGTTGCGTTGGTGGCGAGGTGGTGACCGGGGGTACCGGTGCAGGTGTTGGAGTCGGTTCGATCAAACCGAGTGCCGTTGCCAGCTTGGCATCCACGATCCCATTCTCGATTAATACGTCGATTAATGTGACTTTTTTACTTGCTGAAGATGTCTTTACCTCTGCACGCAATATTCGCGCGATCCCATCGGCAAATATAGCGTTATTCAGGCTGAGAGGCTCGCCACCTGCAGCGATCTGCTTGCCGGTCGCGAACTCCGTTACCTTGTCCCATGTGAAATCCCGATTATACTCATAACCAAGGGCAACGAGGATCACCTTTAAAAACTCCTTGGCGTTTACTGTTTTTTCCGGGTGGAAATAACCGGAGGAATCACCGATCCACCCTAATTCCGGATGCGCTTTCAAGAATCCGGTTACCTTGCCGGCGAGACTGGACAGGCTTGTGTCCTTGAATGCAGCCTCCCCATTGTAGCTCAACGCTTCATCCCAACGTCCATTCAGTCGCAAGCAAACGATCGCCAACTGCAGACGGGTGGTCGGCATGTTCAGATATTGCTCCGTAATGCCTTGACCGTTGCCGACGATGAGACCCAAACCTTCTACGATTTCAAGGCTTGTTTCTTTGTCGGAGCGCGCCGCGTTGACTCCGGGCGGGGCGATCGGTAGGATTGCGGAGAATAATAAGGATAACGCAATAAGAATAGCTAATCTTTTTTCTCTCTTCACGTTGGAAATGACCTCCTTTAAGGTTTCGAATTCGCTTTCGTTCGTAATTGTATAACGGTGATTAGGCGTCGCTCTACTTGCATCTCATGACATCGGTGTCTGATGTTTTTACGTCCACACACACAAGAAGCCTCCGCACCATAGCGGAGGCTTCACGTTTAAAGCTGATAGATTCTAGCCGCATTTTCTCCAAAGAGCGCAGACTTTTCCTCAGCAGATAATTCCTCAGGCAAGGACTGCAATAAGAGCTGATAGACGTTACCATATCCGCAAGTCGTCAAGCAGACCGGCCAATCGCTGCCGAATAAGACACGATCGGATCCGAACGTTCGAATAACATGATGCACATAAGGCTTTAAATCTTCTGCGGACAGCGCTAATTGGTTGGCTTCCGTGACTAGTCCGGATAGCTTGCAAGAAACGCCCGGATAGGCAGCCAACTCGATCATATCAGTCCTCCACGGTTCTATGATGTTCTCCGCGATAAACGGTTTAGCCGCATGGTCAATGACCGCCCGTAAACTGGGATAGAGACGTAACATCTCCAGCACGTAAGGAAGGTGGCGCGGCCTAAGCTGCAGATCTATGGGGAAACCGTCTCTAACGATCAACTCCAAATTTTGTAATACCTGTGGCCTAAGAATCCAAGGATCCGGCAAATCTTGAAGCATGGGACGAAAGCCAACGAAGCCTTTTCTTTCGCGCAACCTTGCGTACGTCTTCGGAAATTCGGCGGAGTCCAAATCTAACCATCCGACCACTCCCGCGATACTGTCGTATTGATCGAATAGCGAGAGTAGAAACATGGTTTCCTCGATCGTAGGTGCCGCTTGAACCGCAATCGTTCGCTCGAAGCCGTATTTTAAGCGCGACTCATCAAGATGCTCCGGCAAGTAATCCGCATATAGAATTCCCGTATCCGGGGTCAGCCAGCCATAGTCTTCACGATCAATCTTCCAGTAATGCTGATGCGAATCTATTCTCATGCTCGGGCCTTTAGCGAGGTCTTTTGATAATGAAGCACCTTAACCTCGTCTTCATTCATCAAAAATTCGAATCGTTCACCTATTGAAGAGATTTCATATGTGTGTCCACTCGAGAGATCATAGACTTCTCCCGCCTCGGGAAAACGTATATGCGCGATGGCATTTTTGCCTTCGTTAATGACCGTAAGTACTTCTCCTTCGGGGTGATCGAGTTTTTTCAAGCGAATTCGGCTGTCCGTTTCCTTCTCTAGCTCGGTGCCTTGCTTCACCCGTCCGCCCAGCAACCGCCGCGCGAAAGCGCGTAGTTCCGTTCCAGGGTTCGAGAAATAGGACTGGAACAAACAAGTCCCTACCCGAATCAGCGTGCCTTCCCCGAGACGGCGTTCCGTCATGGCAGTTCGGCCGTCTTCGAAACGTCCGATCACCACCGCATTCTCATCGCAACGCAGTGGCAATCTGTAAAACCATCCCGGCAACGGCTCGTCATTGTCGGAAACGGTAATACGAATCCCCTTGCGCTCGGATACGACATCCTGCACGCGTGCTCCGAACAGGTAACCGGCTTGCTGCATGGCAGCTTGATCGAGTTTGCCGTTGGCATCCTTCATCCCCGTCAACCCGTCCGCGACGACGAGCCCTCCCCTTCGCGCAAATCGTTCTATCGCTTCCCATTCCGGCAAGCCGAGCACAATTGCGTTCGGTATTATTAAGACGCGGATCGCATCCGGCACGCCTTCTTTCGCCAACCGCTTATCGTTGATGAACTCGGCGTCGATAGACAAATCGGACAACATTAAGTAAGCTCCCGCTACCGCATCCATATACATATTCCGGTTGCGGGGGTTTAATGGTTCATCCCCTTGCCCTTCCACGCGTCCGAGCAATGACGACGTTTCGGAGCAGAGAATCATGACCTGACCTTGAGAAGGTTTGCACGCAGCAAATAAGATTTCGTGGCGCTCCAATAGATCGGCAGCCTCTCGAACCGCCTCTAGACGAGGAGACGTATTCCCAAGCTGGTCGAGAAGTGACCATTCGCCTGCCTCGTAACCGCTATTACGGGAATTAAAGCACCAGAATACGACCGCTTTCGCCCCGCTTCCGACACCCTCCCAGATCCATTTGCGAATATCCGCTTTCGAAGGTGAGTACGCCTCATTCGCGGAAAACAAGGTCATCCCTCCTTGCAATTCCGTCACCCAAAACTTGCGGCCAGGCGCCCGGGTCGCACTCTTCATTAAGTCTGAGAACATCGCGACGGACTGGCTCCATCGGTCAGAAGGAAACCGGGTAGAATGCCAGGTCGGATGCGCCGAGCATCCCATGAAATCCACGATTTCGCTTTCTTCCCATATGGATTGTCCGATTGGCTGCAATTCCGTCTGAATGTTATGCGGATTAACGTGTACGGGATGAACGGGATCAATTCCGCGAATTTCGTCCCTAATGATCCGTAACTGTTCGTTCAGATTATGTACCGTAAAGCGATACCACTCCAATTGCTCGATGAACGATTTGAACGGTTGATCGTACGCAACCATTCGCTTCTCTTCCGCCTGCCTCAATTGCTCGAAGCTCGAATATTGCTCATAGGAAACGGCGTTATACGCCTCGATCGTTCCGTAACTTTCTTCTAGGTAGCGAGCGAAAGCCTGGATAGCGAACGGAGTCCTAGCTATCGCGCGGCATGCCTCGTTCCACAAGATCCAAGAATCCATCGCGGGGTGATCATGGTATCGGCTTACGACTATTCGAATATACGATTTCGATATCTCCAGATATTCCGGATCGTCTAAGTCCGCTACCGCTTGCGGACCATCAGTCAATCCCATCCAACCCGGAGGACTTACGGACATCAGCGTCGGAACGACAGTCATGCCGTTACGAGCAGCTTCGTCGAAGCAGGCATCGTAATTATCGAACTGCCATAAGCCTTGCTTCGGCTCGAGCTGTTCCCAAATCATGAACAGTCTTATCACGTTTAAGCCATACGACTTCATTTTAACGACCAGATCCCTGACTTGCTCCGGCGTATCATCCTTATTAATAAATAACTGGCTTCCTAATCTAATCGATTCTGGCATGTTCAACCTCCGTCGTGGTAGCCTATCTTATTCATATTTTAAGATGTCGCCCTATCACTCTCTACTCGCATCTCATGACATATGTAGTCCATATTGTCTCTATTTTTTACTTTGTGTCCCTCCGTGCTCCTATACTCTGTTATAAAATATAAAGCAAATTTTCTAGCAAGGCTGAACAATTGGCACCGGATCTTGTAGCGATAATGCCCGCAGCCTATTCCTCTCCCTTCAATCCGAACGTCTGCAGCGGACCAAAGGAGGTCATACGCGTTATTAACAAAGCCATCTCTTGAGGAGAAATCTGCATGCCGTGTTCTAACCAGTGCTGAATGACGCCTAAGTTTGCGGATGCCAAATAAGCAATAATGTACTCGCGCGGCATCGCTATTTGCTCGGACTGTATCAAGGTCAACTTATTAAAGATAAGCTTTTCAATGATTCGTCTTATTTGAATAGGATAAGCCGGATCGCCTTTGGGTCCTAAGAGAACTTTGAAAAATACCGCATGCAGCGTGAAAAAATCGAACAATTTCAGGAATACCGGATAAGGCTCGTTACGTGCGGCATGCTTCATGAGTTGAATAGGATCGACAGCATTAATGATTTCCAGAATCTCATTGAGCATGTCCTCTTTGCTCAGTTCCAGTAAATCGTATTTATCGCGGTAATGTAAATAAAAGGTACTCCGATTCAAGCCTGCCTGCTGCATCAAATCCCGGATGGTTATAGCTTCTAAGCCTTTTTCCTCCAATAAATCGATTAAGGCATTTCTTAGCATTAGCTTCGTTCTAATAATTCTAGGATCTGTCTTCTCCTGCATGTTCTTCCACCTCTCCGTCAATCTATTTATAAACTAATAAACATCCCGTATGGATGTGTCGAGTAGTCGACTTTTAGAGGCATCTTGATTATTGAATTTATCCTCGATCTCATTATAATAAACTGTGTGACGACTAATCAACATGAAGTCGATTAAATAGGAGGAGATCGTATATGAGATCTGAGATGACACGAATGCAATACATCAAAGAATTTGCAGGCCAACGTCCTATTCTGTTTCTATTCTCTGTTGTTTTCATTAGCTGTTGCGGGGTCATAGCGACATTCGGCAGTCTTTGGACGATTGCGGCACTTTGCATGGGCTCTATCGTTTTTATCTTAATCGAGTATACGGCTCACCGATTCGTTCTTCATGAATTCCCACGATTTGCTCCCAAATCTTATATGGGGCATGTGGCTCATCATGCATCACCTAGCGATGCAAAGCATTTGTTCGGTCCGGTCTCTGTCGATGTGTACGGCTATTTGATCATTTTCGGAGCGGCATTTGTGGTAACGGGATTTAACTGGCATCTGTCTCTGGCCGTCGTGTTAGGAACATCCGGTTTTCAGATCTATTATCAATGGCAGCATTATATCGCTCATCGCCCTATAGTCCCACTGACCCCTTGGGGGAAATGGATGAAAAAAAGACATCTGCTGCATCATCATATGGATGAGAATGCCATGTACGGCGTAACGAACCCTATGATCGATATGGTCATGAAAACAAACCGGCTAAAGCGTCAAAATCGCGGCCATCAACTTCCGAAAACGAAAAAGGGAGATGCTGTACATGAGCGAAATGACAAGAAAATGGCTTAGTTGGATCGGCATTGCGGCAGCTATTATCGGTTGTTTCTTTGCAACTGCCTGGATGGGCAGCATTGCCGTTATCCTAGGACTCATTTGCATGGCTACCGGTCAAACGCCTGTACGTTGAAATAAATGCAATTACAGTCGGGTTGCCATGATGCGACATACCTACCTTACTTGTGCCCGAAGCAAACAACTTAATCATACAAATCTAAATTAATGGAGATGTTGCAGATGAATGAAACGGCAGCAAAATGGCTTGGCTGGATCGGTATTGTGTTAGCTGTAATCGGATTTTTCTATGCGCCTATCTGGATGGGCGGGATTGCCGTTATCCTAGGACTCACATGCTTTGCTAATCCTAAAAAGGGAATCGCTTGGTGGACGACCAATCTAGGTGTAATTGCATTAATCATTCCGTTATTTAAATAAACCTAGTAACCGTAGAAAAGCATTTAAAATTAGGTAGGTATGTGACATCATGGCGACCCTTGAACCCTTGCGTAGCAAGGGTTCTTTGATTTTTGATTATCGACAATAAAAAAGCCCGCGATTAACACGGACTCCACCACATTTTGATGCACAAACAGACTATAAGCTCCCGTTTATAACCGGAATATGAAAGACCCGATCATGAGAACATGATCGGGTCTTTCTTGGCGTCCCATTTGTGTTATTTCGCACTACGAGGACCAGCGGTCGACTTCCGGACAATCAATTGCGTCGGCAGCAGCAGCTCCGTATAGGGGTCGTCCGGAAACTCAATGCGCTCGATCAGTCGCTCCACAGCTTTGACTGCGTAAAGCTTCAGGTCAACCTCTACCGTCGTTGATGGCGGCGTGGAGATACGAGAAAGATATCCGTTATCGAAACTTACGATAGATACATCTTCCGGCACAGACAATCCTTGTTGCTGAACCGCGGCGTTTAGGAAGAAACCGAGACCATCGTTCACGCAGAACCAGGCGGTCGGCAGCTCGTTCAGCCCGTTTATATAGGAACAAATGAACGTACCGTCTTCAATCGCCGAGGTATGAACCCATTCCTCCCGTATAGGAAGGCCGAATTCATACATTGCCATTCTATAGCCGTCTAATCGCTCGTAGTAGCTTGGCGAGAAAGCAATATCGCCTACAAAACCGATGTTGGAGTGCCCTAACGCAATCAAATGACTGACCGCTTCATAGGCACCGAAACGATTGTTAGTCAGAATACAGTCTGCTTTGATTTGTGGGTGGTGATGGTCGATCAGAACGGCAGGTATGCCTGTATCCAGAAGGGCATTAATATAATCAGTTGTAATATGGGACAAGATAATCATGCCGTCTACCGCACGGTTCTGCACGATTGGCGGCATAAGAAGTTCCTTGACCGAATCAGGGCCGATCGATTGAATAAGCAACTCATAGCCCTGCTGCTTCGCTTCTTTCTCAACGCTCAAATAGATTTGGCCAAAAAAGCTGTGCATGCTAAAGGCGAAATCCGAGGCAATCAGCGCGAGCTTGCCGCTTAACGGGAGACTACTCTCCTCCTTCTTACCCTTGCTATATACATAACCCAACCGCTGGGCCGTCTCAATAATCAGCTTGCGCGTATCTTCGCTGACGCCATCTTTTCCAGTCAGCGCTTGCGAGACGGAGTTTTTGGACAATTTAAGCTCGTCGGCAATATTCTGCATCGTTACTTTCGGTTTCATCACCAAAACATCCTTTCGACGCAGCATAGCAAATCCGCGCAGCACTTTCTTCTATTGTAACGTTACAAAATAACATTGTAAATATCCTGTCCTTTGTATAGTCACTTGGAAATCGAATTAATCACTTGACTTTGCGTTACAAATATTCAATAATTGATGACACAAGCGCTTACAAAAATATTGTAACGTTACTTTAGTCATGACAAACCTCATTACTTATTTTTGTTTGACACATCAAAGGAGGAATTTCACGTAATGAAAAAGCTAGCTTCCACCCTTCTCATCACCGCAATAGCCGGTTCGATGCTCGCAGGCTGCGGCCAAAGCAGCGATAACCAAAATGTTTCGGAAGATGGCGTAACAACAATCGAGTTCTGGGCTGCTCCTAACCCGACCCAGCAGGCTTACTGGATTGATTTAGCAAAGGCTTACGAGAAAGTCAACGACAAAGTTAAAATCAACGTCAGTGCTATAAAGGAATCGCCTACCTCGGAAGCAAGCATCCAATCCGCGATTGCCGGCAAGAGCGCTCCTACGATATCGGAGAACATCAACCGCGGATTCGCAGCCCAGTTGGCCAACAGCAAGGCGCTTGTCCCACTTGAAACGCTGCCAGAATTCGAGGGTCTTATAAAAGCTCGGAACATGACAAACACAATCGAGCCTTGGAAGTTTTCCGATGGCCATCAATATGTGCTGCCAATCTACTCCAATCCCATGCTGTTCGGCTGGCGCATCGATATTCTAAAGGAAGCCGGCGTTAACGAAATCCCGAAAACATACAGTGAAATGCTGGACGCGACCAAGAAGCTGAAAGCCAAATACCCGGATAAATACGTATGGGCCAAACCGGATTTGGCTGATCCGACTGCTTGGAAACGCTGGTTCGACTTCTTCATGCTGTACAATGCGGCCTCTGGCGGCAACCACTTCGTCGAAGGCAGCAAATTTGTCGGTGACGACAAAGCGGGCACGGAAGTCTTGACGTTCGTGGACAACCTGCGCAAGGAAAAGGGCATTCTGTCGCAAACCGTCACCGATCCTTTCGAAACCGGCGTTGGCGTCTTTACCGATATCGGTCCTTGGACATTCAGCATGTGGGAAGAAAAGTTCCCTGAGCTTAAATTGGGCGAAACGTTCGCGCTGAGCATGCCTTTAGTGCCGGATGGTGCAGACCCGGCTGCAAGCAAGACATTCGCCGATACGAAGGGTCTTGTCATCTTCGCGCAAGCTTCGGAAGCGGAGCAGAAAGCGGCGGTTGACTTCATCAAATGGGTCTACTCCGATGCGAAGAACGACGTGAAATGGCTCGAGCAAACGAAGCTGCCGCCGGCACGCGACGACCTGACGAGCAATGAATCGTTTAAAGCCGTACTCGATGCGAATCCTGCATTGAAGCCTTACGCGGAAAATGTGCCGAATGCCGTGCCGCCGATGGACAATGCAAAATATAACGACCTACAGACGCTAATCGGTCAAGAAGCCTTCAACAAGGTGGTACGCGGCGAAATCGCGCCAGCCGAAGGCTGGGCTAATATGAAGAAAGCCATTGAAGCCGCTCTTCAATAGAGGGAGTTGTCCTAATGGATAAACAAAACAATCGATTGGGCTGGTTATTTACCAGCCCCTACCTCATTTATTCGCTGATATTTTTCTTCGGCCCGCTTCTCTGGTCGTTGTACCTGTCCTTTACGGACTGGGATTTAATCGCGCCAAGCTACAATTTTATTGGTCTTCGTAATTTCACAGACGCATTGAAGTCGCCGGGCGTTCACGCCGCGTTCTGGGTGACTTACAAATTCATGATGATTTTCGTCCCACTCGTGACGATTCTCGCACTGGGCGTTGCGGTCGTTGTACACAGCCTGCCAAGATTCAAGAGTTTGTTTCTAATCGGTTTCTTCCTGCCCTACTTGTCTTCTGGGGTCGTGTCGGCACTGATCGTCAAAGGGCTTCTGTCCTATTCGAGTCCGCTCAATACGTTTATGCGCAAGCTTGGCATCGAAAACATAGATTGGCTTGGCACTCCGATGGCGGCGCTGTTTGTCGTGGGGATGATACTAGCGTGGAAATTCACAGGGTATTATGCTCTGATTCTGACGTCGGGACTGAACAGCATCGACAACGAGATCTATGAAGCCGCCGCAATCGACGGCGTCACGGACCGCCAGCGATTCTGGCGCATTACGCTGCCGATGCTCTACCCGGCGTTCTATACGACGCTCATTTTATCGTTCGGCGTCACATTCGGCATTTTCACGGAAGTGTATCAATTAACCGGCGGCGGACCGAATTTTGCCACGAACACGTGGCAGATGGAGATTTTCAACCAAGCATTCAAAAACTTGAAAGCCGGCTACGCATCTGCCGTCGCACTGCTTGCGTCGATTGCTACCTTCATCTCGATCTTTATCATCCGCAAACTGCTGGAACTGTGGGGGAAACGCAATGGTTGGGTCTAACCGAAACAGTAAAAGCAAGTTGGTGGTCCGATACGTGCTGGCTGCCATACTTCTGTTCTTCATGGTCTACCCGTATTTATACATGGTGCTTAATTCGTTCGCGGATTGGAGCCAAATCGACAAGAAACTTGTACCGAATTCGTATTCCACGAAATCGTACGTTTGGCTGTTCTCCGGCGGCGAGACGGGCATATCGCGCCCTTGGGTGAGGTCGTTCTTCAATAGCGTGCTCGTATCGGTCGCTTCAACCACCCTGATGATGTTATCGGGCGTGATGGTTGCTTACGCGCTTTCCAAGTTGAATTTCCGCGGACGGGACACGATCAACAATTTCGTTTTGTTCCATATGTTTTTTCCGGCGATCATTTTGCTCATTCCGACCTTTCTGATCGTGCAGAAGGTCGGCCTGTACGACACCTATTGGGGCATGATACTCCCCAAGGCAGTCAGCCTGTGGGCTATCTTCATGTACACCAACTTCTTCAAGGCGATTCCGTCGGTGTTCATCGAGGCGGCCAAACTGGACGGCGCCAATGATTTCAAAATTATGTACCGCATCATGCTGCCGATGTCCAAGTCGATTACGACAGTCATCTTCCTGTTCCTGATCATGGAACGCTGGACGGAGCTTCTGTGGGATATGATCATCATACGCAGCGACGATATGCTGACGCTGAACGTGCTGCTGTCGCAAATGTTCGGACCGTACGCCACCTATCCGGGGCCGTTATACGCCGCGTCGGTACTGCTATCGGTGCCGATCATCATCCTATTTATTATTTTCGGCAAGAAATTCCAAGACGGCATGCAATTCAACTTAAAATAGTGAGTCTTATGGCGAGAGGAGTCGAACAGCTTGGGTTTGAATAAAACGGCTATTACAACATGCGAAGAACTGCTGAGAACGTTCCAGTCCTCGGGAGCGGAGCTGCGCGATGCGCAGAAGCTTACGTTTGCCGGGGCCGACGTTGAGGGCAAGGACGTTTACAATATTACCGCTCCCTTCACGGACGAAGGCGAACAAGTCATTGCGGGTCGCGTTGAGTCACGCGACAGCGAGCATTCCGATGTCCTGTTCTTCACGCAGCTTGACGGACGCTGGATGCCGCGCGCCGGTGCGCCGACATTTCGCTTGCAGGATCCTTTCTTCACGCGAATCGCCGGAGAGCTCGTTCTTGGCGGCGTAGAAATATTTCCCGATCCGTTGAAGCCGGATGCGCTGAAGTGGCGAACCGTCTTCTATCGAGGCGAGAATATCGCCTCGTTGCAGCCGTTCTTCAAAGGGCCAGACGGTATGAAAGATATCCGCCTCATTGAGCTCGCGGACGGTTTCATCGGTGTTTTCACACGTCCTCAAGGCGTGAAAGGCGGCCGGGGCAAAATCGGCTACGTCCGAATTGCCTCGCTGGACGAGTTAACCGTCGAGCGGATCAACGATGCGCCGCTATTGGATGGACAGTTCACCGATGAAGAGTGGGGCGGCGCCAATGAGGCCCACCTGCTCCGGAACGGGCTGGTTGGCGTACTCGGTCATATCGCCTCCTTCGACAAACAGGGGGACCGTCACTATTACCCGATGGCGTTCGTCTTCGATCCAACAGACGGGACCATCTCGGATATCAAGCTGATAGCCGTTCGTGCCGCCTTTTTGCCAGGCCCGTCGAAACGACCGGATCTGCAGGACGTTGTCTTCAGCGGCGGTCTTATACGCCAGGGAGATGGAACGGCCGTCCTGTACGCCGGGATAAGCGACGCCGAAGCGCAGCGGATAACCATCGCGGATCCGTTCGCGCAGTTTGAAACCGAATTTGCTTGATAAGGGAGTTATCGATTGTTCATGAATGTATACCGCTATGAAGAAAATCCATTGCTTACGCCGCTCGACGTGAAACCGCACCGCGACAATTTCGAAGTCATCGGCGCATTCAACGCAGGCATCGCGTCCTACAATAATGAAGTTATCATGCTGCTGCGCGTAGCGGAACGTCCGATCAGTCCTGATCCGGGCATCGTACTGGCGCCGGTCTATAATATGGCAACGAAAGATCTTGACCTGATCGAGCTGCGGCTTGACGACGAGCGCTATGACTTCTCTGACCCGCGCGTCATCAGGAACAAGTCGCAAAGCGCAACGTTCGAGTATTTAACCTCGATTTCTTATCTGCGGATCGCACGCAGTAAGGACGGCCACCACTTTACCGTCGACGAGAAGCCGTTCCTTTATCCGTCCCAGTCGCTTGAAACGTTCGGGATCGAGGATCCGCGCATTACGCAGATCGGCGACACTTATTACATTTACTATTCAGCAGTAAGCCCGGTCGGCGTCGGCGAGTCGATGGTATCCACAACTGACTTTGTGAACGTCACTTACCACGGCATGATTTTCGGGCCGGATAACAAGGACGTGCTTATCTTCCCCGAGAAGGTGAACGGCAAATATTACGCCCTTCACCGTCCGACGACCAAGAGCACCGGCAACCCGGAAATGTGGATCGCCGAGTCGGACAACCTGCTGTACTGGGGCAATCACAAACATCTGATCGGACTTCGCCCAGGCATGTGGGATGGTGGCCGGATGGGCGGCGGCTGCGTGCCAATCAAGACAGATCGCGGCTGGCTGGAGCTCTACCACGGCGCTACATTCGAACATCGCTACTGCATGGGGGCCGTGCTTCTTGATTTGAACGACCCGTCGAAAGTGATTGCCCGCTCGGGCAAGCCAATCCTGGAGCCGGAAGCCGATTATGAGAAGGAAGGTTTCTTCGGAGACGTGGTCTTCTCTTGCGGAGCGCTTGTGGAAGGCGACCTCGTCAAAATGTATTACGGCGTCGCGGACACGTCTATGGCGGCCTGCGAACTGAGTTTGCAGGAGATTTTGGACAGCTTGGAACCGATTGAATAACGCAGCTAACAAACGAAGAAGAGAAGAACCTCCGGGAAGGCGTCCCGGAGGTTCTTCATTTTTGAAGGCAAGCTACCTTTTTCGGATAACGAGCACGGCGTCGTAAATCCCCTTAGGCTGGCGAACCGTTAATTTGCTTAACTTCTAGACCCGCTCCAGCCGCAATATCCAATCATCTTGATCTGGTGTATAAGCCCGCCACATCATACCACTGCCATAGCCATGGTACTCGCCTGCAGCCGGGCTCCATTCGCCAGTCCTCGGGTTCATCCACTTTCCTTCATATTTCGAGCCGTCTTGCTTATCCCCGAGAATCATAACCATAATCGGCGTAGCTACCTGACCACCAGTGCAGTATATGACGTACTGGGACTGCAGAATAGCTGCGCAATACACATTGCTTTCGATCGTCGTGCTCACCCATTCCGGATGCGGCTCCAGCCGCTTCCAATCCACCGATTCCATGAGTGTTCGAACATGCTTCATCTGGCCTGAGCCGGGTAAATGCAAGTCATGCGTCCACAGGTCCGGTCGGAAAAAGTCTGTCCACTTCTCCTGCTGCTCGCCATTATAGAGCGACCAGATGCCATGTGCGCCATATGTTTGTCCAATACAACCTTGAAGTAGAGGCACATAAGTCGCGAATCGGATCGACTTCTCGTGAATTCTACCATCCTCCAACACGCAATTCGGATGGTTCTCGTACCACGATTCACTCATGATCGTCGGCTTTGGCGGCTCCATGTGATAATCAATATAAGGCAGCTCAGCCATAAAATTTTTGAACCCGAGCACATGCCCGACTTGGATTAAGTTGAAGTCATACCATTCCTCTGCATGGTAATGGCGGCTTCCGCTGTGCGGCGCGATGGAATGAACGGAGGTCGGATGATCGTACGGATCATAGCAGTGAATTTCCTGCCCAAGCACACGCCACCCTTCGACGTCGTCCGTGAACAAATATTCACCAGCCGGTGACCATATCACATTGCAGGCCGCATACCGTGCGATGATGTAGCGAAGATAGCGCTTGGCGTCTTCTCCCTTTATCCCCTGCAGTTCCTGTCCCCACATAGCCATCAGGCAAGGTACAAAGCCCTCCTCCAACATCAGTTGGATTCGCTGATCCAAGTAACGGAAGTAGGAAGGATTAATGCGGGAGTACCGCTCCAAATACGGGGCTCCGCCCTCGTTCAGGAAGTATTCGGGATCGTATCTCACATAGCTCGGCGTATCTTCCCCCCACTTATCCCCGGTTGGATGCCCAACAACCATCTGAATGACAGTAAACCCTTTTCTCTTTCGGTCATCTAAGTAGGTAGGCAGCGTGGCCTCCACATCGCAGCGAAGCGTATGAGCAGACCATAAAGTATCGCCCATCCAGTAGAAAGGTGTGCCGTCCGCATATTCGAACGAACGACCTGCCTCATGCACACGGATGAAACCTCGTCGATTCGGATTCGCAAGCAGCTCCCCCTCCTGCCACGCGCTGGCTGTCACAATGCCTTTCTGTCCATGCAGCCCGCTGTCTGTTTGCACCGAACAGACGGTAGTATACCGCCACTCCCCAGTTACTGGCGGCGCGAATCGAATCTTCCATTGGTTTTCCCCATCCCAAAAACCAGGAATGATGAGTTCCTGCCGATCAGAGCTTTCAAATCGAGCATATAGCACTACATCCAAAAACGGATTTTGATAGCCCCCCTCTGCCATAAAGGTAAGCTCTACGTATTCCCACAATTTCGTTTCTATTATTAGATCCATTCACCATCACCCTCCCGATTGTTAAAAATCCAGCCAACTACTAATAATCTTGTCATCATTGTAATTCAGACACTTCAATGAAAATAGTAAATAAACCGAGGAAATTTACCGCAATCCATAGATTTATTTCCACTAAAGTGGATACACAAGAAAAAACTAGGATTACATGCAAAAATCCCCTAGCTAATCATCAGATACCGTTAAACTTCCGAAAATTGTAGGGTATTGGTCATCAAGATCAGAGTGCTAGGATCTAGGAAGTACGAAATGAATGCGCATACATTTCGAAAGGCAGGTGAAGTAGCCAGCCCTAAAGCAGGTCGCTTTCCAACTATAAGGAGGGATATGAATGAGTATGATGTTTTCCACAGCAAGACCAGGCAGGAGATCAATTTGGTTACTAGCGTTTGCGCTTCTGATCGGAACTTTATCTGCGGCGTTCGGTCCGATCTCACCCATGCACACGGCGTCAGCTGCTGGTGCGGTTTATTACGTCGGAGGCACTGGCGCGTCCGACAGTAATCCGGGCAGCTCCTCTCAACCATTCGCAACGATCCAGAAAGCCTCTACCATGGCAACGGCCGGAGACACGGTTAGAATCCGCAGCGGCACTTACCGCGAAACGATAACCCCTACCAACTCTGGAACTTCCGGCAATCCGATCGTGTACGAGCCGGATGGCGATGCCGTCGTAACGGTTAGCGGTGCGGATACAGCCGATGGTGGCTGGACAGCTCATAGCGGCAGCATCTATAAGAAAACGATCACGATGACGAACGGCTACAACGCCAACATGACGAACAATTCGACGCTCATGGCGAACCAGGTCTTCGTGAATGGTCAAATGATGATCGAAGCCCGTTGGCCGAACCTTCCGGATTCGAACGACTTGCTGAACCGCAACGACTATCGAAGTGCCACGATCGGTACTTGGTCGACTGTGGGTTCACAAACGTTAAACGATTCAGGCATTCCAAGCATCACTGGCGGCTGGGCGGGCGGCACGATTTGGGTGAACGGATGGTTCATTTCTCAAACCCGTAATATTACCAACCAATCCGGCTCAACACTCACGTTATCCGGAGATCTCATCGGGGCAGACTTCCGAAAGTATTATTACTTGACCGGCAAGCTCGGGGCGCTCGACTCAGCCAAAGAGTATTTCTATGATGGCTCCCAGCTTTATCTATGGGCTCCCAGCGGCGGGAGTCCGACGAATGTCGAAGTAAAGAAACGCAATTATGCGTTCGAACTGAGCGGCAAATCCTATATTACAATCCGTAAGCTCAAGCTGTTCGCGGCAACGATTAATACCAATACATCCAGCACGAACATTACGCTGGACGAATTGAATGCGAAGTATATCAATCACAGTGTCACGTTGACGGATTCCGACGTGATCTACACCCACACGGGTCAGAGCGATACGACAGTAGGCTCGACAGGCATTCGCTTGCTAGGCGCAAACAGCAGGATCGAGGACAGTGAAATTTCATTCAGTTCAGGCCATGGCGTCTACCTCGGACCAAATTCTACCGCGCATAACAATCTGATTCACGATATCGATTACGAAGGCTCTTACACGGCAGGCATTGCGCCAGTCAACGGGACAGACGGACAAACGATTACGAACAATACGATTTACCGGACCGGACGATCGAGTGTTGATCTGCTAAACAGCAAGAACGTCACAATCGCGTACAACAATCTGTACGATTTCGGCATGAATAATATCGATTTAGGCACTATTTATTCCGCAAGGAATGCCGATACGACCGGCTTGCACATCCATCATAACTGGATTCACGACTTGAAAGCGCCAACGAACGGCTACGGTTTACAGACAGGCATCTACTTCGACCAGAATTCCGGGCCGTCGCGAATCGACCATAACGTTGTTTATTTCGCGAATAGCGGACCCGGCGTCGGGGATCTCTACGTGCAGCACACCGCCGAACGAACCTTTTCTCACGAAGTCTACAATAATACGTTCGCTACGCTGGGAGGCTACACGTCGTACAAGAACGAGAATTCAGCTTCGACGACGACGTTTGACGTCATGAAGAACAATATTTTCCGGAACGTTTTCCACTATACCTATATCGAATATACCCCCTCCGGCACAAACTCGCTCTACAGGACAACAGATCCTTTGTTCTCGGGAAGCGGATCGGATAGTCTCGCCTTCCGTCTGCAGAGCAGTTCTCCGGCTAAGGATACCGGAGCGATCGTCTCTGGCGTTACGGGCAGTTACGTCGGCAGCGCACCGGATATCGGGGCATACGAATACGGAGGTACGGATTGGGTGACGGGATACGTTGCTCCATCAGGCTCAGGTGGCGGAGGAAGCCCGCTCCATATCGAGGCTGAATCCTATAACGCGATGAGCGGCATCACGAATCCCGGAACAACCGTGGAAAGCACCGACGCCGGGGACTATGTTCGCTATAACGGCGTCAATCTGGGCAGCGGATACACGACATTCACCGCCAGGTACTCCCGCGGTAATACCGGCAGCGGCAGCGCCGAGATTCGCTTGGACAGCACGACGGGAACACTTGTCGGCACGCTCACAACGAACTATACCGGCAGCTGGGCCACGTTCACGACGGGCACGGCCAGCTTGACCGGGGCCAGCGGCACGCATGATGTCTTCATCGTATTTCCTGCCGGCTCCGGTACCGGTAATGGTAACTTGGACTGGTATGAATTCAGCGGTACCACTTCACCGCCGCCAACTCAAACGAAGTACGAAGCCGAAAGCGCCTCCCTCTCGGGTAATATTGCGACGGCTACCAATCACACAGGATACTCCGGCTCCAGCTTCGTCGCCAACTATTGGACTGCGGGCGACAGCGTTACCTTTACGGTCAACGCCGCGAGCGCCGGTAATAAAGACGTGACGTTCCGATATGCGAACGGCCAGACGGCAGCTAGAACGCTCAGTATTTATGTGAACGGGACGAAGATCCGTCAATCGAGTTTCCCGAACCTCGCAAACTGGGACACCTGGGGCGACAAGGTCGAAACCCTTAACTTGAACGCGGGCAGCAATACGATCGCGCTGAAGTTCGACAGCGGCGATAACGGTATCATTAATTTGGATTATTTGTCGCTGCCGGCCTCCACGCCGACAACGACGAAGTTCGAAGCGGAGAGCGCCTCCTACTCGGGCAGCGTCGCGACAGCCACGAACCATACGGGCTATTCCGGCTCCGGATTCGCCGCTAATTTCTGGGCAGCGGGCGATGCTGTCACATTCACAGTCAATGCCGCAAGTGCCGGCAGCAAAGACGTGACGCTCCGATACGCGAATGGCCAAACAACGGCTAGAACGCTGAGTATTTACGTCAACGGGACGAAGATCAGACAGACCAGTCTATCCAATCTAGCAAACTGGGACACATGGGGCGATAAGATCGAAACACTTAACTTGAACGCAGGAAGCAATACAATCGCGCTGAAATTCGACAGCGGTGATACCGGCGTCGTAAACGTGGACTTTATTTCCCTAACAAATTAAACGATCTAAGAATGAAGAGCAAGGAACCGTTAACTCGGTTCCTTGCTCTTTTTTTGATGTAGAAACCCGGATTCGACATCCTCCATATTCCGTTACTTTTCCGCGAATCGTGTGGTATATCGGTCTGAACCACGATGTTAAGATAGGCATAGACAAACGAACTGTATGCGTTCTCAGTGTCGAAAACGCAACGGAAACAACGGAAAGGACGGATGTGTTGATGACGTCGCACAAACGCAGATTGCGTTCGGATTACACGATTCTATATGTGCTGTTAGTACCTGGATTAGTGTTAACGTTCATTTTTCAATACTTGCCTATGTTCAGCAACATCATCGCTTTCATGGATTACAGTCTGTTCGACGGCTGGATGGGTTTGGATAGTCCCTGGGTCGGCTTTAAACATTTCGGGTTCATCACCGAGTCCTGGTTCCACCAATTGCTCTGGCGTACGATCTACTATAACGTCGTAAGCCTGATCTTCTGCTTCCCGGCTCCACTTATACTGGCACTGCTCATGAACGAGATTCGAAGCACCAAGTTCAAGAAAGTCGCTCAATCCATCACCTACGTTCCGCATTTCGTATCTTGGGTTACCGTCGCAGGACTCTTCTATATATTCCTCAGCGTCGATCCATCCGGATTTGTGAACAACATTAAGGTGGCTCTGTTCGGCGGAGAACGTACAGTGTTCATGCAAGATTCAAACCTATTCCTGCCGCTGCTCATTCTCTCTCAAACCTGGAAGGAAATCGGTTGGGGCAGCATTCTCTACTTGGCAGCAATGACGATGATCGACCCCCATCTCTACGAAGCTGCGAAAGTTGATGGAGCCGGACGCTGGCAACAGTTGCTTCGTATTACATTGCCATCTATGATTCCAACGACGCTCATCCTGCTAATCTTCGCCTTGGGCGGCATGGTCGGCGGCAACTTTGATCAAATCTTCAATTTCCAGAATATCGTCATCCAAGAAGACACGAACATCATTAATACCTTCACCTTCTACAAAGGGGTACGGGAGCAGCAATTCTCTCTGGCAACAGCGGTCGGATTATTCTCTGGTGTGATCAGTTTCTTGCTGCTAATGGCAGCCAACTATACGAGTAAGAAAGTCAACGATACTTCGATCATCTGACGGAGCAACGAAAGAGGTGAATAACTTGAACGGATTAGCCGCACGTGACAAAACCTGGTTCGACACCGCAAACCTCTTGATCATTTTCGTCTTATGTGCAATTACGTTGTACCCCTTCTGGTACATCTTCGTTCTTTCTTTGAACGAAGGAAAAAACGCCGCACTAGGACCGATCTGGCTCTGGCCAAGAGAGTTTACACTCGACAACTACCAATACGTGATACGAAACCCATACATTTTGGACGCCTTCGGAGTTACGATTGCCAGGGCAATTATCGGATCATTGATTTCTGTAGGGGTCACCTTCTTGGTGGCGTTCTCCCTGTCTCATCGCAGCCTTCCCGGCCGTAAAGCAATTCTATTCTATTACATGATGCCGATGTTCATAGGCGGAAGCGTCGTCTCGAATTATGTCATCATGGCAAAGCTTGGCCTGATTAATAACTTCCTGGTTTACGTTCTTCCCGGCGCTTTCGTCTTCTTTA
The DNA here is from genome assembly GCF_059383735.1 of Paenibacillus sp. N22P23. NCBI lineage: Bacteria > Bacillati > Bacillota > Bacilli > Caryophanales > Paenibacillaceae > Paenibacillus > Paenibacillus sp. N22P23. The sequence continues at coordinate 659,477 of NZ_JBXENT010000003.1, forward strand.
ATATGATCATCATGAGAAGTTTCATCGAACAAATCCCGCCCGAGATTCAGGAATCCGCCATGATCGACGGCGCCGGAAAGCTCAGGACGCTAATCAGCATCATCGTTCCTTTATCTAAACCGATCTTGGCAGCCATGCTGTTCTTCGCTATCGTTGGCGCCTGGCTCGATTTCGGAGCGAACCTTCTCTATGTAACCAAACGAAGCCTGTATGTGCTGCAATACGTGCTTTACATGACGGTATTGTCTAGCCAAAGTAATGAAATGATCCAACTCATGGCTTCTACCGGCAAAATGCCGACCAACGTATCGTCGGAACTGCCGACACCGGAAGTATTGAAGATGAGCACACTTATTGTCGTCACGCTGCCTCTTCTCTTCGTTTATCCGTTTTTCCAGAAATATTTTGTCAAAGGTATGATGGTTGGAGCCGTAAAGGCTTGATCATAGCGTTATACTCATAATAAGGGGAGCGTGTACGAAGTATGCTATGGGGCAATAAAAAAGGGGTTAAGCTTGCACTTGCGTCCGTGATGGTTTTGACGCTTTTGGCCGGCTGTACGAAAGACAAGGGCTCCAATGAGCCTTCAAGTAATTCGGCAAGTAAGTCCGAGAACACGACAGCAAATGCTGCACAAGAGACGACGCAAGAAGGAACGCAAGATCCAACGACAAACTTCAAGGAATTAAAAATTACGATGCTTGGAGACATGCAAACCGGAACATCGAAGCCTACCGAAGACGTGCTGACTCCAATTTGGCGCGAGAAAACAAAGGTCATTCCGGAAATCGTGCAAATTCCGCCGGGTATGGACCGGGCGCAATGGTTTCAAAATCAGATCGTTGGCGACACTCTGCCTGATATTCTGGCGGTCAACGGGATTTTCAGCGTCACTCAGCTTCGCAGTATGTTGATTGAAGGAAAACACATTCGTGAAATCTCGAAAGACGACATTAACAAGTATATGCCTCGTACTGTAGCGTACCTGAAAGAACTTGGCGTTACAGTGGACCAATATTACGAAGATAATCTGGTTGACGGCAAGCTTTGGTACATCCCAAGCGGCAATGATACAAGCACCCTCGATCCGATGGCTTTCCCGAACATCCGGGATGCTGTCAGCGAGAAGAACCCGCCGCCAACTGAGCCTTATGCCGTTTATCTCCGCGACGATATTCTCAAGCAGATCTTCCCGCAAGTGAAAACGGAGAAGGAATTGAAGGATCTATACGTCAGCAATGGCGGCAAGCTCAGCTTCGAAGAAGCGAACGACATTCCAATCAATAGCCAATCGGACATGCTCGCGTTCTTGCATAAAGTCAAAGACTTGAATCTCAAAGTCGGAAACAAGCAAGTGATTCCAGGCCACCTGAGCTTCAACAACACCGTAGATTCGCTTCTATGGTCCAGCTACACAACTGCCGGCTTCTGGTGGACGAATTTCGCCAATAACGTGGCGAACGGTGAGCAGATCAACTATGCCCCACTCACGGCGCAATGGAAAGATTACATTAAATTCTACAACACGCTCTACAATGAACAGCTAATCGACAAAGAGAACTTCATTCAGAAAGACGAGCAACGAAACGCGAAAATCATTAACGGCGAGTATGCGGTCTTCAACGCATGGGGACCGGTTGCCGATGCACGTGCCTTGTCCGATAAAGAGAATCGCGGCTACGGGTTCCGCAGATTGATTTTGTTCCCGCAATCTCCAATGACAGGTGAATTCCAAAACGCTGCCATCGCTCCGAACAGCATCAACGGATCAGGCATGGGCGTCGGAATCAGCTCGAAGATCACAGACGAAGAACTGCCGCAAATCCTGAACTGGATCGATTGGAACCAGTCGAAGGAAGCAAACGAGCTGCGTGAATGGGGTCTTCCTGAATGGTCCACAGGTACAGGCAAAGACCGCAGATTCAAGCCTGAATTCAAAGACATGGAGAACTGGATCCTCTACCAGAAAGACGGAGAGAAAGATGGTCCTCACTACGGTCTGTATTTGCAGAACAACACGCACGCCGCTTGGAACGCAGAGACGTATCAAATTGCGGGATTGCCTTATGCAGAAGGTCCGATTTACACATATCCGACAGTTGCTGACGCGAAAACCGTCAATATCGATATGGTCACGCAAGTCGTTAACCGCCAGCATTTCGCAGAGAATGTTACCTATTACCGGAAAATCGGCTGGACCGAAGCGGATCTCGATCCGGAAAGCAAGCTTGGCAATCTGAGTAAATCGAATGGCTGGGAAAGCGATTCGGGTAGAAGCACGATCGTGAAGGCCATTGTCGGCAAACCAGATGACTTCGACAAAAACTATGATGCCTACCTCGGCACGTACAGTCAGGAATGGAAAGACGCTTTCGGTGAACTGCAATCCAAGTATAAATCGATCTACGATCAATTCATCAAACCTGAGCTGGACAAAGTAAAATAACGAACGCTAAAATGAATGCAACCCCTCTTCTATCAACAAAGAGGGTTGCATTCATTGCGGTTTCTTAAGGGGAGACAGGCCATGTTAACATTGCTTATCGTAGACGACAACCCGGCCGATCGGGAAGGTATTCGCCACCTCGTTCCCTGGGATGAGCTCGGTATCCGGGTCGTCGACAGCGCCGTGAATGGCGAAGAAGGTTTACGCAAATGTATGGAACTCCAGCCCGATCTTGTCATTACCGACGTTTCGATGCCCGTGATGGATGGCATACAAATGGCCGGAGCCATACGCCAGGCATTGCCGAATACCGGGCTTCTGTTTATGAGCTGCTTCGATGAATTCGATTACGTAAAGGGCGCACTCAAGAACGGCGCATATGGCTATGTGCTGAAGCCGATCAACATCGAGGAATTAATGGAAGCTGCAGGAAAAGCGGTCTCGGTCATTAGGCATGAACAAGCTCAATCGAATCGCATCGTGGAGCTTCGGGAGCAAGTGGAACAAAGTCTCCCTGTCTTGCGCGAGCGGTTCATTCAAGAGCTGGCCATTCAACCTCATCTGGTTGATAACGATACTTTATCCGATCGTTTGCATTTTCTCGGTATTCCTGAAGGCAAGACGTTCACGATCGTACATATAGGCTTAGAGACGAGCGAAGAAGACCGCGAAGTGTCCATGGACCGGTTGTATATGGCAGGCTACTCCTTGAAGAGCGGGTTCGAACGGTCAATCGCCGGACGATATGAAGGCTACGTCATTATGCAGGACCTTACGACGGTCCGATATATGCTGTTTATCGATCCCTGGGAAGAAGAAGACAGCGTCGGCCGATTGCTGGACCTTGTAGGCGAATTTAAGGAAGCGGTTTCAACGGAGCTCGGAATGCCCGTTTTCATTGTAATCGGAGATTTCTCTACGCAGCTTACAGAAGCGAATCATCACTATGAGCAAGTCTTACTGGCCGCAGATTCCCGTTATTATTCAGGAGCCAATCGGATCATTCTGGTATCCGAAGTGAAGGCGAAGGATGCTCCGCCCGAATACGACTTCAAGACGTTAAAGCTTCGGATGGCCGAACTGCTGGATCGTGAGGAAACCGGTCAGGAAGACGTGGATGCCTTTTTGGACAGTTATTTCTCAAGCGGACACCGATTTCCCTCCTATTATTACAAAGGTCTGTCTCTAGCAATCATAACGACGCTGCAGGCTCAGCTGCTGGAGAAGAACGAGAGCCTCCTCAGCGTCATCGAAGACGTGGAAGGCATCTGGCGCTCGCTCGAACATATGGACAACGTGGATTCGATTCGAAGTAAGCTTGGCGAGACCATCTGCTCCGTCTGCTTGCATCTATCCCGCGCACATACAGGCGGCAAGTACGGCAAAATCGTAGAAGATATCAAAGACCTCGTCGATCGCGATTACGGCAATTATACGAATATTGAACAAATCGTGCAGCCGCTCTATTTGAGTGCTGCCCATGCTAACGCGATATTCAAACAACACACCGGTCAAACGATCTTCGATTATTTGATCGGCAAAAAAATCGAAGTGGCCAAACGTATGCTGCTCGATCCTTATATTAAAGTATACGAAGTCGCCCAACATGTCGGTTACCGGAGCAAGTCCTATTTCTCCCTCGTTTTCAAGGACTATACGGGTATGACCCCGAGACAGTACATGGATAAGCAAAGCAAACGGGGGCAATAAGATGAAGTGGCGATTACGGGTTACCTATCCCGCCGATAGTGTAAAGTTCAGGGTGCTGCTCAACCTGATCATGTTCACGACGATTCCGTTCATTATTATCTCTTTCCTTATTGGTTTCTATCTGTATAACGACTTTAAGACTTCCTATATTCACAAAGTGCAGGAATCAATTAACCAGGCTGCCGAACCAATCAACCATGATTTCGCCCGGTATATGGACCGAAGCAACATCATCTTGTCCGGCCCTTATTATGTTCCCCTGCTCAACAATAAAGACAGCATTAATAACATCGTGGTCATGACGGATTTTCAAAGGCTGTTCGAGGCGACTTTCACCGAATCGGATATTTACCAATATCAATTTTACTTGAAAAATTACACAGGTCTAAAAGGCAGCTTCATCGAGGATTTGAACGACAGGGATGCCTCCGAGATCTCTTTCGTCGAAGAGAAAGTGATCAAAGGTAATCCTACCGGATTCGTGTGGGCGCCTGAATGGACAATTATCAATAACAGGCCCTACATAACCTTTTACCGGAATCTAGTGACGCTTGCAGCCTTTAAAGGCGCACTTGCCGTCAATATCCCCTTGCCTTCGCTGAATTATTATTTAAGCGACCTGAATATGCAGAAGAACGTGCAAATCATAATGCGCAAAGGATCGAATTATTATTGGGACGGGGAGCTGTTTGCTGACAATCCACTCTCCGGCAGCAGAGCCCTGCTCACGCAAACGGAGCTGAAGGATGGAAGCCGACTGATCGCATTCGTTCCCAAGTCGACTTTCGATCACCGACTGCTCCAAATTATCGGTTGGATGGCAGCGTGCCTGCTGCTGCTCATTATAGCGGTCATATATACCTCGTCGGTCACGGCGAACAAGATTACCGGTTCCTTCAACGAATTCGTCAGTTATTTGAAAACACATGACCACTCGCTCGACGATAATGAAATTTGGAAAATGTCAAACCGGAACGACGACGTCGATGTGATCAAAAACCGGTTGATCAACGTACTGCGCAAGCTTAACGACTCCTACTCAGCTTTAACCAGCAGCCGAACCGAGAACATCAAACTGGAGATGGAGTTGCTGCAGGCCCGAATTAACCCTCATTTGCTCTACAATACACTGTCGGTCATTAAATGGGCGCTTCTAAAGCAGAAGGATCGACAAGGCGCGCATACGATCGATCTAATGACCAGCTATTACCGGATCGCGCTGAACAAGGGAACCGGCCAAATAGCGGTCGCCAAAGAGTTGAAGATGATTGGGCTCTATGTCGATATTATCCGGTATACGCATAACACAAACTATCAATATGATGTGCAAGTCGACGTGGACGCGATGAGCCGCAGCATCCCTCTGAATCTGCTTCAGCCCATTGTGGAGAACAGTTTGATGCATGGACTAAACGGTAAGGGTGAGCACGGCAAGCTGCGTATTCGCGGATATATCGAAGAGAACGAGCTCGTATTTACCATCGAAGACAACGGCTACGGCATCGCCCCGAACAAAATTGATCAATTATCGAAGCTGGAATACCAGCCTGAATACGGCGGGTACGGCATAAAAAACGCCATTCGGCGATTGAACAACTTGAACGGAACGCCGGGAGGCCTGACAATCGATAGCGAGCTCGGGCAAGGAACCACAGTAACGATTAGAATTGACCTTGACCGTCTAACAGAGCGAGAAGCCGTGTAATCGGCAACCAAATGACAATCAGAACGACGCTCTCGGTGCGTAATTGCGCGCCGAGAGCGTCGTTCGTTTTGGCTATAATTGAAAGACAATAAAAAGCTCCTCAGCCTCGCAAGAATTACCTTGCTTGACCAAGAAGCTTGAATCATTACTTGCTTAGATTATTCAACAATCGCATCAATACAGTTGCCGCCTGTGCCCTTGTGCTATGCTCTTGTGGGCCGAACAATCCGTCGCCGAGGCCATTGGCCAGCCCTAGGCTTACCGCGATTCGGACCGAATCGGCAGCCCATGCGCTGATTGAGGCTTGATCGGAGAATTGCGAGTCCTCAGTTGCAGGTACACCCGGCAGCGTATGTCCCGATGCATATGCATAAGCTCGCAGCAGGATAACGATCATTTGCTCCCGGGTAATCTTGGCGTTCGGAGCAAACTTGCCTTCGCCGACGCCGTTTACGATCTTCGCTTCGACAGCGGCGTCGATGGCTTTGCCATACCAAGCTTTCTTTGCTACGTCAACGAATGCCGACGCTCCATTTGCGCTCGGCAAGTTGATCGCTCTTGCGATCATCGAGACGAATTCGGCGCGGGTCACGCTGCCATTCGGCACGAATTGCCCATCCACCTTGCCGATGACGATTTGCTTAGCCGCGAGCGCCTCAATTGCCGCCTGCGCCCAGTGCCCTTGGATATCGGCAAAAGTCAGACTGCTTTCCATGACCGAATACTTGGAGAAGTGCGCCAGCTGCGCATTCACCGTTCCATCTGGGTTCAGGGTGCCGCCAATGTATTCCCAGTACCCAGTCGATTCGTTGAAGTAATAAACGCCGACTTTGCTAGGATCCTTAATCTTAGCCGGATCGACTTTGAAGCTCACGTCGAGCGGCGTATTGAAGTTATGAACCTCCGTATTGCCTACGAACAGATCAAGATCGTAAATGGCCGATTCGGATTCGAGACCTTGCGGAAGCTGTTCTCCCGTCTTGATCGACCAACTGAGACGAACGGTTCCGGCATCTGCCTTCACGTTCAACGTCCCCGGGTTAAGCTTTAGCTGAATGCCATTGCTCTCAATAATAATTGGCTTGCCACGTTCATTCGCGAGGGCGATGACTTCAGCCGTCAGACTGACTTCCACTTTATCGACGGCTTGCTTCGGCGTAACGTCAATGTTCAAGCTGTCACCGCTGCCGTTAAGAGCGGTAACCAGAATTGCCGTGTTCGTCGTGAACGTCCATACTTTGCTGCCGTTGCCTTCCGTGCCGATCGTTCCTTGACCGTAACCTGCCGCTGGAGGTATCGGCGTTGACGTTGTCGGCGGTGTCGGTGGTGTTGGTACCGCCTCAGTCATGGCGGGCAGCGAGATATAGTCGAGATTCGCGATACCGGTATCGCCTTCGTCAAACTGAAGCGTGATTGTATTCGTTCCGGCGTTCAAAAGCAGCTTCTCGACCTTACTGCCCCACGTATCCCAGTTCGCCAAATTCAACAAAGTGGTCTGCCGTACTTTCGTATCATTGATATAGATGGTCAGGGTTCTATCCGAGCCCATGCTATTGGCATAGCGGAAGGTGACGTCTTTGTTTCCGGCCGATGCAGCTTCTACTGTGAAGGCGACAGCATCTCCCGGACCCCAGTAGTTGGCCGCGAATCCCGTGCCCGAATAGCCGGTATGGTTGGTATCGTTCGCGATATTGCCTTTATGCGTCGCGCTTTCCGCCTCGTAAATCGTAGGCGCCGGTATCGGCACGGATAGGTAATCGAGATTCACGATGCCTGTATCTCCTTCGTCAAACTTAAGCGCGATCGTATTCGATCCGGCGTTCAAGTTTAACGTTTCAAGCATGTTGCCCCACGTATCCCAGTTCGCCAAACTTGGCAAACTGGTTTGTCTGACTTTCGTTCCGTTCACATAAACGGTGAGCGTTTGCGCCTTGCCCATGCTGTTGGCGTAACGGAACGTGACGTCGTGGTCACCGGCGGCCAAGGCATCCACCGTGAACGTAACGGCATCGCCCGCCCCCCAGTAATTGGCTGTAAAGCCTGTACCCGAATAGCCGGTATGATTCGTATCTGTCGCAATATTGCCCGCGAAGACGGCGTTTTCTGCTTCGTATATCGTAGCAGGCAAGGCAACGCTCACATAGTCCAAGTTCACGTGTGCAATGTCGCCCGAATCATACTTATACGTAATCGTATTGACGCCTTCGTTTAATTCGATTGAATCCGTGATGAATCCCCACGAATCCCAGTCGGCGAAGCCCGGTATCAGCGTTTGCCTAAACTTCTTGCCATTGACGTAAATCGTCAGGCTCGAGATAGCGCCGCCATTGGCGTACCGCAGCGTAACGTCGCTCGGGCCAGCGGATGCGGCGTGAACCGTGAACGTGACCGATGCGTCTTCATCGCCGAAGTGATCGACGAAGCCTTCGCCGGAATAGCCTGTATGATCGGTATTAACCGATGCTCCGCCGTCAAGCACCGCTTCCTCCGCTTCGTATTTCGTACCCGCTGCCGGAAGTTGCGTATTTGGCGCTGGCGGAGGCGTTACCGGATCTGTCGGCTCGATGACGGTCGGCGGCGGTACGGCCGGTTCCTCGTAAGGCACGTATATCGCATCGAGGAGAACATTTCCCTTATCCTCCGCATCAACCTTGAAAGCAATCTCGTTCTCTCCTGCATTCAAAGCGACCGTTTCGGTCACCACATCCCACGCATTCCAACCGTTCGTGCTTGGGAGCGTGAGCTGCTTCACCTTGTCGCCATTTACGTACAAGCTCAAGCTCGCGTCTGTCTCGTTCCCGTTTGCATACTTCAGCGTCAACGTTTTGTCGCCTGCGGTTCCGGCATTCACCGTGAATTCGGCCGAAGCATCCTCACTGCCGAAATCGCCTAGATAACCGCTGCCGGAATAGCCGGTCTGTTCAGCAGCAATACCTGCGCCATCCGTCGTAGCGGCTTCTTCTGCCTCGTATACCGGCATCGTGCTCACAACGACCCGATCGGCGCTATGATAGAAGTTATCCGACGCCGCATTTTTCGTCCCCGTGATGCGCACCTTCATAATGTGCTCCCCGCTCGTCAGCACAGAGCTCGTATACACGAGCGTATTATGAATTTTAGTAGGGTTGTAGGTATCGACTAACGTTTCTTCACCGCCGTCGATGGACACGCCGATGATGCCTAACGATTTATACTTCTGAGCATATAGTCTTACTTGCGTGCCATCAAATCGAACTTGATAATAAGAGTCGGTCGTGCTCGAGTAGTGCTCGTTGTCCATGTACGCGCCGGCTTCGGGACTGACTCCCCAAGTTCCGACGAACTCGTACTGATTCTTATCCGTACCTGTATCCATATCATTGATCGCTATGGAGGACGAGAACGGTACAAAACCCGTTACAACCTGAACCCGGTCGGCGCTATGATACGTGTTATCCGATGCATCGTTCTTCGTGCCCGTGATGCGCACCTTCAAAATATGACCGCCGTATTCAAGTTCGGGGGTTGTGTAGACGAGGGTATTGTGAATCTTGGTCGGACTATAGCAATCGACCAGTTCTTCTTCCCCGCCGTCCACGGACACGGCCACGATGCCAAGCGATTTATACTTCTGGGCGAATAGTTTCGCCTGCGTACCGACGAACCTCACTTGATAGTAAGCGTCTGTCGTATTCGAATAATGCTCGTTATCCATGAACGCGCCCGTTTCTGGACTTGTTCCCCACGTGCCAATGAACTCGAATTGGTTCGCTCCTCCGCCGACATCCGCATCGTTGATGTCGATTGTTCCCGTCGTCACGACCACGCGATCGGCGACATGAACATAATTGGATGAGTTGACGTTCTTCGTTCCCGTCACGCGTACCTTAAGCACGTGCTCGCCAAGAGACAGTTTCTCACTTGAGTAGAGCAGCGTATTATGGATCTTCGTTGGGCTGTAGCCGTCTACCAGCTTCTCCGGACTGCCGTCGATGGAAATCGCCGCGATACCGAAGGAGCTGTTCTTCTGCGCATACACCTTCACTTGCGTGCCGGTAAACTTCACTTCGTAATACGCGTCGGTTTCGTTCGAGTAATGCTCGTTATCCAGATAGGCTCCGGTTTCCGGACTTACACCCCAATTGCCGACGTAATGGAACTGATTCTGGCCTTCTCCTTCGACTGCGTCGTTGATCGTTATCGTCCCGTTCGATGCGCCGCCTGCATCGGTATCGCTGTCGGGAGAAGCAGCGTCCGGATTCTCGTAATTCGGCGACCAATTCTGTCCAACGTAGCCCGGGACCCAATCTTCGCCGCCGAACTCGTATGCGCCGATGTCGGGCTTAATGCCGGCATACCCATCCGTTACGCCTACAATATCGGCGCCTGCGTCGATCGCTTGCGAGCTTTCTTGCAGTCGGAACCGCAAGCCGCGCTCCCCTTCGTTCAGGAACTTAGGCGTCTTGTTCATCGTGAGGGAAGTCGACGTCGGCGTGCTGCCTACGACTTGATCCCTGTAAATATTGTTGATCAGCACATCCGCTGGAACCATCGTGTAATTCAAGTACGAAGCGGTTTCACCCGTCGCGAACGTGTTGTTATAGATGTGGTGGACTTGCTCGGCCGCGCTCTCGTGCTGGACATAGATGTCCACGTCTTCGTTATTCCACAGCACGTTGTGGTCTACTTGCGTTGGACCTGCGCCTTGGTCATAATAAATGCCTGCAACGAGGCCGTTACCTTCCAAATCTGCCTTCGTATCATGAATCCAGTTGTGATAAATCCGGGTTCCATCGAGATCCGCATTGCGCGCAGAGTAGATCGCCCCGGTATCGGTATTGATTAAGCCATAGTTATAAAGATCGTTGTACCCGATTTCGACGTTCTGGGCCGGTAACAAATCGATGTTTGAGCGTCCTACGTCGTAAATCGTATTATGGAGAATTTTCTGATCGGATGTATTCGACACGGGACTAATGCCGCTCGCGTACGTTCCATCGTATGCTACATCGTGCACGACGTTGTTTTCCGCAATATTGCCCGTGCCGAGGACGATACCTTGGTTAGAGCTGTATTCGACGATGCTGTTCTTGATCACGCTGCCCGGCCCGATCAGACGAATACCGGTTTCATTGGTATGCGAGTAAATCACGTCCGAATCGGTTAACGTTACGCCATGGCTGATATATTGGGCTTTCATGCCGTCTAGCATAATATTCGAGCTGCTCGCGTCCGTAGTGATCGTCGCCGCGAAGATATCGATGCCATGGACTGTAATATTGGACTTGCCGCTCAGGTCGAACGCATAGTTCCGCATTTTCACTTCGACGCCGGAAGGGCTTTCGTTGTTCGGCATCCATAAGTAGAGGTCTGTTCCGTCATAGAACCATTCTTTGGCCGTATCGAGCGCGCCGAGCTTGCCGGTCAAATAGTAGTAATCCCGGAAATCCGCATCGATGTAATTGCCAGGCAACGTCAGCTGCGATCCCGAATCTTCGGAAATGCTCCGCGTCTGGGAAATAAACCAGCCATTCGTCCACAGCGTGCCGCCGGCCCAGCCGCCTTCGATTGCCGGTATCTCCGAGTCACTGAGCTTCAGCGAGCTGCCGCTGGCAGTCCAAGTAGCAGCCTTGCCGTCTCTGTAATCCGCACGATTCATCAGATCGTCCGAATCAGATACGTTCGGCCAGCGCGCTTCGATCATCATCTTGCTGTTCACGAACACTTGGTTGGCGAGCAGCGTATCATTGCTCGTAATGTGCTCGTTGTAGCCGGAATCCGGCAGCGAGATAGCTTTCTTATAGATATTGCCCTCATACACGCTCCAGCCGCCGTCTGCGGCATCCGTTCCGCTAACCGTAACAGCCGCGTTACCATCTGGCTCGAATACGATCGGCTCGCCATCGGAGCCGGAATTCGCGGGAATAACGGTCTCGCGATAGATGCCGTCTCGGATCTTGACGGTATCTCCCGCCTCCGCGATAGTCGCGGCATACTGAATCGTTGCGAAAGGCTCTGACTCGGTGCCGGGATTGGCATCAGATGCGCCGGCTCCGCCGACGTAATACACATGACCATCGTCGGCATACGCGCTAGCTTGCGGAAATACCGACAGGAGTAAAGCCGTCAACATCATGAAAACGATTGCTTTTCTAGACGTGCGTTGCCGTAAAACAGGACTACTGGACATTTCTTCCCCTCCAAACATAGAAATGATAGCGGCAAAACTATGAACAGAGCATATTAAACCCGTACTTCAAACGCGCGGTATGCCCATGGTTCCAACTCTAGCACTGCCTTATTCAGCACGACCGGCACCCGCTCTCCCGTCACGCGGTCGAACAATACGCCGGATGGTACGGGAATTTCTAATAAAACCGTAACCGGCTCGTCTGTCGGATTCCCAACCGTAAGCACATACTCAACGCCTTCGAACAAATTCGCTATACCATTTTCAGCTTCAACATCGAGCGAAGACATCGGATTTTCGCTGATTTCGGGATACGCATCGTAATAATCCCGCGTTATTCTACCATACGGAGCCATGAGCTCGTTCGACGAGGCATGGGTATAAATGTGCATCCCGTTGACTGCGTTAAACAAGTGATTCTTGCGGATGTCTACAGGCGAAGAGTCGGTATGGGCGTAACTTTCGAATATTTTCAAATCGGAATGCAGGAAACGAATATAAGGAATGTCAAAATGGTACCTTGCCCAATCATGCGTATGAGACAGGAAGCCGTCAGCAAATTCTGCTGCCAAATCAGAAAAGCCTTCTATAATGAGCACCGTGCCAGGATTTACTTTGTCGAGTGCTTCCCTTATTTTCCGAAGCAGCCTGCGCAGTCCCCAGTTCCAAAAGTCAGGATGGCTATGCGGATGATTTGGATCGTAATTACGATGGTTGTAGGTCGCGCAAGAGGAGTCGAGGAAGAAACCGTCGATGCCGGTCGTTCGCACGATATCTGCGCATGTCTCAGCCAGCCAGTTCTGGTATTCCTCGTTCGCCAAATCCATGTGCCAGAAGTCTCGATAATGCTCTGTGCAGGAGCCGTCTTCTTCCTGCAATGCCCACCGTTTGCCCTTGCTTAGCCCGATACGGGACTGCTTCCACATGATTAGTCCTTCGATGTAATAGAGAATGCGCCCGCCTCGGCGATGGACAGCCTCTACGCCTTTCTTGACCGCTTCGAAACCTCCGAGATTTTGTGCTGCGAAATAGTAGTCTCCTCGGTTAAGCCAGTTTTTGAAGGTGGTTGCCATTTCCGCATCGTGGAATCCCATGACATGGAACATATTCGCACCAAGCGTTTCTTTGTGCGCTGCAAGTTTAGGGTAATCGTAGAAGGATTGGCCTTCCTTTACCATTTGATCGCCCATGTGCTCGGCTAAGAAAGTAGTGCGCTGATACCACTCGGCTGGAGACTTTCGAATTGGAATGTGGGATCTTCGTGAACGCACCCACTGCGCCCCGGATTTCCAATTTCCCGAGTACGCATAAGTTCGAATTGGGCCAAGATCGACGTACTCGACAGCCATGCCATGATTTGAATAGGAGATCGTGCCTTCGCTGCCGTTAATTTCATTCTTGTTTGACAGCCCATCCTTGCTTACTCCAGAAAAGCACCTGGAATGGCATACACCGGCGAACGGGCCGTCATCGCCTCCGCCTCCGTCGAAATAATCGTTAATCCAGAAATCATGATGCGTTGAATAGCGGGATACTTGTCCAAAATCGTTGCCCACCGCATATTCCCGTCTGACGCAAGCACCCGGGTCCGCCGTCAAATCAGCGCGGTTGTCGTCCAGAAATGCAATCCCTCTGCCCGCTCCTTCAACCAAGAACGAAGGGGATGTCAGTGTGCCAACATAAGCATTCTTGTAATTTGCTTCGTTGAGCGGACTCAATACGGCCCCCGCAATATGCGGAATGATGGCCCTCGCATCGCTCGCATTGCCAAAACTGAATTTTGATAGCAGCGGGAAATAAATATCTACATCTACGGACTCATCGCCACGCCATGCCGCCTGCCCCCTCCAAGTCGCCACATGGCCTTCCGTTTCGATGATCAGAAAGAGCTGAAGCGGCAACCGATCATGCCCCAATTCCACACTCATCTTCCATTCGTTATGTTCCATGTTCAGAACGCGAAACGACTCCATCCCGTACCGACCGGCATACTTTCCTCTAGAGACCACGACCGTCAGGGGATTACCTGGCAATCCTTCGACCGATTCTATCAGTTCCCCGTTCGCTTCCGTACTCATTCCGACCAGACGGATGCGCTCTTTCACATGCTCAAATGTAAGTACCAGCCCCGGTCCACATAAACGAACAACCGCCATTCACCATACGCTCCCTTAGTGATCTGATTGATTAAACTATCTAGTAGATTAGCTTGCTTGCTCATGATTAATCGTAGCTTTGCTCAAGCTCGGTTTATACCCTATAATCTCGGGAAATGTAACGCACAATTAGGATTTCCACGGAAGATGTTCGGAGAATACAGCAAAAGTCGCCGGGTCTCGGACCAGGCGACTTTCATTAATAGTGGCGAAGCAACCATCTGCCAGATGGTTCGCCTTTAGTTCATTTGATAAAATCTATTCCAGCTTAGTTACCGATAAACGTGAAAGGTTTTAGACCGCTTCATGAACTAACGCCTCGCAATACTTGAATGATTTCTTGATAGAATTCATAGCCAAGATGGAATTGAACTAGTTGTTTACAGGTAAAACGGAATATGGATAAAGTAAAACGAACATGATGCACTAAAATGCCGGGCTTTGGCTGTTTATTTCATATCGCGAGGTAATACGAGCGAATCCTTTATCTCGTTTAAAAGCGAGTTCTGCTCCTCCTGCAGCGCCTGCACCCGCGCACTGTATTGTCGACGGATTGCAATGAGAGCGTTCACTGACGCCTCTTGCAGTTCCTCTTCCAAGGCTTCCCGCCGATCCTCGTACGCAGCGATCGTGATACGCATCCGTTCGCTAGCCATCCCGAGCTCGGCTAGCGTCTCTTCCTTCTCTCCCTTCTTCCCAAGGAAACTGAACAGTTCCTGCAAATCGACGACTAGTCCGCGTCCATTCATCTTTTCCATCCCCCACTCGATATCTTTCTATGAAATATTATCGACAATTCATAGGGAAGCTATGCCGGGCCCGGCATAACGGTCTCCCCTATACGTAGGCGTGAACGTTTTGAAGCGTCCGCTCCAGCTTGCAGAATGGACTCGTTTCCGATTCCGAGGGTAATTGTGATCCCATTGAAAAAACGTTACGATAGAGTCAACAGCGAGATTAGCAGACTCCGTTTGAAGAATTCAGAGGAGGAATCAAAATGGATTACACCCGTCTGGGCCAAACCGGCCTGGAGGTATCCAGACTATGTCTGGGCTGCATGAGCTACGGTATCTCGACAAGAGGAACGCATTCATGGACGCTGGACGAAGAGCGAAGCCGCCCCTTCATCCGCAAGGCGCTTGAGCTGGGCATCAATTTCTTCGATACCGCCAACGTTTACTCGGACGGCACGAGCGAAGAAATCGTCGGTCGCGCGCTGATGGATTTCGCCCGGCGCGAGGACGTCGTCATCGCGACCAAGGTTCACGGCCGCATGCGACTCGGCCCGAATGGTGCCGGCTTGTCGCGCAAAGCGATTCTGAGTGAAGTCGACGACAGCCTGCGAAGACTCGGCACGGACTATATCGATCTATATCAAATTCACCGCTGGGACCCGCATACGCCGATCGAGGAAACGATGGAAGCGCTGCACGACGTCGTCAAATCCGGCAAGGCTCGCTATATTGGCGCTTCGTCCATGTACGCCTGGCAGTTTCTCAAAGCGCAGTTCGTTGCAGAGAGACATGGATGGACCAAATTCGTCAGCATGCAAAATCATTTGAATCTGCTGTACCGCGAGGAAGAACGGGAAATGCTTCCGCTCTGCCAAGATCTCGGCGTAGGCGTCATTCCATGGAGCCCGCTGGCCCGCGGCCGCTTGACGCGCGACTGGGATGAAATCAGCGAACGTTCGGAATCCGACGCGTTTGGCAAGACGCTGTATACATCCGCCGTCGAGTCAGACCGCGCGATCGTCGAAAGCGTCGGACGAATCGCGACCGAGCGCGGAGTACCGCAAGCACAGGTTGCGCTGTCCTGGGTACTGAGCAAATCCGCGGTCACGGCACCGATCATCGGCGCGACGAAGCCCGGCCATTTGGACGACGCGACTGCGGCGCTCTCACTTGCTTTGACTTCCGACGAAATCCGTAAGCTGGAAGAGCTGTACGTGCCGCATCCCGTACTGGGCTTTAATTAACACGGGAACCTGACAAGCGTGCAGCTTGCCCGAAACTGTACCCGCGGAAGAGAAAGCCCGTATGTACATAATTCAGCACCAAGAGGCGGCCTCCGAAATTTTGGAGACCGCCTTCTTCATAGCCGATATAATCGCAGCAACCGGTACAGTCCTCAAAAACGCCTAGATAAAGCAGATCGGTACGATGTGAAGATACAAGCCCTTAATGAGATCCTCTGCGCGATATGCAATAAATCGGCCTGTAATAGCACCGTCTTTCTTCTCGCTTCCTTCCGACGGCGGAACGCAAAAAGAGATCTGTGCTGACAAATTGCAAGTCAAGTCAGAATAGATCTTATTTCTGTATCTTGAGGTTTAACAACCTCTTGCTCCGTGAACAAATCATTCAATGAACTGAGCGTTCCATCCTTTTCGACCTGATAAACATCGAGCTTCTCGCCGATGAGACTCATTTCGATACAACAATTCCAGCAAAAATATTGATGAGGACCGATCCTTCCTATATCGATTGAGTTGCAATTAATACATTTCAATGGTAAAAGCTCCTTTCTTGTCATTTGGTATTACTACTAGAGTTGCCGAATTACGACTCGTATAAACGATAATCGTTCAAATATTGCTAGAATTTAAGAATATGAACAACACCGGTAAATATGAGCGGACTTTTATCCGACGATCCACGCAAGCAAAACAGCCCTCTTCGATGTTGGTAGCGGGCTTTTTCATTTTTTTTCGCAAGCCTCCGTTTGCACTATTGATCTTTCCAGCGCGGATGAAAATCGAGATGAGTCATTGGCTGGTATTCCGACATAGAAGGGCTATGGGACGAGTGGCCAATGGCTATGTGTGCAGAGTAACCTCCCATTAGAGCAATTAATTCTAGTTTGCTACTAATGAAAGGTTCTAGACATTGCTTTTTGAACAACCGTATCCTAGTATTTGAACGAATTCTCGTTAGAATACATAGTCAAGATGGAAGGAACTTAAAGTATCTATTTTTAAAAGTAAAGCGGAGTATCGATCGAATAAACGAACGCGATGCGCTAAGCTGCGGGCATTGATTGTTTTACTAATTAGGAATTTTTTCTTTTCATATTACGAAAAGGACCGAGGATACTTTCCCTCGGCCCTTCCTTACGTGTGTGGTGCTTCCCCTGCAACAGGATCTTAAACTTAGTAACAAATACACACACACTTTATTATGCAGTTACAAACTTCTTTTATCAGTTACAATCTATATTTTGCAGTCATATACAATATTTAACGCATTCACAACTACTGATTTCGACTTCTAACCCTACTCCACCGTAACACTCTTCGCCAAGTTACGCGGTTTATCCACATCATTACCACGTGCCAGCGACGCATAGTATGCAATCAGCTGTAATGGCACAACCGACAATGCCGGCGAAAGAAGCGGCAGCGTCTTCGGAATCGCGAAGAGCTCATCAACCGACTTCGCAACTTCACCCTCGAAGCCTTCGTTCACAACGCCAAGTACATGCGCGCCGCGAGCTTTCACTTCTTTAATGTTGCTAAGTGTTTTCTCGTACAGATCTTCTTGCGTGATCAGCGAGATTACCGGAATGCCCTCTTCGATCAAAGCAAGCGTACCGTGCTTCAGCTCACCCGCAGCATAAGCTTCGGAGTGAATGTAGGAGATTTCTTTCAGCTTCAGCGAGCCTTCTTGCGCAACTGCAAAGTCTACGCCGCGGCCGATGAAGAACAGGTTGTTATGCTTCGAAAGCGACTCCGCCACTTGCTTCAGCACAGGCGCTTTATCAAGAATGCTTTCCACTTGCTCAGGCAGCTGATGCATCGCCGTTACAACGCCAGCGATCCATTCTTTATCTTTTGTTCCGAGCGTGTCAGCAAAGAACAAACCAAGCAGGTAGAACGCGATCAATTGGGACGTGTAAGCTTTCGTCGAAGCAACCGCGATCTCAGGTCCTGCTTGCGTGATGATCACATCATCCGCTTCGCGGGAAACCGAGCTGCCAACGACATTCGTAATGGCCAGAACACGTGCGCCGCAGCGTTTCGCTTCACGCAGTGCAGCCAGCGTATCAGCCGTCTCACCGGATTGGCTAACTACGATCACAAGCGTGTCTGGCGTAATGATTGGGGAACGGTAACGATACTCCGAAGCCACATCCGTTTCAACCGGAATGCGAGCCAGGTTCTCAAGTACAGTTTTACCAACCAAACCAGCGTGCATCGCCGTACCGCAAGCGACAATGTGAATCTTACGGATCGCACGAATCTCATCCGCTGTCATGCCGATTTCGTTCAACTCAACGGAACGGCCATCATCCGAAATACGGCCCATCATCGTGTCGCGGTATGCTTTTGGCTGCTCATAGATTTCTTTCAGCATGAAGTGATCGAATCCGGCTTTCTCCGCCGTTACCAAGTCCCAATCGACATGGAATATTTCCTTGGAAATAAATTCGCCTTCAGTCGTCATCAATTCGACACCGTTCTTCGTCAAAATCGCCATTTCACCGTCATTCAGAATATACACTTTGCGTGTATGCTCTAGAATTGCCGGAATATCCGATCCAATGAAGTTCTCGCCTTCGCCAACGCCGATAACGAGCGGACTAGCGAAACGAACAGCAACCAAACGTTCCGGTTCATACTCTGTCAATACGCCAAGCGCATAAGCGCCGCGCATCCGTTTAACTGCACGTTGTACAGCCTTCACGATATCGCCATCGTACTCATCGGCAACCAGATGGGAAATAACCTCGGTGTCCGTTTCGGATACGAACTTGCAGCCTTTTGCGATCAGCTCATCCTTCAAATCCAGATAGTTCTCGATGATGCCGTTATGCACAACAGAGAACTTATGCGTGTTGTCTGTATGCGGATGGGAGTTAGCATCGGACGGCTTACCATGTGTTGCCCAGCGCGTATGACCGATACCAACAGAGCCTTCAAGCGGCTGTCCGTCTAACTTCTGCTCTAAGTTTGCAAGACGACCAATCGACTTACGCACTTCAAGACCATTCTTCGTGAAAACAGCAATACCTGCCGAGTCATAACCGCGGTATTCCAGCTTCTTCAAACCCTCGATTAAAATATCCTGCGAATCCCGTTTACCAATATATCCTACAATTCCACACATATGAATAGACCTCCGTATTGGGTAGTTTACCCCGCTTCAACGGTTGCCATGAGAAATGAATGCGTCGGCACAAAGCCGTCTCAGTTCGCCGGCATCGTCCCTGCTAAGGTTCGAAATTTTATCAAAAAAGACAATAAGAAAGAAAGCGCACCTTCATGTGCGTTTTGAAAAATAATAAGGAATTAGTCCGAACACAACGCAATAGAGACAGCCCCTCTGTGGGTTGCTGCCACTGCCCGTGAACATCTGCAATCTTACATCCACACACTCCAGCCTCCGTTGCTGCAGGTGCTTCTATATCCTATGGAGCATTTTACCGACCCTTTGTCAGCCCGGTCGCCCGGTCTATTTGAGTATCGGCTTACGGTTAAATGCAATACCGGGAGGTCCCCGCCGAACATTCCGAACACCTCCACCTCGTCAGCTTGCCGCTTTATACACCCGACTACTACCCGCATGGCCATTTCCGAATGGACCGTGCAGCAGCTGTATAAACCCTTGCAAGCTCTGGCGCTTTGTCATGCTAACAACCTCTATCCTCACTTTCGCTTCCTGAATGATACTTCTCCTACTATATTCATTTTTATGCGATGGTGCAACAAATAATTGTGGAAACCGTTTACAAACGGTACATATTTTCCAGGAGCCTATCTAACTAAGCCGCGATCCTAATATTACAAAAGCAACCCTAGACGCTCGCAGTAACTGCGTATGTCTAGGGTTGCCCGATCACTACAAGTTATGAATGATAATGCCGCAATTTGCTACTCTGCGCCAAGCTCTGCACGCACGGTGTCTACGATGCGGGCTACATAAGCCTCAACTTGCTCTTTATCCGGACCTTCTGCCATGACGCGGATAAGCGACTCTGTCCCCGATGGGCGCACAAGCACGCGGCCGTTGTCGCCCAGCTCCTGCTCCACTTCGGCGATAACAGCTGCAATCACCGGATTGTCCTTGTACGTGCTCTTATCTGCAACACGCACATTAATCAGCACTTGCGGATATTTGCGCATCAATTTTTTCTGTTCACTCAGCTTCTTGCCTGAACCAACGAGAGTATCCGTCAACTGCAATGCAGTCAGAATACCGTCACCTGTCGTATTGTAATCGAGGAAAATAACGTGGCCGGACTGCTCGCCGCCCAAGTTAAACCCACCGCGGCGCATCTCTTCCATCACGTAACGGTCACCGACCGCCGTTTGTGCCGTATTCAAACCGATTTTGCTTGCAGCCTTGAAGAAACCGATGTTGCTCATCACTGTCGTGACGACTGTATCGTTGTTCAGCTTGCCTGCCCGCTTCATCGCATCGCCGCAGATGCACAGAATGAAATCGCCATCGGCTTCTTCACCATTCTCGTCAATGGCGATCAAACGATCTGCATCCCCGTCAAAGGAAAGACCAAAATCCGCGCCATGCTTCAGTACTTCTTCACGCAGATATTCCGGATGCGTCGAACCTACGCCTTCATTGATGTTAAGTCCGTTCGGCTCAGCGCCGACCGTGATGATTTCTGCGCCTAGCTCACGGAATACAGTTGGTGCAATGGAATGCGCGGAACCGTTCGCACAGTCAAGAACGATCTTTAACCCTGCGAAGGAATGCGTAACCGTCGTTTTCAAGAAGTCGATAAACTGGCGCTTCGCCGTTTCATCCACCGTAACCGTACCGATATCTCCACCTTCAGGGCGTGGCAATTCATCCACTTCTGCATCCATCAAGCGCTCGATTTCGAGTTCTGTATCATCGGAGAGCTTGTAGCCGTCTCCGCCAAAGAATTTAATGCCGTTATCTTCTACCGGATTATGCGAAGCGGAAATCATGACACCCGCATCTGCTCCAAGCACACGTGTTAAGTAAGCAACGGCAGGCGTCGATACAACGCCAATACGTACAACGCTTGCCCCAATGGACAGCAGGCCCGCAATCAGCGATGCCTCCAGCATTGGACCTGATATACGGGTATCGAGCCCGATAACTACCTTCGGCTTCTCAGCCTGACCGGCAAGAACATAGCCGCCGCAGCGACCGATTTTATAAGCAAGCTCAGGCGTGAGCTCGCGGTTTGCAACACCGCGTACACCGTCTGTTCCAAAATATTTTCCCATTGTTCCAAAATCCCCTTTATCTATTCTAAAATAGGCATCAATCAACGATTGGCTCCGCTAAGGCACCGATGTTGCTGTGTTCGTGTTCGTGCTCGAATTGGCTGTACCGTCACTATTACCTTGGCCATCACCGGCAGGTTCATCTCCGGATATCGCGTCTTCCCCGCCATTCACAGCCTCGGAATCGGGAGTGGTGGTCGCCGGATCTCCTCCGGTATCTCCTCCACCGTCTGAATCGGTAATCGTCTCCGTGCTGTCTGTAATCTCTACGGTAATCGTAATCGGCGCATTTGGTGCTTGATCGACGAACCGCGGCAAATGTACCTCAAGCGGAACATCATGACTGCCTGGCCCAAGTCCGCTTAAATCAGCAATCAGCTGAACATCCTTGGATTCAAGCCCGGCCAGAACGTTCGAAGCCCCTTTCACAATGGCATCAACCATGCCGTTTGGAGGGATCGTTACTTTCGCGTTCAAGCCTTCTGACAGTCCAATCATCTTCACCGGCAAATGCGACATCACCCTCGTCTCGGCGAGCACAATCGAATACTCGAACGTGACTGTCAGCGGATCAACTGTGGCAATTCCTTCAATTGGAGGGATGTCGAGCTCCATCGTACCTGATTCTGTCAGCTTCGACAAGTCAATTGTAATGCCATCATAATAGTCATACTTGTCCAGCACATCCTGAGGTCCGTACACCGTAATCTGTTCCACACTCTGCTTAAAGGAAGCAATTGCATATCCGTCTGCGAGTTTGCCCGTGAATCCAATTTGCAGCGGCAGCTTCTTAAACGGCTTCGTAATCGGAATCTCCACTTCAACCACGCTCGGACTAATGACTGCGTCTGTCAGCTCATTGCCTTCCTTATCGAAGGCGATAAGCTTCATTTTCTTATCATTAACCGTCTCTTCTTCACCCTCGACCGATACCGTTCCGCCGACCGATGCGACCAAATCCATCTGATCCTTCGGCAGCGTCACATGGACGCGGTTATTTGGTTTCACGACGGGCTGCCCGATTTTGTACCCTTTACCCGGCACGCCATCGGTCTTAACCGTGACCTCATATTCTTTCGTAACGATGCGCTCTAATACGACCGTCACATTACTCGGCCGCACTTCGATGAGCTCCAGTCCACGAGGCAGGTTCACCTTAACCGGAAGCACCTTGCGCCCTTCAGTTGCTTGACTGAGATCGACCGTGACTTGGTAGTCATTGTTGCGTGAAGCAATTAGAAAATCCGACTTCGAGCCCTGTACCGTTAAATGAACGACTTCCGGATCAAGCAGCCTTAGCGCATAATTCTTATCGTCCATCCCAATTGGCGTCACCTGAACCGCATCAATCTCCTGCGTTTCCGTTAGCGTTGCCACTGTATTAGGCGTTTTCTCCGAATCGAAATGGACAACAGCCCACATCAATATCCCAATCATCAGCGAAAGAATCTTAATCGCCGTCGGATGGCTTAGCCACTTATCCATGCTGTTTGCCTCCTTTCCGTTTCCAGAAAGGTTTCTTCGCGCCCTGACGCTCACGCGCTTTGGAGTTCGGGTTCAGCTCTTCGAACAGCTTCGAGATCAGCGATTCTTCTTTAATGTCACGAACAATCATCCCGCCGACCGCAAGCGAAATCTGCCCAGTCTCTTCCGAGACGACGATGGACACAGCATCACACACTTCGGTGACGCCAATGGCAGCACGATGCCTTGTCCCTAATTCCTTGCTGATGAAAGGATTCTCCGACAGCGGCAAATAACAGCCCGCGGCCATAATTTGACTGCCTCGAATAATAACGGCTCCGTCATGAAGCGGTGTATTCGGAATGAAGATATTAATCAGCAGCTCCGAGCTCACGAGTGACTCCATTTGGATGCCGGACTCAATGTAATCCGACAAACCGGTATTGCGTTCAAAGACGATCAATGCGCCGATTTTGCGTTTAGCCATATAATTAAGCGACTTAATGATCTCACCAATCCGCTCACTAATGTCCCGCTCCACTACAGAGGACCGACTAAATAGACTGCCTCGTCCGAGCTGCTCGAGCGCCCTGCGAAGCTCCGGTTGAAAAATAATCAGAATCGTAACGACCCCGAACGTAAACATTTGATTCATGAGCCACTTGAGCGTATACAAATTAAACCAGGTGCTGATGGCCCATGTCGCAACCAGGACAATGATCCCTTTCAGCAGCTGAACCGCTCTTGTACCTCGAACAAGCAGAATCAATTTATAGATAATATAGCTAACAACGGAAATATCAATGAGATCTTTGATCCATTCTTTCCAAGTCAAATCTGCAAAATAGTTCATCTGCCAACCCCCAAAGACCAAATGCCTGGGCATTCTAATTCTTTTATCGGATTTCTAACTTTATTATTTTCTAGAACCGGGGATGCAAATCCTTTTTTTTTCACAAAAAAACCTCCCGCAAGAGGAGGCAGTCAAAAATCAATAGGCCAAACTGCTGATGGAATGCGTAACTTTGTACCAAAACCAGTCCAGCGCCTGGTCAATCTGCTTCACTTCTCCGGATATATGTGCGGTAGAGGCTTGATACAACGAACCCGAAATCACGGTTACATCGCCTTCTACATCGCCTAGTACGTTTGCTTTGCCATTCTCAACCGTAAGATCTCCCTTTAAATGAGCCCCCTCCGGCACGGTAACCGTATCACCTTCAATAATAACCTGTGCAAGATCTCCACCGCGTACGGTAAGATCATTATCCTGCTGCCACATGGCGAGGAAGCTTGAGAACATCACAAAGGCAAATACAGCCGCAACCGAAACGGCAGGATGATTACGAATCCAGCTGGCGAAACCGATTTTACGGCGTTTCACCGGCAGCGAGCTCATAATGCGGTTGGTAAGCTGTGCGGATTGATGCGGCGAAATCGTTAAGCGAGTGTCCATCATCGTATGTGTCAGCGCTTCTGTCCGTTCCAACTGCTCAAGCCTGATGCAGCATGATTCGCAGGAATCTATATGAAGTTTCAATTCAGCCAGATCATCGTGAGGCAACTCATCATCCAAATAATCATGCATCAGCATGATGGCGACGTTGCAATTCATAGCAGCCATTCCTTTCTTCGTTAGTTACAGTAATATACGTTACGTGTTGAAGGCCGCGATGTTTCACTTTTTTCAAATATCCGCACCTGACCAAAATTTAGCTTTTCTGGATTCCGCATCTGTCTACAGCTTATGCTCCAGTTTCTTACGAAGGAACTCCCGACCGCGATGAACACGGGTTTTCACTGTCGTAACCGGCATATCGAGCACATCGCCGATTTCCTGCAAGGACAGCTCCTCCAAGTACCGAAGCACCATAACCGATTTATATTTAGCCGGCAGCGTCTCAATGGCTTGATGAATGATTCGCTGCGTATCCGACAGCAGCATCTCGCTCTCCGGCGTACGGTTATCACTTGGGATCATGGCGTAACCATCAAGACCCTCATGTTCACCTGACTCTGCATCTAAGGAATACACAGGCTTTCTCTTACGCAATCGGTCGATACATAAATTCGTTGCGATACGGTAGATCCAAGTGGAGAATTTCATCGTATCATCATAACGCTCTAAATTTTTGTATACACGCAAAAATACATCCTGTACCACGTCCTCAGCTTCCTGACGGTTGTACAGCATTCGATAAGACATATGATAAAGCTTGTCCCGATAAAGCTCCACAAGCTCTGCAAAAGCTCGTTGATCGCCTTTCAAAGCTAACTTGGCTAATCTCGCCTCTACTGATTTCAATGCTTCTCCTCCAAACGCGCCGAGTTCCCCTTCCGTTTACCGGTCGGCAATTCGGCTATTCCGATCCCTGCTACAATGAGCAAGATACCAACTACTCGCCACACGCTGAACGGCTCTCCAAGGATGGTCCAAGCCGTCAGTATTACTACGGGCAGCTCTACGGAGCTGAGCAATGCAGACAAGCTGCTGCCTATGCGGGGAATCCCGATATTAAACAACAATGTGGGTACCACTTGGGCCAATGTACCAAGAAGCAATCCCCACCGAATCAGCGCCGCTTCTCGACTTGCTGAGAAGGCCCCAGAGCCATAAAGTAGCGTGATGAGTATAAATCCCGCACTGACCATGACAGCAGAGCGTATAACAGTATCCTGCTGCCCCTCAAACTGTCCCGTCCACCATATAAACAAGCTATAGGACACGGCGGATAAGAACCCTGCTAGGACACCGGTGATACTCACCATTGTCAGCTCGCTCTCCAGCAGACCGACGGCAAGCACCGTGCCGATCATCACGATAACAATCGCCAGCATACGTAATCTGCCAGGCCATATCCGTTTCTGAATACTGTCTAGCAAGATGGTAATCCATGTAAACTGAAAAAGCAATACTATGGCAAGTGACGCGTCTAATCGCTGCAGCGCCAAATTATATAGAATTGTCGTCATCGCAAGCCCACAGGTCCCGATGAGCACTAACTTAGGCCACGGCCCACGTAGAGGATTCCGCCACCGCTTCATCCTTACCAGCGCAATCAGCCACAACATCACCATCGCAATGCCCGTCTGATGAACGGTCACTTGCCCTTGGGTAAAGCCATCCTCATACGCTTTCTTAATAAGAACTGACATTAATCCGTAGCTTGCAGCCCCTGCCAGCACACAAAGAAGGGACAGCCAATAGATCGGATCCCTCTTCATGCGAAGCCGCCTCCTCTGTCCGATGAACGGATAACAACGAGAAAAAGGGCCGGACCCCGGGCGGACAACAGCTGTCCGGGCGTCCAGCCCCTCTTATGATTGTTATGCTACATCTGATGAAGGGATGCTGCATGAGCCGTAGGGCTCATGCAAACCAATCAAATTCGACCAATGCTGCTGTCCCCGTAGGGGCACGCAAGCCAATGGTATCGCTGAATGCTGCATGAGCCGTAGGGCTCATGCAAACCAATCAGCATCGACCAATGCTGCTGTCCCCGTAGGGGCACGCAAGCCAATGGTCGTCGACCAATGCTGTCTGGCCTACCAGCCAGCCAAGCCAATGGTCGGGCATCAACCTGTATTACGAAGTCCCGCCGCTATTCCGTTAATCGTGAGCAGCACTTCACGCAGCAGCTCTGGATCGTCGGCTTCACCGTTTTCACGTTTCTCGCGCAGTTCTTTCAACAGCTGCACTTGCATGTAGCTTAGTGGATCTACGTATGGGTTACGCAGACGGATCGATTCTTGGATAACAGGAACGTTGTCCAGAATATCCGCTTGGCCTGTAATTTGCAAAATAAACGAAGATGTCGTTGCATACTCTTCCTCGATTTGAGTGAAGATGCGGTCCCGGATCGTCGTATCTGAAATCATACCGGCATATTCTTTGGCAATTTGCAGATCGGCTTTCGCAAGCGCCATTTGCAAGTTATCAATTAATGTGGTGAAGAACGGGAATTTCTCGTACATGACACGCAGCGTGTTCATACGCTTCTCATCACCTGCGACATACCCTTGCAGTGCCGTTCCGGCTGCGTACCATGCAGGCAGCAAGTAGCGGCTTTGTGTCCAAGCGAATACCCACGGAATGGCGCGCAGATCTTCGAAACGATCGCTTCCTTTACGTTTAGCAGGACGGGAACCGATATTCAGCTCGCCAACCTCAGGAAGAGGTGTCGACTCTTTGAAGAACGTCATGAAATCCGGATCACGGAAAATCAGATCCTGATACTTCGTCAGCGCCGTCTCCGAGATCCCACGTGCAATCTCATCCCACTCAGCAGTTGCTCCCGCTTCTTGTTCCGGATATTTCGCTAAACGCGAAGCTGTAACCAGCGCCCAAGTCGCTTGCTCCAAGCTTCGGTAAGCAATACCCTTCATCGAGTAACGGGACGACAGAACTTCCCCTTGCTCCGTAATCTTAATGCCGCCACCAACCGTATGAGGAGGCTGTGCAAGAATGCTGCGGTTCAGCGGCATGCCGCCGCGGCCAAGCGCTCCGCCACGACCGTGGAAGAACTTCAGCTTCACGTCGAACTTCTTAGCTGCGCTGGTAATCGCATTAAGCGCTACGCGCAGTTCCCAGTTCGCCGTAACCACGCCGCCGTCTTTGTTGCTGTCAGAGTAACCGAGCATGATCTCATGCAGATTACCGCGAGCTTCAACAGATTGACGGTAGATAGGCAGTGCAAACAGCTGCTCCATAATGCCAGGTGCCGCATGCAAATCGTCGATTGTTTCAAATAGAGGTACGGCTTGCAGCGTGCAGCGAACTTGACCGTTTGCTTCCTTGCGGAACAAACCGACCTCTTTGGCAAACACCATGACTTCGAGCATATCGCTCGCGCCTTGAGTCATGCTGATCAGGTAGCTGGAGATACAGTTCACACCGAACTCAGCTTGCGCACGGTAAATCGTATGGTAAACATCCAAGCACTCGCGAGTGCTCTCGGAATATTCAAAATGCGGTGAAGTAAGCGGACGCGGATCGATCAGCAATTTGTGCAGCAGCTCGATCTTCTCGTCTTCGGTCAAAGACGCATAATTATCCACGATGTTCATGTTGGCAAGTACTTCAGTCATTGCATTCTCATGCTCTTTACTGTGCTGGCGAACATCCAGTGCAGCGAGATGGAATCCAAACAACTCGACTTGGCGAATCAATTTACGAATGTGCGTATCCGCAACATAATCGGCAAAATGATTACGCAAACTTCTGTCGATGATAAGCAGGTCTTCTTTCAGCTCATCCGCGCTGTTATAACGCTTGACCGAACCCTTAAATGCATCCTTTGACGTATTAGCGAGCTTCTCCAGCATATAGCCGAGTTTAACCCGGTAAGGTTCTTTATCATTGCGCCAAAGATCCACACTGCGAGTGTCGATTAGTTGACGATCCTGCTTAATCGATTCCTGCAGCTCATCCGAAACTTCAATGATATTCGTGCTGAAGCTGAGCTGGCCCATGACTTCTTTCAGAAGCTCCTCATACTTTTCCAGTACAAGTCCGCGCTGCAGTGTTAAAGTCTCCCAAGTTACTTTTGCCGTTACCGAAGGGTTGCCGTCACGGTCGCCGCCAATCCACGAACCAAAGCGGAGATACGTAGGTACATGCCAACGCTCTTCAGGATAGTACTTGTCCAAGCAGCGTTCGAGCTCTTCATACACACTTGGAAGCACTTCGAACAATGTCTCGTCAAAATAGTACATGCCATTGCGCACTTCATCTATAACTGTAGGCTTACGATCACGAAGTTCGTCCGTTTGCCACAAAGTCAGTACTTCATTGAGCAGCTTCTCACGTAATTTCTCACGCTCACGGTAAGTCAGCGTCGGGTTGTCCAACTCCATGACATCCGCTGCAATCCGCTGATGAATATCTAGCACTGCGCGGCGTGTAGCTTCAGTTGGATGTGCTGTCATAACAAGCTCAAGCGAAATATCTTCAATAATGCTTCTCACATTGCCTACATCAATACCTTGATCCTTGAGCACTTGAATAGCGCTCTCGATTGAACCTGGCTGTACCGTTTCCCCAGCAGAACGCTCGTAATCGCGTTTACGGCGAATACGGTGATTCTGTTCCGCAATATTAACGAGTTGAAAATAAATCGCAAACGCACGAATAACCTGATGACGCGTCTCCGGATTCAAAGCATCAATGACTGCAGTGAATTCTTCATACAGCTCCGGCAGGAATTGCGCACGCAGCGCTTTACTCATCTCACGGATTTTCTCTACATTCTCCAGCAGTTCATGACCGCCTTGGTGGACAAGTACATCCCCCAGAATGTTCCCCAAGAACCGAACGTCTCGGCGAAGCAAATTGTTTGATTGCGGCCGGTTGGTTGTGACAGTCGTTCCAGCATGTTCCGACATTCCCTAATCCTCCTCCAGGTTTCGCATGATGCAAAACCACCTCGTAAGCATAGTCTTTGTGTTTAACGGAGCAAAACCACTCGTAAGCAAATCTTCGGATTTAACGCATGAATTCTACTTGTCATGTGTATTTATACGACTCATTCTCAGATTCCAGGTCGTAAAATCATCAACATAAGCCAATTTAATCCGTATTGTCGATTTTTAACTTTAACCATCATACTACAAAATAACAGTCGGTTGAAGCTTTTTCACGCATGGAAGAATAAGGGTCGAACTATATAAAAATAAAAAGCCTTGGAGTACCAAGGCTTTGAATGTCGTTTATGGAGCGGGTGATGGGAATCGAACCCACGCTATTAGCTTGGAAGGCTAAAGTTCTACCATTGAACTACACCCGCAGAAGAAGATGGTCGGGATGACACGATTTGAACATGCGACCCCCTGGTCCCAAACCAGGTGCTCTACCAAGCTGAGCTACATCCCGTTATGTATCAACTGCATGAAAAGAATGGCGTGCCCTGAGAGATTCGAACTCCCGACCTTTTGATTCGTAGTCAAATGCTCTATCCAGCTGAGCTAAGGGCACTAATGGAGCGGAAGACGGGAATCGAACCCGCGACCCTCGCCTTGGCAAGGCGATGCTCTACCGCTGAGCCACTTCCGCATTGTATCAGTCGCTTTTTCTCAAGCGCGACAAGTAATAATATATCATGCTGAATTATGAAATGCAACCCTTTTCCCAAAAAAAATATGATACCTTTGCAATCGCCGGCGATGTGCAATAACCGGCGATGATTTGCGCTTATTGCACTGCTCTCACAGCCTATACCGACATACTTAGTGGCTTAGGAATCTCTTGCTGAACCGCCTCAGGCGCTCCTGTACGAGCCAATGCATAAGGCAAGCAAAGCGGCACACCTGAGCGAGGGTCTAGAATGATATCCGCCTCGATACTAAATACCTCACGCAGGACATCCTTATTCATTACAGCAACCGGTGTTCCTTCACCGACCACATTACCATTCTTAATCGCGATCATGTGATGCGCATACCTTGATGCATGATTCAAATCGTGAACAACCATGACAATGGTTCTGCCTGCCGTTTCATTCAAATGCTGCAATAGCTCCAATACTTCAAGCTGATGCGTCATATCTAGGAATGTTGTAGGTTCATCTAGGAACAACATATCCGTCTGTTGTGCCAGTGCCATCGCAATCCAAGCACGTTGACGCTGACCGCCAGATAAACGGTCGATTGGCCGATCTGCGAATTCCGTCATTCCGGTTTTCTCAACCGCCCACTGGATTACAGAACGGTCTTCCTTGCTCAATGAGCCAAAACCCTTCTGATAAGGGAAACGACCGTAGGAGACAAGCTCAGCCACTGTCAGACCATCGGGAGCCGTTGGATTCTGTGGCAGGATAGCAAGCTGCTTCGCCACTTCCTTCGTGGATTGTTTATGTACCGATTTGCCATCAAGCAGCACCGTTCCAGCAGAAGGGGACATTAAACGAGCCATCGTCTTCAGAATCGTCGATTTACCCGATCCGTTGGCTCCCACAAGCGCTGTGATTTTACCTTTAGGGATAATTATATTTAAGTTCTCGACAATAAGACATTCCTCATAGCCGATATTCAGCTTTGTTGTCATGAATGAATTCATCTATTTACAGCTCCTTGCAGAACAGACTGCCCTGCTTTGATAATATTTCTCATTACGTTCTATACCATGATAATCATTCTCAGTTGATCCGTCAAGTGTTAGAACGAGTTGATTGATATTATATCCCCATACATGGCATAACTCTGTGAAGAACTACTTATTATCGAATGAATAGTCACAACATTCAGGTAAAACTGTGGATAAGTAATGCAGTGATAGCAAGTGTTTCGCCGTTTATGCAATAGTTATCTACAGAGTTATACACAAAAAGACCCTCAACGAGGGTCTTCTGTTTGTGATGCGCGTAGAGGGACTTGAACCCCCACGGTCGCCCGCCAGATCCTAAGTCTGGTGCGTCTGCCAATTCCGCCATACGCGCGCATATACAATTCCATTCTCATTAGGTGAAAATGGTGAGTCATGTAGGATTCGAACCTACGACACCCTGATTAAAAGTCAGGTGCTCTACCAACTGAGCTAATGACTCAAACTAAAATGGCTGGGGATCTAGGATTCGAACCTAGGGATGACGGAGTCAAAGTCCGTTGCCTTACCGCTTGGCTAATCCCCAGTATACTGGTGGAGGCTGACGGGATCGAACCGCCGACCCTCTGCTTGTAAGGCAGATGCTCTCCCAGCTGAGCTAAGCCTCCGGGATTGAGGAAAAAATGGTGACCCGTAGGGGACTCGAACCCCTGTTACCTCCGTGAAAGGGAGGTGTCTTAACCACTTGACCAACGGGCCATCTTGCAAAAAATCACTGGAGCTCTCAACCGGAATCGAACCGGTGACCTCATCCTTACCATGGATGCACTCTGCCGACTGAGCTATGAGAGCATAATGGCTCCCCGAACAGGACTCGAACCTGTGACAACTCGATTAACAGTCGAGTGCTCTACCAACTGAGCTATCAGGGAACAGTATAATTCAGGAAACCTAACACCCTGAAAACTGGATACGAACCTTTGCGAAGGTCTTGTTTAGCTGATCTTGTCCGAAGTTGAACATCCGAGCGAATGTTCGTAGGATAAGCCCTCGACCGATTAGTATTCGTCAGCTGCATGCATTGCTGCACTTCCACCTCGAACCTATCAACCTGATCGTCTTTCAGGGGTCTTACATACTGGGAAATCTCATCTTGAAGGGGGCTTCACGCTTAGATGCTTTCAGCGCTTATCCC
>NZ_JBXENT010000004.1:0-520339 GCF_059383735.1 Paenibacillus sp. N22P23
GTTCGCTGCTACCGTTACCGTTGCGGTATAGCTTTCTGTTGTGCTGTCTGCTGCTGTAACGGTGTACGTTACTGCGTTAGTGAAATCTTGCACGGTCGTTCCGCTCGTTTGAACATTGCTTCCTACCTTCACACTAGCACCCGTTGTTGTAAACGTAGGGACAAGCGCGGTTACATCCGTTCCGTACGGTACGGTCAATGCGATGGTTTTGTTCGTTTCGTCAACCGTTCCATTTACTGTTGGGGTCAATCCTGCGAAATCAAATGCAGTAATGGCCTTCGCTGTGCTAATCCACTTCGCATACAGCGTCGTATCAGCTGTTATCGTGAATGTCGCTGCTGCCGTATCGCTTCCGTCCGCTAACGTGCTCCATCCCGTGAAGGTGTAACCCGTCTTGACTAAATCTACTGTACCGTCATACACGTTAGCTGTTTCTCCTTTCGAGTAGTAAGTACTGTCAAACGGCGCTGTCCCTCCGGTGTTTTCATTACCATCATAGTTCACATAGCTCTGAAAAACTCTCAAATAGGGAAATCCGTCATGACGTAATGAATGTATCCCCCATGTGTCCGAAAAGTCCCAACTTAGATCAGAAGGAGTGCTGCCGTAGAAGCAATTGTTGGTTGATCCATAATTTAGACCAGCCAAGCCATCTACATAATAATCTCCTGTTACAGTTCCTGTCGCGTAGCTGTTGCTAATTGATCCCATACTAATATAACCAACCAAGCCACCTACATAATAACCTCCTGTTACAGTTCCTATAGCGTAGCTGTTGGTGATTGTTCCAGTATTCTTTCCAGCCAAGCCGCCCATATATAAACTCCCAGTCACACTTCCTGTAGCGTAGCTGTTGTTGATTGTTCTATCATTACTTCCAACCAAGCCACCTACACTTTCATTTCCACTTACACTTCCTGTAGCGTAGCTGTTGCTGATTGTTCCATTATTACTTCCAACCAAGCCGCCTACATAATCATAACCTGTAATATTTACATTTTTCAGCCTCATACCAGTAATTGAACTTCCTGTATCTATGCTACCAAATAACCCCACGAGATTCTCTTCAGACCTATGAATCTGTAGCCCTGTAATTGTGTGACCATCGCCGTCTATGTTTCCCTTGAATCGTGAACCATCAGTACCAATCGGTTCCCAGCCATCGTTGTCCTTGTAGGGACTGACGTTCAAATCAAAATCTGCTGTCAGCTTGAAATACTTGCCAGCTTCTAAATGATCCCTGATCTCATTAAGCTGATCAGCGGATGTAATCAGATAAGGATTCGCAGATGTACCTGCTCCTGTTCCTGTATACAACTTGTCCACGAACTGTCTTACTACCGCATCTTCATAACCGGTTGCCGTTACCGTGATCGTATGATTGCCTTTTGCCAGCACTCCGGCAGATATCGTGATCAGCCCGCCTGTGGCTTCGACAGTGTAATCCGTACCGAGATTCAACGTGTTCGCTCCGTCCTTCATCGCTAAGATCGCTCCGCGCCATGTAGCATTATCAGTGAAGGTAATCTCAATGGGATTCACGGTCCAGTTATTCGTCTCGTCCGCTGTTAAATCAGGCGAGGCAAGCCCTCTGATATTCGTTGCATCAACCGATACTATTTTTACGTTTGTTCCAATACGGACGGAGATCGTATTTCCCACACTTACAGCAATTTCGATAGAAGTACCCGTGATCGAAGAATAAGCACCACCGTTAAGCGAATATTCCATATCACTCGAAACACCGTTCAATTTCGTTGTTCCTAGGTTGGTTCCTTTTGCCAATGTAAAAGCCCATAATTGAGGGTATTGACCTGAAAGTATGTACCAATCTGAGCTGAAATTCCAATTACTAAATGTAGCTTGGTCTTTCATGTCTAAAGTTGTTACGCCAATGCCTTGTCCTGCATCTCCCAAAGGTTGTTCTGTTGTATCACTATCGTAGTAGCTATTGATGACTACTCCATTATTAAGGGCAAGCAAGCCACCTATTGTACCAATATCACTAGTCACACTTCCCGTGGCGTAGCTATTACTAATTGTTCCATTATTACTACCAGCCAACCCGCCAACAAAACGGTCACTACCATTCACACTTCCCGTGGCGTAGCTGTTGCTAATTGTACCATTATTTTCACCTACCAAGCCTCCGACAAGTTGACTACTACCATCCACACTCCCCATGGCGTAGCTGTTGCTAATTGTTGCTCCATTACCATTAATACCAACCAACCCGCCTACACCGAAACCACCACTCAAATCTCCACTTATGTGGCTGTTGCTGATTGATCCCCCATTCTCACCAACCAAGCCGCCTACGCGATTCATGTAACTCTGTATAATAATACCTTCAAGAATGATATTACTAATCGAACTAGTCGAACTAGTCGAACCGAATAGTCCTATATACTCAGAATTATTATTATTAATCGTTAGCCCCGTGATAATATAACCATTGCCGTCCATATTCCCTTGAAATCCTGTTATCGGTTCCCAGCCCGCACCGTCTTTGTAAGGACTGACATTCAAATCAATATCTGCTGTAAGCTTGAAATAAATGCCCGTGCCTAAGTAATTCCTCACATTATCGAGTTCAGCAGCAGTTGCAATCTGATAAGGATCAGCTTGTATACCCTGTCCTCCTGCGAAACCCGCCGCATACGCTTTGCCTCCCCCAGGCACAAGCAATCCGAACATTCCACCCATCACCATCGCCATCACTAGCATGATGGATATTCCTTTTTTCAACCTGCGCATGCCAATTCCTCCTAATTTAACCAAATCTAACTCACCAAATAAGCATAAATATAGCTCCTGCACACAAAAAAAGAGTCTTACGAAAGTTATAAAACCGCAGAAAAAGTCGAAAAAGCACCCACCCCGAGCTTCTTAAAGCTCCGGTTGAGTGCTTAGCTGTACATCTATTCGAGGAAAAGATCGTCATCTATGGCGCTATTAATTGCAGATCTCTTGCATGCGCAATCGCCTGCCCGCGCCGCTTAACTCCGAGTTTTCCATATATGCGGAACAAGTGGCTTTTGACCGTTCCTTCCGTTAATTTGAAATGATCAGCGATTTCCTTATTGGATAAACCTTCCGACAGCGCATGCAAAATCTCCATTTCACGATTGGTCAGTGGATCAATAAGCGTCTGAGCGGCTTTTGTGGATATAGCCTCAAAATCATGCTCCGAATCGTTTGTTTCGTTCACGAGAGCACGTGAATCCGTAAGCGACTTCATGTAAACCATGCGGGCCATCATCATATCCAGCACTTCCAGCCGCTCGTTTGTAAAAACGCTGGAAATAAGGTTATTCTCCAAAAATATGACGGATGGCAGCAATTGCCCCGGAAAAAGCACAGGCATACAAAGAATGGATAACGAATGGCTGCGGCGGATGTAAGGATCAGAGGCATAAGCGCTACGGGAGGCATCGGCAAGCACGATCGGTTCACCTGTTCTGACGACATAGCGAACGATAGTTGCTGCATATGAAACTTCTTCCAATGTATCGAACGCGCCGCCCGCTTCCGCTACTATGGCAAATTTGTCTTCCTGACAGCTCAATATGCACCCCTTCACGGCACCTGTATAACGGAGCGCCGCTTCGAGAAAACGAAGCATGAGCTCTCGGCTATCTGCTGCATCTGACCAGTCGGCAATTTGACGTATAACCTTTTCATCCCCTCTAAAGATCACCCTTTCGCGTATGGCTTCCTCCTGATCCTTGTCTGAAACAAACCCGTTACTCGCCTTCATCTCTGATCGTTCCGATGCTATCGCAACTTCCGCTTCTCCAACTCTAGCCAAGTCATTTTGCTGCACTGAAGCGGATGCAGGCAGCTCGGGGTATGCCCCTCTCAGCTTTCTCGCTTTGGCAGCAGCTCCCCATCGCCAATATGCGGCGTAGGCATCCGCCATTAGGACGCCTGCCCCGGTTATACTGCCTGCTTCTCTATAGAACATCGAAGCCCGCTCACAGGCGATCGCTTCCATCAACCCGTTCTCTTCTCTTCGCGCTGCCGCAATCGCGTCATCGTGTCCTTTTGCGGCAGCTATCCGATCTCCTTCGATCCACCGCAATTCAGCTGTGATGAGCAGGTAAGCGGAAGACTCTGATCCCAAATAGCCGGACCATTGCTTCATGGAACTCAGTTGCTTCATCAGCGTGGCACGAATGCCTTTACGCTCTTCCTGTGGTGCTTCCGCATAAAGGGCAGCTAGGGACAGCGACTCGTAAACATGCTGCTTGCGGGATTGAAGCGGGATTTTCTTGGTCTCGAATGAGTTGTAGCTGGAAATATTCACCCATTCAAGCGCTTTTCGGTAACGTTCTGCCAAATAATCCGTTTCCATTTTGCAGGTGCAGTAATGGAACACCTGATTTTTTCGGGACAAGTAAACCTGCTCCTCTTGCACCGGAAGACCGATCTCATCAAGAGCACCGGATTCACCCTGCATTTCCGCCATGTACATACGCGCAATACGAAATTGCATGAGCGTTTCTTTATCCAGCACTTGTCCGAATTTGTCTTCATAATCAGTCAAGAATGCAGACAAAGCATATATGTCGCCGGAATGGTTGAGAATGTGCAGCTCCATTGCATAGCCAACGAACGCACGATCGTTAGCTTCCAACCCATAACCTATCGATTTTTTAAAATAACTCACCGCCTCTTGCGGACTGCGATATTGAGCACCGAGACCCATGAGCAATTGAAGACGCCCCCTAATGAGAAAGCTTTCAAAGCCAATCGAAAGGCCATAAGCGATTTTCATTAATCGTGAACCGGTTGCGGAGCGTGGAGATGTAAAGGTAAGCATAATGCCGTATGAGCCAAGCATAAAGGTAAACGCTTCGTTGTTTCCTTGCTTCAGGCCATATCGGACAAACCTGCATCTCAACACAGCATTCAAGTCAGGATTTGTTACAAATACGGAAACCGACATCGCCATGAACAGATTCGACACTGCGCTATAGACGGGATCACGATTAATCGGCAAACCCGACAGTTCGTGACGCTTCCTATATAAGGCGAATTGTGTCAGGGCCAGATCTTTTAACAAATCAGCTTTAGAAGGTTTCACAGGTATTTCCCAGCCGAATTCTGCTAACGCCTGAAGCCCAATATTTACGGCTATCTCTTCTTTTCTTAAATAAGCATTCATTGCGATCCGAATCAGGTGAATGCGCGAACGTTCCACCAAGTCCTTGGTACGGGCCATCAACTGATCGAGCAGCTCTTCCGCACGATCTATGCGGCCGCACATATACTCGCATTCGGGCAGCTCTAGAAGTAAACGATAGGATAGCGAACCTGTTCCCTCCTCATTTTCCCCTATAAGGGTTAAACCCTTTTCCAAAAAATACACCGCAGCCGTAAATGCCGTAGAAGCTTTGGACTTCAACCCCGCCTGAAGATTATAGGCAGCCAGCTCTCTTTGCTCAGTCTCATCCACCATTTCAGCGGAACCGAGATTCAAGTGATACACGATATCAAAGATCGATTCGTCTTTCTGGTCGATTTCGCGGCCTTGCATCACGCGCCCGATCCGTAGATGCAAGGCTGCTTTATCCGATTCGGGGATGGTTCGATAAGCCACCTGCTGCACGCGATCATGCAAAAAAGTATAAAAACGATCTTCTGCATCTGCTTCCGATTCATCCGTGTCATCCTCGCGCAATATCAAACCTTCTTTCTCGGCTGGGAGCACAAAATTGCGCGCGTCAGACAAGGACAGTTCGCTTACTTGCGCAATCATTGCTAAGCGGAAGCGGTACCCAATGGCTCCTGCTGCGCCGAGCAGCGCGACGGTTTGATGCGGAAGCATACGAAGTCTGGAACCAATTAAATGAAGAATGTCAGGAACTTCAGGCATTTGATTAACCGCATCAGCATCCCAAACCCAGACAGATTGTTCCTCGTCATAATAAAGCTTTTTCTCACGAAACAGGCCGTCCAGAAAACGATGCAAATAAAGCGGATTGCCGCCTGTTCTTTGATATAGAGGCTCTGCTAGCAACCGAACGCGATCCGTATTCTCGTTAAGTACGCAAGAAGTGAATCTCTTAACGTCGGTGTAGGACAAAGGGTTGAGCGTTATATGTCGCACCCGCAGCAGCGCTTCTTCCTTAGTCAAGGAAAGCGCATGTTCAATCCATAAAGCTGCCGCAGCATGATCCTCTCCATGTTCAGTCAAGCACAGCGCCGTTTCCTCTCGGAAACCACCTACAACTAATAATCCATGTAAAGTCTGGTCATGTACGAACGCCCTAAGGACATCTATTGTAGCCGGATCGGCCCATTGAAGATCGTCAAGAAATATAACGAGCGGATGTTCTTTGCTGCAAAAATTCTTAATAAACAAAGGAAACAATCGGCGAAAACGAATAGCAGCTTCAGCAGGAGGCAGCTGTTCCACGGAAGGAAAGTCACCAAGCAGCGCTGCTGCTTCCGGTAGAAGCTCTGTAATTACACCTGCTCCTTGACCTAAATCCTCTGCTAATTGAGCCTTCAATTTCGCAACTCTTTCAGTGGGTTCACTCCAAATTTGCCGAAGCAATTTGCGAAGCGCTTGAAGGAGCGGTGAGAACGGAATATCCCGATTCATCAGATCGCATTTGCCCGCAATGAACTGTCCGCCCACATTGATAACCGGCATTTGAAGCTCGCGGATAAGCGCCGTTTTACCAACGCCCGCCCTACCCGTAACGATCACGAACGCTGTTTCGCCAGCACGAACCTGTTCGAAAGCCGCTTGCAGTTCTTCTTCTTCCTTCTCACGGCCGAAGAGAGTCCCCGGAAGTTTGAACCGACTTCTCTCATCTATGCAAGCAATCTCAAACTCGGTAATGATCCCCGTATCTTCCAGCAAGAACCGGCATTGTTTTAAATCCGCCAGCAGCCCGTATGCATGTTGATAACGCTCCTCAGGTGTTTTTGCTAAGAGCTTCATGATGATGCGGCTCAAGGAAACCGAAATCTCTGGATGCAGCTCGCTTAGCGGCTTTGGCACAATGGCAAGATGCGCATGCACCCAATCTTCCTCACTCTGCGCCTGAAACGGCAAATGTCCTGCAAGCATCTCGTAATACATGACGCCCAGCGCATACAAATTGCTGCGCTCGTCAGGCGTACGATTGATCCTGCCTGTTTGTTCAGGCGATAAATAGGCGAAATCCAGTGTACCGTTCTCTTCAAGAACCGCTGCATCCAGTTCCGACTGCATGCGAATGCAAGCCGGACTCAAATGACCAACCACCCCGTCTCGCTTATGTGCCGCAAGAACCACTTCTGCCAATGCGATTGATATATATATGAAGGATGACACTTCCATGCTCGTCCCATCTAGTAATTCCTTGAGTAGCGTATCCTCACTTAATGTCATGTTGTCCAAGCCTCCATATGAAACTATCATGCGTCCTAAATATTTATTCCTATTATAACTTCAGTGTTTCTCCATGTACAAAGATTTCCACGACTGTATTCGGCTGTCATTGCATTCGTATAGGTCATTGAAAACAGAGCAAATAATCGCCTTGCCCCTTTGTACAATG
This sequence comes from Paenibacillus sp. N22P23, assembly GCF_059383735.1. Classification (NCBI taxonomy): domain Bacteria; kingdom Bacillati; phylum Bacillota; class Bacilli; order Caryophanales; family Paenibacillaceae; genus Paenibacillus; species Paenibacillus sp. N22P23. The sequence goes on from NZ_JBXENT010000004.1 coordinate 7,560, forward strand.
GCACGCCGATCAGTGTAACAAACGCGATGATGATCAAAGCGATCGCGGTTAAAGCAGGAATGATCGACAGTGCGATCATGGCTGAAAGCTTCACGATCATGGGGCAAGCGTCAGCACCCGTGGCGAATCCGCCAGGCGGAGCGGTAGCGTCTGGCACAGGAGTGACATTATCGACGACGACTGTCGGAGTGGCTGTCTATTATACGACAGATAGCGGCACGCCGACGATCGACAGCACGTTATACAGCGGCACGCCGATTCACGTAACGAGTGCGATGACGATTAAGGCAATCGCAGTAAAAGCAGGTATGACCAACAGTGCGGTCATGGCTGAAAGTTATACGATCCAAGCGGCGAGTGAAGATTCGCCTAATACAGCGGGAACTGCTCCGAGCACCCCAGAGCAGCATGTAGACAAAGGGGTTCAAGTGCTCGTTAACGGCAAAGCAGAAAATGCGGGTACCGCAACAACGGAGACTGTGAACGGACAATCGGTAACAACGATTGTATTAGATCCGGAGAAGCTGGAAAATAAACTTGCGGCTGAAGGTGATCATGCTGTCATTACGATACCGGTGAATACGCAATCCGATGTAGTCATCGGCGAGTTGGAAGGTCAAATGGTCAATAACATGGAGCAGAAGCAGGCTGTTGTCGAAATCAAAACCGAACAAGCGTCTTATAAACTACCAGCGCAGCAAATAAACATTCATGCGATAACGGAGCAGTTTGGAGCAAGCGTAGAGTTTCAAGATATTAAAATAAGAATTGAAATCGCAAACCCTACTGCCGACACGGTGAAGTTTATGGAAAGCTCGGTTGAAAACGGCAAGTTCGAAATTGTTGTGCCGCCGTTGAATTTCACTGTCACGGCTGTCTATAGGGACAAGACGATTGAAGTTTCCAAGTTCGATGCATACGTGGAAAGAACGATTGCGATTCCAGATGGCGTGGATCTTAACAAGATTACAACGGGCGTTGTCATTGACCCTGATGGAACTGTACGCCATGTACCAACGAAAATTGTTGTCATCGACGGCAAGTACTATGCGCAAGTAAACAGCTTAACGAACAGTACTTACTCTATCGTATGGCATCCGCTTACGTTCCAAGACGTTGAGCAGCATTGGGCGAAGGATGCGGTGAACGATATGGGCTCCAGAATGGTCATCGAAGGAACAGGAGGGGGCTGTTTAATCCGAATGAAGCGATGACGCGCGCAGAGTTTGCAGCAGTGATCGTAAGAGGCTTGGGGCTAAAGCTGGCACATGGTGCGAACTCATTTGCTGATATGAAGTCAGCAGATTGGTACAGCAGTGTGGTTCAAACCGCCGCCGCCCACAAATTGATCAACGGGTTCGAGGATGGCACGTTCCGTCCATTGGATACCATTACGCGCGAGCAGGCCATAACCATTATCGCGAAGGCGATGAAAGTGACAGGATTGCAAGCCCAGCTGAAAACCAAAGAAGCTGCTCAGCTGCTGAGTCCGTTTACGGACGCGAGCAGTGTGTCGGAATGGGCGAAGCTCGGTTTAGCCGACTGCTTGCAAGCCGGGATCGTATACGGTGGCAACGATGCGCAGCTTAAGCCGGGAGCTTCTATCACAAGAGCGGAAGTAGCTGCCATTATACAGAGACTTCTTAAGAAGTCTGATCTGATTTATCATCAAAAAGGTTACTCTAGCCGGTTCACTGTATGCACCAGCGGGTAACCTTTTTTACAATGGCTGTTCATTTTGAAGCTATTGCATGCATCCGATTTCATCTGCTTGTGTAAAACACCGAGAAAACCGTTGTTATGCGATAAACTTATGTTGGAGCCTAGGGGGTTGTCCGAATCCTGATTTAAATGGCTGACGAAGCTTAATCGACGAGGACTTTTAGCGGTAGATTCAGACGCCGTGCTCCTCCACTCTGTTCCGTCCGCGCGGGCGAACCCTGAGGGGTTCTCACCCCGTGATCCATACAAAAAACCACGATCCCGAAGGAACGTGGTTTCTATTGTATGGAGCCTAGGGGGATCGAACCCCTGACCTCTTGCATGCCATGCAAGCGCTCTCCCAGCTGAGCTAAGGCCCCGTATAAAAAGTTGAAGACAAAGCAGATTATATCACGCTTTCATCCTCGAGAACAAGCCCTTTCACAAAAGAAATAGAAGCTCCGACTCATCGAAGCTTCTTCCCTCCACTCTACTTCTTGCTTTCAGCCAGAATATAGTCTACCAGCTCATCCAACGGAACCGTCGCCAGACCAATCGCGGTATCTGTGCAGCCATAATAGATATAGAGCAAGCCATCTTTCACCACGTTTGCTGTCGGGAAAACAACATTCGGGATGAACAGACCGAATTTCTCGTAATACTCTTCCGGCTCCATAATAAAGCCCGGTGCGCGAGCGACCACTTTCTCCGGATGCTCCAGATCAAGCAGCATTGCGCCAACACGGTAGATATGGTCTGGCCCTACGCCATGATAGAGCGTCAGCCAGCCTTTATCGGTCTTAATCGGCGGTGTGGAACCTCCGATTTTCTTATATTCCCATTCCTGTTCCACGGTCGCAATCAGAATCGGATCCTCCCAATGGATCATATCCTCGGAATAGGAGATCCACATCGCCGGCTTCTCTGTGCCGTATTCTTCGCCGATGTACTCTTCCGGACGACGAAGTAAAGCATATTTTCCGCCGATTTTCTCCGGGAACAGAATATTATCGCGATCATTGATTTCAAGCGGCGTTGTATCGCATAGGAACTCCCAGTTGATCAGGTCCTTCGATGTTGCAATGGACGAACGAGTCAGCCAATCCTCCGGTTTGCCCCAGCCGTTCGGATACTCAGGCTTAGAGTTGTTCGGGAGGCCTACGCCTGTAGGATAATAGCTCATCGAGCATGGACGAAGCGCATAGTTCATATAGTACGTGTCGTCAAATTTCACGACGCGTGGATCTTGTATGCTGCCATACGGGAAGCCGAACTGCTCCGGGTGAATAACCGGCGTATCCTGCACGTGACGGAAGTTGATGCCGTCATCACTTTCGAGTAAACCCAAGAAACATTGAAACGGATCCAGACTGCCAGCTGTCCGCTCAATCATATAAAATTTATCGCCTTCGATAATAACAGCCGGGTTAAATACCGTCGCTTGGCGCCAGTCGTACAGACCGGGCGTGACGATAGGGTTTGCCTCGCAGCGCGTAATCTTCATCCTGGATCAACCTCTTTCTTGATGAGCTGAATGCGAATACTTCTTCTACCATTCGCAAATGTCACCCCACTATATCACGCCGAACATACCGTGTGAACCGGTTTCGGGCAAGTTCAAACCAAAACAAACCCTATTCAAACATTTTTCCCCCTATTCCATATCCAATCGCTTCTGACTACCGTTCAATCGAAAACCAGCTATAAAAAAGACACTGCAGCAACTTCCCCCGCAGTGTCTCATGTATCACAATCGTATTCGATAAATTTTTCCGTATCGTTATCTTCCATTCCGCTCCCTCAAATCGAAGCTTCGATCTCTTGCAACGCCCTTCGAATCATTCGGATGTGATTCCATTCTTCGCTCTGCGTTTCATGCAGCTCTGTCAGCCTTCTCTTCAGCTCAGTATGCTCATAACGCGAGAAATAATGCTTCAGCTGCTTCGAAATCTCGAGCAACATGGCCAGCGCTGCCGTTTCCCTAGAAACAGGACCATCTTCGAGCAGCTCTGCGCGAAGGTGCTGAATCATGCGATCTTTATGTTCGGTTATGGTGATATATCGCCGATAGGGGAAAATATAAAGGAATTTCTTCTTGTTTATCGCGAGGTCCCCCTCGTCAAACAACGAATTTGTCAGCGAACCGAACATAGCTTGCCGCGGTCTGACACGTGAGTAGAAATAAATAATCCAGCCCTTTAATTTCTTCGGCTTACGGGCGTTTCGGATTAGTTCCACCAGCGAGGTTGAGCTATGATCCAGGAGGCCGTTTACACCGTTGTCCACCACATGCAGATACCCTTTAGCATCCACCAGCAGCCGATCATCCATAATCAGTTCCATAATGGCAGCGCCAATCACGTAAATCTCCATATAGCTTCGACCTAATCCGTAAATACCTCGTGCAGGGAGATCAGCAGCTACGATAGCAAATTGCTCTGCAAGTCCAAACTCGCGGTTCAATTAAATCCCTCCCTCCGTACAGGCGACTTCTTCCTTACATAGAAAATAGCACATTCTCCCTTCACCGTACATCCTAATCATCCACGCTGAATGAAACAATAAACCAAAAAAGCCTGCAAACCACGAAGATCGCGGTGCAGGCTTCTAACGCTCGTCCAATCCAACTTAGCTGAGCGGATGTTTGTTCAGCAAGCTGTTCAATTCCTTCATAAACATGTCAATATCCTTGAACTGGCGGTACACCGACGCGAATCGAACATAAGCCACTTCATCAACCGGATACAGCTGTGACATAACGAGCTCACCGATTTCACGGCTCTCCACCTCAGCTTGTGCCGTTGTGCGAAGTTCCTTCTCTGCCTCGGATACGATAATTTCCAGTTGATCCACGGATACGGGACGTTTCTCGCAGGCCCTTATAAGACCGCGTAAAATTTTGTCGCGGCTGAATTCTTCCCGACTGCCGTCTTTCTTAATCACGATCAAAGGCGTTTCTTCCACCATCTCGAAGGTCGTGAACCGCCGCGTGCATTTCTCGCATTCACGGCGACGGCGTATCGATTTATTTTCGTTAGCGGGTCTGGAATCGAGCACTTTCGTCCCAGCATAATCGCAATACGGACATTTCATCGTCTTTATTCCTCCGTCTACATGCATAGTGAATACGAAATAGCACGCTATTTATCGTTTCCCAATCGTTACCTGTAATGAAAAATGATCTAACGCACATAATACTGTTACCAACCGCAAGGAGGTGAACGACAAATGGCCAACAACGGTAGCAGTCAACTCGTTGTACCACAAGCAGGTGCTGCATTAGACCAAATGAAATATGAGGTCGCACAAGAGCTGGGTATCTCCCTTCCACAAGATGGATACTACGGTAACATCACAACGAAGGATGCCGGTTCCATCGGGGGTAGCATTACCCGTAAACTAGTGCAAATCGCCGAACAATCTCTTGCAGGTCGATAATCGAAGATTGTAATCTCCAAGCTTTGGCCGGTTGCCTGTGGGCGGCCGGCCAAAGTTATTTTTTAGCTTTCCATTAAATCCGGATAAAGGTTCTTGTACTTATTATAATAATAAATGACCCGCTGTATATAGTGTCTTGTTTCCCCGAAAGGCACCTGATCCACCGTCTCCAGCTTTCCATCCCAAGTTCCGTCAGCTAGCCAGCGGCTCACATTGCCGGGTCCCGCATTGTAGGCGGCGATCACCGTATACATATTGCCATCGAACTGTTGGTTTAATGCATTCAAATACCAAGCACCGATTTCAATACTCACATCCGCTCGATTAGAAATCGCTTCGGTCGATATCTTCCCAAAGCCGCCCTTCTGAATAATCCAGTTTGCTGTGTCCGGCATCAGCTGCATAACGCCTATAGCGCCTTTACGCGATACAACCCCAGTCTTATAATTGGTTTCGACTCTTATGATAGCTGCCACCAGATGTGGTTCGAGCTTATAATTATTCGCGCTGATTACGATATCCTCGCGGAAGTGGACCGGATACATCCAGTGGCTCATCCACTCCGAACGAACAAACAGCAGCACGACAAAAGCTAACGTAATAATAAGTATGACTCTTCTTCGAAGTTTTCTCATCGTCATAGCTGCAATCCCTGCCCACGCCAAAACTGCTCGACCTGCTGCGCCGTTTCGGCAATCGTTCCACTGTTGTCAATGACGATATCCGCCAGGCGCCGTTTCTCTTCGATATCCATTTGCAGTGCCGTGCGCTCCTCAGCTTGCTCTCTCGTCAGCGAATTACGCTGCATCAGCCGTTCGATCTGAGTCTCCTTCGGTACATAAACGACCATCACAGCCTCATACAAGGCTGCTTGTCCCGTTTCATATAATAAAGGAATATCCGCTACGATCAGTTGGTTCGGATCTTCCGCCGCATAGGCGTTGATTCGCTCCCACATTCGTTCTCGAATCGCAGGATGCAGAATCCCTTCGAGCTTCGTCAACCGTTCGCGATTGCCGAATACTAGCTTGCCCACCTCAGCTCGATTCATCGTGCCGTCTTCGTTCAAGACAGCTTGTCCGAATTCATCAGCGATTGCTGCCAGCGCTGGCTCGCCGGGGAGTACGACCTCCCGGGCGACCTGGTCGGCATCGATCAGCTTGGCGCCATGCGACACAAGCATGGCGCTGACAGTGCTCTTCCCACAAGCGATGCCGCCGGTTAATCCCAGTATCAATACGTTCACCTCAAATTCTGTCCTTCACCTACATTAAACGCATAACGCCCATTACAATCAGCATAATTCCAGGCAGCACGGACAAAGCGCGCATGCCGCGCCATGCTGCGAACCGGAAACCAAGCCGCATTCCCGCAAGCAGGAATATCCCGCTTGCACCGGAAATGACAACCGCAGTCAACAGTGGATTAAAACCAACCATCGCCGCGCCAAGTCCCGCTCCGAAGCTGTCGAGCGACAGGGCAAAACCAAGCAGTACAGCCTCTGATGCGGAAATAATACCGGATCTGTCCACATCGGCCATTTGCGGCGTCCGCAAGATTTGAATCACAATGCCCAATCGTTTCAATTCCAGAATAACGATCGTGGATGCCGCCATACGAATGTTGCCCGCTGCCATCACAGCACCGGCCTCTTCGTATCCGCCACCTTCGGCGGAAGCTTCCTCCGTATCCACCGAGTCCCCTTCCGTTTTGCGTTTCCAATACTGGATAAGCGCCCAAACGCCTATCAGCATCAGCAGAACTGCACCGATCCATTTCGCTACGTCCGGCGACATATAACCCGTAAGCAGTGAGCCAATTTGCATGGACAGCCATACGACCAATCCCGAACAAAAGGCGATAATAACAATCGACGGCACCGGAATTCGGATACGCCGAAGTCCATACGTAACGCCAACGCCGAATCCATCCAAGCTAACGGCAAAAGCAAGCAGCAGCAATGATGCAGCATGAATGAGCAACTTGATGTCCCTCCCATGATGACGAAAGCGCAGGTTCTGTGCACTCGCCTAGAAAACATGAATGGTACATCATATGCACGCTGCCCGCAGTCGTTCCTTATTTAGAGGTTGGCTTGGCTGCCTCACTGCCGCCCCGCTTCTTCGGGAATGGCTGGCATTTGAGGCAAATATGTGTGCCCCGGCCGCCAACGACGGTCTTATCTATGCTTGCACCGCATTTGCGGCAAGGCTCGTTCTTACGGCCATAGATGAGCAGCTCATGCTGGAACATACCCATTTCGCCTTGGCCATTTACATAAGATTTAATCGACGATCCACCCGCATCTACTGCGCGCGAGAGTGTTGCACGAATCGCTTCATGAAGCTTCGTCCATTCAGCCGGTTTAATGGAATCCGCTGTCCGCTCGGGGTGAATGCCAGCCGTGAAGAGCGCCTCGTCCACATAAATATTGCCGAGTCCAACGATATATTCCTGGTTCAACAGGAGCGGCTTGATCTTCGTCGTACGATGGGCGACTTCCTTCTTGAAAGCCTGCAATGTAAATCCTTCTTCAAGCGGCTCGATTCCCAGCTTGTTCAGAGGTGGAAGGACTAGGTCCTCACCCGGTGCAAACAGATGCATCGTGCCGAATTGCCGTACGTCTTTATAGCGCAGCTCCGTACCATCTTCGAAATGAAAACGAACATGCGTGTGAAGCTCCACCGGTTCATCCGCTTCATAGACGCCATAACGGCCTTCCATGCGAAGATGCGAGACTAGCACAAGGCCATCTAGCAGAATGCGCAGAAACTTACCTCGGCGCTCCACGGACTCAATGGTATGACCCGCAAGCGCAGCAGCGAATATCTCCGGCTCATGCGGTCGTTGTATAATACGCGGAAGCGACACGGTTACCCGCTCGATCCGTTTTCCCCTAATTAACTCGTTCAGCGTCCGCCGAACGGTTTCAACCTCCGGTAGCTCCGGCATTTCATGATTCCCTCCCAAGCCATGGTTCAGACCTCATTATACCTCAGCAAGGCCAAATCTCCTAGCCGCCTTCACGACTTGTAAGCCTTCCACCTATGGAACCTCCCATTCGCACAAAAAGAAGCCTTCCACGCTGATTATTACAGCGAATAGAAGGCCTCCATAGGTTAGTTTGAGCGCAGCTTTTGTAAGCTCATCTTCTACAAACCACGTACTGAAAACTGCTTATAATGGGTATGACTGCCGTGTAGATTTGAGAGTCCGACTTGACCGGTTAAGTAGGGCTGATCCTTATCCTCAAATTGCAGCACTTGCTGTCCGCCGATTGAGATGCTGAAGCGGTTCTCTCTCGCTTCGACCTTGATCGTATAATCTTGGCCATGAACCCACTCATAGTCTACAGCTGCGAGTTCGATGTATCCATTCGCATTCTTATAGAGCTTTAACCGGTTCCCTGTCGCAAGTCCGACAGCATAGGAACGGATGCCGCCTTGTACCCGGAACTGCATATTATGATGGCTGCCGGCTTGAGGCGTAATCACGGCTTCATATTCGTAATCCCGCCACTTCAAATCACCGGTATAACATTCCGCCGGCTCGCCGCTATAGCTTCCGGACAGCTCCCCGTTCTCCAGTGCCCACAAGCCGCGCAAGTAGGTGAACTGGCTTACTTCCTGATGCAAGCCATGCCACCGCTCCGTCCGCTCATGCTTGAAATCAACCGAGTAGTTCGGCACACCGGAGAAATCCATATGATCGACATAAGCAATCAAATGGTCATGCCATCCTTCAAGCGGAATAAGCTCAATTCCCGCTTCCTCCAAGCAGACATTCGCCATAAATGGCAGCTCATACGTAAGCGGCGTCCATTCCCCTTTCGTCAAGAGGACAGACTCACCATAGTAACGAACGTTGGCATTGCCGTCTTTCACATAAAGCCTTGCATGGATTGGAGCTCCAATATACGCAGGCACCATTAGGCTGGCTGTGATTGTTTGGCCCGGATAGATAAGCGGCGAGAAGCTCGGATCATACCGACTGTCATTAAAATGATGCGGGCGATAATACGTCTGATAATAGGTTCGATAACCATAGCCGCCCATCGACCTGTCAAACACGACTTTCAGCGACCGTGAGCCGCTCGCTGCTGCCTCGTCCGAGTTTTGGACGAAGCTCGTGACATGCACGCCGCTGTCATCCCAATCCGTTCGGAATGCATGCGTGGACCCCGGCAGCTCAAAATGAAACTGAGGTGCTTCGCCGCTTAGAATCGCTGCCCATCGTGCCGGCACTTCACTGCCTGCGATTCGGTAACCAAAGCTTGCGATATAAGTAGCACACCAAGGGATATTCAGCATATTTAATGTACCGATCACACTCGAGCAGCATAGGAAATCGTTGATCGGCTGACGCCACGAAGCATCGATCCCCTCAAGGCCGTTCATCACACCCATAATAGTGCCTACATTAGCAACGTTGCAGTCGGTGTCCCAGCCGCACATATTGCAAATATTGATAGCACGGGAGAAGTCGCCTCCACCGTAAAGCAAAGAAAGGATAATAACAGAGGCATTCGGGATGATATGGCATTCGCCCGGATAGAGATGGTAGCCGTAACGCTCTTCTACGAAACGGAATGCATCCCGCCATTGTTCCGGTTGCTCTGCGTGGTAGTCCATCACTGCTCTGGTCATCAAGGCATATTCACAGTTAGCCGGGATCACCGAAAGGCCTGCTCCCAATATCTCGTGAATATCCTTATGGACGAAAGCCGCCGCTATGCAAGCCGCAATAAACATACCGCCGTATTTGCCGTTTCCATCATGGGAAACGCTTGCAATTTTCTCCGCGTACTCGGCTGCTAGCACCGGATTGCCCGGTGCAATCAACCCCCATGTATCGATGAAAATCTGCCCGCCAATTTGCTCCGCCACTGCTGCGCCGTTCTGTGCGATGGAGCCAGAACGTGGGGCCATAATCCCATTTTTCAAATTCTGATAGGCCGTATGCTCCGTCGATTTCCCGTAGCCGCCCCACCAATAGAACCCATGACCGTCCGGCGCATAGTTGAGCCAGGTCAGCCCCATTTGTTCCGCCGTTATGTCGCTTGTATGCGTGTAATCCTCTAGTGCTCGAAGGAAGAACATGGGCCCATTCGTATCATCATCTGCGGCGAAGTTTTTGAACGAATGCAAATAACCGGTTATCTCGCCGAACGTACGCGCTATTCGATCATACGTCCATTGCTCGATATTACCTCCATGCCGCACACCGATGACTTTACCGAGCCAGCCGGCATAAACGCGTTCCACATAGTCGTTAGGAATTGTAGTCATTTTGTCCTCCTCGTCTACTCTTGCCTACTCTCTAGCTTACCTCATCGAAGGAATGGCGAAAATAGCCAATTCTAAAAAAGAAAAGCCCCAGAACGCCCCGCTGCAATATGCAGAGAACGTACTGAAGCTCCTCGATTTTCATATCATTTACATGCATATCTTACTTGGCTTCATACCAGTTATCGCCAAAGCTGACGTCTGCTTTGAGCGGTACATCCAGCTTGAGCGCACCTTCCATCACCTGCGGTACGAGTGTCTTCATCAGCTCCAGCTCCTCGGCCGGCACTTCGAAGACGAGCTCATCGTGTACCTGCAGCAGCATGCGGCTGCGGAGACCGCGATCACGCAGTTCCTTGTCCATGTTGACCATCGCCAGCTTGATGATATCTGCTGCCGTACCTTGAATTGGCGTGTTCATTGCTGTCCGTTCGGCGAACGAACGAAGGTTGAAATTCGACGCTTTAATATCAGTCAAGTAGCGTCTGCGCTCGAGCAGCGTCGTTACAAAGCCATCCGCACGGGCTTGGGCAACGATATTGTCCATGTAAGCCCGTACCCCTTGGAACACTTCAAAATATTGCTCGATAAACTTCGCCGCATCCTTGCGCGCGATGTTGAGGTTGTTCGACAGACCGAAATCGCTGATCCCGTACACGATTCCGAAGTTAACCGCTTTTGCTTGACGACGCATATTCGCATCGACTTGATCTGCTGTAACGCCGAAGACGTCCATCGCGGTTTTCGTATGAATATCGGTATCCTCGATAAAGGCAGTCTTCATCTTCTCGTCACCGGAAATATGCGCCAGAACGCGCAGCTCGATCTGTGAATAGTCGGCTGCGAGAATGGTCCAGCCCGGCTCTGACGGCACGAACGCTTTGCGAATGCGGCGCCCTTCCTCGAGCCGAATCGGAATGTTCTGCAGGTTCGGGAATTGGCTCGACAGCCGTCCGGTAGCAGCGATCGTCTGACGGTAGAACGTATGAACCTTACCCGTATCGCGGCGAATTTCCTTCAGCAGACCTTCTACATAAGTGGACTGCAGTTTCGCCAGCTGGCGGTAGAGTAGGATGAGCTTCACAATTTCGTGATAGGGCTCAAGTTTCTCCAGCACTTCCGCATCCGTCGAATAGCCTGTCTTCGTTTTCTTCCATGCAGGAAGGCCCAGCTTCTCGAAGAGAACCTCTCCAAGCTGTTTCGGAGAGTTAATGTTGAACTCCATGCCGGCATGCATATAGATGTCGCTCATATATTGCGAGATATTCTTCTCCAGCTCTGCGCCAAGATCCTCAAGCACCGAGGCGTTCACCTTAATGCCTTGCTTCTCCATCCCGGCGAGAACAACCGCTAACGGCTGCTCCAGCTCATAGCAAAGCTTGCTCATATGACCGGTCTCCAGCTCTTCGGTCAGCATCGGTACGAGCCTGCGGACAGCATCCGCTTTAGCAGCCAAATGGCCTGCCAGTACATCCGAAGCCGGCACTTGGAACTTCGCGCCTTTGCCATATACGGATTCATCCGTTTGAATGGCTGCAAGACCGTGACGCTGAATGAGCGCAGCTAACGTTTGGCTTGATTCCGTCGGGTCTAGAAGATACGCTGCAAGCAGCGCGTCGAAGGTCGTTCCACATAGCTCTATACCAAGCCAAGACAGGACAAGCTCGGCTTTGTGCAGATCGTAGCCCCTCTTCGGCGCTTGCTCATCCTCAAGCCACTTGCGCACAGGAGCAGAAATCTTCGCATCCATCAGTTCGTCGTAAGTGACGACAACGACGCGTTCTCCGTTCGTCACGGCTAGTCCAATGAACCTCGCTTGATGCGGATTCTCGCCAATCGCTTCAATATAGAAGCTTTCGGAGGTTGCAAGCAGCTCGGTCAGCACACTTGCTGTCAGCTCGCTGGCAGTCACAACCTCATAGGTCGCTTCCGCGAACTCAGCCGCGGAGGCTCCGCCCGCTTCAGGAAGCTGCAGCCGCTCGATCAACGACTTAAACTCCAGCTTGCGGAACATATCGCCGAGCGCGACTTCATCATAACCGTTATACACCAGCTCGTCCGCTTTATTCTCAAGCGGCACCTCGCGGTAGATCGTAGCGAGCTTCTTGCTCATGATGGCACTTTCCTGATGCTCTTCAACCTTATCCTTCATCTTGCCTTTAATTTCGCTCGTATTGGCAAGTACGCCTTCCACGCTGCCGAACTCGTGCAGCAGCTTCAGCGCTGTTTTCTCCCCGACACCCGGAATACCCGGAATGTTATCGGATGTATCGCCCATCAGACCTTTAAGGTCGATAATTTGCAATGGTGTTAAGCCGTATCGCTCTTGGATGCCGATTGGATTGTAACGCTCCACATCCGTGACCCCTTTACGCGTGAGCGCAATGGTGACATGGTCTGAAGCCAGCTGCAGCATATCCTTGTCTCCGGACACGACGACGGTTTCAATCCCGCCCTCATCCGCTAATCGGCTGAGTGTCCCGATAATGTCATCGGCTTCATAACCCGGCAGCTCATATTGCGCAATCCCGAATGAGCGCAGCAGCTCCTTTAGCACAGGAAATTGCTCTGACAGCTCAGAAGGTGTTTTCTCCCGACCGCCTTTATATTCCGCATAACCTTCATGACGGAACGTAACCTTGCCCGCATCGAATGCAACAAGGATATGCGTCGGTTTCTCTTCCTCCAGCAGCTTCAGCAGCATGGTTGTAAAACCGTACACCGCATTCGTATGCAGCCCCGACGAATTCGTAAGCGGCGGCATCGCGAAGAATGCTCTATAAATGATACTGTTCCCATCAATCAATACCCATTTATCCATCCGACAAGCACACCTCACCTTATTATTCCTAGTGCTTATCATAGCATAAAGCGAACACACTTTCCCAGGCAGAATGCTGCGTTGAAACTAAGTTTCAAAGCAGCGTTCTGCCGTGGAACAGAATGATGAGTTGAAGCCAAGCTTCATTCATGATTCTGCCCTGGAACAGAATGATGTGCTCGAAACGGAGTTCCGAATCATCTTTCTGCTTTGGCACAGATTGGCGATATGAAGCGAAGCTACAAATCATCATTCTGCCTTGGCACGATTCAGCCTATTCACACCACTAATATAAAAGGCGGCACAGTGTCCCCCTGTGCCGCCAGCTACCATTTTCGAATCTCTACTCCGCTTTTTGTCATTCGTATTCAACTTGCTGCACTCCGCTTTCATTCATCCACTCTCTACAACACGAGTGCCTCGCAAAATCTAACGAACCGTACAGGTCTTATATGGCCGAATCTCTCGGCTCCTAGAATCTAACGAACCGTACAGGCCTTATTTGGGGTAAATTGGCACCAAAACACCTAAAAACCTTCAAATAAGGCCTCTATGGTTCGTTAGAATTTGTTGAGGGCCATCTGGGGGCGAATAAGCCCTCTACGGTTCGTTAGAGCATTTCGCGCCAGTAAACCGCCGGTACACGCCGCAGTTCGCACGTTCGCGAACCCCCACCTATCCTGCAACTTTTACGCGATTGTCCCCCATTCACTTCAAGTTGTTAAGCAATAGAAGGCTGCGGTCTGCCAAGCAAGAACCCTTGCGCGTAGTGGACGCCGATGGACTTGATATAGTGAAGCTCGCTCTCTTCCTCGATTCCTTCCGCCACAAGCGAGATGCCCATTTTGGCAGCCAGCTCCGTGAACGTTTGGACCAGATGGGCCTTCATGCCATCCTCATGGATGCCATGAATGAGTGAACGATCGATTTTGATATAATCCGGCTCCAACTCTACAATGGACTGCAGCGACGAATAACCCGCCCCCGCATCGTCGATGGCGATTTGATAGCCTTGATGGCGGTAATGCTGCAGAATCTTCTTCGCCGCACCGAAATCCTCAATGGAGCTGCGCTCCGTAATTTCGAACACAACATGATGAGGAGACAACCCGTACTTCTCAAGCAGCAGCATAGTCCGTCCGGTCGTGAAGGAAGGGTCATTCATAATTTTAGCGGTGATGTTGATAAACAGCTTCTGCCCCGCCGACAAACCTGCGCTTCCTTCGATTGCACGCTCCCGAGCCAGCCGGTCAAGCGAATAGGTCAGTCCCTCCTCCGAGGCAAAATCAAACAGCTGCAGCGGTCCGTCAAACCAGCGTTTATCCGGCAAACGAGAAAGCGCCTCATACCCGTACGCCGCTTCCGTCCCACACTGCAGCGAAATAATCGGCTGATAGACGGGATGAATGAGCCGCTCCATAAGGATGTGCTCCAGCGCTCTGCGCTTCAAGCTGCGCTCCGTCGCGCCGGTAGGCTGTCCGTGGATAATCGCGCGTTTAATGCCATCGTACAGCCGCTCTTCCTCCGAAACGATGCTGCCATTCAAGAAGGAAACGCCTGCATGCAGCTTTAGCTCCGGAACCGCTCCACCGAATTCGGCGGCCATAAAGCGCTCCTCCCAGTCCAGCTTCAGTCTGCTGCCTAAGGTCAGCAGTTCCTCTTCCGGAGAATGGAACAGGGTTGGCGGAAGGGAAAGACACACAAATAGATCATCGCGCAGCCACAGCTTCGACAGTCCGGTAACACTGACCGAATCTTGCTCCGTCATGACCTGTTCGGCGAAACGACGCCACTTGGCATCTAGCTTCACCTTTACGTCTTCTTGCTCGATCGCTTTGCCTTGCCATGCGAAATAGATAATGCCCATCTGATTGGTTTCTCTAGTTACTGTCACGTCATTCCCTCTCCCAGCTGCTCTCCGAATACATCGCTGGCAACATAGGCACTGCCGCGAATTCCTTTCGCCTGCTTCTTTACCCGCGCTGCCGCTTGTGAAATGATTGCTGTTGTTACCGGATTGGCCCCATTCCAGCTTAGCAGCGACAGCGATAAAGTGACGCCTTCTTGCTGCACCGCCACCCCGCTCCGGTCAACGACGCTTGGTCGTTCAGTTGTCCCATAATAGGCTTTAACACCGCTATCGAACCTTGCAAGCAGCAGACGGCACAGCTTATCCGATTCTGCTCGATCAGTCAGCATGATGAAATCATCCCCGCCGATATGACCGATAAAATCATCCCGTTTCCCGCCAACCTGTGCAACTTCCTGCAGAACGGAGGCGAGAAACCGAATCAGCGCATCCCCTTGGCTGAAACCGAAGCAATCATTAAACCATTTGAAATAATCCAAATCCGCATAAATAATCGTAAACGGCTTGCCCCCATCGATCCGCCGCTGCATCTCGCGCTGTATAGACGCATTGCCCGGCAGTCCCGTCAGCGGGTTCGCCGTCCGCGCTTCCTCTGTTCGCAGCTGCGTCATGCACTCTAGAATCGAACGGACCGATGCAGCGCCAATAAACTTGTCGCCGCGCGTGATAAGAACGATATGATAGAGCCTGGAGATATCCCTCGCCATCGCCAGTTGTACAACCTGCTCCACAGGCAGATCTGCATCGACGACAAGCGCTTCCTTATCCATAATCCTGGAAATCGCCCGATTCCAATAGAGCGGAAGGCCAAACTGCCCTGCCAGCAGCTGATTCATATTTTCTTTCATCACAAGCCCGATCGGCCTGCTCTCTTGAACAACCACCGCACCTTGAATATGCGGATTTGACTCGAACATGCGAGAAAGATCGGATACGAGCGAGCCCGGGGCAAACATAGGCACCGTCTTGGCCAGAGATCCGATCGTCACGTACGATGGGACGCTGCTGAAGTATGTTTCCTGTTGGTCCTGACTCAAATGCTGTTCATCCCGCTCCCCCACTCTGAAACGGATCACCATCTCATAAGCTTCCTTGATCGCTTCATACACACTCGCTTCCATGGATCGGCCATTTGCCGGCATCGGATAGGAAACCGCATGTCCAACTGCAAAATACGCATGCCCCTCCCGTTCGTCCATGTTGACGATCCGGTTTGCCTCAATGGCCTTGCTTAGATTCACGTTCAACGTATCGATTCCGAGTCTTATCCGTGACTCCAGTTCCTTAGCCGCCGCAAAGCCGCAGGCTAGAAAATAGAACCGGTCATCCCCCATCGTGCTGTGCCAAACGAGCCCATCTTGTTCCTTCACCCATTCATTCAATACCTCGTCAACCACAGCAGGTGTACCCTGTAGCAGTTGTAAGGCAATCACGCCAATGCCGCCCTGATGCCAGCCTTCCTTTAAACGATGCAGCATTGTCTTGTCTAATAATCCGTAGCTGATTTCGTTCATATGAATCCCTCTTAGGCGTGAGTCTTTTTGACTATCCCTTATGTTTCATTGTAGGAAGAAAGTGTGATGGAAGTATTGTCCTATTGTTAACTCCACGTAAAAAATCCGATGCTGCGCATCATGCGCGGCACCGGATCCTCAAAGCCTTACCTATTCAAATCTGGACGTTTGCCTGTCACGAGGTAGACGACGCTTTCGCCTATATTCGTGGCATGGTCGGCAATCCGTTCAATATAGCGGCCGACGAAGCTGATCAAGCTGCCTTGCGTAATGGTCTTCGGATTCTCGATCATCAGTGCGAACAAATCACGAATAACTTCCGCGAACAGCGCATCCACTTGATCGTCGTCCTGGGCCATCTTGCAGGCAAGATTCACATTTTCCTGCACGTAAGATTGGATGGAATCGTGGATCATCTGACCGGTAATCTCAGCCATGCGCGGGAGATCGACCAGCGGTTTCATGAGCGTCTGACCTTCAAGGCGCACAACCACCTTCGCGATATCGACCGTCAGATCGCCCATTCGCTCCAGATCAGCCGCCATCTTGAAGGCGATGAGGATCCGGCGCAAATCCTTCGCCACCGGCTGCTGCGTAGCAATCATACGGGCGCCCAGCTCATCGATGCTCTCCTCCAATTGATTGAGCTTCAAGTCCTCGGCAATAATAATGCGTGCCGAATCGGCGTCCACTTCCTCGAGCGCCTTCATCGCGCGGGCCAGCCCCGTTTCAACGCGGTTACCCATGTCAATCAGTTTCTGCTTCAGAAGCTCCAATCCTTCGTCCAGCTCTCTGCGCTTGATCATCTGCGTCGCCTCCTATGATGGATTACCCGAAACGTCCCGAAATGTAATCGTCGGTTGCTTTCTCGGATGGATTCGTGAAGATTTTGTCGGTTTGATCATACTCCACGACTTTGCCCATATAGAAGAACGCTGTTTTATCCGACACCCTTGCTGCCTGATGCATATTGTGAGTGACGATAACGATGCTGTAATCCTGCTTCAGCTCCGAGATCAGCTCCTCCACTTTCGCAGTCGATACCGGATCAAGTGCCGATGCTGGTTCATCCATCAGAATCACTTTCGGTTTAACCGCAATCGAGCGGGCGATGCAAAGCCGCTGCTGTTGACCGCCTGAGAGTGCAAGCGCGGAATTGTGCAGACGATCCTTCGTTTCATCCCAAAGTGCCGCTTTGCGTAAGCAGTCCTCTACGATTTCATCGAGCTGCTTCTTGTTTCGCACGCCATGGTAACGCGGTCCGAACGCAATATTCTCATATATAGACTTGTGAAACGGGTTCGGGCGCTGCCAAACCATACCGATCTTCTGGCGCAGCAAGACAACATCGACGCCGGATGCATTAATATTCTCACCGTCCATCCAGATCTCTCCGGATGTGCGGACACTGTCAATCGTATCGTTCATGCGGTTCAAGCTGCGCAAGAACGTGGACTTACCGCAACCTGAAGGGCCGATCAATGCCGTTACTTCACGTGGTGCAAATGCGAGCGACACGCCTTTGATTGCTTCCTTCTCTCCGTAGAATACACGTAGATTTTTGGCTTCCAATCCTACTGTTTGCATGTTCGTCACCCTTCCCTATTTGGTTGCTGTAAATCTGCGATGCAAGTATCTTCCAAACCATCTGGCGGCGAAGTTGAACAATAGAACCATTAAGAGCAGGACGGCAGATGCTCCGGCAGCAATCTCCGCTGCATCCGGAGCCAAGCCTTCACTGTTGATTTTCCAAATATGCACGGCCAATGTCTCTGCCGGACGGAACGGATTCAGCGGCGAGAACGGGCTGAGCGGGTTCCAATTCGTGAAATCAAGGCGAGGCGAGCTCATGCCGGCTGTGAAGAGCAGCGCGGCTGCTTCACCGAACACACGCCCCGAAGCAAGAATTGTGCCGGTTACGATCGTTGGCATTGCAATCGGAAGCATTACGGAGGTGATTGTCTTCCAGCGTGACAATCCAAGCGCCAAGCTCGCTTCCTTCTGCTCACGCGGCACACCGCTCAGCGATTGTTCTGTAATTCGAACCATAAGCGGCAGGTTGAACACGGTCAGCGCAAGTGCGCCGGAGAACAGCGAGAACCCGAAGCCGAATAAGTTAACGATAACAAGAAGTCCGAACAAACCGACTACGATGGACGGGAAGGACGAGAGCACTTCGACAACCAACCGAATGGAGTCCGTCAGGCGGCCCGGCTTCGCGTATTCACTCATATAAATCCCGGCGCCAAGTCCGAGTGGAATCGTAATGATAAGCGTCAATACGAGCAGGAACAAGGAATTAAAGAGCTGTGGTCCAATACCGCCCCCCGCTTTAATCGTTTGAGGTGCGGAGGTCAAGAAATGAAAACTGATATGTCCTACTCCGCGGAAGAGGATAAAACCGAGCAATCCCGCCAAAATAAGAACGATAAGGGATGCGACGCCGATAATAACACCTGTGGCAATTCGATCTGCAGTTTTGGCGTTCATCGTTGGTTTCTCCTTTCCAAGAAGCGGACTATGAATACAAATACGAATGTCATGCTAAGCAGAATGAGCGCGAGCGACCACAATACATTATTGTGCGTGGAGCCCATAACGGTGTTACCCATATCGAGTGTGATGACACTCGTCAGCGTCGATGCTGATTCAAACAAAGAATGCGGGATATGTGGCGAGTTACCGATGACCATTTGAACAGCCAGTGCTTCACCGAAGGCACGGGACATCCCGAGAACGACGCCTGTTAACAGTGATGGCAGCGTTGTAGGCAGCACAGTGCGGTAAATCGTCTGCCAGCGTGTAGCGCCAAGCGCGAAGGAAGCTTCCTTCAAACCGCGAGGCAGTGCAGCCAGCGCATCCGTAGCAATCGTTGTTACAGTTGGCAAAATCATGAGCGAGAGCACGATGGCTCCCGCCGCAATCCCGATGCCTTGTCCCGGGAATAAAGCCCGGAGCGCCGGTACAACAACACTAAGTCCAACAAAACCGAAGACGACAGATGGAATACCGGCAAGCAGCTCAATAACCGGCTGCAGAACCTTTTTACCAATGCCAGGCATAATTTGGGTCATAAACACGGCCGCGCAGATACCAAGCGGTGCGGCGAGAAGCGCTGCAAAGAGTGAAGTACTGAATGATCCGAAGATGAATGGCAAGGCGCCATACAGCGGAATATCACCTTCCGGATCCCATTTCAAGCCGCTAAGCAGCCCGCCGAGGCTCACGCCATCCATAATAAACGTAGTCAAACCACGGGAAGAAACGAAATAGACAATAGCAGCGATCGTGATAATGAGGACTAGAATACACAGCGCCGTATAAACTTTACCTACCCATTCCTCCATGACATGCGGTTTTACAAAAGCTCTTGTTGTCTTCCCCGTTTGAATCCGTTTTTTATTAGCGCGAGCGGGCTGCTCCATGAATGTTCTCTCCTTCAACTAGCATTCTCATGACAGCCAATTAGAGGCGGAGTGTATCCACCTCTAATGACTGTACTATTCGTTTTGTGTACCTTATTTTGTGATATTACCGTCCACATCGCGTTTCACTTGCATTTTACCGATTGAAATGTAGCCCAGTTCCACAACATCGCTGTTTTGAATATCATCGCTAACCATATAGTCTAGGAATGCTTTAGTTGCTGCGTCCGGCTCACCTTTTGTGTACATGTGCTCGTAAGCCCATACCGGATAAGTGCCTGTAACAACGTTCTCTTCTGTAGCTTCTACGCCTTCATACTTCACTGTTTTTACAGTGTCGTCGATGTAGGAAAGGGCAAGGTATCCGATAGCGCCCGGTGTTTCAGCAACAAGTTTCTTAACCGTACCTGAGGAATCTTCTTGGATGGAGCCTTGAACATCTTCGGATTTCGTGCCAAGCGCGTATTTCTCGAATGTTTTGCGTGTGCCTGAGCTGCCTGGACGGTTTACGATTGTAATTTTCTCATCTGCGCCGCCAACTTCTTTCCAGTTCTTCACTTTACCAGTGAAGATGTCAACAAGCTGTTGTTTTGTCAGGTTGTCTACTGCGATGTCTTTATTGATGACAGTTGCCATGGCTACGACTGCTACTTGATGGTCAACCAGTTCTTTAGCTTTGTCTGCATCTGCATCTGTGAACTTCTCTTCCGCGAAAATATCGGAGTTACCGATCGTTGCTTGACCGCCGGATACTTGAGTCAGCCCTGTGCCGCTGCCGCCGCCTTGAACTTGAACCGTGATGCCTGCGAACTTCGCGTCTTCCATGAACTTCTTGGATACTTGTTCTACCAGTGGTTGAAGTGCCGATGAGCCGGTTGCCAGAAGCGATCCGCTTAATGCTTCACCTGCACCTGCGTTATTCGTACCGCTATTTTGTGAGTTGGTGTTCGTGCTCTCCTCATTCTTCGAGCCGCAAGCCGCCAAACCGATTGTCAACATAAGTGCCACAACAATTAGTAATGCCTTTTTCATTTCAGTTCGTTTCTCCTTCCGCTCCACCGCGGTTATTTGTTTTACAAGACTTAGTATAGATGTCGCGTATTAAACTGATATTTTCGAAGTGTTAACGCAATGCAAAAACTATATAGAGGAATTGTATAAAATGAATACTTATTATAGAATTATTGAATAAAACGTCATTGATGGAGCGCTAATATTATGAATATATTAAGATTGCAGATTTTGGTATTGATCGAGCGCCTCCGTAAGGTGACAGCCGTTGCCGAAGCACTCGGAATTAAGCAGCCCACTGTCAGCTTTCATATGAAGAAGCTCGAGGAAGAATGGGGCATGCCGCTCTTCGAGATGAAAACAGGGAAGGTACTGCTTACTGAATCCGGTAAACTGCTGTATCAATATGCCGAAGGCATTGACCGTCTTTATCGCGAGGCACAAGAGCGGTTCGCTTCCTATCGTCAAGACGGGAAACATCAATTTGTCATCGGCTGTACGGATGCAGCTTCCTCTGTCCTCTTCAGCGGGAATTGGTATCGACTAGCAGAGGAAGCCACCCCTTTACAAATCAACCTTGTTACCGGTGAAAGCAGCCGCTTATTCGAGCAGCTTCATGCCGGCAAAGTCGACCTTATTGTGTATGGAGATTCGCCGCGATACGAGCAAGAGCTTCAAGGTTGCCAACATGAGCCGCTGCTTGAGGATCGGCTGTCTATGTATACAACTAAGGCTCATTCTCTGCTTGATGCACGTGACAGCACAGCTTCTTCCTTTCTGCTGAACGGTCAAGCCTATGTAAAACTTGCAGATCCATCCATTGAAGAAGCGGTCAACAGCTGGTCCACTAACGAACAGCTCAAACTGATCAGTCCGCTGACAACGGACCGTATCGATTTGGCCTTGAACGCAGTTCGAGCCGGTTCCTTGCTGGCCATTCTCCCCAGCCACGCCGCTCCCCAATTACCCGAAGGAATTGTGCGACTGCAACTGCCGGGTCAGTCGCAAAGCTGGAGGCTGCATGCCGCATGGCGCTCCGATTATTGGAACCCTGCCCAGCAGCAGCGTATGATCGCTTTGCTTAAAGAGCTGCCTAAACTGCAAAAAGCAGCCGATTCGAAGTAAAGATACGCTTCGAATGGGCTGCTTTAGGACATGCTATATGCAGTTATAAGTGCTTGAGCTTAGGAGTTCAAATCCGGTCTTGAACCCGTTACAAGATACACAACGGATTCGCCGATATTCGTTGCATGATCCGCGAAACGTTCAATGTAACGTCCGACGAAGCTAAGCAGATTGGCTTGGGAGATCGTTTTCGGATTTTCCATCATGAGCGAGAACAGCTCACGGATGATTTGAGAATAGAGCGCATCGACCAGATCATCGTCTTTAGCCATTTTGTAAGCCATATTGACATTCTCTTGTACGAACGATTGAATCGCTTCATAAGTCATCATCTGTACGATCTGAGTCATTCGCGGCAAATCAATCAAAGGTTTGATCAACACTTGCCCTTCCAGTCTTAGCACGACTTTAGCCACGTCTACGGCCAAATCGCCCATCCGTTCAAGGTCCGCGGCAATTCGGAAGGCGACTAGGATACGTCTTAGATCCTTAGCAACCGGCTGCTGGGTGGCAATAAGCATCGCGCCTAATTCCGAAATTTTCTCTTCGATTTTGTTGATCGATTTGTCATCTTGTATGATCTGCTTGGCTGTAGGTACATCGATCGTTTCCAGTGCGTTCATCGCCTTCGCGATAACCGCTTCTACGCGTTGACCCATATCGACGATCAGCTCGTTCAGTTCCTCGAGTCCATGATCAAATTCTTTGCGCTTCGTCATCATCGCTTAAATGCTCTCCCTCTATGGTTTAGAAATTAGCCGAAACGGCCGCTGATATAGTCTTCCGTACGTTGATCGCGTGGATTTGAGAACAACTTCTCTGTCTCTGAGAATTCCACCACTTCGCCATTGAGGAAGAATACCGTCTGGTTGGAAACGCGGGCCGCTTGATGCATGTTGTGTGTAACCATGACGATTGTATATTTATCTTTCAGCTCTTGTGCCAGTTCTTCGATCTTCAGCGTCGAGATCGGATCAAGTGCGGAAGTCGCTTCATCCATAAGCAGAATGTCTGGGTTGACGGCAATTGCACGCGCGATACACAGACGTTGTTGTTGTCCTCCGGAGAGGCTGAGCGCGGAACGCTTCAGGTAGTCCTTTACTTCATCCCATAATACAGCGGAACGAAGGCTCGATTCTACGATTTCGTCCAGCTTCTGCTTGCTGCGAATACCGTGCAAGCGCGGGCCGTAGGCTACATTATCATAAATCGATTTCGGGAATGGATTCGGCTGTTGGAATACCATGCCGACTTTCTTGCGCAGTGTTTCCACATCCACTTCTTTCGAGTAGATGTCCGCACCGCCGATTGTAATCTTGCCTTCGATTCTTGTACCTGGAATCATATCGTTCATCCGGTTTAGCGTACGAAGCAGCGTCGATTTACCGCAGCCCGACGGTCCGATGAAAGCCGTGATCGCTTTCTCCGGAATATCCATCGTAACGTCCTTCAAGGCGTGGAATTGCCCATAGTGTAAATTTAATTTATGAATATCGATCAAGGTTTGGGAAGCTGTTGATTGCATGGCGTATTCCTCCGTATTGGGTGGACTTGCTAACCGTCCGTTTCAGGCCTTCCTTGAACTAGGATAGCGTGAATTTGTTTATCGAATATGTTCGTTTTGTAAACGCAGTATTAAATTTATTCGTTCACTTGCAAATCTCGAATCAATTGCTTCATTTGCTCCGTTACACGCTGCGATTGCAAGTAAGCTTGGTTCGACAGCTTGCCAATCTCGCTGGAGCTGTCGCTGCTGCCTGCTGCCGCATGGAACAACTGCTGGAATACATCCGCTGCTTCCTTAATGTACACTTGGCTCGTATCCGCTTCCGATTTCCCGAGTCCGACCAAATGAACCGTTTCCTTGACGGCTTCCATAATGGAGCCAATCATCCGATTGATATCCTCTGCGGACTCCTTGGTCTGCGTAGCCAGTTTCCGAACCTCATCGGCAACGACCGCAAATCCCCTGCCATGTTCACCGGCGCGTGCCGCTTCGATCGCTGCGTTAACGGCCAGCAAATTACATTGATCGGCAAGGCCGCGAATCAGCTTCGACACCTTATCAATCGACCCGGCACGTTCATGCAAATCGCTGATTTGGTTCTCCTGCACGTCAGTCCGTTTGGTTAGATTATGAAAGGCCATCGACACTTTATCGAGCTCGTTCTTGCCTTTGAGCGTTAAATCCAACATCTCTTTGGACATCGATTCGCCTAACAGTGAGGCTTCCTGCACATGGACGATGGAGCGGTCGATTTCCTCGATCATCACTTCTGCGCCGTGGATCATGTTCACCTGTGCCTTTACACTCCGCTGTTGAAGCAGTCTGGACATCTTTAGCAAGTCCGACATGGTCAGCATGCCAATGAAACGATTATTTTCCGTTACGAGCACGCAGTCGTACAAGGTTTTCTCTTCACGGCCAAGCGCGCGATCGAGCAGCTCCTGCATGGAAATCCCTTGATTCACGATGAGCGGCTGACGATCCATCAGCTTCGCGATCGAACGGCTGTAATAGAGCTCCCTGCCGAATCGATGCGTCTGGATGATGGTAAGTTTGTTTCGCATAACAAGCCCAATCGGTTGATCGATGTCATCGCAAACGACAACACATTCATGATCCGGCGTTAACGCAAATTGTGCAATTACATCCTGGCACGTATGCGATACGTTTACGATTGCTGCTTCCCTAATGAAAGCTGTCAATAATGCATGATCTGAAGTCATTACCTGTTCTTCTGCAGTCGGCATATTAGGAAGTAGTTCTTCAGTTGTCGGCCGTTCCAATACAGCTATTGTCATGCATATCTCTCCTTTCAATCCGGCAAGCTTGCTAAATTAACGTGTTCTGCGCGCAGTCAGCCAAAGCGGAACACGGAAGACAATATTAATGAGCAGGACGACGAAGACGAGTACGGCAGCCGCTTTCTCTGCAATAAGCTGCGCATCAGGGACGATGGCTTCTGATTGTACGTACCATAGGTGAACCGCAAGTGTAGCACCGGGGGAAAACAAGCTGAAATCCCACATTTCACCGGAAGAAGAAACACCGGCAGTCAGAATGATAACGGCACTCTCGCCGAAGGCGCGGCCGGCGGTCAGACAGATACCGGTAATGATACCGTTCAAAGCAACTGGAATAAGGACGCTGCGGATCGTTTGCAGATGCGTGCTGCCTAGAGCGAATGAAGCATGCTTCATTTCCTTCGGTACCGCACGAATCGCTTCTTCTGTTACCCGGGTCAGAACCGGCAGATTCAAGAAGGCTAAACTTACAGCGCCGCCAATGATCGTAAGTCCGATATCAAATGCTTCTACGAACAAAGCGATTCCAAACAAACCGAAAATAATCGAAGGTACGGAAGCGAGTCCTTCTACGCAAATCCGAATAAAGGCGATAAACTTCGTCGCAGGTGCGAACTCCGCCAGGTAGATACCAGCCGCCATCCCAAGCGGAATGGAAATGACAAGCGAAATGAAGAGCACATAGAACGAGTTGAATAGCAAGGGACCGATACCGCCGCCTTCTTCCATCTCACTCGGAAGCCCGTACAAGAAGCCCCAATTGAGCTCTGGCAGCCCTTTTTTCAAAATCATGAACAACAAGCCGCAAATAAAAAGGATGGTGCACAGCCCGATAATCCATACCACTGACGTAAACAGCCGATTGCTCAGATGATTGAATCCTCTGCGTGCCGCAAACGGGTGGGGAACCGGCGTCTCTTTGCCTGTACTCATAATTTCACCCCTCTGCCTTGGAATAGTCTTACGATGACAATCATGAGGAGCGAGATAATGAGCAGGATAAAGCCCATCAAATACAGCGCGTAGTTCCAAGTGGAATCAAACGGGACATTCGCGATTTGCATGACGATATTACTTGTTAATACAGCCGTCGGCTTGAACAGCGCGTCCGCCAGCTGCGGAGTATTACCGATAACCATAACGACGGCCATCGTTTCACCGATTGCACGTGCCATACCCAGAATGACGGCATACATGATGCCACTCTTCGCTGCTGGGAGCACGACTCTTACAATGGTTTGAAACCTGGTGGAGCCAAGCGCATACGAAGCATCCCGAAATTTCTTCGGAACCGCTACGATGGAATCGTCCGTGATGCGGCTGATGGTTGGCAAAGTCATAATGGTGAGCACGATAGCCGCAGCCAGGATGCCATCGCCCATATTCGTTCCTGTTACGGTGCGCAGCATTGGGATTAGAACGGTCATACCTAGAAAACCGTATACGACAGATGGAATACCAACTAACAAATCAAGTACAGGGCGCAGCATCGTTTTCAGCCAAGGCGGCGTCATTTCGGATAAGAAAATAGCAATAATGACAGACAGCGGCACGGAAATAACCATTGTCAGCAGAGTTAAGGCGAATGTACCGAAAATAAAGATAAATGCGCCGTATTGATCATTCTCAGGTACCCATTCAGTGGAGAAGAAGAAATCTTTTACGGAAACCGTCTCGAACGTAAGCACGCCCGTGCGGCCCATCAGGAACAAAATCGAGAATAGAATGACGCATACGAAGACAGCACTTGCGATACAAATGATGCGGAACGTACGGTTATAGAACGAAAGCCGTGCTTTGCGGCTGAATTTTCGACCAGATGAATTCTCCAGGCTGCGGCCCAATTCGCTGGATACAGGGACGTCAATCATGCTCATGACGCTGCTCTCCTTTCAAATGTTCAAAGTTAGAGCCGGCTTCGCAGTTGCAAATGCGATAAGCCGGCTCCGCTTCCTATCTTATTTCATGGCCGAGATCGGAATAAATTTAAGCTTCTTGAGCGATCCTGTTTGGAACTTCTTGCTTTGTACATATTCGATGAATGCTTTAGTAGCGCCGGTTGGCTGGCCTTTTGTCATGTAGTAGCCGTAGCCCCATACTTTGTAAGAACCGTTAATTACGTTTGCTTCTGTTGGAGCCACGTTGTTGATTTTCAGACCCGTCATTTTGCTTGTTACATAAACAAGGTCGATATAACCGATTGCGTTTGGCGTCGTTTCGATGGCTGTTTTCATGTCGCCGCTTGATTTTACTTCTTTATAGTTGGAGCCTTTTGTCATGAAATCAGTGCCATTCAGCGCCTTCATTTGGAAGTTAACGCGTGTACCGGAACCGAATGCACGGTTTACTACGATAATGTCTTTATCCGATCCGCCAACTTCTTTCCAGTTGGTGATTTTGCCGGAGAAGATACCTTGCAATTGAGCAGTCGTCAAGCTGCTGATGCCGACGTTGCTGTTCGTGATTGCTGCGAAAGGAATAACGGCTACTTTGTTCGCTACTTGGCCCGTGAATGCTTTGAAGCCAGGAACGTCTTTTGTAGCATCCCAGTCTACAGCGCCGATGTCTGCAATGCCTTTACGTACGGATTGAGGACCTGTGATGGAACCTGCAGCCGATGCGGAAATTCTAACTTTCGGATTGAGTTTCTTGAACTCGTTTGCTGCTTGCAGCGTCAGTGGCAGAAGTGCCGATGAACCGTTAATGACGATGCGGCCGCTCAATTTGCTGGATGCGCTCGCAACGGATACGGAACCGAATGCGACTGTAAGGGCGATAAGGGCGAAGCTTAGACTTTTAAACCATTTTGTTTTCATCTGTGGAAGTTCTCCTCTCAATTGGGACGCTTAGATTGAATTAGTTCGTTACTTTCTTCAGACCAGTGCTTGATTTCACATAAACCGCATCGTCCATCACGAAAGCAATTGGCGTTCCAGCTGCAGCTACAATTGCGCTTACGTTGCCTTCAACATTGCCAAGGGATTGTACAGCGCCTGTTGCGATGTTTACTTCATAAGCGCCAGTTACGTCCGCGGAATCCGCAAGTACATAGATTTTGTCGCCGGCTACAGTTGCTTGTAGGACATCTTTATCGCCAATCAGCTTCGTTACCGTTTTGTCCAGCGCTACCGCTACGAGCGAAGATGGCTTGTTGTCTTCAACGCTTACGTAGTAAGCTTTGCTGCCGTCAGCTGCTGCGCCTGCGAACACTTTGTCATCTGTAGTGCTTGTCAGCTTCACGGGTTTGTTTTCTTTTACCGAAGCATCGTAGCTGTATAGCTGCGGCTCTGTACCTGTGTTGTCGATTGCTACATCATCAGCATCAACTGGTTTGGTGCCATCAGCAGTTACTGCACCCGGTTTGATAACCGTGTAGAAGAACTTCTTGCCGTCAGCGGAAACGGCCAGTCCGGATTTGTAATCCACTTTGTCATCCAATACTTTCGAAATCACGCCATCAGCAACATTCATCTTAGCGATGACGGAGCCTTTGTCACCTTGCAGGAAGTAGATCGCGGAGCTGTCAGCGGACCAGACAAGCTCTGGTTTAATGGAATTATCTGTGGATACCACTTTAGCAGCCGGTACTTTGCTAGTAAGATCAATGATATTTACGATGCCATCGCCATCTGTATAAACAGCTGATTTACCATTAGGCGCTACAGTAAGATCGGATGCCGCTGCAGAAACCATCAATTGTGTATATGCACCTGTGTGAGCGTTAACGATATAGTCGATACGGCCTTCTTCAGTCAATGTGGATGCCAGCAAACGATCTGCATCGATCCAGCGGATGTCGTCAGCGTGGACTTTAGCTACAGCATCGATTGCGATCGTGCCTGAAGCATCTGTCGATGAATCAACACCAAACGCGCTTACGAAATCTTCAAGCGAGACATAGTAACTGCCATTTACACTTTGTACAGCTTGTTGCAAACTTACTGCCTCACCATCAACCAATGCAGCATTCGAACCTGCATGCAGCTCGATCGCATGGTTATTGAAGTAAGCTGTTACGCCCGATTTAACATTGACCATGAATTGCACGCCTGCCGCAGTTCCCAAATCTCTCAATGCGTAAAGCACCGTGTTGTTTGATTGGATGGAACGGACATGATATGCAGTGTCATTGATTGTGAGATCTACCGTCGTTGCGTTCGTTACCGATGCGGCGGAGACTACACTGACTGCCGAAGTGCTCAGCGCTGCGGCAAGTGCGGAAATCATTAGCGTTTTTTTCATAGACATTTAGCTCGTATCACCCTTCTGGAATGGTTTATTGTCGTTTTCGTTATGTACAATTCTGATTATAAGTACCCATTGTAAAGCGGCAGTTAATGGTCAGGCTGGTATTGTAAAGCAGCGGTTAATGTATTGTGAAGGATTTGTTAAGATATGCCATTAGGCCTAGTTGATTGGTTTGCGTACACAATCGTGAGATTGGGTATGCAGCATTCAACTACCCTAGTTGATTGGTTTGCGTACACAATCGTGAGCGCTGATTCAATCTTCGATATGCATAGCAAAAAAAGCCGTCATTCCTGCCTGTCGGCATAGGAAAAACGGCCCTCATCCAAATTTTAGCTAAAGTTTAGGTTGGTTACGTTGGCGTCGATTTTGTAAAGTTAATAATCTTGCTTGTGAGATAGCCCCCATTGCTGATTCCGATTAATCCTATCAGCTCTTCCGGGAGTGCAGGGAAGGTATCGATCGTAGAAAGGTCCTGTGTCATCAAGGTGGAGAAGATCGTCACGGAGTAAACCGTCAAAGCCATCATCGTAAACAGAAACATTTGTACTTTAGCTATGTCGATGTAGGCATGGTTTTGCATTTCTTCCCCTTCGAATATATCGGTGAACTGCGCGTCCTTATAAGACGGATTCGCATAGAGCGTGCCCTGCATGCTTGTTTCGATTTCCTGCGCACTCTTGTTGTAGGCTTCCGCCGCGCTTTGCACAAGCTGATCCTTAAGAGAGTCGTCAATCGCCCGGTTCTTCTTCGCTGCGCTAATCATTGGACTAAAGATCGCCGACACACTGCTGATGCCCATGAGTGCAAGAACAGTCGAATCAAACTTGAGCTGCAGCGGTTCATCCGGATGCAGGGCGAGATTCCCTACAAGGACGGTAAAATAAGTCGATGTGAAGAGCAACGTCCAAAGCGTAATCTGCAATCTCGACAAACTCATCAGGTTTCGTTCATTAATGAGGATGCCAAGGGGATGGTTCAGCTTGCCTTTGCCAATGGCGATGATCATATATAACTCTGATAGAATGACAGCTGACAGATTATAGCCTTTAGGCAGAAACCACGCACTGAGGAAAGCAAGCACAAGTGCAATTGTCAAATGAAGGGTCACTTTAAAAGAATTCCATTGCGGCGGCGCGCTCGGCAGCGGGTTGACACCACCTGTGATCCTCGGTTGCTGCCCTGCTCTGCTAGGCATATCGCTCCCTCCTCCATTGGTCCTAATTTACCAGAAGGAGGGTGATTATACTGTCGGTCGGTGAAGTCGAATTTAGTCTGCTCGGGGATTCTAGCTGGTTAGTCCGTTTGCTCGATCAGCCATTTGTTGTTTTCTTGCTTCAAGACATACATGATTGTCGTAATCATCGGTTTCTTCTCTAATTTACTGTCTACATCTACGTAAGCCACATATTCACCGTTTTGATTTTTCCCCATGTTGCGTAATTTAGCTTCGGAAACGCGAAATCCAGGTGTAAACTCGCTGACTCTAGCTTGGTAGCTCGATGTTAGGAGCGACTTATTGGCGGTATTATCCTCTTCATTCATATAATTGATATTCATATTAATAAGCTTCACACATTGTAAAATCTCACCTTCGTAGTCACGCTCATCGATGTAGATGACTTGTTTGCCTTCCGGTAATGTACTCGGCTCAGCTTGAACACGTTGTCCTAAAGTGGCAGCGATGAGGATAAAAGTCATCAACGCGGCTGATATTCTATTGCCTATCATAGTTTTAAAAACCTCCCTTTGTTATTCAATATGAACAAGAAGAGGCTATCCTAATCCAATTCGGTTCTTTTAACTGTAAGCCAAGCAGCCTGATCTCGCTTATTTCGTTCTAACGAACCGTGATCTGTTGCGCAAAAAAAAACCGCTCTTCGATTCTAACGAACCGTGAGGACCTTATTTAGGGGAAAACAATAGCTTTTCAATTCTAACGAACCATGGAGGCCTTGGGGAAAAGGAGCGGAAAAGGGTGCTTTGACACGAAATAGCGCCTGTAGGGTTCGTTAGATTTTCAAACCCACACAATTTGCTGAAATAAGAGCTCTGTGGTTCGTTAGAGTTACAGACCGCAATTATACAAAAAAAAGCTGCCTCAAACGTCGTAAGTTGCACGTTTTGAGACAGCTTTGGTTCATTAATGTGAGGATGTGCCGTATTCGCTGCTCTCTGCCATAGCGTCGAGCTTCTGGCGGCCCATGAAGAATGCGAACGCCAATGCAAGCACCGATGGAATGATCGCCCACATGAAGGTGTACGTGATCGAAGATGAAAGTGCAGCTACGATCTTATCCAGCACGTCGGTCGGGATCTGTTCTCTCGTTTCCGGCGTCAGAATGGCACGCGGATCGCTAAGATCAAGACCTGCAGGCAGTTCAGCCGCACCGCCTCCCGCACCGGCGAAGGAATCCTTCAATTTATTCGTCATCACATGACTTTGGACGATACCGAATACGGTTATTCCGATGGTCATCCCGAGCGAGCGAAGGAAGTTAAGCGTTGCACTCGCCGCACCGCGCTCCCTTGGTGAGAACGAATAGATGGCGGCGTTGCTCAGTACCGAGAACGACGCTCCAATACCAAGGCCGACCAATATCATAAACAACGTCACGATAAACCGCGTCGAATCGACGCCGAGTGTCGTCAGAAGCACGTTGCCTGCCACAAGAATAGCGAGTGTAGGGATCATAATGGAACGGAAGGTCATCTTCGTCATCAAGAAACCGCCGCCAGTCGCCGTAACGACTGTACCGAGCATCATCGGCAGAAGGACCATGCCGGCATTCGTTGCTTTACCGCCGAGTACGCCTTGAATGAAGATGGGAATGTAAACGGAAGCGGTAATGAACGCAGCACCACTAAACATGGCAATCGCATTACTGCTCCAATACAGCCGTTTCCGGAACATGTTAAACGAAATAATCGGCTCCGACACTTTACGTTCAATCATAATAAAGGCAATCAGCAATACGGCGAAGCCTGCAAACAAACCAAGAATCATGGATGAATCCCATGCATATTTCTTACCGCCCAGCTCAAGCGCGAACATGAGGCACACGATACCCGCCACCAACGTGAAGGCGCCGCCCCAGTCGATGCGCTGCTTGGCATGCTCAACCGATTCTTTATAGAAAATAGCAATCATCAGGAAAGCAATCAAACCAAGCGGCAGGTTAATGTAGAAGATCCATTCCCATGCGATATAATCCGTAATATAAGCGCCAAGAAGCGGTCCAAAGATACTCGACATACCGAATACGGCTCCGAATAGACCGCCTAGCTTACCGCGGCTCTCAAGAGGCACGGCATCGAACATAATCGTGAAAGCAATTGGCACGAGCGCGCCGCCGCCAATACCTTGAATCGCGCGGTAAATACTAAGCTCGATAATCGAGTGAGCGGTACCGCACAGAATCGAACCAAGCATAAAGGTTAAAATCCCAAATATAAAGAACCGTTTGCGTCCATACATATCGGACAGTTTACCGAAGATCGGCATACCTGCCATTTCGGCGACCATATAAGCTGATGTTACCCATACAAATTTGTCCATGCCGCCGAGGTCATGAACGATCGTACCCATCGCCGTAGCTACGATGGTGTTGTCCATGGATGCCATAAGAATGCCAAGCAGCAAACCCGCGACAACAATACCTACATTGCTCTTTTTAGCCATCATTTTGA
Organism: Paenibacillus sp. N22P23; assembly: GCF_059383735.1. Classification (NCBI taxonomy): domain Bacteria; kingdom Bacillati; phylum Bacillota; class Bacilli; order Caryophanales; family Paenibacillaceae; genus Paenibacillus; species Paenibacillus sp. N22P23. The sequence continues at coordinate 40,496 of NZ_JBXENT010000004.1, forward strand.
GTAGTTCCCCTCCATTGTGTACATCCTTGTTCTGTCCAGCCGGTTCGTCTGTCATGCATCTGAGTCCTCATCATCCATAGGCGTCGAATTAATCCACACCTGCTCCCCATCCTCCAGCCTCGTCAAGCTGCCATCCTTGATCTCACGGATAAACGATCGCAGCCAAGCGAGCTCTGACTCCAACTGGTTGACAATAAACTCCTGCTCGATAATGAAAATCCGTGCAAGTCCTTGTGAAACCGCATAATCATTCCCGGCGCGGCGCAGCACGATGTCTTTCTGCACGAAGTTGATACGCTGCTCCAAGAGAGCAGCCGTTTCCTTCGGCGAAATATGGCCGATAAACGATAATGCCACAGGTAATTGAGGATATTCTTTCACTGGGGCATAAATCAACTCTCGGATCCAATCGTGAAACTCTGCAACCCCGGCTTCGGTCGGCGCATAGATCGTCCGCTCGGGATGTTTCCCTTCCCGCTGCGTTTCCAGTGGCACGATCCAAGCCTGCTTGAGAAGAGAATCCACTACCGAATAGAGCGAGCCGTTATTGAGCTTGATTACATCCGGAATTCCGCGTTGCTTCATCGTAGCGGCGATTTCATACGGATGCATCGGTCGTTCATTAAGCAGCGATAAGACGGCTAGAGCCAGCATGTTACTTACCTTTCGTTTGGCCATCCTTCATTGACTCCCTTAAGAAACGATTCGAACTCGTATAGTCCATTTCGACTATACGGAATAGAACGATTACTGTCAACCGTCTTCAGCATGAGAAAATAAAAAAACCTTGGGCTGATGAGCTTTAGGATTTAAGCTCCCCCAAGGTTAGAATGTTCTATAAAGACAGTTTATAGAATACCGCCGCATTGCTGCCGTAAAGCGCCTCGCGCTGGTCCTTACTAAGTGCTTCCGGCAACGCTTCATCCAGCACATCGCATACATCCTTGTAGCTTCCGGCAAGCAGACAAACCGGCCAGTCACTGCCGAACATGATTCGCTCCGTACCGAAAGCGTCAACGATATGTCTCACGTAGCTCATAAATTGCTCCGGCTTCCAGTCGTCATGCGAAGCCTCCGTAATCATACCCGAGAGCTTGCAGTACACGCCGGGATAAGTTGCGGCAATCTCGCTCATTTGTGCAGCCCACGGCTCGAAGATTCCCTCGCGAATTTGCGGCTTGCCGATATGATCGATGACGGCATGCAGACCAGGTACTTGCTGAAGCAAGGCAAGGGTCGCAGGCAATTGATGCGAAACAATGAGCAAATCGACAGGCAGCTTGATCTCGGCCAAGTAGCTAAGCGCCTCCAGCGATTGCGGATTCAGCGCTTCGAATGGATCGCTCATATCTTGAATCATCACGCGGACGCCGACAAATTTCGGATGCTGCCGGAATCCGTCCAACACCTTGCGCCAGTTCGGATCTTGAAAGTCCAACCAGCCCACTACGCCGGCAATCGAGTCCGCATTATCGCTCAGCGACAGCATGTAGGCTGTTTCTTCGTGGGTCGCTGCAGCTTGGACAACGATGGTGCGCGTTACACCGGCAGCCTCGAGCGCCGGTTCTAAATCCGCAGGACCGTAATCGCGGAATAGGATAGGACCTGCTGCCGGCGTCAGCCAGCCATAGTCCCCGCGGTCTAATTTCCAATAATGCTGGTGGGCATCAATTCTTATCATCTTTATTTGGCTCCTTCAGGATCGATTTTTTTGTTGTGAGTTGAAACGCTTCCATGTTATATTTTGGTTTCCTGGATCATGCATCCATTTATTTGATATTGAATGGAGGAACAGCTACATGAAGATCATGACGTTTAATCTGCGTGTCCACGTTGCATCTGACGGCGACAACGCTTGGCCCTACCGAATTCAAGAAGCAGCCGAAGCCATCAAGCAAGCGGATGCGGATGTTGTCGGCACGCAGGAAGGTACTGCTGCTATGCTGCAAGATTTAGGAGCGCTGCTGCCTGACTATCGCTGGCTTGGCATCAGCCGTACCGGCCAGCTTGAAGGCGAGTATTGCGCGATCTTCTATCGCCATGACGTAATAGAGCCAGTGGAAAGCGGACATTTTGGACTGTCCGAATTTCCGGAGCAGCTTGGCTATGAAAGCTGGAATACAGCCTGCCCTCGCATGTGCAGCTGGACCAAGCTTCGCCACAATAACGGCGAAGAATGGATTGTGTTCAATACCCATTTGGATCATATTAGCGCCGAGGCTCGTACGAACGGCATCAAACTGATCGTAGAACGAATGAAACAGTCGTCAGTCACTAGCGGAGATATCCCTGCCATTCTTACAGGGGATTTCAATTGTGGACCTGACAGCGATGTCATCGGTGCTTTGAACGAGCTCGGTCTCATTAACGCCTATGCCTCCCTGCCTGCGAATGCTGCTGGTCTTACCTTCCACGATTTTCATGGAGGCGAAGAAGGCGAACCGATCGACTATATCTTTGTTACGCCTAATGCTCTCGTTCATGACGTTCATATTGACCGCAACCGCTATAACAGCCGCTATCCTTCGGACCATTATCCGGTCGTTGCAAGTGTGGCGCGGCGCTGATTGCAGCTAATAAAAAGGAGTGCCGAGGCACTCCTTTTCTCTTTATTCTGTGTCTGCTACGAAACGGTTCGTCAGCGCACCCAGCTTCTCGATTTCAATCGTTACTTCATCGCCCGGCTTCAAGTAAACTTGCTGCTCGACCGGAAGACCAAGCACAACCCCTTCAGGCGTCCCCGTCAAAATCACATCGCCCGGCACAAGCGTCATATGCTGCGACACGTAGCTGACAATCTCATCACAAGCGAAAATCATATCCGACGTGTTGGAGTTCTGGCGTACTTCACCATTCACGGTGGACTTGATCCACAGATCATTCGGATTGCCAACTTCATCGGCAGTCACAAGGTACGGGCCGAGCGGGCTGAAATCGTCGCAGGACTTGCCCAGCAGCCATTGCTGCGTACGAAGCTGCAGGTCACGTGCGGACAGATCGTTCACGGCGCAGTAGCCGAATACGTGAGAAAGCGCGTCTTCTTTTGCCACATACTTTGTTTTCTTACCGATAACGATCACAAGCTCTGCTTCATAATCCAGCTTCTCCGTTACTTTCGGAACGGCGATGTCCTTCAAATGGCCTGTAAGCGTATTGTTGAATTTATTGAACAGAATCGGGTATGCCGGAATCGGTGCGTTTGTTTCCTCAGCATGCTTGCGGTAATTGAGCCCAATGCAAATGATTTTGTTCGGATGCGTGACGCACGGTCCCCACTCGATTTCACTTTCTTGACGCACATAGGATTCTCCGCCTGCTACTTGAAGTGAATCGATATAGTTTCTAAGGGAAGCTGTTGCCGCCTCTCCGCCTTCAATAACTGCCATCACCGTTGACGGTACTTCTGCGCTTGCGCTTCCTGCAGCGGCTTGAAGTGCTGCCTCTACGTCTACAACACCGTTCTCTGTTACTACGCCAAGTGCGTTACGACCTTGTTTGGAAATGCTAATGAGTTTCATAAGTGAATTGGCCTCCGATCTTATAGTTAGAAGTGAAATAAACAAGTTGAACTTAAATTAGAATTAAGCGTTCTTGCCGAATACAACGCCGCCGTCCACATAGAACGGAGAGCCCATTACGAACGAAGACTCATCGGATGCCAGGAACAGTGCTGCTTTGGCAACATCTTCAGGCAAACCAAGTTCTTCGCTCAATTGACGTTTCTTCAAGCCTGCAATCGCCTCTTCCGGATCGGCGTACGAGGTTTTCAAATAGTTCTCTACGAATGGGGTCATGATTGTGCCCGGTAGAAGTGCGTTAACACGAATATTATAAGGGGCATAGTCGACTTGCATTGACTTCGTAAGCGCAAGAACGGCGCCTTTAGTCGCTGCATAAGAAGCACGGCGTGCTAGTCCGATCTCTGCGATACACGAAGACATGTTGATGATCGAACCGATACGGCGTTCCATCATATGAGGGATGACATATTTGGAAGGCAGGAAGACGCCGCGGATGTTGACGTTGATGACGCGGTCCCAAGCTTCCGGTTCAATCTCATGCAGCAGGCCGACGCCGCTGATGCCTGCATTGTTGAAGAGTACGTCGATGACGCCGTAGTGGGCGATAATTTGATCGACCATGGCAGATACTTCAGTCGGATTGGTGACGTCTGCACGGATGAAGATCGCTTCTCCACCCGCTTCTTGAATCTCCTTAACTGTATCGGATCCGTGCTGTTCGGACAGATCGTTAATGACGAGCTTCGCGCCTTCACGCGCAAACAATAGTGCCGTGCTCTTGCCGATGCCGGAGCCCGAGCCTGTAATGAGAATTACTTTATTTTGCAACCGCATTCTCTCATCTCCCTCATGTGTTGTAATTGATTGTGCGCGATACCTGGGGCAGGTGATCGCTTTACTTCAGTACCGATAATCGCTGGGCAAGCCCCGTCATTTCTTCGATGGCTTGGTTCGCCTTGACTTCCCATTGGTGAAGCAGCATGGAGCAGCTAACTGCTGCAGCTTGGTTCGCGTTTGCGCCGGCCATTATGGGAGCCGCCACGCAGCGAAAGCCCATGACAGACTCTTGATCGTCTAAGGCATAACCTTGCTTGCGAATGACATCCAGTTGGGCAAACAGCTCATCACGGTTGCCGATGGTATTTGGCGTCAGCTTCGGCAGCTCGAGCTGCGGGTACAGGGTGAGTCGTTCTTGCTCGCTTAATTGCGAAAGCATGGCTTTGCCGAGCGCCGTTGCATGTGCGGGAAGCCGCATGCCCGGCTCGGATTGCAGCCGGACCGGCGATATCGCTTCCACTTTGCCCATGTACAGCACGTGGTCGTCTACACGCTTTGCCAGCTGAACCGTCTCCTGCAGCCGATCTCGAACCGCCACTGCTTCGTCCAAGAAATACTGATGCAGATCATACTGCTTCAAATATGACGAGCCGAACTCCGCAAAAGCATGGCCAAGCACATACGTATCGCCTGCCGCCCGCTTCACCCAACCGAGTACTTCCATGGTGCTCAGCATGGAGAACATCGAGCTTTTGTTAATTTCAAGCTTCTTCGATAAGTCGATCAGCTTATGCTTTGCAGGCTCCCGCGCCAATACGGCCAGTACTTTATCCGCCTTCTCCAGCGCAGGCACCCAGTACTTGCGTTCCTCAGACACGCCAATCGCCTCATCCATTGTTGATGATTTGGTTTCGTATAAGAAACCAACTTCTTTATAGTAAACCTAATTGATACATTCACTATAGCTCGCCTAGTAGGGAATTTCAATAAGAAAATTGGAGTATATAGATTGGGATGGGGGGGGGGCGGCTTGGTGCGGTACGTGGGAACGAGAGCAATTGGCGATTCGAGCCAGTTTGCGGTAGAGATAGAGGCTTTAAGCGGCATATCCGCTATCGATGCTTGATTCGGGTTAGTTTGGCGGCTGATAGCGGCATATCCGCTTACAGCAGCTTAAAGTGCGCGGTTCGAGCGGATTAGCGGCGGTTCTGGGGATCGTAAGCGACATATCCGCTATCGATCCTTGATTCGGGTTAGTTTGGCGGCTGAGAGCTGCATATCCGCTTACAGCAGCTTAAAATGCGCAGTTAGAGCGGATTAGCGGCGGTTCTGGGGATCGTAAGCGGTATATCCGCTATCGATGCTTGATTCGGGTTAGTTTGGCGGCTGATAGCGATATATCCGCTTTCAGCCTAGCAGAATCCGAGGCTCATACAGATTATGGGCCGCTCGAGCAATCAAGAGCGCTTATTTCGGGTTCGTTTAAAAGTTGAGAGTCGCTTTTTCCGACTCTCCGTTCTTATTTCCTACGGATTCTCCACTGAGAGTCGTGTTTTCCTACTCTCCGCTTCACGATACGACCGTGCGAGACTGTTTCTAGTTCTGAAAGTCGGTTTTCCCGACTCTCGACTCTTTGTAGTAGCGAATTCCATCCTGAGAGTCGTGTTTTCCTACTCTCAGCTTCACGAGGCGACCGTACGAGACTGTTTCTAGTTCTGAAAGTCGGTTTTCCCGACTCTCGACTCCTTGTAGTAGCGAATTCCATCCTGAGAGTCGTGTTTTCCTACTCTCAGCTTCACGATACGACCGTGCGAGGCTGTTTCTAGTTCTGAAAGTCGGTTTTCCCGACTCTCGACTCCTTGTCGTAGCGAATACCATCCTGCGAGTCTTGTTTCCCAACTCACAGGATGGAATTCGCCGAATCAGCTGGAATGCACACTCCCCCCAACGCAAAAAAGCCGAAAAAAGCGAGAGCGGTCATCCGCTCTCGCTTTTCCAACTAGTCACTTAAACGGACTCGGCTCCTGATTCAGCTTTACTGTGCTGAGGAGGCGTTCCTCATCGATTTTATAAAACAACTGATTGTTAATCACTTCGGTGATGACGGTATACGCCTTCGTAATTTGCTTATAGGCACTATCATCCCCGGGGTTGATGACATTGTAGCGTACCGCGATTTCATAGATCGGCCTGTTCGCAGCGTCGTTGCCGAGCACCCTGCCATCTATAATTTTATAGCTGGAAATACTGCGCATCGAAGAACCTACCATCCCTGAGAAAGGATGCCACACACGTACGTCATCCTGTATCGCCTGCGCCGAGAGCAATAATTTGAAATCTTCATCCGCGTCATAGGAACTGGAGAATGCCCCCTGAAGAGCGGCCATATAGCGGTTTACTACATTAATGACGCTGTTATATTGGATATAGCCGGGAAAAGAGTCATCCTTCCATATATCCACTGCGCCGCTTCCGCCGCCCATGATGCTGACTTCCTTCTTCGCCGAGCTCCATGCGACTTCACCGCCCAACTGTTCAGCAACAATGCGAAGCGGCACGTAAACGCGACCATCTCGCAAATAGGAACCGCTGTCCTTCACATTTATCCCATTTATCTTAAGAGTCAGTTGACCGGCAGCGTAAACAGCCGTTCCTGTTACAAGTGAACATACCACGCACAGGATGGCAATCCATTTCTTCTTCATGACGACAACTCCTCTTATCGGAAATAGTAATGCCTTTCTACTATGGACGCTTCCCAGTACCAAACAGTTGCGAGCTGCTTCGCAAATCTATTGCACCAAGTACTGAACCTCAGCAATAATATACCCAAAGGACACTATATCCCCGATGCACCAACTAAAATCCCGTGAAAAGGAAGTGCGCCACATGCTGCCGAATCCAAACGGCTCACCGATCATCAACAGTATTGGCGATATCATCGTCCAAGCAGGCGGTCACCATGTTGGGCCTCGCACAATTCCCGATTATGAGCTGGTCTATTTTCCGGAGGGTACAGGGACAATCTATGAGCTGTCCGGGATACAGCACAGACTGAGCACACCGTGTTTTGTCTTCACGCAGCCCGGCGTCTCGCACAGGTATATATTTGACCGCGTCCGCAATGTCCGGCATCTATTCGTTCACTTCGACTACGATTCGTTGCGGGAAAGGGATCCGCGTTTCACCGCGCTGCTCAGCAGCATTCACGTGGTTCCGGCCGTGCAAAGCAGCTTAATCGGGGCCATTATGAACCAAATCGTCGTCGTCGCCAATTATCAATCCCACCACTGGCGGCGCAGACTAACCTCCCTCGTAGCCACAGCAATCGAAGAATTAGCCGCATTCGCCGATAAAACGCCGGAGTTCGCCATAAGCAGCTACCCCGTACAAATCGCCAACAGCATCGCCTACATGGAAGAACATCTCACAGAGCCGATTACGATCGAAAATATTGCCCACCAATCCGGCTGGTCCCATGCGCATTTTACAAGGATGTTCGTCGCGGCTGTAGGCATGTCACCTAAACGAATGCTGCTCGAACGCAGACTGCACCGGGCTGAGGAATTGATGATGAAAGGCGCGGGTACGGTCAAACAAATCTCCTATTTGGCCGGGTTTGGCGACGAGCATCATTTCTCCAAAATGTACAAACGTATCCGCGGCATTAACGCAACCGAATACATGGAGCGCTGCAAAGGACAAATCTTCCGGCATACGGCAATTGACGCAGATCCTGCCCGTACTTTCGTCAACCGTCATATTGTCATAAATCCGGATATCAAATAAACACATTGAAAATCGGTTTCCTGCCATTGAAACCGCTCTCTTAATATTGCACAATAATAACATATCATCTCGTTACTGGAGGAATAGAATCGATGGCAACTTACTATACGCCTAAGTCCCGCGAGCGGGTCGATCGTTATCTGGTCAGTGTTGAGGAGTATGCGCATTATCAGCGAAACGGTTACCTCGTCGTAAGAGGTCTTGTGTCAAAAGAAGACATCGCCGAGCTCTTCGAGCTCGCCGAGAAAACAAGAACGAAAAACAAAAAAACGGCTCGTGAATCCCACAGCCATAATCCGCTGGACGACGAATTCCTAGATGCTACACGCGTGCATATGCTCTCACGCATTGAACCTGCCGCAGAACGCGGTATGCTGAACCCGCGCATCCTGGATGTGACAGAGGCTCTGATTGGGCCGGATGTCTACGCGGTGCAATCCATGATGTTCCTCAATCCGCCCGGCCGCGGCGGCCAAGGCTGGCACCAGGACGCTTGCTATATCAAGACGCATCCTGACACCTTGATCGGAGCTTGGATTGCGCTTGAAGAAGTCGACGAAGAGAATGGCTGCCTCTGGGTAGCACCCGGCTCCAACCATGAACCCATCTATCCGCCTGACGGTATGGGCGGAGGCAATGTGCATGCACTGGATGCCTTCTCGAATTTGAACGCCGTGCAGAACGTGAGTCATCTGGATGATGAAGTGAACACGTTATCGAAGGTGGTCGCCAAGTATCCGCCCCCGATCTCCGTCCCCATGCAGCCGGGTGACGTACTGTTCTTCCACTCGCATCTGTTTCACCGGTCTTATCCGAATAAGACGACAGACCGCTTCCGCCGCTCCTATGTCTGTCACTATTGCAATGCCCGCTCCTGGGTACCATGGGATCATGACGGCTACGAAGGCGATTCCGGTAACTACCGCCAAATTCTCGCCCGCGGTCGTACGCACCTTCCTTATGCAGAGCCGGCTTTCGGCACGGAGGTTTATTTGTACGAAGGCGATGACACGGACGGCAGCGTCAGCATGATGGGCATGGACAATGGTATGATGATGCCGATTGGCCAGAAGAAATAAACAAAGAACGGCTTCCCCTCACAGTTCATGTGAAGAGAAGCCGTTCTTTTCTCATCCGCCTACTCCGAACAAATCATAACGACGTTTCCGTCCGGATCCTTCACCGTGAAGAATGCCAGACGATCGCCATGCCGTTCAATATCGGTAAACACGGGGACACCTTGCGATGCCAAATAAGCGCGTGAGCCGTCCACATCATTCGTTACAAACATAAACAACGTCTCATAGTCGTCGCCATGTCTATAACGGTTATTATCGATCAGAATGCCGCTGCCGCTGCTCATCTGCAGGCTGTAGATCGAACCTTCCTCCCCGACATCGTCTAATCGATATGCCAGACCCAGCGCTTCGCTATGAAACTGAATAGCCCGCTTCATATCCGTAACATTTAGAAAAACACTGCCAATCCGATTCATGATAGGACTCTCCGTATCTACTATGCGGTCCACTACTTCTGATTCATAGTCCGATTGCGTAACCATGATCGAATTGCGATCCGGATCCTCGAATCGGAAGAAAGCTAATCCCGGATGCGGGCGATCAATTTCACTGATGCTGCTTATCCCTCGCTCCTCCAGGAATCGGCGAGCCGCCTCAATATCTTCGGTTTTATACATGAATTTGACATGCGGCATATCAGTCGGCGTGTTGCTCTTGTTATCATCCAGAATGATGCCTGTCCCACCTTGCAGGGCCAACCAATAAACATTGCCACCGTTTAGACGTTCCTCCAATACGGGCAGCCCCATCACCATGCTGTACCACTCGGCGGATCGGCGGAGATCTGTAACATGGACAAAAACACTTCCCACAACATGTTGAATCGGACTGATTACATTTTCCATCTGAATCCGCTCCTCACTTCAACTTCGTTAGGTTACAACCCTTGACCCTGCCTGATCCGCGTCTTTCCTCCGGCAACTTAACGTTAGTTCTATTATAGCAAAGGAAAATGTTTCCACCCCATATAAAATCGACGGAAATCGCTTCAAATGTTGCGGATTCGCTTCAATAAGGGTACTATCAGAACATTGAGCATTGACACAAATGCGAGACAACCGTATGAGAGGAATTGAACAGACACACATGATTATCAAACCAAGAACACGCGGTTTTATCTGCACGACCGCTCACCCTACGGGCTGTGCCCTTCAAGTGCAGGAACAAATCAATTATGTCAAAGAGCACGCAGCCATTAATGGGCCTCGCAATGTACTCGTAATCGGCGCATCCGCGGGCTATGGCCTGGCAGCTCGTATTGTCGCGGCATTCGGTGCCGGCGCGAATACCGTTGGCGTTTACCGCCAAAGCGAAAGCAAAGCAAACCGCACCGCGTCCGCAGGCTGGTACAACTCCGCTGCATTCGAACAGGCAGCGCAGCAAGCAGGCCTGAAGTCGTTCAGCGTGACAGGCGATGCCTTCACGGATGAGACGAAACAGAAAGCGGTCCAGCTAATTAAGCAGGAGCTCGGTCAAGTTGATCTGGTTGTATACAGCGTGGCATCCGCGCGCAGAACCGATCCGAAGACAGGAGAAACAGCAAATTCCGTACTGAAGCCAATCGGCGCTACATACACGAACAAGACCGTTAACTTTCATAGCGGCGAAGTGACATCCATCACGATCGAGCCTGCAACTGAGCAGGAAATTCAAGATACCGTTACCGTTATGGGCGGCGACGACTGGCAAATGTGGATTGACGCGCTGCAGCAAGGCGACGTACTCGCTGAAGGTGCAACTACGATCTCCTATTCGTATATCGGCTCGCAGATTACACAAGCAATCTACCGTGAAGGCAGCATCGGCCAAGCTAAGGATCATCTGGAAGCTACCGCGAAGAAGCTGAGCGAACAACTGAGCGCAAACGGCGGACGTGCATTCGTCACTGTCAGCAAAGCGCTGGTCACACAATCCAGCTCCGCTATTCCTGTCGTACCTCTCTACATCTCCGCGCTGTATAAGGTCATGAAGGAGAAGGGGCTTCATGAAGGCTGCATCGAGCAAACCTATAGATTGTTCAGCGAGCGCCTATACGCTGGCGGCGAAGTTCCGGTGGATGCGGAAGGCCGCATTCGCATTGACGATTGGGAGCTTCGCGAAGATGTTCAAGAAGAAGTGGCGAAGATTTGGGATGCCATTACGACGGAAAACATTGAGCAGCTTTCGGATCTCGAAGGCTACCGCAAGGAGTTTTTCCAGCTGTTCGGCTTCGAAACGGACGGCGTCGATTATGAAGCGGATACTGATCCAAACGTAGACGCACCAAACATCCTGTAATCACCACTGAATAATCGAAAGGCCGGGTGCCTCGCCATTAGCGATGCACCCGGCCTTTCCTGCGTTCACTTACTGGTTGTAAACTTCAAACTCGTACACAATCGGTGCGAAGCTGGTTCCCGATGTGTAATAGATACGAGCTTTGCTGCCGGTAACCGCGCTGAACGTAATAACCTTCGGTACGCCGCTTGCTCCGATCGTTGTCCCTGTATAAGCCGTCACCCATGAGGTTCCGTTCCAATACTCAATGCGGTAACCCGTCGTTCGGCTGTCATACTCGGTGAGCACGACCTTATTGAAGGTGGTGTTCGTACCGAAGTTCACCTCCAGCCATTGGCCGCTCCAGCATCCGCTGCATGCCTGCCAGTTGGTCGCTGCAGACCCATCGAAGGCCTTCGGCGCCTGCTGATTGGCATCCCACGAGGAGGAACTGGAGTACGTCTTGCCCAGCGCCAGATTCGGCACATCATAATAAACCTCAAATTCATAAATAATCGGCGCATTCGCTGTCCCCGAAGTAAAGTAAATTCTCGCCTTGCTGCCTGTCACTGCACTAAACGTAATGGTCTTGGGGACAAAGCTCGCGCCGATACTCGTGCCGGTATACGCCGTCTGCCATGTAGAACCGTTCCAATATTCGATCCGGTATCCTGTCGTCCGACTGTCATATTCCGTGAGCACCACTTTATTAAACGTCGTGTTCGCGCCAAAGTTCACTTCCAGCCACTGCCCGCTCCAGCAGCTATTGCACGCCTGCCAGTTGGTTGCCGTTGTGCCGTCGAAGGCTTTCGGCGCTTGCTGGTTTGCATCCCACGAGGAGGAGCTGGAATACGTCTTGTTCAGCGCCAGATTCGTTAAGTTTGGCGCAGGAGTTGACGTCTTCTGAACGAGCAGCACCCAATCGTTCGTATCCGGCTTAGACGGGATGCTCCACTGCCCGGAAGATGCCTGTGCGCTGCTGCTGATCGTCGTGTAGGCACCGGTTCTCGGATTGTACCAACGGGCATTGTACAGATACGCATTATCCATTTGCTTCAATGTACCGGTACTGGTCGTACCGTTAAAGAAGAAAACAGCGTAAACCGAATTGCCGTCGGAGGAGATCAAGGACTTGGACGTATCGCTAAACGCCCCCCAGCTTGCATCATCAAACCGCGGAACCAGCTTCCACCACTCCAGCGACGTATAGAAGCTTTTGAAATACGCCAATTGGTTGCCAGTTACATAGTTCGCGCCATCATACCACCATGTGTACCGTGCCGGAAGCTCGTAGCCGGTCCCGAAATCATCGGCACCACCCGAAACCGAATACACGTCGTTCCACGTGCCCGATGCCCCGTATCCATACCCGTAAATCCCGTATTGGAACGATTTGTACGCTGCGCCTAATGCACCTCGGGAATCTGTCCAGAAGCCGTCGTATGCGCTTTCATACATGACCGAAGGTTTGGCTGTCGCGAAGTTCCAGAAGTCTTTTGCCGTACTCATTCCGGTCATATCCCCTTGCCACTGAACCGCCCAGCCGTCATGATAAGCCTTGCCCGCCCAAGTGGAATTCGATGCGACCGCTGTACTCGTATTCTCCATATGCGGCATAAGAGGCTGGTTGTACGCATCATTGTCCGATATGCTCTGCCCGGCGGCATACCATTTGCTCATCGTCGTAGTGTTGTAGTTGTTGTACATGTTGCGGTCGATCTCCTGCGCGATCGTCCAGATTACCGGATAGGAGCCGTATCTCGCAACCCAATATTTCGCAACTCGCGCCATGTAGGCATCGGTATACACGGCATTACTCGCCGGATCAAGAGCCCATGTGACCTGCGCGTTGGCGTGGACAAGTCCTTGATCGGCAATATACTTGAATTTACGATCCAAGTTATCAAAGCCGGGAAGGTCAGTGCTCGAGAAGCCATCACTGAGGTTCGCTACCGCTTCTTCATCAGCACCGGTATGTGTTCCTCCGCCGTGCGGCTGCCAGATCGGCTCCGATTGGTATACGGTGAACCCTTGGCCTACGCGTTTGTCCACCACATATTTGAACTGTGAGGCAACCCCTGACTTATTGGAGGTCGAGAACCGTTCATGCGGCAAAATCCAATGCGTATCGCCTAGGTAGAAGAACGGCGTACCGTCATTATAAGTAAGATAGCGGCCATTGCTGCTTACCTTTAAGAAGCCTTTCTGATAGATCGCCTGGCTTCCTGTATAGGTATTAGCCTGAATCGTTTTTGTAACATTGTGCAGTCCAGAATCGGATGTATCGTTTGCGGTGGTCGTCATTGTCCAAGCACCGGTCACTGTCGGTGCGAACCGAACCTTCCAACCCGATCCGCCGTTCCAGAATGCCGGTCGGGTAATGATAACCCCGCCGGGTCCGCTGAAGGTAGCGGTCACATCCACATCTTGAAACGGGTTTGTGTACGTCTTGGAGCTGGTCAACGAAATTTCGACGGTCTGCCACTTCTGAACGGTGTAATCTGCCGCGAATGCCTGCTGCGGGATCACAAGCGCCCCCATCATGATCGCGAAGGCTAGCAGCAACGTGCTGAGTCGCCGCCTTTTGAAGCCTAAACGTAAACCGGTTAACATATCATCCACTTCCCCTCTGACAAGTTGATATGACTTCGGTTTCCTGCCGCTTATTTGCGGAAGACGCTGCCCCTCCTTTCTTGCATAACGACCAGCCTGCCATCTAGTCTCCTTAACGCAGGCACTCCTCTCCTCTATTCAAGTATAGAAAACGAGCGCTCGCTCTAACATTGCTGCATTTTTCTATTTATTTGCTTCATTATGGTTCTTCTGCCTTACGCCGACTTCCCGGTATTATTAATCACCACCGTGAAGCTGCATGTTGCCTTTATCGAGGGATAAACCTCAGGCCAGTTCAATTTCTCCCAAGCGGCATAGCTCATATGATTACGAACCGGAATGCCCATTCCAATGCTGTCGACACGGTTTTTCTGCATAAAGGCAATCAGCTTCTGGCCCCGCTCAGTCAGTTTCTTCGCAACCTGCTGCTCGATTCGTTTCTGGTCCCCGGGCTCAGTGAGGGAGAGCTTGCCGGTGTATTCAAGAACCGATCCCTTGATCTTGATGTGAATGTGAACCGAAGGCACTCCGGATGAATCGCGGCCGACTTTCACCCGCCAGCGGCTTATGAGAGAGCTGAACAAGATGGTATCTCCCATACTCTGATGGCCATTCAATTGGACTGCGACCTCGCCCTGCTTGAAGGAACCTCTAAGAAAAGCAAAAATGATCCCTTCCTTGGCAGGAATCATCGTGATGTAGCGGTCATCCCGAAACAAGCCCACACCATCGATATTAATATGCTCACCGGAATCTCTGAGAACAGGCATAACAGGATCAATTCCATCATCATACAGATCTCGTGTGAACGAGTAGAGCGACGTTAAGGGGATCGTCCTGCCCATCGCTTCCTTATCCAGAATCCCATCGATGTATTTACCGGTAATGGGATGCTGCTTGTAGTCCTTCTGCAGCATTTGTTTGGCATTCCCGTTCACGACGGATAGTTTGAGCCGCGGAGAAATAGAAGGATCACGCAGTAAGGTGTCCAAATGCTTGATCATTCCGCTTCTCGCAATTGACATGCTGAATAACGCATTGCGGAGTTGACCACTGACCAGCAGCAGATTGGTCTGTTTCGCGAGCTTGGTTCTGGCCTCTTTCCCGCTCGCTGCGACCGCACTCAGCACCTCGCGCTGCGTGCGTGCTTGCGGATCCGCCTTCGGCATGGAAACGGCAATCTCAAGCCTATTGTCATCCACCAAATCATAGCTGCTCGTTTGGGAGAAACCGAGCTTCTCGAGAATCCGCTGATCGCCGCAGCCCGTTAAGGTCATTGCAACAGTCAGTGTAACCAGCAGCAGCATTATTTTTCTCATGTTCAGCTTCATGCGGACGCCACTTTCTCCCGCGTGAGTGCCAACACTATAATGAGCAGCAGCGGCAAGGTAAACGCAATGATGCACTCCACGGCACTGAACACTTTGAACCATGTCTGCACATCGCTTATCGTGTCAGGGACATAGGCGACAATATAGCACAGCAGCACAATGATGCCGGCAAGCACATTTTCTTTCATTTTCGGAAATATTCTGCGGCCCGTCTCCTTTGCCGACCATAAATACATGACGACTGTAAACACAGTTGTGAATAGGAAGAACCCGCAGAATAAACTCTCCAGCCGCTCGACGAATGGGAATTTTATATACGCCATGAGGTCCAGCAGTGGATACAGCATTCGGTTCAATTGTTTCGGGCTTAAGAAGCCGAATGCGACAAAGCAAATATAGGTATAGATTATCGTTGTCAGCAGACTGCCGAGGATGCTTGAGCGGAGAAATTTAGTCTTGGCATCGGTCGAAGGAAAGGTAAGCATCACTAGCTCATAGCCGAGATAGGCCGAATATATGCCGACAAAGTCTGCCAAAGAGCCTGTTCCACCTTTAAGAAAGAACGGCGTTAACCTCGCAAAGCTGAATTCGCCATAGAAGAAAAACACCAGCAGCAGCATCCACACTGAGAACCAGAAGAACATCGTGGCGGCTTTTGAAATATTGTACAGCCCCTTGATCATCAACCAGAATATCAGCACATCCATGACAAGCTTGAACACCATCGGGTTAGTCGTAGGAAAGGCCAGCATTTGAAAAATAAGCACGTATTCCTTGCCAACCAAACAACCCAGCATAGCCCACACGCCGACAAGAAACAAATAAAGCGGCATCAACAGCATTCTGGGAATCACATGTTCCAAAATATCGAAGATCGATTTACCCTTGCCGAGCTTATAAACAGCCCCGATCAGCAGCAAATTGATGATGACAATCAGCCCATAGCCGGGCAGTACAATCCACCCATTCGTACCGAAGGTTTTGCTCAGCATCTGCGGAAGCATGAAGATAACGACTCCAAACTGCATCATATAGACAAGTATGGTCATATGAAATGCAGACAGCTTCTCTGACCCATTCATAGGCAGCTCACCTCTTCATCTTGTTTCTGATCTTATTCTTCGTGCGCGTCTGAGAAGGACGGTAGTTCAGTTTGTTGAATGGGGCGCGGAAGAGCACATCACGCCACTCGCTGGGTTGAGAAGGTGCGATCGGAGTCAAGTAAGAAGAACCGAAGCTGGTCATACCGCTCAGGTGAATAATGACAGCAGCCAGGCCCATTGCCAGTCCGAGATTCCCCCAGAATCCGGCCAACAAGATCAGACCGAATCGGATGAGACGTATCGAAGCGCTCATGGTATAGTTCGGGATAACGAATGAAGCAATGGTCGAGGAAGCAACTGCAATAATGAGAATATTACTTGTTAAACCTGCTTGCACGCCGGCTTGACCGATAACGATACCGCCGACGATACCGATGGTTTGCCCGATTTTTGTCGGCAATCTGGCGCCTGCTTCGCGCAGTAGCTCGATTGTAAGCTCCATCAGCAGCGCCTCGTATACAGGTGGGAAAGGCACTCTGCTGCGGGATTCCGCCAGAGTCAAAATAAGATTTTGCGGTATCATCTCGTAGTGATAGGTTGTAACCGATACATAGAGAGCCGTGAAGATCATCGTGATGAAGAGGGCAATGAACCTTAATATTCGCGTCGCCGATCCGAGCATCCAGCGCATGTAATAATCGTCAGAAGAGGAGAAGAATTCCATGAATGAGGCCGGGATACTGAACGCAGTCGGACTCCCGTCCATTAAGCCGACCACTCTTCCGGCAACAAGCTTGGAAGCAATGGCGTCAGGCCGCTCCGAGGTCAATATTTGCGGAAAAAGCGCATAAGGACTGTCATCAATAAGCTGAATCAGCATGTTCGTATCGAGCACCGCATCCATTTCAATGTCCTGAATTCGATTCTTCAGTTCGTTCACATACTCCATATTGGCAATGTCTTTGATGTAGAGTACATAGACATCCGACTTCGTAACTTCCCCTACAGAGAGTCGGATTACTTTAAGGTGGGAGCTCTTAATTCGCTTGCGCAGCAAGCCGAGGCTGACACCGGCATCCTCTGTGAATGCATCATGTGGGCCGGTAATCGTTGTTTCCTGTTCCGACTGCGAAACGGAGCGCCCTTCGTTGCCGGAAACATCAACTGCATATGCCATATTTTCAAAGAAAAAGGCTGCATGTCCGGACAATATATTGATAACGAGCTTCTTGCTATCCGTCACAGGAACAAACTGCGACTGCGTTACGAGCTGCAGCAGCTGCTCTGGATCCGTATTCTCGATCAGGTTCAGCAAATCTCTGTAAAGCTTGTCCCCTGAAATCAGGTTGCCTATAAAGAGTATATCGACACCTAAACTAGGAATCGATCGGTGAATGAGATCACTACACTCCTGAAACTCATGAAGGGTATGTGCAAGCGTAGGTAGATTATTCTCTTGTGATGAAGTCATACACACGCCTCCGCTGGATGGGATTTCCGTTATTATGTATCGAATGGAAACTCTCTAACCGCATATAAAAAGAGAGCCGCCACTTTGGCCGACTCTCTCTTCCTTACAGCTTCCAATCCATTACAGCTTATAGTTTAATCTTCTGTCCCAAGCGTGCGCTTTCTACGGCGCCAAACACCATTGCAACGCTCTTAATATTGTCATGACAGTTCGTTTCGGCAGGACGGTTCTCCTCCAGCGCCGCGAACATTTCATCCATACAACCGAAATGGCCTTCACGCCCGCTCCATTCTTGACTGCCTTCCACTCTTTTCATTTCACGGGTAAAGCCCTCTGGTTTTGAACGGTCGATGCATTCACCGTACGGCATCGTTGCTCCGTCCCAACATGCCCCGCCTTCGCTGCCGGTTACGCGCCAGTTCGATTCCCATGAGGTATTGAGTCCATCCGCGCACCAGGAACCGTTATAAGTGAAAACCGAACCGTCGCTCATTTCATAGATACAAACGGCAGACGCATTTCCTTTGTACC
Organism: Paenibacillus sp. N22P23; assembly: GCF_059383735.1. Classification (NCBI taxonomy): domain Bacteria; kingdom Bacillati; phylum Bacillota; class Bacilli; order Caryophanales; family Paenibacillaceae; genus Paenibacillus; species Paenibacillus sp. N22P23. Next base: position 58,907 of record NZ_JBXENT010000004.1, read on the forward strand.
ATGAACCCGGAGGGTTATACTCGTGGCAATAGACAGAAACAGGATCAGCGCCGCTCAGGAAGCGGGCTTGATCGAACGTGTGAATCGCCATATCTACGATAAGCGGATTATCCATGAGGTCACGGAAACCGCCGAAATGCGGTCCGAGGAAGAAATCAGCATGAATCGAACCGACAGTACCGATCGCTCCAGATCCGATTAAATCGCGGAAAGAACGGATTTGCTTATTATAACGGCGGTTTTGCATGACGGAATAGCTTCTGCCTGTTTCCTTGCTCACAGCAACGATTTCTTCGGCATCGGTATACGATTCTGCCATTGGCTTCTCGCCGAACACGTTGCAGCCTGCGCGCATCGCCGTCGTTACGATCAGCTTATGGCTGGCCGGTATTGTCACATCAAACACAAGATTGGCATTCGTTTCAGCTAAGGCTGCTCCGAGATCCGTGAAAGTCGGCACTTGCAGGCCGCGTTTGGCTGCCTGCGCCTTGGCACTCTCTTCATAAATGTCGACTAACCCGACAATTTCGGCATTCTCCCGCTCTGTTGCGTAATCGAGCCACGTATTGGACATGCCGCCGCAGCCTGCTACTACAATGCGATGCTTCATCGATCATCGATCTCCTTTTATACCGGATTAGGAACAAAATCGCCGCCGCGGCAGCGTTTCAAATAGTTGAGACCATGCACTTGACCTGTCATTTCGAGCTCATCCCTGTAGACCGGATCATGCCAGCCCTCGATATCGATGCTGCCTTTGTAGCCGGCTTGACGCAGAATCGAAATAATATCGGTCCAGTTGGAATCGCCGAACCCCGGCGTCCGGTGCCAAACAAATTCACGCGGACCGTGAATGCCATATTCCTTCACAACATCCCATGCGATTGTAGCATCTTTACCATGTACATTGAATATTTTAGAGGTCCATTTGCGAAGCTGTGGAATCGGATCGATCAAGCTCACCATCTGATGGCAAGGCTCCCATTGCAGTCCGATGTTGTCCGCGTTCACCGTATTGAACATCATTTCCCACGCCGTCGGGTTATGCGCGATATTCCATTCACCGCGGCCCCATGTGCCGCCCATATCGCAATTCTCGAAAGCGATTCGAACGCCGCGCGACGCTGCGCGTTTGGTCAGTTCGCCAAACACTTCACCGAATCTCGTCATGGACTCATCAATGCTGCCGGGCATTCTTCCCGTAAATCCGGTGACCAGGTCTGTGCCAAAAGCTTCTGCAGCATCAATCAGCCGCTCCCAGCTGGCTAATGTATCATAGTTGTCTCCCGCGCCAGTGAGTGGATTGCCGAATACACCTAACGTAGAGATGACGATATCGTGCTCCGCCAGCTGCTCCTTTACTTTCTTGGCGAGCTCCGTTAGATCTGTCCCTTGCGTAGTTTGCCAGAAGGTCAGACCGAAGGACTCGAAGCCGTGCGGGATAATTTGCGGTATGACCGATGCTGCCGTATTGCCATTAACAAGCGTACCAATTCGAATATTATTCACGTTAAAGTCCATCACCTTTCCGATTGCTTCCAAATGCTGGTTCTGCTCCTATCGTACCGAAAGTCGGGAATTGAAACTAGAAACAAAATTGCGTAATATTCGAACAATCTTATGATAGTTTTGACGATAAAAGCGATTCCAATTGAGATTGGAGGCAGTTCTATCGTAAAATCGTACGTATAGACAGGAGGCTGTCCCTATGACGGTAAATCCGTTTAAAGAGAATACGTGGATTCCCGATCGCACTTTTCCAATCAATGTGTTCATCGTGAAGGAAGTACATTTGCATTGGCATGATCATATGGAATGGGTGTTTGTCAAAGAAGGCCGCGCCCGCGTACAAATCGATGCTTCTTATAGGCAGTTGAACAAGGGCGAGCTCGCTTTCATCAATACGAAGCAGCTTCATAGCGTCGTACCGCTTGAACCGGATGCTGAGCTTATCTGTATCGTATTTAATGAGGCATTGGTGAGGGGAAGCGGGCTGGATATTACAGAGCATCATTATTTTGTTCCCTACTTGCAGCAGCAGTTGAAATGGCCGAGTACGATGCAGTCCACAGATCCGTACATCGACGAGATGAATCTTTCCTTTGCTAGACTCGTGGAGGAATTCCAAGCGAAGCAGCCGGGATATGAGCTGCTCGTGAAAGCGGAGCTGCTGCGGATCTTCGGGCTATATTTTCGATATGCCCAGCAGCACACCGACTTATCTATGCCGCGCGCACAGAAGCCATATGATTTCTCGCATCTGCTCCAAACGCTTCGCGAGCGTTATCAAGCGTCTATCAGCGTAAACGAAGCTGCACGTATGGTAAATTTAAGCCCGACTCATTTCTGCAAAATCTTCAAGCAGGTCACAGGCAAGACATTGATCGAATATATCCATATGCTGCGCGTTCAGGAAGCAGAGCGGATGCTGCTCGATACCGATTATCCTGTCGCCGAAATCGCCGAGCGTGCAGGCTTCTCCAATATGACTTATTTTGGTAGAGTGTTTAAGAAGGTTCGCAACTCGACGCCGTCAGCGATCCGTAAGGGACAACTGCTGCAAAGAGCAGATCAATAATTAGGAGGGACTTATCTGTTTCCGAGATTAGAAACCGACAGACTGATTTTACGTGAATTAACGGAAGCGGATGCGACTGGGATATTTGCTTGTTTCTCGAATGTGGAAGTCACGCGTTATTACGGGCAAGAACCGCTCGATCAGTTGGAGCAAGCCGCCGCCTTCGTAGAGTTCTTCGCTCGAAATTACCAAGAGAAACGCGGCATTCGGTGGGGCATTCAGCGCAAAGACAGCCCGGATAACAGTATCATTGGCACGATCGGTTTTAATGCGTGGATGTCCAAACATCGTAGAGCCGAGATCGGCTATGAGCTCCATCCGGATCACTGGCACAAAGGATATGCGTCAGAGGCTGTTTCCAGGATCGTCGACTACGGTTTTGAACAGCTTGAACTGACAAGAATCGGTGCCGTTGTTTTTCAGGAAAATACGGCTTCACATACCTTATTAACGAAGCTCGGCTTTCAGCAGGAAGGTGTTCTGCGAGATTACATGGTTCAAGGCGGCAAGTCTTATAATACGAATGTATACAGCCTTCTTCGCGACCGTTCATCGCATTAAAAAAGTCCGCATCGGCGGCCGGCGCTCCCTCCTACGGAGGAGAGTGTGCTGGCTGCAGATGCGGACTTTACTATATGGCGATTAATAGTCAGTGAATTAAGCCTTCTTCACGTACAGGCGGCCCGTCTCTTCCCAAATCTCACCGGGAGCGAGGCTGAATAAGCCGATTTCATCAGCAGGCATGTCCACATGCGGCGCGTTCACGAGGTTGATTTGCGGCTCTGGGCAGAAGAAGCCTTCTGTAGCGCCGTTGTTCCAAATCATCCACTGCTTGTATGAAGTGCCTACATCATAAACGAGCGTGATGCCGTGCTTCGTATCGGTCAGTTCCATCCGGTTGCGGCCATTTTGCGCTGCAGCCGTATAATGGTTGTCCAGCGATTCGAAGAATGGATACACACCGTCGCCTTTCATCAGCTCTTCATTCGTGGACAACGGCTGATGTTTGCCTGTCGGAAGCATGCGCTCGCTCATCTCCCAGCGCTCGCCGATCGTCAGCTTCAAGCGATAGTCTTGCGCAGACCCGCCTGGAACGAACGGAGCGTTAACCGACGTGTGAAACGCGAACAGACATGGCATGACATCGTCGCCATCATTACGAACCAGTACGTGCTGGTGCAAACCGTCGGCGCTAATGGCATAACGAAGTCTGATCGTAAATTTATGCGGCAGATACGTATACACGGAACTCTGCTCATCGACTTGAAGCGCAACAACGACATAACTCTCGCTCGCTGTTGTGCCGAATTCTTCAACTGCCCAAGTCTCGCTATGTACAAAGCCATGCAGATGGTTGCCCGTCGCAGGCTCATTGACCGGGAATTGGTACGTGCGTCCGTTCCAAGGAAACTTGCCGTCCTCGAAGCGATTCGGTGGAAACAAAACCGGAATACCGTGAATGAATGGTCTCGCCTTGAATGATTCCATCTCGTCCATCGTTGGTTCATGAAGATATGGAGTACCGCTTGCCACATCGCGGAAAGCGATCAGATTTCCCCCAACCTCGGGCAGAATGGCCGCCTCGTAGCGATCGTATTTCAACCAAACTGCCTTTTCTCCCTGATAGGTACCTTCAAAAGCTCGATTCTCGCTCATCGTCATTTCTACTCTCCTTTAGCTTCTTGGATCGCACAGACTACCTCACTAGATTAACATAGCCATTAGGGGATAATCACCCGTATTCTTCAAAAAAACCTCCCTTGCAAGAACCGTCCACATCAATGCGGACCGTTCACAAGAGAGGCCATCTGCTGCGCTAAGCACTAGCACTAGTTAAAATTCGTTTCGCTTCAGCCAAAGTCCGCATACCGTTGTCCAGTTGGCAACATGCGAGTCTGCTTCCGCCAGTCCCAAGCCATGTGCGCCTTGCTCATACACATGAAGGTCAAACGGGACCCCTGCACGTCGCAGCGCCAGCGCAAACTGCAAGCTGTTCTCGACCGGAACGGCTCCGTCATCGGATGTATGCCACAGGAATGTCGGCGGTGTATCCGGCGTAACCTGCAGCTCATTGCTTAGCAGTTCGACCAGCTCTACTGACGGATTCGCGCCGAGCAAATTCATACGGGAGCCTTCGTGCGTAAACGGAGACTTCATCGTAATAACCGGGTAGCACAGAATCGTGAGATCAGGTCGGCAGGACACACGTTCAATCGGATCATCCGCTTCCGGATTCCCTGCATCATAATGAGTGCCAGCCGTAGAGACCAGATGTCCGCCTGCGGAGAACCCGAGTATGCCGATCTTGCGCGTGTTCACGCCAAGCCCTTCCGCATGAAGCCGAACATATCGAATCGCCCGCTGCACATCATACAGCGCACTCGGGTATTGATAAGGCGCCACCCGGTAACGCAGCACGAAAGCTGATATGCCAAGACTGTTAAGCCAAAACGCGATCGGCTCTCCTTCATGGTCAGCCCGCATCCCATACCCGCCGCCCGGACAGACGATAACGACACTTTCGCTGCCATCTACCAAATAAGGCGTGAGTGCAGGACGATCTTCGTCGGTCGTTCCCGCAGCAAGCGGTGCGCCTTCCGGCCATAGTTCGATTAGCGTGTCCGCAGATCCAACCATTTGATTTCCTCCGGCGTCAGTGTAAGCGTCGTCGCTTCCAAACAAGACTTCATTTCCGCCTCATTGCGCGCCCCGATGATTGCAGCCGTTTGGAAGGATTGGTTCAGCACATAGGCAAGCGCGATTTGAATAGTCGAGAAGCCTTTCTCTTTGCCAAGCTGCTCTGCACGGCGGTAACGCTCCCAATTGTCGTCATTGTAGAACACCCGTACCAAATCCGCATCTGTGCGATCCTCTGCCGTAAACCGGCCTGTGAAGAAGCCACGTGCTTGCGCCGACCAAGATAACAGAGGCAGCTCCGTACGCTCATGCCAGCCCAGAATCTCCTCATCGACACTGATGCAATCTGCCCAATAAGGCTCCTGAGCTTTCGCAAGACTAAGATTGGGGCTGCTAAATTCAAAGCCGCGCAAACCATGCTTAGCCGCATATTCGTTCGCCTCTTGCAGACGAGCCGTTGTCCAGTTGGAACCGCCGAAAGTGCGAATGCGGCCTGCTTCGATATGCTCATTAAGAATCTCTACAATTTCGCCAACCGGTACGTTCGTATCGTCGCGATGAAGAGCGTACATGTCGATATAATCGGTGCGAAGGCGCTCTAAGCTGATCATCAGCTGGTTATAGATGGACTGCTTGTTCACTTGCGGACCCTCTTGATTCGGATGGCCGCCTTTCGTCCATACATTGATGGATTCGCGATTTTTGCGCTCTTCCATCCACATGCCGATGGCTTGCTCGCTCTTGCCGCCGTAATAAATAAAGGCCGAATCAATCGTATTGCCGCCAATTGCCGTAAACGCATCCAAATTCGCGGACACGAGTTCATACACTTCCGGCGCAAAATAATCCGAGCCCATGATAAGTTGAGAGATGCCCTGCTTAACGCCAGGCAGTTTGATTTGTTTCATGATTCCATTAACCTCCTACATCAATTAGATGCTAACTCGTGTACGTGAGTAAGCTGATTTCAAACATGCATCGATAACTTTCATATTTGCCACCGCATCCGCAGCTGTGAACGAAGCTTCTTTCTCGCCCCATACTACTCGGGCAAACTCATCGGCTTGCAGCGCATATTGATTAAGTACAGGCTGCGTCACTTCACGCTTGCCGTCCTTCGAATGTACGTAGAAAGTAGGATTGCCGATGTAGGCTTCCGGCACTTCAATGCGGCCGTTCGTTCCAATGACTTCAAGCGTATTGCGGAAAGCAGCCCACATGCCGCAATCGAATGTCAGCGCTACGCTGCCCGGGAATTCCAGAATACCCGAAGCCATCATATCGACATTGTCATGTTCAGGGGAAATTAAGGCATGCACCGTTGCCGCTTCCGGCTCTGTGCCGAGCAGCAATCTCGCCGCACTAATCGGATAGCAGCCAACATCATAGATCGAACCGCCGCCCCAATCTCTGCGGTAACGTACGTTTTTGGAATCTCCGGCATTATTAAATGTAAAAGTCCCGTGAATACCGCGAATTTCGCCGATCTCGCCGGAAGCGATAACGGCCTGAATGTCTTCATAACGAGGGTGCAGACGGTACATGAATGCTTCTGCAAGATGAACGCCGTTCTTGGCAGCAGCATCAGCCATACGCTGTGCCTCTTCGGCATTGAGCGCGATTGGCTTCTCACATAGGACATGCTTGCCCGCTTCCATCGCACGGATGGACCATTCCATATGCAAATGATTCGGCAGTGGAATATAGATAGCGTCGATATCCGCATCATTCAAAATTTCTTCATAGCTTCCATAGGCTTTGGCGATTCCGAGCTTCGCTGCGGTTTCTTCTGCCTTTGCCAAATCGCGGCTTGCAATCGCTGTCACTTCTCCGGTTTCGGATTGTTTCGTGCCCGGGATAACGGAATGTACGGCGATTCCGGCACAGCCGATAACGCCCCAACGCAATTTACGTGTCAATGTGATGGCCACCTTTTTCAATAAATTGGATTCGACCCTAGTATAGTCCATAATGAGAAGGGAAGAAATATAAAACAACTTCATTTTCATATAACAAAAGCGTACTCAAGCGAGTCGAATCGGACTTGAACCCGCATAAGAAAGTAGGCTGCACCGCTTGGAATATCTATTAGAATTACTCATTTTCCGTTATGGCTATATCGGATTAACGTTCGCACTCGCACTTGGCATTGTCGGTGTGCCTGTCCCGGACGAGGTGCTGCTCACCTACTCAGGCTACCTCGCCGGCAACGGGACTCTGCATCCGCTGCTTGTCGTGTTATGTGCCTTTCTCGGTTCAGCACTAGGCATTACCGTAAGCTATTTGATCGGCATCCGGTTTGGGCTTCCCTTCCTGCTCAAGTACGGTCCCAAGATTCACATCTCTGCGGCTAAGATCGAACGTGCGCAAGGGTGGATGAATAAATACGGCAACTTGCTGCTCATACTGGGCTTCTTCGTTCCGGGTGTTCGCCACATAACAGCTTATATGGCGGGGATGTCGAGGCTCAAATTCAGTACGTTTATGTTATATGCTTACACAGGTGCGCTGTCTTGGAGCGTGCTCTTTATTTATATCGGTTTCCTGCTAGGCGATCGCTGGCTGCACGTCAAATATTACGTCCATCATTATGGGCTTGCCTTCTTGCTGTATGGGGGTATTGCGATATTCGCGTTGTTCAGCTTCCGAATGCTGCTAGCTATGAGGAAAGTGAAAACCTAATTAAAGCTTGATGCCAAAATACTTCTCTAATGCTTCATCAAACTGGGCTTTCGTCCCCGCTTGAAAGACGACAGGTATCCCTTTGCCTACGAATATACGGAACTCCTCTCCGGATACCGTATTACGTCCTTCCTTCGTTCGGACAGCCAGTATCGGAGCTTTTCTGAAAACCGAATCCGGCGCATTCTCGCACCAGAACGTTGCAAACTCGTAGTCTCCCGCAAGCTGCGGTTCTTCGGTAAAGGAATAAATACGGCTCCATTCTCCTCGCTTCTGCTCACACAGAAACCAACCAAACTCGCTGTCTCGCTCCATACGATAGACTTCTTCGCCTTGTGTCTGCTCCAGCTTCTCTACCAGCTCAATCGGCCTTCGCGGTACGATGCCCCCAACGCCGACATCGACTAAATAGGTGCGACCTTCCGCCTCCACCTTCAACACATGGTGACGCCGTTTCGGTGGCAGCGTATCGACATCGCGCCAGAAGCGGGCCACAAGATCCGTAACCGGGTAACCCAGCTCCCGCAGCAGCCAGCCGAACAGCGCATTAAGCTCGAAGCAGTATCCGCCGCGGCGGCGGTGAACGATTTTGTCCATGAGGGAGTCAATTTGCAGGGACAAGGGGATGCCGTTCATAATATCCAAATTCTCATAAGGCACTGTGTGCAAATGACATTCTTGCAGGTCGGCAAGCGCTGCTGCACTGCCGTCAAGCGGACCTTGATAGCCGATCCTCTCGAGATAGGCAGCTACTTCAGGTTTTACATGCGTACGATCATTCAGCATTTACGTCTACTCCTTTGCCCTTACATCGTAAGGAATGAATACTTCTAAGTTTAATTTTCAGCGCGAAAATGTTCAACACTTTTCACCCTAATATTGGTGCTGCGGCTCCCGTAAGGTTATACTGGAATATAGCGTCATTTAACATCAGGATAAGGGGTAGCAAAATGAAACAACTGAAAATGATCATCGATGCCGATACAGGGATCGATGACGCACTAGCCATCCTATATGGCATCAAGTCAGGCAAGGCGGATATCGTTGGCATCACTACTATCTTCGGCAATATTCCTGTCGATCAAGCTACAGAGAATACGCTGCGAATCATAAAGCTAGCCGGAAAAGAAAACGAAATTCCTGTCAGTCAAGGTGCTTCACAGCCCCTTACTCGTAAAGTAGAAGTATTCCCTACGCATGTGCATGGCGTTAACGGGATCGGAAATGTAGAGATTCCCGCATCTGCGCAGCGTCCGATTTCCGAACCTGCAGCAGATTTCATCGTTCGCACGGCGGATGAGCTGGAGAATGAACTCGTTATCGTTGCACTTGGCAGACTCACTAATCTCGCACATGCGCTGAAGAAGGACCCTGAGCTCCCGTCCAAAATCAAGCATCTCTATGTAATGGGCGGAGCCGTACACGTTGCCGGGAATGTGACACCGACTTCCGAAGCGAATATTTGGGGCGATCCAGAGGCTGCTGATTTCGTCTTTCAATCCGGATTGAAGATCACGATGGTTGGTTTGGACGTCACTTGTCAAACGCTGCTTCGTCAATCTCATCTGGATATGCTGGAGCAAACCTGCAAGCCGGAGAACCGTGAGATCGTTAGTTTCCTAAATCGCTCTATGTCCTATTACTTTGATTTCTACCGCCAATCCGATGCTTTGCATCAATGTGCGCCTATGCATGACCCTCTAACCGTGCTCGTTGCGTTAGAGCCTGGCATCGTTCAGACGCAGCAAATGCATCTATCGGTGGAATGCAAAGGTGAGCTAAGCCTGGGAATGACCGTTGCTGACCTGCGGAGAAAGCCGGCTGTCGGCTCTCCCGTAGACGTTTGCATCAAGGTTGATGCGGACCGCGCGATTGATCTCATGCTGGAAGTGTTTGTATAACGTGATCAAGGGACAGCGCAGCATCTATTGCGCTGTCCCTTTTGCTTTTGCTCCATTGACTAGGAACGGACGTTCCCTTATCATGAAGCTGTATGAATCTTCCATAGGAGTGATTTGGTGAGACAGCTGAACATTTCGGTTTTGCCGGAGATGAGAGCTCAGATTGTAGAACATGGGGAGATGAAATTGATCGGCATCCCTTGTATCGGCCTCCATGACATGGGGGGTAAATATCGTCACGCGAAAGAAAGCTTACTTGGACTTGCCGCACATATGCCCCAAATTATAGATGCGTCCGTTCAATATGGCATGTGGCCTCAAGTTCCTGGGCAGGATACCCCGGACACGCATGCTTATCTATTGTCCGTAGAAGTATCCACGTTTGAAGGGATACCCGAATGGTTTGCACGTATGACCGTTCCAGCTCAAAGCTGTGTAGCTGCATCCAGTCAGGATGGCGATTTTGATGGTGCCGGAGAGGTAATCGATGCCTATATTGAGCAGCACGGCTTGCAGTTTGATCCGCAAGCACGAGCCTATACCATCTGTGAACGATATCGTTACAATGCCGAAGGTTTCGCACGATACTCGCTGCCGATCATATCGCAGTAGGAATGTGACAGATGTCCCGATCAGGAGGAATTTATGACCGTATTTCGAGGAGAGAATTACTTCCACCAGGAAGATTTCCCCTTCCATATTGATCGCTACACGATTCAGAAAGGTGAGCATATCCCTTCGCATACGCATGACTTTGTCGAGCTTGTTTTTGTCGTGGAGGGCAGCGCGCTGCATGAAATGTCCGGCCATACGTACCAGCTTGTTGCTGGGGACGTTTTTGTGCTGGAGCCCAACGTCTATCACAGCTATACCTGTTCACCAGATAAAGAAACGATTGTGTATAACGTTCTCTTCGAAGCGTCTTTTCTCCAACGTGAGATGGAAGTGCTGCAGCAGATGCCGTCGTTCGTCAACTTCTTCTATCTCGTTCCTTTTCTGCGCAAAACGCAATCCTTCGTTCCCTATCATTCGCTGCAGCCCAGTCAGAAGCTGCAAATTCAATCCCATCTGCAAATCATCTACGATGAATTCCGGCAGCGGCGGGAAGGTTATCAGCTCATCATCAAGACGCGATGGATCGAGTGTCTCGTCTGGCTTAGCCGCTTCCATCATGAGAACCGCAAAACGTTACCGCCCTCCGTTGTAAGCGACAAGGAGTGGATGGACTCCATCGTTAACTTCGTGGAGCTGCATTATTATCAGCCGCTTACTCTTCAGCAATTAAGCCAATTATGCGGCATGAGCGTCTCTTCCTTTACCGCAAAGTTCAAGGAAACGACTGGCCTCAGCCTGCTCGACTATAAGCACGCCGTCCAGATCCGGCATGCCGCGAATCTACTTGAGACCACTGATAACAAGGTGCTCAATATCGCACTGGACGTCGGCTTCAACGATGTCAGCTTCTTCAATCGGATGTTCCGTAAACACACCGGCCAGACGCCTGGTGAATACCGCCGGCAATTGAATGCTGGAACTTAGTGGGACTGTCCCGAAAGTGTGCGTAGTGACTTTTGGGACGGTGCTTTTTTTTGGCGGTGCACTGCTCCCGGAGCAACACATCTGCAGTTCGCTCACCTTTTAGGTGCATGTGTTGCTCCCAGAGCAACACATCTGCAGTTGATCGATCTGCAAGCCGTGAATACAGAACAAAAAGCCTCTCACACCAATGGTGTAAGAGGCTTCATTGCTATTACTTACTTCGCGCTCCACAATTCTACGCGGTCTTTCACGTATTTCGTGTAGCCTTCTTCCATTTTCTTCACGCCGGCTTTGTCGAGATCCGCCATGTAAGCATCCCATACTTTATCGAAGTCAGCTGGTTTTGCCAGAATCGCTTCAGGGATACGTTTCCATGTGATGTCTCTCATCTTCGTGCCAAGAATCGATACTTCGTCTTCGCCCGGTATGGAGATATTCCATGCAGCGCCGTATGCTTTAACCTTGAACTCGTCCTCTTTCGGGAACAGGTCTTTCCAAGTTGTTGCTTTGTAAGCAGCAAGTGTTTCTTTCTCTACATCGCTGTAGCCAAGAACCAATTGCTCAGGGAAGTTCTTCGTGTAGTAGTTGCCGGATGGATCTTTGGCGCCATCGCCGTAGTGAACCATCATGTTCCAGTAGAAGTTGATACCTGATTCTTTCGTGAATGCTGTATTGTCGTTGTTGATACGATCTTGCACTTCTTGCGGCACAACGCGCTTGCCATCAACTACCTTATAATGTTTGCCTTCGACACCCCAGTTGTTAAGCACTTGGAACTCATCGGAAGCCAGGTAATCCAAGAATTTAATGGTACGAACCGGATCCGGATTCGTGCTGGAGATCGAAATGCCGTAGCCGCCCATGAAACCAGTTGGCCAGAACGATGCTTCTTTGATGTCTTTGGACATTGTAACTGGATAGTGACCATACGTTTGATCGAACTTGCCAGCTGTTTTCAATGCTTGCTGACCATCGTTGTAATCCCAGTCTTGATCGATCAGACCAAGAACGCGGCCTGTTGCAACTTTCGCTTTGTATTGATCATATTTCTGAACGAAGCTTTCTTTGTCAAGCAAGCCGATATCGTTCATGTGGTTCAACCAGCGGAAGTATTCTTTCTCTTCCGGACGACGGAAGTGGTAGATCGCTTCATGCGTGTCTTGGTTAATGAAATATTCGCCATCATCAGAACCGCCTGTTGTAGCTACGGCTGGGTTCGTTACGGAAATATACATATGCCAGTCATCTGCATTCAAGGAAACGCCGATGTTTTTGTTGCCGTTCTCATCTGTCGGGTGCTTCTCTAGGTACGACTTGATTACAGCCTCATAGTCTTGAACCGTACGAATTTCAGGGTAGCCCGCTTCTTTCACTACGCGGTGTTGAAGCTCGAAGCCGCCGCCTGCAACGAAACGCTGCTCATCCGCTGCAGCCCATGTAGGAATCGCATAGATCGCTTGGTCTTCATTCGTATATTTAGCGCGCACCAGGTAATCGCCCAGTACTTTCTTAATGTTCGGAGCGTATTTATCGATCAGATCTGTCAGATCAATAACAGCGCCGGCATCAACGAGCTTGCCGATATCGCCTTTAGCAGAAATAATATCCGGATATTCGCCGCTTGTAGCAATCAGAGCAACCTTCTGCGCCGGATCGCCGACTGCGAATTCCGCATCAAGCGTTACGCCGGTTTTCTTCGTAATTTCTTTACTGACATCATCTTGCATGTTGTTCCAGTTCGGATTCGGGTCTTCAGCAAACATGGAGAACGTGATTGGAGACGTATCTTCCGCTGCAGCATCTTTGTTTGCATCGGCGTTTGCGGCATTCGTATTCGAATTGCCTTCTGTAGTTACCGCAGTATTGCTCGTTTCATTGTTCTTCTCATTGTTGTTGCCACCGCAGCCAGCAAGTAATCCAGCAAGCATTGTGAGCGACATTAGAATCGAAGCTGTTTTGGCTGTCTTTCTTTGCATGTTGCAAACCCTCCCATAATGGTAAAAATTATATTGTATAAACAGGAAACCTGCTAATACCAAATTGTGGTGAATCGAGTTAGCTTTTTACCGCACCAAGCGTCATCCCTTTGACAAAATAGCTCTGCAGAAACGGATACACGATCAGGATCGGTACCGTTACGATAATCGTAATGGCCATCTTAACGGATTCCGGTGAAATCTGTGCCATGACCTCGACCATGTTGCGGCCGCGGAAATTATCGACGTTCGTTGTCGTGCTCTGGATAACCTTCATGAGCTCATATTGGAGCGTTGTCAGATGATCCTGCGAGCCGTTGTACAAGTAAGTATCGAACCAAGAGTTCCACTGACCGACCGCAAGGAACAATGCAATCGTGGCGAGTGCCGGCTTCGTCAGCGGTAGAATGACACGCCAGTAAATCGTGAAATCGTTAGCGCCGTCAAGCTTGGCTGATTCTTGCAGTGCATAAGGGATCCCATCGATAAAGGATCGAATAACGAAGACGTTGAATGCGCTAACAAGTCCGGGTAAAACATAGACGGCGAAGGTGCCCATCATATGAAGATCCTTGATCAAGATGTAGAACGGAATCAAGCCGCCGGATACATACATCGTGAGCGCCAAGAATGTAGAAACGAATTTCCGTCCTTGGAAGTCAACACGGCTAAGAGTGAAAGCCAGCATGGAAGCACTGATGAGACCAAGAAGCGTGCCGATAACGGTCCGAAGGATCGATATTTTGAGTCCGGTCATTAACCCGGAGAAGGCAAATATGGTTTCGTAATTCTTCAGTGTGAATTGACGCGGGAAGATCGTAATTCCGCCGCGCACACTGTCTGTAGAGTCATTCAGCGAGATTGCCAGTACGTTTAGAAACGGATACAGTGTAGCGATCGTAACAATGATGATTGCAGTGTAGACAACAATATCGAAGATGCGGTCAGACCAAGGCGTACCGCTGGATATTGAGCGAGTTTCCATTTGGCAGCCTCCTATATAATGCTTTCTTTCGTAATTTTCTTGAAGATGCCGTTAGCCGTGAAGAGCAAGAGAACACTGACGACAGAGTTGAAAATATTAATGGCGGTACCGAATGAATAGCGCCCCATCCCTAACCCGTAGTTAAGCGCATACAAATCGAGCGTTTGTGAATAATCACGGACTAGATTGTTGCCTAGCAAGAACTGTTTCTCAAACCCGATGCTGATCAAGTGACCGATCGAGATGATGACCAAAATGATGATTGTAGAGCGAATACCCGGCAGCGTAATGTTCCAAACCTGCTGCAGCCTGCTCGCGCCATCTACTCTTGCTGCTTCATACAGCTCCGGTCCAATACCGGCAATCGCAGCCAGATAAATGATCGTGTTCCAACCTGTTTCTTTCCATACATCAGAGGCGGTAACGATACCCCAGAACAAATTGCCTTTGGCCGAGAACTGAATCGGTTCGCTAATGATATGAAGACCGACCAGCAGATCGTTCACTGCACCGTTATCGGTGGAGAGCATCTTCGTTACGATGCCTGCTGCAACGACCCATGAGACGAAATGCGGTAAATACGAGATTGTTTGTACAAACCGCTTGAACACTTGAATGCGAACTTCGTTGAGCAAGATTGCAAAAATAATCGGGATCGCAAATCCTGCAATCAATCCCATCACGCTCATCGCCAGCGTATTGCGCAGCGCCTGGTAGAACGAATCGTCATGGAACAGTTCCTTGAAATAATCGAACCCTACCCATTTTTGTTCGAAAAACGATTTGGCAGGCTTGAATTTCTGGAACGCCATCGTCCATCCCCAGAGGGGCAAATAGCTGAATACGAACACCCACGCTATAAAGGGAAGAGACATCAGATACAAATATTTTTGCTGCATAAATGTGTGCCAGAAACGCGGCTTCCGGTAGTTCATAAGCAATTCCTCCTTGCTGTATGATCTAATGATAAATTAAATAAAGCGCTTTCAGTACCCTAACAATTTTGCTCAAAATCATATAAAAATCTCACATTTTCCGATAGGCGGACGGAGAGCTGCCGACGTATTTTCTAAATTTGCTATGAAAATAATCGACGTTGGAGTATCCGACCTTCTCAGCAACCAGATACACTTTCATCCCTTGGCTGAGCAGTTCTTTCGCTTTCTCAACCCGAACTTTATCCAAGTACGTGTTGAAATATTCGCCTGTTTCGTTCTTAAACAGCTTGCCGAGATACGCACTGTTGTAATTGAATACTGCTGCCAGCGCATCCAGCTTCAAATTCTCCACATAATTGCGCTGGATCAAATCAAGCATTTTCTTGATCTGTTTGTCGGTCCCCACGGTGGCCGATTCTGGCTTTAATCCCTGTAGAAAAGCAATGACATGTTGTTCCAACTCGTTATAATGTGTTTGCTCGTATATGGCATGAATGCTTGCAGACAGCTGCCCGCCTCTTGTCTGCATGTCCGTATCATGCTGAGACAGCTTGCTGATCACGCAGGTAACAATTTCGGCAAGCGTAGACTTGATCGTTTGCTCCGAGGTGCCGCGCGCAAGCAACCATCTGCCTTTCTCCGAAACCAAATCCGCGATGGCCTTGGTATTACCGATATCGATGGCAAAATAGATCTTCGCCGCTGTTTCACCGCAATCAATAACTACAACGTCAGCCTCAGCATCTACAGTCGGTGCAGATTGTATAATTGGCATCGTTTGCGCGGTGATTAGCTGACTGCCCTCATAGAAGAATCGCAAACTCACGTACTTCGCAGCTTCCTCATAAGAACTGCTGATGTCCTCTAATCGGCTCACACTTGATCCTGCCGCAGCTGTAATTATGAGGTCCTCTTTCGATAATAGTGTTGTCATGTCCCTGTATAAGGACTTTCGCTTCTGTTCGAGCTGCAGATCCTTCTTCACGAGCAGCCCAATAAAGGAATCAACGGAGAACACGACACCTATGCCATTCTCCTCAAACGCTTGAACGAACAGCCCCTTCAGCCTCATAAGCTGACCATGCTCGATTACTTGCCCCTTGCCTTGCAATTTAAGGAGCACGACTGTATAGCTGTCCCAATTGAGGTCGGCATCCGCCAATTCTTGAGCTGACAGTGCTATTGGCATTTGAGTGCCCGGAGTCAGATAGGACTGTACGACTCGCTCCCGATTCCATACTTCCTTCATCTCATTCTTCTGCTTCTCCGCGGATTCTCGCGTAAGTGTGGTGTGCAGCTTGTTCAAGTAATCGACCAACTCGTCTTCGTCGACCGGCTTGAGCAGATAACCGTCCGTATCCAGCGCAATCGCCTTCTTCGCATAATCGAAATCCGCATAGCCGCTTAGGATTAAGACATGAACAGCCTGGTCGTTCTTCCTGAGCTGATCGATCAGCTCAAGCCCGCTCATTCCCGGCATACGAATGTCCACGATCATCAGATCCGGTTTGTGACGTTCATATTTTACAAGCGAATCCTTCCCGTTTGCTGCGGTATCCACCACTTCAAACCCAAGTCCATTCCAGTCAATCAGCGTTCTTAAGCCTTCGCGGATCGTAGGTTCATCATCAGTAATGAGCACTTTATACATAAGCAGATTCGCCTCCAATAGGAATCGTAAATTGAACTCTGGTACCAATGCCCGGCTCGCTCCAAATATCCAGTCCATACTCGCTCCCATAGAGGAGCTTCAATCGCATATGGACATTTCGAAGCCCGATGCGGTTGCCTTCCCCATCTTCCTGATCGCCGAACGTTTGATATACCTCTTCCAGCCTCTCTCTCGCCATGCCTTCGCCATTATCAATGACTTCGACGTGAATCATTTCCCCTAGCAATTCGGCTTTAATGCGAACGAGCCCGCCTTCTTCCCTGTTCTCAAGACCATGAATAACCGCATTCTCGACTAAAGGCTGAATGATTAGTGGAAGAATCGGTGCCTGCTCAGCAGCGGGATCAACCAGCAGCTCATACATTAACCGATCTTCATATCTGAATTTCTGGATGTCCAAATAACAGCGAACCATATCGATTTCATTACGCAGCATGACCGTTCGATTGCCGGCTTCGAGATTTTTGCGCATCATTTTGCCAAGAAGCCTGACGACATTCGAAATTTCCTTCTCCCCCTTCAAATGTGCCTTCATCCGAATCGATTCGAGCGCATTGAATAAGAAATGGGGATTGATTTGACTGGCCATCATTTTGAATTTGATCTCATTTTGCTTCGACTGAATTTGCACCTTCTGCTTGTTCGATTCCTGTACTTCAATGAGGAGCTCGTTGATGCTGACTACCATGGCATTAAACTGCCTGGATAGCTGCCCGATTTCATCCTTGCCGTCAATTTCGAGCGCAATATCGAGGTTACCGGTCGCCACCTTCGTGATGTGTTTACTAAGACGAAGCAGTCGATTCGAGAGAAATGTCGCAAAGCCGTATATTAAGCCGATTGCCACAACGAGACTGATCGCAATGACGGTCAGCGCCAGCACGATAATTTGATTCGCGTCCTTTACGATGCTGTCGATGGAGAATACAGAGATGATCCGAATCCCGTTCAAGCTCGAAGCTGGAATGAGCTGTTCAATTTGAATTTGCGACGACTTGCCATCTACAATGGCCTGGAATCTACCGCTTTGCTTATCGATGACGTTGGGATCAAACGAAATGTCGGTAAGCGTCTTTCCCACCCGATTCGGACGGTTCGCGGACACGATATGATTATCATCATCTACGATCATCGTCTCGAAGGTTTCTTGATTGAGGATGGAATCGAGCATTCGCCCGTTCACATTGATTACGAGCACACCGATGTTATGCTGATTAAGGAAGTCGATTTTGCGAATAAGACTCAAATATTGTTTATGATCGCGTTCATCCTCGATGTAATTCCAGCCAATCAGCCCGCTGCTGTTGATGGCAGTTTGATACCAGTTTGTCCGGATAATAGGGGTCGTTGGCTGTATGAATTCCCAATTGTTCAGCAGCGTCTTATTATTGATATAGAACCGAATGTTCGTAATTTCCTTATACAAGCGGATGTATTCCTTGATATCCGGATAATCTTTGTATGCCTTCACGACGTCATAGACCGTCTCATACTGACCATTCGCGAGTCCCGCGAGCCGGCTGTCATTAGACATCCGATAGGAAATATCATTCGAGACGTTGATCACCTCGGCCGTCCGTTTCTTCACCCGCTCCACGTTTGCAGCTGTCTGTTCAAGTGCGTTCTCAAGCGCCATATGCCGCAGCTCACTCGTCAGAAAGACGCCGACCATCATGACCGGTACGAAAACAACGACAATGCAGGATAAAATAAGCTTGGTTCTCAGCTTCATATCATTCATGCTGCGGATCAGGATTCGGAACATAGCTGTGGCCTTCCCTTCTGTATATGAGCGATCTATTTTCTGGAAGCGTTTTCAAAATAGTTGGTTAATGATGATGCTCAAAAGCATATCCTCCATTCTAATCAATTGATTACATAAAGAACAGGTAATATTTGTTCCATTTTTCATGTAATAATTAGTGATTTTGGATCATGCTGTGCATTTCGGAGGGGATCATCCTCGAAAAAAAAGAACAAGCGATCCCAAAAGGGACCGCTTGTTCTTTACTTCAACTACCATACCTACCTGCGTTACTTCAAATTCGTCACCGGAGCAGCCGGCGATTGTGCAGGAGCAGGCTGGGGCGAAAGTGCAGCTGGAGCTGGTTTAGGCGATAGAGCCGCCACAGGTGCTGGTTTCGGAGCTGGTTTAGGCGTTCGTATAGCAGGTGGCGCAGGTGGTGACAGCGAGAGTGATGAGGTCGAAGGCGCGAGAGTCCCTTCGCTGAAACGCTGAACCTCCTCTTTCAAGCCCAGCATCCGTTTGTCGAGCACGCCGATCATATCGGCGGTTTCCTTCAATTGATCGCGAATGGATTCCGGCATATCATCATGAAATTGATAATAGATTTTGTGCTCCAAGCTTGCCCAGAAATCCATAGCGATGGTCCGCAGCTGAATTTCCACTTGTACATGTTCAATGCGCTCGGACAGGAACACAGGGATTTCGATAATCAGATGCAAGCTCTGATACCCGTTTGGCTTTGGATCTTTTATGTAATCCTTGACCTCGATCACCTTAACATCGCCTTGTCTGCGAATCATTTCGTATACGCGGTATACATCGGTTGTAAACGAACATATCACACGCACGCCGGCGATATCTCGAATATGTGCGGCCGCATTTTCTTTGGAAACTTCCATACCTTTGCGCTGCAGTTTCTCCACGATGCTCTCTGGCGATTTTATCCTTGTTTTCACATGCTCGATCGGATTGTAATGTTGAACAAATTGAAGTTCTTCGTTGAGAATGGTCAGTTTGGTGCTTATTTCATCTAGTGCAAACTTATAACTCATGAGCATTTTCGCCCATTCCATCACCATTTGCTTGTCCATCATCGTCTCTCACACTCCTTGTTGCTCTCATCTGTATTACCCACTACAAGATCGGCGATAACAGCCGTACGCAGGATTCCCTGAACCTGTGAAACGTCGATCGTTGCTTGTAGGCTTCATAAGTCAGCTCAGAGCTGACCTTCATGTCTTCTTCAAATATACGTTTCAATTGTGCCGCCGTTTCGGTGTCGTATAGAATCGCATTAACTTCAAAATTCAATTTAAAGCTTCTAATATCCACATTGGCTGTCCCGACCGAGGCGACATGACCATCCACCACGATCGTTTTCGCGTGAAGGAAGCCCTTCTCGTAGAGGTAGCATTTCATGCCTTCGCTGAGCAGATCCCCCAGATACGAGTACGATGCCCAGTACACCATTTTGTGATCCGGCTTGCTTGGCAGCATCATGCGTACGTCGATTCCGGATAGAACGGCCATTTTCAGAGCGGTTAATAAGCTTTCATCCGGTATAAAATAGGGCGTTTGGATATAGATCGTTTCCTTCGCCGAATTGATCATTTTGATATACGCATTCTTGATTTGCTCCAGCGTCTGGTCCGGTCCGCTCGACACAATCTGAATACCCGCGTTTCCTGTATTGGCGGCCGGCGGGAACAGCTCCAGCACGTCTCTTGTAATCGGCGACGATGAAGCCATGTTCCAATCCAGCATATAATGGGCCTGCATTTGGAGCACCGCATGGCCGGTAATGCGCAGATGCGAATCCCGCCACGCGCCATAGCGCTCATCCTGCCCTAAATATTCATCTCCAATATTGAAGCCGCCAATATAGCCAATTTGCCCATCGATAATCACAAGCTTTCGATGATTGCGATAATTGACGCGAATGTTCAAGTAAGGGATTTTGGATGGGAAGAAGAATGCGACCTCTCCACCTGCAGTTCGCAGCCGATCGAAGAAATGACGCGGGAGCAGCGAGCATCCGATGTCATCGACGAGAAATCTGACCTTGACGCCTTGTTTGACTTTATTCGTAAGCGCATCGAGTAGGCGATTGCCCAGTTTGTCATTTTGCACAATGTAGTACATGAGATGAATGTGACTGCTCGCCCGCTCTATATCGTCGAACAGCGCACCGAATTTATCATTGCCGTCGGTAAAAATTTCAACCTTGTTGTTCTGCGTGTACAGCGCAAAACCGCTCGTCAAATTCATATAGATCATATCCGCGTAGTTCGCAGCTGCTGCATCGTTAAACACAACCTGATTATCCCGAAACTCCCGCCGCTGATTCTCGATCATCGTGTTCATCGTTTCTTTCGTCCGTTTGTTCAGCTTATAAATCTTCTTCTTGCTCAGATTCTGCCCCAGTACCAGGTACACCACGAATCCGACCGCCGGCAGAAAGAGCAGCACCATCAGCCATGCCCACGTCACGCCAACGTTACGCCTCTCCATGAAAATAACCGCAATCGCGAGTGGAATATTAACGACCATCAAATACGTAAAAAAATTCCCGAAAGTAAGCATCGGCATGCATCTCCTCGAATGCTGGCGCCATCTTTGCATTCCTTACCCAGTATAAACCATTTTGGCCCAGAGGCCAAAAGTTGGAGTGGCGGGGGGGCGTTCGGCCCATGCAAACTTTGAATTTGCCACCATGTAGATCTCCTGGTGCGCTACATGCACTCATTTCGCCGCATTTGCCCCCATGTAGATCACCTGGTTTGCTTCATTGGCTCATTTCGCCGCATTTGCTCCCATGTAGATCACCTGGTGTGCTACCTCATTACCTGCTACTCCAGTTTGAACTGGAGAGACTGTAGCGCATGATTCTACCTGTTAATGAAACTTTAGTTACAAGATACCCTTTACTTAAGAGGGATCGAAGATATTTTGCTGCTGAAACTCTGGAAATCCCCAGCTTCTTCGCCGCCGTGACAGGTGTCAGCTCCCCCCAGCATTCTTGCATCAAATGCAAAAGTGCTCGCTCGTAAACACTCAAGTCCTCTCCAGCACGGCGAGCGATGCCGCCCCATTTGGCCAGTGCCATGAGCAGCGTTTGTTGACTGCGGCGCGGCTTTTCCATGACCTCGTCGAAGGCAAAACGAAGCAGTTTCCAGCCTTCGATAAGCAGCTGATTTTGGCGGCTTAGATCGTCGGCGAACTTCCAGCGGGAAATATCGCGCCAATGCAGGCCGAAGCCATCGACCTCCAGTAATAAACGGTAAGTCAAAGGAGGGCAGTAAGCATAATTGACGAATCGCGTCCCGCCCTTCAAATCCTGCAGCTCATACTCGGGATGCAGATAATCCAGGTTCCCCACGGCCGGCCACCACACCTGCTGAAGCAGAGCTTTCTCTGCATCGCCAGGTTCCGCCAATCTGCGTTTTCGCTCCTCGCTCCCACCTTCGATCGCTTGCTCCATCATGCGCGAATAGGCTAGCTCGAACCCTTGCTCCATCATCATAGGCACACTCCTCCGACAAACAAAAATAGGCTGCCCGCTCGGAAAAGTTCCGAGAAGAGCAGCCTGTGCTTCAGGACTATTATTTTTACTTTATGTACAATTATAGTGGATTCAACTTTTGCGCGCTAGAGAAGATTTTGCGAGTAAAGAATTCGCTTTACCACCGAATACGAACTCATCACTTCGTCGATGACGCAACTCGGCATGACGCCATGCTACTTCGTCCCAAACCGCTTTACCGAGCGAATGCGGGCGCGTTCGATTTCGATTTGGCGATTGCGCGGCTCGGCGTTGGTCACCAGTGAGCTCAGCAGCTTCTGAGCAACTGCAGTAACTTCATCAATGGCGGTGTGAAAAGCAGCTTCATTCGCTTTGGATGGCGCAGTGAACCCCGAGAGTTTACGGACAAATTGCACCGCCGCTGCATGAACCTCTTCTTCCGTAGCAGGCGGGTCAAAATTGAACAGCGTCTTAATATTACGGCACATATCAAGTCTCCTTTGATCAAGCATGATTCCTTATTTTACTACACCACAGCCGCAGTCACTAGTCTTGAACTCCGCTCATGTACCCATTCACGTTCCGCCTGAATAATGTAGACCATCTGAATATTTTCAGGAGGTTATCCATAACCAATGATTCCTGTATACCCTTATTATGGGAAAAAGACTGTCTGCAAAGAAGAGCCTATCGCGTTTCCTCCCCAGCATCAGCCTGTCCAGCCAGGGCTCGAGTATGAAATGGTGCCAAGGCCAATCTTTGAAAATCCATCATATAAAGGCAGCTGCAAGCTTCAAGATAAGGTTGCAATCATTACCGGCGGTGATAGCGGCATTGGTCGCGCGGTTGCAATTGCTTTTGCCAAAGAAGGAGCCCATGTCGTCATCCCCTATCTGTATGAACATAAGGATGCTGCCGAAACAAAGCAAAGAATCGAACAGCTCGGCAGAACCTGCCTGCTTCTACCAGGTGATTTGAGATCAGAGCAGCATTGCCGGGACGTCGTCAATCTTACGCTGCGGACATACGGTAAGATTGATGTCTTGATTCTTAACCAAGGCGTACAATTTCCACAAACCAGCATTATGCATATTTCTACGGAGCAGCTATATAACACGTACAAGACGAACATTTTCCCCATGTTCTATTTAACCAGAGCAGCGCTTCCGCACATGAAGTCCGGAGGTACGATCGTCAGTACGGCTTCAATTACAGCGTATCAAGGGGCACCTCTTCTGATTGACTACTCTTCTACGAAAGGCGCGGTCGTTTCATTCACACGATCACTTGCCCTTTCCTTAGTTAACCAAGGTATCCGAGTAAATGCGGTCGCACCGGGACCGATTTGGACGCCACTTACCGTTTCCAGTTACCCTGCAGATTACGTTTCCACCTTTGGCTTGGATACTCCGATGAAGCGGGCAGGGCAGCCGTTCGAACTGGCACCTGCTTATGTGTACCTGGCGTCCGACGATTCCAGCTATGTAACAGGCGAAGTCATCCACGTCAACGGAGGGGCAATGGTCACCACATAAAAGTTGCAAAATAAAATGCCCGCCTAAGATCATACCTGATCCCGGCGGGCATCCCCTTATAAATGCTTCAATAAATTACTTACCACATGCACAAGGTGCTGCTTCATCCGTTCACCCGCGAGGTCTGCATCCCGGCTTGAGATCGCTTCGTAAATAGCGAGATGCTCGCGGTACAACCGCTCGGAAACCGAGCGATTCGCATAGATCTCGACCCGCCGAATTTCGCGGATGGCCATTTCGAGCTGGCTCACGATGGAATCGAACAGCCGCACCATGATGGAGTTATGCGTCGCTTGTGCAAGCGTGGCATGGAAGAGTACATCCGTGCGCTCCCCTTCCAGGTCATCGCCGACCGATGCTTCCATCTCCAGCATGATCCGGTGCAGCTCCGCCAGATCCGCGTCGGTTGCCTTCAGCGCAGCGATGGAGGCATTTGATACTTCCAAGGACTGCCTCGCTTCGAGCAGCTCGAGCAGCGTCTCGCGGTTCATCCGCAGCGACTGCAATTCGGGCAGTTCGATTTCAGGCGGGGCACTACTAATGACCGTGCATCCGCCGCCCTGCTTAATCTCGATATAGCCCATGGCCTTGAGCGCACTGAGCGCCTCGCGCATAGTCGAGCGTCCGACGCCGAATTGCTCCGACATCTCCTTCGTGGAAGGCAGCTTGTCGCCAACCTTCAACTTGCCGTCAATCACCAAGCGCTTCAACTGCTCGGCAATCTCCTCATAATGATTCCGTTTCGATAAACGGGTTACTTCCATCGCTAGCATTCCCTTCTGTTAGCCAACAATGATCGCATAGACGACACCTGGACCGTGTACGCCGATCGTCAGATCGTTCTCAATATCTGCCGACCGCGAAGGCCCGGATATAAAATGAATGCCTGCCGGCAAATTCTCGCGCCCTGCCTGATCAAAGTTAATCAGGACTTGACCTAACCGCGTATGCAACCGTTCAATCGGAATAATGGCCATAAGCACCGTCGGCAGCAAACTGACTGAGCGGCCTTTGTCTTTCGAAGATAGAACGGTGATGGAGCCGGTATACGCAGCAGCATAGTCGGCAACAACTACTCCGAAATCTGCTTCAGCCGCGCGTGCTTTCCAGTGCTCCTCGGGATCGCTGTTCCAGACGGAAATCTTCGCATCCGGAATGGCGGCTTCGAGTCCAAGCTCATTTAGCTCAGGCTGATTCTGGCGGACTATATATTTCACGCTCATCTCGGCCGCTTTGCCCGCAATAAACGACTTCGCTTCTTCCATATCCGTAAGTCGAACAGGGTGTCCGCCGACCGCTTTGAAATTATCCATAAACTTCGTAACACGCTCCTCGAGCGGCCAGTCGAATTCTTTCCAGAAATCCGGCGCGCCGCGATACGGATGCGCCGGCGGCTCGATCTCACGCGGACGTCTCAGCTTCGCGGAGATCCCGTCGATGAAACCAACCTGCTTCGCACGCGACTGCGCCGCCAGTCCGTCAAGCCAAGCTTGATGCTCCTCTGATTTAGCTGCCATGGTGACCATGTCCTCCTTTGCCTGTTCCGCGTTCTTTCACAATCGCTTCCATGCGGCTCTTCATCGCAGGATCCATCTCCTGCAGGCCGCTGCGGATTTCTTGCTCCATTGTCGGCCATTTCTCCCTAAACGATTCCTTCGGCAAACTCGGCGTCACCCGATAAGAGTTCCATCCCTTCAAAGGACCGATCTTCGTACGAATCCCGCCATCTCGAACGACCAGCTTCTGACCGAGTTGACCGATCTTCAGCACAGCTTTAAACCGCTTCGAGTTCTTCATGACGGCAGCGAAGCCCTTCATACCGAGTGCTTCCAGCTTATCGCCGCGACCGCTCTCGAGCTTGCGGCGGCGCAAGTAAATGAGCATTTCGTGCAGCGGAATCTTAACCGGACATGCTTCATAGCACGCACCGCACAAGCTTGAAGCATTCGCGATATCATCCCACTCCGCAACATTCTTCTTCAGCGCAGGAGTCAGCACCGCACCGATCGGGCCACTATACGTCCCGCCGTAGGCATGACCGCCGATATGACGGTAAACCGGACAAGCATTCAGACACGCGCCGCAGCGAATGCAGTTGAGCAGTTCTTGAAACTCAGGATCGCCAAGCTGCAAGGATCGTCCGTTATCCACGATAATAATATGCATCTCATCCGGACCATCTGCATCCACATCGCGGCGAGGCCCGGAAATGCCCGACATATATACAGTCAGCTTCTGCCCAGTCGCCGAACGCGGCAGCAGCGTCGCCATGACTTCCAGATCTGCGAACGATGGAATGATGCGCTCCATCCCCATCAGCGTAATTTGCGTCTTCGGAACGGTCGTCACCATACGCGCATTACCCTCATTCTCGAACAGGACCATCGAACCTGTCTCGGCGATGGCAAAGTTACAGCCCGTCATACCGATGTCCGCATCCAGAAACCGCTCACGCAATTTCCGGCGCACGAAGCCGGCAAGAATTTGCGTATCCGGTTCAAGCGTCTCTCCGGCATCGGCCGACAGCAGGTCGGCAATCTGATAGCGATTCAAGTGAATAGCCGGAATGATGATATGGGATGGCGTTTGGCCGGCCAATTGAATAATGTACTCGCCAAGGTCCGTCTCGATCGCCTCTACACCGATCGACTCTAGTGCCGTGTTGAGATGCAGCTCCTCGGTCACCATCGATTTGGACTTCACGACCGATTTGGCCTCAACATGTTTGGCAATATCAAGCGAGATCTTCACAGCATCCGCCGCCGTCTCGGCAAAATGAACATGGACGCCGTTCGCCCGCGCATTGTTCACAAACAGATTCAAATAATAATCGAGGTGCGCGATCGTATGAAGCCGAATTTGCCGCCCCCGCTCGCGCCAGTCATCCCAGTTACCATGGTCCTCGGCCGCTTTCTCCTTACCCGTACGCAGCCTCTCCGTCGTAAACTTAACTGCTTTGCGCAGAAAATCATTATTGAGCGCTAAATCCGCCCGTTCCTTGACTGTGTTGCCGCCAACCGCTCCTGCTCCACTCATGCGCCTTTCACTCCTTCATAGAGAAGTTCCGCCAGATGCATGACGCGCACTGGTTTATCCCGATAACGCAAATTGCCCGCAATGTTCATCAGGCATGCCATATCCAGCCCGACAAGCACTTCTGCATCTGTTTCCAGCACATGATCGGTCTTCTCGTTCACCATCGCTCCGGAGATATCCGACATTTTCACAGCAAACGTACCACCGAACCCGCAGCAATCATTGGCAAAAGGAAGCGGAATAAGTTCCATCCCCTGCACCTGCTCCATGAGCAGAAGCGGTTCTTCCTTCACGCCGAGCAGACGACTTCCGTGGCACGAGGGATGATAGGTGACTTTATGCGGGAAGCTCGCGCCAACATCCGTAACCCCCAGCACCTGCACCAGAAATTGCGAAAACTCATAGGATTTCTCCTGCAGCTTAATTGCTTTCTCCAACATGACAGGGTCGTTCTCGAACAGCTTCGGATAATGATGAATCATTCCCGTACAAGAACCCGAAGGTGAAATAACGAAATCGCAATCTTCGAAAGCAGCCAAAATCGTAGCCGCAGTCTCCCGAGCTTCCTTCCAATAGCCGCTGTTGAAAGCAGGCTGACCGCAGCAGGTTTGCACCGTCGGGAATTCGACCGTCACTCCGTATCTAGCAAGCAAACGCACCATCGCTTCACCTACCGGGGGATATATGGCATCGCTTAAACAAGTAATAAATAAAGAAACTTTCATGTTCACCGGCACCTCGCCTTATGAAATAGTTATGATATCATTTTATCAGGTTGTCAGACATGTTGACAATAGAAAAAAGCGGATGCTCGTCAAGGCTTCCGCCCCACTTCACAACCGCTTTGACTCATACCGTCAAAACCGTAATCGACGTTCGCTCCGCAAGCTGCACCCGCGTCTCCTGCGGAAGCCGCTGATCCGTAATCAGCATGTCAATTTCGCCGATATCGGCGACATGCGTGAACGCTTGAACGCCAAACTTGCTGGCATCAGCCAGTACGATGACTTCGTCCGCCATACCGATCATTTTCTGCTTGATGCGCGCTTGCAGCTCATTGGACTCGCTGATGCCGCGG
This sequence comes from Paenibacillus sp. N22P23, assembly GCF_059383735.1. Classification (NCBI taxonomy): domain Bacteria; kingdom Bacillati; phylum Bacillota; class Bacilli; order Caryophanales; family Paenibacillaceae; genus Paenibacillus; species Paenibacillus sp. N22P23. Next base: position 86,734 of record NZ_JBXENT010000004.1, read on the forward strand.
TCCAAATGAACGCCCTTGCAGGAGAGAAATACTTTATCGACATGGTAAAGGTCGAGCGACCGTTCCGCAAGCGGACCGACAAAGGATAAGGAACGCTGCGCAAGCAAGCCGCCGGTCGAAATCACTTCGATACGCTCCTTGCTGCTCAGCTCCGTCGCTACTTTGATCGAATTGGTCAGCACCGTCAGCGGAAAATCCGGCAAATACGAAGCCATATACCAAGCGGTAGAGCTTGCATCGAGCAGGATGCGATCCTTCGGGCGAATGAGCTTTACCGCCTCCTGTGCGATGCGCTTCTTCTCTTCCGCGTGCATAATTTCCCGCTCCGCATATGGAATTTCCGGCTGCTGCTGCGGCAGCTCCTTCACGCTGACCGCGCCGCCATGCGAACGGCGAAGCCTGCCGGCCTGCTCAAGCCGGTCCAGATCGCGGCGGATGGTTTCCTCCGTCACCTGACACAGCTCGCTCAGCTCCGTTACCCGAATGCTGCCCCGTTCATTTACCAGTCCTACTATTTTCTCATAACGCTCTGCAACCAGCATAGTCATCCTCTTCTCGCGAACTGCTCATATTACCTTCAAAATAAAACGGCTGCCCCGCCTTCAAGCGGCGCAGCCATCTTCTATTAATGAAGCCCCGTCAATGCACGGAACTTCCCGTATGCATCTTCCCATAATTGGCTCTCCTGCGGCTCGTACGTAACGACAGGGAACGATTCCCGGATTACCTTACGCGCTTCCCAAATATCGGAGAGCTCGCCTTGCGCAATCCACTGCACGACAAGGTTACCAAGTGCGCTTCCTTCAACCGGACCGGCCCAAACCGGCTTGCCGATTGCATTCGCCGACCACTGGCATAGCAGCACATTCTGAATGCCGCCGCCAACCATATGCAGGCCGCTAAACGTCTTACCCGACAACCGCTCTGTTAATTCAAGCACATAACGGTATTTCAGCGCAAGACTTTCCAATATACAACGGACAATTTCGCCCGGTGTTTCCGGTGCTGTTTGGCCTGTTGCTGCGCAATATTGACGAATGCGCGAAGGCATGTCGCCTGCGTGGAGGAACATCGGATCATCCGGCTCGATGAGTGCACCGAACGCCGGCGCTTTCTCTGCCATCGCGACCAGCTCAGGGAAACTATACGACTGTCCGGCACGTTCCCAAGCTCTGCGGCTTTCCTGCAAAATCCAAAGCCCCATGATGTTCTTGAGCAGACGGTAAGTACCGTAAACGCCGCCTTCATTCGTGAAATTCAGCTCCTGCGCGAGTTCGTTAATGATCGGACGATCGACTTCCGTTCCCATCAGCGACCAAGTGCCGCAGCTTAAGTAGGCAAAATCACGCTCAAGCGCCGGAACCGCCGCAACCGCAGAGCCCGTATCGTGCTCCGCTGCAGCATACACCGGAACAGCGCTGATGCCGAGCTCTTCCATAAGTGAAGGCCGCAGTTGACCAACTCGGGCTCCGGGCTGAACAACATCGCCGAACAGCGAAGGCGAGATCCCAATCGCTTCAAGCAGCGGCTGGTCCCAGCGTCCTTCAAGAGGATTGTACAGCTGCGTCGTTGTCGCATTGGAGAATTCGTTATGCATTTCGCCAGTCAAGAAGTAACGCAGCAGGTCCGGAATCATCAGGAAACGTTCCGCTCCCTCAATCAGCGGAGAGTTCGCTTCCTTCAGCGCCGCAAGCTGATAAATCGTATTAAACGGCAGAAACTGAATGCCAGTCCGGCCGAAAATCATCTCCGTCGTCAGGCGCGACTTCGTGCGTTCCATCACACCATCCGTATGGTGATCCCGATAGTGGTACGGATTGCCGAGCAGCTCGCCGCCTCGACCGATCAGTCCAAAGTCAACCGCCCAGGAATCGATCGCGAGACTTGCCGGCGTTTCGCCGGCATGTTTCGCCTTCAGCAGTCCCTGTTTGATCTCATGAAACAATCGGAGAATGTCCCACTGCAAACGATCGCCGACGCCAACGGGGTCATTGCCGAATCGGTGAACCTCTTCCACCTCAATGATGCGATTACTCAATCGGCCTAGCAGCGCTCTTCCGCTGCTGGCTCCAAGGTCATAAGCCAGAATGCTTGGCAAGCTGCATCCTCCTATACGTTAGATTCTGCTTCGACCGGCTCTTTGCCACGCTGCAGCAGCACTGCTTGCTCGTAAGCTTTCACTTCGGCAAGCCATGCTTCACGCACAGGCACACCATTCTTCTCGCAGTAATAATCCCATACCGCGCCGAAAGGATAAGACTTGAATTCTTCTTGAAGAGCAAGGCGAGTCGTATAGTCGCCGTCAAGCTCAGCTTGGCGCAGCGCCTCAACCGGATCCAGCATCGCTCTCATCAGTGCTTTAATTGTGTTGCGTGTTCCGATAACCCAAGCAGCGACGCGGTTAATGCTGGCATCGAAGAAATCGAGGCCGATATGTGTTTTGCTAAGCAGATCGCCGCGAACCAGCTCACGGCCGATATCGATCAGCTCATCGTCCATCGTCACGACATGATCGCTGTCCCAGCGCATTGGACGGCTGACATGAAGCAGAATGCCATCTGTGAAGAGCGAAATCGCAGACAGCTTATTCGAAATGACTTCCGTCGGATGGAAATGGCCTGCATCCAGACAGATCAGTTTATTGTTTTGAATACCATAACCCATATAGAACTCATGCGAACCGACTACGTAAGCTTCGGAGCCCAAGCCGAACAGCTTGCTTTCAACCGCATCCAGGTTATGAGCAGGGTTCAATTCTTCCTCGAACACTTGGTCAAGCGCATCCTTCAGACGTTTGCGCGGTGCCAGACGATCAGCAGGCGTGTCCTTGAAGCCGTCCGGAATCCATACGTTCGTGACGCAGGTTTGGCCGAGCTGCTCGCCGAAATACGCGCCGATTTTGCGTGATGCTTTGCAGTGGTCGATCCAGAACTGACGGATCTCCGGATCGGGATGGCTGAGCGTGAAGCCGTCCTTCGACTTCTCGTGGGAGAAGCAGGTCGGGTTAAAATCAAGACCTAAGCCTTGCTCCTTCGCCCAATCTACCCACTTCTGAAAATGCTTCGGTTCGATTTTATCAAGCTCCACTTGCTCGTTGGTATCTACATAAATGGCATGCAGATTCAGCTTATGCTTGCCCGGAATCAAGGAGAATGCCAGCTCCAAATCCGCGCGCAGCTCTTCCGGCGTACCTGCAGCCCCAGGATAATTACCGGTAACCGAGATACCTCCGGTCAACGCTTGGCCTTTATTTAGAAAGCCGCGTACATCGTCTCCCTGCCAACAGTGCATCGATATTTTGACTTGAGCCAGCTGTTCCAATGCCGCATCCACGTCGATTCCATGGCGAGCGTACAGCGCTTTGGCCGCTTCATAATTAGCTTGTATTGTTTGGTCCATCTCACATGCTCCTTTACGCTATTTTAGAGGATGAGCTATAACTGACATCAATGCATTCTCCGCTTGGGTTGCATCCAGACGGCTGTATTGCACAATAATTGGAATGTCGCTCAATACCTCAATCGCATAAGGAACGCCCACCGGAATGAACGCTCCTCCTGACGAAAGGGTAGAGGTGCGGATATGTTTGGTTCGTCTGCCTGGTACGACGACAAGAATGTTTTCGAGCGGATTGCGGTCTTCGAAGAAGATGGTCATTCGAATCAGCGCATCTTCGGAGGAACAGTTGAGCACACATACCGATTCATGGCTTTCAAGAGAACCTTTGCTCGTTGGCGGAATATAACCGTCCGGAATAATCCAGTGCTTCTCGCCTCTTGCTTGATACATGCCCGCACCAACCTCTCTTATCGTGTAAATGCTGCCGGCACGCCGCCGTCAATCGTCAACATGCAGCCAGTCGTTTTATCAGCCTTGGACGATGCGAAGAACGCTACGCCTTCTGCGATATCGCGCGGATAGATGTTAACGAGCAGCGTCGTCCGTTTACGGTAGTACTCTTCCAGCTGATCCGGCTCAATGCCGTAAGCGGCTGCCCGCTCGTTGCGCCAGCTGCCGTTCCAAATTGCAGATCCTTGCAGAATCGCATCCGGTAAAATCGTATTGCAGCGAATGCCGAACTCTCCGCCTTCTGCTGCCACGCAGCGTGCCAAGTGAGCCTCCAATGCTTTTGCAGAGCTGTACGCAGATGCGCTCTTACCCGCATAGACGGAGTTTTTGGAGCCGATGAATACCATGTTGCCGCCGATTGCTTGCTCTTTCATCAGCTTGAACGCTTCACGAGCCACAAGGAAGTAACCTGTGCCAAGCACGTTCATGTTCAGGTTCCATTCTTTCAAGGAAGTCTGGTCAAAAGGACTTGATGTAGCAAGGCCCGCGTTGTTCACGATGATGTCGAGACCGCCGTAAGTAAGTGCTGTTTCAGCGATTGCAGCCATAACCGCCTCTTCGCTTGTAACGTCCATTTTCACAGCAGCCGCACGGCCTTCGCCGTACTTCTCATTAATTTCGCCGGCTACCCGCTCTGCACCTTCCAGATTCAGGTCGGCAAGTACAACATGCGCGCCTTCGGAAACGAGTCGGCGAGCTGTTTCGCTGCCGATTCCGCCTGCACCGCCAGTAATGAAGGCAACCTTGCGGGAGAATTCCGCTTCTGCAGGAGCAAGCGACAATTTGTACAGCTCAAGCGGCCAGTACTCGACATTGTAGGATTCGTTCTCGCTGAGGGAAACGAATTCGCCAAGAGCCGTTGCGCCGCGCATAACTGCAATCGCACGGTGGTAAAGAGCACCGCTTACTTTGGAGTTGGACCAGCTTTTGCCTGTATTGATCATGCCGATTCCCGGAATAAGAATTACGCGCGGCGCTGCTTCGAACATCACGTCGCCTTCGTTCTTATTACGCTCGAAATAGGCTTCATATTGTTTCTTATACGCAGCGATGCTTTCTTTAAGAATCGCTTTCAAGCCGTCGATGTCACTTGTGTTCGGCGTCCAGTCGATGAAGAGCGGAACGACCTTCGTGTGAACGAGGTGATCCGGGCAAGCTGCGCCGACTTGGGACAGCTCAGGCGATTTCGCCCCGCCTACGAATGCAAGTACATCGTCTGCATCGTCGAACGTCAGAATCATTTTCTTCGCATCGCTGACAGCGCCGCGAATCGTTGGCATCACTTGTGCAGCAATGCTTCTACGTACGTCTGCTTCAAGTGCTGCGTGCTTCACGCCGCCGAACAGCTTCGCTTCATTGACACGAGCTTCGATGAAGTCTTCCGCTTCTGTAATGATCTTGATCGTTTGCGCGTAAGCTTCCTCGGACGTTTCGCCCCAAGTAACAAGACCGTGTTTCTCCATGAGTACGAGTTCTGCTTTCGGATTCGAGAGCACGCCTTGAGCGATCATTTTGGAGAGCGTAAACCCTGGGCGTACATAAGGAACCCAAACGAAACGGTCGCCGAAAATTTCTTTCGCCAGTTCTCTGCCGTTATCTGCGCAGCACAAGCTGATGATGGAGTCCGGGTGAGTATGGTCAACGTGTTTGAACGGAAGGAATGCGTGCAGCAGCGTTTCGATTGAAGCGCGCGGATGCTTGCTGTCGATCATGCAGTGCGCCAGGTAACCGACCATTTCCTCATCGGACATTTCATCGCGCTCGAACAGCGGACGAATATCCTCCAAGCGCAAACCTGTGAAGTTGCCTGCTTTCATCGTTGCAAGGTCAGAGCCGCTTCCTTTCACATACATCACTTCAATGTCACGGCCGCGGAAATCCTGTACCGTTGTCTTGCTGGATGTGTTGCCGCCGCCCCAGTTGCATACGCGACGATCGGTACCGATGATATTAGAACGATAAACCAGCTGCGCAAGTCCGCCTTGCAATTCTGATGCTTTCTCTTGTTCCCACAAACTTTGTACCATTGTGAATACCTCCGAATGAGTTTGATTTATGATGTTGAACTTAGTTTATCATGTTTGTTTGTTTTTGAATACAGAAATTCAAACAAAAACAAACAAGGCCCGGAAACAGCAGCAAAGGTGAATTCGCTGTCCTTCCGGGCTTATTTATTAGGCTTGGCTCGAAGGAACAGAGCAGCTACCAAGCAGTTCCCTTGGTGCGCTTCATTCGCTCATTGTGAAGAATCAAGTAGCTCCTAGAGCTGCACATTCACCGAAACTTACACGAATCGCGTTATGTGTTGCTCCCAGAGCTACTCTTACGCCGAATTCGCTCCCATGTAGATCTCCTGGTGCGCTACATGCGTTTTATCTCCTGCCCGCCTATGCTTCGTCGAACATCAAAATGATTTTGTTGAACGCATTCGGTTTCGTCTTGGCTTCGTGGAAGGCATGCGCAATGTCCTGAAACGGCATCGTTGCCGTAATAAAGGATTCCGCCAGCTCGCGATGGCGGCTGAGGAAATCGATAATAAACGGAAATTGATCCACGCTGTTCCGGCTGCCACGGATTTCGACTTCTTTCTTCGTAAACAGAATGCCGGGAAAGCTTACGTCATCGGAGGTTAACCCAACGATCACGATATGACCGCCTGCGCTAACCAGATGAATCGTCTGCTCCATCGTCCGCTTCAGGCCGGCCACCTCAATGACGGCATTGGAATATTCGCCGCCGGTCAATTCCTTCACGCGCTGAACAGGGTCCACTTCCAGCGGATTGATCAGAATGTCCGCACCGAATTGCTTCGCGGTCAACAGCCGCTCGGGCACAACATCGACGGCAAACACGCGCACAGCGTAAAGCTGCTTAAGCAGAATCAGAATCGTCAGTCCGATCGGACCCATACCCAGAATCGTAACGGTCATGCCATTCTTGATATTCGCCTGCTTGACCGCCTGCGCCCCAATCGTGAACGGCTCGCACAACGCGCCGATTCGGAAATCCATCTCATCCGGCATCGGATGAATGCATCGCTCCGGAACCGCAACATAATCGGCGAAGCCGCCTTGCCCGCCAAAGGAGCCGACGAATTTCATATCGATGCAGCAGTTGTACTTCCCGCTCCTGCATGGATAACAGCTGCCGCACGGAATAGCCGGTTCAATAATGACACGGTCACCCGGCTTTGTCCCGGACACCTGCTCTCCTACCTCTTCGACAACGCCGGACAGCTCATGCCCGTAAATCGAAGGATACCGAACATAAGGATGCGATCCATCGTAATTATGCAGATCGCTTCCGCAAATCCCTGCCGCCTTCACAGAAACCAGCACTTCGCCGGGAGCAGGCTGGGGCTTTGCTACTTCACTCACTATAATTTCAAATGGTTTACTGAACACCGCAGCTTTCATCGCAATCACCCTTCACCGTCAACAATCAGTCCAGATGGACCACTTGATGCTTCTCGTTACTTTCATAAGTGGCAAAAGCTAAGCGCAGCGTCCGCAAATTATCTTCCCCACTCGTCTGAAACGACCTGCCCGACATCAAACACTCAATGAAATGGGACTGCAGCCGATAATGGCTCTCTTCATGGTCGAGCTCGGTACGCTCTGCCACTACAGTCTCTTGTCCGTCGTTATCAAGGAGGACGATCTTCCCTTCATTCCCGTACATCTTGAGCGTAGCAAGGTCCCCATCCACCACAAAATGCTCCACGAATCTTGCATCCACCTGCTCTTCAATAATCGGTCCTGTAAGCTCGCGTCTCGAAACCCAGCAAATGTCCATAAGGCCGTAGAAATTGTCATAACCAAGTGTGACCACACCGGAATCATCGCCAACTACGTTCGGGCTAAACGACCTTAGCTCCGCATAAAGCCGCTTCGGCTCGCCGAACAGGAAACGCCACGTATCGTACCAATGAACACCCATTTCATAGAACATCAGCTGCGGCATCTTTGTTAGGAAAGGCTGCGGTAAGTTCGCTCCCGGTTTCATCCGTTCGGTAAAATAATCCGAGTGGATAAATCTCGCCACCCGAATCTGGCCAAGCACGCCGGATTCGAGCACCTGCTTGATCGTTTGAATCGGCTGCAGCCAGCGCCAGTTCTCCGTAACCATCAGCCTGGCATCATACTTACGGGCTGCCTCAACAATGGCTTCCGCTTCCTCGTAGGACGGTGCGAACGGCTTTTGGCACATAATGAATTTCCCTGCCTTGGCAGCCAACTCCACCAGATGAAGATGCGTTTCAGGCGGCGTAACGATATCGACGATATCGATGTCCGCCTGCTCGAGCATCTCTTCCAGTGAGGAATAAAGCTGATCATGCGGCACGCCGTATTCGTCCGCTTTGCGCAGCAGCTTCTCTTTGCTCCGGTTGCATAATGCGGCAATCTGCACATTCGGAATACGCTGCCAAGCTTTCAGATGCTTCTCCGACCAGAACCCCGTCCCGATCAACCCGACTTTATACATGAGCATCCTCCCATTATGAGCCCCCTTCGGCAGGCAGGCAGGCGAAAATGTTCCAGAGTCTACGGTAATGCGACCAGTCCGCGTGCAGCTTCTGGCTATTCGTTACCAGGCAGCCGGCTTTCCGCGTTTCCGGGTCCAGCATCAGCATACAGCCGGAGAAGCCCGGATGGCCGACAGCCCTTGGCGATACGAAATCACCGAAGCAGCTATAAGGATCAACGGCACCTTTCATCCAGAAGACTGGAGATTTGGAGAAGCGCCTACCTGTCACTTCCGACAGCATGGCATGAACAGCGGCTTCTGAGAAAATCCGTTTTCCTTCGAACACACCGTGATTCAGCAGCATAATGGCAAAATGAATGAGATCACCAGGCGTCGAATACAATCCGCTCTCACCGGTTGCCGCTAAACCTTCAAGCTCACTTTCGGGGGCCGTGTTTGCGAGATTGTACGGAAGCGAATAGCTGCCCGACTCCCAGTCCAATACATCAAAGGTCGTGTTGGTCATACCGAGCGGAGTAAACAGGATTTCCTTCGCAAACGCTTCGAGTGATTGCCCGGTTGCCTGCTCGATGACATCCATCAGAATGAAATAGCCTTGCGTAAAATAAACCGCGTTCTGATCCGGCGGCTCCGCTGGATCACAGTCATAGATCGCGGTTCGGCAGGCTGCCAGCTCTTCCGGTTTGGGCCACTTCCACGGCGTCGTCCATTGCAGACCTGAAGTATGTGTCATGAGCTGCCGGAGCGTGGTCGCATGTCGGTAGGCCGGCACAAATCGGGAAACGGCATCATCCAGCGACAGCTGCCCAACTTCGGCAAGCTTCATAATAAGCGAAGCCGTTATCACTTTCGTGACGGAGCCGACGTTAAACGGCTTAGTTGGATCAGGCGCCATATGACTACCATTTGAGGTTACAATTTGTCCGCCATAGGACTCGCCGATGCTGCCGTCGGCTCCGTAGAATGCCGCAGCATAGCAATTCGTTACGCCAGACTGCAGCAGCACTTCCAAGTACCGAGTACGAGCATCCTCACTGGAGAGAAGGAAGTAATCCGGCCGCAAAGTCTGAGACGCAGGCATAATCATAGGCTATTGCTCCCTTCTGACCGTGCTTCCTTCAAAATGTAATGTTTCTCCTACTTCCATATAGAGCGCTTCGCGTTTACCGGTCGTGTCATACTCCGGCACGAGCGCCAGAAACGCATCCACATCCTGCTTCTCAAGTTCATTGGTTAGATCGAGATAATGGGACGCAATCGCATAATCTAAGCCGAGGAATTCAGAGGCCATGGCCGCCTCCTTCGGCGACATCTCACCGGTCAGCAGTCGTCCCGCTTGAACGGCTCTTGCCAGCAAAGCCTGTGAATTATTGCAGCCCATAAGACCGATTGTCGGTGCGTACAGATCACGGATCAGCTTCATATCGCCGAAAATAGCAGTATCACCGCAATGGTAGATACGAATTCCCGGCTCCGGTTCCACGATGAAACCCATCGGCACACCCGATACATATTGACCATCCTTCAGCCTCGTCTGTGACCAATGATGGCTTTCTACCGGGCGCACGATGACACCGTTCACCTCAACTACAATACCCCATACCGTTGCCTGCACCTGCTCGGGTGGCAGTCCCGCTTCGAACAGAACCGCTCGCACATCACCGCCGCATACAACCGGTGCTCCGGTTCTTTTGGCAATGGCCGCGGTATCGCCGAGATGATCATAAGCAGCATGCGTCACGAGGATCACATCAGGCGTTTCCATCTCTTCATGCTTAATTGGAGCATTAGGACTGCCGGAAAGAAAGGGATCGATAAGAATCCGCTTATCGGGTCCAACAATTTCGTAGCCGGCCATACCTAGAAAACGAATGCTTGTCGTCACGCTCTCCAGCTCCTCTCGAGTCCTGCAATCATCGCGACCATCGCCTTGTTCAGCGGGACAGGGACGCCGGTTTGTTCCGCGGCTCGTACGACTGCGCCGTTAACGACCTCCACCTCGGTTTTGCGCTTGGCTTCCGCATCCTGCAGCATGGAGGATTTCCCTTTGCCTGCATTCTCCAGAATCGTATGAATGCGATCAATCCGTTCTTCGTGTTCAATCTCATAACCGAGCGACTGCGCGACGGCCACTGCCTCCGCAGCCAAATCATCCACGAGATCAAGCAGTGCACCTTTCTCTCCTTGATAACCTGCGCACAATCCGGTCAAAGCTGAAGTAGGCAGTGTTGCAGCGTTTAGTATCAGCTTCTTCCAAATCTCTGTCTTCACCTTCGCCGTTACCGTCGTTTCAATCCCCGCTTCATTAAGCAGCCTGCCGATCCGCTCTGCCGACTCCAAGCTCACGCCTTCATCATACGGTCCGACAAAGGTAGCTCCGAAACCGGTATGACCGACTTTGCCAACCCCAAGCACTGTAGCACTATGGTAGGTGACACCAACAATGATGTTCCCCTCCGGGTAGGCGCCGGATAACACATCGGCATTTCCCCAGCCGTTCTGCAAGCTGACGATGACCGTTTCTGCACCGATCATCGGTCTGGCATTCGCTGCCGCTGAGGAAGTATGATGCGCTTTGATAAAGAAGAAAACAACATCCTGAATGCCGATCTCTTCCGGATTCGAGGTTACATGAAGCTTGTAGGTCGCACTGCCTTGCCCTTTCGCATCGACAATAAGTCCGTTCTCATTGACTTCATTGATTAGTGCTTGTGATACGTCGATCAGTGTCACATCGTTACCGGCTATGGAGAATTTAGCGGCAAGCATACCGCCCATTGCCCCTGCCCCGACTATGGCGATTTTCATTGTGAACTACCTCCGATTGAGTTGAATTTCTGTACCAACCGCACTAACGTACTCTCATCACCGACATTGCCGGGAACGACACAGTATGGTATTTCTCGTCCATCTTCTTCGCCCTTTGGGTTCAATAACCAGAGCGACACGCCGGGCTCCAATTGGCCTGCAACATAAGCGCTGTCTGCCCCAAGCCCTACTGACGCTACATCCGCAGAGGTGATGCCCCCTTTGGAAATCACGCCATCACAATGCAGAGCAACCTGAGACACTACACTCGTAAGCGCCTTCATAACAAGCGCTCCGATGGCAAGATCGCCATGCTCGGCAAGCCTTACCCGTTCCGTTGCAACTATCGCAAGCTTCCCTTCATTCAACCTAGTCACCACACGCGCCGCAATTTCTGAGACAATCGAATCCTGCTCATCATGGAGCAATCGCTGCGTCGGAAGCACGATCGGCGTCTCGCCGGTATAACGCTCCAGCTGCGCCAGTTGCCGCGAAGAAGCAGCTGTGTGCGACCCGCAAACGATAAGCAATCGACCGCTTTCCGGCATCGCCGCCTGCTCTAAAGCGAGCGGCTGCAAACCGCAGCGAATCGAAGCAAACGTAGATGCGCTGCGAACGACGACCGTTTTCCCTTGTTCTTCCGCTATTCGAAGGCCTTCATCAACGCGGCATAGATCCTCAAACGACTGAGCATCCGGAACGACCACTGTGCCCGGCTCTGCTTCCAGTAGCGCGCGGCTTACGGCAGCTGCGATTCCGATGTTTGCATAGTCATCCAGGGTAACCGCTTTCAATTTCCAGTCGCCTTTACTAACTTCTTCAACCCATTCCTGCATCGTTGCGCTTTTGTACCCAAAGACAGGGTCCTGCGCAAATTCCGTTGCGGCAACCGGTATCCAAGTCGGAGTCGTCGCATTGCCGTTTGTGCCCGTCAGCAAATAGTGAACCCCGCCTCGCGTTACCCGGCCGCATTCCGGGAATGCCGGCACGAACAGCGCTGTTTCTTTAACGCCTCCGCTGAGCGCTTCGATTTCGGCAAAAACATGTCCGCGCAGCGTAGAATCGCCTCTAAGCAGGAACCGGACAGCGACATTTGCCTCAGCTGCAGCACGCTCCGTATCCGACTTGATACGGTGAATCAGCGCCACGGCTTCTGCCTGCGGCAGTGCTCTCGTGTTCGTCAGCACGTAGAGAGCATTTCCTATGGGACCCTGAAGCAGCTCACGGCGGAGTGCTTCTAAATCCGGTTTCAGAATCACGGATACACCCGACACGGATTGCGTCCCTGTCGGATCGTCATCCAATACGATTGTTATCATCTGAGCCGACGCTGATTCTGATTGATTACTTGAATCTATTTCACTCGTCAATGAGCCTGCACCTCACTTTACATTCCATTTATTGCTCTTCATTCCATTCCTCAATCAGCTGCTTCAGTCTGGAAGAAGCCGAATCCATGTGGGCGTCCATCGCCCGCGCTGCCGCTTCCGCATCCCCTAGCTCGATCGCTTTGTAAACAGCCAAATGCTCCATGTAGGAGAACTGAGTGCTTCCCTCGGAAGCCACAACACTCTTGATCCACACGCGCAGCAGCGACCTGATGCTGGTAAGCATATCGCGCAGCACCGTATTTCCGGCGATTTCCGCAAGCTTCATATGAAAAGAAATATCCGATTCCGTATACGCTTCGAATACGCTGTTGGTATTGCCTGTCGTATCGAGCTGATCAACAATCGCTTTCAATTCAAGAAGCTGCTGCTCATTCCGCCTGGTTGCAGCTAGCTTGGCAACGGCTACCTCTATCGTTTGACGCGCTTCGATGAGATCCATCGTCCGTTTCTCGCCGAGCAGCAAGCCCCATTCGATCACCCGTGGCAGCAGCTCAGAATCGGCTCTTTTCAAATAAGTGCCATCCCCGTGCCGCACTTCGAGCAACCCAATTACGGTGAGCGCCTTGAGTGCTTCGCGCAGGGAAGAACGTCCTACACCGATCGCTTCGGAGAGCTGGCGTTCGGCTGGCAGCTTGGCTCCCGGTCTTATTTTGCCGGATAATAGGTAGCTCAGCAGACGGTCTGTAATCTCCATCACCATCGTCTTGCGTTCAATCGGTTCGAAGTGGAGTTCGTTCGAGTTTGTCGTCGTGTTAGTCGTATTCGAGTTCATATTGGTCATTGTGATGCCTACTTTCGTCGTTTCGTTATGTATATCTAGGATGCTCGATTAGCTGGCAGTATCAGCTTCAGCGGCGAACGGCTCCCGCTCCGTCAATTCAATCGGCACGCTGTTCGGTCTCGCTCCAATAAAACATGCCCTGCGGCTTCTTCCGCCCATCTTCACTTGTACGTTCTGTTCTCCCGGAAGGCTCCCGAGCGTTGCCGGAATGTTTTCTACCCCGAAGCAAATATGCTGCAGACCTTCGCCCTTCTCCTCCAAATGCTTACGAATCGCTGTCTCGCCAATCGGCTGAACGAGCTGAATCATTACATTACCTGCTTGCAAATAGGCAAGCCGCACACCTGCGGAAGGAAGCATTTCATCCTCGATGAGTACCAGACCGAGCACATCGGTATAATAAGGCAAAGATGCGTCAATATCCCAAACTGCAATCGCAATATGATCGACATTTCGGATCAAATTCAGCCAGCTCCTCTTTCATGTGTATGGTTACTCTTTCCAACCGGCAGCAACCGGATTGGCCAATTTGCCGATCCCGTCTACCTCTACAATCACATGGTCACCAGGCTCCAAATATTGAGGCGGGTTCATGAAAGCACCGCATCCGGCAGGCGTTCCTGTCGAGACGATATCTCCGGGATTCAGCGTGAACATACTTGTCAAATATTCGATCAGCACCGGGATGCTGAAAATTTGCTCCGATGTATGACAATCTTGGCGAAGCTCGCCATTGACGTATGCGCGGATGCGCAGCTGGGAAGGGTCTGTCAGCTCATCGGTTAAGACAATTTCCGGTCCGATTGGACAGAACGTGTCAACGCCTTTGCCTATGGTCTCGTGCTGCAACCGGAACTGTCGCGCCCGCTCGCTGACATCATTCATAACGGTATATCCGAATATATAATCGAGTGCCTGCTCCTTCGGCACATTCTTGGCTGATTTTCCAATAATAAAAGCTAGCTCTACTTCGTAATCCGCCTGGCAATCCTGCGTAGGAATGATGATCGCCTCATTAGGGCCGATGATCGAGGAAGGCAGCTTCGAGAATACGGACGGTTCTGAAGGCAGCTTCGCATGCTCATCCTCTTCCGAATGCGCGGCGTAATTGATGCCGGAGCATAGGATTTTGCTGGGTGACGTAAGCGGTGCAAGCAGCTTCAAGCCTTGCTGTGGATTTCCGTTTTCAAGACGTGTTCTAGCGCTCTCGATCCCTTTCGCGCCATCCTTAATAAGATCCTTCATGTCTGTGTAGTCAGTCAGAATAATACCATCATTCGTCCTGACACCTACTCTGGGTGCGCCTTCAAATTCGACTGTCACAAGCCTCATTGTGCGTCATCCTCTCCCTCATGAAATTGGACGATTGGTCGACCAATTTGGTTTTATTATAAAATCCATTTCCAAATCTGTACAGTAGAAACTTTTCGGCCCATGCAACTACAGACGATTTTCCACCTTTGCAAGACCTATTTCCCTCCTAGCAGACGAGTCATTTCCGTTATGATTACAGATGTACTCTGCTCGACTAGCTGAGCATGACCGAAGCTGCAAAGGAGATTATTCAATGAAACCACAGCAATTATTTAACCAATATGCTCTTCAAGTTACTTATGAGAATGGCGATACCCCTATCTATGAAACAAAAGGATGGGTCCAAGGTGAAGGCGGCCAAGATGAGCTGGGCAGTTTTGAAACTTACCTCCTACCTTTCCATGATGCTGAAGAAACAAGCCATTTGACACTCGAGCTTCGTTGTTATGAGCACACCGTCACCGCATATATGTCCGTTCAGTTAAAACAAGATATCTTCGGCGTTACGCATGCTTTGGCGGCAGATAACGGCATTTTGCTGTCTGTTGGTGAACCTGTCGGCAGCTTGGAAGGAATATTGGCCCACTATAATGCGTACAAGTGGTGGTGGACGAGACCTTATATGGCGAAGAACACAGCGGCTCTCCCTGAGAAAACGCAAGCGCTGCTCTGGAAAGCGGACGGCCGCTACACCCAGTTGTTCCCGCAATGCTCGAATGTGTTCAAAACAACCATGCGCGGTGATGGCGATGGGCTGCAGTTTGTCATTTCCCCGCTGCTTCGCGGTGTGAGGACTGGCCGTGAGCTGCTGTTTGTCCTGCATGAAGGTGACAGTGCGTATGCAGTTGTTGAGAAAACCGCTGAGGCGGTATTCCTCGCACGGAAAGAACCGGTTCGTCTTCGCGAGTCGAAGCGTTATCCGGAGGTTTTCGAATATTTGGGCTGGTGCACATGGGATGCGTTCTATCATGATGTCTCTCAGAAAGGCATTGAGGATAAAGCTGAGGAGCTGCGAGCTAAACAGGTTCCTGTCAAATGGGTGATGATCGACGACGGCTGGTCACCGGTGCGCGAGAAAGCGCTCGTTTCGTTCAAGGAAGATCGCTCCAAATTCCCGGATGGACTTGGCGGCACGGTAAGCAAGCTTAAGAACGAGTACGGCGTCAATTGGGTTGGGGTCTGGCATGCGTTCACCGGCTATTGGCACGGAGTAGATCCGGAGAGTGAAATCGCGATTAAACATCGGGATCTGCTGCAGGCCGACACTGCCGGGCGGCTGCTTCCAAGCCCTGATGCGAAGCTTGGTTTCGGCTTTTGGAAAGAATGGCATAGCTGGTTGGCTGGGCAAGGCATCGATATGCTGAAGGTCGACAGCCAGAGCTCTCTGATCGAATTTGTCAAAGGCCAGCAGCCGCTTGGACAAGCTGCGAAAGGGTTGCACGAAGCCTTGGAAGCGTCGGCATCGCTCTACTTTGATGGCAGATTGATCAACTGTATGGGCATGGCACAGGAAAATGTGTGGAGCCGCGTCAACTCTGCTATTTCGCGTAACAGCGACGACTTCTATCCGGCGAAACCGGAATGGTTCCGCGAGCACGCACTGCAGAACGCCTACAATTCGTTCTATCACAGCACGCTGTACTGGGGCGACTGGGACATTTGGTGGACATCCCATCCGGATAGCAGGGATCATGCCGTTCTCCGCGCGATCAGCGGCGGCCCGGTTTACGTCAGCGATAAAGTCGGCGAAACCGATGCTGACGTGCTTCGCCCGCTTATTCTGTCGGATGGCCGCATACTCCGCGCCGACAAGCCGGGCA
This sequence comes from Paenibacillus sp. N22P23, assembly GCF_059383735.1. Classification (NCBI taxonomy): domain Bacteria; kingdom Bacillati; phylum Bacillota; class Bacilli; order Caryophanales; family Paenibacillaceae; genus Paenibacillus; species Paenibacillus sp. N22P23. The sequence goes on from NZ_JBXENT010000004.1 coordinate 103,185, forward strand.
TACCGACAGAAGACGTGCTTCTGGTGAACCCGGTAGAAACCGCGGTGCCGCTCAAAATCATGAGCCGCTCCGGCGACAGCGGCTTGCTCGCTGCGTTCCACATTCATACGGATGCTGCGCCGATAGAGGGTTCACTGCGACTGGCGGATATTGCTGGACTTGAGGCTGCTGAATATGCGGTCTACAGTTACTTTGGCCGCTGCGCTTCGTTACTGGAAGAGAATGGAGCGTATAGCTTCACGGTTGAACGCGGAAAACCTCAGCTGCTTAGCGCAGCTCCTTACCGGAACGGCTTTGCAAGCCTCGGCCTGATTGAGAAATACGTTTCTGCGGCGACAGTCAAGTGGATGCGCGCTCAGCCAAACCGCGCGTCTGTGCTGCTTCATGAAGGCGGAACTTATGGTTTCGCGTCAAAGTCTGCTCCCGTTTCTGCGACTGTGAACGGATTAGCTGCTGAAATCCGCTCCGAGCAGGGCTTCTATTCCATTGCATGCGATGCAAGTACCGAAGAAGTACTCGTCGAAATCCGCTTCGCTTAAAGTGAATTAATGAGGGCTGACTCACAAAGCGCGCAATTATGCGGCTTGTGAGTCAGCCCTTTTTTTGTTTACTGATGTTGCCTCGTTTAAAGCTAACCGCACTGCTTATTCCCTACCATGAGCGGTATCTCGTATCTCTCTTCTTGCTCTATTCCGCTGAGTTTCGGCGGATGTGTTGCTCTGGGAGCTACTCTTTACTCGTTTCCGCAGAGTTTGGGGCTGGTGCCCCGCCCAATGAGGATTTAAGCTCGAATTCCAAGTGTGTGTCAAGGGTTCGCGGGGTTAGCGAGGTCCGGCCACGCTTAGTTGTTGCAGGTGAGCACCCCGCAACAACAAAAAAAACACCCGCTAGTCAACAAATTGACCAGCGGGCATTCCCTTTATCTATTGAGTTACAGCATCCTTCTTCGCTGCTCCAGTAAGAAACTCAAGCACACGCGGGAGCTTCATGTTCCAGTAGCCCCACTCGTGCAGACCTGTTTCTTCCTCGTACGTCAGCTCAATGCCAAGCGACTTGATATGGTTCAAGAAGTGGATATTGTCGGCATAAAGGAAGTCCTCCGTGCCGCAGCATTGATACAGTGCAGGGAGCTCCTTGCCGGACTTCGCCGCGACATTCGCAAGGTGGAACAAATCATCATGATGTTCCTTCGTACCTTCAATGTCACCGAAAATATCCGTGAACTCGTTGCCCTCGAACAGATGCCCCAGCGCGCGGATATCCAGCGCACCGGAGAAACTTGCCGCAGCCGCATAACGCTCCGGATAAGCCAGCGCCAATTTCATTGCGCCGTAACCGCCCATCGACAAGCCAGCTGCAAAGGTATCTTCTCTGCGGTCCGAAATCGGGAACATCGCTTTGATGATCTTCGGCAGCTCCTCGCTCACATACGTCCAATACTTGCGGCCATGCGCCATATCGGAGTAGAAGCTGCGGTGCACGTTCGGCATGACGACGAACATGCGGTATTTCGACAACTGGTATTCCAGCGTCGTTTGGCGAAGCCATGTATTTTCGTTATCGCTTAAACCATGGAGCATGTACAGCACCGGCAGCTTCTCGCCCGGCTGCACGTCCTGCGGCATCACGATCGATACCGAAGAGGTCATCCCCAAAACGCTTGAAAAAAAATCCATATGAATGACTGCCATCGTTCATTCTCCTCCTGTAGCTGCGATAGAATCCGCAATCGTTTCTATAGGGCCTGCGCCTCATCATAGCGAAGCAATCGAACGCCACCGCTCTTCACGGCTTCGAGCACACGCGAATCCGTATACATCAAACGCTCCCAGTGGCGATCTTGCGCAACCTTCGTACCCGGATAATCCGAGTTCCCCCAGCCCCGAGTCTCTTCATCGTCATAACCGGGATGGCCGACGATCAAATACTGACCCGGCGCGGCAAGCTTCAGCCTAGCGACGAACTGATCCACCGGATCCCCTGCATCAGCGTTCTCTCCAGCTCCCACACTCGCACTTTCACCGCCAAGCTCAGGCAACCTGCCTGTAAACGGTCGATGACTGATAAGCCCTTCTTGCACGCACCATGCATCAAAAGCTGCATCGAGCCCTTTAACCGCCCACTCGAAGAACATATGCGAATCCGCATATGTAATTTCAAAACCCGCTGCACGCAGCTTGTCCAGCTGCGCCTTCATCTCGCTTAAGATCTGCTCAACATCCGGCTGCGCGGCAAGCCACAGCCCCGGATGCTGCATGAAATAACCATCGGCATCGACAAGTGTCGATACTTCCGATGCCGGGAGCAGCGGCTTCCAGCGGAATGTCTCCCATTCCGCATTCATCGTAGCATGAAGACCGAAGCAGATGCTCCGGTCTCCGGCAAACTGAGCCGCCGCGTGATCAAGCGCGGCGCCCGTTGCCATCACGGAGACGTTACGCACGATGCCGTGCTTCACGCTCTCCGCGATCGCCAGGTTATGCGACTCGCAATTTCCGCAGTCGTCGGCTCTTGTAATTAATGAAACTGTACTGTTCGTCATGAAAGATCCTCGCTTCACGCTTTGATTTATTCTTTGACAGAACCCATCGTTATCCCCGTGATGAAGTAGCGCTGAAGAAGCGGATAAATAATGAGAATCGGCAGCATCGTTACGGCGATTTTGGCCGAGTTGAGCGTTTCGCTGGAAACTTTCGTAAGCTGACTTACGTTCTCTGTGGTGATTTTCGTCGGATCGATCGTGACAACGACCTGCTGCAGATACGTTTGCAGCGGAATCAAGTTGCTCTTCGTGACGTAGATCATCGCGGAGAAGTATTCATTCCAAGTGGTGACGACGTTAAAGAGGGTAATGGTCGCAAGTACCGGCAGCGAGAGCGGCAAGTAAATGAGAACCAGCTTCCGCCAAGCGCCTGCTCCGTCCATACCGGCCGATTCATCCAATTCTTTCGGCAGGTTACGGAAGAAGTTCATCACTAGAATAGCATTGTACACGTTAACCAGACCAGGAAGAATCAGAACCCAGAAGTTATTCATCATACCAAGGGATTTGATCGTCAGGTACGTAGGAACCAGACCGCCGTTAAACATCATGACGAATACGAATACCCACATATAAACGTTCCTTGATTTGAACTGTCTCGTTTCGCGTGACAGCGGGTACGACATCAAGACAGTGACGAGCAAGCTAAATCCAGTATAAGTGACGGTACGCTTTACCGAAACCCAGAAGGAGAGAAAGAATTGCTTATCTGTAAATACTTTTTGATAAGAGCTGAATTCAAAGCCTTTCGGCCACAAGAATACTTGTCCAGCCATCGCATAGGAAGCTTTACTAAGCGACAACGCAAGTGTATGAATAATAGGCGCAACGGACAGAAGAGATACGACTACCATAAACAACAGCAGAAATACATCAAATGACCGCGAACCGAGCGTTTTATTTTGAACCATTCCATTTCACCTCGCTTGTCTACACTAGAAGATGCGGTAATTAGCAAATCTGTAAGCCATCGTATACGTTAGAATGACTAGGATAAAGCTTACGACGGAGTTGAGCAAACCAATTGCGGTTGCCATCTCATATTGGGCAGACATGAGCCCTGAGCGGTACACGTAAGTATCGATAATATCACCGGATTCCATAACCAGTACGTTGTACATATTGAAGACTTGGTCAAAGCCCGCATTAAGTACACCATTAAGGCTGAGTGTAGCAAGCAGCGCGATGGTCATCGCAATACCCGGCAATGTAATATTCATTAGTTTTTGGAAACGTCCTGCTCCGTCAATTTCAGCCGCTTCATAGAGCGAAGGGTTGATGTTTGTGAGAGCCGCTAAGTAGATGATGGTAGAGAAACCAAACTCTTTCCACACGTTAGATGAAACGATGATCGTACGGAACCATTCATTGCTCCCGAGGAACATCTGAGGGTCAAAGCCGAACCAGCTGTGCAGCACCCAGTTTACAGGGCCGCTAAGGGACAGAACATCTTTCAGAATACCGGCTACAACTACCCAAGACAGGAAGTGGGGCAGATAGACAACCGTTTGAACCGTACGTTTAAACCAGCGCAATCTGATTTCATTCAGCATAAGTGCGAATACGACTGGAACAATGATGAGCGTGATGATTTTACCGAACGAAATAATTAAGGTATTGCGCAAAATCTTGGCGCTCTCCGGATTGTCGAGAACGAAGAGAAAATGCTTGAATCCTGCCCATGGTGAGCCCCAGATTCCTTTGGTAGGTACAAAATCTTTAAATGCCAATACAATCCCTGACATCGGATAGATTTGAAAAATCAAAACCAATGCAAGTGCAGGCAACAGCATAATATGAAAATGTATGGATTCCTTCTGCCACAGCTTTGCCATTTCTCTAATCCTCCCATCACGCTTAGGAAACAAAAGGCGTTAACCGTTAGGATTAACGCCCTTCCTTCTCCATCAGCTTGAACTTACATTAATGCGTTTTTGTATATTCTGCGTTTACTTCTTCTGTAATTTTCTCGCCGCCCAGCTTGTTCCATTGCGTTACGAAGCTGTCGAATTCGGAAATATCTTTCTTGCCCATGATGATTTCGAGGAACACTTTCGTTTGCAGGTCAGTAAGCGTCGTGTTGCTTTGTTCCATTGTTGGCGTTGTGCCTGTGAATTCGTTGAATACGTTGTTAAGCTTGTTATGCGATACTACGCCGTTACCTTCCATCCAAGCCAGGAACGTCTTGTAGTTGTTCAAGTCTTTCTTCGGATTGTCTTTCTCGGATTTCACTTGATCGAAGATTGGTTTCTCCGCGATATCAAGAATATCTGCTTGTGCTGTTCCTGCGAAAATGTCATCGAATTTCTTAACGGTACGAGCCGTTGTATCCGGGAATGCAGGGGAAATTTGTGCGTTCAGACCCCATTGGTTTCTAGTCGAATCGCTTGCTTTGTAGATGCCTGTTGTTTCAAGCTCAAGCAGCTCAGGAATTTTCTTCGTCGAGTTTGCTTTCATCGTGTTCATGATTTTAACAGCAAGCTCTGGGTGTTTGTAGCCTTTCTTAACAACCATGAAGGAGTTGGAGTAGAACTCGTTACCTACGTTAACATGGTCGCCAGTCAGGATCGGATAAGCTTTCCATTCGCCTTTAGGGTTGTTATCGATCGCACCGCCGATTGGCCAGAACGGATTCCACCACATACCCATCATCATACCTGCGCGGTCGCTAGCTAGGAATTCAGCTGTTTTGTTACCGTCGCGAAGCGCGAATTCGCTGTCGATTGAACCGTCTTTGTACATTTGCGCCAATTTGCCAAGCGCTGTTTTCATTTCAGGTGTTGTCGAACCGTATACGAGTTTACCGGAAGCGTCTTTGATCCACATGTTCGGGAATGCGTTCTCCGCCCATACGAAGCCTGTCAGTGTAAACGGATCGCTATTGAACAATTGAGCGCCTTGCACAGCCAGACCAAGCGTATCTGCTTTACCGTTGCCGTCTGGATCTTGTTCTTTGAACGCTTTAGCTACAGCCATCAGCTCATCTGTTGTTGTTGGAGCTTTCAATTGCAGCTTGTCCAGCCAATCTTGGCGGATCCAAACCATTTGAGCGTTGTTCATATCGTTTACGCTTGGCAAACCGTACAGCTTACCATCGAACGATGCGTTCTCAAGCGCTTTATTATCAACCGATTTGTTAACTTCTTTAATCGCATCGGTTGCATATTGCTCGTAAACCGTTGTTAAATCTTCCAGCATCCCTGCATCGTACATACGTTTCAGAAGTGTTTTTGCAGGCGTCTTATCAATGTTCTCTACAACGAAGATGTCCGGCAAATCGTTACTTGCGATCATCAGGTTGAATTTATTGGAGTATGCCGATCCATTCGCTTCCCAAAGCGGAGTGGATTTCACGTTAAGCGATGTTTCCAGGTAGGACTTGTATTTATTGTTCTCGAAGGATTCGCCTTCAGGGAACTTCTTAGCTGCTTCCGGGTTGTTGTTCACGATTGTCGTAAATTCAACGGTTTCTGCGTATTTGCCAAACGGATCGGCATTCTCTACCGGTGTGTTCGTTGGTGCGTCCGATTGTGTGTTATTCGAGTTATTCGAGTTATTCGAGTTTGCGGTCTCATTTGTTTTATCTCCGCAAGCGGTTACAACAAGCATTAATGCTACTGCCGACAACAATGCTGCCTTTTTCAATGCTACCCCTTCTTTCGGCTGTTAATGTTATTTGGTACATGTCCATCATACCGCCGCACCAAGCCGAATCGTGAGGGAATCGGGACCGCTGCATGGGAGAAGAACGTCTACCCTCGATCGTCACAACGACACGAGACGACATTTTTCTCACCTGCATTCGTTTTTTTTCTGACCTTTACCGCCGGAGCTGACGTTCTCTGAACTCTGAGGGCACCATACCGGTCTGCAACCGGAAGATTTTGCTGAAATACTTCTCATCCTGGAAGCCTGTTTTCTCTGCGATCCAGTAAATCGGCATATCGGCATGCTGGACGAGCATTTGCTTGGCTTTCTCCAGCCGCGCTTCTTTAACGGCTTCATGAAAAGATTTACCGATGATTTCTTTGAAAATCGTGCTGAAGTAGCTTTGACTGAGATTCACTTTAGCGGACAGCTCCGTACGGTTCGCACTTTCGCCCGAATCCGTATGCAGCATCTCAAGTGCGCGCATGATCGCGATAAAGACGTCATTCGAGAACCCTCGGCTTCTCGCATATTGAGCAATGCTGCCTGATGCCTGCTCGAACCAGCGCTGCCATTCAGCAAGCGTAGTAAAGGCCGCTGTTGCCGTGCGCCAATTAGCCCACAGCTTGTTGTTGACAGCCAGCAAGTCCCATGCGGATGCTAAATCCTCGAACATGGCTGCGACGCTGCCAAAGGAAGGCTTACTATCGCGAATGGACAGCATCAGTTCCTCGAACTCCTTCTTATCGAACAGCCAGCGCTGATTGCGCCAAGCTTGCCGGATTTCGGAAGGTACATCCATGGTGCTCGGCTTCTCTCCCGTTAACTCCGCAAGTGAAACGATATATTCATCGTTTGCATACGACTCGTAAAACATGCGTTCCTTGAGCATCGGAAGCCAATCCGAGGTCTTCGGCTTATCCGGCCAATTCGTTACGCGTGCGTAACAAAGCTTGTCCGCTTCTCCGTCATGTTCGATCCGAGAAAGCAGCGCATCGATTTCCGAGCTGGTTTTGCCCGGAACCATCCAGATCGAATCTTGAATTTGGACAGCCCCTTCCAAACCTTCCGGACGGGCTTGCGGCGTCCCTCGCTCCGGAACCATAACGACCAGAGATTGCCTTGATTCATGCCGCTTCGCCTGTTCACCCGCTTCAGCAGGTCCGCCTTGTGCTTGCTCAGCCACGATGCGCTCCGAAATACGCAGCAGCATTTCTTCGAGCACATTGTCGGCAATGTCGGTCTTGACGACATAGTCGATAGCGCCTAAACGCATCGCATCCTGCAAGAAATGAAAATCTTGATGACAGGTCAATACAACGGTGCGTACAGCCGGGTGCCGCTCCTTCACAATGCGCATCAGTTCAAAGCCATCCATGACCGGCATCGTCAAATCGGTCAACAGCAGGTCAATCGGCACACGATCAATAATATCGAGCGCACTTTCCCCATTATCCGCTTCGGCTACAATTTCAAACCCGCATTCCTTCCACGGAACGGTAAACACCAGTCCTTTGCGTACCAAATGCTCATCGTCTACGATCAATGTCCTAATCATCCCACACCTCCTTTACTGTGATTGGCAGCAGCAGCCTCATTTCCGTACCGACTCCGATTTCACTTTTCACTTTCAGTCCGTACGGATCACCGTAATACATTCTCACAATGTTATTGACAAAGCTCAGCCCAATGCCAAGGCCGACCTTGCGACGGTTGGCATCATCAGAGGACTGAAACAGTGACTCGATGACCTCTTGTGACATCCCTTCACCGTTATCCTTCACGCTGATGAACAGATGGTCTTCATTCTCCCGGCTTACGCTTACGACAATGGTACCGTCCTTCTGCTTAAAGCCATGATAAAGGGCATTCTCGACAAGCGGCTGCAATATAAATCGCGGCATCTCAATTGCGCTTGTCCCCTCTTCCACTTCGATGTCCACATTGAATTTATGATTGTATCTGATTTGCTGCAGCTCCATGTAATCTTTGACCGTCTGAATTTCGTCGCCGACGGTTACAATCTTGCCTTCCTTGCCCAAATTGTAATTAAGCACACGCGTAAAAATCATCAGCAGCCGGACGATCTCGTCCTGACCGTTAATACGAGCAAGCCACTGCGCCGTATTGAGTGTGTTATGGATAAAATGCGGATTCATCTGGTACATCAGCTTCTCGACCTCGAGCTGTCTTTTGCGTGCTTCCTTCTGTTCGATTTCCACCATCAGACCGCGAATGCGCTGACGCATTTCGTAGAAGTGGTACAGCAGTTCGTCGAACTCCTTGATATGAAGGGAAACCGGCGGCTCGTGGAACCGATTCTCGCCAAGCATCTTGAACTGCTTGCGGATCCGCTGCAGCGGACCATAGATCATGCTCCAGATGATCCAACCAATGACTAACCCGATCACAAGGGAGAGAATGCCAACGGCTGCAAAACGCTGGAGCCAAGCATTCATCTCTTTATGGTAGTCGTTGCGGTCAATCACGACAGCGACTTTGATGCCGTAACTGCTTTCGTTCTCGAAGAAGACGAATTTATCGCCCAGACGTTCTTTGATAGCTGTAATATCGGCGCCAATCGGGAACTCGGTATCTTCCTGACTGTTATAGATGATGCGTCCCTTCGCATCAATCATCAAATGCCGGACAGGCATCCCGTAAGGGTCATTATTGAACAAGCTCGTAATCGCGGAGACGTTCGTCTCGATGTACACAAAGATCGGCACGTTGTTCTTCTCGCCGGAGCTGGACTCCGTTTGCCGCATAATAGAAAAGACGGAATTGCGGCTGTTGGTATATAACGTTCGATGCGGTCCGTGAATCGTATAATTGCTCGTATTCTGATTGATTTTAGCAAAGTCGTCAATATTGAGCTTCGGGTTGATATATAGATTCTCGAACAGGAATTCCCTCGTATCGGGCAAGTAATAAGTTGTTAAGCCAAGCAGCGGGTTTGTGTAATTAATCAGCGAGATGTAATTCTCAATTTCGTCCGCCAGCTCTTTGCGATCAAGCGGATCAGGCGTGGTGAGATAGCTCTTCAGGTCTTTGCCGACCTTCCCTTCGAAGGCCAGTTGGCGCGAGGAATAATCCAAGTTGCTCAATATGGACTCAATCCCTTTGCGCTCCTGCTCCAAGCTTTTCTCGACCCCTTTCTCCACCTTGTTCTGAAGCAAATTGTAGATGCCAAAGAACGAGATGAGTCCAATCAAGATCAGCGGAATAATAACGGACAGCGCCAGCATGGCCAGCAGTCGATGTTTCAGTGTGTAAGGCAGCAGATCGAGTCTGCGTTTCGAGCTTCGATACGCCATAACGTCCTCCTTCTTGCTTCTATGCGGTTAAGTTGAAGCGTTGCGTACGGGGAACAAGAAAACCCCCATGCACGCAAAGCATCAGCTTTACGAACAAGGAGGTGAGGATGAGCGTATAGGTGATCGGCTCTGCCATGGCTGCTTGAAGGGGCTCCTGATGCTTCAACTATTTTACATCTAGTTCATGCATAGAACAACTCCGGCATCTTCGGTAATGAAAGTATTTGCATGAGAAGCATCAATTATTCTTGTGTTGCAACCGGTTTAGGCGTATTCTGTTTCGACTTTCTCGTTCTAGCCGGCAAACTAATGCCGATCAGTCCCATAAACATCAAACAAGCACCGACGAGCTGACCGGAATAAACCGGTTCTTCGAAGAACAATACACCGGATAAAGCAGCAGCCAAAGGGGTCAAATAACGATAGAAGCTCGCCGTAGCTGCGCCGATCTGAGGCATTGCTTTGTTCCACAGCAGGAAACAAACGATCGTAATGACAAACACATTGCATGCAAGTGCCCCAATCGTAGACCAGCCCATGCCGGTCCAATCGGTTGCTCCCCAAGCTTTGGTTGTAAAAGGCAGCATGAACAGGGTGCCGAAGGAGAACATCCACGTGGTCATCCGCAGCGCTGAATATTTCTTAAGAATCGGAATGCAGGCAGCAGAGTAGAAACCCCCGCAGACGCTGACGGCGAAGGCAAGCAAATTGCCAAGCAGCAGTTCGGAATCGAGTGAGAAGCTGCCTCCAGCCAGGATGACCAGCACTACGCCTAGCATCGATATGAAGCCATACCCGATCAGCGATCGTCTGATTTTCTCTTTCGTAAAAATCGGTGAGAAGATAGCCGCGAAGATCGGCCATGGCGCGATGCTTAGAATCGACGAGTTCGCAAGCGTTGTATAATCGATGGAGACCACCACGAAGCTCTCCAGCAGCGTCGTGCCAATTAACCCAAGGGCAATGAATTTCCATAGATCACTTAGGCTAATGCCGATGCTCCCTTCCTTCCACCGAAGAAGGCCGAACATGAGTATTGCGGATACGCCGAAGCGCAGCACTAAGAAAAGCATCGGATCGAGCGACTCCAAGCCCACCCGTACGACAGCGTAATTAAGCCCCCACAGAAATGCGATAATACCGAGTAGAAAGTATGCGCTCACGCCTTGTTTTACAAGTGGAGCTTGTGCTGATTTTGAAGGTTTCAACCGCTTCATCTCTCCCGTCGCCAATAGTCCCATTAATTGTAAGGCCATCAAGACCAGCGGGCAATGTCAAAAGCAAAGAGGAGCTTGCCGGCTGTAACAGCTCAGCAATCTCCTCTTCTGGTGAACTCCGTCATGAATAATCCCGGTGCCGCTTCCACGTCTCGCTCTTCCTTGAAGCCGAGTTTCGTGTATAGCCGCTTCGCCGGCGTATTCGCGGCTCCTGTAGCCACGATGATTGTATTTGCAGGGCTCCGGAAGGATTCCAGAACAAACGTTACGAGCTGTTCGCCGATTCCTCTGCGGAAGTAATCAGGGTGGACAACAAGCCGGTGGATATCGACAACGCTGCCATTCTCCTCCAACCTGTAGGAAATTGCTCCTGCAAGTGAGCCGTCGACATAGCAGCCGAAGAACGTTTCTTGGCATTTCCCAAGCTTCTCTACCGTATCATGAAGACCCGGAATACCGTCGAAGCCGATAAGCTCGGCCTCGATTCGGTAAGAAGGAAGCTGAACATCAAGGAACTGCTGCGCTGCCGATGGATTCGTCAAATCAAGCTGCTTGATCATATCGTCGCTTCCATCACGCTTTCTTTGGCTCCCGCTTCGTCATCTTTCTTCGTCACGAGCACTTCCTTCTTCAAGAACCAGCAGATCAGGAAGGATACGATCGCAAGGACGAACGAGATCCAGTAAAGGTTTGTAAACGCGTCTGCGAAAACGATTTTGATTTGTTCGAGCAGCGTAGGATCAATATCATTGGGAATCAAGCCTGTCGAGATATCGCCCAGCTTAGCTGCTTGATCTGCCGTCATGGAACCAGCCAACCCTTTCAAGCCGGACGTTACATTCGCCGCAAGCACGGAGCCGAATAAGCTGAATCCGATTGTCATCCCGATGGATTGGAAGAGCGTCACGGCAGATAGCGCGATACCGCTGTTCTCTTTCTCTACAGATTCCTGCACGATCAGCTGATTGCCGAACAATGTACCGAAACCAAGTCCGAGAATGATGAAGTAAATAACGAACATGTAAATTGGCGTATCCACATGCGTTGTCGAGAGCAAATAAAATCCGATAACCGGCAGAATGAACGAAACGCCATAAATGTTGCGGTAAGGCACTTTCGTCATCAAACGTCCTGCTACAACACTTGCTGCAATTGCGCCCACCATAAGTGGAAGTGTCAGGTAGCCTGCCGCTGTTGGCGAAAGTCCGAGCACATTTTGCGCAAAGAATGGGAACGAAGAGAGTGCGCCCATTACGGCAAGAATGAAGACAAATACGAGCGATGATAAGACAACGAAATTGCGGTTCTTAAACAGGTGAAGCGGCAAGATCGGCTCTTTCGCCTTGGATTCTACGAATACGAACAATACAAGCAAGACCAATCCTACAGCCATGAGACTCAGCATGACAGGATCTGTCCAGCCATATCCTTCTGTCTGATGCAATACTGGTGTGAGCAGCAGACTGACTAACGCGGCAACAAGAAGGATCGCCCCGAACCAATCGACACTTACTTTGCGTTCCACTCTCGTCTCCTGGAGTCCGAGCGATAAGATGACTGCAGCCAGAATACCGACCGGAATATTCACAAGGAAGATCCAGTGCCATGAAATATGCTGGGCAAAATATCCGCCTACGAGCGGACCGAGCAGCTGTGGGATGAACATGACAGCTCCGAATATCCCTTGTATCTTAGCCCTTTGTTCAACTGGGAACGTATCTCCGAATATGACCATCGCAAGCGGCATTAGTCCCCCTGCGCCTATCCCTTGAATACCCCGACCAATGAGCAGCACCTCCATTGATGGTGCCAGACCGCTAATAATAGAGCCGCCAATGAACAAGCCCATAGAGAGCATGTAAATTTTCTTGCGTCCGTATAAATCGGCCAGCTTGCCGAGTACCGCCATAAATGAGGTCATCGCGAGCATATAGACCCCGCCAACCCAGCCATACAGCGCTAAGCCGCCTAGATCTCGGATAATCGTGGGCATCGCCGTCGAAACAACCGTTTCGTCAAGCTCTGCGAAGATGACCCCGATCATCAACCCGATCAAGATTAATGTTTTGTTGCTTTCTTTTTGCTTCAGGCCGTTATTTTGCTTCAAGCCGTTGAGCCCCCTTTTCTTGATGTTCAAGTCACATCATAATCCATCTTTGTGAACGGAGTATTAACAAAAGACACCAGCTCATTATACAACAAAGAAAGACCAGACTCCTCCTCCCTGCGAAGGATGTTCCGGTCTTTCTTTAGGATGGCTTTTATTACGATTTTGAGTAGAGTGTCGGGAAAAATTGTTCATTATCGAATTTCATTCCTGGAACCGGGCGAGCACTGAGGTGAATCAAATTAGGATGACGCTGGCTGTGCTCGCGGAAATACGTATTGCCAGGCATCAAATGAGCAACAACGGAGAGCCTTGGATCCGGACTGTAATTGGTGCCGGAGCCGTGGAAGGTTAGCGCGTGGTGGAAACTAGCCTGTCCAGCCTTCAGAATACAAGGCTCTTCAACCCAATCCCGCGTTGCAAACTTAGCCTTCAGCTTGCCCATGTCTTGCTCGAAGAACGTATCGCTGCCTTCTACCGCGCCCCACTTGTGCGAGCCGAGAATCGTCATCATCCCGCCGTTCGTCAGATCCGTATCTTGCAAAGCAATCCAGACCGTACACATATTGGCTGTGCTGCTGCAGCGCCAGTAACCGTAGTCTTGATGCCAGCCCACATTGCCCGCAGACGTTTCTTGACCCGAAGTTCCCGGTTTGTAAATCACTTGGTCATGCCACAAACGGATCGATTCCTCATCGAGCAGCTCGGCAGCCATTTTACCTAAATTACGATCGGTTACGACGGAGCGGACCTCATCATTAATCCACCAGCCATTGTCGAATTTCCGCAATGCAAACGGATTGTCCGTTGGGTGATAATGGTGCATCGGAAGGCCGAAGCCGTCATATTTGCGGTTCCAAACTCGCTCATGTGCATCACGCAGCCGTGCAATCGTATCATCATCGATCAGCTTTGGGCTGATCCAGTAGCCATCGGTATTAAAACGTTGTTTATCCTCTTCGGTTATGGTGTAATCAATAACTCCCATTACGTAAGACACCTCTTTCGCTCTCATCAATATAATTGTAACTGCATTCATTGTAGAGCATGGCTGCTGTCGTTGACTTCCGAAAACCTATCAAATAGGATTAGAAACACAAGAGATAATTAGACACGAATGGAGCTGCAGAGCAAAAATGGTCAAAGTTAGAAACGATGCGGTTCGCTGGGAGATTAACAGTCACGCCGGTCACCGGGTTGCGGACTTTCCTGAGCTCGTGATGCTGGGCTATGACCGCTTCCAAGAAGCCTCCCCACTCACAGACCATCAGCATGACGGCTGTTATGAATTTGTGTATGTCGACAACGGACGGGTGACATGGGAGGTTGACGGTGACTATTATCCCTCAATTACAGGGCAGATCTTCCATACGCGTCCTGGCGAGTGGCATCGCGCACGTTTGAATTTCATTGAGCCTTGCAGCATCTGGTGGTTCATTTTGCGTGATCCTGCAGCGTTCCCGGGCTGGCTGTCGTTCAATGATGAAGACCGGCTTCAGATTCATCATGCCTTGTTGCAACTGCCCCGTATTGTATCGGTAGACAGCCGCGTGCGAGAGCAATTCTACAAACTCCGCAGCCTGCTGGAAGCCGAAGAACGCAGCGCGGCATTCCGTGTGCGTCATCATCTCGTCGATATTCTGCTGCAGCTGCTTTATCCTCATACAGAAGCTCGTCAAATTCCGCTCGATTTGAAGGAGTCAATGCTCGCCCTCACGGCCCAAATCGACGCCGCACCTGAGCGGCGCTGGAGCAACAAAGAGCTGGCCGCCCTCGCAGGTGTCAGCGAGTCGCACTTCTATCGGTTGTTTCATAATCTGCACGGCCAGTCGCCTGCTAACTATATCGACCGGATACGGATTAACCGAGCCTGTGAGCTACTTCGTCAGCCCGGCGCCAATGTGACGGCGGTTGCGCTTGATCTCGGCTACAAGACGAGTCAGCATTTTGCGACGGTGTTTAAGAAGTATATGGGGGTTTCGCCCTCGAGCTGGCGTTCGTCTTCCTAATAAGTAGAGATGGGGACTCGTTATGCACGTGTGGAAAATTTCGGGCACTCCCTCGAACCGTCGCAATCTAGTATAATGAAAGCTTATTGAGTTTAATTCAACTGGAGAAAAACAGGAGATCACTTCTATGCGCATACTTAATCAATACCCGAAGGAAATCAAGGTTTTTCTCGCAGCTAGTTTGATCAATGCCATCGGAAGCGCGCTGATGTGGCCGCTTGTGACGATGTTTGTCTTCGATGAGCTCGGTCGCAGCATGACCGATGCCGGATTCGTTATTCTGATTCAATCGATCGGCGGTATCGCCGGACAGCTGCTCGGCGGCGCGCTTTATCACAAGGTTGGCGTGAAGAAACTGATTATCGGCGCACTCGCACTCAATGCGGCCGGCTTGCTGCTGCTGCCTGTTCTCAGCCATAATTGGCCGATTTTTATCGCGATGATGGGTCTGATCGGACTGTTTAACGCCTTGTCGATGCCGGCCATTCAAGCCTTCATCGGCTTTCGCTTCGCTGATCAGCGCGGTGAGCTGTTCAACATCGTCTATGTCGCCAACAATATCGGCGTAGCAATCGGAACAGCGCTTAGCGGCTTCCTTGCCGATATTTCCTATTCGCTCAGCTTCTCGATGAATGGCATAACGTCGGCCGTATTCGCCATCTTCTTCTTGTTTTACTTGAAGCAAGTGGGAACCGGCAGCGATACGGCAGCTGTGAAAATGAAACGACTATCGCCGCAAAATGAAAGTGCCTGGGCACTGCTGCTCGATGTGCGAGTATATCTGTTTATGGCCATAGGCGCCATGCTGCTCAATCTAGGCAACAGCATTTGGAATACCGGAGTCTCGCCGTTTATCATCAGCGAAGGACTTCCAAAGCAAATGTTCGGCTATCTGTGGACGCTGAACGGCGTGCTGATCTTCGTGGCACAGCCGCTTATCAGCTTGATCAAGCGCTTAGCGGCTCAAACGATTACTGCTCAGCTCACCGCCAGCGCATTGTTCTATCTATCCGGTTATGCTGCCATTCTCATGTTTCACAGCTTTCCGGGCATGGTGCTCGGAATGGTGCTCACCACGTTCGGTGAGATGCTGATCGCGCCTGCAATTCCCGCATTCCTCAGCGAGAACGGCGGCAAACAAGCACCGTTCTACCTCGGACTTGCCGGCGGTATCGGCTCAGCGGGACGCGTCCTCGGTCCATATATGATGGGCCATCTGTACGATATCGGCCAATTGACACCAGTGGCTTGGCTGGCTGTTATTACAGCATCAGCATCCGCGTTATTCTTCGTTATTCATTCGCTCGTCAATCAGCGATGGATGAAGAAACAAGCGACTGCAACTCAGAGAAACACTACCGCAGTAACTCATTAAGTGGTTGGAAGCAGAGAACACGGTTATCCGTGCTCTCTGCTTCTTTTATTCAGTCCGAAATCGATGCACCTATATACTCTCCCCCTTTCCACTCCGACGACCACAGAATAGCCGCTTTCGTCACTCAACCTAACCAAACCTAACCATCTCCAAAGCCTTTGCACCCCACTTAGCCCCGCTCACATGCACCAAAAGAAGTGCACCTAGTAAACCAACCCCATCACGTATTCCACACACACTACCCACATAAAGCATCGACTAACGGACCATAGGGGGATATAGCCGAGTTACAAGAACGGGGGGATTAGAGGTTAGTTGGACGCTGAGAGTGCGGAAATCGAACTCTCAGCCTTTAGTTGCGATTAGTTTTCGTGCTGAGCGTTCAATTTGGAGACTTTCAGCCGACGGATCGGTGATTCGAGGTTAGTTGGACGCTGAGAATTCCATTTCCGCACTCCCAGCCTTTAGTCGAGATTAGTTTGGTGCTGAGAGTTCCATTTGGAGACTTTCAGCTACCGGAACGGTAGATGAAGGTTAGTTTGGATGCTGAGAGTTCCATTTGGAGACTTTCAGCTACCGGAACGGTAGATGGAGGTTAGTTTGGATGCTGAGAGTTCGATTTGGAGACTTTCAGCCGACGGATCGGTGATTGGAGGAGACGCTGAAAGTTCGATCTAGCGGCTCTCAGCTGCATGCCTCGAAATCTAACGAACCGTAGGGGTCTTATTTACCCAAATTATGGAGCTCTGAGATTCTAACGAACCGTACGGGTCTTATCTTGGGTTTATCGGCTCCCAAACACGCAAAAACCTTCAAATAAGACCTCCACGGTTCGTTAGAATTTATCCGACGCTATTTTCGGGCAAATAAGACCTGTGCAGTTCGTTAGAGCATCCCGCGTGTGAACCGAAGGGACAGAGACGGTGATGGCGCAGGTCAACCGCGAACAAAAGCACAAAAAAACGGAGCAGTAGTAAAACCTGCTCCGTTCCCACTTATAGTTCCAATTCCTTCTCAATCTTGCGACGCTTGCCTGTCAATTCATAAATGACCGGCACCACAATCAGTGTAAGCAGCGTCGACGTGGTCAAACCGCCGATTACCGTAATCGCTAGTCCGCCTGAGATCAGGCTTGTTGTCGACTCCGAAAGAGCTAGCGGCACAAGCGCCAGAATCGTTGCACATGCCGTCATCAGAATCGGTCTCAACCTTGTTTTCGAAGCTTCAACAAGCGATTCACGAAGCGGAATGCCATCCTTGCGGTTCTTCTCTACGCGGTCAAGCAAGACGACTGCGTTCGTGACAACGATACCTACAAGCATCAGCATCCCGATCATCGAGCTCATGGATAACGATTGGCCTGTGATTAGAAGCGCACCCAAGGAACCAACCGGTACGAAGAGCAGCGAAGAGAGAATGATAAGCGGCGTCAACAATCCGCCGAAGGTCATGCTCATAACCAAGAACACAAGGCCGATCGCTGCTGCCATCGCAATACCGATGCTTTGGAAACCGCTGTTAATCATATCCTGGCCACCGCCGATTTTCATTTCCACATTGCTTGGCAGTGACAAGCCGTCGATATCGTCCGTGATCGTTTTCGTTACAGCTGCCGTCTTATCGGCTTCCTTCACGTTACCCGTTACTTTCGCGGACATTTTGCCATCCTCATGATTGATTGCGATTGGGGCAATCGTTTCATTCAGTTCAACGAGATCCTTCAGCGGCTTCATGCCGGCTGCTGTCGGAATCGTAATCGCTTCGAGCTGCGCCTTGGATGTAATTTGCTGCGCATAGGACATCGTAATATCCCAGTTCTTGCTGTCAAGCACGTAGCTGCCTACATCAGTCGGACGCAGCTGTTCATTAACGGCACCCATGATTTGGAACGCAGAAACGTTCAAATCCTTCGCCGTTTGATTAAGCGAAATGACCCATTTAGGCGTCGTTTCCTTCAGGTTATTCGTCACATCTTTCATATCCGTATTAGCGGTCATGAGCTTCTCAATTTGCTGCGAAGCTGTCGTGAGCGCCGCCATATCTTCGGAATACAAGCTTACTTCTACACTAGTACCTGTCGGCGGGCCATTCTGCTCGCCTTCTTTGACATTTACTGTGGCGTCAGGCACGTCTTTCGCCAACAACGCCTTCAGATCATTGCCGACATCCTCCATCATAGTGTCCATTGACGTTCCTTCTGCGAATTGAACCGTAAATGCCGCTCTATTCGACGTAGAACCAATTTGGATGAACGGATTATCCGCGCCGCCAATGGATGCCTGGTAATTATCGACGCCTTTCAGATCCTTCAAATAGCCTTCTACTTTCTGAGCAGCCTCGTTCGTTTGCTCAATCGTGCTTTGTGTTGGCAGTTTCAATTCAATGCCGATCGATGGAACGGAGCCTGCTGGCAGGAACGCTACACCAAGAAGCGGAATCGTACCGAATGAACCAATTAAGATCACGATGGAAGCAACTAACACCAAGACTTTGCGTTTCAATGCACCACGAATCAACCTTTCATAGAAGTCCATGAACTTGCCGCCTTCTTTATGCGGCTTGATGTGGTTGAAGAATTTCGCGCCAAGCACCGGGATGAGCATCATCGCCACCAGCAAGGAGCTGACGATCGAGATGACAACCGAGATTGCGAATGGACGGAAGAACTCACCGATGATTCCAGTGACGAAAGCTAACGGCAGGAACACGACAACCGTTGCAATCGTGGAGGAACCTACTGCACCGATAACTTCCTTGGTCGCTTTGTAGGCAAGCTCCTTGCCGTTCATGTCGCGGCCTTTCTCTTGGCGCCATCTGTAAATGTTCTCAATGACGACGATACTATCATCCACAATCCGACCGATCGATACCGCGATACCGCCGAGTGTCATAATGTTGAGGGTATAGCCCATTTCGTTCATCAAAGCAATCGTTGCGAAAATCGAAATCGGCAGCGAGATGATCGAAATCAAGGTTGCCCGTATATTGCGTAAAAACAGGAATATAATGATGACACAAAACAGCGCACCATACAGTCCTTCTCGAATGAGCGAGGAAACCGACTTCTTAATTTCTGCGCCTTGGTCTTGAATCAGATGAATATCAAGGTTGGCTTTTTCCTTATAGGTTTCAAGCACTTCCTTCACATCATCGGATACTTCAGCTGTATTGGCATCCTGTGTCTTCACGATTTGTACGACGAAGCTGGCTTGGCCGTCAAAACGAGTGATTTCATTCTGCGTTGAGACCGTAGTGACCTTAGCAACATCCGACAGCTTGACCTTCTCCGCTGTTGCTTGACCGCCTGCATCAGGCGCGCCGGCACCGGCACCTGCACCGCCGCCAAGACCTGCTCCAGGGCTCAGTTCAAGATCATTAATTTGCTGAAGCTGCGACAATTTACCGACTAGGCGAATCGGAATCGATGCGCTGTCTTGACTTACCGAACCAAGCGGAAGCGCATAGTCCAGCTGCTGAATCGCCGTTTGGATCGAACTTAGCGAAATGCCGTGCTGCGCGGCTTTATCTTTATCGACTTCAATGCGAAGCTCTTGGGATACGACACCTTTAAGCTCAACTGCACTTACGCCAGTAACCTTCTTCAGCTTCGGCACCACTTGCTCTTCAAGCACTTTCTGCAAGGCAGCCGGGTCTTTATCCTTCGACGAGAAAATGGCCGCTTCATAAATCGGCGCCGCGTTGATGTTCAGACGCTGAATCGTTAATTTAGCTTTCTCAGGCGTTTGAAGCTTAGCAATTGCCGCTTCAATATCTTTTACCTTATCATCCATGTTCGTTCCGAATGGATACTGAAGGATGACGCTTGCGGAATTCTCAGAAGTGGTGCTCGTTAGAGCATCATAACCTTTGAGCCCCTGCAAGCTTTCTTCGACAGGTATCGTAAGCTCGGACTCGATTTCTTCCGTTGAAGCACCCGGGTACACGGCTTGTACGAATACAGCCGGGAATTCCACATCCGGGAAGGTTTGCTGCTTGATCTGGGTGGCGGAGAAGAAGCCAAACCCGAGCACCATCAAGCAGAGAATCACAACTGCTACACTGTTCTTTAGACTGAATCGACTTAACCAACTCATGAATGTAATCTCTCCTCTTTCTCTATCTAGAGGTCAGTATACAGGAGAAGTTTGAACTGAATATGTACTGGACATTACAAATTACGACACGTGACCTTCAGCATGCAGCGGCAGCCAAACAGTAAATACCGTTTCTACGCCCGGTACACTCGCGACAGTAATCTCGCCATGGTGCAGATCGACAATTCGTTTCACAATTGAAAGGCCCAGTCCATTCCCTTTAACAGCATAATCCCTTGATTTATCCACTTTGTAAAAAGGGGTGAAGATATGCTGCTGCTCTTCCGGTGGAATTCCTTTTCCATGGTCTCTTACCGTAATTACAGCCATTTCGCCTATTTGTTGAAGCGTGATCCCAATGCAGCCTTCATTCTGTGAAAACTTGATGCTGTTGCTAATCAAATTATGCCACACCTGATCCAAACTATCCTCGTCCCCGTGGATGGTCAAATCTTCAAGCTCCAGCTCGAATTCAACTTGTCGAATGCTCCACTGCGGTTCGCTGGCAATGATAATGCGGCGTATTTGCTCGTCCAGTCGATAATAGGTAGGATGTACCGGCCCCTGATCCTGCTGAAGGACGGATAGCCGCAGTAAATTAGCGCTCAGCCTTGCGAGCCGCTGGCTCTCCTCTTCGATAATGGTCAAATAATGATGGCGACCGGTCTCATCCATCGGCTTCGTACGCAGCGCCTTCGAAAACCCAGTAATCGACGTCAGTGGTGACTGGAACTCGTGCGCAACGTTGTTCACAAAATCGGACCGCATCTGATCCAACATCCGGAGCGACCGTGCCATCTCGCTGAAGCTGGCAGTCAGAACGCCGATCTCGTCCTTCCGTTTAGTTTGGAGCTTGATGCCAAAGTCGCCTTGTGCCATTCGTTTGGTCGCGCGCGTCAAACGTTGAAGCGGCTTGACGATGAACCGTGAGGCGAGCAGTATAAGCAGGCTGCCCATTGCAAGTACGCTGAATAAGACGGTCAGCATCACACGGCGAAAGACGTCAAGCAAATCATTCAGCTCGGGAGAAATAAACAAGGCATAAGCATGATCGTGAAATTCGAACGGCAGTCCGATCAACGCAGTTTCCGGGCCATGTCTATCCCCTGGAAACACTTCAACGGTACCTCTAAAAATGCCGCCTTTAATGACATGCTCATATTGCTCAGTTGTAACCGGAAATTGCGCGTTCGGGTCGATTTCGCTGCCGTATTTCACGGCGGCGCCATGTTCGTCGACGATTTTGACTTTAAAGACCGGAATCAGCACGATGTTGCTCGTTACTTCATCAAGGCTGGTCGCGGACTGCGCTTCGGGCGCTTTCTGAATCATCATGATGATGCGCTTGCCGCTTTCAATCAGCTGTTCTTCCCCCAGCTCCTTAATGTTGCTGCTATATAACCTCGTTGCCAGAAAGAAGGCGAAAATCAAGCTGGCGATGACAACGCCAACGAACACAAGCACCGTCCGGACATATAGAGACTTAATCATGAAGCACCTCGAGCCTGTAGCCAAGTCCGCGAAGTGTCACAATTCGGAACGCAGTTTCATATTCTGCAAAGCGTTCCCTTAATCGTTTGATATGTACATCCACCGTCCGTTCATCACCTTCATACTCGAAGCCCCATATCTGCTCAATCAATGTCGCCCTCGTAAACAATTGACCCGGATGGCTTGCCAATTTGTACAGCAGCTCAAATTCTTTCAGCGGAATGGTGACGGCCATGTCCGTGTCTTTATAAATGACCTGGTAGCCGATCCGGTCCAGAACGATACTGCCGATAGCGACCATCTGGGAAGAGGTAATCCGGTATCGCTTAAGCAGCGCTTTGACCCTGACCACCAGCTCCATCGGGTCGAACGGCTTCGTCATATAATCGTCAGTGCCAAGCTGGAACCCTTTAATTTTCTCCTCGGATTCCCCTTTGGCCGTTATCATTAGAATGGGTAAATCGCCTGACTCTCGAAGTTTCTTACACAATTCATAGCCGTCCATACGCGGCATCATAATGTCCATAATGACCATGTCCACGGCATTTCCCTTGATATAGTGCCATGCTTCTTCGCCATTTGCGAACTCCAGCATGTCAAAGCCCTCGTCGCTTAGATAAAGTCTGACCAACTCCCGGATATGTACATCATCATCGACTAGAGCAATTTTAACCATAAATGAACCGCCTCACGTTTTTGTATGCTTTTGGTGCTTGCATCCGCATTCACAATATCTTATTATTACAAGATTGCTAGATGAGTTGCTAGAGTTATCTTCATGCTTTTTTTCAGGGGAGGATCCAATGAAACGTTTTCTGCCATTGATCAGTATGCTTATTTTTCCGATTATGGGCTGGCTATACGCTTTAACGAATAGACCCGGCGCCCAAGTCTACAGCCTGGTGACTGATCTGGACCGAGCGATTCCGCTCATCAAAATTTTCGTACTGCCTTATTCCGTTTGGATATTTTATATTTATTTGTGTTTGGTCTATTTCTTTATTAAGGACCCCGCCGTATACAGACGCTCGCTGATTACTTATGTGGTTTGCGCCCTTATCTGTTATGGGATCTATCTTGTCTTCCAGACGACCGTACCAAGGCCCGAGCTCGTCGGGAACGATCCGTTTACCCGCCTGCTGGGTTATGTGTATGGGCGAGATGAGCCATTTAACTGCTTCCCAAGCATTCACTGCTTCTCCAGCTACATGGTGATGAGAGCTCTATACAGCAGCAGCTTCCGTAACCGCATCAACCAGACGCTGATATACGGAATGTCTTCGATTATTATCGTCTCCACTTTCTTTATCAAACAGCATGTCATTTTCGATGCGTTCGCCGGCATTATTCTTGCCGATGTCGTCTACCGACTTGTGACCATGATCGAACGCTCCGCTTCGGTTCGCAAGCCAAAACCAATGGCACAACGCGCAAATATGTAATAGAGCAAAAAGCTGCTCCCCTATCGTCCAATGACGCTGGGGGAGCAGCTTTTGTTTTGCATGGGCTTACTTACTGATTACAATCTTAGTGCCCCATCATCATAGCAGGATCAACCTGCTCGGTACCTGCAATATCTTTCTGCGGCTTCGGCTTGCGAAGGAATAGGCTGAACAAAATCCCGAAGAGTGTCAGACCAAACGATAGCAAGAACGTATCGCTGTAGGCGTTAACTGCAGCATCGATAGGATTGCCGCCTGCGGTCATATGATCGGTGACGCGCGTTGTCATGTAACCTGTTAGACCGGCAACGGCGAACGAGGTGACCACTTGCTGCGCTGCCGTCGTGAGCGGTGTAACACGGGAAACGAGATGACGCGGCGCGGAGTTAAGTACATGCGTATTCAAGGACATCATCGACAAGCCCATACCCGACCCGATCATGAACAACGGAATAATGATCATGATCAGCTTCGTATCGACATTAATGTTGTGAAGCAGGAACATCGCTCCGGCAACGAGCGCAAGTCCGACCAGCGCTAGCGGACGAGCGCCGATCTTATCGAACAAGCGGCCGCCAATTGGCATGAAGAGCATCGAACCGATCGCTTGTGGAAGCATAATAATACCCGTTTCAAGCGGTGAATAATGACGAATATTTTGCAGGAATACCGGCATTAGAATCATAGCGCCGAACAGCGCGATTTGAACGATCCACACCAGCAGTGTGCCGCGTGTAAAGTCAGAGGAACGGAAAACACGTAATTCCAGAAGCGGCTGCTTGTGACGAAGCTCCACGATGATGAACAGAAGCAAGGCAACACCTCCGACGATCAGAGCGGTCAGCGTATTGTCAGCAGTCCAGCTTGTGCGGCCGCCTTCGCTTACACCGTAAGCTAGTGTTGCAAACGCAATTGGCGCTAGAATCATCCCGATGATATCCAGTGCAGGTGCTTTATTTTGCTCAAAATTCGGTAGATATTTGATCCCAACAATCATGCCGACAATACCAATCGGCAGGTTAATTAAGAAAATCCAGTGCCAGGATACAGCTTCAATCAGCCAGCCCGACAAAATCGGTCCAAGTGCAGGTGCAAGCAGCATCGGGATACCAAGCATTCCCATTACCGAACCTCGCTTCTCCTGTGGCGCAAGACGGAAAATAATCGCCATACCGATTGGCATAACCATACCGCCGCCGAGCCCTTGAATGACGCGGAACGCGATAAGCTGTTCAACCGTTTGAGCAGCTCCGCAAAGTACGGAACCAATCGTAAATAACGCAATGGTGATTAAGAATATTCGTTTAGAGCCGAATTTATCGGTCATCCAGCCGGCGAGGGGAATAACAGCTGACAGGGCAAGCGTATAACCTGTGAATGTCCACTGGACCGTGTTAATGGTAGCGTCAAATTCCGTCTGGAATTTGGCCAGCGCTACGTTCACGACGGTGCTGTCCAGAATAACCATGATCATTCCGACGATTACAGCCATTAGCGGTGCGATGATGGTCTTGATTGAAAACTCGGATGATGACGGTGTTGCAGTTGGTGATGACATCTCTCTACCTTCTCTCCATAAAATCCTTATTATATATAATGTGACTGATCGTTTTTATTGAAAACCAACAAGTCACGATATATAATATTCTCAACACTGGACAGTCACTTGTCAATCTTTTTCTGAAAAGAGGAACGCCTTTGAGCTTACTTAGAGATAAAATTATCGGATCTGCGATGCGGATATTTGCAGAAAAAGGATACGCGGCTACTTCCATTCAAGATATTGCAATCGATTGCGGTATAGCTAAGGGGTCATTATATAAAATTTTTGCTTCCAAGGAAGATTTACTCGTTGAGGTGTATCGTCATCGCATTCAGCTGATGTTCGAGCAGGTGGATCGTATTAAAGCGGATCCTTCACTGTCGCCTAAAGCACGTTTCGTGCAAGAAACCCTGAACCAATTTCTCAATTTCAAGGCATTTAAATCCAGTATAAAAGACTTTTATGAACTGCCGATGAACCAAACCGGTGTTTTTAGTAAATTTCTTCAACAAATTCGATCACAAATGTTCGTCTATTTGGAAGAAAGCCTAGTACACGCTTACGGCCCTGGCATCGAGGTTCATAAATGGGATCTGATCGCGCTATATGTCGGGATTATCAAAGAATATATGGTGATGACGGAATTAATAAGCAGTCCATTCGATTATGAGCGAATGGCGGCGTTTGTAGTAGAGCGCATGGACGAAATGGTTGGAGGCATTGTTCGCTCGAAGGGGGAACCGATATTGGAATCGGCCGTTATGACGCAATTCGTTTCATGCAGCGCGAAGGGCAATTTTGTCCCTGCAGAGGAACAGTTGAGCGAAGGGCTCGCAAGGCTGCTGGCCGCCATTCAAGAGTTGCAAACTACTAACGCCAAAAAGACGGAACTGTATGAAGCCGCCGTTCTGCTGCAAGAAGAGGCTGATGCGGACAAACCCCGAATGGTGCTTGTCCGCGCGCTTATCGGTCTATTACAATCCCAGCATGAGTTAACGGCTATCCTCGGGCAGCTTGAGAAGCTGTTCGAATGGAAATTCAATAATGATTCGTCAAACTAACGAGGTTGCGCATCGGCTCTGCGTCGCCTCTCAGATAAACGCCTAAATTATGAACGAGAATATCAACCGCACGGTCGGTGTAATAGATCGAATTGCCGGAATTATGCGGGGTCAAAATCACATTTTCCAGCTCCCATAGCGGATGTGAGGCAGGCAGCGGCTCCTGCTCGAACACATCGAGCCCTGCTCCGGCAATCACACCGGATTGCAGCGCCTTCACCATATCTTCGGTAACAACCGTATGTCCGCGGCCAATATTAACGAAGAAGGCGGACGGCTTCATCTGTTTAAATTTCGCCATGTCAAATAAATGGTGGGTATCTTTCGTAATCGGCAGCGTGACAACAACATAATCGCTCTCCTGCAGCAGCGTATCCAATCCATCAGAACCGTACATGTGATCCACATTTGGCGAGGGTTTGCCGGAATAGCGAACTCCCAGCACGCGCATATGAAACACTTGAGCAAGCCTCGCAAGCTCCTCGCCGATTGCGCCGACACCGACAATCCCGAGTACCTTGCCGTGAATTTCGCCTAAGCCGCCCAGCCAGTCCCATTTCTTCTCCACCTGATTGCGCATCGTCAAGTGCAGCTTACGCGTAAAGCTGAGCATCATGCCGAGCACGGTTTCAGAAATTCCATTTGCATGAACGCCGCTGGCATTGGTCAGCGTAATGCCATGTTCCCCAAACGCCTCGAAAGGCATCTGCTCAACGCCTGCGCCCCAAGCCTGCACCCAGCGCAGCGGAGTACCCGGCCGCAGCGCGCTCGCAGCTGCTTGATCGTCCCAACCTGCTATAATTTCAGCCTCGGCCAAATGTGCCGCCATCCCCTGCTCATCGGCATCGCCGCCAAATACAAGTTCGAATCCCGGCGCAGCCTCACGAATTCGTTGTCTATGCTTCGCTTCCAAATCGTACACGCATACGAGCTTCCTCTTCATCCCTAATCCACTCTCCTTCATCTTGACCTCCAATAACAAAAGAAGAAGCCCATACCAGCCCAATTGGACGGTACGGGCTTCGATCGGAAACCAATCTGCTCTAGCAGAATGCTCCATCGAAGCTTAGCTTCGATCGGAAACCAATCTGCTCTATAGTTTTACTTCCGAACCTGTGCGAGCCGATTCATAGATCGCGGACAAAATTTTGATCATGTCTACGCCTTGATCGATTGTAAAGATCGGTTTCTCACGGCCTTGAACAACATCGACGAAGTGATAGAGGTTCGCTCCGTGTCCACCGTTGTCTTCGCCTACGTGTGGAACCATATCCGTTACGACGCCTTGGTCTTCACCGAAGATGCCAAGCTTGCCGTTGCTGAATTTGAAGCCTGCTTTCGTACCGCGAAGCTCTACGAAGTTCTCTTCTTGCTCGATGTTCGAAGCCCAGCTGAACTCGATTTGAAGCGATGCGCCGTTGTCAAAGCGGATAAAGCCGATTGCCAAATCTTCAACGTCGAACGTGCCTTCGTCCTCGGATTTAGAACCAAATTTGCTGTGTTCGGAGCCAGCGATATCTTCTGCATCCGCGAATTTCGTGTATGTTGCACCTGTTACCGATACTGGCTTCGGATTGCCCATGAACCAGATCGACAAGTCGATGAAATGAACGCCCAGATCGATCAATGGACCGCCGCCGGACAATTCTTTTGTCGTGAACCAGCCGCCTTTACCCGGAATACCGCGGCGACGTGTCCAACCACAGCGACCAGCGTAAGCTTCACCCAGGTTACCTTGGTCGATCCAACGTTTGATGTACTGGGATGCCGGACGGAAACGGTTGTTACGCATAACCATCAGCGTCTTGCCGCTTTTTTCAGAAGCTGCTTTCATGCGAAGTGCTTCTTCCGGGCTAACAGCATCTGGCTTCTCGCAGAATACATGTTTGCCAGCTTCAAGAGCGGCAACCGCGATTTCGGAGTGAAACAGGTTTGGTGTGCAAATATCGATAATGTCGATGTCAGCAATCGCGATTACTTCACGGTAGTCGCTGAAAGCTTGCGGAATGCCATGCTGCTCTGCTGCTGCTTTTGCTTTCTCAAGATCAATGTCGCAAATGGCGACGATTTCAAGCTCTGGGTGGTTTTTCAAAGGCTCGGAGTGCGCCCATTGGAAAATACCGCCTGCTCCGATTACGCCTACTTTAAGTTTCTTCGTCATCGTTAACATCCTCTCAAGATGAAATAAACAGGCTCTGGCCGAGCGGCCAGAGCGCTGCATGTTCGTTTATTAGTTTAGTTTCTTCAGGAAGCCTTCACGGAGCTTGTAATATTTCATCCAAGCATCGGTTTGTTTCTTCACGCCATCGGCAATATCGCTATCCGCCAATACGTCCGTATATTCTTTATACGTTTTGTCGAAATCAGCAACCGGGCTGGTGATCGCTTTAACAATCAGGTTGTCGAGCTCATCATTATGAGGAGCGATCAGGTTGTTGTTCAGATCGTTTGTAACGGTGTCGTACTCTGCACGGGCTTGCTGCGTAGCTTCATCAACAGGAAGCTCCGCATAAAGCGACATGTTCTTCATGTTGTGCTGCTGCCAAGCCGTGTTTACCAAAGTAGCTTGATCGTAGTTGCTTACGCTGAATGGATAAACGATTTGCGGCGAGTATACAAAGCCCATTTCGTCTGCCATTGCAAGGCCGTAAACTTCAGGGTTTGTCATCGTGTTGTCTTGACCTTGAATACCGTAGTACCAGCCATCGCCTGTCTCATCTTGCTTGCCAAGCAGCTTGTACTCTTCAACCTTCTTGAATTCCGGTTTGTAACGGCGTTCCATACCTTCGCCTGTGTACATGTCCGGCGTTCCCCATGAACGTAGATCAGCCGCTTCAAGGGAGTTGTTCCAGTCGATCCAGTTCAGTACTTGCGGAATCATGTCGTCGGTAACCTTTTTCGGGTTAATGGCTTTCGAGTTCCATTTTGTCGTCAACGGGAAGTACTGATTGGCTGCATCTTGATTACTTGGATCAAGCTCGTTTGCAAAGATTGGATAGAATCTCCAGTCGTAGTTCTTGCCTTCTTTTTTCACTTTCTCTTGGTTCGCAGCAATTGGAGCCCACATGTTAACAACCGCATATTCGCCGTTGATCACTTTCGCATCGCGCTGCTCGTTCTTCTGGATGTAGAACTCTTTGCCGAACAAACCTTCTTTGAAACCTTTGTTCATGAACGAAATGTATGCTTTCCATTCCGGAGTAAGCTGGTAGTCCGAGTATAGGTTCTTGGACTCGTTAATTACAAGCGGGTAAGCTTGGCTCATATTCAAACCGGAAGCTGTGAACAAGGACCATTGAAGCGCGCCTCTCGTGTTATCCAATTGAAGGTGGCCCGGTGTAATGGTCTTGCCGTTTTCTTTAATGTCCAATGCTTTTACTTTGTCCAAGTAAGCATACAAGTCATCCAGATTTTTGATCGGGATATCCATGATTTGCTCAAGTGACAATTTTCCTTTGTTCTCGATGGCCAGCTTCTTCAGATCAGCTGCGCTCATGGCATTCGGGAAGATTTTTTTCAAAATATCATCGCGCATCCATACGCCGTATCCGCCGTTACCCAGACGGGAATCGCCGTAAGGTGTTTTGCGGTACTCTTCTTTCAGCAGCGGGCTTGGCAGCGAAGGAATGGCCCAAAGCTTGCCATCCGTTGGATCTACGCTTGCTTTGTACCATTGTTCCATCGTAACGCCAAGCTCAGTTAAACGAGCAGCTGTCAGCGGCATGTATTTCGTCATTTCATCAAGCGTGATTTCACGAGCCATGCCTGCTTTCTTGAGCATTTCCATGTTGTCCGCATCATCTGCGATACCATTTTGGTTCGCGATTACCGCTGGAACGGTGTCAGCAAGAATTTGCATTTGAAGCCAGCTTTTATAGTCAGTGCCTGCCGGAATTTCAACGAAATCAGGAATCACTTTTGTTTTCTCGCGCCAGATTGGCGTTAGTTTGTCTTCAACCGGCTTACGCGGGTTTGTCGGCAATTGGCTTAGAACTTCCAAATGCATTTCCTTGAAATTTGCCGGATCAACCGGTGCGCCTGCGTTAGTGCCCGTATTATTCGGTGCGTTGTTTTCGTTCTTGGAGCCGCCGCATCCAGCCAGAGAAACAGCCAGTAGAACAGCAAACATAATCATGACTACCTTTTTCATAATACCGTAAAGCCTCCCTTTGATGGTGTTTAATTAACTATGGAAAAGCAGTGACTAATTAAGCCTTAACTGCTCCAGTTAACATCCCTTTAACGAAATACTTCTGGAAGAACGGGTAAACGAATAGCAGCGGGAACGTGACCACGACCATAACCGTCATTTTGATAACCTCAGGCGTTGGAACCGTGTTATTGCGTTGAGCCAGAAGTCTGCGAGCAGCAGCCCCTGAAGTCTTCGTGAAATCGATCATCGTATTCGCTTCTGCACGGTTGATGATTTCATACAATACGAACTGCAGCGTACTCAAGCTGCGGTCTGTAACGTAGATCAAGTTCGTGTAATAATCCAGCCAGTTGCCTACAACTGCGAAGAACGCAAACGCGGCAATAACCGGCATACACAGCGGGAAAATAATTTGAAAGAAGATGCGGACATAACCGGCACCATCGATGAAAGCCGATTCTTGCAGCTCAGCCGGTAGATCTTCAATGTGCGTACGCATGATGATCATGCTGAAGAATCCAAACGCACCCGGAAGAACGTAAACCAAGAAATTGTTAATCAGATCCAGCTTCGAGATGACAACGTAGTTGGAAATGATCGTTCCGCCGATAAACATCGGGATCATAAAGAAGAAGAGAATCGACTTACGACCCGGCAAGAAACGCTTCGAAAGTGCGAAAGCAGCCAGCATCGTGACGAATACGGACAGAACAGGTCCGATGATACAGCGCAGCGTCGTAACAATAAACGCCGAGTGGAGCCGATCATACTGAAACACAAAGCCATAATTCTCTAGCGTAAATACGCGAGGGAAGAACCAAATCGGGCCTGCGGCCGCGTCAGCTCCTGTATTAAAGGACATGACCAAGATATACCAGAACGGATATATCGCGGTTATCGCCCAGACCAGCATGAGAAGGATGTTGAAAACATCAAATGTGCGTTCACCTGTTGTTCGTTTAATTCTGTTCGCTTTCATAGGTTCCGGTAACCCCTTCCTTTAAATGATACCTACGTTACTAAGTCGCTTCGTCGTGTAGTTTGTAGCCATAATCAGAATAAAGGAGATTACGCCTTGGAATAAACCAACCGCGGCAGAGTATGAATACTGTCCGCTAACCAAACCTTGATAGTACGTATACACGCCGATGGTGTCC
Organism: Paenibacillus sp. N22P23; assembly: GCF_059383735.1. Lineage (NCBI taxonomy): Bacteria > Bacillati > Bacillota > Bacilli > Caryophanales > Paenibacillaceae > Paenibacillus > Paenibacillus sp. N22P23. The sequence continues at coordinate 134,341 of NZ_JBXENT010000004.1, forward strand.
GTATCCAGACGAATCATCTTATTTTGCAAGTTGAACACTTGGTCGAAGTTTGTTGCAAGCAATCCGCTTAGCGAGAAGATGAGAAGGATACACATCGTTGGAATCAAGCCCGGAAGCGTAATATACATCAGACGCTGCCAGCGGCTCGCGCCGTCCACTTGCGCTGCTTCGTATTGCTGCGGGTCAATGCTCGTTAGTGCGGCGAGATATAAGATCGTGCCCCAGCCTGTTTCTTTCCACACTTCGGAGATTACGAGGACAGGAAGGAAGTTCTTCGCATCCTGCATAAACGAAATCCGCTCAGCGGCTGGATCAATCAGTTGGCGCAGGTTATTGATAATCCCAGTAGCATCCACAGTAAGGAACATGTAGAACAAACCGGCAACCGTAACCCATGATACGAAATGCGGAATATAGGAAGTGGTTTGAACGATACGTTTGAAGCGCTCGCCCCGAAGCTCATTAAGCAGCAGCGCAAAAATTAACGGAGCCGGGAATGTCGCGATCATCATCGTCACGCTGTACAGCAGTGTACGGCCGATCAGTGTATAAAATTTATGATCCGTCAGGAACTTGGCGAAGTTGTCAAACCCGACAAACTCACTGCCAAAGCCGAACCAGCCTTTGTTAAAGTCATAATCCAAGAACGCAATGTAGTTGGAGAACATGGGCAGGTAAGCGAAAATGAATGTTAATACCATCGCAGGAACCAAGAATAGATACAGAATCTTTATATTCTGCGTTTGCAGCCCACTGCGTTTTTTGGGCCTTACGTTTTGTTTGCTTGTTGACATAGCCATCGGTAAATCCTCCTATTTCAGTTGCGTATTAACCACACCTATTATGTCCCAAACCCGCAGGTCTGACCGACTGCCGACACGACATTTTTCATCGAAACGATTCGATGAATTTATAAGATAAAGCGATCCAAATGAACCGCTTTCACAACCAATAGACGTATTTTCATCGGTAATTCTATTCAATTCACAGGTTACGATAATTTTCGCTACTCAATCTGTCGAAACGTTTCACAAAACCCATATTAGCACATTGTTCTCGATGGGAAAAGGCTTTCACTTCAAATATTATGACTTTTTTCGTGAAAATTTGTCACGAACCAGCTGTTAATACCTACTTTTAGTGAAACGTTTCGACAATAAATACGAAAAAACCCCGCTTTCACGGGGTTTCCAGGTTATTTCGCGTTAGATGCCACTGCGTACAGGTGCTTAATGAATTAGACTACCTAAATCCAATGGTTAGTTGATCATCCACTTTGGCATGCTTTCGTGAAACAACGAGCTTCAAGCCGCCTTGTTCCTCTACCGTGTAATCTGCACTCGGAGCGATCTCAACCTCTGTTTTCAGTGCGATGACATCCTCTGCTTGCGTCAAACGGAAGGAAATCGCTTGCTCTGATACGGCTGTAATCTCAGCAGTCGAGTAGGCAATGCGTACTTCGCCAAACGTGATACCGATCGGCAGCATAATCCCTTCTTTACTGGCGATCGTAATGCTGCGTCCGCCAAACAACTGCTCGCCGCGATCCGTGAGACGAAGCTCTTTATCGAAACCGTCCAGATTAAGCATATGCACGAAACGTTCGCCTTCGCTGTTTACCGTTGATGTCGTGAAAACACCTAAGTAACGATTATCATGAGTTAAGCCGGCTTCAGCACCAAGCTGTTCAAGTGCAGTCTTGAACAAGGACACATCGCCGCTGTAAGCTGTCGCAATCACAATGGCACGGCCGCGTCCTGCTTTCGCATCAACGCCGCACACAACTCCACTGTCATACAAACGCATGATGACATCGTTTTGTCCCGGAATCAGCTTCTGGGCAAAATGGGTATGCACCTCAGGTCGGCCCGCCGCCCAGCCTTCAGTGATGATGGAGGGCCACGAATGCGGGCCATTCTGTACGAAGCCATCTACCTGAATACCAAGTGCATCGCTAAGAATTGTGCATGGCCTACCTTCCATATCAAACTGCGGCACCTCGCCGTACAGCAGCAAACCACCACCGGCTGTCAAGTAGTCAGCGACCTTACGCTGAATTTCTGCGCTCAAGTAACGTGCGCATGGCAGCGCAAGTACAGGCGTAACTACTGGATCAAGCGGCTTATTCTGAATATCGACGGAACCGAATCGGTAGCCCGCCAGCAGCATGCCGCGGCCCATGATTTCCCAGCCGCCATACGCGCGGTTCGCTTCGATATTCTTCAGAATTTCATTCATCTTCTCGCTCTTCGGATACCGATATTCCGTCATGTAGTAGTCCGGAATAAATGCAAAAGCAACCCCGTCAAGCTCTTCGTTCATAACAGCCAGCTTATCCTTCACAGCCATCATCGTCTTGATCGCACGCTGCATTCGCGGGAATGTGTAATTGTGCTCCCCTTCCGGGCTAATCGGAGCCGCGAAGCCATGACGTTCGCCTGTGAAAGCGACGCGATCATTGCCATCGCCGAGCTTCTGATCCATCCGGTAATTGATCCCGCCGGTCATCAGATAGTAGTTGATCATCCGGTTGCCTTGCGCGATACACATCCGTGTCTTGAAGTCAGCGGCAGAGACATCGTAGCGACCGCCGTAATTATTGCCATAATTGCCGTCACCGCATTCGAACTCCAGCGAAGTGAGAGGCTGATCCGGCAGATGAACAGCATCCATAAACCCGTTAATCAAGTACAGGTCTTGGAAATTACTCACTGTCAAATCGCCAAAATAAATATCTGAACCGGACAGGTAGCCTGGCGCCTGCGTATACGCTTCATACAATTGGCTGATACCGATTGGATACGTGAATCCACGACCGCCGCCGGTACCGTGAATGTTCACAAAGAACGGCACATCACGAACGCCGAATTCTTCCGCATATTCGCGCAGTACTGCGACATACCGTGCAAATCGGTTGCGCATATAGTAGCCCAAATCATGCAGAAGCTCAGCTGCATAGCTTTCCTTCGGTGAACGAATGGCAGCCAAGCGAACAACCGCATCATTCAGATTAAACGGATACCGCTCTTGCAGCTTGCCTGCCTCATAAGTACGGCTCAGCCATTCTGTGAAATCGCCAACGACATGCTCCGTCAGATCTGGGCAGTTGCTTACCCAAGACAGCATGCCAATCTCATTATCAAGCTGAACGCCAATGATGCTTCCGCCTTGTCCATGCAGTCGAGGTGCTACGACAGCCATAACAGCCGCATACCAGCTTCGTGCCGCCGCCAGGAAGCCCGGTGCCAGATAGTCCAGTGTACGTGTAGTCGCCTCTGCACCATCCCAGCCATACGGAATCACTTCCGGATGCTTCTCGTATACCCAGAATGGAATCCCTTCATTTTTCATTTCCGCCATAATGAACGGACCCGGACGAACGAAGAAATAGAGCCCATTCGCTTCGCAAAGATCGATAAATCCGCCCAGATCAAGCTCTGGGCGCGTATGTCCGTCCAGATCGAACTGTCCTTCGAGCGGCTCATGACAAAGCCAAGGGACATAAGAAGCAACTGCATTGCAGCCTGCAGCCTTCAGCTTATCAATCCGATCCTGCCAATCGCAGCGAGATAGGCGATAATAGTGTACCTCGCCGCACATAATAAGCTCAGGCTTACCATTAATAACAATTTGTTTATTTATAATTTCAATCATGGGTTATGATTCTCCTGACTCTGGTTGGTTATGTTTATAGTTGTAGCGACACCGATTTGGAAGCAGCAATTACTTCTTCGGCTGTCACTTCACGTTCAAGCTGGTCGGACAGATAGATTCCCTCGCTGACCAGAATGGTTTGCAGCGCAATCTCCGCAGTCGGCATCAGCTCTACTCGCCCTTGCAAAGCCGCAATCCAGTGCTCCTGTGATGAATCGTAGGCATCCGTATTCTCCCGAAGCTGATGCCAGCGGTAATTGGCATTGCCAAGATCAAAGGTCGCGTCCATATCCATATCGCTTAACTGAGTATGATAGCTAAATGGTGTTTTGCCTTGACTTGTATGTCCGGGAAGCCTCAACCCGCCGATGTTGCCTACGATGCTGCTTCCTTCGAAGCCATTGAGATGAATCGCCCAAGCTTCGATAATGTCGAGCGTCAATCCGCCTTCGAACCGAACGAATCCGACGCCAAGCTCCTCCACATCGAAGCCGCTTATCCCTCTGCGCGTCTCGTCCATCGCAACTTCCTGATACGTCTTTCCTGTAATGGTTTTCACTTTCGGCAGGTCCATCAAATAGAGCAGCTGCGAGATGCGGTATACACCCATATCAAATAAAGCGCCGCCGGATGCCGTATCTTTGCGATTAAATTCCTTCGTTGCATACCCGTCAACGAACGGGCGCCCGCGTCTGCGGTGACCGGTCGAGCGGGCATGATAGAGCTTGCCCAGCTTCCCATCTTCAATGAGCGTCTTTGCCGCAACCGTCTCGATGAGATAGATGAAGCTCAGCTGCACATGCAGCATTAGGCCGGCTTGTTTGGCAGCATCGATCATGCGTTTGCCGTCCGCGTAAGAACCTGCAATCGGCTTCTCGCAATATACATGCTTGCCTGCTTCAAGCGCGGCTATTGTAATCGGCGCATGGAGGTTGTTGTGCAAACAAACATCAACCGCATCAAGATCATCACGCGCAATTAGCGCTCGGAAATCCGTATAGGTATTCGGGACGCCGAACTGCTCTGCCATCTTCTTCAGCTGCGTTTCATTGGTGTCGCAGAGCGCTACTACTTCTGCACCCTCGATTTTCTCGTATTTCTCCAAATGATCCTTGCCGATCAGCCCTGCGCCAATAATACCGATTCTAATTTTCTTCACGCTTCTTGCACCTCCGCCTGTTTCGCTTGCATCAAGGTCCAGGTATTGCGCGCTGATGCAAATTGCCACGCCACTTGCGAGTATTCGTTCTTCGCCGAATGATGCTCAATGCCAAGATGCCCTTGGTATCCAGCCTCCTGCAGGATCGTGATCTTCTCTTCACAAGCCGGAATGACCCAGGCCGCCAGATGCGTGTGGAAGGCATACTTCGCACAGAGACGATCGCCGTTATCCTTGTCCACATCCCAATTCTCAAAGTGCAGTAGAATGCCGAAGTTAGGATGATCGACGGCCTCATATAATCTGCGAATGTTCTCAGGTACTCTCGATGAACCCCAATGGTTCTCCGGTCCGACCTTAAAACCATGCTGAGCTGCAAAAGCCGCATATTCCTTATACCGCATGACGGTATACTCGAACTGCTGCTCCGTCATTTCATTCTCGCGACCGCCCATATCAATCCGAACCGTCTGCGCGCCGAGGATGACCGCAGCACGGAGATTCTTCAGTCCATTCTGATAAAACTGCTCGCGTCTACTAGGATCAACATCCCATACCTCAGCCGCATCCACGCAAAGGTTGGCTACATACATCTCCTTCTCATCTAACGCTTCTCTCAGTTTCCGCAAATAATCCTCGTCATAGCTCTCAAACATCATGTTCCAAATATCAGCCGCGTTCAGGTGATACCGGTATTTTACCGTTTCGAAATAGCCAAAGAGGTCGATCTTGCCTTCGCTGTGTAAACCGTGAAACGAATAAGATGGGATGGAATATTTCATATGCATGCCAGCCTCCAATGATCGTTCTATGAGTGCTGTCTCTCACGAATTTCACATTTCATCAAGCCCTCTTGCACATAACGGTTTTTCATAAAATAGTTCCACACCAGCCCGCTTCTGTAATTCTCAATCATGAGCAGCGTGATCCCCTTATCAATGCCGATGACATCGTCCGCGAACCACGCAGGCGATACGTCGAGATTGTAGCTGTCCTTGAAGCCATATTTGCCCCATAGCTGCGGGTAGTTCTCATAATAATTCCGCATCGCGCTAATGACTTCCTGCGGCATAAATACGATTGATCCCGCTGCACCGGCTGGCGGCACCGTACCGTCGGGCACATGCTGATCATTCGCGCTGTTACGACCGGAAGGGGCGACACCATAGCGGCCGCTGTAGCCCTTTGGGCCATCGCATGCGGTCAATCCCCAAGCATTAGGGCCGAATGTGCGGAATGCCGCACCATTGGCGATACAATAATCTCGGTTAACCTTCGTCGCCACAACGGAGTTTTCCCACCAATCCATCCCATCGCGATCTTCCTTGCCTCTTAGATCGAACCAAGCATGGGAGAATTGAAAGGCAAACAGCGAACCCAACCACGTGTAAATAAAAGGCGAATTGCTTCCGTACTTGCCATATTGACGGCCAAAATCATAGAACATGCTCGGATCTACCGGATGCGTCGGCGATGCTGCAGCGAGGAAGTACATCATGAACTGTTCCGCATATAGATCCCATCTGCCGAAGAATCCGCGTTCCGGCGCATACCCCATATAGAACTGGTTCGTTTGCGGGTCCCGATACCAATGCCAGTCGATCCGCTCATAGAGCTTCTGCGCTTTCTCCCGAACATCGCAGCCAAAATATTCGCCGGCGGCAATGGCTCCGCAAAGCGCGATAGCCGTGTCAATGACGGAAACCTCGCAGTCGCGATATCGCTTGCCTGTTGTCATATCGAGGAAATGATAGAAGAACCCGTTCACCTGCTCCGCATGCTCCAGCAGCGTGTTCAGCGTGCCTAACGCCCGTTCATAGCCTTGGCTGCGAGCAATCCATTCGCGCTCCACGCCGATCATAAGCGCTGTCAATCCAAATCCGACAGAAGCTACACTGCACATGGAGCCGTCGCCTGGCGCACGGTCTACGATTAAACCGTATCCCGAGCTCTGTTTATCACAATTCGCCTCTTCCCAGAAGAAATAGAAGCTCCGCTTGCTTTCCAGATCCAGCAGCTGTTCATCCGTTAATGTCACCTTGCATCCCTCCTTTACACATAAAAAAAAATCCTTGATGCGGCTGATGCACGGGATCGCGCTCAATAGGTCGAGTGCGATCCTGGAACATCAATAACGCATCCCCTTACAGTTTAACTTCTGATCCTGTACGGGCGGATTCATAGATAGCAGATAAAATTTTGATCATATCCACGCCTTGATCGATGGTAAAGATCGGCTTCTCGCGGCCTTGCACGACATCAACGAAATGGTACAAGTTCTCGCCGTGCCCGCCTGTGTCTTCACCCAGATGTGGAATTGTATCTGTCACAGTGCCATTGGATTCACCGAAGATACCAAGCTTGCCGTTGCTGAATCGGAATCCGGCTTTCGTACCACGGAGCTCAACAAAGTTCTCTTCTTGCTCGATGTTGGATGCCCAGCTGAACTCGATTTGGAGCGATGCGCCATTATCGAAGCGGATAAAGCCGATCGCAAGATCTTCCACGTCGAACGTGCCATCGCCTTCGGCTTTCTCACCGAATTTGCTGTGCTCGGAGCCTGCGATATCGTCAGCGTCCGCGAATTTCGTGTAAGTCGCGCCAGTGACCGATACCGGCTTAGGGTTGCCCATGAACCAGATCGACAAGTCGATGAAGTGGACACCAAGGTCGATCAGCGGTCCGCCGCCGGACAGCTCTTTCGTGGTGAACCAGCCGCCTTTGCCCGGAATACCGCGGCGGCGAGTCCAGCCGCAGCGGCCTGCATAAGCTTCGCCGAGATTGCCTTCTTCAATAAACTGCTTGATGAACTTCGATGCCGGACGGAAGCGGTTGTTACGCATAACCATGAGCACTTTGCCGCTTTTCTCCGCCGCTTGCTGCATCCGGATGGCTTCTTCCGGATTCACCGCATCCGGTTTCTCACAGAATACATGTTTGCCGGCTTCAAGCGCCGCTACAGCGATTTCGGAATGGAACAAGTTAGGCGTACAAATATCGATAATGTCGATTTCGTCCATCTTGAGCACATCGCGATAATCACTGAAGGCTTGAGGAATGCCGTGCTGCTCGGCTGCAGCTTGCGCCTTAGCCAAGTCGATGTCTACGATGGCGACGATTTCAAGCTCTTCATGGTTCTTCAGCGGGGCTGAATGCGCCCATTGGAAAATCCCACCCGCGCCGATTACTGCAACTTTCAACTTCTTCGTCAACGTAAACCACCCTCTCCATATCGTCTATGAATCCATGAATTACTCGCCTGTAATACCTGTTTTATCTACTACTTCTACGAATCGTCTCTGAGCGAACATGTAGAGGATAAGCAGCGGCAATACGATTAGCAGCGTGCCTGCCATACGGATCGACTCATTGATATTCTTCGTCTGACCTCCGCCAACTGCTGCTCCGCCTCCATACAGCTTCGTGAACGAGTCATTGAACGTTTTCAATTGCAGCGGAAGCGTCGTCATGCTTTCACCAAGATAAAGAGATGTCAGATACGTCTCGTTCCAATGCCATACCGTCGAGAACAACATAACAACGACGATAGCAGGCATGGAGATCGGAAGAATGACCGTAAAGAACGTCCGAATGAAGCCGGCGCCATCCATTTGTGCTGCTTCTTCGAGCGATGCCGGAATTGTCCGGAAGAACTGCGTATAGATCAGAATGAACAGTACGCCCTTAATCCCTTGGGCAAATATGGTCGGAACAATAAATGGCAGCGATGATCCGAGCATATGATACTCGTTGAACATCAGATAGAGCGGAATCATAACAACTTGAGAAGGAACGATGAACGTAATCATCATCAGGCCAAGTATGATCGATTTGCCCGGGAAGCGGAACTTGGCAATGCCGTATCCGACCACTGCACAAGAAATCGTCTGTCCGATCGCCGGAACAACCGAATTCAAGACCGAATTCCAGAATGTATCCATGTAGTCAAGAACATGCCAGGCTTGCGTGAAGTTATCGAGGTACAGCTTCTGTGGAAGCCATAGCACCGTCGGATCCAGCAAGTCTGATAGACTCTTGAAACTTTGCGATACAAGATACAGAATCGGATACAAATAAACGAACCCGATGCTAATAAGCAGCGCATAGACTAACAATTTGAATACGATTCCGTCGTTGCCTTGTCTTCCCATTAGAATACGTTTGCCGCGATTGAAGGCACGAATCAGAAAAGCTTTCTGCAACTTCGATGTCTGCAACTTCGATGTACGTTCCATTAAGCTCTCCTCCTCTTCGGTCTCACATTCACGTCATCGTTATTACGGAACAGCAGCAGAATCAATAGCAAGAATACAAATATGACACCGAAGTAGATCCAGGCAATTGCGGTCGCATAACCGAAACCTGTCGTCAGGTTGAACATATTTTCCTTGATTAACTCAATGACATCGCTGAACGAGTTCGTGAACAAATCAACTGTCGTATAAATCATATTGACCGCGATAAACGGCTTGATAGCAGGCAGTGTTACTTTCCAGAAGCTTACCCACGGCGATGCGCCGTCGATAGCAGCCGCTTCGTATACTTGCTTGTTAACCTTCTGCAAGCCTGCCAGGAAGATCAATATTTGTACGCCGGAGAACCATAGAATCAAGATGAGCTGTTGAATAAGACTAATGATCGGTGATGACCATGCCGGGCTCAAATTGTCTTTAATAATCTCGATAATCCCGTACTTCTCCACGAGCGGAATCGCCGTTGCGCCTTGGCTGAACAGCTCATTGACAACCTCACCGCTCGTAATGACGACCGGTAAGAAGAAAATCGCTCTGAACAGCCCTTTCATCTTGATCGGCTGATTGATCAATAGTGCGACGAGCATCGAGAAGACAATGATGATCGGGATCATACCTACAGCTGATTTCACAAATAGTAGCAGCTTCTCTACGAATTCCGGGTCAGACAAGAACGCATATTTGTAGTTGTCCCCACCGGTATAATCGGTCACAATGCCTTCCGCGCTGATCGTAACTTTGTGTAAGCTCAAATAGACCGAGTAATAAATCGGATAGGCCATAAACAGAATGAAGCCAATTATCCAAGGCGATACCAGCGCATAACCGGTGAACGCCTCTCTCATTTTTTTGGTTACTTTCAACTTACTCACCCCCGATGACAGCGAAGCTCTTCGCCTTGACGCTGACTTCGTTGTATGTGTAGTCGCTTGATGTGTAATTCACGACAATTTCCACGCCGTTGGAATATTTGACTGCTGAAATGCCGTAGTCCGGCACTAGACGTGCTTCGATTGTTGCATCCTGCACCTTGTTCAGCGCTTGGTTTACGGCTTTGTAGGTTTCTTTGATCGGCTGTTCCAAATCGGTATATTGCGTTGTCAGCAAATCCACCGAAGGCGTATCTCTCAGCTTCCAATACGGCTCATGCGTGAGCAGGTACGTAGGATATTGACCGAAATCGATCATACGCAGCGTATCCTCGCGAGGACTGGAGGCCGAGTTGGACGGCCAGCCGAAATAGTCGATGTAGCCATGCAGCACGATTTGCAGGAACGGTACCGTATCCGTTTCGTACATGTACTGCGAAGCGCCTGAGCCCATGCCGAACATCGTATCCGTGTATTTCCACAGGTAGTCGTTCGCCTGAACAATCGCGAGCTCATTCAGTTGTTCCTTGAAGTTGGCGGCGAGCTCGCGGTACGCATTCGCGGTTTGCTCACGCGTAAACGGATGTTTCTTGTTATAGTCGGAAACGAGCGTGCTTCCCGTAATGTCAAGCGCCAGCCCATCTACGCCAAGCTCCTTCATTTCCTCGGCATCGTCCTTCGCAATTTCAACCGATTTGACCGGGCTAATGTCACGCGCCATGATATCGTCGAAGAAACCACCGTCGCCCCAGCCGAAGAACGGAAACTCGTTAATTTCGTTGTTGATCGCCCGAACCGCATCGGATCTGAAATTCATCAAATCGGAATTTCCGAAGGCAATCGTGTAGTTATTGTACAGATAGACCGGAATGTCTTTACTAGCCAAGTACTTCTTCAGATCCTTAAGACCCGAAGCGCCGCCTAGCTTGGACTCCACCGGGAACTCGGCAGGACGCGCGCCGTTTAAGCCGCCGTCATTCCAGCCCTCCAGTACCGTCTTCAAGTTCGAAATGCCGTTCTTCTCCAGACTGTCGACAATCGACTTCGCCTGATCAAACGTCGTCATCGGAACGACCTTGGCGCCGAATGCGCTCGCTTCCGTCTCGCCGCCCAACAGGCGAAGCTGCAACGGAACGTCCGCTTTGCTCTTCGTCGTCTTCTCTTTGGTCAGCTCGCCTTTTTCCTGCAAGTACGTTCTGTACGTCTTCGCCATCCCAACATAATCCGCTTCCTTACCGCCAAGGAACTTATAACGAACTTGACGGTCCGTCTTCAGCGCATCTTTCTGGAACGTATTATAGCCGCCCATCGATTTACTCGTCGGCTGGAAGTAGCCGTAGCGGATTTCGAATTTCGGAGCGACCCAATAGAAGTCCGTGCTTAGCCCGCTTGGATAAGCGACAATCTTGGCATTGAATCGCCCGTCCTCGACGATGCCGAGTACGCCGTTTTGCCCTGCGCCATGCACGACTCCGAATACCGGAACCGATGTGCGGCCGGTATTCATGTTGCCGTCCGAGGTATAGTCGGTACCGTAAATCTTGCCGACATATGGCTCGTCAAATCGGGAATGCGCCTTGTTAAAGCGAATGAGCGCGCCGGAACGGTCCGGAATAAACAGGTAGCCTGGGATATCCGCCTTGTGCACGGCGCCGAGAAACGGATACGCCTGGATGGAAGCCAACTTGCTCTCGCCTTTCTCCCACATCGAATCCGCGGGCATCGAAACAACGAGCGAATCGTTCTCGATCTTGACCTCGAGTGCGAGGCCTGCATTCAACGTTTCGAACGAAAGCTTCACGCGCACCCCTTGTTCGATCGGCTCGATACCGTCGACTTTGCCGCCGAGCGACAAGTAATTCCCTGTGCTCAGCATCTCTTCGGCGTTATAGTATTCGAGCAGAACCGGCGATTTGACAGCGGTCTGCCACTCATCGTTTAACTCGGCCGATTGCAGATCGGCATCGTTTGGCGTGGAAGCCCAAACATAGCCGTTCTCCTTGTTCTTCACCATAATGGCAAGCGTTGCATTCGTCATATAAAGCTCCAGCGAGCCGGACTCGCCGATCTTCTTATAGTCAGACGGAATCGTGCGATTCGCAATGGCGCCTGCAGTCTTCTCCGGCATCGTATAATTGTTCGATCGGTAAGGGAATGAGCCTTCCGTCTTATTAAGAACGATCTTGCTCTGACCTTCAGTGGATTGTTGCTCAACTGTAGCCCCATATGCGAACTGATACAACCCAACCGCTGCAAGCGCAGCAGACGCGACCAGGACAATCGGTTTCTTGTTAATGGACACGCAGATTCACCTCTTGGAATAACGAGTAAACAAATTCCCACACCTGGTTCGACAGACCGAACAGGATAAATGCAACAAACGCCATAATAAGCATGCCGATGATCGTGAGAACGATGTTTCTAACAGTCTCCTTAATTTCGTAGCCGTGGATCTCCTTCACCATAATGAAGAGCAGGATTGCACACCACAGAATGACGATATTGTAGGAGTAGTTATAAATGACACCCTCCATAAGGGTAAGGCCACGTGACATAATCGCCAGCGGAATTGCAAAAATAATGTAAGGGGACAGCGCGTAAATCGTCCCTTTATAGATGTTCTTGAAGCTGCCTTCTCCATCGTTGATAACGCTGACGAGATAGTTGGAAATCACCCATGCGAACAGCGGGATGATCAGCTTGAGAAGTTCGGTCACGATGTTAATCTGCAGCGGCTCAATCGTTGCGAACAGGAAGTTGGTCGTATACAGACTGAACAAACGAACGCCGAACAGAATGACCAGCAAAACTGTGGCCGATTTCACTGAAGCTTTGTTGTTATGCTCCAGTTCGTAATAGCCTTCGATCGGATGCCGCAGCATACGGAAAATATGTAGCAGCTGCGCCACGAACCACTGTCTTGTCACCTTTAGCCAAACAATGACGACTGGTTTACCGAATTGGTACTTCCGGTAAGAGAAGCGAATCGCCATCAAGGCGATAATGGCGCCGATAATGGAGAACGCAACGTCGACTGCGTGATTCATGATCCACTCGCGGCGGAGCTCCCAATACGCATTGGAATATTCTTTTTTGTTTTTGGAAAACTTGAATTTCTCGAACGCTTCCTGGTATTTGCCTTCTTTAAAATAAGCAAGACCGATACCGGTGTGTGCTAGCGAGAATAAGCTGTTCTGACGCAGCACTTCATTCCATGGTTCACGGCTCTGTACATATTTGCCGTCCAAGTAAAGCCCAAGCGCTTCGTGAACCAGCTTCGTAAATGCCGTTGGCTGGTAAACTGTAACGTTGCCGCGCTCGCCGCTCAGAACAAGTAACCTACCATCTGAGGTGACTGCAATTCCTGTCGGTGCTGCCAGCAAGCCGAGACGTTGTTCACCCGTGTCGCTGTAGCTGAAGAGGAACATCAGGTTACCGTCGCGATTGTATTCCAGGATCATGCCCTCACCGGCATCGACCGCATAAATATTTCCCATGTTGTCGGTAGTGATGTCGGAAACCTGATTAAGCGACCATGTTCCGCCCAGCAAATCCTTGCCCGCTACGTTCAGCTTCTTGATGGCGCCGCCGTTAATACCTGTCGTACTCGTATAGATAAGGCCCTCCGAGTCAACCGAGATATTCGTCGGCGAGATCGGCATTTCGCGAGTCATTTTGCTTAGCTGAGCCTTTGTATAGAACATGCGTTGCAGCGTCTTCAGCAGGTTGAAGCCTGCCCGGTTACCACCGAAGTAGCCAAGGAACTTGCCTTCCTTGTCCAATCGGACAAGACCTTGGATAAGACCTTCGCCGATAATATAAATGCTGCCGCGTTTGTCGACAATAACCTTCTGCGGCTTGAACGGCGTATCTTTGCCGTACAGCTTCGATTTCGGCTTGCCGATCGTCTGCTTCAATTTGCCGTCCTTACCGAACACGACGACGCTTTGTTTGCCGTAATCCGCAACGTAAATATCTTTCTCTTCCGTTACGAATACGCCCTTCGGCTGCTTCAGATCTCCATCGCCGATAATTCGGATGAAGTTCCCCCATGAGTCCAATTCCACAATTCGGGCGTTGCCGGTATCGGCAACGTACACATGATCTTCGTTATCTACGAAGATGTCCTGCGGGTTATTCAACTCTACTTTCCCGTTGCTTAGCGCTTCATTCTCGCCAAAGATGCTATACCCGTCGATTGCGCCTACAGGCATGTAGGCGTTCTGCATCATAATGCCATGACCTTTTTCATCGATCGTGAAGGTAGGATAAGGCACGTCCGCATAAGCAGTAGACGAACCAACCAATAGCGCAGCCGCAACGAGAAGTGTGAGCCATCTGAATCTGAACATTGTTCTCCTCCTCACTTCAAACCGGAATGCGCCATCGTATCCATTACTTTACTTTGCATGAATATGAAAATGGCCAAGTTCGGAATAAACATCAGAAGCGCTGCCGCCGCTGCCATCCCTTGACCGGCAATATTATTTTCCATCGCGGTAGTCGTCGTAAGTGTACTCATGTAGAAAGCAAACGTCTTTAACGTTTCTTTGCTCATGAATAACGAGGAAGTTTCCGCGTTGTTCCAAGCCAATTGGAACGAAAGAATCGCTACGGTCGCAAGCGCCGGCATAATCATCGGAATGACGAGCTTACGGAACACGTAATAATCGTTCGCTCCGTCCAGCTGCGCTGCCTCGATGAGCGCATTCGGGATTTGATCGACGAATTGCTTAACCAGAAACACCCCTACCGGCAATGAAAGCATCGGTAAGATATGGCCTAGGAAGTTATCTGTCAGCCCTAACTTTTCGATGACCAAATACCGCGGAATCGTAACGGCCGCCGGTACGAACATTAGCGCGATAATGTTTACTTCGAACACGACTTTTTTCATTTTGAATTCTTTCTTGGACAAAGCGAAGCCTGTCATGGAACAGATCACGATGGACAGGAATACGACTGAGCCGGTTACAAGAATACTGTTGAACAAATATTTCGTCTTCGGAACCGCTGAAACGTCGCCGACGCTGAACAATGTCGCAAAGTTACTCCACGTCGGATGCTGAACAAACAGCTTCGGCGGATATAGAAACAGTTCGTCTACAGGCTTAAGCGCCTGAGAGAAAATAAAGATAATCGGCAAGATCATGAACACGGACAAAGAAACAAGGAAGAGAAAGAACTTCCATTGACCGAAACTGAACCGATCCGGATTGATTTTATTAGCATGAAAAGAAGCCATTTACGCCATCACCTTCTCCCAATTCGTAATACACTGCGGACTAGTCGGAGTCGCCGAACAAGCGCCAGCACAGTTTAGAAAATCCGTAAACAATAATGAGCAAGACTACGGAAACCGCTGAAGCGTAACCCATATCATAGCGCAGGAAACCATAGTCCTCGATATGATTGATCATGAGTTGACCGGCATTTTGCGGTGTAGGATTGGCGCCCGAGAGCTGCACGCCAATCGCTCCGGCTTGGAATGTGCCGACGACAGCCATTACGGCGCCGAATAGCATTTGCGGCTTCATGCTCGGAATGGTAATGTACCACACCTCTTGAAGACGGTTGCGAATGCCATCGATATAGCCGGCTTCATACATCTCCCCGTTAATGTTGAGGATACCCGCGAGCATCGCTAGGAAGCCAACGCCCATACTGTTCCAGAGCGATACGGTCACCATGATCGGCATTAGATAATGCGGCGATTGTGTCCACTGAATCGGCTCGTTGATAATCGCAAGACTCATTAAGAAATGATTCAAATAACCGGAAGCATTACCGCTGAAAATAACGAGCCACACGACAGCCATTGCAATTGCTGCAGTCAGTGAAGGCGAATAGATCGCGAGGGCAATAACTGTACGCGATTTCTTCGGAATTTGCGCCAGCAGCCAAGCGAGCCAGAAGGATAATAAATATCCTCCCGGACCGACCAGCAGTGCAAATTTAAGCGTGTTCGGCAAGACGTACATCATAAAGGCATTATCTTGTGTAATCAGGTTTACATAGTTGGTCAGTCCGATAAACTTAGGCGTTTGAATCGAGTTGAAATCCGTAAACGACAAGTAAATGGCAGAAACGACCGGAACTACGACAAGCAGAGAAAAAATGATAAAAAACGGACTAATAAACACAAAGGCGTTAAATTCGTTTTTTATTGCTTTTGCAGTCGCAGGCTTCACTTCTCATCACCTCGTTTGGCCATGTCTGACATATTCGGCATAATCGGCACATGAAGCGGTTTGACAACTTTACCGTCCTTGAGATAACCGAAATCCGTAAGCTGCTTCTTAATTTCGCGATTGCCGTTAATGACGGCGTCTTCCATCGCCCTTCGCGCGTTGTAGCCGTCGAAGACGACTTTGTTCCAAGCGTCGCTGATTTCCCGCTCTACCATGTAGTCACCGAAGAAACGTGGAATATCCCATAGCCATTTCCATTGCTCTTGAATGACCTCAATATCTTCTTTCGGCCAGGAAAGCTGGCTGAACGCTTCGACATTGGCCGAATTCCATTTGTAAGTCGGTCCATAGATCGCTTCCAGATTGTTACCGAAACGAACTTGAGCCTCTTCGGAAGTCCACCATTTCAGGAACTCCCATGTATCGTCTTTCTTCTTGCTGCTGTTGAACATGATTCCGGTTGCGCCTGTTCCCGGAGCGGTCCGGTTTACGACGCCGTCCTTGCCTTTAACACCAGGGTAAGGAGCAATCTTCCACCAACCGGCAAGCTCAGGAGCTGCTGCGGTCAACTGGATATAAGTAGTAACATCTGCAATCCCGATCGGCAGGCTTCCATCGCGGAACTGGTTGTAGAAGCTCGGTACCTGCAGCGGAACGCTGTATACCGTAAACATGTCCGTCATTTGTTTCAGTCCAGCCAATGCCTCATCCTGATCGATCGCAGTGTGAAGGCCATCGTCGGTGTACAGCTTGCCGCCGGTTTGATAAATAAAAGGAACGGTGTTGTTATAAGGCTTAAATCCGCCTGTTTGCGACAGCGGCAGATAGAAATTCATCCCGAAACGCTGCAGCTCCGGCAAGATTTGCTTCACTTCTTCCATCGTATCGGGAACAGGAATATTCAGCGCATCGAGAATATCCTTCCGATAGAACATGACCCAGAAGCTTTGTGTTTCCGGCAAAGCATACAGCTTCTGATCGAAAGTGACCGGAACGAGTGCACCAGGGGAGAATCGTTTCTGCACTTCGTCAAAGCCTTGGAATTGATTCATGTCCGCTAACGCTCCGCGCGCGGCAAGGCGGAAAGGAATGTAGTTGCTGACGCCAAGTGCTGCGTCAGGCGCATTACCAGCGGCGCTGGCAAGTACAAGCTTTCCTTCGTCTGGCATAATGGAGAGCGTTACTTTAATGCCGGTTTTCTTCGTGAATTCTTGATTGATTAGCTGCTGCATTTGGGTTACGTTCTGACGCGAACGGTTTACCCACACCTGTACGGCATCTTTATCGTCCGCGTTTACTTTGGAATAATCACGAGTAAACGATTTGAAGAACGCAGCGATGCTGTTCATAAATGATTTGAAGAAGCCTACCTTTTCACTCGGCAGCTTGCTGTCTGAATAGATATAGAACCGATCCAGCTGCAGTGGCTGTCTTGGCAGCTTCGTGTTAATGACACCAAGCGTCTGCAGCACGGAGCCGGAGCCTTCGGACAGACGGTTAAATTGATAAGGGATTTTCTCCGGTTCCTTCGACATCCGCTCAAGCGTTTCCGCCGCAACGAGCAAATTGCTCGCTTGGTCCGGATTAGCGCCGGCAAGCTTCTTAAGCGCGGCGTATTGTTTGCGCAGAATAGAAGCAAATTCTTCCAGTTTCTGCGGCAAATCAGGCATCTGTTTGGTAATATCCCAGTCCCGATTCACGTCCATCGTGTTACCCGTTGCCATCTTAATCTCTAGCGCCAATGTGTTAATATCCCACATAACATTCTTAATCGTTTGAATGACTTGTCCATAAGGAGCAGCGTCGGCGCGGAGCGATATTTCATGTTCCCCCGCTGTAAGCGCAAATTGATACGCTTTGCCGTCTTTGCCTGACAATGTTTCATTGCGCCATTCATCCGTGTAAGGGAAGGCGTATTCATTCACTTCTTTGAATGGCACTTTACCATCTATCATTAAAGTGCGATATACGGGCATGCTCGTTTTTCCAGTCTGCAAATACTTGAATCCCAGTTGGTAAGAGCCTGCCTTATCCACTTTCACTTTCCAAGTAGCACGCTGTCCACCTACTTGCCACGCCTGCTCGTTCTCTTCGGCGTTTCCACTGGTTGCAATCGTTTCTCCACCGAGCGTGTTTAACGTGACTTTACCGTCTCTATGAGGAACAACAGTTGCATCTCCGCTTGCAATCGCGCGGATCGACGGCTCCGATTTGGAAATTGGATGCTCGGCTTCCACGACAATGATTGAAGATTCTGCTTTAGACAAGCTGTTCGCTTTCGCGTATTGCTCGTATTGCGGCAGTACCTCTGGGGAGGAAATGACGATTCGGCCAATTAGGGCCGCTTCGCGCAAATTCATAAGTTTAATACTGTTCGTGCCTTGTTTCAGATAGAACCGCAGCGGTTCTGCTGTGAAATAACTGGCATCCATTAATGGAGCCGTTTGCCATTGCTTAATTTGCTTCTGGCTTGCCGGCGTCTCATTCCCGAGCGCGTCCCGGTCGAATGTCGCGTTTTCATCTGTCCACAGCTTCGGAAGCACAACTCTTCTGGATTCAAAAAACGGATATTTTCCGTTTACTTCAATAGCCCGCTCAATCGGAATAATCTTATCCGACGTCGAGTAATAGTCGATTTTAACTTGGTAGAGCCCATCTTGCGGCGCAGTTACATTCAAATCGATCGAATTCAAGTCGTCTGTCCATGAAAACACCGGCTCATCATAGCCGTTTGAATCAGAAGTCAGTGAAGCTTTGCCGTTAGGCGTCATAAACTGATTAGGATGAATAATGATATCAGCTGCCGCGTCTTTGATCCCTTTGGCCTGCCATGCTTTGAGCACGTCGCTGTAGGCATCCTCTACGACCTTCTTAACAGGGGAGTCTTCTTCCTCGTCACCTGCTGTGTCCTTTACTTCATCTTCCTTACCGGCGCCAGAAGAAATATCGCTGCCACCGCCAAATAAACCATCTAAAATATCGTCGTTTTCTTGTTTATCTTTGTCAGGCGTAGTAGCCTCAGCAGCATGCGCAATGGACTGACCATGGTACGACACAGGCATAGCTGTCGCCAGAAGCGATACAAATGTAATAGCAGCTAATAAAGGTTTGAACTTCATGCTTTCACCCCAGTAGAACAATTTTTCCTCCCCTAATATAGAGGAGGAAAAATTGTGATTACTTGCTTTATTTTGTTGCTTCTTTGATTTTTGCTACCGCGTTGTTGTAGTACTCCATTGATTTCTCTTGCAGCTCAGCAGCTACGTCTTCCGGTCTTGCTTCACCTTTTTGGAACTTCTCGTTGTACTTGTCTTTCACTTTAGAAGTGAAGTCCGCAAAGCCCGGTTGGTATTTGAATGTTTCAAGCACACCTGTTGGGATTGCTTTTACGATATCTTTAACGCCAGGAGTTACGAAATCCTGTGCCAACCATGCTTCCCATACTGTAGGATCGTTGACAAGCGGCATCGAAGCTAGTGGAGACTCGTCTTTAATACGTGCCAACCAGCCGTCTTTGGAATACGTCATCCATTTCAGGAACTCTACTGCTTCTTTCTTGTGCTTCGAGCTCTTCGTTACGCCTGCATAGTCCGTAACCAGTCCGGCTTTTTGTTGTTGACCGTCATAGCCCGGAACCGGAAGGATATCCCAGTTGAATTTCAAGTTTTGTTTGTACCAAGTCAGGCTCCAAGTTGCATCGAACACCA
This sequence comes from Paenibacillus sp. N22P23, assembly GCF_059383735.1. NCBI lineage: Bacteria > Bacillati > Bacillota > Bacilli > Caryophanales > Paenibacillaceae > Paenibacillus > Paenibacillus sp. N22P23. Next base: position 154,174 of record NZ_JBXENT010000004.1, read on the forward strand.
TACCGACTTTACCGATGTTAAAGCCGCTGATGTCTTTGCCGTACCATTTGTCTTTTTCTTCTTTCTTGTAGCTTTGAAGCGATGATTTGTCTTTCATACCGAAGTTGTTCGCCCAGTTAACGGCTTGCGCCCAAGCTGGGTTTGTGTAGTTATACTGAGTGCCGTCCCATGTGGAAGCACCAAGCGTATTGTCAATGTTAGGGATCAGGACGTCGCCCATGCCCGCTGCACCATCTATACCGAATTGCTGTTCGTTAAAATTCGTAAGCTTCTTGGAAATATCCTCGAGTTCAGCTACTGTCCAGTTAGCACTAGGAATTGGAATATTCGCTTTTGCAAATAAGTCTTTGTTAATGTAAACGCCCCATGAGAAAAGTCCGTGTGGCAATGCAAATTGCTTGCCCTCGTATTTACCTGTGTCGGCTAAGTTGCCGTAGATTTTGTCAGGAGCAAAATCAGGATCTTGTTCCAGGTAAGGCGTCAAATCTTCAAGCCAGCCGCTGCCTACAGCGAGAGGCACATTAAACAACCAAGTTACATCGGGAAGTTTGTTAGCTGCTGCTGCAGCTGCCAATTTCTCATCCCAAGGCCAATCCATCGATTTATCGATGACTACTTTAATGTTCGGGTGAGCAGCTTCGAATGCTTTGATACGTTTCATCTCAGCTCCGTTATCTGCTTTATCGCCCCAAGTTCCGTATGTGATCGTTACAACTTCATCCGTTGCTGCTGGCTCTTCAGCCGCCGGCTCTTCAGCTGGCTCCGTTGTCGTGTTTGTCGCTGTATTATTGGTCTCTGTTGTGTTGCCCGTATTTGTGTTTGTTGCTGTGTTGTTCGCATTGTTGTTGCTGCTGCCGCAGCCGGCAAGTACAAACGATAAAGCCAGTACCATCAAAAGCAACATATTCATTGACTTTTTCATTCCAATTCTCCCCCAGCTCATGAATGTAGATTTGGTGATTCTTAGTCGACTTCCCCATAAACACAATAAAGCTCGACTTGCTAATGTACTGCCCGGTTAACCCTGGTTTCGCCTCCCTTCATGGAATATCGAAATTTCATCATGTTCATTGTGAGTGCCTTTGTATCCACAGGATTGACGGATGACGAGCTGTGTTGGGAGTAAGATGGAGTTCTCTTCCTTCTGTACATTGAACACAAGCTGTGTCGCTATCGCTCCCATTTCATATTTAGAATGGCCGATTGTCGTTAACGAAGGTCGAACGAACGGTCCAAAACTAATGTTGTCAAAACCTACGACTGCGACATCCTCTGGCACTCGCACGCCGCCTTCACGCAGCGCTCGCATGGCGCCGATCGCCATCTCATCATTCGCTGCGAAGATCGCGTCCGGCAGTCGTTTGCACGCCATCATGACCTTCACGGTTTGATAGCCTCCTGCTTCCAAGTAACGCCCTTGCAGGCTGATCTTCGCCGGCACTTGAAGGTTATGTTCCGTAAGTGCACGCTTGTAGCCGTCATAGCGTTTGGAATTGTCATACGCGGCGAGCGGCCCGCTAAGGAATTCAATACTCTTGCGACCTAATTTGATGAGATGCGTGACCGCATCATAAGCACCTTGTTCGTTCGTGATCAGTACGCTGTGTACATAATCGCTCTTGAGCTCTCGGTCGAGTACGACGATCGGGAATGACTCTGCCGCCACCTGAAGGATTAAACTGTCCGGAATCGCAGTACCCATAATAATGGCGCCATCTACGAACTTTTCTCTCAGGAAGCGATTCGCTGAGCTGTTCTCACCGCCATATGTACTGCAAACAATGAGATTGTAATCATGGGAGGCAACTACCTCCTGCACACCTTCAATAACTTGACTATAGAAAGGTCCGCCCAGATCATTCAGGAACAGTCCGATCGTTTCACTCTTACGTTTCTTCAAATTTCGTGCCGCGCCGCTTGGCCGATAGCTTAACTCTTCCGCAGCTCGAATGATTTTCTTTCGCGTTTCCTCACTTATCTTCGGTGAGTTATTCAGTGCGTAAGAAACAGTTGATACGGCAACTCCGGCCATTTTTGCAACATCTTTGATCGTAGCAGCCATCATCAATTCCACCTCGGGTTCAGCCTGTTGAAACGTTTCGAAAGAATAAAGTAAAATTCCCCCATATGAAACGCTTACATTACCGATCAGCGCTCAGATTCAGATTCACAATCGCAGAGGGATATTAAATTACAGAACTAGCCTTTTCTGTCATAGAAACGTTTCACAAACACATAATAGCATAAACTTTTGGAAGTGAAAAGGCTTTCAACTGATAAAATGGCTATTTTTTTTGTTAGAAATTTGTTAGAGGATGGGTCGGATTTCCAATTACATTCCTAACACTGTCGAAACGATTCGATTGAAAATGGAAAAACCCCCGAAATATCGGGGGTTTTTCCAAAATGATGATTTATATGACTTCGAACTGCCCTTCCAAGCCTTCAGCACTGCTTGGACCGATCCAGAGCTTGAACTTCCCTGGCTCAACTACAAATTGATGCTCATGATTAATAAATCCGAGTTCTTCCTGCGACAGTTGGAATGAAACCTTCGTGCTCTCGCCGGCTTTCAGCGTAATTCTGCGGAAGCCTTTGAGTTCCTTGACTGGTCTGGTGACGCTTGCTGCTTCATCGCAAATGTACAGCTGAACAATTTCGACACCATCGCGTGTTCCCGTATTGTGGACCTTGGCGGATACGTTCAGCGTTTGGCCAAGCGGGAGCTCGGCTTGCTCGATCTGCAGCTCCTCATAGCTGAAACTCGTATACGTCAGACCGTGTCCGAACGGATACAAAGGTGTAATTTCGGCGTCGACATAGCGTCTCATATGCGGTCTGCCTGTTTTCTTCGCATTGTAATAGATCGGCACTTGTCCCGCATGTCTTGGGAATGTCACAGGCAGCTTGCCGCTAGGGCTGGCAGCGCCAAACAGGATGTCAGCAATTGCCGGACCTGCTTGAACGCCAAGTTGCCACGCCTCAACGATAGCCGGAATATTCGCATCCGCCCACTCGAGCGTGAGCGGACGTCCATTTGCAAGCACAAGTACAACCGGAACGCCAGTCGCATGAATCGCTTCAAGCAGCTTCTGCTGGCTTGCCGGAATGTCGAGCGATACGCGGCTGTTGTTCTCGCCGCTCATATCCGCATTCTCCCCTAATACGAGAATGGCAACATCACTGCTCTTAGCAGCCGACACGGCTTCCTCAAGCTCTTCAGCCGTTCCGTCCAGCACACCTGAACCTCGTGCATACTCAACTTCGGTTTGATGCTGATGAGCAAGCGCCCGAATGCCCGCCAATACGGTAATGACATCTTCCGGTCTTCCTTGTCCACGCCAGCAGCCGAGCTGTGCCTCTCTATCCTCAGCAAACGGACCGATAACAGCCAATTTGCGATTGGACGACTTCAGAGGAAGAAGATCGTTCTCATTCTTAAGCAGCACGATCGACTGACGCGCCATTTCGCGCGCGGTTTCCACATGTGCGGTATGAAGCATAAAGGAGCTTGCCAATTTATTGTCCACATACGGATGGGTAAACAGGCCAAGCTGGTGCTTCACACGCAAAATACGACGAACCGCATCATCAATCTCGCTCTCGTTGACCTCGCCTCTCTCGATCAGCGCGGCCAGATGCTCATGATAAATTAGAGAATGCATGTCCATATGCATACCTGCTTTGATTGCAAGCAATCCTGCTTGCTCCCGGTTTGCGGCATAACCATGCTGAACGAGCTCATCTACAGATTCCCAGTCACTGACGACGAAACCCTTGAAGCCCCACTCATCTTGCAGCACATCCTTCAGCAGCCAGCGGTTGCCGGAAGCCGGAACACCGTTGATTTCATTAAACGCCGCCATAATCGTACCGGCGCCGGCATCAAGTGCCGCTTGAAACGGCGGGAAATACGTTTCGCGCATACGCGTCTCCGATACGTCGACCGTGTTATAGTCACGTCCGCCTTCAGCCAATCCATATGCAGCAAAATGCTTCGGACATGCCATTACATGCGGCCGATCCGTCCAATCATTGCGCTGAATCCCTCTGACGCGGGCTCCGGCAACGGAGGAAGCTAGGTATGTATCTTCCCCTGCACCTTCCGCGATTCTTCCCCATCTTGCGTCGCGGGCAATATCAACCATAGGCGCAAGAATCCAGTTGATGCCGTCAGATGAAGCTTCACGCGCAGCAATTGCCGCTGTTTCTTCGAGCAGTTCCGGATTCCAGCTGCACACCTCTGCAAGCGGAATTGGGAACGTCGATCGGTAGCCGTGGATCACGTCATCTGCAAACAGCAGCGGAATGCCAAGTCTGGACTCTTCAATCGCAATACGCTGCAGCTCGTTGACCGTATCCGCTCCTCGAACGCCAAGAATGGAGCCAACCATACCTTCTTCGATCAGCTCGCCATCAGACTCTTCGTCAAATGTACCCAGCTGTGTCAGTTGGCCGATTTTCTCCTGCAGCGTCATCTGAGCCAGCAGCGATTCGATCGCAGCTTCCTTCTCCGCGTCCAGCTGGAATGGAGTTTTCTTCACGTTGCTATCCATAGAGTAAGCCGCCTTTCTATTCGAGTTCTGCGATGCAAGACTTCATGTATGCAATGGAATTAACCGTCGCTTCAGCGAGGTTTCCTTTTGCATTTGTGCCTTCTTCATGCACTAACTCGAAAGTAAGCCAGCCATTATAACCGATATCGGATGCAGCTTGCAGTACTTGTTTCATATCGATATCGCCTACACGCAAATCTTCACTGTAGATGCGTCCGATTTGATTACGGAAGTGGAACGCATAGATACGGTCGGAATAAGTGCGAAGCAATTCCACAGGGTTCAAACCTGCAACATGTGCCCAGCCGGTATCAACGCAAAGGCCTACTTCTTTGCTTGCGTACTCGATAACGGCACGCAGATCGCCGTCTGCATTATGCTTATCCGAAGCATGATTGTGCAAGCTTACTTTAAGGCCAAGTCCGCTGATTGCAGCCGCAATGCGGGACAAATTGTCGCCGATCTGCTTAAATTCATCTTCCGTCTTCGCCTGCGGTGCATCCCAGCCGCCTTTCGGATCGGCATTAATAATCAGGTCCGTACCGCCTGCTTCTACTACACGCTTAGCAACAGGGATAACCGTTTCTTCGATGTTCAACGTTTCGAACGGCTCATGCAGCTGCAAACCAACGTAAGCACCGGAAATCGCTAAACCGAATTGTTTCGCCAGTGCTAACATCTCCGGAGTCGGATCCAGTTCAAGCGCATTCATGCCTGCTTCCGCACAGTTGCGGAAAATGTCTTCCATGGACGGATCTTTGCCATCCTTCCAATATTCGCTCTGGTATCCATAGAGCCCCGTGGAGAAGCCTTTATTCGTAATCATGCTTATTTCCTCCTCAGCACTACTGCTTGTTGACTTGCAGCAGCATCATAGATCGATTGTAAACATAAGAAATTGAAGACAGCCTGCTCGTTCACTACCGCAGGTGACTGCTGTCCTTTTACTTTCTGGTAGAAGAAGTGAATCGGGTGGTCCATATAACCGATCTGACCTTCGTACGGAATCGTATTTTCGTTAGTTATAACTTCACCATTCTTGTCCGATTTAACCAAAACTTGGTCGGTTTCGAAGTACGGCGACCATTTGACTGCGCCTTTCGTGCCTTCGATTTCAACCGTGTAATACGGTTCGCCATGTGTACAGGAAGCACGCTCATACTGTACCCAGACCGATTTTCCGCTGGCTTGCTGGAATTTCAGCATAGCACCGACATGTCCTTCGATGTCATACACAACATCCTTCGGATCGATGTCCGTTTCCGGCTTTGCTGTCCAAGCAGAAGCAACCTCAACGCTAACCGGCTGCAGCATATCATTGAGCAGCGTGAAATCATAGGGACCCCAGTCCATGACGATGCCGCCTGCAGCTTTCGATTTATCCAGGAACCAGCGGCTCTCTGGTTGATGTTCAATACCGGGACGACCGCGTTGACCGCGGAATACGAATGAAATTTTGTAGACATCGCCGAGCTCGCCCGAATTCAAGATTCGTTTCACTTCGTCAGTCTTCGGCACCTGCAAGAATCGAACACTGCAGCAGCCGAGCATGCGGTTATTCGCCTTAGCGATTTCAAGCAATGCTTCTGCTTCTTCGCGATTCATCACAAGCGGTTTCTCGCAGAGCGTGTGACGACCGGACTCCAGCGCCATACGTGACAATGGGAAATGCGTAAATGGAGGTGTGCCGACGATCACGATATCATCTTCTCGCGGCTCCTCGTTCAGCATTTCTTTCGCATCGGTAAACGTCGTCACTTGCGGGAAACGCTCAGCGAAGCTCGCAAGCGCCGCTGGGTTCGGATCAGCTACTTTAATCTCAATGACTTCTTCGCCTTCGATTTTGTAAATCGCTTCGGCGTGGGTCCGGTTAATGACACCGGCCCCAATTAAATAGAATCTCATGATCGAATAATTCCCCTTCCTATTCCCAAGGCATTGCTACTGGTTGACCAATGCGGAAGTTACGGTACACTTCTTTTTCTTTCGCCGTCATCGCATCGTAAGTCTCACGTGGAATTGGAGTGTGCGTGCTGGAATTGTACCAGTGACGGTTGAAGATCATAGCCAAGTTCGTACGACGATCGTCCGAACGGTTTGGCGTGCCGCGGTGCCACATACGGATATCGCGGATGACGATAGAGCCTGCAGGCATGAATACTTTCTCCGAAAGCATGCCTTCTGCTGCGCGAACGATGTGCAGGTTCGGGTTGATGCTGCCATCAAGCGTATCGTGGTTCGCATTATCGGGATTCAAGTGAGTACCGCCCGGCCAAATTTCAAGTGGACCATTCACTTCGTTTACATCAACAAGCGGGATGTTCACAACTAAGCTGAATGCCGGAAGCGGAACAGTCAGCTCTGGGAACAGCGGCATGATATCGCAGTGTACTGCTTGATAATCAGAGCCTGGCATAGGCGTATCGGACGCAAAATAGGAACAGTGGAAACCTCTGCCTAGAACCTTCTCGATAACGCTCATCACGATCGGGTGAGCAATAACTTCGCTGTCATTGAACGGCTCCATGAACGGCAGGAACATTTGCGCACGGTTCGTGCCTGTGTTGTAACCGCGTTTCTCGATAAACTCGTCGAAGATCGGGTCGAAAGAATCACGGATCGTTTTGATTTTCTCATCGCTGAGTACTTTCTCAAACAAAATATAGCCATTAACTTTCACTTGCTCAGCTGCTGTTTCCAGCGTTTCCGGACTAAGCTGCCCACTTGCCAATTCTTGCTCAGTTAATTTGATTCTCATATCAATCGTCTCCTTTAGGTGTGTTTATAAGATCAATGGCGGTTAGCCAACGATTCCAATCAGATAAATCGGGTACAAAAGTAAGAAACCATATCAACCATTTAATCCCTCGATTAGCATCGACATCGAGAAGAACAGATATGCGGCGCTCGCAGGGAAGAGTGCCTTGTTTCATGGAGCAGCAACAAATCGCATCGGGATTGCCGAAACTATGATATGCAGAATGGACTAGCCACAAGCGGACCTACCGTGATGTTGTCATCTCCCTATGAATAATATACATGTTTTTCTCGCTAAGTGAAACGTTTCGACAACCAGAAATTGAGACTGTCATAAATGACTTCAGTTAGCAGGTGTAAGGAAGTCGTTTAGAGCGGTGATTTTAAAGGCAATTTCACCATAGAGCGGCTATCAACTCTGAAAGCGTTATCTTACTTCACAAATCAGGATATTGGGAACTCATGAGATACAGCGAATAGAGAAGTCCACATTCCACACACTCAACATTCCACGTTCTGCCTTCAACTATGTTCCGAAATTCTAACGAATCTTACAGGCCTTATTCGGCCGAAAATCGAGGCTTGGAGATTCTAACGAATCATACCGGTCTTATTTGGGGTAAATCAGCTCCATTTCACCAAAAAAAACAAAATAGGGCTTCTACGATTCGTTAGAATTTTTTCGGAGCTATTTTTGCTCAAATAAGCCCTGTACGATTCGTTAGAAGTTATCCACCTAATCCGCCGGGCGGCCGGTAAACAACACAAAGACCATCCCCTGCTAGGGATGGTCTCCGTCTCAGTCACTATCGATGATGAGAATAAAAAGTTCCTTTAGATCGCAGGCATGACGTTTCCGCCGCAAACGGGAATATAAGCCCCGGTAATGAATCCTGCCAGATCGGAAGCCAGGTATGCGACCGTATTCGCAATATCCTGATCGGTTCCTCTGCGCTTCAACGCTACACTTTTCTCATAAGCTTCGTTGTGCTCCGTCCCGTTTGCACGATCGCGGTCCGAAATGGTCCACCCCGGCGCCACTTGGTTGACCGTAATCTGATCTTTGCCAATCTCCTTGGCCAATATCCGATAAACGCCGTCCATCCCCCGTTTGCCAGCCACATAGGCGGACTGGGTTTCGAAGTTTTGCATCGCGCATTCGGTGTTGATGCCAATGAAACGGCCGGCTTGTTTCTCAATCATGGCTGGGGCGAAAGCTTTTGCCAAATAGACGCTTTGCATCACACAGGAGTCAAACTGGCCGCGATAATCCTCGGGCGCCTGCTCTAGGATCGATGTCCATCCATACTGAATGACGGCGTTAGCGACCACGATATCAACATGGCCCAGCTCTGCATTCACTTTGTCTCGCATGGCAATAACAGAATCCAGATTCGTAATGTCAGCTTGTACAATGGCTGCACGTCTGCCTGTGGCGATAATCTCCTTCTGCAGCTCTAAGGCTTGTCCCTCATTACGGTTGTAATGAATCGCAACATCCGCTCCGCAAGCAGCGAGAGTTCGAACCATTACTCGGCCCAGCTCTCCCGTTGCTCCGGTGACAATTGCGGTGCGTCCGGTTAAATCGATTCCAATCATGATTGTGCCTCCTCTTCTTCCGGTAATGTAGCAGCTGCTGCATCAATTAGGCTGTCAAACAGATCATCATCCTGCTCGATTGCGGCTTCAACCGCATTGATTTGCTCTTCCGAGCCCGGCTCTTTTGCGAAGAGCAAGCTATAATCCCATGTCGTGCCACGCAGACTGTTCAGCTGAAGCGTGATTTCGTAGGGATGTTTATGGCCTTCAACCTCGAATTGCACGCTTCCTTTGTAGCCATTTTCTTTGTCATGTGTCATCGCTGCTTGAATAATCGTAATGTTCATCGTTCGTTAACCTCCAAAATGGTGGACATGCTTCCGCTGATATTCACCTGTTACGATGCCTGCCAGCGGAATGACTTGCCTAAATTATACCATGACCGATGCAAAATGCGTAAAAGCGGACAGCCTCGGCCGCCCGCTCGCATGATTTAATTGATCATTCGGTCCTTCCTGTAAGCAGCGACTCCCCTGATTGGGGGGACCAAGGACCGTCATATGTAGGCTCATTCACATAGCGAGCCATACAGAGTGAGAGACGGATTGATGCACCTGGAAGCAGCTCAATCTGCAGCCATTTGCTGTTGACCTGCACGGTTTGCTCTGCCTGATCATCAGTACCCAGCACCGTGGCAGAAATAATGTCATGCTCCCCGAATGTTCCGCCTTGAATGACTAATGTATGCGACTCGAACATGGACGTATTCACCACATGCAGCACTGCTGAGTCTTCACCCAGCTGTTCGACCAATGCTGCCGTATCTTGCGGAAGCCCCACTCGTTTGCGATCCCCATCGAAGTAGCGGAATCTGCCGTGCTGGAAACCGCCGTGTGAGATGTGCATCGGTGCACCAAGTGTCAGTTGCACAAGACTTTCCATATAAACCGGGCATAGTTCCTGCCAAATGTGGATACTGGAGAAGTCATCATCATTGTACGATGCCGACCACTGCGCCGGATCACCCATTGGGGAATCCATCCGATCCAGCTGCTTCATAATGAGCTTGAAATTCGCATCGAGTATACGATCCGGATAATCCGGCAGCTCACCATTCATGTAGCGGAACCAAGGCTCCGTATTGCTGATGAAATGTTTCGTGTCACGTCCTGTCAGCGCGTCCTTGCCGGAGACGTTCGGGATCACCACTTCATCCCAGTTGTAGCTCTTCGGAATGCGATTAATCCGCTCCAGATCCTCATCCGCCATCGAGACCGTCCATAGATAGATTGGATATCTAACGCTTGCTTCACGGAAATCAGTCCAGCCTGCATCAAAATGTTTGTAAGGTACGACTGTCCTGCCATCCTCCGCCTGCTTGCGAAGTGACCAGTTCAAATCGATCTGCCTGCGCGCAAGTCCAAGCTGCTCCATATCGCCCGTGAGCAGAACCGCGTTCATTGTCGCATTCGTGATCGGCTCAATAATCGTCATGTATCCATGCGGCCAGCGGTAGCCATAGTAGCCGCCCCACCATTTGCCGTCGTTATACTCCCCGATTTCATCATTCAAGCCTACGTTATCAGGGATCAATCCCCCGTTGCGTTCAGCCCGCTCACACCAAGCCGCCAAGTAGTCCAGTACCCATTGTTTATACTTGCCATCGGCTGTATGCATGAACGCGTTCGCGACAAGCCCGGTCGCATTTAAGTTCAGTGGCACATCGCCGCGGTTCATGCGCTCATTCATCATTGCGAGCAGATGACCATAGATCGTATCGTCACTCCACTTACACTTTCTCGATGCAAAATCCACACCCGGAATATCTTCATACGGCGCTAAATAGTTATCCAGAATGCCCCGATGCGTAGACCAATCCTCGGCGGACGCGATGAAACGCGGTCCTTTGCTGCCATTGAGCGGAGAACGAATAAGCTTCTTCTCCTTGTCGTAGTTCAGCGCTTCCGAATCATCGCCGGTATACATATTTGCGAATCGCGCAGCCCGCTGCCGGTCTTTCAAGAGCGCAGGTCCCGAGAGTCCGAGAAAATAAAAATAGAGATACCCTTCCCCGTGATGCATCCAATCATAATAAGCGTCAAATTCGCGATGAATCTGACCATATTCCGTCCACTGGAAGGTAATCCCTTCCCATATTCGGCGTGATGCCTCGTGCAGGAAATCGTCACCGCCCAGTGCGTGGAGCAGCGCCAAGTTCATGAAGCCTTCGTACGGATCGTCAGAGCCATCCATGCCCGGCCAATCATTTCGCCAAATAAGTGTGCCGTCAGGCCTAGTATATTTCTCGATGAAGCGTTTCGCAGATTCGTTCAGGAGGTCAAATAATTGCCGTTGTTTCACAGCCCAACTAGGTGCGGTGCTGCGACTTGCTGCCTTAATACTTGTTTGCACTTGAAACACATCCTTCTTATGGATTTATGTGATTCATTCCAGAGCAGTGATTCGTTCAATCCTTGGTGTTCCCAAGTGTAAACCCGCCCTCAATCGGGAGGATCGCTCCGTTCACCCAAGAAGACTCCTGGCTGACGAGAAACGCGACAGCGCTTGCAATTTGCTCCGGCTTACCTACACGGGGATCGTCATAACTTCGCTCAGCCGCTTGCTTCGCTGCTGCAGGATCGCCGAGTTTCTGCTGCAGCCACTGCTCTAAGAGCGGTGTTGCGACCCCCGCCGGAAGTAAGGCATTAAACCTTACCCCTTCCTTGCGCAGTTCAAAGGCAAGTCCGCGTGTCATATGGTTCAAAGCGGCCTTCATCGTGTCATAGACGAGATTGTCATGCGCATTGATTTGTCCGTTGATCGAGCTTACGTTGACGACAGCCCCTTGCTTCTCGCGCAAATAAGGCAGTGCCTCCTGAATCAGAAAGAAACCTGCCTTCACATTGACTGCAAACAGTCGATCCCAGTCTTGATGGGTCACTTCAGCCAGCGGCTTGCTGCAGACCAGAGCTGCATTATTAACGACGATATCCAGCCTTCCCCATTGTGCAATCGCTGCCTGCACCAGCTTGCCCGGCACCGAAGGATCACTGAGATCTGCTTGCACGAACAATGCTTCCCCGCCGCTTCGGATAATCTCTGAGACGACCTTCGATCCTCGTTCTTGATCTCTACCTGTAACCAATACTTTGGCGCCAAGCTCAGCTAGCTTATATGCCGTTGCTTCGCCGATTCCGCTAGTAGAGCCTGTAATAATAGCTGTCTGGTTATGTAAGTTCATCATAGCTAATCTTCACCCTGCTCCTTCTGTTGCTAGATTTCCCCGCCACTGCGAATGATGACATTCAAAATATTTTGCCTGGAGTACGCCAGATGCTTCGTGACAGCCTCCTTCGCCGCTTGAAAGTCTCGTGCCCGAAGCGATTCGTAGATTTCCAGATGCTGGCGAAAAGCAAGCATCATCATCTCATCCGTCACATGCGGCTCGCCAAGATTCAAGTAACGATAGTGCATCAGCGATTTGTAAATCTCTACATTTTTACGATTGCCGCTCATCCGGACAAGCTCCAAATGAAACATCAGGTCAAAGTTGGATTGCAATTCTTTGTTGATGCCTTGTCCCTCTGAAAAGGATGCAGCAGCATGATCAACTAGCGCATCTAACGCATCGAATTTGGAGGCAAACAGTTCCTCATCCATGACGCTAAGCTGTTCAATGGTCCACAAATCGATCATGAGTCGACTGTTCATGATGTCATTGACGTGATCCTCCAGTACGGGATTAACGAAAGTGCCTACCTTGGATATGGTGCGGACAAGCCCCTCCATCTCAAGCCGGTTCAATGCATCGCGAATGGGAGTACGGCTGACACCGAGCTGTTTGGCCAGCTCCGGAATGAGCAGCTTCTCGTTCGCGCCGAAATGCCGGGCTAGTATTCGCTCCTTAAGCACTTGATAGGTTTGATCCCAAATATTACTGACATCCAGTTTAGCTAACGGCTGGGGTGGAAGATGACTCGAGGACACTCTACTAACCTCCTGAATTCTATATGTGTTCAATCATGTTGTATGTTGTATACAACATTATAGTAAAGAAGCTGGATAATTCCGTCAATCCTTTTCTTCGCGAGCAATATTCTATAAGTCGAGAAAAACCCGGGAAGCAGCACGCTGCCTCTCCGGGCTCTCTCGATTTATATGACCGTAAAATTTGCGTACTATCATCGCTCTATCATTTCCCCGGAAATATTCGACTATTTCTTCCGTTGCAAGATGTCGAATTAACTATGTCTAAATGAATGATATCGTCCTATGCTCTGCTGCACTCTCATAGACAGAGAAGGCCAAACGAAGCGTGATCAAGTTATCCTCGCCGCTTGTTTGGAACGGTTCGCCGCTTGATAAGCATGCGATAAAATGCGACTGCAGCCGGAAGTGGCTCTCTTCATGATCAAGGGTTGTCTCCGCTTTCACGACTTGCTCCGATGCTCCGTCCTTCGAGACAATGGTGATTTTGCCGTCCGTGTACATTTTCAAACTTCCCTCGCTGCCATCAATGACAAACTGCTCCAAGTGGACAGCTCTAACTTGCTCGCCAAGTGGACGGTCCAGCTTCTGCCTAGTCGCCCAGCTCATATCCATAAACCCGAAGAACCCGTCATGTCCAAGCATGACTATGCCGCTGTCTTCACCAATAATATGGTCGCTGACGCGCGTCAGCTCTGCCGTTAAACGCTGCGGTGTTCCGAAGAGAAAACGCCACGTATCAAACCAATGTACACCCATCTCATAGAAAAGCAGCTTGGGCATCGTGCGGAAAAACGGCTGCGGCAGCTCCGCTTCGGGTTCCATCCGTGGGGTGTAGTAATCCGTATGGATGTATCTTGCAACATGCAGCTTACCTAATGCACCGCTGTCGATGACTTCTTTAATGGTTTGGAACGGCTCAAGCCACCGCCAATTCTCCGTAACCATGAGCCGCACGTTGTTTCGTGCCGCGAGCGCGACCATTTCCTCAGCTTCTTCTAATGTTGGCGCAAACGGCTTCTGGCACATGATATGCTTGCCCGCCTGCGCAGCCTTCCGTACGAATTCCACATGTGTTTCTGCACCTGTAACGATATCTATAATGTCTAAATCAGCGTTAGCCAGCATATCGTCGATATGGCTATACAATTGATCTGAAGAAATGTTGTATTTTGCAGCGGCTTTCGTTAACTTCTCTTGTGAGCGGTTGCAAAGCGCTGTAATTTGAACACCCGGAATTCGGCTCCACGCCTGCAGGTGCTTATCCGACCAGAAGCCGGTGCCGATTAACCCAACCTTCCACATGGGGCTATCTCCCTCTCTGTCTCGATGATTTATTTCAGAGCCGGCTTCTCATCCAGATGCAGCATGAGGCGCAGCACTTCATCTAATGATTCCTTCGTAAACACTTGCTTCCAGTCCGGTTTGAAAATCTTATCGTAGCCGTAATTAATCGCAATCTTAGCCGCATCGGAGAACGGATTCACATTATTGAACGCAATGGCCAGCGGAATTTGGATATGTCCAAGCATAAACGATCTGGCGGCTGCTTCCGGCACGCCCATGCGAATGACTTCATCCATCGCTTCTTTCATAATACAAGCTGCCGCTGCCGCTACCACTTCTGCTGCCGCAGGCTCGAGCAGTGCCATATGCTCGACTGTGATCCGGTGGCATTGTGTGACAGGCGCAAACATAAGAATGCAAATCTGCTCCGCGATATCGAACTTCTCTTCGCTGCCTTGTTGAAGCGCAATTACAATATCCTGCTTCGCCGCAATGCCGCCGAACATGTCTTGGCGTGCTTCCGGTGAATCCTGCTCTTCGAACAATGCAGGGTGACATGGATGCGTAACAACAAACGTACAATCATCGCGCAATGCGACTTGCCTTGCATAGGCTGCAGCAGGATCGAGCAAAATGACAGTCGCACCGGACTTCAACTGCGATACGATCTTCTCGCTAAGCGGTCCAATTACCGCATCGGGAACAGCTAGGATGATGAAGTCAGCTACAGCAAGCGCTTCGTCATTAGGTGTTATGGACAATCCTCGCTCAGCGATGCGGGCAATGCCATTCTCAGCTTGCTCACATAGAAGGAGACGGTAATCCGTTTTCTTCAAGTTATCCGTTATCCGGCAGCCCATTTTGCCACCGGCACCAAGCACGGCAATCGTAATTTCATTGGGTTGGTTGCTCATCCATCCTGCTCCTTATAAATAGAATAAGTATTATTGAAACTAGCATAACTGATCGACATAAGACATTCAATACAAAATGTATACAATACATATATATTTATTGCCGTCCTTGAAAATACCTGTTATTCTAAGTTCACAAATGCTAGGGAGGAATCTGTGTGAGACTTGGACTTAGCTCTTTCACTTTCACTTGGTCGATCGGCATTCCCGGCTATGAGCGGCCGGTTGAACCGCTCACGCACGAAGGACTTGTTAAACTTACACGAAGCTGCGGACTCGATCTCGTACAAATCGCGGACAATCTGCCGCTCCATCCGCTTTCGTCAGATGAACTCTTAAAGTTGAAGCAAACCGCTGACGAGCAGAACGTCTCGATTGAGGTCGGCACACGGGGAACGGAACCCGCACTACTGCTGACTTATCTAGCCATTGCTCGGACGCTTCAATCCCCTATTATTCGAACGATTATTACAACTCCTGACCTTGCTGCCGCAGAACAACAGCTGCGAGAGGTGCTCCCCGCCTTCGAGGAAGAAAACATTACGCTTGCCATTGAAAATCATGGCTTGCATACGACGCAGCAACTGGTACAATTATTTGAGAGCTTAAACCATCCACTCGTAGGCTGCTGCCTGGATACGGTTAATTCTTTTGGCGCGCTTGAAAGTCCGGACGTCGTCATTAAAAGGTTGATTCCCTATCTGGTAAACCTGCATATTAAAGATTTTGATATTAAACGGGTTGACCACCAGCTCGGCTTTACGATCCTCGGCGCACCTGCCGGAGCAGGCCGGCTCGATTATGAGCTTCTGCGAGCATCGATTCGGGAGTATGACAAAACATCCGTCACCGCTATCCTCGAATTATGGACACCTTTCACGGAGTCTGTGGAGCAGACGGCTGCACTCGAACGAAGCTGGATGGAGCAATCGATCGCGTACTTGAAATCCATTCATTTTATAGAAGAAAAGGAAAATGGCTATGGCAACCGTAACGTTGAAAGAGAAAGCGTATGAGCAGCTGCGAGCTTATATATTAGAAGGCAGCATTAACTCCAATGACCAACTGACGGAGAAATATTTGGTGGAGCTGCTCCAAATGAGCCGCACGCCGATCCGATCCGCTCTTGAGAAGCTGGCTGCAGAGGGGCTGCTTAACATTGCGCCTAATAAAGGGCTCAGCCTACCCGAATTGTCGCTGCAGCGTGTCGGGGATTTCTTCGATTTCCGCATCGCACTAGAAGGGCATATCGTGCAAAAGCTTGCGAATCGCAAGCTTCCGCAGGATGAGATTGCATGGTTTCGTGCCAATTTGCTGATTCAGGAGCAGACAGCCGCGCAGCATGACTACCTGGCATTCACGCATGCGGACTCCGAATTCCATCGCCGCCTTGCCCTCGTCTACGACAATACCGAGATGGTGCAGATGATGAATAATTTGCAGGATCGGCTGTTTCAGATGGCACTTAAAGTGCTTCGCAAGGACATAAACCGAATCGGGATGTCCTACCGGGATCACCTGGAAATCTTCGAGCTTATTCTCGAAGGCAATGCGGAAGAAGCAAGTCGGCGGATGGTCGAGCATCTGGCATATGGGGCTCGGATATTGGTTTTGTAATAAATGACTGGATTTAGGATACAGAGTTGCTGAGGGGCTGTTCCTGTCATCTTTTCGATGATGGGAGCAGCCTTTTCTATTGTTAATGTTCAATTAGAGGTATTAGGTACCGCATATATTGGCTAGCGGAAATTCCGGGAATTGAGAGAATGCAGCTCACCCTACCGAAGCTTAGACAACCAAAGGCAGGGCTAAACGTCTACTTCATTGACGTTTAGCCTGCTTTATTTATGTTGCTTACTACGGACACGCGCCAATACGGGCAGGCTATCCGGTTCATATCATAGACCAGCAGGTTTGTCAGGAGGAGGTATCGCGGCCATGTTCTGCTGGATCGGCAAAGTAATCATCGTGAAGAACAATGGTACCGTCCTGTTCGGCGATGCCAATATTTTACCGGAGTTCGGTGAGAATCCAGAGTCCGAGCAGGAAGTGGATGAAGAACTGGACGGAGAAGATGTCGTCGTCGATGAAGAGGTTACTGCGAATCGGCGGAAGTCGAAGAAAGGCAAGAAAGCCCCTTCTGCTGTTGGCAAGAAAAAGACCAAGAAACGCTGATGGATGGTCAGCGAAGTGATTTAAACAAGTGACCAATCAAACACAAGGCCAAGCGATTGGTTCTGCTGCTCGGCTAATTCTTCATACACGGCAGCCGCTTCTCTCGGCGAAACGACTTCGTACAAGCCCTCCACTTTCACTTTCCCAACTGCAAGCCAATGCAGCGCCCCTTCTAGATTAGCGAAAATCGCGGGCTCAACCGCGCTGCCGGCATGCAGCGGAATATCCCACTCCCACCCGCTGCGCAGTACAACATAGTTATGGAAAACCAGATGCAGCAGCTCATGTGCGTATGCTTCGGTCTGCCGTCTCCATGGCACGCCTACCATGACGACCTCGCCATTCTTGCCAACCATACGACAGCCGTCAAGCACGGCCTGCTCATGTCCCGAGCATTCCACTACAAGCGCGAACTTCCCATTAAGGGCACGATCATCCACCGGTGGCAGACTCGATATATCGGCTCCGCGGGCTACCCCAGCAGCAGCTTCACGTTTCCACGAAACCGGATCGTAAGCCGTAACTTTATAACCACAAGCTGCGAATAACTGCGCCGCCATATTACCGACCAGACCCAGCCCGCTTACCATCACCTGCTGCGGCGGTCTTGCCTTCGTCGTCGAAAGCGTCGACATGCTGACATTCATCATTCTCGCGAAGACAGCCGCTTCCGGAGACAAGCCCTCCGGAAGCAGCAGAGCATCCTTCTCACCAACTCGCTGCACGGATCGATGCGGTCCCATGCAGAATGCCAAATCACCGGGCTTGAAGGATTGTACTTCACTACCAATCTCTTGCACCCGAAACACCGCGGCATAGCCAGGAATGCTCGTAAAATCAGCTCGCCCCAGATACAAGGCGAGCTCGGTTCCCGTACTAATTAACGTGAACAAGGTTTCACCGATAATCTCGTTCTCCTGCAGCAACTCTGCTCCACGATCCATAGATTGAAGCTCAATCTGGCGGACGCCTGTTAGGACAAGCCCAATATCCTGCCTAGTGGTCATTTCCATTTCACCCCAATCGAATCTGCTGTTGCTCGAATATAGTCGGCAGCCAATAGGTATTCGGCATCACTGTCCAGATGCTCCAGCATGAGCGGCACATCACGGTCAAGTTTCACTAATTGGCGGAGATATTGGACATAATCCAGCTTCCCTAACCCTGGGCGCGTTTCATCCAAATGAACCATCATCGAAGAGCCGAGCACAATATCCTTGGCATGGCAGCTTCGAATATAGGGGCCGAGCTTGGTGAAACATTCTTCGATTAAAGCCCCATTCCGATAAAACAGCTGCGGGCTCGTTATGATGTTTACCGGATCCAAATGAACGGCAAACGCCGTCCGATCAATGGCCTTAATGAGCTGCAAATAGCTGTCGACCGTATCGGGATACATCCATGGCATCATTTCCAGCGTATAATACGTACGCTCCGGCTGAACATGATCAATTATTCCGCGAACGGTTTCGACAATCAACTCGAAGGTCTCCTCTGTCAAATTCGCCGGATCATGTCCGTCCCACTGCTCGCCTAACGAACCGGCGATATTGACGCAGCAGCGTGCCCCTGCCAGCTCCGCCGTCTCCAGCTTCTTCTTGCAGTAGCGGATCGCCTGCTCCCGCACCTCCGGATCCTGACTTAACGGGTTGCTCCACGCCCCCGCTTCCGCAATGACAATGTTTGCCGCTGCCGCTGCGCGAACGTACTCCTCGATTTGTGCCGAATCATCCACATCAGGAAAATAAGCAGCCGTATAACCACGCGCTACATGTGCAGCAATCCAGCGCTCCGGATCAAGCGTTTCCCTTGCCAGAATTGGACCTCCGAGTCTCATGGGGATCATTCCTCTCTGTCCTATTTTTCCTAACAACTGTATTCCTTGACCGCTGCCCGAAATCCTTCCATCTCGACTGCCACTAATAACAAAAACAGCAGAAACGGTCCATCATAACCCGCCCCTGCTGTATTAGCAACCGTCCTTCTACTTCGCGATATCAATAACAACCATCTGATGGCATTCCAGTCGATCCACGGTAAATGTCAGCTTCCCTTCGAGCTGAACGAACGGGAGCGCCGTTTGTTGTGGAGCCAAGTATACATTCTTGACCTCTTCCTGCAATTGCAAGGAAACCTTTGTATCGAACACAGGTAAAATATCTTCAATAATCTCAATCCCGTTGCCGCGTTTGACCGGTGTAGCATACAGCAGATGGTTGATGTATCGCCCTTCCGAAAGCTGCTGCTGCAGAGTCACAATTCCTTGTGCGGGCAAAGAAGTTTCGATCGTTTTCCGATCGCCAAGCAATCTATTCAGGGCATAAAGCACCGTTTCCCTAAGGATCAAACTGCCTTTCGTCCCGTAATCCTCGAACACATTCCAGGCGATATAGATGCCGTTCGGTCCTTCCACCATGCCAGGCCCACCGTCGCTCCGCGAGCTTGGCGTATGCTGATGAGAGCAGAACGTGAACACATCTCGGTTGAAATAGGGATCTTCCCGCCGCCCAAGTGCCACACCGCCTCCACCTTCAAGCGCAATACGTTGGCCTTTACCATAAAAAATAAATGCAGCTTTTCCGAGTCCGTTCACCTCAAAATCCGGCCGGAAATAATCCGGTTGAAACTCGTTCTCGCCTATCCACTGCACACCGAAATCTAGGCCAAATCCGCTCCCATCGTCCTTCAAACCCGATCGCCCTGTAGCCAGAACCTTACCGCCGTTAGCCAGATACAACGTAAGACTGGCGGCTAACTTACGGCCCAGCAGTACTTCGTCAGGCAAAATAATGACTTTATATCGGGAGAAGTCCGCATCCATATCGATAACATCAAACAAAATACCCCCTTCTAGCAGCATCCTCACAGCACCGGCATCGGAGTGTCCTGTGAAATCCACTTGCCCCGACGTCTTGTGAACGCCGACGGCCTCAAGAGAAAGCAGCGCAACATCGGCCACATTTAACGTATCCGTACACCATGCTTCCTTCTGCTCTACTTCGCGGTATGCGTGACCAATCAGCTCATAGGTGGCTTCATCCATAACGCCGTCCGGGTGAAGTTGATCACCGATGGAGCAGCGGGCACCATTCGCAAGGCTAAGCGCGGTCTCATAACGCAGCGCGTTAGGATGCTTATAACCGCCGAATTCTCCCCATGACGTGTGGAATTTGCCGGTCATACCCAGATAAGGCATGCCAAGCGTCTGTGAATAGCGCGCAGACAACGGGAAGTGGTCATATCCCCAGCCGCCTGTCGGCAGCGATTCCAGTTCCAGATGGGTATTCATCTGTGCCAAGTCCCGCCGACCACGGCGAATATGGCCGCCATTTTGGAAGATCGGCATCCCCGGCTTTAAGCCATGGATCAGCTCCTTTACCGCTCTTCCGTAATGAGCATAAGTGCGCTCGCCAAGTGCCAGCACATCTTCGGCATTGCGCGGGTCTTTGCCCTCGCGGCGCAGATCGGCCACGCAATATTGGCAGTAGCATTGACGAACGCCAACGATATCGAGGAAGATGCCGTCTGCATCGTAATTGCGGACAACCTCATCGATCTGCTTCAGCAGCATCTCCAGATAAGGCGTGTTCATGCAGAACTCATGGTAGCCGGGCTGCATGAAGTTCTTCACCCAGCTCGTTCTCTCTTCCTGATCTCGGAACAGCCATTCCGGGTGACGTCTGGCCAGCTTCTCATCCAGCCCTGCGGAAATATAGACAGGCGTCTTGACGCCGATTTCATGTGCAGCTTCAATCATCGCGCCGAGCAAATCAAACGCCAAACCGGGATGGCGCTCATTGGCTTCGGTAGGGTGGTAGGCCCAGCCGTGATGGCATTTAGAGAATACCGTAATGGAATCGACATGACCTTTGCGGAGCATCCCTTGGAACTGCTCCTTCGAAAACTGGCTGCCAATGCCCGGAATTGCCTCTGAGGTATGAAAATCAAGATGAACCTGTCTGAACCGCATGCGCTTCGCCCCTATCCTCGTAGTCAATCTTTCTTCACTATTACATAGTCGTTGCACAGGAGGATAGAGATGGAATAGACTTGTTATAGCACAAAATCGACCTTATAGGAGAGATCCCTCTAAGATGGAATGTTTGCAGCTACCCATACCGCCGCTTCCTCAATTCGTAACCATCGGCCATTCCATTTGGCGACCGGGAAACCAACATTTTGAACGCAATTTTCCGATGTATGACATGCTGCTTGTGATTAAAGGCTTTCTCTATATGACTGAGGATGAGCGTCCTTATACGATTGGCGCAGGTGATCTCCTGCTTCTGGAGCCCGGCCGCACGCATGTCGGGCATCGACCATGTGAAGAAGATACCGAGATTTATTGGATTCATTTCTACCATCCGCTTCCTGCTACCTCGTTGACCAGCCAACAAATCTCTTGGTCTTCCATTCTTGAACCGGGAACAGATGCCGATTTCCTCCCGCGCAGACAATCATTATTTCTGCCGAAATGGGCGAATATCGACCCTAGACCGCTGCTGCCCATGCTGCGCGAGATGATGGCGATCCAGCACAAACTGAATTTCGAAAATGCAACGCGACTGCATGGGCTGCTTGTCCGATTGCTGGAGCAGCTGCAGCAGTTAACGATAGAATCGACGAAGCCGTCGCGTTCCCTTACACTGAGCCGTCAACTGGAAGATTTCCTGACCAGCTTCATTAAGGAATCGTTTCAATCCGCTTTGCTGGAAGAACAATTTCATTTTAACGCTGAATATCTCTCTCGCTGCTTGAAGAAACACACCGGCAAAACACCTGTCCAATACATTCGTTACTTGAAGATCGAAGAAGCTAAGCGACTTCTCGCTGCAAGCGAGCTGCCTGTTCCCGTCATAGCCGAAGCCATCGGCATCGAAGACTATAACTATTTCATCCGCATGTTTAGAGAGACGACCGGCCAAACGCCGGGGGACTACCGCAAATCACGTCAAGGGCTGAGCTAATGGAATGAATAGGACGTAGAAGGCTTGCAATGAAGGACATTTCATGCGAGGAGAGAATGTACTTAAGAGTTACTTACTTTTCCGATGAGAAGAGGGATGATGGTGGAAGTTAATTTATTGCTTAATGAAGTACCGGAACGCGCTTTGCAGTGGATGAATGAACCGAGTCGTTCGGAGCGCACCGAGACCGGCGAACTCCTAATCGAGGCCCCGGCGAATGCTGACTTCTATCAAGACCCAGCTGGCAAACACATCATTAGTTCCGCACCATTCCTCCATCTGCCGATTAGCGGTTCTTTCGTGCTTACAACCCGATTGAGCGCCGTCATGACACACAAATATGATTCGGGCTGTCTCATGCTGATGGTGGACGACCGAAACTGGGCAAAGCTATGCTTTGAATACAACGGCGAATATCCCACCATCGTGTCTGTTGTCACCAAAGACGGCAGCTCAGACGACTGCAATTCCGAGCGGGTTGATATGGAGAAGCCGTATTTGCGCCTCACACGTGACGGCAACTGCGTCTCCTTCCACTATTCGGCTGACGGGGAGCAATGGCGCTTAATCCGGTATTTTGGCATGAACCTACCCGCGACCTGCCTCGCAGGTGTCGTTGCACAATCGCCGCAAGGGTCAGGCTGCCTGGTACAGATTGATGAGCTGGTGCTGAAGGAGCAATAATCTACTAACCAGACGCTATGTACTGGAAATTATATCTTGTTGAAGAATATCTTGTATTCGTGCTTAAATAGATTAGACTTAGTCACCCTCAAGCATTTCCAAACTGAATAATGGAGCCGATACATGAGCGAAATTAAACGTTTTTTTGAAACCCATTCGAACATGATCGTCGACAGTTGGATTGAACGATTAACTGCAGCCTATCCCGGTCAATATGACCTGACTCAGCTCCGCATACAAGGCACGCTTTATCTGGCTCTTATTTCGGATTTTCATATTCCGATCGAGCAGCATCCGGTTTATGTGAATTACAAGGATTGGGTTGAGTTATTATTTCGGCGAAAAGTCCCGATTGCCCATATTAACCAGAGTACTTTATTTTTACGGGAAGCCTTCCTCGAAGCCTTCAATCATTCGGATATCGATCGTAATGAATTCGTATCGATCATTACCACGATCTTTTCAAGAATTGATACCTTCCAATCTGTTCTCTCCACCTACTTCTGGGAGAATGCATTTGGAAAAATCGAGCAGCAGGACAAAATGATCGAGGACATGCATACGGATAAGCTTAATCTCATTGGTAAGATGGCCTCCAGCATGGCACACGAGATTCGAAATCCGCTAACATCCATTAAAGGCTTCTTCGTATTAATTCGCAAATCTCTTGACCCTGGCTCACTTACCAGCATTGAGAAGTATTTGAATATTATCGACCATGAGTTTCGAAATATTGAAATGCAAATAACCGGCTTCCTCAGCTTCTCTAGAAAACCGATTGCGGAAGAGAACCGCATCCTTACTTCACTTGGCGAGCTCGTCGATCAAACGCTGATCCTCGTCAATCCTTTGCTGCTCAACGAAAACATCGAGCTCATTCTAAACACGCAGCAGCAACTGCAAGTAGAGATTCAGAAGATTGCGATCGTTCAAGTGTTCTCCAATCTGCTTAATAATGCCATTGACGCGCTTCGCGAAACAAATGGTGATCCACGTAGAATTACGATACATACCTTTGTCGACGGCTCTCACGTCTACGTCAGAATAAGCAACACCGGGCCCGAAATTCCGTCCGAGATTCAGGCCTCCTTGTTCGATCCTTTCGTCACGGGCAAATCCGACGGCACCGGCCTTGGACTTGCGATTTGCAAGCAAATCGTGGAACGAAACGACGGCTCGATTACGTTTGATACAAATAGCAGAGAAACGACGTTTACACTGCGATTTCCGGCTCCTCAAGAGAATGGATAATTACAGGGAAGCTCTGTCCGATTCGTTTTTCGGCGGTATGACTTCCCTTTTCTTTTTTTGAACATCGATATATTCGTATACCTGCATGATCTCTTCTTCATAGCAGCGATCGATTTCAAAGTAATTGGCACCGTTCTCTACACATTTTCTTCTAAACGCTTCCTGTTCGCGTATATAATCAGCCATTGTACGCTCTTCCGGACCTCCTCGGTCTTCGATCGCATTTCGATGCTTTACAATACCCGATAGGAAGTTCTCTTCTATATATCGCTCCGTAAAACCTAGGAATACGGAAATGATCTTGTCCATATATTCGGGTTCAAAGTCTCTACTATGTTGAGGCATAATATAGCAGCCTTCAATAATGAGATGCTGATTATTCTCGATATTCGTCATTATAATTCCTTTAACAATCGGCCATAACATCTCCGCAATATGCTCGTTGCTGTCTAGCGGCGTAAACCCACAATCAGATGTGCCTCGATATAATCCCATTTTGAGATGGTCGATCTCGAACCCCCTTCCTCATTGGGTTAATACAATATAGCCCAACCATCCAATTACCATATAATTAGGGCAATTCCACACGAATGCCATCATACGTCTGCCTTTATCGATAAACATGGCCGACACGATATAGAAGAGCGGGAATACAAGACCCCAAAGCCGAAACATAGGAGAAGCAGCAAGATACAAGGACATCGGAATAATCAAACCAGCGGCAATATAAAGAAAGCGATAATTTCTGAATAACAGCCCTACAAGCGAACTTACAATAGATGTAATCATGAATGGCCAAAAGAAAACCGTAATCGTGAGCACCCCCTTGAAAAATCAGACTCTAAAAGTATATCAATAAATGGAAAAATAGGAAAATAAAAAAACCAATCAGATCAAGAGTTTGATCTAACTGGCTGTGCACTTGAATGTTTCACATCATGCCTCGCTTGTGTTCCATTCCGATTTCAACAGACCATACACAAGATGATCATGATAGTGACCCTTATTATATTCGGCCGATCGAATGATCCCTTCCTGCTTAAATCCAAGCCGCTGAGGAATGGCTTTACTCCTCGCATTATCCACTCTTACTCGAACCTCAATACGGTTTAATTCCAATTCCTGGAATACATACTTGATAATCGTCTTACAAGCTTCCGTCATGAATCCATTCCCTTGATGCTCTGCACATAACCAATAGCCGATTGACGTCTTCCGATTCTTCCAGTTAATATCATGGACACTAATATTTCCAATATATCGGTCTTGGTAGAAGATCCCGCATGAGACTCCGTTGTTTCCGGCGAATCTCTTCAATTCATATTCAATATATAGCTTCACTTCATCCACGCTTGATGTCGTTAGCGCCCACGGCAGAAATTCCCCTAAATGTGCTCTGTTCTTCTGGATCTCAGTAAACATCTCATCCGCATACTGCGTCTGCAAAATCTTCAATTTCAAGTCCGCGTTTATCTGGTAATTAAACAACGATGCACGCTCCTTCGAAATCAACTAAACCCTCTCTCTAAGCTCCATTTGAACTATGCTTCATCGTTTCGTCCCCTTCAAACAGAGGGATCGCAATGTCCATCGCGAACACTGCGATCCTTCGAAGCCTTCTAGCTGCCCGCAATAACACTTCCTGCGTATTGGCACTCGACAACCAGGTCCCTGGCTTCGGTGACTGAGCGCTTCTCGCCACTTGGCAGAGTGATCGTGACCGGAATGCCGGCTGGCCCGTTCACATGAATGGTGAACCGGCTGCCTTCCTGCCGCCAGGAAACTTCAACGAGGCCATGAGGCGTCGATGCGCTTCCCTTCGCCCAGCTAAGCGGCCCAACGACCGGAGAAATCCCGATTTCGGCAAATCCGGGAACGAGCGGCTTGATGCCGAGTATTTCGGCAGGAAATTCATAGAGCGGCAGGGCACCCCAAGCATGGCAATCACTGCGTTCCGAAACAGGATCCTCGACCCAAGCGGTCAGATGCAGATCCACTTGTCTGCGCCATGTATCCCATAGCTTAAAGGTTTGCTCATACATACCCATAAGCGCTAACGTACGGAACAGATAATACGACATGGCCGTCGAGATTTGCGCCAGGTCAGCTCCTTCGAGCATACGTTTCGTCAGCGCCTTCGCCTCATCTCCTTGCACAGTTCCTGTGAGGACTGCCCACATCTGGGCATGCTGGCTGTAAGCCTCCACCGCAGGTCCGTCGCGGAATAGCTGCCGCGACTCCGACCAGCAGTGACCGCGAACAGCATCACGCACGGATTCCGCCCGCTCGCGATACTCCGCGCCGACGTCTCTTCGGCCTGTCCATTCGTTCAGCTCAGCCGCTTTCACGAGCGCATCGGCATACATGAGATTGTAGACGGTGAGCGGTCCGCGGCGTGCTGCATGCGGCGCACCTGCATTATCCTTCCACGCCATCGTCCAATCGACGAATGACCAATACCCCTCCGGAATCTGCCCGACAAGTCCGTTCTCATCTCGGCGATTCTCGAACCAGCCTAGCACCGCATCCATTGTCGGACGATACGACTTAACAAGTGCAGCATCGCCATAATGGCTGTAATGATCGTATACCATCATGAGCCAAAACAAGGCAAAGCCCGGTATAACCTGTCTGTCGACGGACGGATAACGACTCTGCAGCATGCCGCTTGGCAGCAAAGAGCTGTGGAAATCGCGAATCGTCTTCCGACCGAGACGGTCATCTCCACTTACGGAGTATGTAAATATGGCTTGAAGACGGCTGTCCAATTCATACTGCATCTGCTCATAGAAAGGCGTATCTTCATACGTTTCATGCATGCACCCGCGAAGTGTATTTAAGCTGATTTCCCATAATGGTGCGAATGTAGGATCGGAACCATCAAACGCCGCCAATTCCTGCAGCGGATAGCCGCTCTGGCGATAGTCGATACCAGCCAGTACGACGGGTTCGTCCGCAGCTTGAAGCGTCAACCGAATAAATCGAAACCCTCTGCGGTGGATCGGCTCGTACACCTCACTTACAGCCGTACCTTGATCGCCGGCACCTGCAAGTGAATAGGAGTCCTCAAAGCCGAGCAGCGACTTCCCTTCTTTATCGTCACGAATTCCTTTATTGCGGGTACCGCCTTCACCGGGCGGATGCTCATAAGATTCGGCATAAAGTACGGCAGCTTGCGCTCCTTTGCCTCCATAGAACTGAATGCGCGGGTATCCGCTTGTCATCCGCGAAGTATCCAGCTCTACAATCAGCTTCTCGCCGGGAGCCAGCGAAGTGCCAACCAACTGCTCCGGTGAATCGCCTTCGTTCCACGTTCGTACTCCACATTGTCCCTGCATAATCCGAGTAAAGGGACGAATGGTCTCTTGCATGAATGGAATCGACCGCTCGGTTAACTGCCACCGGCTCAGCTGCCCATACATCGAGTCCATAACCTGGCTGACGACCACTGCATTCGACCAGTTTCGGTCATCGTAATCGAGATTCGTGAAACCAATCGGCAGTTCGCTTCCTTTTACGATTTCCCCGCCGCCAATGAATAACGTGAACCACTCTCGCTCGAATGTGAAAGCACCGGCATCAAGCCGCAGTGTCCGCCACCGTGCATCTGTGCTCAGATCTTCAATCGTGCTGCCCGCTCCATTTACCAATTGGCCATCCAGCAGGAAAGCTCCCATATCTGATCGCCAAACAGAAGCAGGTCCGGTTCGCCCCGTATAGTAAATCACTTGAGCCGCCCATACATTCTCCCCGTCACGGAGCTTGTCCGTCACATCGATCACTTCATAGTAATGCGTGTTCATGTCCCCTTTAAGCGGACCGCTTACGAGCGATTCTCCATTCAGCCACAGCCGATAACGGCTGTCTGCGGATACGCGTACAGTCAAGCGAGCGTTCGTCTTATCGGCAACATGAAAGCTGCGGCGAAAATAAACAATTTCCGGTTCTCTATCACCTGCCGCCTGCGCGAGGCCGGTCCGATTCGGCCAAATCCATTTTGCCTGCCAATTGAGGTTTTCTTCCATTCCCGGTTTCCAACTCCTTCTAATAGCTGGTATGAAGCCATTCTTCCAAGTGAGTTGCCATCAAGCTGTCATCTTCCATTATAAAGAAATTCAGAGCTTTCATCAGCAACAATCTCTCTACGCCGCATTCGCGAATAATTTATCCATTAAAGCTAATAAATGGATAGATAGTTGTGACTCCAGTACCTATTCTTCCTGTTTTAAACATTCACACATGACAGAATCAAATGTTATAATAATCATTACTTATGACGAAATTGTTAACCTTCTTTATTCGTTTATCTAAAATTCGTACTCGACCGGGAGGATAACATGTCAGCTACAATCAAGGATGTAGCGAAGATGGCGGGCGTTGCTGTATCTACCGTCTCCTACGCACTGAACAACTCACCCAAGATCAGTGAAGAGACGCGCCGTAAAGTAGTTCGTGCCGCTGAGGCACTGAATTTCCGACCAAGCGGGGCTGCTCGTAATTTGAAGAAACGCAAAAGTGAAACGATCGGACTGTTTCTGAACGATCTTGGCGGACCTTTCTACAGCCAAGTTATTGAAGGGGTCCAAGAAATCGTAGCCTCGCATGATTACAATTTAATCGTCTGCAGTACTTATGGCGGTGAGAACAGCTCTGCCCACCGTTTCTTAAGAGAGAAGTTTGTTGATGGCGCTATCATCATGGGAACAGCCATAAGCGACAGTCTCATTCTACAAGTAGCTTCGGAATCCTTCCCTATTGTCGTTCTCGATAGAGAGCTGAGAGGCGATTACGTACATAATGTCCTCATCACTAATGAGCAAGGCGGTTATGATGCAGTCGCTCACCTGATCAAGCTGGGCAGACGCAACATCGAGTTCCTGAGCGGACCAACAGCTGCCTTCGATAACACGCAGCGATACGAAGGGTACAAACGTGCCTTGCACGAACATGATCTTCCTATCCCTAAGCGGATTGCGATGCACGGACGATTCCTCGAAGCCGGCGGCTATCAAGCGGTCAAGCTCCTGATTGCCAGCAAAAGGCTGCCTGATGCTATATTCGCAGCCAACGATGAGATGGCGATCGGTGCCATTCGTGCCCTGCACGAAGCAGGCCTTCGCGTACCTGAGGATATTGCCATTGTCGGTTTCGACAACATTAACCTTGCTCCTCTAATCAGACCTGCATTGTCGACGATCGGCCATTCCAAATTTGAAGTCGGCGCTATTGCCACCCAACTCGTTTTTAATGCACGCAAGGAAGAAGACTCCATCATCCTGCCCACCCAGTTGATCGCCAGACAATCCTGCGGATTCTCAGGCGTCGTGAGTGAACAAGATCATGACAACTTGGTCGCTTCCATTCTTCATGTCGGGGGACGAACGAATCATTAACACTAGGTCGCTTTATTCAGAAGGGATCTGTTGCATTTCCTGAATGTGTGATCCGACAAATGCGAATAAAGCCCGCGGAAATCCGCGGGCTTCATTCTGTAAATACGCTTGTCAATCGAAATCTGCCCCCTCTCCAACAGTTCTGCTTTTTCTCAAGCACGAACCCAGCTAATTTTGGATATGAGTAGGAAACAGACAGCAAGTAGAAGGAACGCAAAGCCATTCTCCAACCGCATGAGTCCGATATGAAAGCTACCCCATTGCACAATTACGAATAGCGCGGAGATTACGAAGCCGATGGCAAGGCCTAATAGCCTCGACCTGACCATTTTATGCTTGAATCCGTCAGGGAGCCCTTGCATTTGAACCTTTGCCTTCTCGGAAGACACGCCAAGATTCACCACCGCAAAGCCGAAGCCTGCGCAGGACACCGCAAAGGTGATGACGGATGAATCGCTGCCGCTCCACGTTAATAGACAAATCGATGAGAACATGCATAGCAACAATCCAATAGGGATGGAAGACCAAGCTGATCGAGCTAGCATATTATCCGGAATGTAGGCTCCAACACCTAGCATGATGCCGGTAATGAGGTTCAAACCTATCGAAATCGGAGATAGGTTGAAGCCCTCCGATAGCGCATACCCAGCAGAAACAAGCAGCACCGTACAGAAGAAATGGGAGGCGAAAAGGGCGATTAGAAGCCGTCGATGCCGCGGTCCATGCTGATTATTCATAGCTGAATGCCGTCGTGTAGGCTTCATCTGATCATCCTCCGTTTATCTTCGAAAATTCCAACCGTCAGCGCCATATTTATCGATCGCAAGCTGGTTGGCCAATTCCGTTTCGAACTCCGTTAAGGTGCCGTTGATGAGTTCGGTTTGCAGACCTTGAGCAAATCCGATGCGAAAAGCTCCCTCCACATCTGAAAGCATTAGAGGCAACTCCCCTTTCCGCCGCAGACAGGTATTTATCGCGACTGCTTTACGCTCGAATACTTTTTTCATCAGCCTTTTTTCCGTCTCGTCTTCGAAACGCAAAACATCGTATAACAGATCCGCATCCAGTTCAATAAGGATGGAGCCGTGCTGGAGGATGACTCCTTTGGTTCGCATTTGAGCGCTTCCCGCGATTTTCTTACCTTCAACGACAAGCTCATACTTGGAAGGAGCATCGAAACAGGCAGCCGACATCAGCTTTCCTCTTGAAGCACTACACGTGGATTGATCCGCCAATACATCAGCCTCTATGCCTTCCATACCCGACATGTTCGCGGCTAAACCTAACTTACGAAAGCCAAACAGCAACCCCATGCTGAGCACGCGATAGGCTTCAACTACGCTGCTCGGAATGCCGGGATAATTCTCGGAGACGATGAGGCTATAGGTGAGCTCTTGATCGTGAAGCACCGCACGTCCGCCGGTTGCCCGCCGAACGAAGCCGAGGCCATGCTTGTGCAACGCATCAAAGTCGACCTCTTCGGCAGCCTTCTGGAAACAGCCAATGGACAATGTCGCAGGACTCCAGCCGTAGAATCGAACGGTTGGCGGTACAAGTCCCCGTACATGAGCAACGACGATCGCTTCATCCATTGCCATGTTCTCTGCCGGCGTCCGATTCCCCGTGTGTACGAACCTCCACATCGCAGTCACATCCCCAGAGCCAGGTTGTCGGCCTCGAGCATGGCTTCGCCGATAATTTCGGAGAGCGTCGGATGCGGATGAATCATTCGGCCGACTTGCATCGAGGTTGCCTTCAACAGCTGCGCAAGCGATGCTTCGCCGATGAAGTCCGTCACATGCGGTCCGATCATGTGAACGCCAAGGACATCTCCAGTCTTTTCATCCGCAACAACTTTAACGAAGCCGTCGGAGTCGCCTAAAACCAGCGCTTTGCCAATCGCCTTGAACGAAAATTTGCCTATTTTGACCGAATGCCCGCTTTCAACCGCAGCTCGCTCAGATAGTCCGACACTAGCAAGCTCGGGACGGCTGTATATGCATTTCGGAACGGAAACAGCCTCTGGCGAATGAGCGTCAAGTCCGCAGATGCTCTCTGCCGCCACCACCCCTTCATGACTGGCAACATGTGCGAGCTGCAGACCGCCGACGACATCGCCGATTGCATAGACATGAGGATCATTCGTCCGCATGGATCGGTCTACCGCGATGACCCCCTGTTCGATCCGCGCCGCCGTTCGTTCGAGGCCGAAGCCTTCAGTATTCGCCGCTCGTCCAACAGAGATAAGCATACAATCTGCCATCAGCGTCTCGATCTTGCCTCCCCGCGAGACCTGCAAGATCACGCCACCACTGTCCGCGAGCACACTGTCCGGAAGCAGCATGGCGCCTGTCAACGTTCTGATCCTGCGTTTCGTGAACAGTCGCGCCAGTTCGCGGGACAAGTCCTCATCCTCCGTTGGCACGATCCGATCTGCCGCTTCGACGATTGTTACTTGCGCGCCGAAATCGTTCAACATCGAAGCCCATTCAACGCCGATGACGCCGCCTCCGACGATTACAATCGAAGCCGGAATGGCTTCCATGGCAAGAGCTTCGTCACTGCTCATAATCCGCTCGTTTACCGGCAACCCGGGGATACGACGGGGACGTGATCCCGTAGCCACAATGAGGTCACGATAGCCGATGCTTATTGGTGAATCACCTTCCGCAATGCCGCTGCCCTTTACTTCTATAACGCCATTGCGATCGCTCGTAATTGCAGTATTAGCAATCATACCCATGCCTTCATAGACATCGATCTTGTTCTTCTTCATCAGGAAGCGTACGCCGCTCTCGAGCCGCTCAACGATAGCATCTTTGCGGGCAAGCACATTACTATAATCAAGTTCGATCCCCTGCACGAGGATGCCGAAGCTTGAGCTGCGCTTCATGGTCTCGTAGAGTTCCGCGCTGCGCAGCAGCGTTTTGCTGGGAATGCAGCCCTTATGCAGACAAGTGCCGCCCAGCTTCTCTTTCTCGACCAGCGCAATACGTTTGCCCAGCTGGGCAGCTCGGATGGCGGCTACGTAACCGCCGGGGCCGCCACCCAAAATCACGATATCATAGTCGTTCATAGTAACACTCCCCCTACAGCACTGGCTGCCTTCGCGCGCTCGACTTGCTCGCGGGCGTGATAAGAACTTCGGACGAGCGGCCCTGCCTCGACATGGGCGAAACCAAGCGCGAGTCCCGCCTGCTTGAGCGCTTCGAATTCCGTTGGATGATAATAGCGAACGACATCCATATGCTTGGAAGTCGGCTGCAAATACTGCCCAATCGTCAGAATATCGCATCCGGCTTCTCGCAAATCACGCATGGCTTCAATAAGCTCTTCCTTCTCCTCCCCCAGTCCGACCATCAAGCCGGATTTCGTCGTCTGACTTGGACGGAGTTCTTTGGCCATGCGGAGCACAGACAGTGAACGGTCATATTTGGCCTTTGCACGCACTTTGTCCGAAAGCCGGCTCACCGTCTCGAGATTGTGGTTCAGCACATCCGGCTTCGCCTCCAGCACGACTGCTAGACGATTCGCGTCACCACCGAAATCCGGGATTAGCACCTCGATGCTCGTTAGCGGGTTTTCCAAGCGCACAGCCACAATGGTCGCAGCAAACATCGCTGCACCGTGATCATTCAGATCGTCACGGGCGACGGAAGTGATGACGACATGCGCAAGTTCCATCTCGTTAACGGATTGCGCCACATGCCGGGGCTCCTCCAGATCGAGTTCTGTCGGCTGGCCCGAGTTCACGGCGCAGAACCGACAGGCGCGCGTGCAGATTCTTCCCAAAATCATAAATGTTGCCGTCCGCTGACTCCAACACTCGAATATATTCGGGCATTTTGCCTCCTCGCACACCGTGTGCAGCTGGCGGCCGCGCATCATCGATTTGATCTCTTGGTATCCGTCTCCTGTATTAAGCGATATTTTCAGCCACTCCGGCTTGCGTTCCCTAGGCTTCGGCATCTTGCGCACCTCCTTATTTGGATGCAACGAACGCCGCGTATCGCTCAGCGCTCCAAAGCGCAGCCACCACTTCCGCCGCTTCGCCTTCCACCTCGACCTCGATAATCCAGCCTTCGCCATACGGGTCCTCGTTCACTTTTTGCGGTTCGTCCAGCAATTCCTCGTTCACTTTCACGACAGTTCCGCTAACAGGGCTGAACAGATCGGATACGGTTTTTACCGACTCGATCGTCCCCATCGGCTCGTTCGCCTCAAGCGTTACCCCCACTTCCGGGAATTCCACGAACACAATGTCGCCTAACTGACATTGCGCAAAATCCGAAATGCCAATTCGAATGATGGCTCCTCGCGCCTCAGCCCATTCATGCTCCTCTGTATATCCCAATCCTGCTCTCACTTCACTCATGTTCAACATCCTTTCCGTTATATGGTAGTTGACTGCTGTTGTCCGTCTGCTGCGATTCCTGCAACGTCCAGGCGTTATTGAGGAGCATTGCTGCATATGCTTTAAAAGAAGGATTTAGTGCCTTGCCGAAGCATACGGCCTTGGCCGCAATGATATGCATAAGCGGTCCGCCTTGGATGCTTGGAAAAATAAATTTATAACCCTGGACCCTCCTATAATGCCGGTAAAGCAATAAAAAGGGACAGAGAACCGGCTATGCGCCAAGTTCTCTGTCCCGGGTACCTGAGAGTTTAAACGGTTCAAGAACCGCTCTTACCCCTTTGGTGGCTATTCGCTCTCTCCAGAGTTGCGTCGAATGGCGGTACGTTTACCTGAGAGATTAATCATCGGCCGGCCGGCCGTCGACTTGCTCCTTCGGTGCCTCCAGAGCGGTTCGCTCCTTCAGTCTCTCCCTGCCATCGTCATCCGCTTATTTGGTTGTTGATGGGTTTAGCTTAAATCAGAGTTATTATTCATGTCAATATATCTAACAAAATATTAACATCATAAATACTTTTTGTTGACACAACCTCTCATTACGGTGTAAGAATAGAGGATAACAACTAAATATGCGGATGATGATAATGGGAGAGATCGCCAATAAGCAATATTTCGGCGGCGCCGAAGGAGTAAACCTTACATAGGTGAATCTCTCAGGCAAAAGGACCTTTATCGGACGCGCCTCTGGAGAGCATCCCGTTCGCGGGATCACCCACGGGGAAACTTATGTCCCTTCTTTTCATACGGACATAGGGTAACTCTCAGGTACAAAGGACAGAGCAAAGAGGAAACGCAGGCAGCTTCGGCTGAGAATGCGCTGCCTTTTTGTTGCTGTCCTTCTTTGCGTTAATATCACGAATTCGAGGAGGAGAGATAAGAATGGCCGATTTGAAAAGAACCCCGTTATACCCGCTCTATGCCGCTCATCCGGAGGTCCGCTGCATCGATTTCGGCGGATGGGAGCTGCCCGTCCAGTTCTCCGGCATACAGAAAGAACACGACGCTGTTCGGCAGCGCGCCGGTCTGTTCGATGTCTCCCATATGGGAGAATTCAAGGTGACAGGCCTATTCGCGGAGCGCTTCTTGCAGCTGTTGACGACGAATGACGTCACTAAGCTCACCGACGGCCAAGCGCAATACTCACTGATGTGTTATCCGGATGGAGGCGTCGTCGACGACTTGCTTGTCTATCGAATCACGGCCGATCAGTTCATGGTCGTCGTGAACGCTTCGAACATCGATAAAGATTACGAATGGATGCGAGATCATTTAATCGGGGATGTCCTGCTCGAGAATATCTCCGATAAGCTGGCCCTTCTCGCCTTGCAGGGACCATCAGCCGCTGCTATTATGGCTGCCGCCGGCGCCGGTGCCGACGTCCTCGAACTCCCTTCTTTCCGATTCGCAACAAGCACCTCACTCGCGGGAGTGAATGCGTTAATTTCGCGAACCGGCTACACGGGCGAGGATGGTTTCGAACTATATGTTCAGGCAGACCGAGCCGGCGACGTCTGGAAAAGCCTGCTCGCAGCCGGCGAACCGCTCGGCTTAATCCCTTCCGGACTCGGCGCTCGTGACACTTTACGCTTTGAGGCGCGTTTGCCGCTATACGGTCAAGAGCTCTCGAACACCATCACGCCTCTTGAGGCAGGAGTCAGCTTCTTCGTCAAGCTCGACAAAGAGGACTTTATCGGCCGAGAAGCGCTGGTCAAGCAGAAGGAAGAGGGACTGTCCCGCAAGCTTGTCGGCATCGAGCTGATTGACCGCGGCATCCCCCGCTCGCATTATCCTGTCTACGGAAACGGCACATTAATCGGAACCGTCACGACAGGCACACAATCACCGACGCTGAAGCGTAACCTCGGTCTCGCTTTGATCGATGCGAACTATGCCGCTCTCGGCACCGAACTGACAGTTGAAATTCGCGGTAAACAGTTAAAGGCCAAAGTCATCAAGACCCCATTTTATAAAAGACTTCCTAAGGAGTGAAATTCATGGCTAATTTACACCGCTACATCCCCGTAACCGATCAAGACCAATCCGATATGCTTGCAACGATCGGCGCAGCATCGATCGAAGAGCTGTTCCGAGACATTCCGGAATCCATCCGTTTCCGCGGTACGATGCCGATGTCCTCCGCGCTCGACGAGTTCTCCCTACTTGAGCATATGAAGGAGCTTGCCGGCCGCAACGCCGACACCGACCGTTACAAAAGCTTTCTTGGTGCGGGAATTTATGATCACCACTTGCCCGTCGTTATCAATCACATGATCTCTCGCTCTGAATTTTATACGGCTTATACGCCTTACCAGCCGGAGATCAGCCAAGGCGAGCTTCAAGCCATCTTCGAGTTCCAATCGTACATTTGTGAGCTGACTGGTATGGCTGTCGCAAACGCGAGTATGTATGACGGCGTTACCGCCCTAGCCGAAGCAGGCGCCTTGGCTGCAGGAGCAACGAAGCGCAACCGGATCGTCATCTCGCGCACCGTCCATCCGGAAGCCCGTGAGATGGTCCGCACGATGGCTCGCGGCCTAAACCTGGACATCGTCGAAGTCGGCTATACGAACGGCGTTACAGATCTGAACGCCCTACAGGCAGCCGTAGACACCAAGACCGCAGCCGTGCTCGTGCAATCACCGAATTTCTTCGGCGCAGTCGAGGATCTAGCCGCCATCGAGCCAATCATTCACCATGTTAAAGGACTGCTTGTTGTCAGCAGCAACCCCTTGTCGCTCGGTTTGCTGGAGACCCCAGGTAAGCTCGGAAGCGACATTGTCGTCGGCGATGCACAGCCGCTTGGCATCTCGCAATCGCTCGGAGGGCCGACCTGCGGGTTCTTCGCCGTCACCGAGCCGCTGATGCGGCGGATGCCGGGCAGGATTGTCGGCCAGACCACGGATATCGACGGAAAGCGCGGCTTTGTTCTGACGCTGCAAGCTCGAGAGCAGCATATAAGGCGGGAGAAAGCGACGTCCAACATCTGCTCGAATCAAGCATTGCTTGCTCTATGTGCTTCAATCTACTTGTCGACGATGGGCAAAGAGGGCTTGCGCGAGGCCGCTAACTTGAATGTACAGAAAGCCCATTATACAGCCGATCAGTTTGCAAAACGTGGCTTCGAACTCCCCTTCTCCGCTCCGTTCTTTAATGAATTTGTCGTGAAGCTGCCGACCAACGTTTCCGTAAAGGAAGCGAATCTGAAGTTGCTTGCAGCCGGCTTCCTCGGTGGCTGCGATCTTGCGTTCGCCTACCCGGAGCTGCAAGGACATATGTTAATTGCTGTGACGGAGAAACGTACGCGCGCGGAAATCGATAATTTTGTCACGAGACTGGAGGAAATGGCATGACTACGCATTTAAATGATGGTGATTCTACCATTGCGCATCAGAACGATAAGAGGAACATGTCTTTGAAACCGGCCAAATCGCTGATATTCGAGCTCAGCAAACCAGGGCGCGTCGCTTACTCCCTCCCACCTTGCGATGTACCGGAATCGGATCCTTCTGCCTTCATTCCTGCCGCAATGCTAAGACAAACGCCTGCACAGCTTCCCGAGGTTTACGAGGTCGACGTAATCCGTCATTACACCGAGCTGTCCCGGCGCAATTTCGGCGTCGATAACGGCTTCTACCCGCTCGGCTCCTGTACGATGAAGTATAATCCGAAAATCAACGAAGACACCGCTCGTTTCGCGGGCTTCGCCAAAATTCATCCCTATCAACCGGAAGAGAGCATCCAAGGCGCGCTCGAGCTGATGTATGTGCTTCAGAACGATCTGGCTGCACTCACCGGCATGGATCAGGTTACGCTTCAGCCGGCTGCAGGCGCACATGGCGAATGGACCGGGCTGATGAT
This sequence comes from Paenibacillus sp. N22P23, assembly GCF_059383735.1. NCBI lineage: Bacteria > Bacillati > Bacillota > Bacilli > Caryophanales > Paenibacillaceae > Paenibacillus > Paenibacillus sp. N22P23. The sequence goes on from NZ_JBXENT010000004.1 coordinate 191,956, forward strand.
GATTCGCGCTTACCATGAGAGCCGCGGCGATGTGCGCACCAAAGTGATCGTTCCGGACTCCTCGCACGGAACGAATCCTGCCAGTGCCACCGTCGCAGGCTTCGAAACCATCACAATCAAATCGAATGAGCACGGCATGGTTGACCTATGCGCGCTGCGCGCAGCTGTCGGCAAGGATACCGCAGCGCTCATGCTCACAAATCCGAGTACCCTCGGCCTGTTCGAGGAACAGATCATTGAGATCGCAGAGATTATCCACGAGGCTGGCGGCCTACTCTATTATGACGGAGCGAATTCGAATGCGATCATGGGCATCACCAGACCCGGCGACATGGGGTTTGACGTTGTCCACCTTAATTTACACAAGACGATGAGCACGCCGCACGGCGGCGGCGGCCCGGGAGCCGGTCCTGTCGGCGTGAAGAGCACGCTCATACCGTTTCTGCCCAAACCTCTTGCAGCCAGACGCGATGACGGCACCTATTACTTTGACTACGACCGTCCTGAATCAATCGGCCGGGTCAAAGCGTTCTACGGCAACTTCGGCATTCTTGTACGGGCATATACGTATATTCGGACTTATGGACCGGAAGGGCTCCGCCGCGTCTCGGAATGTGCGGTTCTAAATGCCAACTATATGATGCACCGGCTCGCTCCTCATTTCGAGCTTCCTTACCCCGGCGTCTGTAAGCATGAGTTCGTGATGTCCGGTCGCGGCCTGAAGGAGTACGGCGTCCGCACGTTAGACGTAGCCAAGCGGCTGCTCGACTTCGGTTACCATCCGCCAACCATCTATTTTCCGCTCAACGTCGAGGAATGTATCATGATCGAACCGACCGAAACAGAGAGTAAGGAGACTCTCGACGGGTTTATTGATACGATGATCCAAATTGCCGAAGAAGCACGCACGAATCCAGCCCTTGTACTAGGCGCACCTTATAATACCGTCGTACGCCGACTGGACGAGACGACAGCCGCCCGCAAACCGGTCCTCAACTGCGCGTGCAGCTAATCAGCAGCGCAAGCTAAGCCAATATCGAAAAAAGCTTAATCCGATCTCCTCTAAGAGATTGGATTAAGCTCTCATCTTTATTTCAAACTAATTTGTGTCGTTCTTTCTCGACGCGCGCCGATCTATTTTTTCTGAACAGGGCTCAAGCTCAGCTTCTCATCGACAAACTTATCGACGAACGCACGAGCATCCTTCTTTTCCTGATCGGCTTCTGATTGCGTTAGTTGTTTCTTATCCACAAGCTTCTTCAGCTGCTCTTGTACATCAATAAGCAGAGCATCGATGAGCTGCTGACGAGTAAATCCTTTGTCTTGCGCGATTTCGGTAAGTGATTTACCGGAATTCACAAGCTTCTCAAGTGCGGCTTTATCTAGCCCAAGGAACACAATCGCTGCTTTTATATTGAGACCATACTTGTCATCCGACATTTGCTTATTCAGAGGCTCATTTACAATCCGATTCGCCTCGAAGCTGATCTTCTTCTTCCGATTATTCTTGTCATCATCCGTCAGTTTCTCGGAGTCATCAGGATTCTGCAGGCCGCTCATGAGCTGATTAGTCACTTCATCAATAATCGGCTGAATCGCGATTCCTTTCTCTTTCGCAAGATCCGCGAGCGATTTGCTCGCTTTAGCTGCCTTCTCATAGGCTTCTTTATCCAGACCGAGCTTCGTTATTGCAATTTGGGCTACGTCGACGCCTACCCCGCCGTGATCCTCTTTATAAACCCGTTCACGCTTAGCCGCCTTCAGCTGTTCAGCCAATGGCTCGGTTACGATGCGGTTCGCCTCTAAGCCAACCTTCTTCGTGATATTGCTTTTCTCCTCAGCCGTCAACTTCTCGTCATCATTGTGCTTCTGTATACCTGCCAGCAGCTGTTTAGTCAATTCGTCGATAATCGGCTGAATCGCGATCCCTTTCTCTTTCGCCAGATCGGTGAGTGATTTGCCGTCTGTGACCGCTTTCTCGAAGGCTGTTTTGTCCAGACCGAGCTTCGTCATGGCCAATTCAGCGATGTCGGTTCCAATGCCGCCATGATCTTCGATATATACCGCATTGCGCTTGTCATCCTTCAACTGCTCAGACAGCGGCACGGTTAAGACCCGATTCAGCTCGGTGCTGACTTTCAGATTAATATTGTTTTTCTCTTCGTCGGTCAGTTGCCCCTCAGAGCTGCGTACCTTCTGTATTTCTGCCACCAGCTGTGCAGTCAACTCATCGATAATCGGCTGAATCGCGATCCCTTTCTCTTTCGCCAGATCGGTGAGTGATTTGCCATCTTTGGCTCCAGCCTCGATAGCTGCCTTATCCAGCCCGAGCTTCTTCACCGCGATGTCGAGTACGTCAATTCTTGCATCCTTACGTTCCGATTTGACACCACTTTTGTTGATCGAAATCACATGATACTTCTTGTCCGGGTTCTTCTGGCTTGCCCCATCCGCTGCCGCATATGCCGATACCGGAATCGCTACAGCTAGTGCAATGGCCGCTCCGGCCAGCTTCCACTTCTTGTTCATGTTGATGATAACCTCCTGTACCTTAATTCCGCCCATCAGCGGTTACAATACTGATTCTATCGAGACATTCTGAAACTAATCTGAAACGTTCGGCATCGTCACGCGAAATGTCGTACCAACCTCTGGTTCACTCCATACCTGCAATCTTCCCCTGTGCGAAAGAACGATTTGCTTCGCGATGGCGAGACCGAGTCCCGTTCCTTCTGAGCGGCGTGTGCGCGCTTGATCTAACCGATAAAACCGCTCGAATATGCCGGTTAAATGCTCTTTCGCAATACCGATGCCGGTGTCGGTTACCGTGATCGAAACTTCATTATGCCCGGATTCGATTGCAACGGTTACCGTTCCCCCCGAACGATTATACTGAATCGCATTCTCCGCGAGAATGAACGTTAACTGCCTGATTCGCACCTCATCGCCTAAGAAGTCTCTTTCAATCGGCTTTTCGGAGCCTTCCACTAACTGCAGTCGCACCTGTTTGCCCTGTGCAATCGGCTCCAACTGATCCATCACTTGCAGGACCATGCTGCGCAAGGAGAAGGGCCGCTTCATAATTTCAATCCGTCCGTTCTCACTGCGCGCAAGCGTCAGCAAATTATCGACAAGTCGGATCAATTGATGAATTTCCTTACCGGATTTGGCGAGCACATTTCGGTAAAACTCCGGCAGCGTCTCTCGCTGTTCATTAAGCACCTCCACTGAGGACCTTAGAATACTAAGCGGTGTGCGCAACTCATGGGATGCATCAGCCGTGAATTGCTCCTGCCGCCGGTAGGCATTAAATATGGGAACCATTGCTCGACCTGCAAGTAAGTACCCGGCAGCGGCTCCTGCCAACAGCATAACCAGAGCAAATCCTGCAAACGCCCACCTCAATTGGACAAGCAAGGCGACATCGCCTGTCACTTCCTGCGCGACGATGACTCGGTATTCTTCACCGGTTGAGGCATGGAGCATTAACCCGCCGATACGAAACGTTCTCCCATCAGCACGCACATTGTGATAGTCGTCGTCCGGCTTGCTCAGCAAGCTCGGAAGCAGCGGCAGAATGGGGAAGTTGTTGGGTGATAGCTTACCATCCTTGATCCCGGGCGATTGAAGCAGAATTTCCCCGCGGGCTGAAATCAGCCACGACATCTGATTTAATTGAAGCCCCTTCGGTGAGAACGCATCATTAAGCTTCTCGTCATTTATTTCTTGGTCAAACAGTACAGCCGCTTTCGGCGAATCCAGCAGCTCTTGGAGATCCTTCGCGTATTGATGACTAAGTGAATTTAGCTGGTTATTCTCCGTCGACGTAAGGATATATTGGACCATCCAATGCGCGAAGAAGACGGTAAGGAGAAGAATAATTCCGATCGTGATTGAAAATTGGCGCGTCAGCTTGGTCTGCGTTCGTTTAAACATGATGCTTCCCGCCGTTCTGCGAGAGACGGTAGCCTGCACCGTAAACGCTGTGAATACATTTGTGCACGAAAGGCCCGTCCACTTTCTTGCGAAGCAGCTTGACTGTGGAATCAACCGTATTCAGTGTCACTTCTGCTCCTACGCCCCAAACTTGGTCCAGCAGCTGTTCGCGCGACAGCACCTGCCCTTCATGACGCATTAAACAGACAAGCAGTTGAAATTCACGCCGGGTTAACGTAATCGCCGTTCCATCGCGCGTCACTTCGAATCGATTCAGATGGGCAACCAGCTCCCCAACCTGCAGGGAATCGGATTGTATGACACGTTCTTGACGCCGGAATAACGCAAGGAGTCGCGCCTCCAGTTCTTCGAACGCAAACGGCTTGATCATATAATCATCTGCCCCACCGAGCAATCCTTCTACCCGATCCTGTACGGCGTCGCGCGCTGTAAGCAGCAGAATCGGCGTATTGTCGTCCTTTTTCCTGGCTGCTCTAACCAGCTCCATGCCTGTTGCACCCGGAAGCATCCAATCGAACACATAGACATCATAACGGCCGGGAGCCATCGCTTGCCGCGCCTCCGTACCATCCTTCATCCAATCCACGACATGATAGCGCCTCAGCAGCTGATGCTCCGTTAACTCGCCCAAAGTTTCATCGTCTTCCGCAAACAGAATCCGCAACTTCTTTTCCCCCTATATGAACTTGACCCATTTGATATCCAGCAAACTGCTCCCATCATTATACCTGCAAAAGATGAAAGCATTCTGAAAAACCAGAAACGAAAAAAGCTTAATCCGATATCCCCATAAGGATTTGATTAAGCTTTCTTGTCGATTTCAAGCCAGGCTAGGTCGTTCGCTCACGACGCACGCCGATTATATATACGGAAGTATACCGAATCAATAAATATAGAAGCAGAGCAGCTTGCGGAATAACCGTTTCTAGTGTCGGGTAGATGCCCAGGACATTCACTGAGATGCTTCTCGAAATGGAATGTGCCGGCACCCAGGCAGCAACCTGCAGCGAATGAATGCTTTCGCCGATGAACCGGAACACCAGCACATAGATGAACGCCGAGGCCGTGAGGAAGAACGGGCGAAGCGGCAGCTTCACACTGTACTTGATCATCAGTACGGCAAGAATCAGGAGTAACAGCAGCGCCACCGCGATACCAAGCAGCATTTGCATCGGATCGATCGACGGGGCCATTCCGACATAGAATATAGCCGTTTCCGCTCCTTCACGGAAGATGGAAAGCCCCGATACGACAAACAAAGACCATAAGCTGCCCCGTGCCAAGGCACCTCCGACCTGCTTATCGATGAAGGCATTCCACGCACGAATGTTGGACTTCTTATGAAGCCAATTTCCGACTAAGAGCATGAAGAGAACGGCAGCAAGCCCGCTTAACCCTTCAATCTTCTCACGCATAGTGCCTGACATCGCCTGCGAAACCACATAGGTCAGAACAATGGCCATAATTGCGCTTAGCAGCAGGCCAGCGCCTGCACCGCCCCAGATCCATTTGCGCTTATCCGCATGACCGGCTTTATTCAGATACGATATAAGGGCAGCCAAGACTAGAATAGCCTCGAACCCTTCTCTGAGCAAAATAGCTCCTGCATCGAAAGCGTTGTAACTCGCTTCCTCCAGCATCGGTGCCAATTGTTCCTTCATGCCTGCGATGATCTCGCCGGCTTTCTCTGTCTCAGGAGGCTCGGAAACCAGATAGCCTGCAGCTTCTGTCATCCGATTCTCGATATCGCGATAAACCGCAGCTGATCGCAGCTGGACTTCTCCTTCTACGCTCGGCCACATGCGAATGAAAGCTTGCATTTGGCCGTTCGATTCCGCAGCATGACCTGCCTTCGCATCCGCTTCCGCTTGATTGAGCACTTCAAAAGCATCTGCTAGCGTTAAACTCGTATCTGCTGCTGTCTTGGCAATCTTTCCGGACGCATAATCCTTGACCTGCTGCAGCAAAGCAGCGGTTTCCGCTTCGGCTTGTGCTGCGCGCGGAGGGTCCGAACGAAGCGCGATCCGAATCATGCTCATGCTCGTCTCAAGTGAGCCATACACGATGACGTTATCGCCCCGAATCGGCTGCTCGATCTTCTTCCAGCCACTGTCGATCTGTCTGTAGTCCGCATTCGCTGCAGACCAGGACGCTTCCTTAATATGCGTACCCAGCTGTTCCAGTAGAGGGATCAGCGTCGCTGCTGCATCAGGGCCGGTCATTTGCGTCTTGCCGCCGACTGCCTTTGCATAGGCATTGACGGCCTTTGCTGCTGCTGCCAATGCTTTCTTCGCCGCAGCAGGATCATCTTTCGCGGCAGCCACAGCTTTATTGGCATGCGCCATTGTAGAATTCACATTCGCAGCCAGGTCCGAATTCTCCGCCTGAATGCCTTCCCAAAGCTGACTCGCCTCAGCAAATGCGTCCTGTGCCTCCGTAAACTTCTCTTGTCCGATATCTACAAGCGCTTCGCCGATCAGGGGAAGCACTCGTTCGACCGGCGATTGTTCAACTGCCGCAATAGCTGTACTTCCCATTGGAAGCCACAACATAAGCGCTATAAGCAAAATAGGGAGCAAGCTTGCTTCCCGCTTCATTCCATGCATGAGTGTACTAAACTTAGACTTCATCCCTATCGTCTCCTTCCGCTCACAGCAGCGTCTCTCCAATGTAGCCGCCTTTGCGGACACCCGGAAAGCAAGCGAATATCGCGCTCCCGTGGTGAAGGATGTATTCGTTCAGCTTGTCGGTTGCAAGCCGCTGCTGCATCGGAATAAACTGCTTGGCTATATCACGTTGATAGCTGATGAACAGTAGGCCCGCATCCAATTGTCCGGTCACCTTATCGAGACCGCTCGAATACGAATAGGAGCGCCGAAGAATCCGAATCGAACTGTCTCCTCTTGCAAGGCGAACGTGGGCATCCATCGGAATGATCGGGTTCCCCTTCTCATCCTTCGCCGCAAGATCGAGCTTATCCGTTTCCTTCTGACTTCCAATCGGTGCTCCGCTGTGCCGATGACGGCCGAACGTGTCTTCTTGATCCTTAAGCGTCGAACGGTCCCATACTTCAACGCGTATCCGAATTCGCCTTACCACCATATAGCTTCCCCCTGCCATCCAAGGAGCGCCATCGCCTGCCCCAGCCCAGACGACCTCTTTCATCGTCTGCGCATCATGAATATCGGGATTGCCGGTACCATCCTTAAAACCCATGAGATTTCGCGGTGTTGCACCAGACGGATCCGCTTGGCCGGTGCGTTGAAAGCCCTCCTGCGTCCATCGAAGGACTGCTTTCCCTCGCGCTATGCGGGCGAGGTTACGAATAGCATGGAAAGCAACCTGCAGATCATTGGCACAAACTTGCACGCCGATATCTCCACCCGTCCATTCCTCACGCAGCGCATCGCCGTTAAAGAGCGGCAGCTCAGCGAAGTTCGCCGGACGTTTTCCCGCAAGACCAAATCGTTCATCAAAGAAGCTTGGACCTACCCCAAACGTAATCGTTGTACGAGATGGGTTCAGTCCGGCAGCTTCCCCCGTATCCGTAGGAGGTACATGTTCATTCTCATGAACAGGCTCTCCGACTAATTGTCCACGAGTCATTGCGCTGGAAGCTTCCGTCCACTTCTTGAATAGCTCACGTACATCCGCAATATCCGTCGTTCGCAAATCAAATGCGGCAAAACAAATAAAATCCTGTGAAGGCGTTGTAATGCCCGCCTGATTCGAACCGTAGAACGAAACCATATCCTCTTCGGACTGTGAAGCCTCGTTGCCGCGCAGACGGCTGCTTGCTTCCAGCAGCCCTCCGGTTCCAAGGCCGCCCAGCAGAAGTCCAGCTCCGCCGATACCGGCCATCTTAAGCAGATCGCGCCGACTAACAGGTTTTTTCCAAATCCCGCTTTGTCCCTCTTCCGGACGGTTTTTCTTCTCCCGGTCCTTCATATGTCATTACGCCCCCAAAATAGTACCCATCTGTGAAAGCGGCTCTGCAAGCGCATCAAGAGATTGGCTTAGCGATTTGGTATCGGCATCCTTTAAGTCAGTAAACAAGACATAGCCGTCGCCTGATTTGTACTTATCAAGAAGACCTTCCAATTCGGTAAAACGTTCACCGATTTGCTTCTCCAGATCTGCATCTTTCTGCGCAAGCGCAGGCTTCAGCAGTTCATAGATCTTCTTCGCTCCCTGTACGTTCGCAACAAAATCGTACAGATCCGTGCGGGAATAACGCTCCTCTTCCCCTGTTACCTTCGAGGAGGAAACCTCGTTAAGCAGCTCTACCGCTCCGGTCACGAGCATCGTGCTGTCTACTTCAACGGTTTCCATCAATGCGCGAAGCGCTTTGACATCACTGAGAAGTCGATCGGCAAACTCTGTCATGCCGTCCGTAGAGTTATCGACCCACAGCGCTTTCTCGATGCGGTGGAATCCGCGCCAATCGGCTTCAGCCACATCGCCCTCGCGCGCATCGATATTCGGATCGAAGTCGCCAAGCGATTCTGCGATCGGCTCAATACGCTCATAATACATGCGTGCAGGGGCATAAAGGTTCTTCGCCTCATCGATATTGCCTGCTTTGACGGCATTTACGAACTTCTCCGTATCCGCGATCAATAGATCACACTGCTCAATGCCGAAAGCTTGATATTGGGCTTGCGCCTCGGTTAGATCAACTGCTCCTTCACCATTCGCAGCTGCTGCATTGGTTGCCTTGGACGCATTAGAATTGTTGTCATTCTTACCGCAACCGGATAATACGATTGCTGCCGCTGTTAATAGAACTGCTCCTCTATACCAAACTTTCATTTCAACATCCTCCTAGTAATGATAATCAATCTCATTATAAGCCTGTGGATGTGAAATCGTAAATGCTATGCCAAAAAAAAGATGACCTCTCCATGACGAGAGATCATCCTTTAAACCTTTCACTTAATAATGCCCGTACTTGTAATATGAACTCGAAAATCCGGTTTGATCTTCACTTCCTTATAGTGATCCTTCCAATCGATGGATTTCCACTGCTTGGGATGATGAGCCTTAAGGCTTCTTCCGATGCCAAGCGCATCGCATTTCGCTTGAAGCAATTTGCTCGCCACTTTCGCTGCTTGTTTGTTTAGGCTTGCGTTAATTTCTTTCTGCACCTTTTCACGATCGATTGGCAGCCCCTGATACCCGGGATAACTAGTAATGTTGCCATACAGGTCTACCTTAACAGTATATTCGATTTCAGACGTCGTTTCATTGACCGACAGATGCCTCGAGTGCTTTAACTTGATTGCACGAAAAGTAAGTAAGCTCCGTTCGATAGGAATATCCAACATTGCAAAACCGCCGAGCTTGCCACGCATGAGCAGTAGTATACTGCTGTCATCATTAGACAAGGTTACTCCGGTGTACTTGTCTCCACTGAACAATCCGATACTGTTAATGGCTAGCGCTTTCTCTTCGACTTTATGAATGACGGGAAGAACCATATCTTCGCCCGGATCAAACATTTGACTCCAGATCGAATACAGCGTTTGATTCGGAACAATCGTCGTGCGGACGGCTCCATTCATCATCTGCTTGATCCCAAATGCGACCGGACTATTGTCTAGCTTCTTGAAGGATAAGACTTCGGAAGCTAAACCCTTGCTTATTAGAATATTCGAATTCAGATATCCTTTCGGATTCCGATAAAAATATTCTAGGGGTGCCATTATCCCCTGTTTGGCGAGTTTTTCCCCAATGATGACAACATGCGTCTTGCTGGCTTCGACGGTGCCGGGAAGCATGTTATCTATTTGAAAGCCGATACTGCTCGTTGTTGTTCCCTCAGCTTGCATCTCTTGGTCCTTCACGTTGAACTGGCCGCCGCCTTTACTATCCAACTGGATGGCTCTGATAGTCACCTTTAATGGATTGTCTTCCGTAACATCCAAACTGATCCCGTTTACCATTTTCTTCGTGGATAAATATTGGCTGTCCCAGCAGCCTGTTAAGATAACCGAGCATAGGAATAGGATCCCAACCGAAACAATCATTCTTCTCATGTTGATCCGACCTTTTCTTTGGTTTTAACAAGGAAGGATGCAAGCCAGAGCAATGCCGGCACCGCTGCAATCATGATCAAATAGCCATATTCCAGCCATTTCGTGAATGGCTTTGCATTTTCAATTGTCGAAATATACCATGCGGCGAAGAAGACGATCCCCCCGCTGAACCATACAAGTTTGCGATAGGAGCCTTGTTTAGTCGTTAGGCTTTTCCCTGCGACGCATAAATACGAAACGATGGTAGCAGTCATCGGAATGATCCAAATTGACAGGAAGATCAGATCTAAACGATCAAACAGCTGAAAAGACAGTCCTTTAAATAGAAATAGTACCGGTTCTTTCACCTGCTCTAACGCCTTAGGACTGAGTCCAATCAAACAGATAAAGACAAAGTACGTATAAAACAAAGTCACAAAGAAATTGGCTAACGATATGACGGCCAACTTGCTCTTCCGGGTTCCTTGAACATGAGCATAGAAATACAATGTCACCTCGAACCCGAGCATCGAGAAGAACGTTTTCTCGCTTCCGCTCAGAATTTGTGTCACCCCTGAATGGCCAAGAGGCAGAATGTTCGAAATATGTGTAACATTTTTAAAGTTTAAAATACTGATCAATATCAAAACGGCAAACAACACGGAGGATAAAACAAAAAATCTAGCGATGACCCTCAAATTATCAATCGCCAAATAAATACTTGTGCAGACGATAAGCAGAAGCAGCACCCATTCCGGAGTCAAAGGGAGCATCCAAGTTGTGATCAGCCCCGCGTAAAGTGAACATGCATATGCCGCAATGAGTAAAAAGAAACTATAATAAACGAAGTTGATCGCTCTTCCCATAAAACGTCCCAGCATGCGTACCGTAATTTCGCTTAATGTTTGGTTCGGAAATTTCTTAAGCAAACGCCAATAAATGAGCAGCATCAGCTGAATGATTGCCCCTGCAATAATGACCGAAATCCAGGAATCTCCATCCGCCGTGCTCTGAATATCAGAAGGCAAAGATAATAAGCCTATTCCAATCTGCGTTTTGATGATCAAAAAAAACAATTGGGATCTGCTTATTGTCATTTTCACGGCCGTTTCCACCTCCCGAATATCGCCTGCTTTATGGGACTGCCTTCCGTCTTACTTGTGCTTTTATTGACCATCCACAGCGGCAGTCTGAGAAAAACATCTTTAAAGCTTTCTTTGCCTTGAAACGGACCGAACGGCGCGAAATACGGGATGCCCAATGTCTCGATCTTGCAAAGGTGAATAAATATGAGCATGACCATAATGGATATGCCGAAGAATCCGAACAGGGATGCGGCCAACATCATCGGAAATCCCAGAATTCGAAGGCTCGTTCCGAATTCGTTAATTGGGGTTACGAAGGACGCGATCGCCGTTAACCCGATGACAACAATCATCGTATGCGATACCAACTGGGCTTCCACCACGGCGGTTCCGATGACTAACCCGCCTACGATACCGATCGTTTGGGAAATAGGCGTGGGCAGTCGAATTGCTGCCTCTTTCAACAGCTCCAGTATGATTTGCATCACAAGCGCTTCCAGAATAGGCGGTAAAGGAACGTAGGTTAACGACACCTTAACCGAATACAGAATCCCGATTGGCAGCACTTCAGAATGGTAGGACACGGTAGCGATGTAGATCGCCGGCAAGCAAATTGCCAGAACAAAACTAATCAGCCGAATGAACCTATAAAAGGAGCCGATGATCCAGCGGCTGTTGTAATCATCCGGCGACTGGTAGAACGAGAAGAATGTAATCGGCAGGACCAGAACGCTTGGACTGCCGTCGACGATGATCGTAATTTTGCCTTCCATGAGGTAGGAAACCGCCCGATCCGGCCTCTCGGTCTGCAGCGTTTGCGGAAACGGCGACAGCGGGTGCTCTTCAAGCATTTCATCAATGTTTCCGGCGGAATACAAATATTCCAGATCGATCTCGGCGAGCCTTCTCTCGCATTCTGCAACGACTATGGGATCCGTAAAGCCATCCATGTAGAGCATGGCTACTTTCGTATTGGTGACACTGCCTAACGTGTAATATTTCACTTTCAATTTGGGATTCTTCATACGATTGCGAAGCAAAAATAGATTTGTACTGAGGCTTTCAATAAAACCATCATGCGCGCCTTTAATGATCTGTTCGTCTCTAGGCTCTTGTATGGCTCGGTCTTGCGACTTTGCTACGGGTATCACGATGACTGTCGAGTCGCTTTCCGTTACAATGACGCAATTACCTTCAAGCATATATTTTCCGATTTGAATTAGATCGGATGACTTTTTGACTTCGACTGCAGTTAATTTCTGCTCGATATCATCGGAGCTGGGTTCCAGCAATGCATCGATGATAAGAGTTTGAATGGAAGCCGACTGTACAAGTGACTCCAGATAGATCAATGCGCAGGTTTGATCCGAGTATGTGAGCTTCTGCATCTTCAAATCTTCTGTATGCGAGAAATGCTGCTGAATCTGAGCACTCTTCTGATCGATATTGCCGGATTTCAATTCAATCGTTACTTTAGGACCGGAATTTGTTTTTCCTTTCTCCATGCGAAACATGCCATCACCACCTGCCAATAGTTAATTCTTTCCTTATTGTTCTCAAGCAGGCTATTATTTATGAAAATGGTGCGGCTATACAAGAAAAAACAGTTAGATCAATGGTTTGATCTAACTGTTCGATGATGATTCTATTCTATTAATTGCCTCAATTCCATAACCAGCCAGCCCGCTCGCTAGGTTTACTTCCTCTGTAAGACATGTTCGATCCGCTTATCGGGCACAAACCAAATGATCGCGACCAGTGCAAAGAAGAAACACGAAACCCAGGCGTTAAGATAGGCGGTCACGATTGCTAGTGTATAGATCACAGGCGATATCTTGCCTTTGAAATCTCTTCCTATCGCCGCTCTAATAGCAGAATCAGATGGGTGCTGGCCCAGAATCGCGCGCTGCAATAACCAATATGCTATAGAAGCAAGCAGCAGCACGATGCCATATAACGCTGTAGGCGTGGGAGCAAAGTGACTCTCTCCAATCCAAGCCGTAGAGAATGGGACGAGAGAAAGCCAGAACAGCAGCAGCATATTAAGCCACATCAGCTTGCCGTTCATCGTATGTACGGCGTGAAGAAGATGATGATGGTTATTCCAGTAGATGCCTACGTAGATAAAGCTGAACAAATAACTGAGCATCTTCGGCGCCAGACCTACCAGCGAATGCCATTCATGGCCCTCCGGCACTTTCAATTCAAGCACCATGATCGTAATAATAATGGCTATTACGCCATCGCTGAATGCTTCCATTCGATTTGCTCTCAAACTGCTCCCCCTCTCTATGTAAAGACGTTGCCCTGGTTGATTCGACAGATGCGATCGAAAACCTCTTTCACGGACGGCAAAAAAGGCAACCATAACGGTCGCCTTAGGCTCAAATCGCACTCCTCATCTTGAATTCCGCGAAAATCTAACGAACCGTAGAGGCGTTATTGGGCCGAATTTCGGGGCTTCGAGAATCTAACGAACCGTGGAGGCGTTATTTGAGGATAATCGGCTCCAAACTACTCCAAAACCGTCAAATAGAGCCCGTACGGTTCGTTAGAATGTTTTCGGAGCCAATAATGGGCAAATAAGCGCCATACGGTTCGTTAGAGCATTCCGCACTTACGAAAGATATTTGGCGTCATTGCACGCCGCAGATTTCATCCTGCACTTAACTGCTCTCAACCTCCTTCAAACCAACCCGATAACCAAAAGAGAAACCCAACGTTTGAAAAAACGTTGGGTTTCTCGACATTCTGAAGGCAAACGTGACGGTTGCCTTCTTTTGTACCATTAGGCAATATTATTTTTCTTAATATCCCAGCCGCCTGTGATCGGAGTACGAATTCCTTTTGCATCCGTGATCCAGTAGGTCCACTTGATTTTGTTGAAATTCAACACCACTGTTTCTTCTGTATCATCGAAGGTATAACTACTAATGATCACATCTTCCAGCTCAATCATCAGGTAAGGGGTTTGATTCCCAGCTGCCCCATTACTCATATAAACAAGTTTGCCTTTCGGAATATGTAAGCCTTTCATGGCATTCAACATGATCGGTACGGAAGCGGCGTCGACGGATTTCGTGATCGTGAGTGCTGACAGACTTACTTTACCAGCGCCTGCACCGCTGCCTGCTACAAAAGAGCCCTGATTTTCTATGGAGAAAGATGCACCTTCAACTACACTCCACTTCTCGTACCCTTTCATGGTCGATTCGCCGGAAATCCCATCCAGCTGCAGCAATATGTTGCCGGTGTACGGTGCTGCCGCACTTGCCGGCACAACGCTGAGTGTAACTAGCCATAAACAAGCAACCAAAACAGACATTAGCAGCTTCTTCAAAAAAGATCACTCCTCCTTCGTTATAGATACATTATGTATCAAAGAAGGGAATTTGACAATAAAAAAACCCACCAATACATGGTGGGCTGCGGCGCAATTATTTCATATACAGCTTCTGTAGAGCCTCTCGCTGCGGAGGCTTAATGTTGATCTTGGCACGAATGCTCTTAGCTTTCTCTTCCGCGTCTTCCTTTCCCTCTGCTTGCTCAAGCTCGATCAGCGTACCGACTGCAACGACACCCGTTCGGCCGCCGCCACCTGCACAATGGAAAGCTACCATCTTGCCACTCTTGTACGCACCAACGACTTCATCAATCGCTTTCTTAAATAGGAGGTGGTCTTCTGCCGTGTTATCGCCTAGCGGAATCTGGATCCACTCCACATCTGAACCTTCATATGCACAACCGGTAGCTTCGGCACGCAAGTCGATGACGACATCAACCTCTTCGTTCTTGATCATATCTTCTACATCCGCAGCTCCGCCCATAAAGATTCGATCTTTAATTAAGGCTTGATAGTTATTCTGTGTCATGTATAATGGCTCCTTTGCTTTTTCTTGACCATGCCAAACTATATGTTCCAGCCTAGCAATAGTCTGAAAAAATTGCAATTGAAGCAATTATTCGAATTCACATTCAATCCACGAACCAAGATCCGTAATGTGATGCGGGAACGATTGGCCAAGTTCAGTGAAGATCAAGCTGTACTCCGCGTGACGCCCGCGCCTAATAGCCTGCAGCCTAATCGTATTTCTTCCCTTGCAGAGTTTGACTTCCGAGTGATGCCGGTTCTCGGCAGTCCACCAATCATGGTGATCGGCCTCACTAATTAATTGATCGTTGATCCATAACCGGTAAGCCTCAGTATGTCCGAAAATAATATTGACCTCTCGGTCATCCGGAAGCTCAATCTCCCGCTCCGCATATACGACGCATGGCCCCTGAAAGCCGATCAAATCGGAAACCGAGAACAAGTCCTCTGTTACATTTACGAGCCGATAATCGTTCGGATCGACCAAACTTCGATAATCCTTGCCTGCATCTGCCTTCGTATTCAGATGAAATTGCCGCGACAAATCTGCAATCTCATCCCGTGTGCCTTCGAATGCGGCGTAATACCACTCGCCCAGCTCCGTACGAGGAATGTCGATGTGATTCTCCCAGAACGGTCCATACACTTTCCAGACCTGTGCCCCGTTCAGTCCGAAGACGAACGAAGCTTCTCCGCAAGAAGCCGTCAGCAAATTTTTCTCCGACAAGTAAGCCACTTGTTCAGGTACGCTTATCGCAAGCTGAACGGAAGTCGATTCTCCCGGCTGCAAGACGATGTCTTGCCAAGACCATTCACTCAGCCACCCCTGTGGCAATTCGACTGTTAACGGATGACTAATCGCATCTGCTGTCTCGTTCTTAACGCCAATCGCTATCGTCTTGTTCTCACGCCATCCAATGACAGGAATCCCTTGATAATCAACGGAAATCACAATCGAAGGCTGCGGCTTGTTCGCCGGAATAGAGCCCAGCCCGGAAGGCAGGCCTGTAATCGCTATCGCATCATTAAGCTCTCTCATGATGGTTAAGCCTGCCACGCAAGTATCTTCAGCCAAATCCGCTAGCTGGTTAGAGCGCCGAGTCACTTTCACGTCGAGCTTGTAGCTTGTATCGTAGAAGGAATGTTTCTCGATTAAATAGCGCGCCCCATAAATAATCCCTAATAGAGCACCTGCCGTCGCACAGCTGCAGTCCGTATCGAAACCGCAATTAAGCGCGATCATCGTCGTCTCAAGAAAATCCCCTTTGCCGTAAAACAAACATACCAGTGTAAATCCGATATTCTGATAGAGGTTCGTGCAATCCGGATGGCCGTAATCGCGAATAATACGAGAACGAACCTGCTGCCAAGTCAAATCCTGCGAGCACCATGCCATCGTGTCTTCCACGAGCCGGCGTATTCTCGAGCCCTCCGGCAAATATACCATGCCATCCCGAAGCAGCTTCATCAGATCGCTCTCGACAAATGCCATCGCTTCGACGGCCGCCAAATATTGCTCCGCGTAGATGGAATCGCCCTCGTGATCCAGCATGCCGTCACGTCCCGCAAACTCGGCCGCGAGTTCCGGATTACCCGGAGCGACGCAGGCCCAGATTTCCGAACGTATCGGGCAGCCCATTCCGTTTATGTAGTAGCGGTTATTGAACGCCCCCGATACGGGAGGATAAATGCCGCGATTGTAATTTTTCTTAAAATAGGCGTATTCACCCGGCACGAAAGGATAACGCGCATAGAACGCTTCCGCCAAATCCATCGAGGTGAAATAAACGCCTTTGTGCTCGAGTACATGCAGCCAGAGGACTTGAAGATCCAAATCGTCGTTCGGAAGCATTTCGGCGATCGCACGAGGGTCATATTCGTAATCGAACAATTCCTTCCTGCCCTCGAAAGGTGCGCCGATCGTGCCTGCTATGCTCTTCCCGAGCCACGCCCCGTATACTTTATCCAGATAATTCTCATAGGTTAATTGGTAGTTGACCATTGTTAGTCCCCCTCTAGTCCATGATACGCTCTTGAAGCCTTATCGTGACGAGCTCTCCTGCCTTCATCAGGATGCCTTTCCCTGCCGCATCCTCCGCCTGCTCCTTCAGACGCTCATCTAGGAATGTCGAGTAGACATCCAACACATGGAGCGCGCTTTGAACCTGAACATGCTCCGTTTGGACCGGATTCCACAAACGAGCAATCCACCCGCTGCGATCCTCGGCTTGCTTGAGACAGCTCATAAACAAGTCGCTGCTCGCCGTGGAGTTGAAGGAGAAGAGCGAGCCAGACGACGGCCATTTCCCTGGATGTTGAAGAGCAGCTTCAATTAGAAAAGGCGTGCGGAAATCAGCTGCTTTCCCCAGACATTCACCTTGCCGCCAATCCCCAACATGTGGAATAATCGCGTATTCAAAGCGGTGCATACCTTGGCATTGACCGCCCGGAGCCGGATAATTGGCGCCTGCCGCTTGACCGATGCTGCCCGCTGACCTTACTAACGTCAGCATCACAGTCGTACCCTTGCCGCCGCTTACAGCTTCGTATGCCGGAAGTCCCTTTGTCGAAATACAAAAGCCTTCTATGCCGTCTGAAGCATCCACAAATTCCTGAAACGGCTCATCTCTCCACTCTCCTGCGGCAGCTCTAACCCTCCGATCCACGACATGAAAATGATCGTATGCCGCAACCGTCTTCGCGTGCATTCCGGTCTCGAAAGCAACTCGAAGCATGTGATCCCTGCACCTATTGTCCATATCAATCGCAATGTCGAGCCTCTCGATACCCGCATATAAGGTTGCGTACATCGTCATTGGAAGTGCAGCCTGCACGGATGATCGTTTACCATCCTTGATCGCTTCAGGCAGCGCCCAGCTCATCTCGGCTCTAAATACGATACGGTCCGCAACATGTTCATGAAGCTGCCACTTCGCTCCGACAGCCCTGGAATCTCGCTCATCATAGACCGCATATTCATGATGATCATATAAGTCACCCGTTTCTTCACGATTGACGAAGTAATTGAGCTGACGATATTCCCGGCCTGTACGCTTATAGAGGAGATCAAATGTACCATCAGCATGAAACCGAACTTGAATGGCTTCATTCTCCATCCCGTTCTCACGCAAGCGAATGGATGACTCCGCTGGTGCAGGTTCATTCTGAACTCCGGCGGGTTTCACCCAATAAGTCCGATATCCGTTTGCGGGAACTTCCTCAGCTATAAAATCAAGCTCAAGCACCGTGAACACCTGATTAGCCGCACGGTTATCCTCGCTAGTCTTCGAAATCAATACGGCCAGCATGTCAGCGGTCATATATTCGCTCTCTAAATCTTTATTTTTATCTACGATATGGCGGATTCTCGCTGGAATGGTTTGACCCTTCTCATCTACCAGTGTATAAGCGTCATGCTTGAATCGCTTCGTAACCCGCACATAACGTTTCACGGGGCCACTATGTGTGCGGCCTAGCGGATTCACTACGACAGCAGCAATTGAAGCTTCTTCCGGAGAGGTCGTATCTATTGCCCCTATTAATTGGTGCAATCCATCCTTGAGCAGATAAGCGCCCGTATGCTCGATTTCCTCGAACCGGTTCCGCATATCTTTGTGGACCTGGTCCAAACTGCAGCCGCAGATGGAATCATGCGGGTGGTTGGCAAGCAGCAGCTTCCATAGATGATGAATAATGCCTTTCGGATAGGATATGCCTGTCGCGCTGGAAGCCATCACCCACAGAGGCTCCACTAACCGCTGCAGAAGAATTTCACTGGCGTCGTTCTGCTGCTTTAAGCTCATATAAGAAGATAACGTGCCTACCAAATCCATCGGAAGGTCGTCCGAGCCTCTCATCTCTCCCGCATAAGTAGACAATCCATCCGCAGCTGCTGCAACTGCAGCCAAATAATCTTCCGGCATCGCGTACCTGAGCTCATACTCCTCTTGATGCTGATTGATATAATCGACTATTCCGGGCAGGGACGGCCGAGGCTCCATATGGTCTATCCCAACGGACATGTAGAGATTGGAGGTGGCAGCCTTATCGTGCTGCTTCCCAGCCTCATCCAGGAAGCTGTCAAGCTGATTCTGCGCATCCGGTTCTAGGGATGAAGGGGCGCTAATATCGGTCCATATATCCGGATAGCTCAGAAAAACCCCATGACTATACCCATGGTTAGCCGCCAAAACCTTAGAACCAGCCGGACCCTCCCACCAGAATTCATAGTCCGGAAGACCATCATCCCACCGAGGACGTCCACGTCCAAACGTTGCATAGTGAATCCCAAAACCATTCAGAATCATTGGCAGGCTCGCAATACTCCCGAAGGAATCCGGTACATAACCGAGCATCATCGGCCTGCCGCGCATGTGCCGAATGAGATCCATGCCAATCAGCAAATTCCGAATCGTAGATTCGCCATTTTCCAGAAATTGATCTGCAAGCACGTACCAAGGACCCGTAACCAGCCTGCCAGACTCCATAAGAGTGGATATCCGTTCCCTCTGCTCCGGCTTAATCGCTAAGTAATCTTCAAGTACAATGGCTTGCCCATCCAGCAAAAATTTGTAGTTTGGATGTTCATCCATAATGCACAGCAGCTGATCGATCAAATGAACCAAGCGAACCTGGAATTGGCCTTTCGTCATGACCCATTCCCGATCCCAATGCGTCGTCGGTGTAATGAACATCGTTTTCTTATCCATTTGAGCCTCCATTGGTTCAAAAAAAGGGCTGCTACCCTCCGGGAGCAACCCTCTTCCGTTATATTATTGCGCTTGCTTCGATGCAACGAATTCCGCTGCTTGCTTCTTCACTTCCTCCAATACCTTTTCTGCGCCGGCTTTCTTGTATCTTTCGATCAGGTCAGCTACTGCGGCGTCTACGTCTTTAACAAGACCCATTTGAATCGGTGCAGAGTATTGCTTGTCGATGTTCACGATATTCGCAAGCTCCGTCTTGATGTTTGTCGTGTCGATGTTAAATCCGTTAAGCAGGAATGGCTGCGCCTTCTCAAGCAGCGCTTTCTTCGTGTCGATGTATTGCTGCGTATAGCTCTCAAGCGGCGGCCATTGGTCACGGTTGTTGGACCACCAGCCCGCACCGTACATCGGATACGGATTCGGATCTGCCTGAGCGACAACCAGCTTACCGTCGCCATTAAGCGTATAGTTCTTGCCTTCGATACCGAATGCGAGCAGCATGTTATACGCTTTGTCTTGGTGCAGCAGGTCAATCGCCATGAGCGCTCTTTCGTAGTTTTTCGTTTTCGGCGAGAATGCAAAACCGTTACCGGTAGCAGGACGAGTCATGACGACGCCGCTGTCCGTCAGGTTATTGACTGCGCCAAGCTCCCAGCCTTTAGCGATCATATCGGAACTGTATTGCGCATAGTTCTCGAAGGCATTCGCCCAGTAGCCGGATTTGCCTTCTTTGGCAAGGTCAGCCGCAGCTGTCTTCTGTGCGAAAGCGTTCTTAGGCAGCAACCCTTTGTCTGCCCAATCCTTCATCGTTTTGGCAGCATCGATAAACTTCGCTTTGAACGCATCGTCGAGCAAGCCCGTAATCGTGTAGTTCGTATCATCCGGGAAGAAACCGGTGATATATGGAGCTTCTTTAATCACGTAGTTCTTCATCAAGCCGCCGAAAATGCCTTGAATATCAGAGGCTGAACCGTCGACAGGAAGCATCCCTTTCTCATTGTCTTTCAGCGCTTGGAAGTAAGCGCCTAGGTCTTTGAAGGTTTTAATTTCAGGTACATTGTACTTTTTACGAAGATCTTCTCGGATGAAACCTGTACCAACGTCCAATTCCTTGAACGTTTGCGGAATCATGTAGATTTTGCCATTTACGCGGGCATCCGTCCATTGGCCTTCGGACGTAGCCGATGCCGTCAATGGCATAAACTTGTTTACGTCGTCTAGCGTAATTTCGTGATAACCGCCTTTGGAAGCGTTGGAGCCGTAGTTGACGTTACCGAAGATGACGTCCCAATCCTGCGGGGAAGCCAGTACGAGCGGATACTTTGTATTAATGTCTGCAAATGGAATATAAGTCAATTCAATGGTCGCGTTAATGTCTGCTTCGAGCTTCTTGTTGACTTCAGCCATGACCGCTTCGTTATCCTTCGGAGCTTCGCCGAGAAGAACGAATTTCAACGTCACTTTATCCAATTGCGGTTTCTCTGCGTTGTCGGCAGCTGTGTTGTCGGCCGCAGCGCTGTTGTCCGTGTTGCTGGCCGCTGCGTTGTTCTTCGTCTCATTGGCAGGCGTGTTGTTAGCTGTGTCTTTGTTGCCATTGTCATTCTTGGAACAAGCGGACAAGATTAACATCAAGCAGAGCATTAGCGATAAACCAAGACTTAGTGCTTTTGATTTCTTGCTCATCTTTGTTTAACCTCCCAATTATTGAATGAACTATGTTAAACCGCCGCGTAGCGGAATTAACCAAACCCACCTATCCTTTGACAGACCCGATCGTAAGACCGGCAACAAAATACTTCTGAACGAACGGGTAAGCGAATACGATCGGCCCTGTCGCGACGACTGTCAGCGCGAGCTTAACCGTTTGCTGCGGCAGTTCAATGGCGGATGCAGCCCCGTTATTCTGCAGCATCTGTTTCGCGAAGGTCGTGGAGCTCAAAATTCTGTAAAGCGTATACTGGAGCGGAAACAGGTTGTCTTTGGTAATGAACAGCGTTGCCGTATACCAATCGTTCCAATACCCGAGGGCGATGAACAGCCCAATCGATGCGAGCGCCGGCTTGAGCAGCGGGAACACGACTCTGATGAAGATGGAGAAGTCATTTGCCCCGTCGATCTTCGCCGATTCGGAGATGGAATCCGGAATGCTGTTCGCGATATAAGTTCTCAGAATCAGGATGTAGATGACGTTAAACATCCCGTTCAAGAGCAGAATCATCATCGTATTTCTGAGCTGCAGATAGTTGGACATCAGCAGGTAGTACGGCACTAAGCCGCCGCTGAACAAGGTCGTGAAGAAGAGGTAGAAGGCCATCCCATTGCGGTACTTCACGTCTTTTCTGGCTAGAACGTAAGCGGTCATCGAGGAGAAGAAGATGGATATTCCGGTACCTGCTATCGTAAGAAATATCGTGACCAGATAACTGTGGAAGATCTTCTCAGGCTCCAGAAAAATGAATTTATAAGCGCCGAGGTCAAATGTCCGCGGAAGAAGCGAGTATCCATACTGCAGGATCGAGCTCTCGGATTGGAAGGATCCCACAAGCAGCATGACGAATGGCAATATCGTTGCGATGCCAATGAAACCTACGACGATGAATGCGATGATATTAAAGGTGATGACGTCTTTTCCCATTTTCATAGACTTGAACCGCCTTCCCTGCTCGAACCGAGAGTGACTAATAGAGCGCATAATCGCTGTTCCATTTCTTAACGCCCCAGTTTACCGCGTAGATAATGAAGAAGCTAAGAACGGATTGGTACACGCCGCCGGCGGAAGCCATGCCGAAGTCGTTCGCGAATATGAGGGATCGGAAGACAAACGTATCGATAATGTCCGTCGTGTCGGCCAAGAGACCGTTGTCGCCGATAAGTTGGTAGAACATATCGAATTCTCCGCGCATGATTCTGGATAGTCCGAGCAGAACCAGTGTAATGATGGTCGGCTTCAGCATCGGAATGGTAATGTACCAGATCCGTTGGTACAAATTCGCGCCGTCGATCTTGGCGGATTCGTAGCTCTCATGATCGATTCCCATAATCGCCGATAGGTACAGCACGCTGGAGAAGCCGATTCCCTTCCATACATAGAATAGCGGTAGGAGGAAAAGCCATATATTCGGATTCGAGTAGATGTCGATCGGCTCTGCGCCGAGCGACTTCAGCCACGAGTTGAGCGCGCCATAATCATAGTTGAAGATATTGTAGAAGAACGCCGAGACGGTAACCCAGGAGATGAAGTACGGCAGAAACATGAACGTCTGCGCCGTCTTCTTGAAGTATTTGCCGACCATTTCCGCAATTAAGATGGCGACGATAACCGATAGAATCGTGCTGACCGTCAGAAACACGAGATTGTAAAGCACCGTGTTCTTCGTAACGAGCCACAGCTTGCCGGATTCGAAGAAGTATTTGAAGTTTTCGATTCCATTCCATTTGCTTCCAAAGATGCCGCCATCGTAAGAATACTCCTTGAACGCGATGACGATACCCGGCATCGGAAGATAAGCCAGTACGAGAAAGTAGAGCCCGACGGGCAAAAACATCAGATAGAGAATACGGTTTTTCATAATCTCGTATAGGAATCCTTTTTTCTTCAGAACCCTTTGCATTCATCCACCTCTTACCGAATGTCGTTTGTTGGTTACGCTTTCATAATAAAGCGTTTTCATAATCTATGCTACGAGAGAATATTACGAAATCTTTGCAATCTTACGCAACATGAAGTCCTACTCATAAAGAAAGCTTACTGGAATTCACCATCCGAGCATGAATGCTCTTTCGGTAAATTCTAGTAAGCTCCGAATCCTTCTCTCAATTGCCACTATCGGCGGATCACGCTAGGCGAGTTGCCATTCCTGCCAAGAAGCTTAGCATAAACTGTACGGCAAGACGTGAAGTCACATTACGCACATCGACGGATGGATCAATGCAAACAAAATCAATCCCCATCACCTGCGGCAAAGCTCCCAGACGATATAACGCATCGAGCGCATCCCACGGATTCATCCCCCCTGTCCCGATTGCCGGACAGCCTGGCGCGAAGGCTTGATCGATGACGTCTACATCGAAGCTCACATAGATCGCTTCCGTTCCGTCGCCGGCAAGCGCGAGCGCCTGATCGATGACCGGATCGATGCCCATGCGACGCACGTCTCGCGAGGAAAACACGTGTACTCCCTTACTCTTTACATAATCGTGATACGGCTTCGCATTCATAAAACCTCGGATGCCGATCTGCACGATGTTACGCCCTTCTACGACGCCCGATTCCAAGATACCGCGGAAAGGCGTGCCATTCGTGACGCCGCCGTCTTCGAAATTGCGTACGTCATGGTGAGCGTCGAAATGGATAATTCCCACTTTTTTGCCTGGATAACGCTTGGTGAAAGCTTTGATGGAAGGGCAGCTTGTCGAATGGTCCCCACCTAATATGATCGGAACTAGTGACGGCTGAGCCCCGTAGATCGCATTCATGCTTTCCTCGATGCGACGGTGGCATTCCGCGATGTCCGTCACGTGCATCTGAATGTCGCCGAGGTCACGAACGGCCATGTCCTGCAAATCAACGTCATATTCGAGCGAGTAGGTCGTAAACGACTTGAATGCCGTGCGGATCGCTGCCGGTGTCGTCGAGGCGCTGGATATCGATATCGATGGCTTAGAAAGCGGTATACCGATGATCCCCGCCAGCAATTGCTCCTTGCCGTCCCACTCTCGAATCCAATGAGCGACCTTGGTCTCCAGATGATCTCTAAACACGGCCTGATCAGGTCTTCTCAGGAAAGGGATCTCCTGGCTCATGGCAGCGTCCCCTCCTTCGATGCTTGCGAGGCCATGATTTGCCGGTTCCAAACGGCGACATTCCCGCCCTTAATCACGCCATACGTATGGTTAATGCCGAAATGATAGGGCAGATAGGCCAGATTCGGCGCGTCGAATAGCGTTAGATCCGCGCGTTTTCCTACCTCAATCGAGCCGATTTGATCGCCTCTGCCAATCGCGTTTGCCGCATTGATCGTGCAGGCCGTCAGAATCTCTTCTGGCGTCATCTTCAAATTTAGCGAGGCTAGCATGATTACAAGTTGAATCGATTCGGTCGGACAGGATCCCGGATTGTAATCGGTTGACAAGGACACCGGCAGATTGAATTGGTCGATCATCTCCCGTGCTCGAGCGTGCTTGTTTAGGCCAAGGTTAAACGAAGTGCCGGGCAGGAGCACCGGGATGACGCCGCTTGCCGCAAGCATGCGCAAGCCTTCATCGGATGCTGCCAGCAGATGCTCTGCGGAAATCGCGCCGATTTCTCCCGCTAATTCAGTACCGCCGAGCGATTCGATTTCATCGGCATGAATTTTAGGAAGTAAGCCATGCCGCCGCCCTTCAAGCAGAATACGGCGAGACTGTTCCACGGTAAAAACCCCATGTTCGCAAAAAACGTCGCAAAACTCAGCCAGCCCTTCTTTCGCCACTTCCGGAAGCATGTCGCAAACGAGATCTACGTAATCTTGAGTCCTGCCTTTATACTCAGGCGGCACCGCATGAGCACCCATGAACGTTGAAACAACGTCAATCGGATGGGTTTCGTTCAGCCGTTTCGCCGTACGCAATTGCTTAAGCTCATCCTCTAAAGTAAGGCCATAACCGCTCTTCGCTTCCACCGTCGTAACACCTTGCTGCAGCATAATGTCGAGGCTTCGATACGCCTTCTCATATAATTGCTGCTCGCTTGACGCCCGGGTAGCTTGAACGGTGCTTAAGATGCCTCCGCCCTGTGCCAGAATATCCAAATAAGGGACGCCTGATCGCTTGAGCGCGAGCTCATGCTCGCGTGAACCGCCATGTACCAGATGCGTGTGCGGATCAACGAGACCCGGCGTGACCAGACAACCGCGAGCGTCCAGCGTCTGCGCAATTTCAGCGCCTTGCAGCAGATCAGTCACTTCCTCTTCGGAACCAACAGACGCAATTCGGCCGCCTTGAATGGCGATCGAAGCATTCGTAATCTCCCGGAGCTCCTTCATCTCTATCCCGTAACGAGGCGCGTTCCCGATAGGGGTTACCAAACGGCCGATTCCTGTCAATAGTAAGTCTATCCGTTCTATGATCGTCACGCTCCTTTAGGTTAATCACGCATCGGGATGCGAATTCCGTGTTTCTCCGCGCTATCGATGGCTTCGTCGTAACCGGCATCCACGTGACGGATCACGCCCATTCCCGGGTCTGATGTCAATACGCAGCGAAGGCGTTCAGCTGCTTCATCGGTACCATCGGCAACGACAACCATGCCTGCATGCAAGGAGTAGCCCATGC
Organism: Paenibacillus sp. N22P23; assembly: GCF_059383735.1. Lineage (NCBI taxonomy): Bacteria > Bacillati > Bacillota > Bacilli > Caryophanales > Paenibacillaceae > Paenibacillus > Paenibacillus sp. N22P23. The sequence goes on from NZ_JBXENT010000004.1 coordinate 217,904, forward strand.
CGACGCCTCCTCCATGATGGACGGATACCCACGATGCCCCTGCCGATGTGTTGATGAGCGCATTCAGAATCGCCCAGTCGCCAACCGCATCGGATCCGTCCTTCATCGCTTCCGTCTCCCGGTTCGGCGATGCCACGGAGCCGCAGTCCAGATGGTCGCGGCCGATCACGACCGGTGCTTTCAACTCGCCGTTCTTCACCATCTCGTTAAGCGCGAGACCGAACTTCTCCCGTTCTCCGTAACCGAGCCAGCAGATTCGTGCCGGCAGACCTTGGAACGCTACGCGCTCGCGTGCCATCTCGATCCAGCGGCGGAGATGATCATTCTCCGGAAACATGCGGAGAACGAGCTCATCTGTTTTACGAATGTCTTCCGGGTCGCCGGAGAGCGCTGCCCACCGGAATGGGCCTTTGCCTTCGCAGAACAGGGGACGGATGTAGGCAGGCACGAAGCCGGGGAAGTCGAATGCATTCGCTACCCCTTCATCAAACGCGACTTGACGGATGTTGTTCCCATAATCGAACACGACCGAGCCAAGTTGCTGCAAATCGAGCATCGCTTGAACATGAGTTGCCATGCTTGCCTTGGACAGCTTCATGTATTGCTCCGGATCACTCGCTCGCAGTGCTGCCGCTTCTTCCAAGGAATATCCCGCCGGAATGTAACCGATTAACGGATCATGAGCGGAGGTTTGGTCCGTCACGAAATCCGGCTTGATGCCGCGACGCACAAACGCCGGATAGATGTCAGCCGCATTCCCCAATAGGCCGATGGCGAGCGCTGCTCCATCTGAAATCGCTTTGTACGCCAGTGCCAAGGCTTCATCCAGCGTTTCCGCGAGAACATCGCAGTACCTCGTTTGAATGCGTCGTTCAATGCGCGCACGGTCGACTTCGACAGCGATAACGACGCCTTCGTTCATCGTGACAGCCAAGGGCTGCGCGCCGCCCATGCCGCCTAGCCCCGCCGTCAAAGTGAGCGTGCCTTTGAGCGTACCGCCTGAGCGTTGACGAGCCGCTTCGGCAAAGGTTTCATACGTCCCTTGCAATATCCCTTGAGTCCCGATATAGATCCAGCTGCCCGCAGTCATTTGACCGTACATCATCAGCCCTTTCTGCTCCAGCTCGCGGAAGTGCTCCCAAGTTGCCCATTTCGGAACGAGTACGGAGTTGGACAACAGGACGCGGGGGGCGCGTTCATGCGTTCTGAATACGCCGACCGGCTTCCCGGATTGGATCAGCAGCGTTTCGTCGTTCTCTAATCGCTGCAGCTCACGCACGATGGCATCATAGGAAGGCCAATTGCGTGCCGCTTTACCAATACCGCCGTAGACGACCAGCTCTTCCGGACGCTCCGCAACGTCAGGGTCAAGGTTATTCATCAGCATCCTGAGGGCTGCTTCCTGCACCCAACCCTTGCAAGACAGCTCCGTACCACGCGGGGCGCGGATTACACGCTTTTGCTCTTTATTCGTAGTCATATCGGTTCCTCCCGTAGAACATGATTGGTTAATATAGCGGTCCGGTAATGGCTTCCACCGCGTCCAGAAATTCGCCGGACAGCAAAGCGGCCGCCGTTCGTTCGATATCTGCTGAAGTGGAACGGTCATCTACAACCGGTGGAACGAGGGTTCTCAGCTTCTCGTATAGGACGCGAGTTGCGGGCGCTAACCCGTGTGCCCCGATAAACTCGGCTGCTTCAGCAGCGCAGATCAATTCGATCGCCAGTACTTTGGAAACGTTGTCAATCACCTGTACCGCATGTCTGGCGGCCGTTGTCCCCATGGACACATGATCCTCCTGGTTAGCCGATGATGGAATCGAATCTACGCTTGCCGGATGCGCGAGCACTTTATTCTCCGAAACGAGCGATGCGCTCACATACTGCGTGATCATCAAGCCTGATCCGATGCCCGGATTGTGGCTAAGGAAAGGGGGCAGACCGCAGGATAACGCCGGATTAACGAGTCGTTCGGTTCGACGCTCCGAAATATTCGCGAGCTCGCTCATGCCGATCTTCAGAAAATCCATCGCAAAAGCAATCGGCTGACCATGGAAATTGCCTCCCGATATGACCTGCCCATCTTCTAGGAATAGGAGCGGATTATCGGTAGCGGAATTGATTTCGATGGTCAGTTTATCCTGCACATAATCAAGCACTTGGCGAGTAGCGCCATGCACCTGCGGCAGACAGCGAAGCGAATAAGCATCTTGAACCCGGATTTCCCCTTGCCGAGTCGTTAATTTACTGCCTTGTAGCAGCGTCCTGAGATTCCTAGCTACGCCAATCTGCTGGGGATAAGGCCGCGCGAGATGTACTTCCTCAGCGAATGCTTCCGGGATCCCGCGCAAGCTCTCCAATGTGAGCGAAGCGATCACGTCTGCGATTCGGGCCAACCGCTGCGCTTTCATGAAGGTAAGGGTACCGATGGACGTCATGATCTGGGTGCCGTTGATGAGCGCCAATCCCTCTTTGGCTTGCAAGGTGATGGGTTGAAGTCCTGCTTTGGCCAGCGCAGCAGCGCCGGGAAGCCGCTCCCCGAGATAGAAAGCCTCCCCTTCGCCCATCAGCACAAGCGCAAGATGGGAAAGCGGTGCTAAGTCACCGCTGGCACCGAGCGATCCCTGCTCAGGTACAACGGGATGTACGCCTAGATTGATACAATCGATCAGCAGTTGCAGCGTGACCGGACGAATGCCGGAATAGCCTTTGGCCAGCGCATTGGCGCGAAGCAGCATAAGTGCTCGCACCGTCGCCTCCGGCAAAGGGCTGCCTACCGCGCAGGCGTGACTGCGAATTAAGTTGATTTGCAGCTTTGCAGCGTCTTGAGGCGAGATATGCACATCACTGAATTTACCGAAACCCGTACTTACTCCATAAACGACTTTACCGGTGGCAACGAGCTCCTCCACCATTTCACGGCAGCTATTCACACGCACAGCCGCTTCCGCACACAATTCGACCGCTCTATTCTCCAACGCCACTTCCATGACCATTTCAGGCGTTAGCTTCTTTCCATCCAGTACGATAGGCGTCATGTCAACACCCCTCTCTTGTTGTTCGGCGACTAACATTTCAAGTGATCCCCTTTCTTGCTTTAATATAAGAAAGGGACCGAGCGGAAGCTTTAAGCTTCCACGCGGTCCCTTTTTGAAAAGGGGATATGCGATTGTCCCGTATTATGCTTTCGCCAATACTTCATCGCGACCCACTTCTTTCAGTTGTAATTTTCGATTCATCTCTAATTGTCACACGCCGGTTCAAATGTTGTCAATGGGATCTCGCGGACTCGGCGCGGAAATGTGACCTAAGATTTACCACGGCAGCTCGATCATGACTGTGATTCCGGGACCTTCATTGCGCCGATAAGTTAGGCCATATTCGTCCCCATAGAGAAGCTTAATACGCTTATTAATATTGTTTGCTCCATAGCCATGGAAAGGGTCGGTTCGATCCATATTGAAGATGCGATCCAAATTCTCCTGCGAGATGCCTGCCCCGTCATCCTTGACCTTGATCACGAGCCTGCCATCGACTGCAATGGCGCTGATCGTAATCGTACCCGTCTCACTTTCCGTCTCCAGAATGCCATGAATGATTGAATTCTCGACAAGCGGCTGCAGCGTGATTTTGGGCATCGGATGATCATACAGCGCTTCCGGAATATCGATCGACAGCGTAATGCCATTCTTGAATCTGGCGTTCTGAATGTCAATGTAGGCGGCAATGTGCTCCACTTCATTGCGCAAGGAGACGATGTCCTCCCCTTTGCTCAAGCTAAGCTTATAGAATTTGGACAGCGATTGAACCAGATCATAGATGCCTTGCTCTTGAATTCGCATCGCCTTCCAGTAGATCAGATCGAGCGTGTTATAGAGAAAATGCGGATTGATCTGCGCCTGCAGCGCTTTGAGCTCCATCGACTTCACTTCTTGGCCCAGCGCATATTTCTCATCGAGCAATTGGGCGACCTTGGCGATCATCGACTTGAAGTTTCGCGATAATTCCCCGATCTCGTCCTTCCCCTCATGCTGGATATGAAGGTCGAAATCTCCCTGCTTCACGCTCTTCATCTGAGCGATCAAGCTGCGGATTCTGCGCGTCCCGGACGCGGCGGCCAGAAAGGCTAATGGCAGCAAGAACATCGCGATTAAGAAGGCAATGAACAGCATCTGCTTCATTGCTTTCTTCTGCGAGCCCAATATTTCCTTATACGGCGTCAAACTAACCAAATACCACTCCGTATCCGCAACCATCTGTGCACCAACCAAATACTCTGCATTGCCGAAACTCCGCTTGCCCCAGACGCCATCCTTGAACTGATCGGTCGTATTCACTTTCAGAATGTCGGACTTGAACGACAGCATGCCGGCATTCGCATGAGAGGAATGGACCATAACCTCACCGTCTTGGTTGATTAGGAATACGGAAGACTCCTTCGTAAACGCTACACGATCTAGAATGGATTCGAATATGCTCTTCGGCATATCGACGCTAAGCACGCCGATGACATTTTGGAAACTTTCGTTATCGAAGATACTCCGTGCAATCGTAAACGTATGTAATTTGTCGGTCTGCAAGTCGTTCAGCAAGATATCGCTTGGGAAAATCTCAAAGGTGGTGCTGCTCTTATTCAGGTTCGCGTACCAGGATGTATTCACAATACGATTGGTGCTCATCACGTCATCAGTTTCGTTCGTGCTTGCTACGGCCTGAGACGTATATAAGCTTGTTTTGACAATATCTTCACTTGGCTTCGTAATATAAAATTGCTTGCGGATCCCTTCGACATCAAAGCTCCACAACCCGTAACTATTGAAATAATAGCTGGCGTTCCGATGCAAAATATCTTGGATTTTCTCATTCGAGGCCAGAATGGTCAGGAAGTTCTTGGCGACATAAAGCTTAAACTCCATAAATGATCGGCTCTGTTCGAACACTTGCCGGGAGGAATACCTCGCTTGCGACTCAAGATCCTTAGACGAGATGCGGTAGTTCACGATAATAAACAAGGTGAACGGGATCGCAAGCAGCAGCAAATATTGCAGGAAAAGCTTGTAATGCATTTTCAAATCGCGGTAGATGTTAATTTTCATAGAGTTGCTTCATCCTATACTCGGATGGTGTGGAGCCCGTATATTTCTTGAACAGCGTCGAGAAATAGTTCGTATCCGTGAGTCCAATCTCGGTCGTAATATCGTACAGCTTCTTATTGCGGTCCTGCAGCAGCTCCTTCGCTTTCTCGATTCGAAGCTCCGTAATGAATTCATTCAGCGTAAGGCCGGTCGATTTCTTGAAGAAAGCACATAAATACGTTTGGCTCAGAAACGTATGCTGCGCAATCGTCTGAATCGACAGCTGATTGCTGTCGTAGTGACTTGCGATATACTTCTTAATCTCGTCGATTTTCTCGATGCCGCCTGCCTTGTTCTCCGATTTCTGCATCGTCATTTCGATATTCGACAGCAGAAATTCGGCAAGCTCGCCAAGCGTGATGCGCGTATCGATTTCACGCCACATATACGTGGTTTCTTGCTCATCGGCGGAATCGGCCGCATCCCACTGCATGGTCACTTCAAACAGAATACGCAAATGATTGAAATAAAGATTTCTGATCTTGTTCGTATCGGGATCCCCGGCAGCGGCGATCATCTCTGTCAGCTGATTCACATAAGCGACGATGGCCACAGGCGGGTCGCTTCTGAGCATTTTCTTATAGCGGACATAGATGGCCTTATCCAGCTCATAACAAGCAGGCGCAGCGGAATTCGGAAAATAAATCCGATTCGTCCCGGCGTAAAATTGACCTTTCGCTGCTTCGGACGCGGCCTTGTATAGGATGGAGAATTCATCGGTTCGGGCAGTTTGATTGCTGCAGCCGGCAGATAGCGAATAGGCACCTAAGGAAGCCTCCCCAATCTGATCCAGCAAACGCTGGGCGAATGCTTCTGCTTTTGTCTGCTGTGGTGTCGCATCATCATTCGCAATGATCGCCAAACACTTATCTCCCACGAATCCCGCGATATATCTACGATCCGTGTAGTCCGGGTCTTGATTCAACAGCAGCAGAATTCGCTGCTTGATCAGCGTCTTCTCGTCTTCTGCTGCCGAAGACGACCAATTAAACAGAAACGTATAGACGCGGTAGGGTTCACCTTTCGTTAACGGCAGAATGTCAGAGTCGACACGATCCATCAGGGCGGATAGATCTGTTTTGTTGCAGATTAAATCGACAACGATTTCTTCACGCCGGTACTGGATATCTACCGTTTTATTGGCCGCATTTACAATCTTCTTCACCACTGCTGCGAACAGGGTTTTCAATTGCTCCATGTCGACCGGCTTATCTAAATAATCGACAGCATGTAATTGGATGGCCGATTTCAAGTACTCCTTGTCCGAGAAGCCGCTAAGAAATACAATCTCGCACTCCGGATAAAGGTCGCGGACCCTTTGTGCCAGCTCGATTCCATTCATCTTCGGCATGCGAATATCTGTTAGCAAAATCGACGGCTTGAACTTCTCCGCAAGCGCGAGCGCCGCAATGCCGTTCTCCGCCGAATGTGCCTCCGTAATTCCCCAATCGGACCAGGGCACCAACTCCATCAAACTATCACGCGTCGTTTCTTCATCATCGACAATCATCAAGTTAATCACCCTGCTCCACCCCCTTGAAATCGCTTTCAGCCATCTCTATTATACAACTTATTTTTTCATAGGTGCATGGAAAAACCGCTTACTCCCATGTCGATGGAAGTAAGCGGCTACTGGATCGGTGACTCATTGCTGCGGCGGCCAGACGATTGTCCCGCTGCGATTGATGTAACCACGGATATAGTCTCGGGAGTCCGGCACATTCAAGTAAACTTCCGCCAGCTCCCCGGCGAACGAGGCCGCCCATTCGAGCTGCTCCTTGATCATAAACTTGCCGGACGTATTGATAAAACCATATTTCTGCCCAGTGCTTGCCGGTGCCAGTCCGCCGGAAAAGGTTCCTCCTGCTTTTATATTCTGAATCACCTTCTGTCCTTTCTTGTTAATGTAGAAGGTAACCCCATTGCGCTCTACAAACGCCAGCCCCTCCGAGAAAGGCTGCGCCATGGAGAACTGCGGCTTCAGCACATACTCCCCGGCTTTATCGACATAACCATATTTGCCATTCTCATATACAACTGCCGCTCCATCAGAGAACGACTCTGCATGAGTAAACCGCGGAGACACCACGAGCTTCCCCGATCTGTTGATATAGCCAAACTTGCCATTCAGGGCCAGCTTAACGACTGCCATTCCCTCTGAGAAATCTGCGGTGTAGCTGAATTGATACGGAATCACCAACTTGCCTTTCGTATCAATGAACCCGGAAGCTTTGCCAAGATTGACGCGAGCCAGCCCCTCCGAGAAATTGAACGCCATTACATAGATCGGTTGAATCGCGATTTGCCCCTGGCTGTCCTTAAAGCCTAATCGAAGCTCGGATTTCCCATTAGCCCCTTGGATTTTTGTTGAAAATAGGGTTCGTCCGTCGTACATCAAGCCGCAGGTATTCAGCGCACAGTCAAACAACTTGTCTCCCGCAGGGCTAAAGTACGTCTGCTTCTTCGCTGCAAGATTCGTGATGACATAAGGACTCCCCGGTTCGCCGTCGTACCAAATTCCTTCGTATAGCGGCGCCACGACCTGCTCGCCTTTACTATTGATCAGCCCGTATTTCCCATTCAATTCGACGCGATATAGCTTCTCCTCGTCGGGCTTTTGTACAACTGTGGTTGGTTTACTGGCGGTAGACACCTCAGCCTGTCCATGCCCCACCCAGGCAAATCCCGTCATTGTAAGCGTCATTGCAGCTATGGCTGCGATCCGTTTGAACATGTAGTTGTTTCCCCCCGCTCATTTTCCAATATTCTGTCATTCTCCTATTTACTAGACGCAGCTTAGCGGAAAAAGTGTGCAACTGGCTGCTTGGAATTCCATTCATTCAGCATTGAATTTCCTCATTACATCCCGTAGAATGCAGGAATGAACGCAGTAGCAGCGAGAGGAACCACGATGAAAAAATGGATTTGGCTCTTAGCCGTTTTTGTGATTGTTGCTGTAATCAGTTTAAAAACGATAAATTACATCAATAAATATCCCTCATTATTGGGTAATGAAGTTTATGCTGTTCGAATGTTTGACTCTCACTCTAATCTAGTCGCACATTGGTCGATAAACCCACAGACGAAACGATTAACAGACCATGACAAGAAAACGAATAAATCCATTCAAGGCATCTTAGTGCCCTTTAATGAAAGAAAGCTGGTTGATGGTAAAACCGGTGAGCCGAACTATTATGTTCGGATTGACTCCAAAACAGGAAACGGATTCAATTACCTAGTATGGCTGAGAGAAGGAGAGCCTTCAGGTTTTGTTGAAAGCTCAGTTCCTTTTGCTTTTAAAAATAACGAGTATCTCCCTGGGGAGCAGTATTTTGCGATATCCGAGCAACAACAGGAACAATTACTCGCTCTTCTAGCTTCTTCTACCTCATAACAAAACACCAGGTCATCGATTATCTCGGTGGCCTGTGTTATTTGAAAGTGCGGAATGCTCTAACGAATCGTACGGGGCTTATTTGCCCGTTTATGGCTTCGAAAAAATTCTAACGAATCGTAGGGGCTCTATTAGAAGGTTTTGGAGGTGTTGGGAGCTGATTATCCCCAAATAAGGCTTCTACGATTCGTTAGATTCTCGAAGCCCCGAAATTCAGCCCATTAAGACCTCTACGATTCGTTAGATTTTCTCGCAAGGCAAGCTGAGGCGTGCGAGATGAGATTTAAGCCCGTCGGGGCTCTATCGACAGCCAAAGGCCACCGATTACCTCGGTGGCCTTTGGTTTCGTTCTATGTGAGGACAAATTAGAGCAGGCCTTTTTCTTTCAAGTTCAAATAGCTGACCGTCGCAGTCTCGATACCCGTAAGGTTACGGAGCTGATCCTGCTCAACTGTCATCCATTCCACGCCGATTTCAGTAGCCGCATCAATGGACTCTTGAATTTTCACTAAACCCGTACCGACTGCTGTCCACTTTCCGACCTCGTCAGTACCATAGACATCTTTCAAATGAATCGCCGGTACGCGGCCCGCCATCTTGCGAAGGATATGTGCCGGATCTGCGCCGCCCAGTGTAATCCAAGCCACATCCATACGGAAGAAGAGATTCTTCGGATCTGTATGCTCAGCTAGAATATCCAGCGAGTATACGCCATTGAACGTTCTCTCAAATTCATGCGCATGGTTATGATAGCAGAATCTTAGACCCTCAGCCGCAAAACGTGCGCCTGCAGCATCGTACAATTCAGCATCGCGAAGCAGCTGCTCTCTATTATCGACTACGTCCCACCAGAACGTAACATCCTTCGTTTGCAGGGCGTGTGCCTCACGAATCAGGCGATCGATTTCCTTCTCATCACGAAGTGAATCCTTGCTGAGGACGCTATGTGTCGCCACTTGCAGCCCCAATTCATGGAAACGTGCGACATTCGCATCGACATCTCCTTTGAGCAGCTCGCCGCTGCCCTCGATCCCCTTATAACCGATCTCCGCTACGCGCTTCATCGTGCCCCAGTAGTCTTGCTGTGCTTCTTCATGAACGATTCCAATTAATCCAAGCTTCGGTCTTGTCATGGCTAGTTTCCCGCTCCTTTATTTGGCGAAGTGGCCGTCATTAAGCATTGTGATGAAAGGACTGTCCGTAACGCCGGTAAGCGGAAGCTCTACACGTGCATTGCGGCGCACCGACTCATATACAGCAAAAATAATTTCCGAAGCGCGTGTTGCCTTCTGATGCGACGCTTCAGGTTCTTCACCTGAAACCAGACAATCGATCGCATGACGGACATACCCGATCATCTGATCGGACATCGAGGACAATTCCATCTCGACCTTCCAAGAAGGATCCTCGTAGTTGACTGCTTTAACAATTTGCCCGTCCCACATGACTTCAATAAAGCCTTCGCTTCCAATGATGCGAACGCCCGCCCAGATCTTCGTCATATCCTCATTCGGTTCCCAAGTATCGATGGAGCCGGAATAGAGGCTGGCTTGAACGCCATTGGCGAAGAGGATTTGTCCTGACGCGCCGCATTCGGAAGGCACGTTGAACCAGTTATAAATTTCGGTCGTATCGACTGCCCCAAGCACTGATTTGGCAGGCGTTTCTTCCATATAGCTAATTGCTTGGTCAAAGGTGTGGATACCGCAATCGAGTAGATTAGGCGGTGAATAGAGATCAAGACGAAGCAGTTGACCGATTTTGCCTTCTTTGATGAGACGACGTACCGTTTGATTGCCCTTAGCGAAACGACGTTGAAGCGAGAACGTCAGCTGACAGCCAAGCTCTTCTGCGATCCGGCCCATCTCTTGACATTCGCCCCAAGTTGCCGACATCGGCTTCTCACACAAAACGGCTTTGGCGCCTGCTTCCGCACAATCGCGGAAAACGGATAAATGCAGAGGTGTCCAAAGACAGATCAGGACAACATCAGGCTTCTCCTTCTCCAGCATTTCCTTATGATCGGTGTAGATCTTTGCTTGAAAACCAAATTCAGTATTCAGCGTTTCGGCCGATGCAGCTGAAATATCGGACAATGCAACTACCTCAAGTCTGTTGTCGGCTTGTACACCGATCGCATGTTCATGTGCACGCTTGCCGCAGCCGATAAAAGCTACTTTATAAACGGATGATGTGTTCACTTCGAAATCCCTCTCCCTCAAGCTCTATTCTCACAGATCATTTCTCATTCCATTGAAACGTTTCGATATACCTCCAGAATACATCAACAGTTACAGCGCTTTCAACCCAATTTTTTCAAATCTACCCGATTTCTTGACGTTCCTAGTTGATTCGAGTACTTCCTCTACGTTTAAATAATGAGGTGTACAGGTTTTGGAGGGAGAGAGCAAACTTTGGATCATAAGAGCGACAATATTACATGGCACAATTCCAATATCTCCAGGGATGATCGTCAGAAGAGGAATCGTCACAGAAGCTGTACGTTATGGTTGACGGGTTTATCGGGTTCCGGAAAATCGACGCTGGCGTTTGCACTGGAGAAGGAACTGTATGCTAGAGGAATTGCATCTTACGTACTCGATGGGGACAATATTCGGCATGGACTTAATCGCGACCTCGGATTCTCCAATGAGGACCGCCAAGAAAACATTCGCAGAATCGGTGAAATTTCTAAGTTGTTCGTGGATGCCGGACTCGTCGTGCTGGCAGCGTTTATCTCTCCAAGTGAGAAAGACCGTCTCATGGTCAGAGAAATGCTTCAACCGGGGGATTACAACGAAATTTACGTAAAATGTTCGCTGGCGGAATGCGAGAAGAGAGATCCAAAAGGCTTGTACCTTAAAGCAAGAAGCGGACAGATCCCCAACTTCACGGGGATTAGCGGGCAGTATGACATCCCAAGCGCACCTGAGCTCATTATTGATACGGAACAATTAACGATTGAGCAATCCATTGCCGCTATACTAAAATACCTCGACGAACGAAAGGACCTCGCAAGCAATTAAACCTCTGCTGGACATAATCTTGACAATAGAGGGAGCCAAGCGGCTCTCTCTCAGCATGTAGAGAACTCTACTACCTTCACCTATCTTTCGCTCCAATGCCCACGTCTCCAGAGGCTTGACGAATCGACAATACAATCCCCATCCCAAGGCGGAGGGGTGGTATTCTAAAGGTTGGGAGAGCGCTTATATGGCAGGATTTCTTGCCACCAGGAACCTAACGAATCGTATGGAGCTTTGTCAAGTGTTGAAAAACTCGATGTAGCGATATATTCCTGGTAGGCCTGCTGTTTTGTTCGATAAGTTGGCTTACAAACGATGATTTCTTTTTAGTATGCTGCCTTTGCCGCTGCTCACCCATGTGAACACCTCCTGCTAAGACCCAGGTGTCCAGGGCATGCTGCTCTAACGAATTGTAGAGGCCTTATTTTGTAGAAATGGGCACCTCCGATATTCTAACGAATCACAGAAGCCTTATTTAGCAGAATTCAGCAGAAATGCAGTGGTTTTGGAGCAAATAAGACCTGTAGGATTAGCATTCCAAAACGTGTTTTTGGGGGCAAATAAGGTCAAAATCCCCCTATTTCCGCCCGCAAACCTGCAAATAGCGTCTCTACGATTCGATTTCATTTTTTTTGACTCTAACGGTTACCAGAGACCTTATTTGTCCTTTTACAGGCGGATACCATACCTAAATCGCGAAATAGCTTCTCTGGCAACCGTTACAATTTGGGGCCGCCGCAAAAACGAAGATTAGGCTCTCTGGCAACCGTTAGACTTCGGGAAGCGACTTTCTCGGGCAGTGGTTTCTAGTACTCTGGTTAACAGACCTCGAAGGAGCCATTCAGCTCCCTCTGTTAAGGCACACGTTTATCCGATTGAAAATGTAACAACTTGCTAAACGTGCCTTTCATATCCGCGGAAAGCTGCTGAAAGCCTCCTTTCTGAATGACTTCACCTTTCTCCAATACGACGACTTGATCCGCGCTGCGTATGGTAGACAGCCTGTGAGCAATGACAATAATGGTCATTCTCCCCCTTAAACGATCAAGCGCGCCTTGAATTTGGGCTTCATTTTCACTGTCTAAGGCGCTGGTTGCTTCATCCAGAATTAGAATGCTCGGCTTCCTTAATACCGCCCGAGCCAGCACGATCCGCTGCCGTTCCCCGCCTGAAAGTCTAACTCCGCGGTCACCTAGTACGGTATCCAGTCCCTGCGGCAGGTTTCGAACAAATTCATCCGATGCAGAGAACTGCAATGCCTCCCACATTTGTGCTTCCGTTGCTTCCGGAGCGGCAATCAACAGATTTTCCCTGATGCTTGCATGAAACAAGAATGGATCCTGTGAGACGTAACTGACGGATCTCCTAAGCACGAAGCTGTCGTCACTGGCAAGATTGCGTCCGTCTACCATGACCTCTCCCTCATCCGGTTGAATAAGTCCGATTATGATATCGATCAAGGTGCTTTTCCCGGCACCGGATTTTCCAACGATAGCTGTCATCCGATTAACCGGAATGGACAGATTGATATTCTGAAGAGCATAAGTGGATTGGCTTCCATTGTAACGATAAGAGATTCCTCGGCACTCAATTCCTTGCTCCATGCTTACCGGATCTCCGCCCGCCGGAAAGTCATGCACTTCCAATTCCTTTGCCAAGTCGCAATCCTTCTGAAGATCTGCAAGGCTCTTAAACGCGGGAAGCGTTTGGGCAATTTGTTCCCAATTAGACTGCAAGGTCGAAAACTTCGGCCAAAGACGGGAAAATATGATGATGATCAGCATGAGCTTCTCAGCCTGCACTTGAAACACTTGCAGAGATACGTAAACAAACAGCGTAATGATAATGACGGATGCCACTTTATAAATGTACTGGGACGTAGCCTGCGTTTTCCCAAAGTGAACGAGGTTATGCTCCATTTTGCCGCAAAGCGCGCGAAACCATGTCAAATGCTGTGCTTCTGATCGATTGCTTTTAATATCTTTCATGCCGTTAAAATGATCGGTCATCCCGCCCATATAACTTTGGGCAAGATCAGAGGTTTCATCCCCGATGCTTTTGGAACGTTTAATGAACCGGCTTGCATACACGGCCAGCACTAAACCGCAGATCAAGACCATAACCGTCAGTTGTGCCGACAACCACAGCGCAAAGCCGATTTGTACCGCGGTAAACAGAATTGTGGTCATTAAACGCATCACGAGAAAGGCGCCTTGGCTGACACGCGACAGTTCATTGGTCATGATATTATAGAAATCCGATCTTCTTCTTTGCAGATAGAACGCCCATTTGGCCTGCAGCAATCCCTGATAGATTTCCATTCGAAGGTACCTTATAAACCCATGCTGAATGTCCAGGTTCAAATGCGTCTGCTTTCGCTGCAAATGAGCCTGACCTGCAATTAATAGAATGAACCCCCCTAGAACAACAAGCAGTCTCATTCCGTCCGGTATAGCCTCTAACGGTTTCACCAAAACAGCAACGAAAGGGATTCCATCCGTGTTCAAACCCAAAACCCCAATTAAACCAAGCACCGGAATCAACAGAAAGATTCCAATACCCTCCAGAAAGCTGATCACCATCATACCGAATAGATTGATATAGAGCTTGGTGCCGGCAAAGTGATGCATTTTTTTAATATATAGCAGCAGATGCTCCATTTTTCATTTCCCCCTATCCGTGCGAAATCCATATTCCTTCTTCAACCGTATTTAGGATTCGGCTTACTAAATCGTAGGCAGTAAATCTCTCAGCCGGTCTGCATAATTGGTACATGTTAATGCGATTGACAATCGAGACGGAGGCAGAGAAATGCCACTGATCCAAGCCAAGCTGAGGAATCAGAAAATGGCGGTAGGTATGAAATCGGATGGTAGGAAGTCTCTCAAGCCCTTGGAGATGGCGAAGTTCCGTGCCACTCCTGTCCGTCTTCACGAGTTCGAAGATACCTGCCAGAGGGACCGGCTCCTTGCAAAACATTGACGCTGCGGGTATCGCATATTTGGTCTCGTACAGCGGAACATAACGATCGGATTGCATGCCAAGCATGTCGATGCTCTCCTGCCAAAGCTTCTGCTGCGGGTAAGAGGGAATGACGACGGGGACTCGGTCGCGGTTCAACGTTACGGCAATCACGTCGTCGGTAAGAAGCGGATAGCCGCGTTTGAGAAAGGCGGCGGCAAGGGTGGATTTGCCCGCGCCGGAATCGCCGACGAATGCATAAGCCTTTCCGTTAATAACAACGGCGCTTCCATGTAAGGGCATCATCTTACGCTGGAACAGCAGCGCACCCATGCAGGTTCCTAGCAAATATAGCCGAACAACGGTATCCTCCGCTCCGATTGCCTGCGAGACGGTGATCCGGTTCCCTCCCCGGACTCTGTAAATGGCCGTGCCTACTATGTTCAGCATAAGATCATCGCCTTCAAGAGCATAATAATCGTCGCTGTCACTGCCGCTGCGTTCGTTCCAGGCTTGATACAAGTCATCCTTGTCGATATAAACATCCACTTCGCATGTTTGTTCCTCTTCCCGAAGCAGCTCCGGCAAGGCGATTTCACTTGCTATCATCAGCCCAAATGCTCTATAAATCGTTCGTTTGACCGCAGGTTTCATCTTCCTCACCTCAATGAGGCCCTTATACGCTTTTCTTCGTATAAGGGCCAATTGGTTTGCCATATATCAGGTGCATTTAGGATTCAAATGCGTGCCCATTGTTAGAACCCTTGCCGTTCTTGTCCGGGAATACACCATTCGGTCCACCCATCGTCATGCTTACGTCGAGTACTTCCAGCATTGGTTGCTGCCATTCTTTCCGTGTTTGCTTTTCCATATGTATCACCTCCCTTCAAATGGAATCAATCACGTAAATTGCTTCAAGAACCGGTAAGCTATCAAGCCGCGCATTAATAATCTCGCATCTGGATCGTATGCATGCTTCGGATGGGGTGCATGCCCGATTTTCTCAAGCGATGCCTTGATTTGATCTACGTTCAAATAATGCGAGGCCATGGGATCCCGGCAAAGCTTCCGAAGCTCTTCGTTAAATAAGTTCCATATCGGAATCATGCGATGGACCCAATCCGCTCCTTGAACGCCGTGAATGCGTTGGTTTAACCGTACTTCATCAGGCAAATACGATTCGGTTGCCCTCCGGACGAGCGATCGGTCCATCCCGTTCTGTACATACTGTTCGATCGGCACGGACAGGCAGAAGCGTACCACTCTCGGATCGGAGGTCGGGTCCCTTTCCCAAACGCCATAGCGCAGGGAAAACTTGGTTACAGATGTGCCTTGATGGTTTGAGGTTGCCAAATTTCTGAATTGATAGTCTCTCGCTTCGAATTCATCGAAGGTTGCCCCGCCTAAGCCGACGTCATGGTGTTTAAGCTTTTCAAAGACATTTGTTCTTGCGGCCAAAGCCGGATGGATGAGATTTCGAATTTCGTTCTTCGGTTCCTTGGCGTAAAAAGATCTGGTCGCAAATGGAAAGGCTTGTTTAGCGATAATGGGCAGCAGCCGGGATCTTCCAATATTCATCTGTCTCCCGTAGTGCTTTAGCTCGCGGTAAAAATGGAACAAGCGCAGCTTCCTTAAAAGCTTGGCGTAGTAGTCCATGGCCGGTCCCCAAGAAACGGTGTAATTCCCACGTGCGCCCGTAAGCAGCACGCCGACCCCATCCTGCCGCGCTTTTTCAAGAATCCCTTTGATCCAGAACGAATTCTCGAAGAACTTATAAGGAGCTTCCAGAAGTTCGACCAAGTCGTCGATTTCCCCGAACGAGTTCCTGTCCGAAAAATCCAAGCCGTTGTGCGATATATTCCCTACGTGACGTACCGTGGCTCCAATGTGCGGACTTTCGTCGGCCATCATGCTTCTCGAAGTCCAATCCACGAAATCGGGCGAAGGAACGAAACTGTAGGTATGCAATGATTTCCCTTCCTTACGCAAGGGGTCAGCGGCAAAGCTTATGACTGCGCCTGAATCCAATCCACCGCTTAAGCTTGCGCCGACCGAACGGAATGTCCTAAGCTTCGATGTGACGGCCTCCTGAAAAACATCGCGAAATGCTTCCTCGTATTCGCCGTTTGATTTCAGCCGAAGCTGATCCCGGGGCGCTTCCAGCGTCTCGTACTGCTCTAGCGTCATTTTACAATCCTGGGCCGTAAAGCTGTGTGCCGGAGGAATTTGCTCGATATTACGGTATACTGACCCGTTCACGTCGACGGAATCGAGAATAATGGGAATGGCCAAAAACTCTGCAAACCATGACTCATTAAGCTCCTTCCTGGCGCCGGTGATCTCGAATAACGGATTGACCGCCGTGCAAAAAGCGAACTGCCGCTCTTGACGTTGATAATAGAGCGTGCGGTTTCCCAATAAGTCGCGTGCTCCGAAAAGAAGACGCTTCTTCTCATCCCAGATGACAAAAGCGAAATCGCCGATCAAATAGCGTGGGACTTCCTTTCCCCACTTCAGGTACGCCGACAAAATAAGCTCGCTGTCCGTCATCCCTTTCCGACGGGAATAATCAATCTGCAGCCGGTTAAACAATTCGTCCCGGTTGTCAATGATCGCATCCGCGGTAATGGCCAGTTTATTTAGCTCATCATAGAACGGCAGACGTTCATGAACCGATTCCGGTGTAATCCACTGGGCATGGCATCCCAGAAATACGGACCCGCCATGCCAGGTTTGCACATCATCGGCCGGATATCTTTGCAAAGCTTGCATAAGCTTCATGCTATCTTCTATCGATACAGTCTCTTCGTTGTAACAAAGAATACCTGCAATTGCGCTCATGTTTGCCTCCGAGGTGCTTGTCATTCTTCTATGTGCGGTCATGTCATACTTGAATAGGCCGGGTTCCTTTAAGCTTCCTGCCTCATTTGCCGCCATAACCAGACGAACGGTCTTAAGGGAAAGTATAGAAAATGTAATTGTTTCGGAAGCGGCATCGCCTCCGTATCCCTGAAGCTGGGATATAATTGGCCAACTATATAAACCGACTTTTGCCGGGTCGTTTTCAATGCAAACAAGTAACGTTTATAGGTCTTGGCTAATTCTTGGGAGCTCGGCACAGGCGAGAAAGCGACGATATCCCGGATGAAATAGAGCGAACGTTGAGCCAACTCGCGATGGTTGCTAGTGATCATTGGTTTGGTTGAGCTTGGTATCGGCGTGCCAAGCAGTGCGGAAGCAAGAATTAGAGCCTGTCCTCCAAGCTGAATACATTCATAGCGTCGCATAAGCGAGATGAGCGTTTCAAAGTTTACACCTTGGCGCACCAAGCGATCAATATCCTCCAGCCAGCGGAGCCTAAACCAGCCGTGACGGGCGCCGTGCGAGACCAGATACATGAAGAGATCTTCGCTTCCTAGCATATAAATCTCATTCCTCGTAAGCGTACTGCGTCTTCTCCGTTCCCAGAGCTCCTCGAATGAAGGTTCTTTGCCCATGTCGGAATTGAGACGCCAATGAAGCTCCACTTGAATTCTCGTTTGCGGGTGCGTATAGGAGATATGATGCATCTTCCACTTCCAATTGAATAACCGCGGAGCATGACTATCGCTCTCATAACCGAGCTTGGTCAACATCTCTTCTGCCTTCTCCACACCGTCCATTGGGACCAGAATGTCTAAATCCTTGGACGTTCGGAGCGAAACATCACCATATAGCAGATCGGCAAGCACCGGTCCTTTAAGAACTAATGAAGGAATCCCTCGGTCCTGAAAGGAGCTGCACACAAGGCCCATTTCGCCGCTTAAACGGAGCATCTGAAACGTATTTTTACCGTAATCCTGATGAAGGGCTTGCAAGACATCGGCAGGAATCCCGTTGTTGTTCTTCAGCTTCGAATACAGCTGCGGATAGACGCGATGATGTCGGATCAGCTTCAGAAGTTGATTCCAATCGATGTCAGGCATCGATGGTTTGCCCCATTGCTGCGCTTGATCGGCATCCATCTGCATGAACGCCAGCATGATGTTTAATTCTTCAGGAATAGCGCTTAGATCCAGAGTACGATTGTTCTCCATAACGGGACACCTTCATTCCTTTCCTTACGTTTTGTCTGTTCCGAATGAAGCCACCATCGTGAACATCTTCATCTCCTCGGCTCCGGTCACATAGAATGGCCCGCTTCGAAGCCAGGCATGCGCGATCATGTTCCCTTGCTCATCCCTCGCCGTACCTAGGTAGAGTGTGCTTTCAATCCGGCGCCGTTTCAGCATTTTCTTGGCTGCGATCGCTCTGACCATACACTGGCTTTCCCAGATGGTATGACGACTCATCAACTGGATCGCCTGGGCAATTTGGCGAATCGGCATTTCGGTTGACGGATCATGCGCGAGCGGCGTTTCGTACATACGTCTGCCCAATGATGGCGCGAGCCGGGAGAACGGTAAGGTCTTCAATACACGTGCCCAGCCTAAGTAAATGAACGCTTCGAGCAGGAACCGTTTCTTCTCCGCAGGCAGAGCGAGAAACTTCCTAACGATGCGCTTCAAGGTTCCGAACCTCGATCAGCGATTCCTGATGCATTTTCCGAAGGAAAGCGTCAACCTGTTCCTCACAGGCAGCCCGTGTAACGTTATATTCCAATAGGAGCTTGTCTACCAATTGGCTGGCCGTAAGCGGTGAAGCGATGAGCTCCCAAATTCGGCCGCCAATCATGCCGAGATTGTAATATTTCCCGCTATCGATGCTGAACATCACCTTCTCCCCGTTCATGTCACTCACAATGCTGCCCGGCGATTGGATAATTTGTTGTTCCGCCAAGTTCACGTTCGTCATGTTTATACGCCTCCTTCTTCAATGGTACGAATGATCTCAGATGCAAGGTGATGCGCCGTAAATCCGGCTGTCGGCCGCATGAGCTGATAGACATTAACCTGATCAGCCAGGCTGGACGAAACCTTGAAATGCCACTGCGCAAGGCCCAGTCGCGGGATCAGCATATTTCGGTACGTATGCATCAGCACGATACGCAGCCGATCCAAATTGGACAACCGTCTGATCGAAACGGCTGCCTCTGATTCCGACTTCACCAGTTCAAACACTCCTGCAAGTGGGACGGGCTCATTACAAAATCTTGAAAGCACCGGTACGGCATATTTCGTCGTTTCCCGATAAACCGATTGATAGTTCCCGGATGCCAGTCCCAGCTGATCGATACTTTCCTGCCACAGCTTCTGCTGCGGATAGGACGGCATAACGACAAGCCTTCCGCCTTCGCCTGTAAAGGAAACCGCGATGACATCGTCACTTATTAGCTCATACCCCATGCCCACCAAAGTAGCGGCAAGCGTTGATTTGCCGGCTCCCGACTCGCCAAGAAACGCGTAGGCTTTGCCGCCTATCATTATGGCGCTTCCGTGCAAAGGCAGCACATTGCGTATCATGAGCAGTGCGCCCAAACAAGTACCGAGCAAATATACACGAACCTTCTCCGGATCTGCGCCGGCAAGCGGTGCTACTGAAATTCGATATCCGTCTTCGATGCAATACATGGCTGTCTCCGGAATAAGGAACAGGAATCGGCCGTCTTTGTACAAGAAGTTACTGCCGCCAAGCTCGAGCTCTTCCAACAACTTGTCTGGGTCAGCCGCTTCAATGACAACATCCGGGTGCTCCCGTTCCTTCATTGGACCGGATACAGGTAATTCAGGCAGCGGGATTGAACTAGATATCCGCATGCCGAAAGCCTTATATATCGTGTGTTCTCTGGCAGATATCAGATCAACCACTCCTTTCAGGGGAATAATAAGAAATCCCTTATACAATCCGGTGCGCGGATTGTATAAGGGCGTTGACCCGAACCTAGCTCGGGTTATAGATGTCCATATCGTCCGTTGTTACGAAGTCAATATTCGTCATACCTTTTCCATACATCGTTTCGCTTACGTCAAGCATTTCAACAGTCGGAACTTGCCATTCTTTTTTGTTCGTCATGGTTTTTCACCCCCTTTCAATGGAGTAAACGAGTTTTATAGATATTTTTAAAGAAAGTTATAAGGAAGAGCTTCAGGGATCAGGGATGTGCCTCCGGCCGCTGTTGATATTGTGTTCTCTATGATGAGATTAGAAGGTAACAACACACTATCAAAGGCGGCACGTAAACTCTCCGGCACATCCCCTTTCTCCCTTACGCAACTTTTAGTTGCTTCTTAAAATCTTCTAAAATCGTTTTAGAAACCGGTAGATGATCAGGCTGCGCATGAGCATTCTCATTTCCGGATCGAAAGCATGTTCCGGACGCGGGGATTCACCAAGCCGTGACACCGCATTCCGGATACGATCGACGTGTAGGTACCCGCTTGCGATAGGATCCGTGCAAAGCTGCCGGAGTTCATCGGTCAACGGCCTCCAGGAAGGCATGATACGGTGAACCCAATCCGCTCCCTGAATGCCGCGAATGCGCTGATTCAGCCTTACCTCGTCGGGCAAATAGTGTTTCGTCGCCCTTCTAATCAGCGCGCGATCCAAGCCATCCCGGACATATTGTTCAATCGGGACCGAGAAGCAGAACCGAACGACTCTGGGATCGCAGGTTGGATCGCGTTCCCATGCGCCGTAACGCAAGGACAATTTCGTTGCCGAAGCGCCGTTCTTGTTGCCAACGGCAAGGCTTTGCATCTTCTCCTTGCGCAGCTCCAGCGGATCGCTAATCGTAGAGCCATTCACGCCAATTCGATTCTCCTGCAACTTGGCGAACACATCCGTTCGTCTGGCAAAATCGGGATGAATCAGCATCGTCGGAATATCGGACTTACCGCCTTGCTGCGGACCTTTATCCAGCATCGGAAACGCCTGCTTGCCGATCACGGATAGTAAACGTGATCTGCTAATCCCTTTATTAGCGCTGTACAGCCGAAGCTCCCGCATGAATTGCAGCCATTTCAGCTTTCTTAGCAGCGTCGCGTAATAATAAAGAGCGGGTCCCCACGAAACGGTAAAGTTCCCTCTTGCACCGGTGAGCAGAACCCCTGCACCTTGTCCGCCGGCTCGCTCATGTATCCCTTTCAACCAATAGGAATTCTCGAAGAACTTGTAAGGCATCTCGAGAATATCCAGCCATTCGTCGACTTCGGAGAATGGGCTGATGCCTTCGAAATCCATAGCCTGGTGCGAAATATTGCCGACATGGCGAACCGTGGCTTCGATGAACCGGCTTTCGTCCGCTTCTGTGCTTCTCGGCGTCCAATCGGTGAAATCGCTCGTTGGAATGTAGCTGTACGCATACAATGGCTTCCCTTCCTCACGCAGCGCACGTGCTGCGAAGCTTGCGACAGAACCGGAGTCCAGGCCCCCGCTTAACGTTGCCGCTACTTGACGATGCGTGCGCAGCCTTGACCTTACCGCTTCGTCGAATACCTCCCGGAATGCTTCCTCATACTCATGGCTGGATGTGAGCCGAAGCATGGAACTCGGTTCCAATGAGCCATACCCAGAGAGCGAAACGCATCCATCCGATACCGTAATCGTATGGGCCGGCGGCAGCTGATGAATATTCCGGTAAGGCGTAGAAGTGACATCGGTAGACTCGAACATTTCCGGGATTGCCATAAACTCCGCAAGCCAAGGCTCATGAAGCTCTTTGACAACTTCCGGTAAAGCGAATAACGGAGCAATCGTCGTACCGAAGGCAAACCGATCGCGACCGTGAACATAATAGAGTGAGCGATGTCCAAGCAAATCTCTTGCACCGAACAGTTCCCGCTTTCCCATGTCCCAGATCACAAAAGCGAAGTCGCCGATTAGATATTCCGGAGCCTTCCGCCCCCATTTCCGATAGGCCAGCAGAATAAGCTCGCTGTCCGTTATCTTGCTGCGATGAGCCGGATAAACCTGCAGCAGCTCCAATAATTCCCGGCGGTTATCAATGATGGCATCGGCCGTAATCGCGAGCTTCCTCTCCGCATCATAATAGGGCAATCGCTCCCCTACCGATTCGGGGGTAATCCACTTGGCTCGGCACCCCAGGAATACCGCACCGCTCGTCCACGTTTGAACATCGTCGGCATCGTACCGCTGCATGGCTTCCATCATTTCGTCTCTGTCCCTGCTCCAGACCGGATGCCCGTTATACTGATAAATGCCGACTATGGCGCTCATTTGTTCAGCCTGCTGTTATTGAAGTAGGTCGAAGCAAGCTGGGACAAACGATTGCCGAAGGGAATCAACATTTTCAACCGATTCGCTTTTCTCCTCATGGTGTCCAGCTGCAGTTTCAACTGTCTTCGCTCTTTGGCGCTATTCTCCAAACGTTTCTCAAGCATACGCACAGTCATTTGCAGTTGAAGCTCTTCCGGGTGCAGCCATCTATCGTCATTGAATTGGTCCGGGATAACCAAGCTCCCTAATGCACCCGGATCCGTTCTCATCTCATAGCCCGCTTCCCACCTGCAGCCCGTTGCATCGACCAATTGCTTGGTGTACAGCTCAATCAGCTCCGTATCCGGTTCAAGCTCGAAGCGTACACCCGTCAGCTTCTCGGCTTCAGCCAGCTCCTCGCTATACCCAAGATCATGGAAGATCTGAGCGCCAAGCACCCGGCCGTACATTTCGATCTCCTGCTTATCCAGCACTTCTTTCCAGATCGAAACGGAATCCTGATTCGGCTCCGTATGATTCGCGACGAACGGATCGCCTACCCCCATGCTGAAATACAAGTCAGACTTGGCGGTATTTTTAAAGTTCCCATAGATCTCTAGCCCTTCTTCATAACCAATGCCTAGGAATCGGCAAACCTCAATCATCTGCTCCCTGGGATTGGTCACCAGTTTCTCGTAAGACAACCGGTGCGAGAAGGGATTATCTTGAGCGAAGTAACGGAAATAGCGGAACAATCCGATCGTCAGGTCAGCGAGCTTCATATCGAAAGTCCCGTTCCTCATGTCTTCCCTCAGATTGAAGCTCGTTCCCCGTTGTCCGTTCACCTTCTTATGGGAAGAGAGAACGGCAAACGGGTTACGCATGAGCCAGATCCGCCGAGACTGCGGGAACAGCGCATCCAGAAACTCCAGCAGATAATAGTACCGAGGCGACTTGTCGATCACCATCTCTGCACCGGCGCTGCTTTGCATTAAGCCGTTGTATACCTGGAGGGCAAAAGCTCTGCAAGCCTGCTCAAAGCTGTGCTGCGGCAGCACGCCGTTGTAGAATTGATTAAGGATTCCCGTCCCGCCATAAGCGCGGCGCTGCGGCGATTGCAAATCATACAAGCTCATCAGAAACCACATTTCTTGCGTAGCGAACAGTTTACTGTGATTTTGGAGCATAACCGTGGCCAGAGAGCTCCCGCTCCGCGGCGTACAGAGTAGAAATACAAGGTTGTTGCCGTTCGAATCGACCAAGGTGTACCTCCTTCAAGGCAAGGATTGCGGATCGATCCGCAAGCTTATCCTTTATTGAAATCATAATAAAATTTCGCGCGCTCCCCGAGCATGACCTTATAAATGTCATAGTTCGTATCCATGATGGCTTTCAGATAGTCCTTGTAAGGGCGGTCCGCAACATTAACCAGACCGGAGTTATAGTGCTCTCCTCCTTCGCCCTGCCAGTACCTGCCAAGCCCGGCTTGATCCACATAATTAAACACATGCGCGCCGACTACATAAGGCAGGCTGACCGCACCTTCCACGTAATTGCGATAGCGCATTCCTCTTTGGAATTGATTCGCTGCCGAATTTGGAAGGAGAGGCGCAAGCCCCTGCTCGCTGGTCCCAAAACCGAATTCACTGAACAGAATCGGTTTGCCGCCCGAAATATCGTAGATCTTCTTCAGCTGATCAGGCTCGAGCTTATAGGTGTAATAGTTGATGCTGATGACATCCACGTATTTGCCTTCCACTTTGGCGAGCGCGCTGCTGATTTTCTCATTATGGAACGTTGTCGTAATCCATCGATCTCCAAGGAGGAGATGGTTCGGATCGTATTTGCGGTACGCACGGGAGACCGTTCCGAAGAACGTATCCAGATAGTAGTCGAAGAAAGCTTCCATATCGCGCCATGATTGAGAGGTTGAAACAGGCAGCTCCGCTTCCTTCATCTCATCGAACGATTTAAATGTCGTCTTCCAATTGGCGTTGAATGAGCTGATGGTTTGATACTTGTCCTTCAGCCTCTGGACCAATTTCCCTTTCATGGCAGCAGAGCTCGCTTTGAGCTTCGGCACATGCGTATAAAATTTGTGGAAGTCGTATTCATTATCGATGAAATAACCGATCAGATTCTTATCGTTCTTGTTAGGCGTGAGCGTATTCTTAAATGCCTTATCGATCTGTGCTGCGGCGTCCGGAGCAAAGATATCGAATAACGAGACGCCATTGATTTTGGCCCATGCCATACCGCTAAGCGGCAGCATTCTCACGTAAGGAAGCTTGCCCTCCTCGCCATACTTCTCGGTTGAATAATTGCCTACACCGTTAAAGCCCCACTTGGGGAGCCGGGTTACCGCTTCCGAGTAGATGGCATGCTCAGTCGGGAAAACGCCTTTCTTCCGGAAAACATTCGCCACATAGAACGAATAATTGTCCTGACCGATATACGCGTTTTTGTTCACGCCTTGATTTGGGAGGACGGATTCAAACTTCTGCTCCCTTCCCGTGATTCGGGTGTACGTTTCATGGGCCGTCACGCCGTTCACGGCTAGGCTGAAATAGAGATTCCCGTCAGGTGTCGTCATTACTTTGCGATCACCCATCCGCTGGATTGCGAAGTACCCTTTGGCAGCCAGATTATATTTCTTCGCACTTCCGGCCAACCCGCCATAAGGGTCACGACCTCCCGGCGACTTCAAGCTTCCATAATAAGCAGCGTCTGCCGCGGCGTCCGATGCCAAATCCTTCTCGCTGGTCACCTTCCCCGCGAAATTCGCAGCCTTCATCTGACCGAACCGATCGACAAGAATCTCATTGCTGGCATTCACCGTATATTTGCGGATTGGGCTGGGTAACCAGCCGTCTTTCACTGCATACGTTTCCAGCACGTTATACCCTTGGAGCAGGAGCGGCTTCGAATAATTCATGAAATCGGGCCCTTTGTTTAACCGGTAATAGATGCGTGCCCCTTTCGTAGTCGAGGTCAATTCGGTCTTGACCGAAGTCTCGCTCCGAGAAGTAGCCAGCTTCACCGAAGCCGTATTCTGATTGATGACGACCTTCGAAACTTGAGGTGACCAGGCTTTCGTACCGAGCAATACGATTTTCAAATACCTCGAATGCTCCGGCAGTCCTGAAGCTTCATACGCGTACTGCTGCCAATTCCCGGTCGCATAGCCGACAGGGTTAACCGTCGCGGGAATTTGCTTGTATTGTTTGCCGTCCGAAGAGACAAACATTCGATGTTCCTCAATCGGGTTTCCGGTAAAAAAGCTGCTGTACACCGTAAACGAGTTGATGTCGTAATCCGTATGGTACACCATGCTGCCAGGCGCACTAGTGGTACGCGCGAACCGGCTTTTGTCGTTATCGAAATAACCGGGTTGGTTCTTGATGACATACAGATTGGCACGACTGGCGAGCTGCTTGAAATTATCGAGCGGATCGATCAACCCGATAGGCGGAGCCGGTTTAGGAGCCGGCACATACCGATAGGTCGATACGCCGGTCGCTGCCGACTGCCCCGTACTCGAATGGCTCACAGCTGTTATTTGAAGCAACAGATTATTTACGACCGCGATTGGCGAGCTGTAATGCAAGCGTGTAGCCGAAGTTCTGGGATCACTGCCATCCGTTGTGTAATAGATGGTTTCACCCTTCGCACCTTGATTCAGCATGACCATGCGCCCGTAAGGCACCGTCCCCGAAGGTACGCTGGTCTGCGCACTGGAAGGTCCGTTCAGTACGACCTTGCCGATGGCCGGCGATTTGACGATGCTGCTGCCCTGGTAGACGATTTTCAGAAATTTCGTGCCTGCCGGGAACTTCCTCGATTCGTACACGATGTTAACTGCATCGCTGTCTTCTTCATGAATGTCCGGAATGACCTTGTTATACGTCACGCCATCCTTGGAAATGTAAAAGGACGGATGGTCATAAGTCTTCTTGGCGTTCGGCTGATAATTCGTGTAAACCGCGAATGACCGGAGGTAACCTTCCGCCTTGTATACCATGTTCTCACCTGAAACGCCGCCGCGTTTCACACGGGTCGGATCCGAGGTTTCACCCGGAGCCTTTGTCAGAAAGAGCGTATCCGAATGCTTGTACACCTGCTCCCAATCTCGAAGATGGTCGATTTCAATTTCATAGAATGAAAGCGGAGCGGCGTTCCCTGTAGCGGATAACGGCGTCAAGCAAACCAGCAGTCCGTACAATAACAGCAGTGAAGCATTTTTTCTCACGATAAAGGCCCTCATCATCCTTTAGTAATGTAAAGCCAATACTTCCTCCTTGACGCCTTGATTCAAGCTGGGGCGGCCGATGGAATAGTAGATGAAGGCCGTTCCCGCTAAATCCTCTTCTTTAAAAACATTGCGGCCGTCAATCAGGATAGGCTTTCGCAATACAGATTGCAGCTGATCCAGATCCACATGGATGAATTCATCCCATTCCGTCAACAGACAGAGCGCATCTGCATCCGCTGCCGCTTCCAATGCACCTTCGCACCAAACCACACCATTGTCGCCGTACATACGGCGGAAGTTCGGAATCGCAATCGGATCATACACCTTCACCGTCGCCCCGCTATTCACCAGATGCTGAACGATCTCGAGTGCAGGTGATTCCCTCACGTCGTCGGTGTTCGGTTTAAAAGAAAGTCCCCAGACAGCGATCGTCTTGCCCTGCAGGTTGCCGTCAAATATCATTTCGAGCTTCCGGATCATTTTGAACCGCTGATCCTGATTCACCTCAACCACCGCACGAAGCAACTTGAATTCGTAGTCGACATGGCCGGCAATTTGGATAAGAGCCCGCGTATCCTTCGGGAAACAGGAGCCTCCGTAGCCAATCCCCGCTTTCAGAAACGAATGACCGATCCGGTTGTCGTAACCCATTCCTTTGGCCACCTGGGTGACATCTGCGCCTACCTTCTCGCATATGTTCGCGATCTCGTTAATAAACGATATTTTCGTAGCGAGAAACGCATTGGAGGCATATTTCAGCATCTCGCTGCTGCGAATGTCCGTGATCACGATTTGATCCGTCAGCGGCGCATGCAGCTTGGCGATCGTGTCAGCGGCACGTTGAGAATCGGCACCTATGACGATCCGATCCGGATGAAGCGTATCCTGCACGGCTGAACCTTCTCTCAGAAACTCCGGCAGCGAAATGCTGTCGAACCGTTCATTGGTCAGCCTGCGGATCCGATCTCGTACGCGTTCATTCGTTCCGACGGGAACCGTGCTTTTCACCGCGATGATCTTATACCCGTTCAGCGCTTCAGCGATTTCGTCAGCGGCCTGATCAATATAAGACAAATCCGCCTCGCCGTTAGCCAAGGAAGGCGTTCCGACCGCGATGATCACAATATCCGACAGCTGCACTGCACGGCGCAGATCAGACGTGTAGCTCAGCTTGCCCGCAGCCATATTCTTAAGCGAGAGCTCCTGCAGATCCGGTTCGTAAATAGGTATAGATCCATTTCGCAAAATATCGAGCTTAGCTTGATCCTTATCGACGCAGATGACTTGATTGCCAAGCTCCGCATAACAAACCCCAGACACAAGCCCGACATAACCAGCACCGATAACCGTGATGTTCATCTTCAACAACTCCTTAAAATTTTCGGAGAAAACGCAGCAGCATTCACTTCGTTAGATCATACAGAGCTGCATAATTTCATTCCAATCATGTTCAAGCCGGACGATATCCTCTTCAATGAGCTGCGTACCGGTTTGGATTTCGATAATTTCGATATCCATTAGTGCACGTAAGCTGTGTTTATTTTCCTTCGGAATCAGGAGGACGTCTCCGGTCGTTATGGAAAACCGCTTGCCGTTGAGCACCATTTCTCCGTGTCCGGAAACCACCGTCCACACTTCGTCCCGGAGACTGTGGTACTGATAGCTCAGATTGCTGCCCGCGGAAATAAAGATCCGCTTGGTCAGCACTTCACGGCCATCCGGATAGGTCACGTAATCCAGCACTCGGTATCGGCCCCAACGCCGCTCTTCGTACATTGGACGCTGCTCCGAATGCTTCATGACCTCCTTGATCTGCGGACTTGAAGCTTTGTCTGCAACAAGAATGCCATCCGGGCTTGCCGCCACGATGACATCGGACAAGCCGAGCAGCGTAATCGGAATTTCCAGTTCGTTAATGACATGGGTATTCAACGAATCTTCCGTAATAATGCCTTTGCCAATCAGAGAGGTCTCAATTTCCTCCGTCAGCGTATTCCACGTGCCAAGATCCTTCCAAGGCCCGTCATATTGAATCGCTGCAATCCGATTCGCTTTCTCCACCACTTTATAGTCGAAGCTGATTTTCGGCAGCTTGCTGTACTGTTTCAACATTTCATCGTACTGAATCGGCAGCCCGTTCACGATCAGAATGTTAATGATCAGATCCAATTTGAATGCGAAAACGCCGCAATTCCACAAGGCATCCTGAGCGATCATCTCCGCTGCTTCTTCTTCGCGAGGTTTCTCGCGGAAACTCTGAACATCCATGAAGGGCCGACCGGAATCGCCGTCCTGTCTCGGAATGATATACCCGTATTTCTCAGATGGGTACGTCGGCTTGACTCCCATCAGTGCCAAGTCGGCATCGGAGCTGGCGAGCACATGCTCGAGCTCTTTCAGCTTTTGAAAGAAGCCGATCTCGACGAAAGGGTCGACGGGCATAACGACAATCGCTTCATCCAGACTCACGCCTTCCACCGAATAGAGATAGGTGGCTGCCAGCGCGATGGCAGGGAATGTGTCCCTGCGTTCGGGTTCTACGATCAGGTTGATTTCATTTCCAAGCTGACTTTGAATCATTTCTACCTGAGGTTTGCTCGTCGTGACGTAGGCATGATCCTTCAAATCGGCCTCACCGATTTGTCCCCAGACTCGTTGTATCATGGACTCCAACTGGTCATCGTCTTTTTTCAAGATTTTCAAAAACTGTTTCGACCGGGCGTCATTCGACAGCGGCCACAGCCTTTTCCCCGATCCTCCCGAAAGCAATACGACTTTCATGATAAATCCCTCCTGAGATAGGGAGTTTGACGAAGTCAAACTCTCTTTGCTTAGATCAAACACGCTCCGCAGTACTAGTCTGTTGCGCCAATAGTTTCGCTGACGTTATTCCATTCGTCCAGGTGCGATAGTAGCTGGAATTCTTTCCGTACGAGTTGTCCAGCAGGATATTCGGCTTATCCATGAGACAAGACAGAATATGTCCATGCAGCCTTGAGGTCTGTACGTTCTTGTATTTGCTGAACCGGTTAACGGCTTTGTTCACCAGATAGTCCGTGTATTTGCCCCAGATCTTGCTAACGGGCAACTTGCCGTTGCTTGCTTCGGACATCTTGAAAATAGCGCGAATCGATTTATGCTCAAATCCGCTGAACAGCGTTGCCCAGTCCAGATAGTCGCCTTGGCCTGAAGCTTCAAGCCGTTCCTGCTCTGCCGTCTTCTCGATGTCTATGCGGAGGAAACAAAGCAATTCTTTCTCCGGGCTCGTATGGCTCCGAATCGGCCATAACTGGTGAGCCATATCCGGCGATAGATAGACATGACAGGTCGTGAATTTCACGGAAGCCATCTCCTGCGAGTAGATGTCGCGAACGTAGAGATGCAAATCCTTATGCTTGTTAAAGATCCTTGCCGTCTTATCAAATTCAGCCTCGTTCTTGTAGAAAATCGTCTGCGGCAGCATGACCACGCGATGATCGGGATAATCGGACACGATTTTCTCGCGCAGCTTCTGGTGAGCCGGATACAAGTCGCCGAAGTTCCCGCCGCCGTGCAGCACGATGATATGATCCTTAGGAATACTCAACCCGCTCGGGAAATCGAGCACGCTATACCTGGCCTGGACGCGAATACGATTATCTTTGAAGAATGCTTCGGTTCCTTTCATAATCAACAAATCCCCGCCATTACCATGAACCGGATAATCGATGTAATAGATCTTGGAATGTGGCGGAATCACCTGCAAAATCTGCCTAAGCTTGTCCTTGAGCTCGTCCATCGGATGAGCAAACTGTACGCTTTCCATCAATCCGTCTCCTTTGTGTCTCTTCTCTCTCTCTCTGAGAGCTTGTTCAAAAAGCGAGTGCTGCAGGGATCAGGGATGTGCCTGCGGCCGCTGTTGATATTGTGTTCTCTAGGATTAGACTAGTAGGTAACAACACACTATCAAAGGCGGCACGTAAACTCTCCGGCACAATCCCTTTCTCCCTTCCGCACTTTTTGAACAAGCTCTATTTCGCTCCGTCACTTGTTCCACTTCACGTTCCTCTTAAGAGGCTTCGCCGGGACGCCTGCGACAAGCGTGCGGGCTGGCACGTCTCTCGATACGACCGACCCTGCAGCCACAACGGCGCCTTCCCCGATCGTGACACCTTTCAAAATAATCGCTTTGTTTCCGATCCAGACATGATCTCCGATGATTGTCGGCCTGGTTGCCACGCTTCCCTCGATGCAGTGATAGTCCGTATCCATAATGGTGACATCCCATGAGATGGCGCAGTGACTGCCGATTTTCACCTGCTTCTTGCATCTGATTTCGGTTCTTCGATTAATGAAGGTGTGATCGCCGATCTCGATGACGGCTTCGTTCGAATCCAAGTAAAACCCGGTATGTTTGTGCAGGATGACGTAATCGCCAATGAAGAGCTTAGCTCGTTTGGCCTTCGATACCGTCATGCTTCCGCCTACCCGCAGCAGTTTCCCGCATTGATCGACATGCCTCCGAAACAACAGGCCGAGCAATACGCGATAACCGAATTTGAAGTAGTCCCTGATGCTTCTCTTGCTTTTGTTCATTCCGGTATTGCCGCCTTCCTAGGTATGCATTCTTCGCGAAAGGTGCTCGAATAGAAAGCGTAAATCGTTTTTGTCATACAGAATATCGAGGATTCGCACCTTGAACACGATTCTCATGGCTGCGATCGTAATCAGAATGCGGATGACCGCGCCGAGCAGCAAGGCAATCGCGATACCATCCAAGCCATACAGCGGTGTCAGGATGAAAAACAATCCGATCGTGATGGCCAGCGCGATCGCTTGTCGCATCGCTACCAAACCGGGACGCCCCATCGCATTGAAGGAAGAGGCGAGAATCCATGAGCCGCCGCCGATGATGCATTCGAGTGACAGCAGGTAGAAGGCGCTGCCGGCTTCCAAAAATTGCTTCCCATACAGGAGACCCAGCAAATAATGACCGATGAGCATGCCAGGAATAACTGCAATGGTCATGAGCAAGAAGGACAATCGGAATGCTCTGCTGACGGCTGTTATAATTTTGTCCTGACTAAGCCCCGTCACCTTCGGGAAGATGACGTTCGAAATGGCCGTCTGCACGACATTAAACACGCGGGATAGCGTATACACAACCGTGTAAAGCCCGAAATCCCTTGGCGTTAATAGGGATAAAATAATCAGCTTGTCGCATTGCGAATACAGCGTGCCGAGCAGCTCTACACCGAACACCCTTCCACCATAGCCAAACAGCGTCCCCAGCACGGTACGGTCTGAGAATCTACGCAGCCAGTTGAACGACAATTCATGCCGCAGCCGGTGCAGCGCCCAGAAGATGACCATCAGACTGGTCCCGAAGAAAACGAATGCTGCGCCGTGCAGAGACAACTTGCCGATCGCCCATAGTACCAGCAGACCGAGCAGATTGCTGAGCGGAACATATAACCGCAATCCGTTATACAGCACGAATTTATCCATGCTTTGCGTGAGCGCCGTAAGCAGATTTACTGCCAGCAGGATAGGCAGTGTTAAGACGGTGTACCACTGTGCCGTCCGAATGACATCATCCGGATAGTTCCCGAGCCAGACAGGCAAATAGATCCAAGCAATCGTACCGACAAGCAGACTGACAGGCAGTTGAAACATGAATCCTGCCCGGATGTATTCAGCCGCTTTACCAGCATGGATCTTCATATTGTAAATAAGGGAGGTCGGAAGCCCGAACGAGACAAGCCCTGCCAGTAAGGTCGGCCAGAATAGAATGGCCGAGAACATTCCCTTCCCCTCGACGCCAAACATTCGTGCAGTCACGATGGAGGTCAATGTGCTTAACACCATAATGAGCAGATTGGCGGCGCTGGTATGCAGGATGGTTTGGAATACTCCGCGGCCTGCCACCGCTCTTTTGACAGCCATTTGATTCATGATTCAAAACATCCTCAACGGTTATATTCGCTTCGGTTGATAGCTTCGCAGCACGCCGCTGATCAGTCCGTTGTTATAAATGATTTTGCTGATATTGCGAAATATTCGCCTTTTATCAAACAGGAACAAGATTGTTAGGACGAGAAAGATGGGCAGCTTAACGAGCGATTTCATAAATATCCCCGCTTTCTTCTTCGAGGACACGGCGCTGCTGACGCCTTGCCAATAAATACGTCGCAGCAGCCATTTCCGGCTGATCCGGCTATGCGGAATCTTGTGCAGCACGGAGGCATGAGGGGTGTAGTAGACCGTATAACGAGTACGGATACGCGCAATCAGTTCAGCCTCCTCACTGGAAAGCAAATTGCTTCCCACTCTGCCAAGATCCTCGCGGAAGGCCTCCATGGTATCGAACACTGACATGCGGAAGGCAACATTGGCTCCAAATGGGATCGCCGGCTCCCGCATCTCCACGATTTCATCCGCATAATCCAAGATGCTGTAGAGTGACTCGTTATCTCGGGAGAGCCACCTTGGCGGGCTGCCTTCCCATGCGGGCTCGATTTTACCGCCTACACAGCCGATTCGCGGATTCCCGTCGAACAAGTCCACGATGCCGGAGATCCAATCCTTGGATGCCTTCGCATCGTCATCCAGGAATAGGATGAACTCGCCTCTTGCTTCACGAATCGCACGATTCCGGGCGACCGATAAACCAAGTCGTTCTTCATACACGTAGCGAACCTGGATGTCGACCATATTCCGGAAGTCCAGTACGGTTTGTTTGGTATGATCGGTAGATCGATTGTCGATCACGATGATCTCGAAAGGTTGTTTGTAGCTTTGCTGCAGCAGGCTGAGAAGCGCTTCCTTGACATCCGCTGCCCGATTATGTGTACAAATCGCTATCGTTGCTTTCATGCTTTCACCTCATGCAGCTTTGTACCGCTATAAATAGGGATCATTTTACCGGCTATCCGGCTCCAATCCAGCTCTCGCAGCTTTGCCTCAATTTGCTTCTCCGTTTGCTTCATATCCATGTCCATGGACTTTCGAAGCGCATCGCGCAAGCCGTTCGGATCCTCCGGATCATACAGAATGCCGCAATCGCCTGTTACATATTCGCCGAGCGCGCCTAAATTCGGCGCTATAACCGGCTTATGATGGGATAATGCAAGAATCGCACTCCCGGATGTCGTGATTTGGTTGTACGGCAGTACGACCCGATCGGCTGCTTGCAGGTAGTCAGCCAGTTCATCGTCACCCACAAACTGCGGATAAACGCTGATTGTGCCATCCCCATTAAATCGGTCAATGAAATCCAGGCTGTATCCGGAATCAACCCGGCCGGCGATCAGTAAACTGCAAGGCGCAAGCTTCAATGACTCGAACGCCTCTACGAGTCGATCAACCCCTTTGTACGGATTGATCCGTCCGACGAACAAGAAAAGAAACCGATCCGGCGTAATACCGAATTTCTGACGGATATCTGTTCCCGTACCCGGATAGGCACCTACATAATGGCCATGCGGCGTAACCACGAGCTTCTTCTGCGGTATCCCGAACACGCTGGCAACTTCCTGCTTGACCGATTCACTCAGGACAAAAGCCTGGTGGCAGACGGTCAGAATAAACTTGCGCATGATATAATCCCAGCGTGTTCGGCCAGCATGCGGCCAAATGTTGTGGACGGTCCAAAACAAGCGAACGCCTCTGCATCTGTAATAGAGCAGTAGAAGAGCGAAAAACAGCGACTTTACGACTGTCAAAGCAATTCCGGATGCATGCTGATACGAATTACTCGGCCAATGCATATGGACGATGTCCCCTCTGCCTGGCTTAGCAATCGTTTCTTTGTCATAATGCTCGACATGCAGCCCTGCCTGTTCGATTGACTTGGTTAACAGTTCGCTGTACTTATTATCCGGGCTGGCTTTCGGCCACATGTAAACGGTCGACTTGCTCATGGCTCTCATCTCCCGTTCACCCCTGCCAGCGCATACTCATGCTGGCCATACTGAATGTGTTCATATAGATTGAGATGCCTGTCCAATAACGATTGCGTCGTAAAGTTCCGGCAATGCTTCAGACATTGCTCCCCAATCCTTCTTCTCTCGTCGCCCCCTAAGGAATGGAACGCGGTAATTTTGGCTTGGATAGCGTCAGCACTCCCCGGAGCAAAGAGGAACTCCCCCGGATTCCAGACGGCATCCGGTATTCCGCCGACATCCGATGCGTAGACCGGTGTGCCAACCTGGTAAGACTCGATGATTACCCGTCCGAAGGGCTCTTCCCATATAGAAGGCACAAACGTAACATCCACTCGCGCCATGTGGCTGCGGGCTTCTTCACGGCTAACTTTACCGGTAAAGACGAAACGATCGTCAGAGGCGCATAACTCCTCAAGCTGCTGCTTCATCCCCCCGTCGCCGCAGATGGTCACTTGTTCCACCATCTTGCGCGGCAGGAAGCGGATTGCGTCGACAAGCTCACGGACGCCTTTCTCGGTCTCGATTCTTCCGAAATATCCGATTCGCAGCGGCTTGCGATGAACGTCTTTCTCTGCGCCTTCGATCGCGCCGTCCACAGCATTCGGAATGACCAGCTTCGCGGCGTTAGGAAACAATCCGGCGTCGGTATGACGCTTCAGAATATGAGAAGAGATCCCGACAACCGCCGATACCCGTTTACTGAATCCGAGTGAAGTCGACTGATAAACACGCGCTAACGTCTGATTCTTGATCGGCGAGCTGACTGGTGAAAGGAGCGAATAATCTCGCAGCGTATGCGCCACCGGCAAGCCTAGTTCAGCGCAAACCGACCATATCCCCGAGCCAAACCCGGATAAATTCTGGGTGTGGACCAGATCCGGCTTTATAGCTGACAGCAGGCTCCGGAATGCCCGGATTTGCACCGGATTGTAGAGATCGATCATTCTGCGGGCTGCTTTCATCAGTGTTCCGCGTCCCTGAGGCTCGCCGATCCAGTACAGATTGTTATAAGGCAGACGATGCACGGTGACTCCGTTAATAACTTCTCTCTGGAACCCGGCGCTTCGTTTCTGCCCGCCAACTGTAAGGACGTGAACCTCTGCTGAGGAGACCAGCGATTCTGCCAATATTTGAGTTGATATTTCCGCACCGCCAATGATATGCGGCGTGTATAGACTATTAACAATTAAGATTCTCATGCAATACGTTTCATTCCCTTCATTCCCCTTAAGCGCTGCATCACTCTTCCTGCTGCCAAGGCAGCCGGCTGTTCATTGAAAAAACCGCCTCGAATGAACCCGATCAACAGCCAAAAGTTCACAAAGGAATAGGAATCGAAATTCATGACGAGCGAAACGCACAACGCAAAAGCGAATTTTGCGTAAGGATTCGCACCTGCGCTCCTCAAGGCGGAGATGATGAAGCCAAAGAACAACGCA
Source organism: Paenibacillus sp. N22P23 (assembly GCF_059383735.1). NCBI lineage: Bacteria > Bacillati > Bacillota > Bacilli > Caryophanales > Paenibacillaceae > Paenibacillus > Paenibacillus sp. N22P23. Next base: position 254,169 of record NZ_JBXENT010000004.1, read on the forward strand.
GCACCGATCAGGCCTTCCTCTGCAAACACTTTGGACAGCAGGTTCCGTGACGTTGCCATCTCAGGCGTATCGAAGACGAGATCATGTACCTCGTCGAATACCAGTCCATCATTGAAATGCTTCAGCAGCAGTTCCGCGAATTCCCTGTAATAAAATCCTCCCCCAACGCCGAAGAGCGGGTGATGGGCGAACTCCAAGAAACCGATGGCCGGAAAAACAACCCTGATGAAGAAAGAATTGTCGGTCTTGATCAGGGAGTTGAAATCAAACTGGAACCGGTCTGTGAAATAACCACTGACGTGGAAAGCCTCTAATAAGAACGGAACCCCTACCCCAACGACAAGAACGCATGCCGCAAGCACAAGCAGCATTTTCCCGCGATTCCTGCTTGTGATCAGCACATAGATGAGCAGTGCGGTCAACAATACGCTGTATGCGTAAGCTGAGAACGACAGCACCAGCAGAACCGCTGTACCGATCAGCAGCACCAAATGTTTGCGGAAGCCCTGTTTGAACAAGTACAACATCAGAATGCCGCCGCTCAACATATGAATCGCACCCCACGATGGTTCACCGGACAGCATTTGAATCCGTCCGCGGTACACCTTCTCTGAGAACAACCCGGTCAAGGGCAAGGAGAATCCACTGCGAACGACAAGTGCATCCACGAGCTGCATGAAACCAATCGCCAGCGGCGGAATAAAGCCGATTAACAGACTCTTGGCAATCCATCCTTTCAGTGCAGGATCCTCTTTGGTTTGTTCGGCGATATAGACAGACACCCGGTACATCGATAGGCCAAACAGCAGCGTAATTGTATGCTTCAGGCTGCTGCCTGCATCCTCATAGCCGATGGACACCACTAAAGAATGGGAGATGCTGTAGATGACGAACGCAATAAAGAAGAGGTCTCCGGCCCTGAACCGGAAATTGCAGAACAACAGCAGAAACGATGCCGCAAACATCGGAAACATGGCAACCGGACGATAGACCGAGAAGTGAAAATACGGCAGGCTATCGTAAGTAAGGACTGCCAAGGAGAAGAGAAACAGCATGATAATAAGATTTCGAAGAATCATAAATGCACCTGCTCTTGACGCAAGCGGAGCTATGATAAGATCAACTCCATATGTTTGCGTGTGACGGAGCTGCTGAAATGACCTGCGACATAGCGTACCGAATTGCGCGATACTTTATCGTTAATTTCTGGGTTGCTGAGTAGAAGCAGTACGTTTTGAACCATCTCGTCGTCCGATTCACAGATAAATAGATCCTCGCTGTGATTCGCACTGATCCCTTCAACGCCGATCTGATTGGTCACGACCGGGACGCCCCAGGACATAGCCTCCACGATTTTCGTTTTGATGCCTGTCCCGAACAGCAGCGGAGCGATCATGAGCGCGCACTCACTGACAATCTGCTTCATATCGTCAACTTCACCGGTCACGATGACGCCCGGATAGATGTTCTGCAGCTGCAGTACTTCGGCGGTTGGGCTCTTCCCGACAATATGGAAGGTCGCCTCCGGTGCCTTCTGCTTGATCTTGGGCCATATTCGTTCGCAGAAATAGACAACAGCGGAGCTGTTATGCGGAATGTCCATTTTCCCTACGAACACCAGCTTGTTCCGGTCATATCGGCGCGGTCCGCTGCCCTGCCGCTCATCCGCTTCGAACTTCATCGGAATACCGTAGCAGGATTCGTGGCGGGTAACCTTCTGGAAGCTTTCTGCTTCGCTCGGCGAGGTGAAGATGAGATGGTGAAATTGCGCCGCCACCCGCTTCTCGTACTTGCCTAGCAGCCGGCTCTCTAAATCAATCAGCCATTTCTGGATAAACTTCACGTCCGCAAATCGCTTCAGCTTGCCCGGCAATTTGTCCGCAAACCCTCCGAGTGCTGAAGGAATATAGTGAAACCATTCCAACTGCCGCCGATAACGCAGCGATAGCAGATCATCGTAGCTCAGAACCTGTCTGCCTTGTTCCTCGGATACATATTCCGCTACCCGTACCATGTCGTACAGAATGAGCTCCGGCTTCTCCGATTGAACGATTTCTTTGATTTTCCGATGTGTCTTGCGGCTGTAATAGACGGATACCTGAAGCGGCCATCTTCGCAGCAGCAAGGAATACACCGCGACATTGAAGAGTTTCTCAACCAATCCAGGCAGTTCGAGGCACACCAGTCTGTCAATTTCGTCCGGCCGATGTTTCAGATACCGGTTATCATCCACGAAGGATAAATTCACAATCTCGCTATCCGGATAAATCTCTTTCATTTGCCGAATGTATTGCAGCAGCATATTTTTCCGTCCATCCGTATTCGGGAAGGGAAACCGGTTCGTAATAAACATGATGGTTTTCATATGCAGTCCCTACCCCCTATCAGAAAGCATCCTTCGCACCAAGCAGCAGCTTGAAGGTTTTAAAAATGATTTTCAAATCGCCGATTACGCTTCTTTTCTGGATATATTCCAAGTCCAGCTTTACCATTTCTTCAAAGCTCAGCTCATTGCGTCCACTGACCTGCCATAAGCCGGTGCAGCCCGATGTCACGGTCAACCTGAGCTTGTCGTATTCCGAGTACTCTGCGACTTCCCTCGGCAGCGGTGGTCTGGGGCCGACGAGCGACATGTCTCCTTTGAGCACATTAACAAGCTGAGGAAGCTCATCGATACTAGTTTTCCGGATGAATTTACCGACCCTCGTAATGCGTGGATCATCCTTCATCTTGAACATCGCGCCTTGAATTTCATTCTGATCAAGCAGCTCTTTCAACTTCTCCTCCGCGTTTGACACCATCGAGCGGAACTTGTACATCTTGAAGGGTTTCTCGTCCTTGCCAATCCTGGTCTGATAGAAGAACGCTGAACCTCTCGGATCCTCCAGCTTTATCAGGAGCACAATGAGCAAGAACAACGGCAGCAGGATAATTAATCCGAGCAGCGCGCAGGTTATATCAATTACTCGTTTGACTATCGTATAGAAGACCAAATTGTTGTACGTTTGCAAAGCCCTATGTTCCGACACCTTCATGACAGCTTCCTGATCATATCGTCGATTCATGAGATACACTCGCTCTTTCCCGCTCGAGGATTTCCTCCAGCTCTTCTATTAATTGATAGCGCAGCTCGCGGTTTCCGAGCGCGAAATCTATGGTTGTCATTATGAATCCGAGCTTCTCGCCAACATCGTAGCGAGTCCCTTCGAAATCGTAGGCGTATACGCCAGAATCCTCATTCAGCTTCTGAATCGCATCGGTTAATTGAATCTCCCCGCCTGCTCCCGTCTCATGACGGCCTAAATATTCGAAGATATCCGGCGTTAGAATATAACGTCCCATAATCGCTAGATTAGAAGGCGCTTGTCCAAATGGCGGCTTCTCCACGAAACGTTTGACCGTGCACAGCCGTCCGGATCTATCAAGTGGATCTACGATTCCATAACGGTCGGTTTGGTGAGCGCCTACGGCTTGAACGCCGATAACCGATTTCCCAGTCCGCTCATATTGTTCGATGAGCTGCCTGGTGCATGGAACATCAGCTTTGACAATATCGTCGCCGAGCAGCACTGCGAATGGTTCGTCGCCGATAAAATTGCGCGCGCACCATACGGCGTGCCCGAGACCTTTTGCCTCTTTCTGCCTGATATAGTGAAGCTCTACGTTTGAAGACTGCTGTACCTTACGGAGGATATCGTGTTTCCCTTTCTCCTCGAGCGTATGCTCAAGCTCAAAGGCGATATCGAAATGATCCTCAATTGCACGTTTTCCTTTGCCCGTGACGACTATGATGTCTTCTATCCCGGATGCGATCGCTTCCTCCACGATGTACTGGATCGTCGGTTTGTCGACAATCGGAAGCATTTCTTTGGGCATTGCTTTGGTTGCGGGTAGAAACCTAGTACCGAGTCCAGCCGCAGGGATAATCGCTTTTCTCACTTTTTTCATTGATCTCACCCTATCCAATTTATTTCTATATCTATGTCGTGTTCTAAAAACACGAGCTATGTTTTCTCGCCCTAGAGTAAAACATAGCTCGTATTTCTAGATAAGAAGAAACGGCCAAGGTGAAACGACTGTCGCCGTTCATTCGGCGGTGCAGAGCGTTTCATTCCGGAGAATTCTAAGCTCATTTATAACGTGAAACATATAAATTCTTAGAATTTCTAAAAATAGAGTAGGGCATTGAACCCTTCCTCACGTCATACCACTGACGATGAACGTCTAAGGCCGATTGACCCACAGCATAACCGAGTGCCTCCGGTGATAGAGGAGCAGGAGACATTTCCTTTAAACCGGCTGATAGATGCTATGTTACCGGCCTGCGCGATTGAGGACAGCTCCGATGACAGTTGCACGCCCATACTCCAGCGCTGCCATTGCTTTTACCGCTATATCGTTCTTCACTTTTCCCGGTTTCACGACAAGCACGACACCATCGCTCTTGCTGGCGATGATCAGTGCATCCGTAACCGTCATAATCGGAGGCGTATCGATGATGACGATATCGAACCGCTCCTTTGTCTTCTCAAGCAGAGTCGTCATCTCTGGCGAGTCTAGCAGCTCTGACGGACCATCCGGTTCCGGCCCTGCACTCATCACATAGAGATTCTCGATGCTCGTCTGCTGAATAACCGTTTCAAACTCGCTGACACCGGCTAACGCCGTACTTAACCCATAACGGTCGTTCGACAGCTCGAATATGTGATGCTGTACAGGTGTTCTAAGGTCTGCATCAATGAGCAGCACTCTCTTGCTCGCTTGAGCATAGGCCACCGCAACATTGGCTGCTGTTGTGCTCTTGCCTTCGCCGGGCAGAGCCGACGTGATCATGACGGTCTTCATCGCTGTATCCTGATTCGAGAAGGTGATTTTCGTCCTCAAACTGCGATAGATTTCGGAGACGGCCGACTTCGGATTATTCTCGGTAACGAGATTCCGACTTTTATGCATCAAGCGAGACATTGTTCTTCCTCCCTGACAGAGGCTTCATCTGAGCATTATGGCCGCTTGCAGCCTTATCGCCTCGTTTTATTCTCGGGATATCCGCAAGCACCGGAATTCCGAACTGTTCCTGAACGTCTTCCTCTGTCTTAACCGTGTTATCCAGCTGATCCAGAATGAAAGCAGCTACGATACCGGCCATCAATGCCAGTACGAATGTGACCATTACGTTCATCGCCGGGTTAGGCGATACTTGACCCCGAGGCTCCGATGGATCAGCCAAGTTCAGAACCGCTATATTGTCCAATTTCATGAGCGTCTGAATTTCTTGCCGGAAGACCTCCGACATCGCATTAGCCATATTGGCTGCTCGCTCAGAGGATTGATCTCGGACGGTAATCGTCATCACCTGTGTATCATTGATGGAGCTGACACTCACTTTCGAAGCAAGCTCGCCTGCACTTACGCCCAGCTCCGGATGCTCCTTTACGACCTTCTCCATGACGCGCGGCGTCCGGATAATTTCTTTATAGGTTTTGATCAGCAGAATATTGGAGTTGATGGAACCGACATCGATGTTTGATTGGTTCGGATCCACGTCCTTGCTCTGACCTACGATCAGCTTCGTCGAAGCTTCATACTGCGGTTTCACGAAGTGGCTCGTGTAGTAGCCGACAAGCGTGCAACTGACAATTACCAGCAAAGCGATCATCCACAGTTTATTTCTGACAATGCTCCAATATCGTTGTAATTCCAAAGCTATTTCCTCCGATACCGCGTTCATAGTTGGGGATTGAACACTGCTTTTTTGTCTGAATATTCAGATATATTTAAGTGTTTCAGTCTGCCTTCTCGTGATCAGCCCTCCCCTTCGTGGTTAGGCTATATCTCGGTGCAATTTAATTGTATAGCGACTTTACGCTTCAAGACTATTGCTCATCAGGATGATTTTGTTTCATCTCAAGTTGTACGCCTAGCCGACTCAATGGATGAACCGGGATTATACTTTCGTACCATATGCGCCATTGGACAAACAAAAAGAGCGGCTGTCGCCGCTCTTAAGTGGTTCCGGATAGCTCATCCGACGATGCGTATGCTGCTACTCCCCGCGACTGCGCATAAAGAGCAGCTTGTGTGCGGTCATTCACATTTAGTTTTTGAAAGATGTTGCTGATGTGCTTCTTGACCGTAGACTCGCTTATCATCAGCTTCTGCGCTAAAGCACTGTTGGACAATCCCTCGCATAGTGAGGACAGCACATTGCGCTCCTTCGGTGTCAGCTTCTCAAGCGGATCATCTGGATCCTTTCGGATCAGGACGTCCATAAGCCCTTGGTCAAAGTACTTTCGTCCACGATCAATTAGCTTGATCGCAAGCAGCAGCTCCTCAGGCATGGAGTCCTTGAGTACATATCCGTCGGCACCGCACTCCTCTGCCCTGCGAATGTCCGCTTCCGCCGCAGATGAAGTGAGCATCATGAAACGGCATGAATGAAGACGGAATTGTTCGACCACATCAAAACCACATTGATCTCCAAGTCGAATGTCCACTATGGCAAGATCAGGCTCCGTCGTTTCTATCAGCTGCACCGCCTCTTCGACGGTCTCAGCTTCTCCAATGATTTCGATTCCTTCCTCCTGCGCCAGTACGGCGATCAGGCCTTTGCGGACCACATGATGGTCATCCACAAGTACGATTCTCAAATCGATCACCCGCTTTTCGTAGTTTGGCCAGTTGCTTTATGAACGCCGGTTAACGGTAACGGCAGCAAGACCCGAATCACGGTCCCACTCCCTTGCTTACTGCTAATCTCATATTTGCCGCCTAGCGATGCGGCTAGTTTGCGCATATTGGATATGCCGAAGCCTGAATCCGGTTTGCTTGGCTTCAGCAGCCATGGATTAAAACCGCGGCCGTTATCCTCGATGGAGAGTCTGACGATGCGCTGCTCCACAGTCAAATTAATCGTTACGCTGCTGCTCGCACCGTGACGGATCGCGTTGCCTACCCCTTCCAGGATCATCCGATACAGCGCTTTTTGATGGTTTATGGAAATGCGGTTGTCTGAGTTAGGTGCGTTGATACAGATTTGGACACCGTTCAACTTGGCCTGATTGGCCAGATGTGATTTTACGATACTGATCCAGGAAGCATTGTCGTTCTTATCGCTCTCACGAGAGCTCAGATTGTAAATCGATGCACGCAGTTCACGGGAAGCAGCCAGCGCCGCTTCTTGAATTTCTTGCATCTGCTCTTGCATCTGCTCTTGCATCTGCTCTTGAGTCCGGTCGTTATTCATTCCGTTACAGTCACATTTCATCGACTGAATGGCGTAAATGATACCGAACAAATGCTGAGAAACACGATCATGCAGTTCCTCAGCAATCCGGTTACGCTCCTCGATTAAGAATCGTTCTGATTCGATCTGAATTGCCATCGTTATCATCACCTTTCTTATCACTCTATTGAAAATTATGAGAGAATCGTAAGTTTTCGTCATAGATATCCAAATTCGGACAGTCGGCTTCTAATCTCAACATACCTTGAGAACATGGACATGGACATACTGCAGGAGTACCGATTTTGTTAACCCAATGTTTACAGGTAAACAGTGACCTTGGACTCAATAGCTGATACACGTATTTGTCGAATACGAAGCACATATCTAACGAGCGAGGTTAGATCTTGTAATTTTTTTGTAAGAGATAAAACTTGATAATAGCGCGCTGCGCATGGATCGAGAACGATTCTCAACTGCGACATTTGGAACTGTTCGTGAAGCTTCAACCACTTGGGCCTCATTACCCAAATAGGATTAGAGAGAAACGCAATGAAGTAGGACTATAAGCAATTAGAAATTCATCACTTTAACTAAAATTTAAAGATTATTTACATTATTTAGCGCAAACAACTCCCCTAAGTAGTATCCACTATGGTGCTTTTGCATACTGAATAAGTATAAATTCGTTTAAATAATGAGAATAAAGTGAGAATAATGAGAAGAATAATCTGCCATATTCACTTTCTCTTCGGCAAACTAATACTTACCCACTCGCGGCCGATGTGAACCTAGCAGCACAAAAAGGCTGCCGATTGGCAGCCTCCTCAGTCTGAATGTCATGCAGAATGCTCTAACGAACCGTACGGCTCTTATTTGTCCATTAACGGCTCCGAAATATTTCTAACGAACCGTAGGGGCTCTATTTGACGGTTTTGGAGTATTTGAGAGCAGATTGTCCCCAAATAACGCCTCTACGGTTCGTTAGATTCTCAAAGCCCCGAAATTCGGCCCAATAACGCCCCTACGGTTCGTTAGATTTTCGCGGAATGGGAGACGAGGAATGCGAGATGAGGCATGAGGCTTAATGGTTAGACGCTATCTCTGCATCTGCTTTGACCGATTGCACACCGTAATAATACGGATTCGCAGTAGCCGGCAGCGGGCGATCCACTACATAATCAGGATTTTCCTTCTGTTTAATCAGCGCAGCAATGACCTCTTTAAGCGCTGCCCATAGACTCGGACTCGGTGCCGGATAGTCAAATTTCAATTCCTCATGCAGGGCAGGCAGCGCATGATAGGGCACCATCGGAAACATGTGATGCTCGATGTGATAATTCATATTCCAGTATAGGAATCGAAAGAAACGATTAATATAAATCGTGCGCGTGTTCAAACGATGATCCAGCACATCTTCCCTGAGACCCAAATGCTGAGCCAGACCTACTAACAGCAGCAGAATGGGGCCGTAGAAGGTCGGAAGACCAACAAACATAAGCGGCAGCATACTACCGATTACGATCGACCAAGCAATGATACCTGCTAGAATAAGTACCCAGATTCGCGAAATCCAAACGGCTTTCCTCATTTCGGACGCCGGAACATAATCATGCTCTGCCGCAGTCAGCTTCCCGAAACAGTGCGTGATAATGGCTTTAAGATCTCTCGATCCCCCATAGATATGAACAATTTCCCCGAAAATAATGCGCCAAACCGGCGGTCTGGACATCGCGATTTCCGGGTCGCGCCCTACGATATACGTATCGGTGTGGTGTCTCACATGGCTCCAGCGCCATGGGATAGGAGCTCTTAAATCCATGAAGGAAGCAATCTGATACAGGACATCATTCATCCATGCTGTCTTAAACGCCGTGCCATGACCGCATTCATGCCACCGTGAATCAGCAGTTGAAGCATAGCTGACTCCGTATAAGGCAAACGCCGGTATAGCCCACCATGATCCCCAAGAATAATAAGCAAGAACTCCTGTACCGATAAGCCATGCAAACATCAGAATCGTATCGCGAATAGCAGGTCCATCCTTACGTTTCATTAGCTCTTTCAGACGCTGGCGCGGAATCGGGCTCTTATACCAATCCTCCGCTGATGCTAATCCTCTTTCTTGTGCTCGTTTATTTTCCGGTCCAGTCAGGCTATAATCTCTCTTCGCAGACACAGTAAAGACCTCCCCAAACAAATTAGTGATAGCGCTTTCTTTAATCTTAACGCCTAGTGAGCAAACTGTCGTTAACGTAACAAGACATTCATTTGAACTATAAGGACAAAAAACGCCATTTAGGCGTTTTTCATTAGATCGTTCTTTTACCAGCATGATCGATATAGACCTTCACGTTTACATCCTTTAAGGAGGATTTATTGATCGTAATCGTTTTCCAGTTCTTTACCCTGCCTTGAAACAGGTGATGCCTGAAGTTGTACAGATCAATCCCTTTCTTAATGTTGGTCACGTAAGTATCCCTTATCTCGCGTTCAATGTTTGCAGTGACTTCACCTGCGACTGCCGACTCTTCTCCTTCATCGCTCATCCATTCGACGATATTCCCATGAGTACTTATATCAACCGTAAATAAAACCTCGTCACCTTTCCGGGTGAATGTAATTTTCGATTTCGCTTTCTCCATGGATACGACGCCATGCGTGACTGGTACAGGTGTACGGATCATATCGGGTTCAAACCACCGCAGGCCCATCATCTGTTTTTCTGAAAGATATCCCTGAGACTTGGTTTCGTCCATCACGAAAATACCGTCTATTTTAAGGTGAGGGTCACGTTTGTTTTGATCATTGGACCACTTCTCGGTATCCAGTGATAAGGCAGGGATTGCAGTTGTATACCCGGGATCAAGCATGCCGAGTATTAATTCTTGAAAGGTGAGCATCGGATAGATGGAACGTTGGCTGTGGCTGTCTCGCGGCGATTGCATGGAAGTGGTTAGTGGACTTAGCGTAAAAAAGGATTGTGCCTTCAACACCTGATCCACGGGTTCCTTTGTTCCATACACCCACGATGAGTATCGAAACTCTCGATACCTTTTGTACGAATCGAGTCCATTGGATCCCATATGGTTAAGCATGCGTTCTGAAATCAGAACAGATCTGACATGGCTCCATTCGAGCTTACGTTGAGCGGTACTATACAAATCTCCTACGGCCTCACTTGGTGTTCTGCCAACCCCTCTCCCCACCCATATATGCGGTTGACTGCCCGAACCGCCTTGTTCGGAATTTGAAGAGGATAGGCTTATGATCTGTATATACGCAATCGTCTTCCCCTTGTTGTAATCGTATCCAATGGCGGTTACGTATAGGACTTCTTCGATGTTTTTGTAATCCCAGCATCCGGTCAGCAGTAAAGGTACGATTAGGAGTAAGGCGCCTATTTTAGCTCCGAGTTTGATGCCCAAGGTCAGCTCTCCTCTACTTGGTTTTATCTTTGGGATGGAGCGCCTTGAAGCGTTCCCTCTTCATATGAAAAGGTAAATTGATGATGGAAATGATAATCGGCTTTAATTTCATCTGACTTATAGGTTCCAGATAAGGTACGCCAAATGACTTTAAGGTGGCCATGTAAGCGATAACGGAAAGCGATGCAATAAAAAATCCGAACAAACCCAATATGCACGAGACTAAGAGCACGTATATACGGATGAGTGTGACTGTTCCGCTTAAGGATTGGTTCACGAGCGTGAAAGTAGCGACAACCGCAGACGCAGTGACCATTAACATCGAGGGCGAAGCCAATCCTGAGCGAATGGCGGCATCTCCGATGATAAGTCCGCCAACGACGGCAACCGTTTGACCTACCGCCGTCGGCAGCCTGATTCCCGCTTCCCGAAACATTTCAAACAAGCCCAGAATAATGAACGTTTCGATCGGTGCGGGATAAGGAATTCCCGTTCGAGCGGTAACGAGCGTCGACAAGAGCGGAAAAGGGAGTTGGTCGATATTATAAGCGAATAAACTAACCCAGAAGCCCGGTAAAAACATGGCAACCAGGAGACCGACGAATCTCAGCATGCGCTGAAAAATCGTATAGTAAAACGGGAAATGAATATCTTCCGGCGACTTGATGAGCTCCATAAAGTTGATCGGTCCGATAATGGCCATCGGGGAGCCGTCTATGAGAATGACAAAGCGACCCGTCATAAGCGCTTGAACCGCAAAATCAGGTCGTCCGATATAATCAACAAGTGGAAAAATAGAGTTTGGCGAATCGCTCAAGTACTCCTCCAACTGAGCTACCCCTAAGAGGACATCGATGTCTATTTTGGCAAGACGTGCTCTGACTTCCTTTAATATCGCAGCATTTGTAATGTCTTTACAATAAAGCAGCGCAACAGTCGTGTTTCCGCGCCTCCCGATTGTCACTTGCTCGTAGCTCAGCGACGTTGTTTTCATCCGTTTGCGAATGAGCGCCACGTTTGTTTGAACTTCCTCTGTAAATCCATCCCTTGGACCTTTAATGGAGACTTCGCTTGTTGACTCCTCTATGCTTCGGCTTCGCGGCTCATGAAGTTCATATTTAAGCTGATCAGGGAACATAACGACTACCCCTGCGAATATTTCCTCCGTGATGGACTTCTCAAGCGGTTTCCATTCGTTATTTTGGATCATTTGCTTCCAGTTCGGAATGACGATGGTTTTGAGCCTGTCCATATTTACTAAACTCTCGCAATATAATAATGAGATCTCGCCTATGTGCTCCAGTTTCACATCATACGCTTCTTGAACTAAGGCTTCTACCTCTCGGTTCATGCAAGTACCTTCTTTCTCACACGAATAGCCCAAGCGTACCCGATTATGGCCACTACAAGCCAGGCTGAATAAGGAATGTAATACTCGCTTAATACGGCTAAATAACTCAATTCCCCCCATGGAATGGCTAAGGCAATAATGAGGAGTAACCCCATAAGGATAACCGGTAGTTTGGATTGTGGTTTAATGATGTCACCAATCAGAAATAACATAACAGACGCATTAACTACGGTTAATGTCATCCAAATGAACACGGAAATGAAGTCCATCTTCTCGATATACTCTGTAATTTGGATTAATCGAACTTCGCTATAGATGGGGAAAGATAATCTTGCTGCTTCCACAGGTCCAAATGTAGCCAGCAGCACTGCCGCTATGATGCTGGCTACAACTCCCAGCGTTACACAATTCCATACAAACTTCCCCCTTTTGACAGCGCCGTCCGTATGATGGGACAAAAACAACAGAAAGGCAATATTCCCCTCTCCACGCCAAGCATCCCACATCGATTCCAGCAATGAGGGGATTGGAGTTGTACCAACAGGCCGAAGAAAATTGAAGTGTACGTATTTCATAGCTAATAGATTTTGAAAAAGAACAGCGCAGAATACCGGAAAAAAAACGACGGTTGCCACGATGCCGATGGGCTCAATTCCTTTAACGCCGAGATACATAGCAAGACCGACTAAAGCCAATATAACGATGATTTTAGGCGTAAACGGAAGCAGCACAATTTTCGTCCACGATATAATGTCTCGGCAATCAATGAACGCATTGGTCGCTAAGTACAGTAAAGACAGCGCTTTGAATATCGCCGTAACAACGCCACCGACTTGGCGTTTCGATTCAACCATTAAGGATGTATTCGCGTCATAAGCGGCGTATACGATAAACGAAAAGGCGATAAAAGGTACGAGCGAAAGTGCAACAGCTATCCAGGCGTCACGCCCGCCGGCGCCTATTACGGGATTTACAGAAGCGGTTTGTAAAAAAGAAATGACAGCGAACGTAATTAAGATATAGGTTTGTGCAGCATTGATCTTCGTCACTTTTTCCACCTCCATAAGGTAGAATGCGCCAATTGTGGGTCGATTATGAATATCACATGGGAGGAAGGAAAATAAAAAGGCCGCCCGTATCCATCAGGATACAGGCGGCTGGAAGTAATATAGAACGTTGTTAATGGCGGATGAGATAATCAAAGGCACTTAATGCTGCGATCGCACCTGATCCCATCGAAATCACGATCTGGTTGTAAGGACTGTCCGTGCAATCGCCGCCGGCAAATACACCTGGCAGGCTGGTTGCTCCGCGCTTGTCCACGACAATTTCTCCTGAACTCATCCGCTCAATGTCATCGCCGAGCCATTCGGTATTGGGAACAAGTCCGATCTGAACGAATACGCCTTCAAGCTCGACGTGCTTCTCTGCTCCTGTATCGCGTTCGATGTAAGAAATGCCATTCACTTTGTCCATTCCGGTAATTTCTTTCGTCTGAACGTTCACCAGTACGGTTAAGTTCGGAAGGCTGTACAGACGATCTTGCAGCACAGCATCCGCCTTCAATTCCGAGGAGGATAGAATGGTGACATGGCTGGCGATGCCTGCGAGATCGATCGCCGCCTCGACGCCGGAGTTGCCTCCGCCGACAACAGCTACACGCTTGCCTGCATACAACGGACCGTCGCAATGCGGGCAATAGGCCACCCCTTTATTCTTGAACTCCTCTTCGCCCGGAACGCCGATATTGCGCCAGCGTGCGCCTGTGGAGAGAATAATGGTCTTGCTCTTCAGCACGGCACCGTTCTCGAGTTGAACCTCGAAGAGTTTACTCTTCTCGAGCCGTACGGCGCGCTGCAGCTTCATAATGTCGACGTTGTACTCTTTCACATGCTCTTCAAGACTAGCCGCCAGCTTCGGACCTTCGGTGTATTTCATGCCGATCAGATTCTCGATCGCAAGCGTATCGACCACTTGGCCGCCGAAGCGATCAGCCACGATGCCGGTGCGAATCCCTTTGCGCGCCGCATAGATCGCCGCGCTTGCGCCTGCAGGTCCGCCGCCGACAACAAGCACGTCATAAGGCTCCTTATTGAACAGCTCCGAATCATCACGCGTCATGCCGATTTTGGTCAAAATTTCGTCGATCGTCATCCGGCCGCCGCCGAAAAATTCGCCGTTTAGGAAAATGGACGGGACGGCCATGATGTTGTTGCTCTCCACTTCCGCTTTAAAGGCCGCTCCGTCGATCATCGTATGCGAAATGCCGGCATTTAGGACGCTCATCAGGTTCAGTGCCTGCACGACATCCGGGCAGTTATGGCAGCTTAAGCTGATGTACGTCTCAAAACGGTATTTGCCTTGGATGCTCTTAATCCGATCGATAACGTCCTGCTCGACCTTAGGAGCTCTGCCGCTGACCTGCAGCAGTGCGAGCACCAAAGAGGTGAATTCGTGACCGAGCGGAATGCCTGCGAATACGATGCCCGTGTCCTCGCCTGGACGGTTCACGCTGAAGCTTGGTGTTCTCGGCAAATCAGCCTTCTCGAACTTGATTCGGGAAGACATGCCGGCAATCGCGTCCACCAGCCCAAGCATATCTTGTGATACTTGATCGTCGCCGGCGCAGACTTTGATCAGCACGTCGCCTTCCATCAAGCCTAGGTATTGATTTAATTGTGCCTTAATTTCCGGGTCTAATACCATCGTCCATTCACTCCTTAGATCTTGCCTACGAGATCGAGGCTCGGTTTAAGCGTTGAACCGCCCTCTTGCCATTTTGCAGGGCAAACCTCGCCTGGATTGTTGCGTACATATTGAGCTGCTTTGATTTTATTAACGAGTGTGCTTGCATCGCGGCCGATGCCGCCTGCTGTAATTTCAACGGTTTGAACGACGCCGTCCGGATCGATGATGAACGTGCCGCGGTCAGCCATGCCATCAGCTTCGATCAACACATCGAAGTTGCGGGAGATCGTATGTGCTGGATCACCAATCATGATGTATTCGATTTTGCCGATCGTATCCGAGCTGTCATGCCAAGCTTTATGTGTGAAATGCGTATCTGTCGATACCGAGTAAACTTCTACGCCAAGCGATTTCAAGGTTGCGTATTGATCCTGCAGGTCGCCTAGCTCCGTTGGGCAGACAAATGTAAAATCAGCCGGGTAGAAGCATACAACGCTCCATTGACCTTTGAAGTTAGAGTCAGATACTTCGATGAAATTACCGTTTTGGAAGGCTTGCGCTTTGAATGGTAGTACTTCTTTTCCGATTAGAGACATGGTGGGTTCCTCCTGATGTGATCTTATTTATAATTATTATAAACTGATATTAACTACAAATTAGTTGGTTGTCAATACTATTCTGCTTCCAATTGAAAACAATTATCAATTACATCCGTTAAAAAACCGCCCGCATCCTACAGGATACAAGGCGGCCTGAAGTGAAATGAAATTAATGACGAATGAGATAATCAAAGGCTCCTAAAGCCGCGGTTGCGCCTGAACCCATCGAAATAATAATTTGCTTATACGGACTGTTGGTGCAATCTCCTGCTGCAAATACGCCAGGGAGTGTGGTTGCTCCGTGGTTGTTCACGACAATCTCGCCGAAACGCGTCCGTTCAATATGATCCGGAAGCCAGTCGGTATTCGGGACAAGTCCGATCTGAACGAATACGCCTTCAAGCTCGACATGCTTCACTTCACCTGTATCGCGCTCGATGTAGGAAATGCCGTTCACTTTGTCCGCACCTGTAATTTCTTTGGTTTGGACGTTCTTGTACACCGTTACGTTCGGAAGACTATACAGACGATCTTGAAGAACTGCGTCCGCCTTCAATTCCGGAGCGAACTCCAGAACGGTGACATGGTTGGTGATGCCTGCGAGATCAATCGCCGCTTCAATGCCGGAGTTTCCTCCGCCGATGACAGCTACGCGCTTGCCGGCAAACAACGGACCATCGCAATGCGGGCAGTAAGCCACGCCTTTATTCTTGAACTCCACTTCGCCGGGAACGCCGACATTACGCCAGCGAGCGCCTGTGGAGAGGATAACCGTTTTACTCTTGAGCACAGCGCCGTTCTCGAGCTCCACCTCAATAAAGTCGCTCTTATCCAAACGTACAGCGCGCTGCAGCTTCATGACGTCGACGTTGTATTCTTTCACGTGCTCTTCCAAACTTGCTGCAAGCTTCGGTCCTTCGGTGTATTTCATGCTAATGAAATTCTCGATGCCGACCGTATCCATGACTTGACCGCCGAAGCGCTCCGCCAAGATGCCGGTGCGAATTCCTTTGCGAGCTGCATAGATCGCCGCGCTCGCACCTGCTGGACCGCCGCCGACTACAAGCACGTCATATGGCTTCTTATCAAACAGCTCGGATTCGTCGCGCGATGTGCCGATTTTCGCCAAAATCTCGTCGATGGTCATGCGGCCTCCGCCGAAAAACTCCCCATTCAAGTATACGGATGGAACAGCCATGACTTCCTTGCTTTCGGCTTCGTCTTTAAATACCGCGCCGTCGATCATCGTATGTGAAATGCCGGAATTGAGGACGCTCATCAAATTCAGCGCTTGCACGACGTCCGGGCAGTTATGGCAGCTTAAGCTGATGTAGGATTCAAAGCGGAATTCGCCTTGGACGCTCTTGATCTGATTGATAACGTCCTGCTCGACTTTGGGAGCTCGGCCGCTGACTTGCAGCAGCGCAAGCACCAAAGAAGTGAATTCGTGACCAAGTGGAATGCCCGCGAACGCAATGCCTGTATTCTCGCCAGGACGGTTCACGCTAAAGCTTGGCGTTCTCGGCAGCTCTGCCTTCTCGACTTTAATTCTGGAAGTCATGCCGACAAGTTCATCCATCAGCTCAAGCATTTCTTTCGATACTTGATCGTTTCCTGCGCTGACTTGAATATGCACGTCGCCTTCCATTAATCCAAGGTATTGGTTCAGCTGAGCCTTAATTTCCGGGTCTAAGACCATTTCACATTCCCTCCCAAGTGATGTTCAATGATTGCCGCTTTCTAATTGAGAACCATTTTCAGTTGTCTAAAGAAAAAACCGCCTGCACCCATGGGATGCAAAGCGGCAGTCGATCGTTTTCTTCGTTCCTTAGATCTTGCCGACAAGATCAAGGCTCGGTTTAAGTGTTGCGCCGCCTTCTTGCCATTTCGCCGGGCAAACTTCGCCTGGATTGTTGCGGACGTATTGAGCTGCTTTGATTTTGTTAACAAGTGTGCTTGCATCACGGCCGATACCGCCAGCGCTGATTTCAACGGATTGAACAACGCCGTCTGGATCGACGATGAATGTACCGCGGTCAGCCAGACCAGCTTCTTCGATCAACACGTCGAAGTTGCGGGAGATCGTGTGCGTAGGGTCGCCAATCATGATGTATTCGATTTTGCCGATTGTTTCCGAGCTATCGTGCCAAGCTTTGTGCGTGAAGTGCGTATCTGTCGATACGGAGAAAACTTCTACGCCAAGCGATTTCAATGTAGCGTATTGATCTTGCAGGTCGCCAAGCTCAGTTGGGCAGACGAATGTGAAGTCAGCTGGATAGAAGCAAACTACACTCCATTGACCTTTAAAGTTAGCGTCGGATACTTCGATGAATTTACCGCCTTGGAATGCTTGCGCTTTGAAAGGTAGAATTTCTTTTCCGATTAGAGACATATGTTTGTTTCCTCCTATAGAGCATTTAATTGAAATTATTCTAAACTGATATTAATTCTCGGACGAGCATTTGTCAAGACTTTTTCAGCATCCAATTGATAATTGTTTTCAACTAGGCCCCCTCGACATCCGAAAGCATTGCCACGTGCTAGTATTGTCTACATGAGGAGCATTATACAGAAAATTACGCGGTCTCATTCCCCATTGTGCTGATATCGATAACAAATCGATAACGAACATCAGATGCGAGTACGCGTTCCCAGGCTTCATCGATTTGGTCGGCTGAAATCACCTCGATCTCAGGCGAAATGTTATGTTCCGCGCAAAAATCAAGCATTTCCTGCGTCTCGCGAATGCCGCCGATCATAGATCCGGCAAACGACCGGCGATGACCGATAAGCGAGAAAACGTCAACGGACAGCGGGTCCGGCGGCGCACCGACATTGACCAGCGTACCGTCGAGCGCAAGCAGCGAGAGATACGCGGTGATATCGATCTTGGCGCTCACCGTATTAATGATAAGGTCGAAGGAGCCGGCCAATTTCTGAAAGGTCTCTGGGTCGCCCGTCGCATAGTAATGGTCCGCGCCAAGCCGCAACCCGTCTTCTCTCTTCTTCGATGTTTGCGATAGAACAGTAACCTCTGCCCCCATTGCATGCGCGAGCTTCACAGCCATATGTCCGAGTCCGCCAAATCCAACAACGGCAACCTTCTTGCCTGGAACTGCTCCCCAATGGCGAAGCGGCGAATACGTCGTAATGCCGGCACACAGCAATGGAGCTGCGGCGTCAAGCTCCATGCCATCCGGAATTCGAACGACGAAATCTTCCGTAACCACGATATGGGTAGAATAGCCGCCTTGCGTATATTGTCCGTACCGATCAATTGCGCCATAGGTGCCCGTATTTCCATGAAGGCAATACTGCTCCTCTCCCTTATGGCAGCTGTCGCACTCTCTGCAGGAGTCAACCATACAGCCTACTCCTACTCGGTCGCCAATGGCATGCTTAACGACCTCCGAACCAACCTGAGTAACAATGCCGGCAATCTCGTGACCTGGAACGAGCGGATAGTTTACTGGTCCCCACTCGCCGCGGGCACAATGGATATCGGAGTGGCAAATACCTGCGTATTTAATCTCGATGAGGACGTCATGCGGCTCAAGCTCCCTGCGCTCGATCGTGGTCGGTTTGAAAGAACCTTCCGGACTGAATGCAGCGCGTGCGTTTACAATAATCATGGATAACCTCCTGCAGTTTATGGATGATTTGTTCTTCTACTATTCTTCATGATAATGACCCTAGGTGTCAAACAGGAGGCTGCCAAACGGCAGCCTCCTGTTTGCTAGAGATTAGAGAACTTCGAAAACCTCTGCTTGTACATCTTCTCAAGACCAAGCGAGATCATATGAAAACCAAGAATGAACACGATATATAGGAGAAGGGGAATGAACAGCAGCCATTGGTTAATATCCAAATTGCTGCGTGCTTGTCCGATTAATCCGCTCCATTCGTTCGTGCGGCTCACATATTCGGGAAGTTCGGGCCATGGGTTTCTGTACACGAACGTGCCTCCGACGAAGATATTGAAGATCGCCAGTTGTCCGAACAAGCCCAGAATTAATACGATCTCTTGAACGTAAAGAATGATGAAGCTTTCCTTTAAGTGGGGCAGCAAATGAGTACGAATAATGGTCCAATGGCTTGCTCCGATCGACTTGGCGGAGAGAACGAACTGCTTGTCGCGGATCACCATCGTTTTCTCTTTCATCGTAGATGCGACTGTCGGAATGCCGACAAGCACCAGAACGATGGAAAGGATAAGTGTCAGCTTAAAAGGTGAGGACGCAGGATTCATGGAAATGCCGATCATGATTATCCACACCATAATAAAGATCGGGATGCCGTTTAACATGTCCCAGATCGGAAGGCGATTGGCTCCGGAGGTCTTGCCTTTTCCGATAAAACCAAGCAGCATCCCCAGCACGCCTCCAATAATCACGCGGGTTACAGCAATCGATAGCGATGCGATAATCGTATATTTTGCCCCGTCCAGCAGCTTCGCCATCATATCAGTACCGTATTTATCCGTTCCAAACGGATAGTTGCCTGTCGGCGGACTCGGCGGAGCAAGAAGCATGCCGTTGCCATTCTCGTCGACCACATAATCGACTGTAAGATGATCGTTTAGATTATGGGGAGCCATATAGCGGCCGAAGAAGGCAGCTAAGATAATGAAAAGTGTAACCACTAGACCAGCCAACAATGTTTTATTCATCGTGCAAACACCTTCTCCCAGCCGTAAATCAAAGCTCTCAATAGGCCAAACAAAATGACATAGAGCAGCAGCAGCGTGAAGATTCCGTCCACGACCAGGTTGTACTGATAACCTTCATAGGCATAAGCGTTGGAGAATACCAGCAGCGTTACGCCGTTTAGATTATACAGATATTCGAAAATGAACACATTCCCGAACAGGATCCCCATGAACTTATGCAAATCCGCTTTGACAAAGGGCAGTACGTTAGGCAGCGCGTGAAAGAAAATAATATAGCGTTTTCCAAGCCCCCGTGCTTTCGCAAAACTGATGTAATCCTCGGTCAGCGTCTGACTCATGTGAAGGGCAACATTTCGAATCATATAGATCGCAGGAATGATGATCGTTGAAATTAACGGTAGTGCGACCGCCGGATCATCCGTAGAGAAGCTTGCGACCTGGAATACGACAAGCCCAGTTTCGTCCGCAATGAAGACGATCAGAAACTGCAAGAGCAGGACGATGACGAAATCCGGCAGCACGCCTAACAGTTCCAGCATGCTCTTTAGCCGCCGCGCGCGCGTCACCGCAAAATAAACGCCAAGCAAAATGCCGATCGTCATTCCGATAGAGGCACCGACAATCATATAGGAGAACGTAAGGAAGAAGCTGCTTCCGATTTGCTCCAGGAACGAATGCTCGGTTTTGCCGGCTAAATACATAAAGCTTTGACCATTAGCAAGTCCTTCGATGTAGCCGATAAGACGCGACATACCTTCCCACCAATAGAAATGCATGGAACCGTCCATGTAGCTTTGCTGCAGAACAGCGGGCACCATGGCAAATACAAGGACGAACAACAGGACGCCCAGAAGAATCGAAGTATACTGCGTTAGCTTTTTCATGCTGCAACGAAATCCTTTCTATATTGATCGGTCTTAAATGAAACGATGAATGGCATACATCTGTGACACAGCAAGAGCAACCGGGAAACCATTGCCCGATTGCTCTTTTGTCAAATATGGGGGATAGCCTCAACACCGAAACACCATAATAAGGTGGATTAATTGTATGTAGATAGGCGGTGAGTCGTATGTCCCCAAATCTTCACAAGGCATTGAGTGAAATCTCGAAATCGGCAGATTTCTTACAAACAACTCAGCAAATAAAAGATAACCTGATCCATTTTTCTTACTATAAAACGCTCATCAGCAATGAACAATTCCACCACGATGTACTCTCTTTTTTGCAATTTCCGGATGGTAACCTTACAAATTTGCATGATTTAAAAGCCTTGATTCCCATTGATGGAATCAAAGTTTCTTCAAATCTGGAAGAAATCGTACAAAGTTTGTCTCACGGTTCAATCTTTCTTCAACTGGATCCCCAACTGAATGAAGGACTTATCGCGAACCTCTCGGATATAAGAATGGGCCATCGTGATCATAATGATACCGAAAATGAATACAGCGTACTCGGTCCGAAGGTCGGTTTTGTCGAATGTATAGATATCAATATGGCTTTACTTCGAAGAGGACTTGTAACTGAAAAGCTTAAATTTGAGGAACTCATCGTCGGTTCTATTTCAAAAACGAGAACCGTTATCGCATATCTGGAGGGGATTACCAATCCTCAACATGTAAATACGGCTAGGCAGAGACTCTTGGATCTCGATTTTGACGTAGTGTTTGAAACTTCTCTTCTGGAATTGCTTATTACCGACAACTCGAATTCACCTTTCCCGTTATTCTTGTCCAGTGAACGCCTTGACAGAATCATGTATGCATTGATAAACGGGGAAGTAGCCATTCTATGCGACGGTTCTCCTTCTATTATTACGGGACCCACGAGCTTATTCAGCTTTTTAATCTCTCCCGAAGATTACTATTTGCCATGGATAATGGGCTCGTTCTTTCGTCTCATTCGTTATTTTGGAATTACGTTTTCCATTCTGGCTAGCTCCTTATATGTTGCGATTCTTACCTTTCATTACACCGTTATTCCCCGGGATCTGTTAGGTCCGATTATCGAATCCAGAACGAACGTTCCTTTCCCTCCGATGCTGGAAGTACTGTTCTTGGAAATAACCATCGAGCTGCTGCGCGAAGCCGGGTCCAGATTGCCTACAAAAGTCAGTCAAACGCTGGGCATTGTAGGGGGTATCATACTTGGGCAAGCAGCGGTGCAAGCCGGTTTAACCAGTAATATTTTGCTCATCATCGTGTCTCTTTCGGCACTGGCTTCCTTTACCACGCCTATCTTTAAAATCTCGAACACGATACGATTTTTGCGTTTTCCATTAATTATCTTGGCATCCTTGTGGGGCGGTTTAGGCATCATGATTGGGTTAATGTTGATCTTATGCCATTTATTGCGTTTGAAATCGCTCGGTATGCCATATATCGTGCCCCTGTTCCCTTTTCGCCCTAACAGTTTCAGCGACAGTTTTATACGCTCTTCCTTCACCCTTACTTCTAAAAGATTTGTCACGTTGCGCCCGCTCTCGACACAAAGATATACCGTTAAAAAAAATAAAGATATCGAAGACGACTATAATAATGAATAATGTTGTGCGGGTAGGAGGAAGAAATAATGAAAGGCTTTATCCCAGCTTTTCTCTGCTGTTGCCTATTATGCGGTTGCGCGCAAGAACGGATAGTCGACCGCATTAATATTCTCCAAAGCATTGGGGTAGACAAGGACGGGAAGAAAATTAAAATAAGTGCTTCTTTTCCTTCATATATAAGAGGTGCCCGGGAACAATCCGCCCCGATAACTGCGGAGTCGGACGTGACGTACGGGATTTTCACAGCCCTAACGGCCAAGTCTTCGCAGCCTACCGAAATCGGTCAAATGCGCACACTGGTCCTCAGCGAACCATTCGCCCGAGAATCCATCGATGAGTTTGCCGACATCATCAATCGAGAATCCCTCAAAAGCAGCAATGCTACGATTGTCATTACCAAACAACATGCAAGCTCAATCATATCCGATACCTCTAAAAAGCCGCCGTTTTATTTGTCGGAGCTAATCGAACACAACATGAAGAATGGGAACACGCCGAAGAGCAATTATCATTCCTTCTTAAATCAGTATTATGGAGAAGGGCAGGATGTTTATTTACCCGTTATCAATACAGATAAGGGCATATTGCAAATGGATGGTGTCTGCGTCTTCAAAGGAGACGAATTGAAGCTATGGTTAACGGCCGAAGAAGGATTATATCTAAAGCTGCTTAAAAATAAAGCCTTGACTGGCGAATATGATTTCAAGACCGGTACTGAAGAGATGTATTCCTTGATTATTCTGCATGGTAAGCGAAAAATAGCCACAGCGCAAAATGGAAAAACGACGATATCCCTCAAATTAACCATAGCGCTTAGAGAGATTCCGAAAAAAATTAACATAGAGAAAGAAGCCGATTTGCATGAAGTAAAAAATCAAATCGAGACTAAGTTATCTTCGGAAATCAAAAAGATGCTAATTCGATTACAGAAGAACAAAGTCGATCCTGTCGGCTTCGGCGAGCAATATAGATGGCAGCATAGAACGTTTAACGAGAAGCATTTTTATAAACAAATCTACCCGAACCAGGAATTTGAAGTTAAAACGAAGATTATTATCACACACTCAGGGGTTGGGCAATAGTGCAGAATCTGGTCAAGGAAAACTACGCGGTTTCCGGATACTTTGTATTTTTCTTAATCGGCGCTTCTCAGGCTGCCGCTACCATTTTCAATTTTCAAAGTCTTATTGCCGGGCATGCCGGACAAGACGCTTGGATCTCGATTATGATGATGGGGTTGAGCTTGCATCTGATTATCTGGATGGTTTATAAGATGCTCGGTAAGCCGGCTAAAGACGTCATTGACTTGCATCGCAGCATTTTCGGTAAAATCGCAGGCAATGCCATTTCTCTGCTATTAGTCGGATACTACTTCTTGATGGCTCTATTTTTCTTCCGGGCTTACATGGAAATCATTCAAGTATGGGTATTTCCAAACATCAGAACATGGGCTCTTGCAGGGCTCTTCAGTTGCATCATCTACTATATCGTATCCGGCGGGTTCAGGGTTGTTGCTGGCTTTAACTTCTTTTATTTGGTTCTGCTCCCGTTACTCTTTTGGCTGTACTTCCCGATCCGACAAGGCGATTTTCATCTTTTACTGCCCTTGCTCAATCATTCTTTTGTTGATTTGCTTCAAGGCTCCAGAGCTTCCGGCTTCATTTTCTTCGGACTTGAAGCGTTGCTCGTTTACTTTCCTTTCTTAAAATCTCCCGAAAAAAGCCAAAAATGGGCTCATTTCTCCTTGTTATTCACAACAATTAAATATATGGCAATCATGATGATAACCTTAATGTATTTTAGCCAGGGGCTGCTGAAACACTCGCTATGGCCTATGTTAGCCATGACGAAAATCACGGAGTTATCCTTCTTGGCAAGGTTCGAATTTGTTCTAATTTTTATATGGATGATGATTATCATTCCGACGATTTGCATTCCTATTTGGTGCTGTACACGAATTATGAAGAGAGTTGCCGCAATTAAACCCGGACTGTCATTACCCGTCCTATTGGCAGCCCTTTTCATCGCTTCGCTTACGTTTAACGAACGAATGAAGATCGATGCATTTCGAACGGTCATTAATGACTTAGGATTTTATTTCATCTATGTCTATATCCCGTTATTATTCATCATCTCTTGCCTTGCATGCAAGATGAGATCGGCGGCAAGCAAGTGATGAAATAGAAAAACCATGGATCGAATCCATGGCTCGGCTAGGAAAGCTGCACGTTAGCTCAAGTGAGTGCAGCTTTCCGGCATTCTGCTTACATTCACCGAACGTACAACCAAGATATTTGGCGTATTCGGATGAACCCGTTTCATCTTAAAATCCTTCACTTCAATATCGCAGCTGTCTTCTAACCGCAGCGCAGGACCTTGTCTTGTTTCGATCCGCACGCCGTTGAGTTCCAGCTCCTTGACATGCTTGCATAACATCCCTTCACCTGCCGCGACGATTGTATGGAATACCATATCGGGCTCATCCCCGACTTCACCAGGATCCACTGTCATTTCGATATGTACCTGATTGAGCTGCACATCGCGGATCGGCATCTCCGGCAGCCCATACAGGAAACCTGCCGAAGCTCGGCAGCGCATAGCCGTTACGTTGCTAATTCGGATATGTTCGATGACAGGCGTGGATTCCGTTACAGGCATAGCCTCGGCACTGCCTACCAACGAGTCGGACTTATCGACGCCATGGCGATAGTAGCAATTGATCGTTAACGGACACAGCACATTCTCCATATAGAGGTTGCTGACCAGTATGTTTCGGATATATCCGCCTCTGGCGCGGTTCGTCTTCATTCGGATACCGCGGTCCGTGCCGATGAAGATACAGCCGGTTATGACCACATTACGAATGCCGCCTGCCATTTCACTGCCCATCACAATGCCGCCATGACCTCGTTTCATCGTGCAATTGGCCACCGTAATATTTTCCGATGGCCTGGCGACTCTTCTCCCGTCTTCATCAATACCCGATTTGATGCATAGACAGTCATCACCGACGTCGAAATGACAATCTGAAATGCGTACATAGGAACAGGAATCGATATCCAAGCCGTCTCCGTTCGGGGCGTCATGCGGATTGCGGATCGTAACCCCGTGCACAGATGCATTGTGGCAATAGACCAGATGCACATTCCAAAAAGGAGAGTTCTGCAGCGTGACCCCTTCGATTCGGACATCCTCGCAATCTATCAATTGCAGCAGAGGCGGACGGAGAAACTGGGACTCCCACTCGACGATATTGCTCCCGCATGAACGGATCAGCGTCTCATTAAGTACCGCCAGCTTCTGCGCGACGTCGCTTGTGATTTGACCGCCTTGCCGCAGTACGCGATTCGCCTGCCACCAGGAATTCCCCTGTCCGTCGATGACGCCTTGCCCTTTGATCGTGACATGCTTCAAGCCTCTTCCGTGCAACAGCGGGGAGAACGCGAAGCATTCATACCCCGACCACCTCGTCGGAACAGGCGGATAACGGTCGAACTCCGCGTGGAACAACAGTTCTGCGCCTGCTTCCAGCTCCAAGGTCATCCGGCTTCTCAGCTCGATTCTTCCGGTTAGAAATCGGCCCGCCGGTATATAGACCGTTCCTCCCAGATCCGAGCAAGCCTCAACCGCTGCGGCAATGGCTTCGCTATTGTCAAAGATTCCGTCTCCGATCGCGCCAAATTGGGTTATATCGAAGATCGACATGATCTACATCAGCTCCTTCATCGGTTTCTGTCCAATAAATCGCTCATCGCCGTACATGCCATGACGAAAGCGCCAACTCCGTGCAGGTCATTCCTGCTGGTTGGGCGAGTCACATAGTTCTCGTAATCGCCGGCAGATGTCCCGATGCAGATATCGGGTATGACGAGCCGCCCTTGGTCGTCCTGCTCCATGCGGCTGATTAGCCCGTGATACCCGCTCCATGCTGCTTCCAAGCATTCGTCACCTATGACGCCTTGCTGAATGGCTTTTGCAATGGCGTACACGAATAAGCTCGTACATGAGGTTTCAAGCCAATTATCATCGTTATGGCCTTTATCCACCACCTGATACCACAAGCCGGTCGACTTATCCTGATAACCGATCAGAGAATGAAGGAAATCCCGCTGAACTTCCGCCAGTTGTGCGTATGCTTCCTCATCTTTCCCCAGGTTGGACATAAATTCGGCCAAGGCCAGTCCATACCAGCCAAGCGATCTTCCCCAAAACTCAGGCGAACAGCCCGTCTGCTTATCCGCCCACGGCATCTCGCGGCTTTCATCCCAAGCATGGTAGAGAAGCCCGGTGCGTTCGTCTTTCATCGCTTTGCGCATGAGCCGCTCCTGCAGCAGCGCCATCTCTATCAGCCTGTCATCTCGGTACGCACGGGCGTACTTGAGCGCAAATACGCCGCCCATATACAATCCGTCGAGCCACATCTGATAAGGATATTTATCCTTATGCCAGAAGCCGCCCTCCTTCGTCTTGTTGAACGTGTCAAACAAGCCTCTTAGCCGGTCAGCCGCCAGCCTATACTTAGGCTTGCCTGTCCGTTCCTGCAGCCGGAACAGCAGTAAGCCAGCCTGAATGGCATCCAATTCATCACGCGCTGCGTACAAATTCCCGTAATCGTCTACCAATCCGTCAACGTAGCCTTGGATATACGCCTCGTATCTCGGCTCGCTCACTCGTTCCGCGAGCATCTCCATCCCGCATAGGAATACCCCTTGATGATAGTGCCACCGGCGTGCAGGTGGAAGCTCCTCTGGCCTATATATGTCCATAATCGAATCGCAGGCGTAGCGCGCCCATTCGATCGGCGTTCTTAAGCTTACCTCCATTTTCATCGCAGCTCCTCCGTTTGCTTGTAGTGTGATCCATCTCTGCACTCAGCCTTTCATCGAACCTAGAAGCGCACCTTTGGCAAAGTGCTTCTGCAGGAACGGGTATACGGCCAGAATCGGCAGCGTAGCCACAACGATAACGGCCATTTTGACAGCCTGGTCCGGGGGAGGAACAGCACCGTCAAGACTCGAGCTGTAATCCAGACCGCTCG
This sequence comes from Paenibacillus sp. N22P23, assembly GCF_059383735.1. Taxonomy (NCBI): domain Bacteria; kingdom Bacillati; phylum Bacillota; class Bacilli; order Caryophanales; family Paenibacillaceae; genus Paenibacillus; species Paenibacillus sp. N22P23. The sequence continues at coordinate 281,709 of NZ_JBXENT010000004.1, forward strand.
CCAACACGACAATCTGGCGAAGCAGAACTTGGATGGGCCACATGCTGCTGTCATTCAAGTACAGAATTGCATTGAGGTAGGTGTTCCAATAGGTCACCGCATAGAATAGCGAAATCGTCGCGATGGCCGGCATCGACAGCGGGAGCACGATTCTGAACAAAATGCCGAAATCGCTGCAGCCGTCCATTTTGGCCGATTCCTCTAATCCCTCCGGGATGTTCTGGAAGAAATTGCGGAGAATGATCATATTAAACGCGCTGACGGTCAGCGGCAGCACGAGAGCGGCATACGTATCGATCAAATGCAGCTCCTTTACGACAAGAAAGGTCGGGATCAGCCCGCCTTGAAACAGCATGGTGAAGACGACCAGAAACATGATCGCCCTGCGGCCGTCCAAATCCTTGCGAGACAAGCCATACGCCATTAAGGAAGTGATCAACATGCTAAACGCAGTGCCGAGCAGCGTAACCATTACGGATACCGTGATCGACCGGAAAATCGTGCCTGTCGAGAAGACGAAGCGATAGGCTTCGAAGCTAATCTCGCTTGGGAAAATGATGAATTTTTTGGCCGCCATCTCCGCACTAGTCGTTAACGAGCCTGCCACGACATGGAGGAACGGAAGAACGGTGGCGAGCGATATAATCATAAGCAGGATGAAATTGACGCTGCCGAACAGCCGGCTTCCGAACGTTCGATCCTGGATCATGCGGATTCCTCCCGGTTGTTCTTAGTAGATGCCATCTTCACCGAAGCGCTTGGAAAGCTTGTTCGCGCCGATGACCATGATCAGCCCGACGATCGATTTAAATAGTCCGATCGCTGTGCTATAACTGAATTTCCCTTGCTTCAACCCTGCCGTATACACATAGGTATCAATAATTTCCGCCACTTCGCGGTTCATGGAATTGAGCAGCAAATACACATGTTCAAATCCAAGCTCCAGCACGTCCCCCACCTTCAGAATGAACAAGACGATAATGACGCTGCGGACAGCCGGGAGCGTAATATGCCAGATTTGGCGCATCCGGCCGGCACCGTCCATTCTAGCGGCTTCGTACTGCTGCGGATCGATTGCCGCTATGGCAGCCAAATAAATGATCGTTCCCCAGCCCGCCTCGCGCCAGATCACCTGGATGATGTAAGTCGGACGAAACCATTCGGAGCTCAGAAGAAAATTCACCTTCTCTAACCCGAGCGCTCCAAAGACTGAATTCACGATGCCGCCGTCCATCGTCAGCATGACATAGCTGATGGACACAATAATGACCCATGACATAAAGTGCGGCAGATAGATGAGCGATTGAAACAGTCTCTTAAAGCCGCTGCTCCTTACTTCATTGAGCATTAAGGCCAGCAGGATCGGAACCGGAAAGAAGAACAAGAGATTGAGTCCGAATAAAATAAGCGTATTGGTCAAGATGTTCAGAAAATCAGGCTCGGTGAACAAACGGTTGAAATGCTCGAACCCTACCCATTCGCTTCCCGCGATCCCTTTAAACGGTTTGAAATTCTGAAACGCAATAATAAGACCGAACATTGGCGCATACTTGAAAATCAAAAAATAGAGGAGCCCCGGCACTATCATGACATACAGCCATATATTGCGACGAAGCCGCCTTCCGAGCTCGCTTCCGGCATTTGGCGTCCGCATAGGCACCGGACGAACGGTCAATTCCCGCATCGTGCTTCTCCCTTCTGCCTGCATGGATCGAAGAGGCTGTCATTAGCGATCCGACAGCCTCTTCAGCTAGTTGACTACCATTCTGTCTGATCCCTGTTTATTTCTGATAGACTGCGTTATATTCCTCGATAATTTGGTCGCCGCCGCGTTTCTTCCAATCTTCGATTGCTTTGTCGAAGCCGGCCTTATCGATTTTCCCGTAAATATATTGGTAAGTCGCATCCGTAATCAGGGTCTGGAGCTCCACGCCTTTCTCGGTATAGGTTTGGGAGTCAAGTGCTGCGGCTGGATCCAAGATGGCGATTTTCTCGTTTTCCTTCGTGAATTGTTCCGCATGAATTCGGCCCGGGAGCGCGTAATAGCCCTCGTACATGCCGTTTGTTTCCCACTCGCCGACAAGACTGTCCTTGAAGCCCTTCACTTCCCGCTCGATCAAATCCGAATCCTCCGTAACCTTTGCTTTGCCGTCTTCGACGGTATAGTGCTTACCTTCGATTCCCCAGAACATCACGTTGGCGACTTCAGGCGTCATCAATTTGTCGTAGAAAGCCAGCACTTTCTTCAATTCTCCCTCGTCCTGTATCCCGGATTTCGGGAACAAGACAACGTTGTTGTAACCCGGAATCGCCCAAGTGGCGAGCTCGCCATTCGGCCCTTTGATAAGTGCCAGCGTATCGACGACAGCCGACGGAACGTTCTTGATTAAATCTTTGTTCAGACTGTCAATATCCGACATGGCGCCGATGTACATTCCAGCTTTTCCGCTGTTGAATAGACTGACCTGGTCCGTCTTGCTGGTTGCCGCGAAATCCTTGTTCATAGCGCCGGCATCGCGGATGGTTTTCATGAAATCCATGGCCGCCACATATTGCGGGAACATAAAGTCAGGCTGCAGCTTCCCATCCTTCTCGCCCCAATTATTCGGCGTCGCGTACCAAGAGGCGACCGTCTTGAAAGCGCCGTAGATCAGATCGTTCCGGTCCGCGAGTCCAATCGTGTTCGGTTTGCCGTCACCATCGGGGTCTTTCTCAGTGAATGCTTTAGCCATTGCAATGACGTCGTCGACGGTCTCTGGCGTTTTCAATTGCAATTTATCCGCCCAATCCTTGCGATAAATAATCCCCTGGCGGGCGAGCGGTCTGCCGATATAAAGCGAGAATAGCTTGCCATCGACCTTCGTATTGTTCAGAATCAAAGGCTTCAGCTTGCTCAGATTCGAGAATTCGCTAAGCAGCGGGCCGATCTCCCAAAACTGACCGTCGCGAATCGCCCCTTTCATCTGCATAAACGTAGCTTGATTTTTCAAATACGTGACTTGAGGAAGCGCCCCGGTAGCCATGGTCGCGTTCAGCTTATCTTCATAGGTGTCCGCCGGAAAAAATTGATACGTCAGTTTCGTGTTCGTTAGCTTCTCGATTTCGTTCTTAATCGTGTCCGGCGGCGTTTGCGCAACGTTTAGCGGAAGCATGATCGTAATCTCCATTGGATCTTCGGTCTGAGGAGCCGCTGGCTCCGTTGTGTCATTTGCCGCAGGCTCATTAGTGCCGGTTGCTTCATTCGTAGTCGCACCGTTTCCGTTGTTCGCTTCATTAACGGCGTTCCCACCGTTGTTACCACCGCATGCTGATAGCATCGTGCTGAGTACCAATACCGTGCCAATCTGAACAAAAGTCCTTCTCTTCATCTTGCTTGACCTCCGCATCGATTTGTTATTAGGAGCTGCACGTCAACCATACATTTGGTCGGTTTAGTACGGATACAATCACGTCACCACATTTCGATGCTTTGGGCCATTTTCTGAAGAAATGATTATCGTATCTTTCCATGACAACAAAAAATCCGCCTCTCAATCTCAAGGCGGATTCCTATATCTTCTATTCAAAATAAGATTTCGTGAACTCCTCAATCATCGTATTGCCGCCGCTTCGCTTCCATCTGTCGATTTCCTGATGAAATCCCGCTTGATCGATTTGTCCTAATATATATTGATACGTCGCATCCGTGATGATTCGATTCAGCTCCTCGCTCCGCTCATCGAACATCGCGGATTCCAAATTTACGGTCGGATCCTTGACGGTAAACTTCTCGTTATCGCTACTCAGCTTCTCGGCTAGCGCCAGCAGCGGGTCTTCCTGTGCGACTTGCAGTAGGTTCGGATTGCTCAAATCGGCGGTCATGAGCACATACATCGGCCCTACTTCATCGATACGCAGCTGCTCGCTCTTAGAAGGCAGCTGAACCTGCTTGCCCTGCAGCTTGTAATGCCTGCCCTCTACGCCAAATTTCATAAGATTCGCAACATCGGCTTCCATGGATCGGTCGAAGAATGTGAGCACCTGCTTGAGCTCTTCCTCCGATTTGATTGCGCTCTTCGAAAACAGGAACAGCCCGTTGAAATTCGGGATGGACCACACCTTGTACCCTTGCGGGCCTTCGATCCGGTTGACGACCGTAAACCTCGCGTCTTTGTTGAACTGCTTCGCTTCATTGGAAAGCCGCTGCACATCCGTCATGCTCCCGATGTAGATGCCGGCCGTTCCTTGAATAAGCAGATTGCGCTGAATGTCTTTGCTCGTGACGGCGAAGTCCTGATTAATGAGCTTCTCGTCGTACAGCTTCTTCATGAAGTTCATCGTTTCCATATAAGGCTCCGTCTCGAATTCGGGTACCATACGATGATCGGCTGCAACCCAATTGTTTGGTGTTCCGAAATAAGAGCTGAGCGTCTTGAATGCGCCGAAAACGAGATCGTTCCGGTCGGTTAATCCGATTGTATCGTTCTTACCGTTGCGGTCGGGATCCCCATACGTAAACTGCTTCAACAAGTCATAGAGTTGATCGAGTGATCGTGGCGGGGCAAGATTCACATTCTCGAGCCAGTCCTCCCGTATAATAACGCCTTGCCGCGAGGATGGGCGTTCCGTGTACAATCCGAAAATTTTACCGTCAACAGCGGTCTGATCCAGAATATCGCCATTCAACCGTCTCAAGTTCGGAAACGCATCCAAATAAGGTCCGATTTCCCAAAACATCCCGGAACGAATCGCGCTTTTTAACAGGAAATAATCCGTGTACTTGACGAACGTCGCTTTCTTCAGGGAATTCATCGTTAGCGCAGCATTCATTTTATCGGAATAAATCTCGTCGCGTACCCAATCGATGACAAGCTTCGTGCCGGTCATTTCCTCTATTTCCTTAACAAGAGACGCCCCCGGTCCCTGCGGAAAATGAAGAGGCACCATAATGGTGATAACAGGTCTGGAATCCCCTGCTTCGATCGGACTCGAACGAAATGGGTTGGAGCATGATGCAAGCGTAAGCACTGTAATCAGGAGAATTACCGTTCTGACGCTTCTTCTCGCAAGGCCGCCGGAAAAATGAGAACGCAACAAATCAATTCCCCCCGATTCTGCAATAATGATTACTTTAGGCTTTAATGATTATTGTCCACGCCATGAGCAATAGCCTACAATGGTGGTATAACATTGATAAGGTGATGGCTCTTGATGCGCTCATTCAGTTTTCTGACCAAATTGACCTTTTTCTGTTTTTTGCTCAGCACGCTTCCCGTATTGTTCATCGGTATCTTCTCGTACGTAACTTCATCCAATGAAATACAAAAGGATGTCAACAAAGGAAAAATCCAGCTGCTTGAGCAAATTAATGCCAATGTAGAGCAAATTCTCACAACTGTCAACCATACGCTTAACCAAGTCATTAACTCCGGCGTTCTCAAAAATGCCATGAACAGCTCCTTAACTGTAAGCGATTTCACGCTTTATGGCAATCTGCGAGACGAACTGCTGCACATGCAATCATTCGATACCAAGTTAGAGGATGTCGTCCTCATCAACAAGCGGCATAATTGGATGATTAAAAATTCCGGCTTATATCGGTTCGATCAATATGCCTTTCATGATGAGTTGAGCGGGTTAATTGAAGCCAAATCCGATACGGCATGGGTTATGAATCCGTCCCATTTGTTTTATAGCGAAGAAAGTGCCGGCAGCGCGATGTGCACGTACAGCGTCAGTCTGATTAAGAAGCTGCCTGTTACGGAGCCTAATCCATATGGGCTCATCATGGCGAACATACCAACCTGCAGCTTGCAGTCACTGCTTCAGCAGGCTCCGGATCAGTCGGATATAACGCTCATTATCGATGATCAGCATCGCATCGTTGTCCACCCTGACCGTGATTTTATCGGAAAGCCGTTGTCAGCCATCGGATTCGCTCAAGACAGCAAGCTTAACGAGCAAATCGGTCAGTTCATGTCACAAATCGATCATCAATCTTTCTCCGTTACGTATTTCAAATCGCCGACCAACGGCTGGATCTACATGTCCATCACTTCCATCGCCAGCCTGACGAAGGAGTCCAAAAAAATCGGTTGGTACACCGTTGCGGTTTGCGCGGTTATGCTGTTCATTACGATGCTGCTCGCATGGCTCGGGTCACGCCGCATGTATTCCCCTATCGAGAGGCTGCTCAAGCAAATGGACGTGCGCAAGCCCGATATCCGTCACAATCGGACGAACGAATTCCAGGCAATCGGTGAACAAATCCAGCAATTGGCTCAATCCAAAACGAGGCTCGAGAGCGAGCTCCACCAGCACCTTAAGCAGGTACGCACGTTCTTCTTGGCTAAAGCATTCCTGGGGAATGTGAAGCGAGGCGATCTCACCGAGCAGTTGGAGCGGTTCGGCTTCAGCACTCAGCTTAAAGACTGGCATTCCATGGCAGTCGTTACTCTCCAAATCGATTCGCTCGACGAAACCAGGTACGGCAAACAAGACATTGAGCTGCTGCTCTTCGCCGTCCAGAACATGATCGAAGAACTCATACCGCCTGAGAATCGGCTTGTTTCGCTGACAATCGATCACACGGTCGTTACGTTGTTCGGAAGCGTTGCAGCAGAAATTGAAGAATTCAAAACCGCCCTGTTTGTGTTGACGGAGCATTTGCAGCAGCAGATTCAAAGCTTCCTTCATTTGACGGTCAGCATTGGCATCAGTCTTCCGTTCCATGATATCCAGCTCCTGCCGGCCGCCTATCAAGAAGGCTTAGATGCACTGAAATACCGGCTAAAGCTGGGTGAAGGCATCGTTATCCAATATGAGCATGTGAATGCAGGAAAGCATTACTTCATTAAGAGCTACCCGATTCAATTGGAGAACGACCTCATTGATGCCATCAAATTAGCCGAGAAGGAGAAAGCAAAGGAGACTCTTCAAGCCTTCCTGTCTCCTGTCTTCTCCGTGAAGATGTCTCCACAGGAGGTTCATTTCCCCTTGGTACGCCTCTTGAATAGCTTGCTTGTCGTCAAGCAGGAGTGCGGGATTAGCCTGAATCAGATTGGCTCTGGTCGGAGCTCACTATTCGAGGAGCTATTCGAATTGAATACGGTGCCGGAGATCGAGGATTGGTTCTGGACGCGCATTATCTTCCCCATGGTGCGTATATTCAGGGATCGGCAGGAAGCTCAGTACTCCAACATTTCGGAGAAAATCATCGATCTGATTCATCGTCATTACGATACCGATCTATCGCTGGAGGAATGCGCGGCGAAACTTAATTACAATTCCAATTACTTAAGCAGCGTCTTCCGTAAGGAAACGAACAGCTCCTTTAGCGAGTATCTGGCGACCTACCGGTTCAGCATGGCCAAGAAATGGCTGCGAGAGAGCGATATTCCCGTCAAAGACATTGCCGCCAGGCTGCGGTACAACAATCCGCAAAACTTTATACGGTCCTTCCGTAAGTTAGAAGGCATTACGCCCGGCCAATACCGGGATCGCCATACCGCATCATGAACGTGAAACATAAAACAGACCAAACCGCAATTACATACGGTTTGGTCTATTCTACTAATCCTTATCCTGCAATCAACCTGGTATTACCAGCCGATATCATCACGTGATGCGGCTTTTTCACCGACATACGCAGCCATTTCCTCTACGCCGGCAGATTTAAACTTTTCTTGAATGCCGTGCAGCATCTTCAGCGCTTCGTCATCGGATTTCGCGTAGCATGCTTTGCGGAATTCTTCGTCAAAGTTCAAGCTTGCCGTTTTATCCCTGAACTCTTGGTATTTCGGCCAATCTCTTACTAGATAAGTTGCACTGACCTTGTCAATAATTTGGATCGGCAGTCTCTTCGAGTAGGCTGCCTCGAGTTTCTCCCATTGCGTCTTCTGGTCATCCGGAATCGGCCAAGTGACTTCAGAAGAGAAAGCGCCCATGAAGCTGCCGGAGAGATAGTTGAGGCCTTCGTCACGCTTCACATCCGGATTATCGTCGAATTGCTTCTTCACATCGGCAACCCATTGCGGCTTGCCATCTGCCAGCGTGTAATCTTTGCCTTCGATGCCCCAGTAAGCGAGCAGACGGCCCTCGTCGCTGTTCAAGTAATCAATCAGACGCAGCGCAGCATCCGGATCTTTGATTTTCGCGCTCAAGAAGATAACCGGGAACCCGGAACGTCCTGGCTTCTCGACTTGCGTCACGATGTTTCCGCTCTTGTTTTTCATTGGTCCAAGCAACTCGTACTGCATTTCCGGATTCGTTTTATAGAGGGTTTTTTGCAAATCGCCGATCATGCTTTGAGCGCCGAATACAGCCAGCTTGCCCGTAGCGAGCTTCTCTTTCGCAGTCGTATCGGTATTGCTGAACGCCTCCGGATCAAAGAGACCGTTTGTGATCAGCTTTCTCATATACAGCAGGCGAGCTTCTTGGTCTTTGGATTGCGTCCAGTGGATCAGCTTGCCGTCTTCCTGACGGAAGTCCGAAATGTTGTAATCAGACCAGCCGGATAGGAATTGGCTATAGTCCCATCCATTATGCATCGTACCGGAAGGGATGACCGGCTTGCCGCTAATATCTTTGAAATCGCCGTTTTTGATTTTGGTCAGCAATTCCGCGAGCTTCTCTTCCGTGTCAATATCAGCAGCATTTACACTCAATGCCTTCAGGATATCTCCACGGGCATAGAGGCCGTAGTTCCAGTTATGAATGCTCTCTGGCGTGCCGTCCGGCGTCTGCATAGGAATGACATATTGCTTGCCTTCAAGATCAGGACTATTCAGGTCGAATTCTGCAAAGTCCTTCGCTACGCCTTGCGTCATCAGTTTCTTCACGTTCGGATATTTATCAAGATAAGGGGTTAAATCGAGAAGTTGGCCTTCCAAAGCCGCTTTCTTGATGACTTGTCCTTCCCCGCCTGTCGTCGACCAGTACGGCGCATTTACGATATCCGGAACCGTACCCGAAGCGAAGATCGTGTTCAGTTTCTCAACTTCGCTAGTTGTGATCGATTCCAGTTTTAACGTTACGCCGGTTTTTTCTCTAACCGCTGTGGCAACCGGATTGTTTTCCTGATCCTGCGGAAACCCCGCACCGCCGCCGTTCCATGCGCTTAGGAAGGATAATGTAGCCTCCTTAGGTGCAGTGGTTTCGTTTTGCCCCGAATTCGTGGAATTCGTGGTACCCGAATCATTGTTATTTCCTCCACATGCCGTTAAGGATAATGCAATCATCGGGATGGCAAGCGTCAAGCTAAGAGAACTTTTTAGTCTGGTCTTACGCATTTGACAAGCCCCTTTCTGTTGCTAATTTTTTTATATAAAAGGCGATGCCTTCTATACTCGGTACTCGACTATTCCTTGAGCGAACCTACCAGTACGCCTTTAACAAAATACTTCTGGAGGAATGGATACACGCAGATGATCGGTGCCGTAATGATGATAACGAAGGTCATCCTGAGTGCCTCAGGCGTTACACCTCGCAGCGCCATCTGGTTTTCATTCATGTTTTTAATGGACGATCCGCTGCTCGAACCGGTCATGGTCTGGAACGACGCTTCACTGATCATTTTGTTTAGGAATGTAGCTGCAGGCTGAAGGTTTTCATTTTGGATGAAAAACTGCCCGGTAAACCAGTCGTTCCAGACGCCTACCCCGACGAACAGCGCTATGGTAGCCATTACCGGCATCGAAAGCGGTAAGATAATTCTCCAAAATACGCTTAACTCGCTTGCGCCGTCGATTCGCGCCGATTCCGATAGACCTAATGGGATCCCATCGAAGAAAGTCTTCATAATAATCGCATTGAAAAAGCTATACAGCGATGGCAGGACAAGCACCCAGTACGTGTTCAAGATATGGAGCTCACGGTACAGAATGAAGGTCGGAATAAGTCCCCCGCTGAACAGTGTAGTGAAGAAAAAGAAGAAGACGATATACTTTCTGCCAGGCAAGCCTTTCCGCGAAAGCCCATAGGCTAGCAAGGCCGTTAGCAGCGTAGAACCTACAGTTACGATCACTGTTCGGGAAGTGGAGATCCAAAATGAATTAATGATGTGAGGGTTATGGAATGCTTTGCTGTAGTTCTCAAACGTACCGACCCTCGGGAAGAAGTAGATGCCGCCCTTCATGGCGTCATAGCCGTCATTGAATGATAGTGCCAAAAAATAGATAAAGGGATAGAGTGCCGTCAGGCAGAATATGAGCAGCAGCGTATAGTTCACTGAGGAATAGATTCTATCGGCTGCCGACAGTTTTCTCACACCCATACCTGCACCTCCTTAGGTTCAATTAATAAATGTTGCCTGATTACCATAGCGATACGTCGCTCACTTTTTTGGAAACTTTATTAACGGCCACAATGAGAAGCAGAGAGATCAGTGACTTGAACAATCCGATGGCCGTGGAATAAGCGAATTGCCCCTGCTGAATACCTGTTTTCAATACATAAGTATCTAATATTTCCGAGACGCTCAGTGTAGCAGGCGTCTGCATGAGCCAGATTTGGTCAAAACCAGCGTTCAGAACGCCGCTGAGAGAGAAGATCAGCAAGATACCAATCGTAGGCGTCAGAGTTGGCAGCGTAATCTTAAACAGCTTGCTCCACCGACCTGCCCCGTCCATTTCCGCAGCTTCATACAAATGCGGATCGATATTGGTCAAAGCAGCCAAGTAAATGATCGAGCCCCAACCTACACCTTTCCAAATATCCGAAATAACGACCAGTGGATAAAATAAGGATGGCATGCCCATAAAGAAGATCGGCTCAAGCCCCATATGATCCCTGATGTCATTGACAAGTCCCACATTAGGAGAAAGAATTTTTTGCATCAGTGTCACAACAACGACCCAGGATACAAAGTGTGGCAGATAGGAAATCGTTTGGAAGATCCTTTTTAATTTGCTATGCATTACGCCATTCAGCATCAAAGCAAGGATGAGCGGTGCAGGGAATCCGAGCAACAACTTCAGGAAGCTAATGGATAGTGTGTTGTAGAGCACCGAATAGAAACTGGAATCGCCTAAAAATTGTTTGAAGTATCGAAGTCCTTCCCAAGGACTGTGCAGTATCCCCAGGTTGTATTTAAAGTCTTTAAACGCAATCAAAATACCGTACATCGGATAGTAGCAAAAAATGAAATACCAGATAAAAGCCGGGAGCATAAATAAGTAGATGTGTCTGAAACTCCATACTTTGGCCCATGCATTGTTCTTCTTTAACGGCACCATTTCGGGCATGACTTCAACTCTTGCTTCTTTTGCAATCATTACTCCTCCCACCTTCTACAGGATATAGCCAAGCGAAGCGCTTTCAACTAATGAACCGACAGACATGGATGCATGATGAGCAGAAGCATCCGCTGTTTGGCAAGCATGTTCTACTCCGTCTTGCAAGCGGTTTCATTAGGCTCATCCAAATATAATATATTTAATATGTTTATTCAATACTTAACACGAAATTTTGTTTTTATAGTTTTCGACACAAACCGCTGCTAGTTTACTCTCTTTTATGTCAAATAGGACTAAAAACCTATGGATTCCCGAATGATTACATAGCTAAATATTATTATAATATATTTAATATGCACTTATTGTTATGATATATTAATCCTCCAATTTCGTTCGCGAATTAAAAAACAAGATCGCCTTAACTACCTGCTTTGACAGGTGGTTGGCGATCTTGTTTATAGAATTTTCTCAGTAGGCTGAAGGCATCTATGCCTTTTTTAGGAATGCTTTAACGAACCGTACGGCGCTTATTTGCCCATTAATGGCCCCAAAATAATTCTAACGAACCATATGGGCTCTATTGGTTTGACGCTTATCCCCTTTCCGGTCTGAAGGCGTCATTCTACTGTAACGGATGAGAATGCACCCGAGCCACCCGCCGAAAGTATTCAGCATGAGATCGTCGACGTCGAAGCTGCCGATGGAGAGCACCGCTTGCGAGCCTTCCAGGAGCAAGCTGAAGCCGAAAGTAAAGAATATCGCGCGAGTCAGAGCTAAGCGATCGTTTTTGAAAACGAAAGGAAGCAGTATCCCGAACGGTACGAAGATGGCAATATTTCCGACAAAGTTAAGCATGCGAGTATCCGTGCGTTCGTTCAATGCAGCGGAAATTTCGTGAAAAGGGACGAGATTGCCCTGTTCGATTCTCTCAATGACGAAGTGAGGATTCCCCAAGCTTATTTTCAACTGCTGCCAAAGGTACTCCGGATCGGCTGGGTGCATTTTAAACAGAACGATTTTCACGATCACCCAAGTGTAAATAGCCAACAACGTCCAGAGAGTTAAATCCTTTATCGAAAAGCGATGCATCCTGGCCCGATGCTCGCAACCCGTTAATAGCAAAAGCGCAGCCAGTGCGCTCGATCGTTTCTTCATCGTTTTCTTCCTCCCAAGCTCTAACTGAGCTTAATAATAAAGAAAACAATTTAAATAGAAACCGCGATAAACTTAAAATAACTCTTAAATTCTTGAAGATAGATCACAAAGGGGTATTTTTTCGCTGGATTTAATGCGTCAATTTCTCATGACTTTGGCCTGTTAAATTGACTTTATAATGCCCGGTGGTAGTATTCTTCTCATCGGATGTGCCCAAATAATAATACCCAGAAATATAAACGCCATCATCTGCAATTTCCCAGTTATCTCTCACTACCGCAATATTGCCTTCGGGAGTCTTTTCCAGTTTAACGCCATATATATAACCTTTAATACCTAGATATTCTTGGGTATAATCTTGTAAATTAACCTTCAATAAATTGCTGTGTTCATCTACTCTTGGCCACGGATCAACACCTGGACCATTAACCAGAATATACATATCAGTACTGGTGAATTTTATATTGAAAATAGGGTTGGAGTAGATAAGTTGTAGCGTGCCATCTTTATATTGATAAATAGAATCTTCCCCGACTTCCGCATCAACATTGAAGACCAGGTATTTTGTATCCGAAACTGTAAACCAATGAAACGGAGATCCGGGAGTCCCGGGATAAGGATAATAGCTGTTAAAAGGATATTCACGACCAGACCAATCATGCAAAACCATCGATCCATCATCCTTATAGTAAACAAGTAAGTTAGTGTCACCATAAAACACTTTATTCCCTTTACCTTCTATTGCCCATGAAAATAGGGTTGGATAACGATATCCCTCAGCATATTTTTTAATAAATGCCGGTTTGTCAGCAATAAAAATTAGTTTATAGGCGTTAACGTAACCAACCGATTTCCCAAAAGCTTCGCCAATAGCACGCAACGGTAAATAAGTACGACCACCGGAAGCCTCTGCTGCTACATCCAGCTCCTGTTCAACCCCATTTACGTGTATTTTATTGCTGCCTAATATAAAATCCACTTTCAGACTGTTAAGCGTTACGGTAATTTCTTTGCTTGGAGCTGACCAATCTACTCTAGCACCAAAAGCTTGAGCGACTGTGCGCAGCGGCACCATCGTACGGCCTTGCTCAACAAATGGTTTATCGCCGCTGGCCTCATTGCCGCCTATAAAAAAGCGCTCCTGCCCTATCTTCATAATGACCGTTTTGGAAAAATCTTCTTTATTTAGACTACTATTGTAATCAAAGAGAGTAGTCGCATTGACAGTAGCAGCTGCGTTGGCAGTATTAGTTGCTAAGGCAACAGGTGAAAAGATCGCACCTAGCCCCAAGAATGCAATAAGTACAAAATTAATATGTTTTCTCATCCTATCATCTCCTATATTTGCAACTGAGTAAGCGTCCTGTCCATTCGCGGTCAGGAGGCTTTGCAACTCCATTGTAAAAAATTGGGACATCCTCATTTATGTTACATCAAAAATGAGCTTGCGTAAACTGGACTACCCCACTGCAGGCCGCTGACAATAAGTCATCTGTTGTGGCGTCTTCGTCCGAAATGAATGAACGGAAAGAAAAACCGGCTTGCTGGCGTTCTCTCGGGAAAGAGAGGCGCCTGCAAGCCGGTTTTATTTAGCAGTTCCTACAGAGAACTCTTCAGAGCTTCGATGCTTTGCAGCAACTGATCCGCAAAAGCAGCGTCGATCTTTTTGCCTTTCTCCTTGTTGATATTCTTTTCTAGCTGTTTGAAATCTTTCGCTTCAAGCTTGCCTTTCGCTTGATCCTTTTGGATTTTATCAATATCCGATTGAAGAGACTTCGCGGTTTTGGCGTCCGCGATCAAACCGCCGGTTTCCCCGAGAGAGATCAGCTCGTCTAATTGAGCGACTACTATCGTGATTTCCAAGCTGAACGTCTGCATCGTTTGATGACCGATATTATCCTTCGCCGTGACTACGATCGGATACGTTCCAACCGCGAGGCCGAGCGGATCTACGGAAATCGATCCGGCCGTCGTCTGGCCGTTGAAGGATACGGTCAACGATTGCAAGCCGCTGCCGCTGTCGCTGGCGGAGAATGCAATCGACACCGCTTCCGTTTGCAAGAACGACAGATCGATCGGAGCAACGATTTCCGGCGGCGTCGAATCGATCGTGACGAGGGATTCGCCCGTTACGCCCGATCCGTCCTTCGCCGTGGCGACGACTTTAAGTACGCCATCAGCAACCGCGGTCAGGAGGCCGTTCTCGTCGATCGTCGCTTTGTTCGTTGCGTTGCCATTCGTTCCGACGACCGTCCAATCGACGGCTTTGTTCGGCGCGTTATCCGGCGTTACGGCCGCATTCATTTGCAGGGTGCCGCCAAGACTCGAGATCGAAGAAGCGCCGTTTACTCCTGTTACAGTAATGCCGGTAACGGCTACATCCGCTTCCACCAGATCGGTTATCGCCGCTTGCAGTGCCGTAACCGCCGCATCAATCTGCGCTTGGGTTGCGGCGTTGTCTGTCGCAACAGCCTTCGCATTGGCTAAGGCTGTTTCTAAAGCTGCCCAACTCGCCTCCGTGTACTCGGCTTCAACAAGTGCTTCGCCCTCAGATATCAGCTGTTGCAGCGCGGAAGTATCCACAGTGCCGTTGCTTGGCTTATCGTCCGGGTTCCCAATGTCGACAGGTACATAAGTATTCTCGTTTGGCACTGAGATAGCCACTGGCTCGGTGTAGCCGCTGATGCCAAAATACCCATCATTCAGGTGATAATTGTTCTCGTCAATCCAACTTGCTACGATCGTGTCGCCTGCCTTGAGGCGGATCCACACACCATAGTCGGTGTTCACTATACTGACTTTAACGAGTGTGTTTGTATACGCCGGTACAAAGCCTTTGTTGTCCGCCAGCGCCGATCTACCGTCATCCGACAGAATGCTCGCACCGGGCTTCCAGAGTTCCGGCCAGTGCTGAATCTCAAAGGAGCCCTCCTTGAAGATAACGCTGTATTTTGCGCCGCTCCAAGGATTGTTTAGCAGATCCTCTTCGCTCGGAGCCCGCAGGGTAAAGTTGGGGAACGCCCCGGTGTTCATGCCAGACTCAAAGCCCACCACGAACTCTGCGTCGCCGAATGTTCTGCCGGTGTAACCTGCTGTACCACTTCCTACGGTACTCAACTTAGTATCGTTATTCTCCCAGTTGATTGGAGTCCCGGATTTCCAGTCGTCCTTATCTGCGATGACCGAGCCCATATCCACATATTCGGTAACGCGTCCGAGTTTGATGGAGGATTCAGTCGCCAGGCCGAAGTAGCCGGGGGCAGAGACGTTTAAGTTGTTTTCATCTCGAACGGAGAACAGCGTTTCGTTTCCGCTCTTGAGCGTCACGGTCACACCGCCGTAACCGCTTCCGTTGGCGTCATCCCATACTGCGCCGGCCTTCAAGAGCCGGTCGTTAATGTCTACCGTCCACTGTCCCAATTGGAAACCCGAGCCGTTGTAATACCGGGTCAGTGTGGCAGTTGTGCCTTGAATATCGATCTCATACCTATTGGCAGTTCGCGTACCCGCGGTTGCCCGGAGGATAATGTTCATGTCGAGAGCATCAAGATCTTCACTCTCGTCCAATTTCAAATAGAAGTCCTTGTTACTGTACTTTTCCTGGGTGTAGAACGCGGCGGCTGATTGGCCGGGCTGAGCTGCCAGGGTAAGGCCGGACGGTTCATCTTTCACAAACGACGATTGGTTGGCTGCTGTCCATTCGGAATCCTCAAACAGCATATCGTCCACCAGTGCCACAGGGGAGACCAGCATCGGGTACAGATCGTCGCTGACAGGTCCCTCGTCGGGCGTAAGGTCGGCACGCACAACCGAGAAGTCGTCTACCAGTGCCCGTGAGCCGGCTGTTGTCTTTTTGGCGTAGACTGTGGCTGTTCCAGTCTCGTCTGCAGTAAATTTGATCGATACCGATCGCCATGCGGGCCGGTCCAATTCACCATTGAGAGTATTTGCACCGACGCTCACGCCGATTTCCACCTTCTGCCCTTCGGCGCTGCTGCCGTTGCCCATCCGGGCAAAGCCTCGCAGCACGTAATCCTCACCAGGTTCCAGACCGGTAATCTCCTGCTCCAGTCCGATGTTCTGACCGGTCAGCTCCACTGCGTTCTGATCGCGGGCATGAGCGTTGTCGGCAGATGAACCGGCTCTGACGATGGATGCGCTTCCTGTCCCTGCCTTTTCCCAATAGGGTAATGAGCCCATGCTCGGGAAGTCGACGCGCGGCCACTCAAAACCGCTGTTGAACAGCAGGTTACTGTTCGCATAGGGCAGGAACTGCGGGCCGCTACTAACTTCTTCGGCCGTTACCGGAGTGCCCTTCAGACCGGCAGTCCAGGTATCTCCCGGCTGATATGCGCCCATACCGACCGCGCCGGAACCGGATTTCAGGGTAAAGTCAAACGCCGATGGGTTGTTAAAGGTTGCGGTTCCATCGATGTCGTCATTTGGCCTACTGTAGTTGTCCAGCACCACCGCGCCGACGTTGACGTTGTCAGTACCCACACCGCGTGAATCCACGATGTTGTTCATAAAAACGTCCATGTAGGCGTCGCCGGGGGAGTTCGTGTAAATTTCAGGGTTCGAGTGACTACTTGCTCCTTTGTATACCGTGTTGTTGACCACGGATATAAACTCGGAGCTGGAGTTAATGAAAACAGCCGCCCATGGCAAATTCCAAAACACATTGCCGTATACCAGGGCGTTTTTGCAGCCCAGATCAAAGTACACGCCATTGGAAAATTCGCTGTGGGAATCATGAATTTTGTTGTGGTGAATTTGGCTGTTACCAAAATCGTTATAAGCGAAATACATCAGTCCTGCGTCGGTGCTGTGCCAGTTACCGTCATGGATGTCGTTGTAAGAGATTTCGCTGGCATAGAAGCTGCCGCCGATCAGAGTGCCGCTGGCGTTATAGATCTGGTTGTGGCTGATCAAGTGGTTTATTCCCGAAATAGTTATCGAGAAGGTAAACAATGTAGGGCCGGTAGTAGCGTCATGCAGCTTGCTGTTGACGATCTTGTTGCCCTCGCCCTCGACGGTGACCAGCGCACCGGCAGAATAGGCGATCTCACTGTTGATCAGGGTGTTGTTCTTTCCGCCTACGATGATGCCGCCCCGCTCATTATGTGGGGACAGGAACTCGGTGACGTACTTGGCTGTCATGTTATCAACTACATTGCTCACGCCGTTACGCATGGTCAGGCTGCAGCCGTTCAAGTCGATACCTTCAATATGGATGTACTTACGGCTAGACAGATCCAAGCCCCAATCACGTGCTTTGTAACGAACATCCAGATCTCCTGGGTCCATGCCGTTCGGGAGCTGTAAATACAGGGTTTCGCTATTTTGGTTATAGAACCACTCATATGGCGCGTCCAGAGCGGCCATTGCGTTTTGGATATAGTAATGGAAATCGTTGCCTGAGGCGTAGCCGGTTGGGCCCAGTTCGTAGAAGTTCATGTTTGTAAGATTAAGCCAGCCGGGCGTCGAAGAAACGACTTCCGCACCGGATAGGTTCCATCCGCGGTTGTCCATGCCCACGATCGAAGCACCGTCCCATGTACCGGCGGATTGGTTCATCTCGGGGTCGCGCAGCTTGCCTGTTGGGGTAGACCATCCGCCAGTGCTGGCGTTCTCGCCGTCGAACACATAAGTCAGCCAGTTCGGACGATAGTACGCGTCTTCCTTCGCAACGTTTGGATACCGTGAAGGCAGCATGGCTTCGCCGTCTACAAAAATTTGATTCCGGTAGTTGCCCATCGGCAAGCTAACGTTTACTTTCCAGAGGTTGGCATCATTTGCGTTATATTGCACCGCGCTCGGGTTTGACGCCGTCTGCCATGCCTCGGTGATCAGATTCGCGCCGGAGATGACCACTTTCTCGTCGTCGACAGTTTTATAGGTTATGGGGTGATCGACCGTGCCGTTATACTTCGGACGTACGGATTCCTCATAAACGCCTTCGTGAATGATAACTGTTTCGCCGGGCAGGAGAACATCGGCTGCCTTCTGAATAGTAAGGAAAGGTTCTGCCTCGGTACCGGAGTTGCTGTCGCTGCCGGTCTTGGCCACATGATAAGTTTTGTCGCCTACCTGATCGGTGTCGGCTGGATCAGCCTGCTGGCCGGTGCCGTCTGTATTAGGCGCTCTGTTATATAGCGCTGCATGCTTGGTGTCGTCGAGTACGGAGGTGAAAACGGAAAGCTCATCCAGAAGGCCGGTGTACGCGCTTCCATTATAGCCAGCCCCGCCGAACCATTTGTATGCTTGCAGATTAACAGGGAATGTAGACGCGTAGGTCTTTTCACCGATCTGACTGCCGTCCACATACAAAGCGAGTGTTTTCGCCGTCGCGCTGAAGGAGAACGCCACATAGTGCCAGTTCCCGTCGGCCAGATTCCCAGCTGGCGCTGATAAACCGCCATCCCATGAGGAGCCATCCGATCCGTAAGATAGGAAGTCTATCTTTGTGTCGGTGTAATTGTTTTCACTGGTTCCCCATTTGATACTCCACCAGATTTCTCCATTATTTAACCCCCAACTGCCATCGGAGCCACCATAAGGTGGTGCCATTAAAGAACTGGATATTCCAGGACTGGGAGCTGAAGGCTTAACCCATACGCCCATGGTAAGATCATTTACACTCGCGAACTGAGAACCGTAGTCGATTGTGAGCCCGCTCGCACCTCTGCTGTCAGTGGAGATCGCGGAAGTATCGCCCCGGCCGTTGTGATCCATATCCCACACATAATTGTTCAATGTGGCCGTCAGACCGTCCGAAAGGGCGCTGGAGGTCGTACCATTCCCTTCATTGAAGGGGAAAAGGATCCCACCATGTAATGGATCGCCCGGATTGCCGCCACCGCTCGTATTTGGCGCTCTGTTATATAGCGCTGCATGCGCGGTATCATCGAGAACGGAAGGGAGAACGGAAAGCTCATCCAGTAGACCGGTGTACGCGCTTCCATTATAGCCAGCCCCGCCGAACCATTTGTATGCTTGCAGATTAACTGGAAATGTGGACGTGTAGGTCTTTTCACCGACCAGACTGCCGTCCACATACAGAGCGACTGTTTTCGCCGTCGCGCTGAAGGAGAACGCCAGATAGTGCCAGTCGCCGTCGGCCAAATTTCCCGCTGGCGCTGAAATGCTGCTCCCCCAATCGGAGCCATCCGATCCGTATGATGTGAAGTTTATCGTTGTGTCGGCGTAATTGTTTGCACTGGTGCCCCAACCGATATTCCACCAGATTTCTCCGGCGTTTAACCCCCAATTGCCAGTGGTACCGGCATAAGGCGGGGCCATTAAAGTACTGGATTCTCCAGGACTCGGAGCTGAGGGCTTAACCCAAACGCCCATGGTAAGATCATTTACACTCGCGAAATCGGCACCGTAGTCGATTGTGAGCCCGCTCGCACCTCTGTTGTCTGAGGAGATCGCGGAAGTATCGCCCCGGCCGTTGTGATCGATATCCCACACATAGTTGTCCAATGTGGCCGTTAGACTGCCCGAAAGGGCGCTGGAGGTCGAACCATTCCCCTCATTGAAGGGGAAAAGGATCTCGCCTTGGAGTGGATCGCCCGGATTGCCGTTACCGCTAGTATTAGGCGCTCTGTTATATAGCGCTTCATGCACGGTGTCGCCCAGAACTGAAGGGAAAACGGAAAGCTCATCCAGAAGGCCTGTGTACGCGCTTCCATTATAGCCAGCCCCGCCGAACCATTTGTATGCTTGCAGATTAACAGGGAATGTGGACGTGTAGGTCTTTTCACCGACCAGACTGCCATCCACATACAGAGCGACTGTTTTCGCCGTCGCGCTGAAGGAGAACGCCAGATAGTGCCAGTCGCCGTCGGCCAAATTTCCCGCTGGCGCTGAAATGCTGCTCCCCCAATCGGAGCCATCCGATCCGTATGATGTGAAGTTTATCGTTGTGTCGGCGTAATTGTTTGCACTGGTGCCCCAACCGATATTCCACCAGATTTCTCCGGCATTTAACCCCCAATTGCCAGTGGTACCGGCATAAGGCGGGGCCATTAAAGTACTGGATTCTCCAGGACTCGGAGCTGAGGGCTTAACCCAAACGCCCATGGTAAGATCATTTACGCTCGCGAAATCGGCACCGTAGTCGATTGTGAGCCCGCTCGCACCTCTGTTGTCTGAGGAGATCGCGGAAGTATCGCCCCGACCGTTGTGATCGATATCCCACACATAGTTGTCCAATGTGGCCGTCAGACCGTCCGAAAGGGCGCTTGAGGTCGTGCCATTCCCCTCATTGAAGGGGAACAGGATCTCGCCTTGGAAGGGATCGCCCGGATTGCTGTTACCGCTAGTATTAGGCGCTCTGTTATATAGCGCTTCATGCACGGTGTCGCCCAGAACTGAGGGGAAAACGGAAAGCTCATCCAGAAGGCCGGTGTACGACTTATCCTGGTACCCATTCCCGCCGAACCATTTATATGCTTGCAAATTGACAGGGTATAGGGAACTATAATCTTTTTCGCCGATCAGATTGCCGTCCACATACAGAGCGACTGTTTTCGCCGTTGCACTTAAGGAGTACGCCAAATAGTGCCAGTTGCCGTCTGCCAGATTCCCTGCTGGCGCTGAAATGCCGCCATCCCAGTCGGAACCATCCGATCCGTAAGATAGTAAGCTTATACTTGTGTCAGCGAAGTTGTTTGCACTGGTGCCCCAATTGATACTCCACCAAATTTCTCCATTACTGAATCCCCAATTGCCTGCGGTGCCGCCATAAGGTGGGGCCATTAATGAACTGACTTGTCCAGGATTTGGAGCCGAGGGCTTAACCCAAACGCCCATGGTAAGATCATTTACACTCGCGAACGGAGTGCCATAGTCGATTGCGATCCCGTTCTGGCCTGTTTGGTTATTGGAGATCGCGGGAGTATCGCCCCGGCCGTTTTGATCCCACACATAGTTGTTTAATGTGGCCGTCAGACCGTCCGAAAGGGCGCTGGAGGTCGAACCATTACCCTCATTGAAAGGGAAAAGGATCTCGCCTTGGAAGGGATCGCCGCCTGTAGGGGTATCTGCGAAAGCTGTCGCCGGTAGTAGTGTAATTACCGCCAGCAAAATGCTGAGAACCAAAGATGTCAGACGTGAAGCCAAGCGTGATGTCCGTTTGTGCTTGTTCATATTATCTTCCCTTCTATGGTATATTTCGTATATCTATCATGGTTAATCTAGCTATTCACCCCACTCTCAACATTTTGTCATACACGTTGTACCGACAATCTCCAAAAACAGGTGTTAAGATGCAGCGCTTATTCATTGTCAACTTGTATTGTAGTGTCAGCACTAAACGGAGAATATGAACAACTCTACGATTTTTGGACAAAACATGTTGAGGATCCATTTTAGGTCTCTTTATTTCGATTAGAATCAAGCTTGCAAAAATAAAACAGCTGCCCCTTGTCTGGCAGCCGTTCTGGATAGGGTTATGATGGACATCCGTATTGTCGTGCAAGTTCCGACTGTACTTTTTACAGTCGGTTTTACACTGCCCGAGCTTACGGGCGATAGATGGACATTGATAGACACGGAACTCGGCAGGTACGTCGAAATCAGCGCCTTCGGTGATCATTGCACGCGGTCTCTTTTCGATTAGAAAATTAAAATGTATTGTATACATTTTCACATTCTTTCGCAGTCGGTTCATAAAAACAGTGTTTCTTCCATCGTCCTACGAAGGGCTGGTTATACCAAGTTGGCGGACATGGCCCGGGATTTTCGAACGATCCTGGACGGAAATACCATAGGGAGAATTTTGCCGGCCAATTCCGCTCCCCATTCACAGCCCGTTGCGCCAGACGACGCTCCCTCTCTCTTGCGTTTTGATAGTACATACCATGTTGCAACGCTTCGAACGCATGCGGTTGGTTGATCATTTGGGGAATTGTCCGGAGTCCTTTAAAATCGGAGCAATTCGCTCTTATACGGTTAATGCCTACATTTCCTACAAGGAGCATACCCATTTCGCCCTCGGTCTCAGCTTCGGCCCGAAGCAACCTTGCCAACATATCAATATCCTGTTTCCTGGCTTTTACGACTGCCATGAGTTCACCTCTTTTGACTTCTAGACTCATGATATTGTAAGTGGAGCGGATGTGTTACTGACCACAATAAGACCTAGAAACCACAAGACCTATGGTAACTGTCCAGATCAAGATAATTTCAAATTGGCTAAACGCTCTTCCAAAATCACGCGCAGTTCATCTGGAATCCGCTCAAACTCGACCCCTCTCCCCAAAAACAAAAGCCAATCCGCATAATACTCCAGCGCCTCAACATCGGTCACATCCAGCTGAACATTGAAAATTCCACTCGATTGAAACATCCCGGTAAAGGATAAAATGATCCCCGGCGGGTGCATACGCTTAAATCGCTGAATCCCAGTCGTATCAAGCTTCACAATAAGGTTGGACGCACGTGAACGAAGTCGTTTTTTGCTTAAAATCTCTTGCTCAGACCACTTCATCTCCTGCTCAGAAATTGCCGAATCCCGCAGCATATCAACAGGCAAATAACGAAACTCATCCGTATCAAAATCATAAACCTCGACAAGCCACTGAGCGTTCGAGTTAAAAATATGCAGCAAATAAACGTCCAGCAACTGCGGCCAGCCAAGACTCAGCTCATAGGTCACGCGCAAATGCTTATCCCGCACAGCAAGCGAAATCAGCTGGTTCAACTCCGCAGGCGCCGCATCATCGAGCTCCAACAGATTCGGATTGGCAGGATTCGTATTTTCGAAAAGCAAGATATTATTCAGCTCTATCAGCTCGTCTTGCTGGGTTTGCGACGCGATGCCAATGAGTTTTTCAGTGATTGAGCGGCGATTTTGCAGATAAGGAAGCTGCGAATTTTTCGAGGCGATAAAGCTGATAAAAATCGCCTTCAGCTCTTCTGGCGTGAAGCGGGCGGCGGGCAGATACTGATTTTGCAGGACATGGTAGCCACCACCGCGCCCAAGTTCGGTCGTTAGCGGAAAACCCATCGCCTGAATCTCGTTAATGTCGCGAATCGCCGTCGCGCGGGAAATCTTGAACTCCCGCTGAATCTCGGCAATCGTAAAATGTGCGCGGTTATTGATATAGCGCATAATTAGGTTCACTCGTTCTGTTTTCTTCATGGCTTTATTGTATCAAAAATGCAGCAAAAAATAGGTCAGAAAAATAAAGAGTATCAAATTTTGATACATTCAGCCAATAGAATCAGTCTTGTAAGCAAATAAATTTCACAAAGGAGAAAATAATATGTCTAACTACTCCATCAAAACCATCTCAGAAAACTACAAAATGACTGCATTCGGTGTTTCACTTGAAGACTATAATGACTGGGCAGGTAATGCAGCAAAAACTGCAGCGAAAAAAGCGGAGATCATTGAAAACGGCAAGCTCGCTGAACTTCTCGCGCTTGCGGATGGTCAAGAATATCAAATCAACTACGTTATCGATCGCAAGGCTTGGCGCGGCTTCGGCGTGATGGGTGAGTTCGACGTGGAAGGCGCGATCGTCCTCGATTTCCTCGCCGGTGACTATCTCGTCGTGCCTGGCACTGGCGCTGACAAGAGCAGCCTTGCAGACGAAATCACAGGCAAAGTTTTCGGCAGCTTGCTGCAAGAACTCACAGCATACAAATACGTTGGTCCCGGTAACACAACGTTCGTCAAAGCAGATGATAACGGTGAATTCTACGGCGAAATGTGGCTTCGAGTACAAAAAGTCGAGGGCTAATCTCTGGAAAAAGGAGCACTCACATGGCAGATTTCACTCTTGAACACAAAAAATCATTCACATTGACCGCTTATGGTTTTTCAATCCAGTCCAATTTCCAAGACATGCCGGCTTTGCAAAAGGAAAAAGCAGAGTTTTGGGGCAGGCTCAAGGCTGATGGGCGTTTTCATAAGCTCAAAAAAGCCGCAAAAGACGATCGCGAGTGGTCAGTCAATGAGGTTTACCAAGGCAAACCGTGGAATTATTTCGCGGTAGAAGCTGGAAAATCAGTAGCAGACGCAACACGCATCATCGAATTTCCGGAGAGCGAGTACATCGTGCTCGCAGGAAATGGCGACAAGGAAAGTCTGTTTGATCAGCTAACTTACCGTGCTTTTAGCGAAGTCTTGTCCCAAATCACTGATTATGCTTACATCGGCGGTCCAAATGCGACTTATCGCAAAGATAACGGCGACGGCACTTTCTACGGCGAATTTTGGGTGCCTGTGGTTAAAAAATAGCAAAAATCTTCTGTTCAAGGTTTATCAGGCTGGATGGGCAAAGCAAAGAGCCGGCGGTTTCCGCCGGCTCTCCTAGTAATTCAATAGATAGAATAGGCAACCTGTGTCAGTCAGTTGAAAAGTAGAAAGTAGATCCATGAACATAAATAGTTTTAGTATAAGGATCTTCAACCATGCTTTTTTCATAATCATATACGGCATAAAATGTGTCAAAAGTACTCACGAAAGGAGAAGGGTTTGCTGCAGTTATGCGTTCATCATAGTTACTGGGTATAACATCACTTACTTTAAACACTGGCAAGCCTTGTTTCAATCTTTCTGAGTTGAACAGATCCACTAGTTCATCGGCATTTGTATCATAAATAAGATCTCGGTTATATCTATCCTCTACAATATCCCGACTAGCAATCAAAACACCATTTAGTTTCCCATTGATATAGAACGTTCCAATGAAATTACTTAATGCAGTAAAATATTGGGCTGTTGGAACGGCACTTCCACCAATCCCATTCAATGTTGCAGTCTCGAATGGTCCAATATAGAATTCTGATAACGGCTCGCCCAACTTTTTCATTGAAGCCTTGAGTGTATTACCAGCACGATCGAGAAGTCTATCGCTTAAAATATTGGATGAATTTGTAAATATGGCGGCGACTTTATTATTATGAATCGCGATTTGAAAGTAGTTCGAAAGGTCTTTATTATACACATACCAGGTGAACCCCTTCGGGTCAAGATCCTTTCTGTCTGGGAGGCCAAAGGATTGTATAACTTTCTGATCACTGTCACCTACTGATATATTGTCCAATGAAAAATATAGATCTTTATAATAAGGAACATCACGATCACTATAAATTGAATACAACTTTTTTACTTTTTGTTTAAAGTTATACACCAAAGTAACTGCTTCAGCTCGCGATAACTTCTCACTGGATTTGAAGCCTTGAATTGTATTCTGTGATTTCCCATGAGCTAATTTATTATCCAATAGAAATTGAATTGAATCAGAAAGATTAAACCTCAATCCCAGTGCATTGACAAGAATCTTGGCCATATCTCCCCTCGATATAGAGAAGTAAAACTCATCTTCATCATCAGGAACGGACCATCCGATATCACTTGCATAGGTCATATAAGAAAATCCCCAAGAATATCCTTTATATCCGTTATTTAATTTCACATTTTCTTGATAGGATTTTGGATTAAAGGCACGAATGATCATTGAAATAAACTCTGCATAATTAACGGGTTGATTTGGTCTGAATGAACCATCTTTATATCCACTTAGTATATGGTTAGATATAGCCCAATGAATTGCATCCTTTGCCCAGTGATTATCCGGAACATCTTTAAAGGTTTTTGCATCAGCAAATACATTATTTATCACAACTGTTTGAAGTAAAAAAAATAAAGTTAAAATCAATAAATTTTTTTTCATTAGAAGTCCTTCCTAGTTGTTAGTTACTCGCATTTGATTTTTTTAAAAGGTTCTTCCTCGATGCTTAGTATTTCGCGACTTTACTTAGTAAGAAGAGGAGCGATAAAGTCAAGATTAGCTCTATAGCCAGTATCATTATCTCCGTCCACTTCAACCGTCATAATCAAGACGCCTGTTAAATCAATCTCAATATTTTCTTTCACAGAACCAGTTCCAAGTGAGACTTGTTTTAGCACGGATCCATCCTGGTCTTTAAAAGTTATATTCCTCAAAATATCATCAGCATCCCCGCCACTATTGTCATCAATAGCTAGAGCCAAGGTAAGTTTTTTGTACTGGTTATTAAACGTATACTTTAGGACAGAGGCGGCTTCTGGCCACTCGGGATGTTGCTCACTGATTAATGTAAAGCCTGTATTTCCATAAGATTTTGAGTTTATCGTCATCGATTGGTTACTCGTAATGGTAGGAGAAGATAAATTACTATAACGAGATTCAACAGTAGATATATGATCTGGAGTGCCTAACGGAATTCCCGATACCTTTTGTCCAATGATGACTGAACTATTCTTTGAATCCCAACTGACTGGCACCCCCAGCAGATCAGAGGCAGTACGCAATGGAACATATGTACTTCCGTTATAAATGAACGGCTTATTACCTTTAGGGGTTTTATCAATACCATTTTGGACAAGTTTCACTCCAAAGAATGCCTCAAGTTTCACCGCGTTGCTAGCAGCATAGGAGACACCACTAAAGAATACTGCCCCTGCGATAAATCCACCTGTTACCAATTTCATGTTTTTCATTTTACTCATGATCGACACATCCTCTATTTTTAATTAATCCTTTTTATTATCGGAAAAAAGCATTTCAGAATTTACCCTAATATATCCAAAAAATCAATTTGCTAGATTCGAAGATGGCCTATCCCATTGTTTCAGTCAACTCAAAGAGAATGCCGCTCTTTCCATAACCAGCTACGTAAAAACTCGAATTGACTCAATGTCACCTCATATTAAATCCAGAAAGTCCCTATTAGCATTTCACACCAATTTGCTGAACGTTATTCAATAAAAAAAGCCACTCTGTAAGAGTGACTTAAAACTTAAGCTACTTTTATTATTTTCGTCGTATTAGTACCGACAATCGTACTGATAAAATCTCCATCAAGTGTAGCAAAATTATAATGCCTTGAAATTGCTATATGAAACGAATCGTATATCCCCAATTGTTCGTCACTTGAGCTTTGGAGTGCTTTAAATAGTATTGCGTTGTCTGATGTTGGAATAAACAGATCGTTCAAAATAAAATAACCATCTTCCTCGAATTGTTGCAATTGTGTCTCCGTCACCATCGTTCAACAGCTCCTTATTAATAGATACTTCTAGCTCAGCATATCGTAAGTAATTGGAGCACCACTATGGCGAAAAGAAACTTCATTTTGTAAAATCCGAACTTCATTAGGACTAAATCCCATGATCAGTATGTATTCTCCGATAGGTGTTTGGTGAAACCCAAGTATGATTTTTAAATGTGCGATAGAATGTGGACATGTTCTCGAAACCGACTTCAAAGCAAATCGAAGAAATCTCTTTTTCCGTTTCGACGAGCATCTTCTTGGACAACTCGATCCGCACCTCCGCAAGATAATGCACGGGCGTAATAGTATAACGCTCTTTAAAAATATTATTCATATGCCGAATACCAAGTCCTAGCTTGGAGGAGAGATCATTGGAATCCGATATTTCGAAATAATGGTTATCGATATAGTTGCGTAGTTTTTCGGCTCGCACATCGTTTGCATCTGTCATCTGGAACGATGATTCCTGTCGGGCAATTACAAGTAATATTTCCGAGAGATAGATTTTCATGGCCAAGTAATTGAATGCATTACCTTGCGTTTGCTCGAAAATCATTTTACGAAGCAATTGTTGAATCTCCCTTTTGCCAAATGGCAGAGGTGTAATGAGCTTGGATCGATTGAAAAATTGTTGGAGCAATTCATTCGTAATTGCAGAATCCAACATATCTTGATTGAACGCGAGTACAAGCACCGTTAACTTGGAGTCCGAAATAATGGAATGATTCGTATATGGCGTAATGAGGACACCGCAGTCTCGGTTGAGCGCGTATGATTTGCCGTTTAACATGATTGTTCCATTACCCTCTAAGGCGTATATCATCTGGTGAAAATGATGGTGGTGCTCGTGAATCAGGTTACCTTCGGAATGTTTATTCTCATAAATATCTATTCCGTATTTGAGATTATGTAAGGTTGTATTGGACATATCGCACACCCCTATGAAGAATAACTATACGGGAAATTGCAGTTATCACGTAGTAGTATTCTCCATAGCAAAGACGTTCTCCTTGCGCACTTGCACAGAAGTACATGCTAGAATAGACCGCACCTCGCTAGGAGCGTGGCTGTGCGGTCTAATCCATTGAAACATTTAACCTACACGTACTCTAAATAGCGCGTTTTCATTAGCGACAGCACATCATCCCCGGGTTGATCCCAAATGACGCGATTGAAAATCTCCACTTCGATTGGACCAACGTAACCTGCTGCTTCGACGGCTTCCCGTATTCGACGAATCTCGATAACGCCATCCCCCATCATTCCTCGGCCCATCAGCAAATCAGGCGTCGGTACGATCCAATCAGAAACATGGAAACCCAATATTCTGCCTTGCGCCCTCGAGATTTGCCTGTATAAATCCGGATCCCACCATACGTGGAATACATCGACTACAATGCCTACCTCTTGAGGGCTATATTTCTCGGCTAGCGCATTTGCATGGTCCAGCGTAACAATAACAGAACGTTCTGCGGCATACATCGGATGAAGCGGCTCAATGCCCAGTTTAATACCGTAAGATTTCGCAAACGGTACTAGCTGCTCGATCCCTTCCGTTACCCACTGGCGAGCTTCATCAATATTCCGGTCAGGCGCAGGACCGCATACGAGAACAAGCACATCCGTACCGAGCTCGGCCGCCTGTTCCACGGCTCGGAAATTATCATCTAGTCTTGCCTTGCGCTCCGCTGCAGATGCAGCAGGAAACATGCCGCCACGGCATAGGCTCGACACGCGTATACCCGCATCACGTACAAGACGTTTACTCTCGGCAAGACTGATATCTGCGAGCTTATGGCGCCATATGCCAGCCCACTGAATATCCGCACGTGCGCAACCTTCCAATGCTTCACGCAGGTTCCAACGATCCGTCGTAATCTGATTCAAGCTCAAACGACTGTAATCTTTCAATGCTTCACTCATCATTCAGCCTCCAAATCCGGCTAACGCCAGCACAGCTTTCATCCTCTTAACGGCAAGTTCCGGATCGAGCAATAGTCCTGCTTGGTCCGCCAGTACGAGTATTTCGGAAAGATGAACGATCGAGCGTGCGCTTTCTGCGCCGGCGATCATTCGAAAATGCGATTGATAGCCGTTGAGATAGGCTAGGAATACAATGCCTGTTTTATAGGAGTAGGTCGGTTTTTGAAAGATATGTCGGGACAAGGGTACCGTCGCATCAAGTATCCGTGAATATTCCTCGATATCGCCACGGTCCATGGCATGAATCGCCGCGGAGGCAGCTGGCCCAATTGCGTCAAAGATACCGAGCAGTGCATCGCTATAACCCTGTTCGTCGCCTTTAATCAAAGTCGGATAGTTAAAATCGTCCCCCGTATACATTCTCACGCCATTAGGAAGACGACGACGCATGGCGATTTCCTTGTCCGCATCGAGCAAGGATATCTTGATGCCGTCCACTTTCTCTTTGTGGGCATGGATAACATTCAAGCAAACCTCCATGGCATCATCCAGGTTTTGACTCCCCCAGTAGCCACGAAGAGCAGGATCGAACATATCGCCCAGCCAGTGCAAAATGACCGGACGTGAGACTTGTTGCAGCACTTTCGCGTAAACCCGTTCATAATCTTCCGGACCTTTGGCGCATGCGGCCAGCGCACGGCTCGCCATCAAGATGATTTGTCCGCCATGCCCTTCAACAAAGCCGCATTGTTCCTCATAAGCGGCTTCGACATCTTCGATCGTTAGCCTCGGACTTAGCACCAAATGATCCGTCCCAGCTCCGCATGCGATTCGTCCGCCAACGGCATTCGCTTCTGCAATTGAGCGACTGATCAATTCCTTGGAATGATTCCAATCAAGCCCCATTCCCCGCTGGGCAGTATCCATTGCCTCCGCTACAGAAAGCCCTAGCGACCATAAATGATGGCGATAGGCTAACGTTGCATCCCAGTCGATTCGACTTTGAGTCAACGGATCCGCATCCACGGTTGGATCGCAAACCACGTGCGCAGCGGAGAACACAATGCGGCTTTGCAGCGGTTTACCTTTAGGCAATGCGAAGTTGCCGACATTGGAAAGCTGGTAGGTATAGATAGAGCCGCCTACACGTGGAAGCTGTAGCACCTGTGCCAATTCCAATTCCCCCTATATGTTCAATTCCGGCACGTCTATCCAGCGCTTTTCTTGCCAGGAGCGCAAGCCCAGATCGGAAAGCTGGGTTCCTTTGGCGCCTTCAAGCAAATCCCAACGAAATGGCGAATCTGTGACGATGTGCTTAAGAAACAATTCCCACTGTATTTTAAATCCATTATCGAAAATCTGATTATCCGGAACCTCCTGCCATTGCTCGCGGAATTGAAATGGATTCTGGATATCCGGATTCCAGACAGGCTTGCAAGTATTGACTCGGTGCTGAGTCTTGCAATCCCGTAGACCGGCAACCGCGCTGCCTTCCGTACCGTCAACCTGGATTGTCAGCAAATCTTCCCTGTTTACCCTCACCGCCCAAGAGGAATTCACCTGTACAACAATGCCGCCTTCCAGCATCATCGTGGCATATGCAGCATCATCCGCCGTGCAATCATACGGCTTACCCGTTTCATCTATTCGCTTGTCGATATGGGTTATGCCAAGACAGGATATGGAGCGAACTTCACCGAACAAATTGTCGAGCACGTAGCGCCAGTGAGCGAACATGTCTACAATAATTCCTCCGCCGTCTTCTTTGCGATAATTCCAGGAAGGACGTTGACCGGGTTGCCAGTCCCCCTCAAAAACCCAATAGCCAAACTCCATCCTAACGGAAAGTATTTTTCCGAAATAGCCAGAATCAACTAACCTTTTCAGCTTAATCAAGCCTGGGAGAAACAATTTATCCTGAACAACGCCATTCTTAACGCCAGCTTCCCGTGCAAGTTGAGCGAGTTCCAATGATTCCGCTAACGAAGAGCCTGTGGGCTTTTCGCAATAGATATGTTTCCCGGCTGCAATCGCTTTCTTAACACTTTCTGTGCGGAATGCTGTCAATTGAGAATCAAAATAGATCGTATCCTTCGGATCATCTAAACATCGATCAAGATCTGTACTCCAGCGCGAGATCCCGTTTGCCGCTGCCAATGCCTTGAGTTTACTTTCCTGTCTGCCTACCAGAATCGGATCAGGCATAATCACATCTCCGTTTGGAAGCTGAATGCCGCCTTGTTTGCGTATTGCTACAATAGATCGGATCAGATGCTGATTAGTTCCCATTCGTCCTGTTACACCATTCATGATTATCCCAAGTCTAAGTTCAGCCATCATAAAGCCCCTTTCTCTAGTGAAAGCACTTTCTTTCATAATAAGAGAAAGGAGCGGTTACAGTCTTATGATTTTAAGAAGGCCATTCTTGATTTAAGAAACAATCTTCCAAAAAAAAAAACGGATCAGTTGTCCCGCCAAAGAACCTACAGGATAGAGACCGACCCTGAAGCACTTTCATTGTTATTGTGGAAATGATGAGGGAAATTAAAGTTTATTAGTTTGAAAAGCAAAAACAGCGGAACCCGACGGTTCCGCTGTTCTTATACACCTTTTGTAAAATCCACACTGATCAACGGTAGAACGTATTGCCGCTTTCGCTCGCCTCTGATCTAGCCCTTTAACCTACTTCTGGATTTCAATATTCCGATCCTTACACCATGCAACTACTGTTTCCTTTATTTTTCTTTCTTTGTGGCCATACCATTGTTTATCAATACCATGTTCAATAATACTATCATTGAATCTTCGGAATGCTCCTCGTCCTCTGATACTTTCAAAAAGTTCCTCTCGAATATCTTCATCTTCGAGCGTCCCTAAAAAATCTTCCATGAACATGCCATGTTAAGAATCGCTTATTATTTGCTATCTAGAAAAGAATTGTATGTGGACCTAGGCGAAGATTACTTTGAGAGGCATAAACAACCTGCCGTTGTTAGGAATTCCGTTCGAAGACTTGAAAGCTTAGGATATGCCGTTTCGATCTCAGAGGTCTCTTGATCTACTATCTTTCGAGAATTAATTAACTTGGTGCTACATCTTTAAAAATCTAAGGAGCTGCACCCTTCTTTGGTATTGCCGCTTTAAGATGTCACTCCAATCAATTTTCATGGTAGTGTAACAGTTAATCTTTCAATATCAAGATTTACTTATTAGGATTTAGTTCTGATAACCATCCGTACTAAAACCTTACTTAAAGGAGTGGAATCTAATGTCGCTAATGCCAATGCCACCTCAGCCCCCCCTGTAGGCGTACAACCAAATCCTTGTTTATTTCGATTAACGTATGTTCGTCTCACGTCTGGAGATTCCAAAGTTTATTTCCGAATATTTTATTGTTAATTCCACTTTCCTTATGAGTAATCATATACTTCATTTTCATTGCACGTATTTCAGCATTTATAAAAGACCACGAGTAGGGCCATCCTTTGCGGGATGGCCCTTTCTATTAAATGTGAACCTTATAATAGTAAATCATCGAGTTACATTTATGCACGTTTTATTGGATTTGTAGTACGACATTTTATATGCCCAAGATGGAGCCCTTCATGATAAAGGCAAAAATTCAATAACTCTGCGATAGATTCCATTTCATTGCCGTAAATGCTCAATGGCTTGATTGCTTTTTCTTCAAGATTACGGATTCCAAGTTGCGATTTAATATGCTCCATTTGCCCTTTTAGCAAGGATGCCAACTGCTCCAAACTAGGAGGCTGCACCTGCCAATCAGAAGGTTTTGACCCGGATTTGAACATGGCTAAATGCTCTTCGGACAAATATTGGGATAATCCCACAAAATTATTCAGGAAAAGATCGGTAAAAGCAGCGATATGTCCGATATGCCAACGGATGGTGTTTTTGTACCCTGTCGGCATTTCATCCGCCATCTCATCGGTAATGTTTTCAATGGATTTAATCGTTATCGCTCGAATCACTTCAAGTTGTTTTAATAATTTTTGGCCATTCATCGTAATTCTCCCTTGTTAACTGATTTTTAAACTGATTTGATAGTCGATTTACTTCTAATCAAGACAAATAAGCTTAAAAGTAGAAGAATACTTGCTGCTGCTGCATCTGACATACCTTGACCTGCATTTAGATGGGCAAACACGGCGCCTGCCATCAATAACACGAGTCCTAACGATGCAAGAAAAGTGAATTTGGGCTTTTTAAACCCCACTCCTAATCCGAGTGCACCCAATATCTCACAGGCTCCAACAAAATACATAAAACCTTTCGCATAGCCAAATACTTCCGTAAACAGTTCAACTTGTTGTGCATTTCCTGATAGTTTCATAATGCCAAACATAATAAAACCGACAACTAACAATCCCTGTATAATTCGTCCAATCCATTTCATTTTTACATAACTCCTTGTACGTGTCTTTTAAGATGGCAGCCAGCAACATTACGATAGCTATCCTGACAGCTGCGATTGCCTTATAAATTTTTTGCACCTAATCCGATTTTTTTTAGCAATGCAGTGAGCAGCTCTTTTTCTTCATCGCTTATAAATGACAAATTTCGAGAGATAATTGAAATATGTCTAGGAAATATTTCATTAAATAAAGTCGTTCCCTCTTCGGTCAATAGGACATTTAATCCCCTTCGATCTGTAGCACTTGCTTGCCTTTCCACGAGTCCTTTTTTCTCTAATTTATCGACTACATACGTTATGCTTCCGCTAGGAATGGACAACGTATCGCTAATTTTTTGAACGGGATGTGGACCTTTGCTATAGAGCAATTCTAAAATCATGAAGTTTTCCGGTGTGATGTTATAACCTTCAATATCCTTGCGGACGTTCTCGAAAACAGACTTTGAAGCTCTTGCCCATGTCCGAAATAATTTTAAATCAAGTTCATTTCGTTGTTGATTCATTTAAATCACCTCATCTTATATTTTAATATAGAACCCCCCCTTAATGGACAACATTTTTATTTTATCCTAATTCAATAAATCCTAGTTATAGGATACATTTATCCTAGCACTAGGATAGTTTTCTGTCAACAGGTTGCTCTTAATATTTCATTCAGTTAAAAAGGGTCTATTAAATGCCGCAGCCGTTTGAACTGTTTTCCAAGTAAAAAAAGCACAACGCTACCGGTATGGTATTGATGAGGGAAATTAAAGTTTGTTAGTGCAACATCAGCCTTTATGCGGCCTATTAGGTTTACTTATATGTGAAAAAACATGGGTAAGTTTGTTAGTGGCAACCATGGAAACTGAAATCGTAATTCAAATGTGGAAAATAAAGTTTGTTATTCGGTAACTTGAGGAGACAGCAAGGGGATGGAATTGATAATGGAATTCCAAAAATCAAACGTCTTTAGTCACTAAACAACGAAAAAAGAATGACCAGTTGTTATACTGGTCATTCTTTTAAAAGTAATAGAACTCTGTCTAATATGCAACCTGAGTTATTCAACCTCTTATTATACATTTTATTTTCGAGCGACTGAAATCTTAGTGCTTAACGTGCACCATCGCGTTCACGATTACGGCTTCTCATTCCTGCTAAACCAATTAATCCAAGAAGACCTAGCCATCCCCAATCAAAGTCGTTGTCGTTATCAGCTACAGCTGTAGCTCTGTAGTTTCCTCCATTATTTAGGGATGTCCCATTGTAATTGTCTCTTGCCAAATCGGTGCTATTGTTCCGAACCCCAGTTGACGACATTCCGTCTCCATTTGTCGTTGTTCCGGTTGCACTTACCATGCCCATTCCCAACATCAAAGCAAAGCAACTAACAAATACAAATGTATACAGCATTTTTTTCATTTAGCATCACACCTTTGAGTTAGATTATACTGCTATGCAAAGCTTACCCTCGGTGTAATATTTTATTCCAAAAATACGAATTATGTCGGGATACTTCTTATTCACTTCCTCGAACCATTTCTGTTTAGAACAACTTTTAAGTTATTTTCTTTTAAACATGAAGGGCAGTAAGATGAAAGGAAAGAAAATAAAAAAAGAAAAACCGAATAACTTACTAAGCATTATGGATAAACCGCTAACTACTACAGCGATAATCAAACTATATAAACATCCTTTACCTGACAAATTACTAAAGAAGAACACACTATATCCCTCCCTACTTACTATTTTGCTCCTAGAACCTTATAGCGAGAAACCTAAGGATCTAGAGGCGACTCCACTTATCACATCTTTATAATGGAGCAAATGTAGCTCTTATGTTTTGTCCCTTTAAATTGCTTCAAGTTTTCACAATATATACATTTCATATATTTTTATTACCTTCCTTTGTTCCGCGAACTATGTTGGTCATCGCGTCATATCTACCAAGCCTAGGCTATGTTCATTAGGCATGTCCGGCAGTTGAGGCACTGTAAAACCAACTGGTGGAGGCTTTACATTTAACTCTTGACCAACTTACGGTTTTAAAATTATTTTCATTGCGTTTTCCTCTTTATTATTGAAGATTTTATACCCGTGCTCAGCTTTGTCTAGGCCGATCCGGTGACTGATAATATCAGTCGGATCGAATACACTATTTTTTATTTGTCGATAAAGTTCCGGCATGTAATGGATAACCGGCGCTTGCCCCAATTTCACAGTTATGTTACGTGCAAACAAATCGCCGAACGGAAAGAAATTGTAATTCATTCCATACACCCCGGTACTTGAATTGTGCCACCTTTGCGGACTAACTTTGTCGCCATCCGAAATGCACCAAGTCCACCTCCTTGAAGCTTGAGCAGCGTTTCCACTTTTTCCAAGAGCGTCTTTTCGGAATCCAGGCCTACTGCATCGATCACAACGTCCGCTCCACCTGCTGTTATTTCCTGCAAATGGCCTATAAGATTATCCGTTTCCTTGAAGTTGAACGCTTCTACTTTATTGGTCTTCCGAGCATGCTCCAAACGATATTCTACATGATCCACGGCAATGACCCTTTTTGCACCTTTTAGCCATGCGAATTTCTGAGCCAGAAGCCCAACAGGCCCGCAACCAAGAATAATAACGGTGTCGCCTTGTTTTACTCCGGCGTTGTCAACGCTCCAGTAAGCAGTTGGAACAATATCGGATAGAAACAATAGCTTCTCGTCTTCCATCTCCGCGTCCTCAGGAACCTTGAAAGGAACGAAATTACCATATGGCACCCGCATAAGCTCAGCTTGTCCACCTGCGTATCCGCCATAGGTGTCGGAATAACCGAAATAGCCACCTGTGTCACCATGTAGAAATTCGTTTGAATTGTCGCATTGGCTTTCGAGTTGATGGTTGCAGTACCAGCATTGACCGCAGGCGACATTAAAAGGAATGATTACACGATCTCCTTTTTTGACACGAGTAACCTCTTTCCCTACCTCCTCAACGATTCCCATAGGTTCGTGACCGATGATGAAATTATCCGGCATATTAGGAATTTCGCCATTGTAAATGTGCAAATCCGAACCACAGATGGTTGTTGTCGTTATACGCACAAGAACATCGTCTGCTTTGCTAAGTATGGCATCCTCCACTTCTTTCACCTTCACATTTTTCATTCCTTGATAAGTTAAAGCCTTCATAATGCCACCTCTTCCTTTGATTATAACGTCAGAAGCATTCCCATTCATCGCCTTAGACAATCATTAATGTTGCAGATCGAATCGCCGGAGAAATGATTGGCATGAATGGATCATTACCACATAGCGAGAAAGAGTATACTCAATAAAAATAAAGCTTAAGGTGGTTACTTTCATGTGTTATGTCGTGCCCTCACGTTATTAGGGGGCAGCCGATCGTTTTGTCCGGAGGCTGCAAAATTCATCTACAATCATGCTAAAAACCTACTCCTATCAGTAAAACAAATTTTTCTTCAGCAACTACTTTTCCCCTTTCTCATCACTAACAAACCTTATTTTCCATCGATGTGTTCTTTCAAGTGAATTCTCCAGACAACTAACACACTCTATTTTCCACTAACAAACTTTAATTTCCCTCATCATTTATGACATTCAGAAAATAAGCCCTTTCACAGAATTCAAACCCTCGTCACAAATTATGTGAAAATAATCACATAGATCGGATATAATAAATTTGTAGCCATATCGCGCACATTACACACATCAATATCACAATGAGAGAAGGGATCCTATTGGCCGGTCATCCGCAAAAACCGAAAGACAGCAGCCGAGTAGCCAAACAAGAGAAACGCCTTATTCTGCTTTGCATCGTCGTTGCGGTCATTATGCTGTTATCTCTATCTCGACATTTGTTTAAATAATTCATAATCATCGAACTGTTCGCCCGCATAGCAGATTCGCATTGTGAAATACTACATCAAGCACTTGGGAGGGATTACATATGCTGCTTAGCAGTTACGATCCGGTCATGTACAGCCGGATGCTCACAGGACTCACGCTTGCTTTCCATATTATTTTCGCAACGATTGGTGTCGGTGTCCCGCTTATGATTGCTCTTGCGGAGTGGATCGGGATTAAACGCAATGATGAGCATTACTTGCTTATGGCGCGCAGATGGGCACGGGGCTTCGTCATTACGGTGGCGGTCGGCGTTGTGACAGGAACTGCGATTGGTCTGCAGCTCAGTCTGCTGTGGCCGAGCTTCATGAAAGTAGCCGGTCAGTCCATCGCACTGCCGCTCTTCATGGAGACGTTCGCGTTCTTCTTCGAAGCTATTTTTCTCGGTATCTATCTGTACACCTGGGATCGATTCAAGAGCAAGATGACCCACTTCTGGCTGCTCGTTCCCGTCGTAATCGGGTCATCCGCTTCCGCCTTCTTCATTACAATCGTCAATGCATTCATGAATGCGCCTGCCGGCATCACCGTGAAAGACGGTCAAATTACAGAAATCTCGCCATTCGGTGCGATGTTGAGCCCGGCAATGCCAACGAAAGTCTCGCATGTGCTCGTTACAGCTTATCTGACTTGCGCGTTCGTCCTTGCTGCTATTTCAGCTTGGTCACTGCTTAAAGGCCGCAATCATGTGTACTATAAGAAGGCTCTCAAGCTAACGATGGTTTCCGCCTTTATCTTCTTACTTTCAAGTGCCATCATTGGCGATTTGTCTGGCAAATATTTGGCCAAGTATCAGCCTGAGAAGCTCGCAGCGATGGAGTGGCATTTTGAAACGACATCCGAAGCACCGCTTGTGCTTGGAGGGATATTAACCGAAGACAACGAGGTCAAATATGGTCTCAAAATCCCGTTCGCGCTTAGTATTCTCGCCCATGGACTGCCTAATGCGGAAGTAACCGGACTGAATGACATCCCGGAGGATGAGCATCCGCCGCTCTATATTCATTACCTGTTCGATCTGAAAATGGGCTTCGTTGCAATGATGGTCTTGATCGCCTCGGCCTTCATGCTCCTCCTGTGGCGCAAGCGCGAGCTCGCCTACAGCAACAAATGGATACTCCGCGGCATTATACTCGCTGCTCCACTGGCGATGATGACCATTGAGCATGGATGGATTTTCTCGGAAGTCGGCCGTCAGCCTTGGATTCTTCGCGGCATTATGCGCACAACGGAAGGCGCAACCGTATCCGATCATGTGGATACCATGCTATGGGTGTTCGCACTGCTCTACATTGTACTGGCTATCACCTCTGTCAGCGTGTTGACTCGCATGTTCCGCAGCAATCCGGCTGAGGAAGAAATCGCGGCCAAGGGCATTAAAGGAGGCGACGAAGAATGAGCTACGAAGTCTTGGGAATCACTGTCCTGTGGATCTTCCTGTTCGGTTACTTGATTGTCGCTTCGATTGATTTTGGCGCAGGTTTCTTCAGTTACTACAGCACCATTACGGGCAAACGTCATCTGATCAACAAGATTATTGAACGTTATCTCTCGCCGGTCTGGGAAGTGACGAACGTCTTTCTCGTCTTCTTCTTCGTCGGGATCGTCGGTTTCTTTCCGGACACAGCTTACTATTATGGCACCGCGCTGCTTGTACCGGGTAGTGTCGCAGTCATCCTGTTAGCCATTCGGGGCTCGTACTACGCCTTCAACACTTATGGTACGAACAAGAACAACAGCTTCTACATGCTGCTTTACGGTGCAAGCGGCCTGCTTATTCCCGCTTCCTTATCTACTGTGATGACGATTTCGGAAGGCGGCTACATTGAGGTCAGCGAGTCCGGAAAAGTAAGCTTCCTGTTCAGCAAACTGTTCCAAAGCACCTATTCATGGACGGTAGTGCTGCTGGCCCTTGTCAGTGTACTCTATATTTCGGCCATGTTTCTCAGCTATTATGCAGACCGTGCCAATGACCGAGGCGCGTTCGAGGTGGTGCGTAAATACGCGCTGGCTTGGAGTGGTCCTACGATTCTGAGCAGCCTGCTCGTATTCTTTGCCATTCGCGGTCATAACGCTGAGCATTACCAGCGGATGACGGAGCACGCTTGGATGTTCGTTGTATCCTTCGCCTGCTTCCTGATCGCTGTCTATCATGTGTGGACACGCAAACGTCTTGGACTGTCCTTCGTCTTCGTCATGCTGCAGTTCGGCTTCGCATTCTTCGGTTATGGCGCAGCTCACTTGCCGTATATTCTGTATCCGTATTTAACGATTCACGATAATTTCACCAGCGAGCCGATGGCCATTGCGCTCATTTCCGTCTTCATCCTCGGACTGCTGCTGCTCATTCCGTCGCTTTACCTGCTCATGCGATTGTTCTTGTTCGATACCAAATATGTACAGGGCAAGCGTGGCAAATAACCCTTCTGGAGGAGGCTGAAACGATATGGAGCAATTTCTGATCTTCGCTGCACCGTTCCTAGTAGTTGCATTGTCTGTAGGATATCTGTTCTGGTGGGGTGCGCAGAAGCCGAAACCGAAACGTTAATTTGTCATAAGAATCGGCATAATCGCACACGATAAACGGGTACGATCCAGCGACTACACTCGTTTATAAAGGAGCATTCACCGACGATGACATCTTCGAAGAACCGTAGAGAGAACGCGTGGAAAAGCCGAAAGCAGAACCAGAAGCCCCATGGCGAGGTCAAATCGCTGGCGGAGCTTTCTGACGAAGGCACTTCCGGCGTAGCCGGCTATGAGAATGCCCGGAATAACGGCGACTAGTCCGCAAAAAAGAAGCCTCCATCACTATTACTGATGGAGGCTTCTTTCGTGGAGCTGCGGTCATCTCGCCGCCGCTGCTTCTGCTCGTGCCAGATAGGCCGCACTCAGAAACGTTTGCTCGAACTGCTGAATGGACAGCGGCCTGCTGTGCCAGTAGCCCTGCATATCCGTACAGCCCAGCTGGCAGAGGCGCTCAGATTGCTGCTCGGTTTCCACCCCTTCAGCCAAAACCTGCAGCTTCAGGCTGCGTGCCATCGCGATGATCGCTTCGACGATCGCGGTATCCTCGCTTGCGCCGGAAACATCCTGCACGAAGGATTTATCGATTTTTAGCGTATCGATCGGAAAGCGTCGCAGATAGCCTAGTGACGAATAGCCTGTACCAAAGTCATCAATGGAGATCGAAACGCCGAGCTGCTTGAGTGCATGGAGCTTGCTGACAATCGCATAGTTATGCTGCATTGCCATGCTTTCTGTAATTTCCAGCACCAGATGCTTGGCGTCCAAGCCGGTTTGCCCAAGCACGCGAACAATCATATCCACGATTTGATCTTGATTAAACTGAATGACGGAGAAATTAACGGCAACCGGAATTCGGGGGAGTCCCGCATCATGCCATTCTTTCATCTGCATGCAGGCCATGTGCAGAATCCATTCACCAAGCACGATAATATGACCGGTGCTCTCGGCAACCGGTATGAATTCACAAGGTGAAACCGATCCGAGCAGCGGATGCTCCCAGCGAACCAACGTTTCCACGCCGATCAACTGACCTTGTTCAGCATTAAACATCGGTTGGTAGACAAGATGGAATGCCTGCTCTTCAATTGCCGCGGGCAGTGCCTGCTCGATGTTCATACGACGCGCCTGACAATGGTTCATGGACCATTCGAAGAACTGGAATTGATTCTTTCCCTTCTCCTTCGCCGCATACATCGCCGTATCCGCATTCTGCAGCAGCATCTCCAGTGACTCGCCATCCTCCGGATAAATCGCAATGCCGATGCTCGTAGTAATGAAAATATCCTGACCATCCACTTGGATCGGCTCGGCCACTCGTCGAATCAGCGTTTCCGCCATTGCTTCAAGCTGTGCCCGGTCGCAGTCCTGGAGGATCGCCACGAATTCATCCCCGCTTAAGCGAGCAACCATTCGGTTGTCACCAATCGTCTCACTCAGCATAGCCGCAAAATGCTGCAGCAGCCGATCTCCCATCAAATGACCCATCGTATCGTTAATCAGCTTAAAGCGATCCAAGTCGAGAAACATAAGTGCCGCATGCTGCTCTCTTACGCTCACGCCTTGAAGCAATTCGGGATAATAAAGGTTAAACCAGTTCCGGTTCGGCAGTCCTGTCAGCATGTCGTAATAAGCCAGCTGCCTGATCGTATTCTCGTAACGTTTCTTATCCGTAATATCCCAGGCAATCGTTTGAATCAAGGCTTGTCCGGCAAAATGAACCAGGATCGATTTCGCTTCAATATCGATCATCGTACCGTTCAGCTTGTGCATCTTCAGCTCAATGGGATCACCTTTGGCTGCCCCGGCTTGGACGTGCTCCAGCCACTGCGAAGCAGAAGCAAGACATTCGGAATGAACCAGCTCCAGAAAGCCTCTCCCGATCAACCCATCCTGCTCGGCACCAAACGTACGCAGCGCCGCTTCGTTCACGAAGGAAATGACGCCTTGATGATGAACCAGAATCGGCTCCGGGGAGAAATCGATCAGCTTCCTATAGCGCTCCTCACTCTCACGCAACGCTTCTTCAACGAGTCGACGTTCCGTTAAATCACGCAAATACATCGTAAAGACAGGGTATTTTTCTTTGCGAATACGCGTAACGATAATTTCCACCGGAAACTCGCTTTGATTCATTCGCGGCAGCATCGTCTCGACCCGGGTTCCGAGCACGGTCTTATCGCCGCTGCACAGCATCCAGTTTACCGATGACTGGTCTCGAGGCAGCTGCGGCATGAGCAGTTCCTCAATTGATCTGCCGATCACCTCACTACGGGGATAGCCGAAGAGATTCTCCGCTGCCGGATTAATTTCAAAAATGGCTCCTTGATGATCAAACATAATAAGGCAATCGATCGCCGACTCCATGATGGATCCCTTGAGCGACATTTGCTCCGACAGCTTCTTATCCACATTCATCGAGCTGATTAAGCTGACTGCCATAATCACGATGGTGCCAAATGCTACGTAGATCGCCATTTCAATAAAATCCATCGCCTGCGGATCCGTCATACGATCAAGCATATGCCCAGGCATCGTCATCTTAGCCGCTGACATGCCGGTATAATGCATACCCGTAACGGCAATACCCATGATGAAGCCGCTCAGCCAATAATGATTATTTCTGCGGAAGGAGAACAGCAAAGCGACAATCGATGTCATCACGGCAATAAGGACGGAAAGCGAGAAAATATACGGGTTATAGGTAATCGTCAGTCCCGTCAACGCATACATGCCTATGTAATGCATGCCGGTGATGGCAAGTCCCATGATGGTGCCGCCTACGATCAACCTCAGCTTGCCGCTGCCGGAATGGCTGGCAATGCCAAAGCCGATAAAAGCACCGACAATGGAAACGCCAATTGAAACGATAACGGTTACAAAATCATAGGTCACACCGGTTGGAAGGTGAAAAGCGAGCATCGCGATAAAATGCATCGACCAAATCCCAACACCCATGACAACTGCTCCGCCGAACAGCCATCCTCGCTTCTTCCAGCCCTCGGACAACAGAACATGCCTGGTTAAATTCAATGCCGTATACGAAGCAAACAGCGCAATGATAAATGAGAGACATACCAAGAACCAGTTGTAGCTACCTTCAATATGATTATGCACCATTTCGATACCCCCCAGGGAGTGTTACTTGAAACGTCGTGCCCTCTCCCATCTTGCTGGCAATAGAAATCGTCCCGCCATGACTGGAAATGATTTTGTTGCTGATCATAAGTCCAAGGCCTGTTCCCTGCTCTTTTGTCGTAAAGAAAGGTCTGCCCACTTGGTCCAGCATCTCTTGAGGAATGCCGCAGCCATTGTCAGCAATTGTGGTCATGATCTGTTTGCCGACTTGCTCAACGGCAAGTTGAATTTCGCCGCCTTCCGTTGCTTCAATCGCATTCTTGATGAGATTGATGAATACCTGTTTGATTTGACTCTCATCGCAATAGATGAGCAGCTCGGGCTTCGAGAATTGCAGCTCAATGCGGACATTGTTCAGAATGGCCTGTGACTCCAGCAGCGTGTAGACGCCAGCGAGAAGCTCACACAGATTGATTGCTTGAAACCGGCTGATTTGCGGCTTCGCCAGCAAAAGCAGCTCATTGATGATGCCTTCCATC
Source organism: Paenibacillus sp. N22P23 (assembly GCF_059383735.1). Classification (NCBI taxonomy): domain Bacteria; kingdom Bacillati; phylum Bacillota; class Bacilli; order Caryophanales; family Paenibacillaceae; genus Paenibacillus; species Paenibacillus sp. N22P23. Next base: position 325,531 of record NZ_JBXENT010000004.1, read on the forward strand.
CGAACAACCTCAGAAGTAATGATCGTGACATACTCCATTTTGCTCTTTCCATTTTGAAACAGCTTCATAAATCCTTTAATCGCCGTGAGCGGATTTCGAATCTCATGTGCGATACCTGCAGCAAGCTGACCTGCCATCGACAGCTTCTCTGATTCCACAAGAAACGCCTCTTGCTCTTTACGCTGCGTTAGATCGGTAAAGTTAATGACGACACCGGCTTGCTCGCCTTTGCCTTGCATCGGTGTGATATGATATTCCACCGGGAACGTCGACCCATTCTTACGGCGGAACAGATCGTCCGCAACATATTCAGCACTTCCTGAGCGAGTAGCCTTCTCGATGGGATCCCATTCTTCGCCATCCGTCCTTATGGCCCGCAGCACAACTTTTCGCCCGAGTACCTCAGAAGCCTCAAACCCCGTCAAATTTACAGCGGCTTGATTCCAAAAGATGACCTTCCCCCGCTCGTCCAATCGGTAGATCCCCTCTGCCACGGAATCCAAGATGTGCGAATAGGCTTCATTCATCCGTTTCAGACGTTCTTCGCTTTGCTTCAAGCGGCTGTCAATCATCATGATAACTACAGAATACATACAAATGACGGAGACGATTAAACTGATGCTTATTGCGAGTAAAAATTGATTTTGCGATAATGCCGTAGATTCGCCTGACCCCAGCGATGTGGCGCCGTGCATGAGGGGCATATTGCTATAATGAAGAAATTCAACAGCTCCGGAAAGTAGTAAAGCGTGGACTAACTGCCGCATACGGCTTAGCTTGTGGAATCGATGCTGACTTGTGAATATGAGACACAGCACTACGGCCAGTACGACGATTGAAATGAAACCTGTGGATGACTGATAGTGGAGGGTCGCATGAGCTTTAATGGCTTTCATCCCAATGTAGTGCATCGCTACGATGCCGCCTGTCTGAACCAAACTGCCTAGAATGAGCAAGCCTGTCCGATGTCGCTGCGCAGCACGTTCAAACAAGAGAAGCGCGAGCGTAGACAAGACGATCAGCATGCCCATGGAGAGAAACACATAATTGAAATGATACATAACCTTGACCGGGAAAGGATACGCCAGCAATGCCACAAAATGCATGGCCCAAACCCCGATGCCAAATACAAAGGCAGCACTCATGAGCCAGAAGAAAGTCGTGTAACGGGCTGTATTCATTCGCCGATAAAGATGAAAGAGGATTAAGGAAGAGCTGAATACGAGTACAAAAGATATGGCGACGAGTGCGATGGATGCCATGCCAACCTTCCTCCGGTTTTATTGACTTAGCACGCAGAATGGAAAATGACAATAAAAAAACCATCCGAATAGGATGGATTCCATCTACTCGGCAGCCTTGTCTACCTTAGCATTACGGTGAGTAATGCCTTAGGCCACGGCTTTGCGTCCCATCGTTTCCATATGGTTTGCCTTTTTCTTAGGTATGAAGTTGTAAAATTATTCTAATTGTTCGATTTAATTCTCATTATAGGTATTTTTACGCAACTGTACATAGCGAAAAACAGAGAAGAATGACTTATTTTGTCGAACGAATAAAATATATGTAATATCGTTAATTAAAATAAAAGCCGAGGATGACAACGCCATCCCCGGCTTCATTGTTTGTACTACTATTCGAAGTATACAGCCTTACCCGTACGGGAAGACTCGTAGATTGCTTCAAGAATTTCGGAAACCACAAGCGCTTGCTCTGGTTTAACGAATGTTTCTTTGTCATTCTTAACAGCATCGATCCACATGCTTGCTTCAAGAACTTCTGCAGTTTCGCTCGCGCCTTCATAGAAAGCAACGCCGCCGCTGTTCAGTTCCACTTTGTTTACATACAGGCGGCTGTTATGCTCGCCATTGAAGCGAAGTCCGTCTTTCATGTCAGCGCCTGCTTTTGTACCGCTGAGGGAAACTTTAGCCTCATCGACTTCAAGCGAGTTAAGCGCCCAGCTGGATTCGAGGATAACAGTTGCACCGTTCTCCATCGTGATCATAGCGAAAGCGGAATCTTCAACTGTGAATTGTTTTGGATCCCATGGGCCCCAAGCATTCGCAGAGTTCTCGTTTTGGGACAGCTTGTGATAAGCACGGCCAAGTACTACTTTCGGCTTGTAGTTATCCATCATCCACAATACAAGGTCAAGTGCGTGAGTACCGATATCGATAAGCGGGCCGCCGCCTTGTTTTTCTTCATCCAAGAATACGCCCCATGTCGGAACAGCACGACGACGGATTGCATGTGCTTTAGCGAAGTAAATTTCGCCAAGCTCGCCTGCATCGCAAGCTTCTTTCAGGTAACGGCTGTCTGCACGGTAACGGTTGTTGTAACCGATGCTGAGTTTTTTGCCGGTACGTTGTGCAACTTCAAGCATTTTGCGAGCGTCAGCAGCTGTTTTAGCCATTGGCTTCTCGCAAAGCACGTGCTTGCCAGCTTCCAATGCGTCGATGGAGATAACCGCATGGGAATCGTTAGGCGTACAAACGTGGATAACGTCGATCGACGCGTCTTGAAGCAGTTGTTTATAGTCAGAATATACTTTTGCCTCTTCAGTGCCGTATTTCGCTTTTGCTTGTTCAGCCTTCTCAACAATGATATCGCAGAAAGCTACGATTTCAGCGTCTTTGACTTGGGCCAAACTTGGGAGATGTTTACCGTTGGCGATACCGCCGCAGCCAATAATGCCTACACGTACTTTTGACATTTTAAATTTCTACCTCCATGAGCCTCGAAATGATATAATTTGTAGTATGGTGTCAGCTAGATAGAGAGACACACATTGACTACAGTATAGACAACATGTCCTCAAAAATATAGGCGCTATATAGGTCTGGTTTTATGTGATTTTGTTATTGAAGGGATGGTACCGTGGAATTTTACAATGAAAAGGTCGTTTACGAGAACCCGCTGCTCTCTATAAAAGTGTTTCAATCCCAGCGGAATAACGATCTGTTTATCAATTGGCATTATCATCGAGAAATCGAATTGCTGCTTGTAATCACTGGTGAGCTCGATGTAAATATTGAAGATGAATGCATAAAACTACAAACGGGCGACATCGCACTGATCGGTGCAAGGCAGCTTCATCGTGATCGCAGCATGAGCAGCCCGCTGAATTATATCGTTCTGCAGTTTGATCTGGAGCAATTTATCGACCAAAGCTCCATGCCCTATATGCGATTCTTCTCTGAGACCAAGAACCCGCTCAGCCGGGCTAATTATATTTTCCAAGAAAATGAATCCACACGAGCAGAGGCGTCGGAATGTATCCGCGGCATTCTGCAGGAAGTCACGACAAAGCAAAGCGGGTATGAGCTCGCCGTCAGCATGTACATAAAGAAGCTGCTCCTTCTGCTGATCAGAGGTGATTCCAGGAAAGTGCTTGCTGATCATGATGACTTTGATCGGGCTCGTCTCAGAGGCGTGATCGACTTTGTGGAAGAACATCTGACCGACCGCATCCAGGTCGAAGAAGTATCGAAGCTCGCCAACATGAGCTACTATTATTTTGTTAAGTTCTTTAAGAAGGCGATCGGGATGTCCTTCACAGAGTATGTGAACTATCGCAAGATCAAATGGGCCGAGCGTATTCTGCTCACAAAGGACCTAAGCGTCTCTGAGGTGGGCGACCGGATCGGCATGCCGAACATGGCCCATTTCTATAAAATGTTTAAGAAATATAATGACTGCTCGCCAAAACAATTCCAGAAGAAGATGCTGGAGTGGAACCGCGCCTAGTAGTTATTGACTGTAGGCCAGGCGAATTAGCCGAGCTGATGGAATTGTTGTTTCATGAATGTCAGACTAGCCGGTAATTCTACGTCTAGTCGCTGAAGGCTGCATTCAGCGGAGATCCCGCCCTTATAGCCAGCTGCTGTCAACTGCGCGGCAAAATCCGCATATGGATATTGCCCGGTTCCAGGCGACAGTCTGCCCGTATCTGCGATGTGGATATGCGCAAGCCAGTCCTTATGTACAGTCAACGTGTCCAGCGCTTCGCTATCCTCATCCATATGATAGAAATCAGCCAGCACCCGAATCGAATGATGATTAATTTGTTTCGCAAAATGAACTGCTTCAGCCACGGAACCAATCAGATTGGTCTCTTTCTTGTTCAGCGGTTCAATAGCCAGCGTTACGCCGCTGCCCGTAAACTCCTCTGAAATCCAGCTAAGCAGCGTGAGCAGCTGGTCCTCCGCCCGATTACGCTCCCATTCATCCGGTATGTTGCGTGCTCTCCCGCTTCCAAGAACGGCGATCTTCGACCCGATTTGATTCATCGCTTTCGCTGCGCGGAACAGATAACGCCGAATGCGCTCCGGTTCCACATCCGGACCAACGACTTTAATATCTCCGGGAAAAAACAGATTAAATGCATAGACAGGCAGCGCGCTGTTCAGGTAAGCAGGCAGCACCTCTTGATGCGAAGCATCGTTCTCCAGCTGCAGGGCAGACAGAGGACACTCGATGTAATCAAACCCGTATGTGTGAAGCAGCTCCGCATCCTCGATCCCTCTGCACCAACCGTAAGCAACCATTCTATAAACACCTCCATTTGTATCTAAGGTGATTTTACCATTATTTCCAGTCAAAAGTAGGACAAAAAAAAGTTCACCTTATTTAGGTGAACCTAGTTTCTTCGGCATAACCAGCTTATAGCCGACGCCGCGAATGGATTCAATTTCAACCGATTGCTGGCCCAGCTCCAATTTCTTACGCAACGAGCTGACATGTACGTCTACCGTTCGTTGTCCGCCGAAATAGTCGAAGCCCCATACGACATTCATAAGATCATCGCGAGTAACGACAACGCCTGGACGTTGAACAAGATAGAGCAGCACCTCGAATTCCTTCGGCCTGAGCGGTACAGTTTCACCATTCAGGATGACCTCGTACCGTTCCGGATAAATCGATAAATCACCAGCCGTAATGACTTTGTCCGTGGACTCCGTCAACTTACCGTCGTCTTGACCGGTTCTGCGAAGCACCGCAGATACGCGCGCAAGAAGCTCAGCCACGCCAAACGGCTTGGTCATATAGTCATCGGCGCCTCGCTTAAGACCTTGTACAACTTCTTCCTCCGCATTGCGGGCCGTCAGCACGATAACCGGCGTACGGTTGCCGCTCTGCCGCAAGCGAGATAAGATCTCGAAACCGTTCATGCCTGGCAGCATGATATCTAGAATAATAAGATCAAATGCGCGCTGCAAAGCAACTTGCAAGCCCTCCGCACCATGATCAATGACTGTCGTATCATAACCTTCTTGTGACAGGTTATACGAGAGTAATCTGGCTAACGTCGGCTCATCCTCAATGACCAACACTTTCTGCGACATGTTGACCCCCTGGCTTCCACGCATGCCGCTGCTAATAATCGGCATGGTAACTCGTTCTTCTTTCATAACCATGATAGCATTGTTCAGAGGAAGGGGAAACCCCAATTACTGGTCTGCTGCTATTGTAGGACTGGCAGCTCAATCGTAAAGGTAGAACCGCTGCCCACTCGGCTCTCTACCGAGATCGTTCCTTTGTGCAATTCAACGAGGTGTTTCACGATCGACAAGCCCAGCCCTGTTCCGCCTGAACTGCGGGATCTGGCCTTATCCACTCGGTAGAAACGCTCGAATATTCGCGGCAGATCTTTCTTTGGAATACCAATTCCTGTGTCGGATATGTGAATGCGTACGGATTCGTAATTCTCGCCGCCAACCGGCTCAACAACGATAGAAACGCTGCCGCCTTCAGGCGTGTAGTTAATTCCGTTCGAGAGCAGATTCATAATGATTTGGCGCAATCGATCCTCATCCGCCTCGACGTATACATCCCGCTCTGCTTTATAGGATAACCTGATTTGTTTCTGCAAGCCTTCTGCACGCATGAGTTCAACCGTCTTCTCCACGAATGACGCCAGCTCGATCGGAGAGAATTGCAGCGGTACTCGGCGCGACTCAATCTTGGACAGTTCCAAGATATCGCCGATAAGCCGGTTCAAGCGGTCACTCTCGTCATAAATGATTTGCAAGAATGAACGTGCTGTCTCAGGATCATCTACGGCGCCGCCAAGCAGCGTCTCCGCGAACCCTTTTACAGCCGTAATCGGTGTCTTCAGCTCATGGGACACGTTCGCAACGAACTCGCTGCGCATCCGTTCCAGCCTGCGAATCGCCGTCACATCTTGCAGCACAAGCAGCACGCCTCCGAAGGATTCATCATCTTCGAAGATCGGCACCAGATTGAGATCAAGCAGCCGCTCCTCCGGGTAGTAGAAGGTCACCTCTTCGCGCAGATGCTCTTTGCGTTCAATGCCCTCTTGAATAATTTGAGACAGCTCATATTGCTGTTTGGCCACCGTGAAATGATGACCGACTAACTCGCGCACCGAGAAGCCAAGTACTTCCTCTGCGCGCCGATTCAGCAGCACAATATGCCCGCTGGCATCGATCATAACAACGCCACTGATCATGTTATCCAATACGCTTGCCAATTGGCTCTCGTTCTGATGAATGCGCGTCATTTGTACTTGAAGCGAGTCCGCCATCGCATTAATGGCAAGGCCAAGCTCTCCGATTTCGTCGCCCCGCTTCACATGAACACGTGCGCGATAATCCAGGCTCTTAATCCGCTTCGCGACACGAGTAATCTGTTCAAGCGGACGCGTTAATCCGAGCGCAATACGGTAGCTGATGAGTGCAGCTGCTATAAACAGAATGAGCAGCCCCAACACAAGTGCCATCCATATGCTTCTTACACTCTCGTCCACCTTCTCTAAGCTGAGCGCCATCCGGATAATGTCCGAATTCGGATCCTTCGGTTGCACGAGAATTGCTACATAAAGCAAATTCTCATCAATGGTGTCGCTGTAACGCGTTGTACGTCCTACGCCATCCTTCTTAGCCTCAATCACTTCTTCTCGCCCCAGATGGTTGTCCATCGTTTGCGGATCATGATCGGAATCGCCAAGCACGGTTCCATCACCGCGAATGAATGTAATACGTGTATCCGTAATCTGTTTAAGCCGCTTAGCTTGGCTGGTGTAATAGCTGTAAACCGACGCCGGCTCCCCGCTTTGCCAATCCATTTGGTCGAGAATAATCTTCATTTCACGCACCATATTATCCTGCAGCGCATCCAGATGATTATCCCTATATGTCTTGCCCATAAATAAACCGGCAGCCAGAACGGCAAGTCCAATCATACCGATTAGAATCATCGTCAGCCGCACGCGAAAGCTGTTCATCTCATCCTACCTCCATGCCAGGTTGCTCCATGTACCATCCATCGTACCTTGTTCTCAGCCGCCTGCGCCAGCACTGCGATTGTTAAGTTTTTGTAAAACATAGTGGTGCAGTGTGGCCAGCGGCTGCTGAATCAGAATCGACAGCACAACCGGGACGGCGGCCAGCGGGCTAAAATAGCCCATAGCAAGCACGACGCCAAGCGAGATGTTCCGCATACCTGTGGCATAAGAGACGGTGACTTGAACCTCGCGGTTCCGGTAATGCGTTGTACCGAAATAACCTATTGCATAACAAAGGCCAACCATGACCAGGGCTGCTGGCACGACCTTCAGCAGATCGCCGCGCAGTGCTTCCGTGGAAGGGGCAATTGCCGCAGCGTTCAGCATAACGACTGCTGTGAAGCACAGCTTGGACAAAGGCGGCGCATAGGGCTGAACCGCTTTCTGAATGCGCCCTTTGGACCATTCATGCAAGGCGACGCCAACGATTGTAGGCGCAACAATTAGTAGCAGCAGATCGCCTATCATGGCCACTGTATTCGTCTCCACGTCGGTACGGAATAGCAGATGAATACCGGTTGGAACCACAAGCGGACTGAGCGCCGAATCAATGACGACCATAGCCAGCATAAGCGGCACACTTCCGGCTGACATTCCGACCCACAGCACGGTTGAAATTCCAAGTGGGATGATGGTGAATAAGACGAGTCCCACGACATAAGGAGAATCCGGTCCGAACAGCATATAGCCTAGTCCGTATGCCACTAAAGGCGACAGGACATGCGCCAGCAGGAAGGTCCAAATCATAACGCCTGGCCGCTTCAAAACTGCTCGAAGCTGATGCAGGCCGCATCCAATCGCCATCGTCAACGTGACAAAGGCAAAGCAATAAGGAACGGCGTGCACATACCTTTGCAGATGCGCAGAAAAAAAGAATCCCAGGATAAGTGATCCAGGGATAATAAGAAACATCCATTGTTCATACCTTCGATTGAAGGCGAGTCCGAAGCTGCGCGTACCGCATCCCTCATTCTATTGTCTACTTTGGTAATTATTTAAATACAGGCTCTTTAAATTGGGCAAGCTTAGCAAAAGAGTCCTTCTCTACTTCAGCGTGCAAACTGTTGCCGTGGGAATCCATCGTGACGACAGCAGCAAAGCCTTCTGTCTTCAAATGCCACATCGCCTCCGGAATACCGAATTCCATAAAGTCGACGCCATTAACATTCTTGAAGCATTCCGCATAGTACTGTGCCGCACCGCCGATTGCATTCAGATAAACCGCACCATGCTCCTGCAGCGCAGCGAGCGTCTTCGGTCCCATTCCGCCTTTGCCTATAACGGCACGGATGCCGAATTTCTTAATGATATCGCCTTGGTAAGGCTCCTCGCGAATACTTGTCGTCGGACCAGCTGCTTTCACATGCCAGCCGCTCTCATCCTTCAGCATAACAGGTCCACAGTGATAAATAACGGAGCCATTCAAGTCGATCGGCGCGTCATGATCCATCAGATGGTGGTGAATCGCGTCACGGCCAGTATGCATTTCGCCGTTAATGATGACGATGTCGCCCACTTGCAGACTGCGCACATCCTCTTCGGAAAGCGGCGTGTTCAGGACCACTTCACGGCGTGCACTGTTCTCCGTTACCGCTTCAGCCGCTTCATCAGCTGCCTGCGATTTCATAGGTGTGTCAGAGCCGTTCGGATAAATCCAGGATTTGATTTCACCGCTGTCTGCAGAGAGCAATACGCCTTGACGGCGGTAAGCCCAGCAGTTGTACGCAACGGAAACGAAGTAGCTCGCCGGCAGACGATTCATGACGCCGACTTTACAGCCGAGCAATGTCACTTGGCCGCCGAAGCCCATTGTACCGATGCCAAGCTTGTTGGCATTCTCCATGACGTATTCTTCCAGTTGAGCAAGCTCAGGGATCGTATTCGTATCGTCGGTATGACGGAATAATTGCGTTTTCGCTAATTCATAACCTGTAGTCCGGTCACCGCCGATGCCAACTCCGATGAAGCCCGCGCTGCAGCCTTGACCTTGTGCTTGATAGATGGCGTGCATGATACATTTGCGGATACCGTCGAGATCACGTCCTGCTTTGCCAAGACCCGGAATTTCCATCGGAAGGCTGTACTGGATGTTCTTGTTCTCACAGCCGCCGCCTTTCAAGATCAAGCGCACATCGATATCATCCTTCTCCCATTGCTCGAAGTGAATGACCGGCGTGCCGGGTCCGAGGTTGTCACCTGTGTTGGAACCGGTGAGCGAATCTACGGAGTTCGTGCGAAGCTTGCCGTCCTTCGTCGCGCGTGCGATGGCACTGCGAATCTGTTGTTTCATAATAATTTGGTTGGCGCCAACCGGCGTATGAACGACAAAGGTCGGCATGCCTGTATCCTGACAGATCGGGGAGACATTGCACTCCGCCATCTCAATGTTCGTTGCAATCGTGGAAAGCGACAGTCCTGCGCGAGTTGCGCGGTCCTCCGCTTCTTGTGCCGCTTGAATGACTTTCCGGACGTCTCCCGGAAGATTCGTAGAAGTTTCAACAATAAGATTATAAACACTTTGTTCAAAATGCTGCATAAGGCCTAAATGGCTCCTCTCTCTATTCGCTATTCGTCTTTCCTTATATAATCAAAGTATATCATACCATATACTGATCGAGCGGGCATACCGCTTTCGGAGCCGCAAATGGTCTCCTATTTCTAGAGTAGAAGGAGCTTCCTGCCATTATGGATAGTCCATTTATCGCTTATATGTACCGGCTTCGTTATATCGAGAGATGGAGCCTCATGCGCAATACGACTCGTGAAAATGTTGCAGAGCATTCCTATCATGTTGCGCTTCTCTCGCATATGCTTTGCGAGATTGGCAATCACTTGTTCGGCCGTTCGCTGAACGCCGACCGCGCCGTAACGATGGCGCTGTTCCACGACGCCACCGAAGTATTCACTGGCGACATCCCAACGCCGGTTAAGCATCATAACCCGAAGATGCTCGCGAACTTCCGCGAAATCGAGGCGCTTGCCGCCGAGCGGCTGCTCAGCATGGTGCCGGAGCCGCTGCAGGCTGCCTACGAGCCGCTCGTCATCGGAGCTGCGCATGATGATGCTGAGAAGGATCTGCTTAAAATGGTGAAAGCAGCGGATCTGCTGGATGCGTACATGAAGTGCCTCTCCGAGCTATCCTCCGGCAATCGCGAATTCGCCGTCGCCAAGGGACAGACCGAGCAAAAGCTCGCAGATCTGAACATGCAAGAGGTCAATTGGTTCCTGACTTATATGGCACCGAGCTTCAATAAGACGCTGGATGAATTGTCTGAGAATGATGGCTAGGAGAAGAGGTGATCGGTATGGGAAATGTGATCGATTATTATTCCGGCTTTGATGAATGGGGACGTTTGGATCGCGAGCCGCTTGAGCTTAAGGTCACAGCTTCGCATTTACTTTATATCGGCCGGAAGAAAGGGTGAACGGCAATGGATGACAAGCGGACGTGCATGCGGATTCGTACGAAAGGAAACTATCAGGGGAAACAAGGGTTCGACTATCAAGAGGCAATTTCTGCTGAGAGCGTCGGTTCGACCGGGCTCTGCATGCATCTGCTGACCATTCCCCCTGGGGGTCGTGCCAAAGCACATCTGCATGAGAGCCACGAATCCGCTATTTACGTGCTCTCCGGACATGCAGGAATGTGGTATGGCGAGAAGCTCGAGCATCATATGGAAGTGGAAGCCGGGGACTTTATGTACATACCGGCTGGCGTGCCGCATCTGCCCTATAACCTTTCGGATACGGAGGTCTGCACGGCGGTCATCGCCCGTACCGATCCGAACGAACAGGAGAGCGTAACGCTGCTGCCCGAGCTGGATGACCTTCACGGCTCCCGCTGAACTAATAAAAAGGCTGCCCGAGACTTTCTCGGACGGCCACTTTTTTTGTCTAAACATCATGAATAATAGTGTAACGGTTGTCAGCGTTGCTATTTCAAGCAAATAAGCCTGTTTGAAAATTTAACGGTTGTGAGAGAGGCTATTTGCAGCATATTGGTCGATTCCTAGTGGAAAACGTTCAAATAAGCTCGCTGGCAACCGTTAGAAAATAAAAAGGGTCATTTGGTGCCTAATAACCACTGTCACAACCGTTAGCGTTGGCATGCGACAACGCATGCACTCATCGCGGAGGTACAGCATATTAAGTAGATTGCGAGCAGGTAATTAAATCTCAGCGCAATGGCTCACCATGGATGACATGCCAATGGAGATGCTTCGAATCCTGGTATTTGCCTAGGTTCGTGATGACTCGGCATGCCCCGTGTTCTGTCGTCACTCTGGCCGCCACCTGTTTCACGACCTCTAGTAATTCTAAGAGCAGGTTATCATCGCTCGGCTCTAACGTGAGTAATGATGAAATATGCTTCTTCGGTATCGCAACAATGTGCACCGGATAGAATGGACGCGTGTGATAATAGGCTAGCACGTTGTCCGTCTCTATTACTTTCTGAACGTGCGTCCGCCCGCTTAAAACCTCTTCGCAATAGAAATCCTCCGACATCGGGTTTCTCTCCTTTGATAGAGTGGTGCTATCTTGTTACTGGCGCCATTTCTCCAATGTAGACTACCTGGTGCGCTACTTTCTCCCATTTACCCTATTTCCGGCCAATGTAGACTGGACTGCTTGATTGTCCAGCCAGCTTGTCGCTAACCCGGCGCACTCTGCACCCACACATCCTTAAAATCAATCCACCCGAGCGACGACATTGTGATGCCCTTAATCCCCGGATGGTAAGAGGTGTTCGTCTTCTTATGCAGCAGGAACACGACATGCCCCTCCTCGCGAAGCCGCTCCTCGATTTCTCCCATAATAAGTCGTCGCTCTTCGGATGTCTTTGAGGCTAGTGCCGAATCGATTTTGTCCCTCGCCCATGCCCGGAATTCCGGATGCAGATGCTCCTTGAGGAAGCTGCCATGCTGCTCATAGGACTCAATCTCACACACCTCATCCTGCGCGAACAAGATACCATACAGGATGGTGTCCGCCTCGTTGATTACATCTCTTCTCTTAAAATCACTACTGTCATGCTGCTCAATATGTACGACAACACCGTGCTCCCCGCAGCGTTCTGCAATCCATTTGGCATCCCGCATATTGAAGCTTGTTGTATAGAGCGTAATCGGCGTCCCATCATACCCTGACTCGCGTAGAAGCGCTCGTGCCAGCGCGGAATCGTGGCGGATGCTCCTAAGCGGCGTGTTATCGTCGGGACGGAAACCGCGGGCCGCATACATGCGGTCTTCACCCAGCTCCCGGATCATCGTATGGCGGTCAATCAGGAGATCAATCGCCTTGCGGAATAAGGCCGATTGCTGAGGTCCTTCCTTGCCCATGTTCCAAGTCAGCATCGTGCAGCCTTTGCACAACGTCTCCACCGTAACCCAATCTTCTTCCGGCTTCTGATCCTGCAGATCGTGATCCCAAATGAGCTTCTCCCAGCATTTGCGCGAGGAATCGCCATGCTCCGGGGGCATGAATGCGATGACGACACCGTCCAAATGCGCTCTGCCATTGTAATAATTTTTGTTCACGGTAAGCACGAATCGGTCTTCGTTCCACTCCCCGGCCATGAAGGGTCCCGTACCGGACGGATTTCGCCAAAACTGCTCCTCACCGCTCTCTACCAACTCACGAGGCAATATAGATGCTGCCGGGGAGCTCATGAATCGATGAAAAATACGGTTCGGCTTTTCCAGCTCGATCCGAATCGTCCGCAGTCCGACAGTCTCGATCTTCATCACCGATCGGAGCAGCCAGCTGTGTGCCTTGCCTGAGCGCAGCCGCTCTAACGAGAAGATCACATCATCGGCCGTCATTTCATGACCATGATGAAAGTAAACGCCTTTGCGAAGATGAAACTGCCACACGGTCGCTTCCTTATTGGACTCCCAAGCATGTGCGATTGCAGGGACGATCCGTCCAGCCACCACATCGTAATAAACGAGCTGATTAAACAACTGCTTGATCATATGCGCATCGAATGCATACAGCACATCACCCGGATCCAGCGTCACAATCGGGGTTTGCACGGGAAGCCGCAGCGTATCCACACTGCGTTTGCCATCCAGCACTTCCGTCCGGTAGCCAAAATGAAGCTCCAGCCATTCCGAGAACCGATCCTTCACCGGCGAGCCTTTCCCATGGGTATGGATCAGCTCGAACGCAGGCTTATACTCACCTCGCTGCGCCATCCGCTGCGCGAGCTCAAGCAGCATCGAATCGCGTTCCAGCAGAAAGACCAGCTGCGAGCGATTGCCTCTGCCTCGCCCAGGCAGCCAGCGAATCCAGCTTTCCTCTTCCATTTTGCGCAGTACGAGCTTGACGTTACGGGTTGTGCAATACAGCACTTGCGCAAGCTCATCAAGTGAAACTTCAACAGGTGATCCAGTCGCCGCGATCCCATCAGCGAACCGGCCATATAAATCCAAATAACGTTCGGCAGCGGCCATTTGCATGCCATCATCCCTCCAGTACCCTGGTAAAAGGGGAAGTGTTTTATGAAGATTCTACTCTTTTTATCCCCTTTTAGCGAGCGCATAATTGAACTATAAACGAGAGGAGGAAAACAACATGTTACAACACACAAACACGTACACGATTGAGAAGCTCGGGCAATACCAACAGGCGGAATTGGAGCAAAACCTTCGCAGAGGATTACTGATTAATACCGTGGAGGAAGCAGACGTACAGACAGAAGCGGAGCAAGCGAATAAGGAACGCGGATGGTTGCACAGATGGTGGAATAACAGGCGGTTCGACACTTCAGTGAAGTGACGACCGCCCTTTTTTTATTTAAACTCGATGTCTGCCGAAGGGCTGATTCGGGCAAAAGAGGAAAAACGCGCGTTATGTTCTGCAATGATTTCCTCTGCGGTGAGACCGCCGGATCCCCACGTACTATGAGCATCTCCGGCCACGATGATCTCATAACCAAGCTCCGAAGCTCTCGTCGTCGTCGCATTCACGCACATGTCTGTCTGAAGACCCGCGATGACGAGCTTGCCAACGCCTCGCTCCGCCAATACTTGCTGAAGCTCCGTTTCATGGAATGAATCCGGCTTATACTTCTGGATGCGCGGCTCATCGCCTGCCGGAGCAATCGCGGCGTGAATTTCCCAGTTCGGGGAACCTGTTTCCAGCTCTTCGCCTTCCCCTTCATTATGTTGGACATAGATGACCGGAACGCCGGCAGCCCGCGCTTTCGCCAGCAAACCGTTGATCCGCTCCAGCAATGCCTCGCCATTATAAACAGGATAGGACTCCGCGAACATCGCCGATTGAACATCAATGACCAGTAATGCCGTATTCGAATTTGCACTCATCTTCTTAATCCCCTCTCACACGATTAAAATTTACTCTTCAAACAACCGTTCGCCCTTATGCAGACGCCAAGCAATTTGTGCGGTATGCGGAAGCTCGCGCGCCGTCGGCGCATGTGCTGCCAGGTACCTTGTGCAAGCGAGCAGCATCGTCTCTTGTGCCCGCACCGCAAATGCATCTGTCCTTAAACACCAACGCTCATACTCGGCAAAAGCAGCCTCCACCATCTGGAACGTATGGAACTCCGCATCTTCACGCAGCAGCGCATGACCGAGCGTATTCAGCAGCGCGTCCATCTCACCGCCGCTCTTCACGTAGTCGAAGACCCATTTCGCCGCCTGTTCTACCTGCTGTCGCTGATCGAGCAGTTGAAGCAGCTCTGCCGTATTCGTCGCAGCATTCACATCGCCCGGAGCAGCTTTCGGCCTCTTCGCCGACGGCACATTCAAGAATCGATCCAAGTACACGCTCATTGCACCATGGAAAATAGCTCGCACCAGCAAAGGTTCCTCTGACCGCAATAAGCGTTCATGAAGTGCATGTGCATACGTGAAGGTATGGAGCACTGCAACCCAATCGCGGTGATCGTTCTGCGTATGGAAGCGAACTACGCGCTCGGCAGAGGCAAGCGCGACCAACTGCGCTAGCTGCGCCGGTGCTGCGCCTGCCAAGAACAAATCCTTCAGCAGCGCAATCGTTTCAAGCGGTTCTTCGCTTAGCAATTGCTGCAGCACCGCCTCTTCATCGATGGCAGCCACTTCTGTGCCTGCAACCCGTGCCTCCGCCAACACTTTAACGGCCTCTTGAATCGGCTCAACGAGATTGATCGGCGCTTGCCAGTGATGCTGCTCTTCGCTTCTTGATGGATTCCCCATCATATGCAGCAGCGAGGTGAGCACCTGTTTAGATTGATAAGCGCCAACAAGCTCAAGCGCCTCGAACGCTTTATTGTGAAAATCAAACACATGCCCGCCGTCCAAATAGAAATGATCCGTTGCTGCAATCAGCATCATATCAGCCAATTGCTCCGGGCTCATTCCTTTCTCAATAGCTGTGATTACCAGCTTCTCGGCGCCCTGCGTATCTCGAACCTCGATGCAATTACGATACCAGCCCGCAAGCCGCTCGAAGGAAACGTCTGCACTTGGCAATGCGCCTAGTAAGTAATGAATGCCTCGGCCCGAACTGCCCCGCGCCACATGTACCAAGCCCTGATAGAGCGCCAGAATACGCCCCGTCTTATCCAGCTTCGGGATCACGCGGACCATTGCCGTTAGAATCGTCAATCCCGAATTCCAGCCGCTTCCGCTGCGAGTACCGAAGGCGATGCCTACACCGGCAATCTCGGCATCCGGCACATTCGCTTCCACCAGACCAACGACTGCTTTCGCGATCACAATACTGATATTTTGCTCCAAGCCTTCCATGAGGCGATCCTTATACTTCTGAATATGATTGGCGATCTTTGGCTGCGGATTCACCCACACGGTCTCTTCTTCAACCCTAACCTCGTATGAAGGCACATCATCCGCCCAAGGATCGAGCGTTCCGCCGCTGCATACGTCAAAACGGGCATGATGCCAGTGACAGGTTAAGATGCCATCGCACAAGCTTCCCATATGAAGCGGAAATCCGAGATGCGGGCAGCGGTTATCGACGGCGAAGATGCCTTCCTCATGCACGAAGACGGCAATACCGCCTTTTATGACAGCCGAACCTTTCTCCTTCAATTCTTGAACTGGGCCGGCTTTGATCCACTCTGCGGTTCGATTCATATTCAGCCTCCTTCAATATGATGGTGCGTCCTACTTCTTCTATAACTACGGAGTCTAGTCCTTCATTAACCAGAACATTAAATATTGCATCGCAGCCGTCCCTGCAACGACGACAGGTAGCCAAATCGATTCCAAATCTTTCGAAACAAAAAGCAGCAGCGTAATCGAAATAACCCGACCCGCATTCAGAAACACTTCCCGCATGACAACCGATTCAACCTTGAGCTGTCCTTTTAGAGGCAGTTTGCCAATGAGCCTGTAATAATAGGAGGTTAACGTGTTCACTGCGAGCGGATTGCAAATCGAGAAGGCGACCATATAGAAGACGACTGTCCAAGCAGTCACGTCATAGAGAAGGAATACCGCGCCAATTAAAATCCCGCTCGTGGAATACAGTACATGCTTGCGCACCTGCTCCCTCTTCGCTTTACGCGAAATGACATACCCTGTTGCGACGGTTAGTGCGGAGAAGCATACACCTAAGTAGCCGACAAAGTCCTCCCTTCCGACGGTTTGATAGAGCAGAATGTTCGGCAGAAACAGCATAATGCCTTGAAATAAGCCCAGAACAAAAAACGCCAGCAGGCCCTTGACCCATTGCGCGTTTTTCCTCATGACGAGGCCCATTAGGTTCAAATGATAGACGCGGTGATGTGACGTCATCGTCGGGATTCGAAAGCTGATGACCGAAGCCACCAAAAACATGATAAAAGCAATCATAAACGTAATGATATAACCGCGTAAACCTTCGTTAAACTGGATGATAAAGCCGGCGAGCGCAGGTCCAAGCAGTCCCGCTAGGTTAAAGACAACCATATTAATGGCTAGAAATCGAACGCGGTTGTTCTCCGTCGAAACATCATACATAAGAACAAGATAACCGGTCCAGTACAGGCCGGCAGCCATTCCGTGAAAAATAGCAAAGAGCACATACCATGTAGCAACATTTTCTTGTGAAATAACAACGAGCAAGTAGAAGATCGCAATCGATAGAATGCCCAGGCGATACGTGACCATCCGGTCTTTGCGTTTCGTGATCCAACCACCCAGCGCGAACGCAATCGGCGTGAATAAGAACACGATCATATTATAGAAACCGTTTACGGCCAAATCATGAGTGAGCCGCCACAAATACAAGTTCAGAAACAGCCCCGACATCGAAGCTCCGAATTGAAAGCAGCCGTGGATGATTAACGCAATCAACGCTTCTCTTCCAAGCTCTCGATCCTTCGGAACCGGGCTGCCTTTCCATGCACTCCATCTCAATCCCAAACTTGCCTTCATCTGTACGGGGCCACCTCCGACTAAGCTGCATCCAATTGCTGTCATTGTAACATAGCAGCCGATTGAGGTAAGCGCTTTAACCTTCCGCTCTGGGCCAAATAACCTCTTCTGCTAGATTCTTGCTTGAATTCCGCCGTATAATCGGTCTTTCTGCCCAGATAAAGGGGATTCTGGCTGTCATGCTCTGCTTGACGGCTGCTGCTGCCAATAATTGATTCCGGGCATGTCCGAATCGCCCTATATAAATGTCCGAAATGAACCCTTTCAGCCGGCTAGTAATCGTTTACAATGAGGGGGAAGATGACGATAGAGGAGGCAATTGATTATGTGGCAAGCATCATGGATTTGGGGAAGCGGCGAGGAAAGTCCTCGCAATGAATGGCGCTGTTTCCGTAAAACCTTTCAGCTCGAGCAAACGGGCTCCAGCGAAACGAAGCTGAAGCTAACAGCGGATTCCCGCTACGTTCTCTATGTGAATGGCACGCAGGTTGGCCGCGGACCGGTCCGCTCTTGGCCGTTTGAGCTTGCTTATGATGAATATGAGATTGGCCATTTGCTGCAAAGTGGCGCTATGAATACAATCGCGGTATTGGTGCTGCATTCCGGCATCTCTACCTTTCAATATCTGAGAGGCAGAGGCGGACTGCTGCTGCAAGTCGAGGATACAGATGGCACTGCCTTGCTTTGTACCGACGAATCTTGGTCAACTGCTATACACACCGCATATGATGCGACCTCGTCTCGTATTTCCTGCCAATTGCCGTTCACCGATCGTTATGATGCGCGCAACTGGGATGATGCTTGGATGGAAACACAGTTTGACGATGCTGCGTGGGAGCAAGCAACAGTCATTGGCAGCGTTGGCATGGCACCTTGGACAAGCCTTGTGCCACGGTCGATTCCTTATCTAACCGAAGAGCCGATCTATCCGGCGCGAGTGGAAGAGATGTCGTTCGTACGGCCTGTTGCTTGGAGCGCGGTTTTCGACGTTCGCACGATGCTTGTTCCGGATAGCGTGAATCACGCGAATCCGATTTCGTTTATTGGGCTTATGGCTACTGTGCTCACACTTCCGGAAGCAGGTGCTTTTACAATAGGTACGGTGGATGGAGGAAGAGTTCCATTCCGCGTTCGCCTTGGCGGCAAGTGGTATAGCGATGACGACTTCTCCGGCGAGCGACCAAATATGTTCCTAGAGCTTCAATTGACGGCAGGCGAGCATTTCATCCTGTTCGATCTATCCTGCTGCTTGCACGGACATGGCTATCACCTTGGCTTTCATTGCAATGGTCCGTTTGAGCTTCGTTCCCCAATTGCTGAGCATGGTCAAGTGAGTACGGTCCCTTTTGCTCAGATCGGAGCTTTCGATTCGGCAGAGCATATTGACCATCAACCGGGTGTTTCGATGAAGAAGGAGCAGCCGCTCTATGATGCGGTGAAGCAAATCGATTCTGTAGAGCAGCTGAGCGAATTCGCCGAGTGGATTCGTCCCATTCCGTCGCAGCTGGTTCATTTTACTGACGTCTACACCCAAACCGCTTGGCGTGTCGTCGATCTGCCGCAGCCGGTTCCGGTTCAGTTGCAGCATGCCGTGCTGGCAGGCTCGGATGCGGGCATCGTTCCCTTGCATGCCGAACTGGATACTGAAATCTTGATTGATTTTGGACGTGAGCTGACCGGCTATGTTGCGTTTACGATCGATGCCGCTGAAGGAACCATCGTGGATGGCTACGGCTTTGAATATATGCGAGACGGCTGGCGTCAATATACGTATGAGCTCGACAATACATTCCGTTATACTTGCCGTGAAGGCAGACAATCCTATGTCTCCGTCGTTCGCCGCGGCCTGCGGTATCTTGCCGTAACGGTACGCGGTGCAACACGGCCGGCGAAGCTGGTTGAAGTGAAGATGATCCAAAGTAATTTCCCTGTCGCCAATGTCGGTACGTTCCAATCCAGCAATGCGAAGCTGAATGAAATTTGGCGGATCAGCCGTGATACAACACGGCTTTGCATGGAGGATACGTTCGTGGATTGCCCGGCGTTCGAGCAAACCTATTGGGTTGGCGATGCCCGTAATGCCTCACTGATTAACTATTATGCATTTGGTTCAGCGGAAATTGTGGAACGCTGTTTGCGTCTTGTACCGGGTTCCGCCTTTCAATCACCTCTCTATGGCGATCAGGTGCCAAGCGGCTGGAGCAGCGTCATTCCGAACTGGACGCTATTCTGGGTATCGGCTTGCCTTGAGCATTACCAATACACAGGCAACGAAACCTTCGCGCGTGATATGTGGCCGCATGTTCGCTTTACGCTTGAGCATTACTTGCAGAAGCTCGACGAGCGCGGTCTGCTGAATATTAGTGGCTGGAACCTGCTTGATTGGGCAGCCTTTGAGCAGCCGGGCGAAGGCATCGTAACACCGCAAAATATGTTCCTCGTCAAGGCGCTCCGCGATGCTGCGCAGCTGGCTAATGCCGCCGGTGACGAGCAAATCGGAGCAGGATTCCGCGAGCGTGCCGTGCAAATCCGTGATGCCATAAATGACGTACTGTGGGATGAGGAGCGTCAGGCTTATCTGGATTGCATTCATGTGGATGGTCGTCCTTCGTCCACAACCAGCATGCAAACACAGGTAGTCGCTTGCTTGTGCGACATTACAACAGAAGAACGCCTGGAAGTACTGAAGCGTTATATCGTGGAGCCGCCTGTTTCTTTCGTCCAAATTGGCAGCCCGTTCATGTCCTTCTTCTACCATGAAGCGCTGGCTAAGCTTGGACTACAAGACACTATGGCTAACGACATTCTAGAGCAATATGGTGTAATGGTAGACCAAGGCGCCACTTCCGTATGGGAAGTGTATGCGACCGGTAATATTACGATTAACTCCAAGATGCTTACGCGCAGCCATTGTCACGCTTGGTCCGCAGGTCCGGTCTACTTCCTCGGCGCCGAAGTGCTTGGAGTACGCGGGCTGACACCGGGTTGGACGAAGGTTGAAGTCGCACCGAAGCCGGTTGGCTTGACTTGGGCACGCGGCTCGGTTCCGCTCCCGGGCAGCGGCAGCATCGCCGTATCTTGGAAGCTCGATGAGCAAACGAAAGTGATGCAGCTTCGCGTTGTTGCACCGTCTCATATCGAGCTTCAACTAGTGAAGCCGGAAGGGTATGAGCTTGAAGTGGAACAAGTCATTATTGGGTAGAATCGAAAGAGCCTGGCGGATAATCGCCAGGCTCTTCTTTATTTGCGACCGCTTTAGCAACGTTCGCTTCAAGGAATCAACGGTTCCTGTAGGAGCGGTGAGGATAACACGATCAGTGTCGTTGAATCGCCGAACGCGCCGAGTTTGTTTAATGCTTCCTCCAATGTTTGAAGCGATTCGGTGACCAGTTTAACGAGAAAGTTATACTGGTGTCCGCTGATGCGGTGCAGCTCAACAACATCGCTCATTTCCCGGCAGTATTCCACGAATCGGTCACATCCTTTGGTATAGAACAGAACGAACGCAGAAATTGGCTTGTTGATTTTCTCCGGGAGAACTACAGCGCGATAATGGTCGATGATCCCCTTCTCTTCCATGCGACGCACCCGCTCCGTGACGGCAGGCTGCGATAGGGAGACGGTTTTACCCAGATCCGTCATCGAAATGCGCCCTTGCTCCTGCAAGATAAGCAAAATTTGTTTGTCTAAGTCGTCCATGGGAAACGCCTCCTTTAATTTTAAGGTGAAGTCTATAGAATAAATGGATTTTATAAGCAAATGCTTGATAAGGTCTTGAAACTGCCATGTGATCAATCGGGATTATTATATAGAATTCATACATAGAAAACAATGAAGCTAAGGGAGTGCAACATACATGGAGAATCAAGAATTATTGCAAGGTGCGGACATCGGTCCTTGGAAACTTCGGACACGGATCACGATGGCGCCGATGACGCGCGGATTCGCGAACGACCTCACGGGGACGGTCGGAGAGGATGTCATCACTTATTATCGGCGCCGAGCGCAGGACGGGGTCGGTCTCATTATTACGGAAGGCATTACACCGTCGCCGCGAGGAAAGGGTACCTTTGGCGTGCCTGGATTATATACGAAGGAGCAGGCAAACGCTTGGCGTGAAGTAACGGAGGCCGTACATGAGGAGGGCGGTACGATTATCGCGCAGCTATGGCATGTCGGCAGGCTAACCCATCCCGACTTGACCGGCGGTCTAGCGCCTCAAGCACCGTCAGCCGTGCAGGCGGAAGGGCTCGTGCATAAGCTTCGCAAGCCTTTCGCGATGCCGGAGGCCATGACGATCGACGAGATCCGGGAGCTTGTCCGCCAGTACGAGCAGGCAGCGAAGCACGCGATGGAAGCAGGGTTCGACGGCGTTGAAATCCATGGCGCGCATGGCTATATCATCGACCAGTTCGCATCGCCGGTTACGAATATCCGAAGTGACAGTTATGGCAATGATAGAGAGGGCCGCCTTCGGTTAATGAAAGAGGTACTCGCGGCCGTAGGAGAGGTTGTCGGTATGGATCGCGTAATCGTCCGTTTCTCCGAGCTGAAGGACGATCAATCCGGCTACCGGTGGCAGGAACCCGAAGCTGAACTAGATGCCTATCTCAACATTTTTCGTGAGGCAGGCTTAGGCGCGATCCATCCGTCGACGAATTCGTTCTCCTTGCCTGTGGCAGGCGGTTTAACGCTGCACGAGCTCGTCCGTAATCGTTGGAACGGCGCTTTAATCGGTGTAGGAGGTCTGACTCCGAGTTCTGCTGAAGATGCGATTAGAGCAGGCATCATCGACCTAGCTGCGTTTGGCAAACCGTTGCTGGCCAATCCCGATTTCGTGCAGCGGCTTCGGAGCGGCCAACCGTTGACCCCTTACGAGCCGGCACTTCATTTGAAACAACTGTTGTGACGGAAGGAAATGACTGATTCCATAAAAACGGCAGCCAAGGACGCTATTTCTCGTCCAAGGCTGCCGCTTTTTATTTGTTTAATTCACCGAACATGTAAAGCTGCTTTAAGATCGACCTCGCGCTATTCCCCGCTTCGTCCTTCCACGTATTCAGCATCCGGAAATCCGTATTGTCCGTGATGAGATCCAAATTACCGATCAACCGATTACGGGACAACCACCGTAGCTTGGCATCTTCAATCCGGTTCTCAAGGAGTCCGCCAATTTCTCCGCCGTTCATGATGAGGAAAGGACGTGTAAAGAAGCTGCTCACCTCATCCGTTACTGCACCTGTGATGCCAAGCTCGTTATGCATGAGAGCCAGATGCTTGTAAATGCGGTTCAGTCCTTGCTCCCGCTCTTTCCAAACTGTCGCCGTTTGAACCTTCCATAGGTCGCTCAGCATCTTTTCTGCGCATTGCAGCTTCTGAAAGGCTGTACCGAACCACTTGGGATAAGGGGCATACTGGCGTTCCATAAGGAAGCATAGATTCATCACATCTCGAACAAGCCTTGATGCTATAAGGGCCGATCCCAGTTCGTCACCGGCATAACCTGCTCGAAGCATCAGATGCTCTTCTTGACCAATACGCTGCCACACGGAAGCCATCAGAAAGAACCAAACATCATCCGGGTAGAACTCCAATTGTTCGCGAAGTGCGGCCAACTGCCCGTGATCATCATGGAACACTTCGCCCTTCGTCAGTTCAAGCAGCGATTGCGAAGAGAAGGTAAGCCAGTCAATCGGATCCAGCGGCTCACTAAAGTCACAAGACAGACATTGCCAAGTATAGTGCTCGATTGTCGTCACTACGGTCTTCTCCGCTTCAACCGGAAAACCGTAGAACGTCTCCGGCAATTTATCGACGATAAAGGTGCGAAGACGCTCAGTCAATTCCACGTCTGCATCGTGAAGAAAGATGATCGTTCGCGGACCCCAATCATGATCCTGCGACATCTCCGTATCGAAACCAAGAACTTCACTGCCGGGACCGATGAGGGCCGCCGAATAGTCTATGGATGAGAATGCAGCTAGCTGTGGTTGGACGATTTCCTCATAGAAACGTCGGCATAATTCAATCCCTTGCATCCGAAGCCCACCATTTCTTTATTTCTTCTGAATGAGACCAATTCCCAAACCGACTGGATCAACCAGATAAGCGAGATAGAAATCGTCGAATTCCATTTTATCACGAACAATGACTGCACCGTTATCTCTCGCTTTCGCAATGGATTCGTCAATTGCATCTACTTCAATCTGAATACGCGTACCGTGCGGGTGATCAGCCGGGCCCTTGCCAATACCGCCATCAATTCCCGGTTTCTCTGAGGCGCCGGTAGTAACGTTCCAATAATCCCATTGAGGTTCAGCTACCTGCCACCCAAAAACATTTGCATAAAATGCTGCTGCTTTCTCCGGCTCTTGGCTGCTTAGTTCGAATCCAATGACTCTTCCCATCTCAATCCCTCACTTTTTCTTGGAAATTATACCCACATTCACATAATAGCAAACATACGTTCGCTTGTGAAGAGTGAGAATAAATTATTAGTGAGGCGTCAGGAGAATGACTGCTCCATCATTGGCAGCGAGATTTACGGTCATGTGCTCACCTGCATCTTCTACCTGGCCGCGCCAGCAATCTGCGAGCTGCCACCCCTCTGCAACTCTCACTCGGATCGACTTTTCCTCAGGTGTGTGGTTCACGAAGACAGCGACGAGGTTGCCGTCATCAGCGGGATGCTCCGTCATGCCAACTAGCGGATCCTCCTTGCTTAGTACTCGGCTTCCCACAGCCTCTCGGGAAATCGTATGGTACACCTTCCAATAAGGGTTCTCTTCCGGCTTGCTGCATGTTTCCTTCCCTTGCGTCATGGCCAGCTCTATTGGCAGAGACATAAAGTAGACGATTCCTTTGCCATACGCTGCTCGCGTGAGTACCGGGTTGCCATCCTCCTCCGTCGCCAACACTTCCGCCCGATCGCTGCGGAAGGTCCAACGAAACGAAGAAGGAAGCGAAATCCGATCCTCTTTCGAACCTAGGATCTTCACTTGCGCTGCCTGTGCCCGCCGCTGCCGGTTCTGGACGGTTAGTCCGGTCACTTCTGAGAACTGGAGCATATAGCCGTCATCGACAGACACATACAGAATTGCCCCCTCTTGAACACGCCGAAGCAGCTGCTCCCATCTTCGCTTCGGCATTCCCCGAACGCCGGTTACGGAAGGCAGCAAATAAAGCTTAGCATCTGGCAGAGGCTGATCCTCGAATCGGAATGTCAAATCGAAACCGGCCTGCTTGGACAGCATGAAGCTTCCGTAAGCTACCGGCCAATGGTCTTGATCCGAATTCAAGATGCATACCGCTTCGATTCGCCTCAGAGGAAGATCCTTAATCGGAAAATCCGCGATATCCCGTTTCAATGCAGCCATTTCCGTCAGTACAGGTTTTACCCGACCATCCTCCGTTAACAGACCTAATTCACCCTCGCAGGCGACTTCGTCATAAGGCGCATGCATCAATTTCGTCTGATCGTTCGCGCACCACCACTGCAAGCCATGCAAGCCATGTGCCCACTGGGTCAGCATGCTCGTCCGAGCAAATGCGACTGCCACTTCATCCGAGCAAACCATAGGTCCCATCGTTCCCATCTCTTCCGCAAAACAAGGCTTGCCCCCGATACCCGCATAAAACAAGCTTTCGGCCGTTGCATGAAGAGTCGGTCGCATCGTGTCCATCGGGTCATAGTCCATATAAGGCGTCCAGTATGGATACGGGTGCGTCGTCAAAATATCGGTCAGTTCCCCTTGGTCCTGCATCGTCCAATTCCCCTTAGGGAACAGACAATGCATGCCGGAGATGAGCGGACGACTGGCATCGGCACGTTTGATGGCGCCTGACAACGAAGCCGTCCACACATAAGCCTGCTCCCGGCTTTCAACTTTCCCCATACTATTGCACTCATTGCCAAGGTCCCAAGCGATAATGGCAGCATCCGACTTCATTCGCGAGACAAAATAAGATACGAATTTGACCTGCCAGCGAATGGAATCCGCATCGGTTATTATCGACTTGCCGTGAAGCGCAGGCGGAACGAACAGCCTTCCACTCATCCAACCCGTAATCAGTCCGACAATCAGCTTGATGCCGTACTTTTCCGAAAGCGCCGCGAACGCTTCAAATCGCTGCATCATCACTTCGGATACGCCTGCTTGGCCTGCATCGGTATCAGGGAAATGTTCCTCGCCGAAACGATAGGAAGAATGGCCCCCAAACTCACGATAGGTGCTCGCAATCGGTTGAAAGTCAGGCCACAGCGGAAAAACGCGCAGCACTTCAATGCCTTCGCTTGCAAGCTTCTTCAAATCCGATTCGACGATGTCCGCTCTCCAGTCCGACCACATAGCCGTCCCCGCATGCGATGCCCAATAATTACATCCAATAAAAAAAGGACTATCCAATTGATTCAATAAACGATTCGCGCTCATTATGCAGCTCCATTTCGGGTTTTCTACTACCATAACGGATTTAAAGGGCTCAATTAATGGACGAATCAACGAAAAATGGACCGATTTCGATCATGCAAAACAAACCACTTCAATGAGAAGTGGTTTGTGGCCATGCGCTATTAGAGAGAAGCCGCTAATACACGTCCCGCCGTGTAAACGAAACGAAAGACACGATCAGAGCGCCGATGCCCCAGATGAGCAGCACGAGCATCGAGAAACCAAGCGACATGCCCGCTATAGGAGGGTCCGCGTCCTCCAAATAATCGATCAGCTCGAGGTTGACCATGAATAAATATTTGGCCGTTTCCCACGAGGCAACCATCGACCGTAAAATCGTACCTGCTATAAGACAAGCCAGCATGATTCCCATAACCGCCGCAGTCGTTCGAACAAGGACGGACAACATGAACGTAATCGTTGCCACAACCAATGAAACGAACCATGCGAGTCCCAGCTCCATTAAGATGAACTGCCACTGAGGCACGATGCGGACAGCGGAAGTATCCAGTTCACCACCGCCGGTCACCGCGAAGCCAGTCAGCACCGGAGCATCCCAGCCTTGGAAGCTAAACACCATCCCCGAGATGAGCGCCGACAGCAGTCCGAACAACGTAATAATGATCGAAACGGATAATACTAATGCTATATATTTGCTGAGTAGAATGCGCCATCGCCTCACCGACCGCGTGAGCAGCACCTTAATCGTGCCCGAGCTGTATTCGGATGAGACCAGGTCCGCCGCGACAATCATTATCATAAGCGGCAGCAACAGCGAAATACCGTTATCGACAACACCGCGAACGAAGGTCGGCGCGCCTGGCTCGGATGGGTTAACGTTCTGCTCCAAGTAGTATCGCTGCTGCTCAATGCGCAGCGCCAGCTCGCCTTCGTCACCGCGACCGCTGCCGCTTGCAAGCCGAGCCTCCCACCCGGAAATCCGCTGCTCCATCGCAGTGCGCCAGTCAACGTCTCCGAAGCGCTTGAGATTCTCCAACGCCTGCTGGTACTGGGCATAAGTGAACAGCGAGATCAGAATCGCAATGATGAGCGCTACGACGAGCAGCCTGCGTTTGCCGGTAAGCTTCACCAGTTCGTTGTAAATGAGGTTAACCAATGCTCTCGCCTCCCGTCAGCTCTAGGAATAGATCCTCAAGAGAAGGCAGTCTGCGGCTCATCTCTGTCACGTTCACGCCGGACGCAACAAGCGCTTGGTTCCAGTTTCCGATCTCTCGCTCGTTGTAAGGCGTTATCACAAGCTCTCCTTTTACTTCAGCTGAACCGGCTAATTTTCGGAGTATCTCTTCGCCTTTCGCCATCGGTGTCAGCCGCCAACTGATCCTTTCCTGCTGAGCCAGTAGGTTGTCTACCGTATCAATTCGGATGACACTCCCCTTCGAGATTATCGCAACCCGGTCGCACATCAGCTGAATCTCGCTCAATAGATGGCTGGACACGAGCACCGTGAGCCCTTCTTGTTCAGCCAGATAGCGAATGAACTCGCGCATCTCGCGAATGCCCGACGGATCCAGACCGTTAGTTGGCTCGTCAAGAATCAGCAGCTTCGGCCGGCCGAGCAGCGCTTGAGCGATCCCGAGCCGCTGCCGCATGCCGAGCGAATAGGTTTTTACTTTGTCATGAATACGCGCCGACAGGCCGACTAATTGGACTACCTCATCCAATCTCGCCTCATCGATACCTTGCATCATCCGAGCAAAATATTGCAAATTCCCCCATCCGCTCAAGAAGCTGTACAGCTCCGGGTTCTCCACAATACAGCCCATGTTTCCCGCTGCCTCCGGGAACTGCCGATGCAGGTCATAGCCGCATATCCGGATGGTTCCGGCTGTCGGTTTTATCAGACCGACGAGCATTCGGATCGTCGTCGTCTTGCCTGCACCATTCGGCCCGAGGAAACCGAAAACTTCGCCTCGCTTCAGGTCGAAGTCGAGCCCTTTAATGATCTCCCGCTTGCCGATCACCTTCCGGAGCCCTTGTACCGACAACGTAATCTCTTCTTGAGCTGCCGTTTCCGCCGCCTTGCCGGTCATTTGCGCTCCTCCTCCCATGTGATCAGCGAAGCGACCCTCTCTCCTATGAGTCGGTAACCTTTCGCGTTCGGATGAAATTGGTCCCGCGCCAGATAATCCTGAACCTTCAACTGGAACAAGTCCGAAGTTGGCACGAGCACCGTGTCTGAATACGTATCCGCTGTTTCCGCCGCTTTATAGTTCCAGTCCCGCACGATCTTAGTTGTAGTCTGCGTATCCTTCATCGCGATGAATGGATTGTAAAGACCGATCAGGAACAGCTTGGCGGCAGGATTGAGCGTTCGAACTTCTTTTAGAACACCGTCCAATTGAGATAAATAGTCTTCTTGTATCGTAAGGATGTTCGCCTGATCCAAGTTTCCAAGTGTTTCACCGCCCCTGAACAGATCGTTGCCGCCGATACTGATGACGATGACATCTGCCGCCTTCAACTCACTGCGCGTTGCTGACTTCGCAAGAGATGCAGCCAATTCAGGAGTTCGCATACCGTCCACACCGTAGTTTTTCACGAGAATCTCCTGATCCGTCGCCTTCTGCTTCAGCTCGTCCACCATATATCCAACATAACCTTTTCCATCCGGATCGCCAGTTCCGCGTGTCAGCGAGTCACCTAAAGCTACGACACGGAACTTTCCATCATCGGGAATAGGCGGCGGCGCTTCCTCTACGGTTGGAACCGGGGCAGGTGCTGTACCTGAAGTCCCTGTAAAATAATGCTGCAGCGTCCATCCCAGTCCGCCTAACCAAACCAATCCGGATAGCGCCGAAACAACCATAAGCCCTTGAATCCATTTCCTGCTCATTGCGTTCTCCTTCCAACTGAAGATGACAACTTCTTCCGATGTGATTAGGCATAGGATTCACTCTAACGAACCGTAGAGGCCTTATTCCAGCAAAATAAACGGATTTAAAATTCTAACGAACCCTGTAGGCGCTATTTCGTATCAAATTGCCCATTATCGCCCCATTGCCACACAATAATCCCCTCACGGTTCGTTAGAACAAATTAGTTTCAACAACGCTATCTCGAGGCGTTTTAACCCTCCATAGATTCCTTGATGAGCTTATAGTATATAAGACGATCTCGCAGTTCCTCTTCTCTCACAAACTGGCAAGCCTCCAGCAACCGCTGGCATCTCACATTCGCTTCCTCAACAGTGGCCTCCATGTAATCGAGCTTCATCACGTCAAATCCAAATCGGAGCATCGGTTGAAGCACTTCCTTCATATAGCCTTGACCCCAATAAGCTCTAGCTAAATCAAAGCCAATCTCTGCTCGAGATTGAACTCCCTCATCCCTTACCCAGCAATGGTAACCGCAGGTGCCGATCATCAAACCTGTATCCTTGCTGAACAATCCATATCTGCAACCGCTGTCCTCCATATGAAACTGAATTATTTCCTCAGCTTCTTCAATTGACTGACATGGCTCGATATCCATAAAAGCAGTGACTTCCGGGTCTGAGAAGTGTCTGAACACCTCTTCCGCATCGCCTAGCGTCAACTCTCTCAAATTCAATCTATCTGTCGTTATCGGTGGAAAGTGAATCAACATAAACACCTCGATTAATCTCCTCTATTACTTATATCTCTGAATGACATAGAGCGAGATAGAATTCGTTGAATTCCATCATATCACGAACGAGGACATCTCCGTTATCATGCTTTCTAATAGGGCTGAAGATCTGAGATGGGGAGTGCGACCGTGAATCATCCTGAATAATGCTACCTATCTCTTATATCTCCCAATAACGTGCTCGTCCCAGATTTGAACCTCAATATATCGTTCCGGTCCACACGCACCATCTGCGTTCCACTGCTGTGGGAACCCATATTCTTCAATGATAGGCGCTATCTCTTTTCTCGTATAGACCTGTTTTCTATAAGCTCTGTCGTCGTTATATCTCATCGTAGGGAACAAATCACCATAGGTGAAGCTGATCGAATCCGCCTCAAACTCATCTAATGGGATCTGGAGCGAGCATCCTTCTTCAAACCATTCCTTTATCCAGCTGCATTCGCCTAGTGTCATATAATGCGGATAAGGCTGCTGCGGCTTGCCGCCTTTGGCTATGAACATCGTCCTTGCTGTTGCTTCCAACTCTCTGCGAATCACCAAATAATCCGCTGAACGCCGGCTTGCAAAACCTTTGCCTTCTCGCACGAGCTGCCTCTGAAGCGCTTCCGCTTGTTCGATCGGCAGACTGGATAAGTTGCGAAATGGCCCTTGCCGCTTATCGAAGTAATGAAATAAACTCATTGCCACGGTGACACCACAATCTCGCCAAGCGGCGAAGGAGGCGGATCGAGCTCGGTTTGGACATGAACAGTTCCTGCCGCGTACCAGCCATCCGGTTGTCTTCCTTCGGATGCTAGACGAACCGCCGGCTCGCCGGTAAGCCTGTCGACAAGCGCGACTTCCAGTCGGTAATGACCTAAGGGCATATCCGGCGGAATGTCGAGTGATCGCTCACAGGTAATGTCGCCGGGCAGCCATTTCCGAATGTCGGCGTCTGTCAGATAAACCTTGCGACTGCGCTCATTTACAAGTCGCACCGCCAGAGAAAACTTTCGATAGATCGGCGCAACGCCAAGATTTTCCCACCAGGAGGTGAAATCGAGCCTGCCACCGGGCTTGACGACATCAGGATACGTCCACTTGCGCAGTGCGAAGCGGTAGCCCATCGACCGCAGCCAGCGATTCACCTGACTCTCCCATTCTCGTGGAATCGGGGATGATTTGGGATTGAAGGAGGACATATGCCATTTCAGCGATTGATCGATCACGTAGTCGATATCGACACCGCGGTGGAACCAGGAATACATAACCCCGCATGATTCGAAGGAAATATGGCCTTTCATCCAAGCATGCTGCATCCCGCATTGAATGATCTGCTGCGGATAACAATCCAGCATATGAGCCGCGCCAACCGTCATATCGCCAAGGCAATCCATTCGATAGCCCACATTCGCCTTCGTCAGGCCATATTGATTCGTATAGGGATCTGTTAACAGCATCACTAAAGGCGTGTCTAGGAACGTGTCCGTATACGAGTTTACTAGAGCCGCACGCGTTTGCTCGGACAGTAGGTGAGAGGATTCGCCTTCCCCCCATGCACTGACAATGGACAGATCCACCGTCTCCAAATCCGGATGACCATTATACCGTTCACCCATTAGTCGTATAAAACCGCCAAAATGTTTCACATACAGTGGATTCTCAGGGTCCACCTGCCACTTAGCATCCGGCAGCGGTCTGCTGCTATTGCCAACTTTGGCGCGAAACCATGCCGGCACGTCCTCTGTTTCCCCTACCCCATAAGGAGCAATACGCAGTTGAAGTGTCTGTTTACGTTCGCGCGCCACTGACAGCGCAGTGTCGATCAGATCCCAGCGATATTCGCCCTCTTCGGGCTCAAGGTACTTCCAATACACGCGATAATAGGCCAGCGATGTCATCGGATAATCTGCATTTTCCAAGCTCCCGCTATAGTTCTGATATTCAATCGGCTGTCCTTCTGTCCAATGCCTAGTCCCCGGATTAAGCTGATCTCCGTTAAAGCGCTGAAACGTTACAAATCCGATTCCCGGATTAACAAGCACGTCACGAATCACCCTCGGATACATTGCGATACGGCTTCCAATGGCCATGCGAACACCAACCTTCAGTTTAATAGAGGCATCGCTTCTAGAATAACATAATCTGTAAATTTAGTGTGTTGCTGGTTCTTAACAAGAAAATAATAAGCGCACGCGTTCAAAATCCCCCGTTGACAGCTCCGAGGGCACGATGATAAAGTACACACATATACTTTGAAGAACGGAAAGGAGGGTTACGGATATGTTGAACCGACATATGGCTGCATCATTTCTGCCTGCAGGCGGAGCTTACAATCAAAATGGACGTAACCCTCGCGCAAACCGGCGTTAAGAAGCGGAGAATGGCAGATTCTCGCTAAATGACGTTAGAAGGTGCATGGTTGCGGTGACGTAATCGTGCGCCTTTTTTATTTGCACTCGGTCCAGGTGGAAGCAGTTCTCAAACTGTCTCTGCCCAAACGAGTTCAGGCGTATCGCTTACGGCGGTATGCCTTTTTTTGTTCCTCAGAAGTTTAGAAAGGTTGTTGATCTACGTGTTTGCTGTACTTAAGAAGCTTAGCTGGTTTTTCAAAATGCACTGGAAACGCTACACGGTTGCAGGCGTTCTGCTGACAATCGTTGGCATTATGGAGGTTACGCCTCCGAAATTAATAGGTTATGCCGTCGACAGCATCGGGCAAGGTACGATGACGACGGGGAAGCTAACAGAACTTCTGCTGTTCTGGGCCGGTCTCACGGTCGCGATCTATCTCATCACTTGTGTATGGTGGTCCCTGCTGTTCGGGTCTTCCTTCATGCTGGAACGCACGCTCCGTTCCAAACTGATGCGGCATCTGCTCAAGATGACGCCTACGTTCTACGAGCGTAACCGTACCGGGGACTTGATGGCCCGGGCAACGAATGATCTCGGCGCCGTATCGACTACGGCAGGTTTTGGTATTCTGACGCTGATTGATTCCACCGTGTTCATGACGACGATTCTCTTCGTTATGGCCGTCATGATTAGCTGGAAGCTGACCCTTGCGGCGATGCTGCCGCTTCCGCTTCTGGCACTGGTGATGCAGCATTTCGGCAAAAAAATTCATGAGCGGTTCATGGTGCAGCAAGATGCCTTCGGTAACTTGAACGATCAGGTGCTGGAGTCCGTTTCAGGCGTTCGGGTCATTCGCGCTTTCGTTCAAGAAGAAGCAGACCGGAAACGGTTTAGCGATATGACGGATGAAGTGTTCAGTAAGAACATTGCGGTTGCGCGAATCGACGCTTTATTCGAGCCGGCACTCAAGATCCTAGTCGGAATCAGTTACTTAATCGGTCTCTGCTATGGCGGCGTGCTCGTCTTCCGCGGTGAAATATCGCTTGGGGAAATGGTATCGTTCAACATGTTCCTCGGGATGCTCATCTGGCCGATGTTTGCCATTGGGGAACTGATTAACATTATGCAGCGCGGTAATGCCTCGCTCGATCGTATCAATGAGACGCTCGGTATCAAACCAAACGTGAAGGATGCGCTGTCGCCGGTAGCAATGACGGTGCCGGAGTCGATTGAATATGATCAATTGACGTTCCGTTATCCCTCCTCGACGATCGACAATCTGGTCGATATTTCCTTTAAGCTGCGCAGAGGCGAGACGCTCGGGATCGTCGGCAGAACGGGAAGCGGTAAGACGACGCTTCTCAAGCAATTGCTTCGCGAATATCCGATGGGCCAAGGCAGCTTGAAAGCAGGCGACGTCTCCATTACGGAGATTGAGCTCGATCAAATCCGCAGCTGGATCGGTTATGTACCGCAGCAGCCGATCCTGTTCAGTAAGACCATTCGCGAGAACATCGCTTACGGCACCTCCGGCGTCACGATGGACGACGAGCTGCTTGGCAAAGCGCTGGAGCTGGCTGCTTTTCGCAAAGACGTCACTTTCTTACCGGATGGCCTCGAAACACTGGTCGGCGAGAAAGGCGTTGCGCTCTCAGGCGGACAGAAGCAGCGGGTCAGCATTGCGAGAGCCGTCATTGCCAATCCGGAAATTCTCATGCTGGATGATGCTCTATCGGCTGTAGATGCCAAGACAGAGACGGAAATCCTAGAAGGCATTCGAAGAGAACGCGCTGGCAAAACAACGCTCATTACGACGCACCGGCTGTCGGCCGTGCAGCACGCGGATTGGATACTTGTGCTGGATGAGGGCCGCATCACAGAAGAAGGTACACATGATCAGCTAATTCAGAACAATGGCTGGTATAAAGAGCAGTATGATCGGCAGCAGCTCGCTTCCCTCGTGGAAGAATAATCGACTGCCGGCGCGATTGTACGCATACTAGGATAAATGAAATGAAGGTGACAACTAACATGGGTAACAACGGAAAACGATTGTTTCAATATGCCTGGCATTATAAAAGGCCCATCCTGCTTGCACTACTGTTGCTGGCTCTGGCCATCTCCGTCGAGCTAGTGGGGCCATTCCTTGCCAAACGAATGATCGATACGAACATTATGGGTATCGAGAAACCGTGGTATGAAAGCAAGCAAGACGGGCGTTATGCCGTCCCTTATAAGGACAGCTGGTACAAGAGAGCTGACCACTGGGCGGAAGGCGAAGTGAAAGGCCGCGAGGTGCATGTGCTACAGTCCGGTCTTACGTATTATTTTGTAGATGCAGCCGATGTTCCGCACACTGGAGTGCACTCATTTAAGGACGGTCAGCTGACCGTCACGGCGAAGGATGGCAGCACGCTGCAATTCCCTTCGGTGCAGATGAGCAGAAATGAAACCTATGGCTTCTACAAGCCGGAAATAAAGAGTATGATCACGCTTGCGGGGGGTTATGTCGGCTTGCTGCTGGTCGGGGCGCTGCTAGCTTACGGACAGAAGTATTTGCTCCAAGTATCCGCAAACCGGATTGTGCGCAAGATGCGTAACGATGTGTTCCGGCATATTCAGGAGCTGCCGGTTCAGTATTTTGACAATCTACCGGCAGGTAAGGTCGTCGCACGGGTAACGAATGACACGGAAGCGATTCGCGAGCTGTATGTATCGGTACTGGCGAACTTCTTCTCCGGCATTATTTATATGACCGCGATTATGGGAGCGCTGTTCGTGCTCGATGCGAAGCTCGCACTGATCGCGCTGCCTTTGCTGCCAATTCTCTACGTGTGGATTGTCATCTATCGCAAGTATGCATCCAGCTACAATCATGTCATTCGCTCGCGCTTGAGCGATATTAACGGCATGATCAACGAGTCCATTCAAGGGATGCCGATTATCCAGGTGTTCCGCCGGGAGAAACAAACGATGGCGGAGTTCCATGAAATGAACGACGAATATTTTAAATACCAGAACAAGCTGCTTTATTTGAACTCGTTTACGAGCCACAATTTGCTTACGATCTTCCGTAATATCATTTTCATCTCCGTGGTATGGATGTTTGCAGGCGGCTGGTTGGGAGCAGCGGTATCGGTCGGCGTCCTCTACGCGTTCATCGATTATATGAACCGGATGATGACCCCGATCGTCGGTATGGTCAATCAATTGTCCAACCTGGAGGTTGCGCGCGTATCGGCTGAGCGGGTATTCTCCCTTCTCGATGAGCCCGGCATTCCCGTGTCGGAGCAGCGTTTGGAGCGCTATAAGGGCCATGTTGCATTCAATAACGTTTCGTTCGGCTACAAAGAAGGCGAAGACGTGCTGAAGAACATCAACTTCTCGGCCAAACAAGGTGAAACCGTTGCGCTTGTTGGTCATACAGGATCGGGCAAGAGCTCGATTCTGAACCTGCTCTTCCGCTTCTATGATATTGACCGCGGCACAATCACGGTGGACGGTACCGATGTGCGCGAGATGGCGAAACAGCAGCTTCGTCAGCATATGGGCATCGTACTGCAGGAGCCTTTCCTCTTCACCGGTACAATCGCCTCGAACGTCAGCTTGGACGATTCGACGATTACGCGTGAGAAAGTGGAACAATCGCTTCGCGATGTTGGCGCGTATGACATGTTCATGCAGCTGCCAGGCGGACTCGATGAGCCGGTGATTGAGAAAGGCAGCACGCTCTCAGCGGGCCAGCGCCAACTCATCTCCTTCGCAAGAGCGCTGGCATTCGATCCGGCGATCCTTATTCTCGATGAAGCAACGGCGAGCATCGACACCGAAACGGAAGCGATTATTCAGCAGGCGCTAGACGTACTCAAACGGGGACGTACAACCTTCGTCATCGCTCACCGTCTGTCGACGATCCGTGCTGCGGACCAGATCCTCGTGCTCGATCGCGGCCGCATCGTGGAACGCGGCAACCACGACGAGCTGATGGAGCATGGCGGCAAATATTATGCCATGTACCAGCTGCAGCAAGGTGCAGCCGTCAGCGAGATCGTAGCCTAACAAGGTGAAACAGCTATCGCCGTCCACTTGGTGGCGCAGCGCGTTTCATTCCGGTGAAATATAAGAATGGGGCTGTCCCAAAATGATGGATTCTTCAATAAGATATTAAAGCCTTATATGTCCTTGAAACCGATAAAATGGCGTCACAGCTCTCATAGCTGTGACGCCATTTCTCGTTTGCGGTCAACCGCTGCTTTCGGTATTGATGATGACGGATCTTATTGCCACTCTCGGTCTGTTCTTTACTTTCTCGTCGGAAGCTCAGTCGCTTACCCGCCGGACAAACCCAACTGTCCTCCTCAGCAAGGTACGCCCAGTTGACAATTTTACTGTTGTCCATTATCCAAATATTGCACAGAAAGCATAATAGTAGTCATGCCAAATCAAGAAGCTCAGCAAATGTTGCTCAAAAGTCAATATCTGCTGAGCTTACGATCATCTCAGGGCCGTTTCGAGCTAAAATGTTGCACTTTGCGCAGAATTTCCGACTTTCCAGCCACAAAATTCAGCGAATGTTGCATTATAAACAACAATCACGGTAATGAACAACCCTGGGGCGCTACCAGCATTTAACAAGGAATGGCCCTATACATTCAGGGGAATCCAGGAACAACAGCGATAGGAAGAACATTCGACTGCGCAGTGAATGCGGTAAAACCAATTACTTTTAAGAGAAAAGAGGCCATCCCTTCGTCATCATCGATGACTTTTGGGACAGCCCCTTTTCATGTTGCGCCGCTATTGATTGTTCAATCGGACGGAAGTTTCGAACTCGTGCGAACCTTCTATTAATGTAATAACTCGCGCGCCGCGTTCAAGCTTGCCATAGGTGTTGTACCCCGTGACGCGTCCGTAACATAACTGAATGCCATATAATTGACCGACATAATCGTTATCGTGATCATGTCCGGCGAAGGTTCCCATCACATCGCCCATCTCCAGCATAGCCGTGAATAAGCCGCTGTTCAGTTTCGGGCAGCAGACTCCCTCGCCCTTGATTCCTTGTATCGTGCCATGATGGCATACTTGCTCATATTCCGGAATCGGAATATGGAAGAATGCGAGCGCTGGCAGTATGCGATTGTCGTTCTTCGCCTTCAGCTCCATCGATTCATGCCGATACCACTCCACTTGATCCGGCTGAATCCATGCGTAACCGCCAATGGTTTCCGGTGCGTAGTCGCCTGAATCGAAGAAATACAGGACGGCCGCATCCGCTTCGTCGTTAGCAGAACCTCCGACGGTAAGCACATAATTGCCAATGCCATGAATGTCCTCAGGTCCATCGACGGACAGGTTATTGTCGTACTCCTGCAGGATCTGGTTCAATCGCTGACGCGTAATCCCTTTCTCCGAATCATGATTGCCATAAATGACGGCAAACGGAACGCCGGAATTCACGATACCGGAAATGGCACGGCGGAACGCTCCTTCTTGATCGTCGACATCATAGCTTGCAATCACATCACCGGTAATGACGATTAAATCCGGCTTCTGATCCGTAATCATTTGCTCTACAAGCGCAAGCGTTCGGGCATCCTTCTCGCCCCCATCTTGAATATGCATATCGGTAAATTGCAGGATTGAAAATGTACCGTTTGATCGGAAGCGAAGTCGATTTCGTGCCATGGAAGATCTCCTCTCTGGGCTATAAAGTCATTACGTATGCTGCCAATAAACGAGCTCCCCAGCCTGTCGCACCAACAGCGAGCTGACCTTTGGCTGAAGAGCAGTCCTTCGGTCCGTTCATATCAATATGAGCCCACGTGAGCGTCGGATGCACAAATTTCCGCAAAAATAACGCCGCCATAATGGCTCCTCCGCCATTCCCGCTGCTAATATTAGACGTGTCCGCATAGTCACTGGACAAGTAGCCTTCATACTCGTCAATAATCGGCAACTGCCAGATGTTCTCGTCAAAGGGCTCACCTGCAGTCTTCAACGCTTGTACAAGCTCGTTTTCTCCAAAAGCACCTGCGACCGCAGTACCAAGCGCGCCAACGACCGAATACGTCAGCGTCGCCATATCGATGACCTTCTCCACGCCGAGCTGATGTGCATAAACCAAGGCATCCGCCAGAATAAGTCTGCCTTCCGAATCGGTATTGCCGACTTGCACGGTGATCCCATTCGCATACCGAATGACTTCGCCTGGCAGCATCGAACGATCGGATGGACTGTTCTCCGCCGATGGTACAAGCACAACAAGATTGGCAGCATGCTCCGCGCGCACGATCATATCGAGAGCACCGAGCACACCAGCTGCCCCTGCCATATCCATGCGCATGTCGCTGATGTCATTGTCTCGTTTCAGGCTGATGCCGCCGGTATCGAATGTAATGCCTTTACCGATTAAAGCAACAAGCGGCTTCGTCTCGTCAGTGCAATAGCGAAGCTCGATAAACACAGGCGGATGAATGCTTCCTTTCCCCACTGCCGCTAATCCGGCAAATCCGCGGCGCTCGAGCTCATCGCCTTCATAAACCGAAACCGTCGCCTTGGTGCCGGCAAACCGCTCTACCGTTCGATCTGCCAGATTGCGGGGACGCAGGTAGTTTGGAGGCTCGTTCGTCAAATCCCGCGCCCACATCGTACTCTCCGCCCTGAGCTGTCCCAGACGAATCGCTTCCGTCCGCTCCGCCGATAAGTCGCCTAACAGATGTACCTTGATATCCGCATGTTGCTCAGCCCGCTTCAATTTATACTTATCGAATACATAAGTACCCAGCAGCGAACCCTCTACCCAAGCCTCCATATAGGCAGACAGGCTGTCTTCGGAGGAGATACCGGCACGATCCAGCGCATCAAAGGAAACAGCCGCGCAATCCCGCTTTTCTTTCATTAACGCGCGTCCCGCATTCCCTGCAGCCTCGCGTAAGAAAGCCAGCTTAAACTTGTCCACATCGCCCAGACCAACTAACAAGAGATCAGCCTGACCGTGGTTACCGCCATAAAACCATGTTATCGCGTGTCTGGCACTCATATACGGCAATAGGGAAGCCGTTCGCAGCACTTCCCGGCTTTGAGCTAACTCCGCCAAGCTCTCCGAAAATACAGGTACAATCACGGTCTGAGCGCCAGTTTCATTGCTAATTTCGAACTTCAATGCTTGTAACCTCCATTCGCTTGGACGAATTATGCGCTCTCCCAAATGTCCGTTGTACAGTTGGCCTTCTCGAATAGAAATCGTTCCATTGCGGTTCGATCCGGCGTTCCCGTGCTCCCGCCGGATTGCGTCACCGACAAGGCTCCGCATGCGTTGCCGTACAATAAACATTGCTCCGGCTGCTTCCCGCTAAGAAACCCGTAGATGTAACCGGCGTTAAAGGAATCCCCGGCACCTGTCGTATCGACTACGGGTACATGGAAGCCGGAACGAAACTGAGCATGTCCGTTAACAGACGTAACCGCGCCGGCCGAACCAAGCTTGACTACGAAATGATTGCTGTAAGCAGACAACTTAGCAATGATATCCTTGACGCTTGAGCAGCCGGTGTAATGCTGGGCCTCGACCTCGTTCATGAAGAAAACATTCACTTCGCTCATCAGTTCATAAATGCCCGTGAACCATTCCCCGGTATCGTCCCAACCTACATCGATTGAGGTCGTCACGCCTTGCGCCTTAATGCTTCGAACCACTTTCATATATTCCGCATGATTCTCTCTTCCTCTATAACCGGTCAAATGCACATGTTTTGCCAAGGCAACGCTTTCAATATCGAGCAGCCCCATGTTCAGCTCCGCATTTGATCCCATATAAGTAATGAAGGAACGATCCTTCTCCGGATTGATGGCTATGGAAATACCGGTGTTGCTGCTGCTGCTGCGTATGTAACTGGTATCTATTCCATGCTGGGTCAAATGATCCCGTACAAATTGACCGAAACCATCCTCGCCGAGTATGCCGTTAAAGGCAATCTGCAAGCCAAGCTTCGCCAAAGCCATGCTGAACAATGCGGCACCGCCGCCTACATGAATCGTCATGTTTTGAACAAGCACCTCTTGCCCAGGCTTCGGCAGCTCGTCGCAGCCGGCAACGACCAAATCGATGTTCGCGTCCCCAATTACAATTGCGTCGTATTTCTTCAAGGTTGCTTCATCTCCGCCCTAATCCTGATATGGTTGCCTCTGCTCATCTATTTCTTTCGCGATATACAGCTCTCACGCGCCACCAGTCGATGTTCGAGAACGAGATCACCGCTAGGTACCTCACCGGTCTCCACTTGGTTAAGCAGGATCCGCATCGTTTCTTTGCCCATTTCATGGATTGGTTGTTCCATTGAGGTTAACGTTGGCCTAGTAAGCTCGGTTAACTGGCTGCCATCAAAGCCGATGACAGAGATATCCTCGGGTACGCGAAGATGATGGTCACGGATACAGTTCATCGCTCCGACAGCCATATCGTCACTCACCGCAAATACCGCCGTAGGCCGCTGGCTCACGCGCAGCAGCTCTTTCATCTGCGCATAGCCGCTCTTCACTTTGTAATCACCGAAACGGATATGCTCGTGAATGATACGAATTCCTTTGTTCGTCAGTGCATTCCGATAACCGCTGTACCGGTTCTGCCCTGACGTGATATCTCGCATGTCGCCGCCGATAAAACCGATTTCCTCATGCCCAAGCTCGATCAAATAAGTCGTTGCATCAAAGGCTGCCTTGTAATCGTCGACAATGACAGATACGAATTGTTGATCCATCGGTTTAACACTGGAGAAAATAACCGGAATCTTCATCTTATGAATGAGATTGCGAATGTCCTCATTGATCTTCTCATGCATAATAATGATGCCTTCAACCCGCATCTCTTGGAAGACGTTCAAATATTTATATTCCTTATCAATATCCTCGCTGATGTTGCACACCAGCAAATTGTAGTCGTTTGCGCTTGCTGCTTCTTCGATGCTGCTCAGAATAGTCGCATAGAAGCTGGAGGTAATATCAGGTACGATTACACCGATCAGGTTCGTTTTGTTACGCACCAAACTACGGGCAATATGGCTAGGGGCATATCCCAATTCCTCGATAGCAAGATTCACTTTGTGCTTGAGATCGTCTTTGACATATTTCTCGCCGTTCAACACACGGGAAACGGTCGTTACCGAAACGCCCGCCAGGCGCGCCACGTCTTTAATTTTTGGCTGCACATTACTCACCCTCTTACTATAGATTCAATTTGAAAACAGTTCGCCGTTCAAGAAACAAATTCCTTTTCGTTTCTGAGCATTATTTACTAGTTTCGACAAATAAAGGCTGGGAGAATGCGCCATAACCGCCTTCCAAATAGGCCGCAATGCGTACATACCCTTCATCGCCTTTACATTCGTACTTGGCATGGCTGATTCTTCCGGTCGTTTCCTGCAGCACTCGTCCGTCTTTACCGAAGAACGTGACGTACTTATACATTTTATCCAGCAGCTCGTTCGAACGGAGATCGATCTCAATCGTATGGCCTTCCGTGCGAATAGCATCGAATCCATATCCCGTAGATACGTAGAAATTGCCGTTCTTGATCGCTTGCGTAATCGCTTCATTCGTATTTTCTTCTGCCTGAACCATATTCCAAGCTCGCTTCTCTTGCCCGTATACATGCGAATCATCGTTACCAAAGCCCCACACCTTGCGTCCGCTGGACAATAAGGCATCCCATTTATCAAATGCGATATCGTATTCCGGATTGCCATCGCCGTTGTACACTTCAATGCCGATATAGCGCTCGAGCTTCATCATATCTTCCAAGGTCCAATAATTGGAGAAAAAACGGTTCGGATGGACAAGAACGGCAAACCCGCCGTTATCGACCGCCATATCGGTCAACCGCTGATAATTCTCGATCGTGAATTCGTTGCTGTACTGATCAAGCATCGAAAGCGGAGGATTAACGAGCAGCATATGCGTCTGGCGGCTGCTCACTTCAATGGCATCAAACACAGTGGGGATACTGCGCGCACCTTCGTGCTTCGTAATTTTGTCATGATCGGAAATGCCAAGAAAATCGTAGCCGCCATACATCTTATAGACCGTTTCCAGCGGGAACCAGCCATCGCTGTTCGTCGTATGGTTGTGAAAGCTGCCTCTCCACCACTTGCCCGTTTGCGTGTAGCTATTCAAGATCTTCATTTGCGATTTCTCCCTCTCTCCCGCTATTCTTTCATTGAACCGATCATAATGCCTTTGGCAAAATAACGCTGCACGAAAGGATAGATGATTATAATCGGAGCCACGACTACGATAATTGTCGCCATCTTCAGTGAATTGCCCGTAATTTGAATTTTGTCGAGCAGCTCGTATTTGGTCGTTCCCGCGGCCTGATTCAGCGTATCGCGCATCGCTTCGGCGCTTGTCAGCATTTCCTGAAGTAATGTCGATAAGGGGCGCAGGCTGGCTTTGCGAACGAAGAATGCACCGGTAAACCAATCATTCCAATGCCCTACGGCGTTGAACAAACCAATAACGGCAATAACAGGCCGGCTGAGCGGCATAATAATGCGCATAAAGATTGCAAAGTCGTTGTATCCGTCAATTCGCGCCGATTCCTCTAAGCTCGGGTGAATTTGCTGGAAGAAGGTTCGAATAATGATCAAATTCCATGCGCTGTATAAGCTTGGAATGACATAAACCCAGATGTTGTTCGTTAAATGAATCGATTTGAGCAGCATGTAGTAAGGGATGATGCCTCCGCCAAACAGCATCGTAAAGAAAATGAGCATCATGAAAAACTTCCCGCCGGGCAGTGTTTTGCTCTTTAACGCATAGGCGGCCATAGCCGTCATAAACACGCTGGAGACGGTGCCGACCACGGTACGGAAGATCGAAATTCCGAAAGCGGAAGCGATATTGGAGGCTTCAAATACTTTCAGGAAGTTCTCGAAGGACCAGATGCGAGGCCAGAAGAAAATACCGCCTCTTTCCGCGTCTTTGCCCGGGTTAAATGCTAGCGCAAATATGTTCAGGAAAGGAAGAATGATAGACAAACACAAGAGGACAATCAGAATATAATTGATGACTCGGAACACTCGTTCACCTAGGCTGATCTTATAAAATTCGTTCACTGTCTTCCCTCCTTCTACACCTCGAAGAAACCGCACTCCGAAACGATAATAGAAAGGCGGTTTTATCCGGGCTGCGGATAAAACCGCCTAACCATCTGGTCATCATTTGCTGCTGGCAAATGCTATAGCTTTACCTTTGTTTTTGGATCCGCATTCTTCTCAGCAAGAAGCTTCAAGTAGTCGTCCAAGCCGGAAGCTTCCATTTGCTTCAGGGCATTGTCCAGAATCTTCTTCGCTTCATCATGACTTTTGCTGTAATACGCTTGGATTAAGCTGTCGTTGTAGTTATCGAGAGCGGTTTTCAATTCCGTGCCATTACTGAACTCCCCGATGAACGAATTCGGCTGGTACGCATCCGATACAACGCCGTTCTTCACCTTCTCATCGAAGTTCCAGTACGTTGCGATTTGCTCTACAGCCGGGAACAGGCCTGAGCTTGCGTTATCGCCATAGTTGGCTTCGCCGAAATCCACCAGATTATCATTGTCCGTGCTGCCGAGGATATCTCCCCAGTTGTTGCCTACGCCGCCAAAGCCAAGCTTTTTCGCTTCGTTCGGATCTTTCGCTTTCAAATCTACGACTTCTTGTTTCACGAGCGGGTTGCCTTTGTCGTCCAGTGTGTAGTCACGGCCTTCAATTCCGTATTTCCACAGCAGCTTGCCTTCGCGGCTAGCAAGGAAATCAGCGAATTTTACAACGTCTTCAGGCTTCTCGGTCGTAGTCGGAATCGCCCAAGCGGAGTAACCGGACTTATAGGAAATTTGCATTTGATAAGGACCGTCTACTTGGTTAATTGGACCAAGCGGAACATAATGCATAT
Organism: Paenibacillus sp. N22P23; assembly: GCF_059383735.1. NCBI lineage: Bacteria > Bacillati > Bacillota > Bacilli > Caryophanales > Paenibacillaceae > Paenibacillus > Paenibacillus sp. N22P23. The sequence continues at coordinate 369,567 of NZ_JBXENT010000004.1, forward strand.
CTTGGTTATATTCTTGGTAGCTGTGCGTATCGGCGATAATCGCCCATGAACCGTTTAATGCGCCTTCCGTTGCACGGCTCTCGTCAATCGTGAAGAACTCCGGATGAATTAATTTCTCTTTGATCAGCTTCTGAACATAATCTACTTTCTTCAGAGCAAATTCGGTTTGCGCTTCGTGCAAAATTTTACCGTCTTTCGTTTGCTTGATACGCTGGTCATCTGCGCCCCATTCCAGATCGTTAAACAAGGCTCCGACTTCTTTACCGCCCCAGTAGGATGGGCCGATTGGCGTAACCGGACCGCCATTCTTATCTTTAAAGTCACCTGCTTTGATCTTCTTGGCCAAATCATAGAGCTGATCTGTCGATGTGATTGTACGTGGATCAATTCCAAGCGCATCTACGATGTCTTTACGGATGTATGGACCTCCAACGCCTTTCCACGAAACTTGACCGCCTTCGCGTTGAATGTTCATGTGCGTGAAATATGTAGAACCGTTAAACTCCGGACGGAACATAACACCGAATTGCGTATCCATGGGCAGGTAATCATCCTGCAAATACTTGCTGTACACCTTCGAATCCTTGAAGAAAGGAGTCAGATCGGTGAACATGCCTTCGCGAGCTGCTTTGAGAACGACAGGCATTTCCGGACGACCGCTGTTATTGAGGTAGAAAGCAACGAAATCCGGCAGATCGTTCGCCGCAAGCCCCGCAATCAATCCGTCAATGGAGTGCTCGGCTTTCATGATTTCGATTTCGAAATCAATACCGGTTTTCTCTTTAATTTGCGCTTTGATTTCAGGGTTCATATCTTCGGTATAATCGTCGGTTCCCATGAATACGAGGCCTTTAATCGTACGGTCCGCAATCCAGGTCGCCGGCTTTCCTTCAGGTGCATTTGTAGCAGTGGCATTGCTGTCTGAAGCGGTATTGCTGTTTGCAGCAGGTTCATTGCTAGTGTTGTTGCCGTTATTGTTGGAACAACCTGCGAGTAGCATGGAAACCATAACAGGAATCGCTAAAAACTTCGTCCATTTTCTGCTCATGCGTTTTTCCCCTTTAATTCAATTTTTTTATGAATACGTCGGTTGACGGTTTCACCATCAGAGCGTAACGCTTGCCATGGTAGCGCTACCATAGTGAGGTATCTGATACTTTGCGGGACAGCCGATTAGCCAGTACGACCAGAATTAAGCCTATAACGCCTTGCAGTAAGCCAACTGCGGTTGCATATCCATATTGACCGCCTTGTAAGCCGACACGAATGATATAGGTATCTAATATATCGGAAAGCTGCATGTTTCCCGGCGTTCGAAGCAAGTAAAGCTGATCGAATCCGGCGGATAATATGTTTCCAAGCGATAAGATGAACAGAATAACGACAGTCGGCATGATAGACGGCAGTGTAATGTTCCAGATCTCCCGAAGCTTACCGGCACCATCGATCTTCGCCGCTTCATACATATCGGGGTTTACTCCTGATATCGCTGCCATATAAATGATTGAATCCCAGCCGATCGACTTCCACAGGTGGCTGCCGAACATGATTTGATAGAAGTACTTAGGGTCCATCATATAGAAGATACTTCCGTCGCCGCCCACATTGGCAATGAATTGATTGAGTAAGCCGGTGTCCGGCGCGAGAATCCGCTGAATCAAGCCGACAACTACGACCCATGACAGGAAGTGAGGCAGATAGAGCACGCTTTGCGACACGTTCTTGAACCATTTGTTGCGAACTTCATTGAACATAAGGGCCAGCACGATCGGGAAAGGCAAGTACAGAAACAGCTTCATACTGCTGATAATAAGAGTGTTTTGGATTAAACTCTTGCTTTGGTAAGAGTTGAAGAAGGTGACAAAGTAGTCAAAACCGATCCAAGGGCTTCCGAGTATGCCTTTGTTGAACTTATATTCCTTAAAGGCTAACAACAGGCCGCCCATCGGAATATACGAAAAAACGATGAAGAACGCGAGACAAGGCAGCAGCATGAAATACAAGTACCGATGCAGCATAATGTTTTTCCACAAAGCAGCTTTGGGTTTTCTCAGCTTCACTTGCGAAGTCGACGAGACATTGGCCATGAGTCGGGAATCACCTTCTTTTCGGAGAAATGAAATTCTGGTATCGATACCAGAAACGGCTAAAAAATTTACTTTCCTATAAAACGGAAAGTAAGCGTTGCCACTGGTTTCATTATAGCAACTAATTTCATCTCTGGCTATACGTTTTTCTACTCTTCATGAATACTTAACAGTCGGCTTGGCTGTCTCGTGGTGATGGCATCTACCCCAATTCCAATCAGCCGTCTCATCTCTTGGGGATCGTTCACCGTGTATACCCAAACGAGAAGTCCTGCGGCATGGGCACGATCTACCACTTCTTGGCGGCAAGTCGAGCGCTCCATGTTCAGGCCGGCATAGCCGCCTATTTGCGCTTTCCGGCATACGGAATCCGCAAACTCGACATAGCGCTCGCCGTTCCCTTCGGTCCAACGATCAGGTGTGTTGTACATCACTCTAATATCCGGGTACTTCGCGGCCATCGAATCTGACGCCCCCGTAATAAAGACGCGTTTCTGTGCAGCGAACTGATAAATCAGCTTAGCTGTCGGATCAATGGCGTCGGTTGATTTCAAATCTAAATTGAGCAGCAAAGCGCGGGACTCTGATAGTCGTAGAATCTGCTCCAGTGTCGCTATTTCATGCTCGATATAAGCAGGCGAGAGTAATTTCCTCACTTCAGGAGCATTCAATTCCTCATAGGAATATTTCTGCAGAGCCGGCGAATGATCATGCAGCAGTACTGCCGTACCTCCAAGCGTTACATGTACGTCTACTTCTGCGATTTGGGCACCGCTCTCCATCGCCTCGAAGAACGAAGCTAACGTGTTATCCGGATGAATGCCGCAGCCCGTATGGGCTGCGGTTAATGGTTTGCGCATCTTGAATCGGCTCCTTCTCATGGATGGTCACTCTTAGCTCGACTACGATTGTTTGTTCATGGCCCGTTTGATTTCCGGCTCCATTCGAAGCAAATTCTCCAAGCTTAATGCCAGGCTGTCCATCGGGCTGCCCGGACAGTAATCCTGCTCAACGGCATACCACTCTACGCCACTGGCTTCTCCCCACCGAATAATAGGGACAAAGTCTATAATTCCGCTGCCAACTTCAGCAAAATAACAACGCTCGTCTGCAGTCATGTCTTTCAAGTGGAGAATAGGCATGCGGCCAGCAAATTGTTGGATGTACGTGAGAGGATCCACATTCGCTTTCTTCACCCAATACGTATCGATTTCCGCGTATACCGGACTCTCCGGATCAAGCTCCAGCACGTAGTCCAGCGCGTACTGACCATTCATGGATGTATGGAATTCAAAGTCATGGTTATGGTAGCCGGCCCTGAAGCCCATCGCAGTTACTTGATTTGCAACTTGCCGCAGCGCTTCCCGTACGCTTCGATAACCATCTGGATTCATAAGTTCGTCCGGCAGCGAGTGACAGATGAAATCTCTTGTCTTAAACAATCTCGCTTCTTCCAATACGGCCGGCAAATCATGCTTCATACGTTCAAGGCCGACATGCATCCCGGCGGTTTGCAGACCAAGCTCATTCATGACCGACGCAATTTCGCGTGGATCATTTCCATGTAAGCCGTCGATTTGCACGGCATGCCAACCCATCTTCTTCAGCTCGCGAAGCGTGCCGGGGAAGTCCTTCTTCAACTCATTCCGGAGCGTGTACAGCTGAGCTGCCAGCTTCTCTCTCATACCGCGAGCTCCTCTCGTTTCAGATCCAGCCATTCCTGCTCTGCCTCTGTGAGTTCAATTTCCATCGCTTTCACGGAATCCATCAGCTCCGCATCGCTGCGCGGGCCGATAATGGCGCCGGTTGGAAATGGTCGATTCAGCACAAATGAAAGGGCAATATGCAGCGCAGTGACACCTTTGCTTGCGGCCAGCTTCTTCGCTCTCTCATAGCGCTTCCAGTTGTCCTCGTTATAATAAACGCGAACCATTTCCGCATTCGACCGATCTTCCGGCGAAAAGAGTCCTGTAAAGAAACCGCCTGCTTGAGCAGACCATGCAAGCAGAGGCAATTGATGACGTTCATGCCACTGGCAGGCCTGTTCATCCGCCGACACGCAGCCTTCCCATCTCGGCTCGTTCGAAACTGCCAGCGCGAGATTCGTACTGCTGAACATGAAACCGGACAAACCATGCGCTTTCGCATAGTCATTAGCTTCCTGTATGCGATGATGGGTCCAATTAGAAGCGCCGATTGCCCGTACCCTGCCTTCGCTCAGATGCAGATTAAGCTCCTCCATAATCGGCCCGACTGGCGTTCCCGGTTCGTCTCGATGAAGTGCATACAAATCGATATAATTCGTTTCCAATCGATCAAGGCTTTCGAACAAATCCTTGCGTATTGCTTCCGCATTCACGCGAGGCCCGGGGCTGCCGTCGTTGTGGTGAGCACCTTTGGTCATAATGACCATTTGGCTGCGGTTTCCCTTCTCCGTCATCCATTGCCCGATGATCGACTCGGCACGTCTATATTGATGAGCCGTATCGATTGTCGTTCCGCCTGCGGCAACATAGGTGTCCAACATGTCCGTTCCATTCAGCTTGCTTAAGTCGCCGCTTCCCATGATGAGCCGGGATAGACGAACACCATTGATTTCCATGAACTTCATTTTTGATCATGCCCTCCTTGTGCAACTATGCGGTTAGGCCTGGTAGCGATACCAGAAAGCCGAGTCTAAAGCCCCTTGTATGGGGCTGCGACTAAATATTTAACACTATACATAAGTCCGGACGACCTAATCGCTTAGAACGAGATCGGCCTCCCCGTCGATTGCCGAATAACAAGCTCCGGCTTCAGCATGATACGCTTCGTTTCTCCCGGTTTCCCTGCATGGTTCTTACTCAGAACCAGGTCTACCGCAAGCTGTCCCATCTGCTCCGTCGGCTGCGAAATCGTCGTCAATGACGGATCGGTAACCGATGCCAATATCGTATTGTCGAAGCCGACAATCGACAGTTCCTCCGGTACGTGAACGCCTATCTCCTTCGCTGCTTGCAGTGCGCCGATGGCAAGCAGATCGTTGCAGCAGAACACGGCAGTAGGGCGATCCGCATAACGAAGCAGCTCTGATGCGCTGCGCCTGCCATCGTTAACCAGATCGCGGTCGCTCATTTTCACCATATACTCCGGGATCGACAAGCCCGCTTCGACGACTTCGTCTTGGAAGCCGCGAATCCGCTCCCGCGAGCTGATTACTTTCGGGTGCTCAGCAAGAACGGCCATTCGAGTATGCCCTAAACCGAGCAAATGGCGAGCCGCCATTCGGCCGCCTTCGTAATCGTCTACGACGACAGTAGCGAGATCATGACCCGGCATTTCCCTCGCAATCAGCGCGAACGGGATGGATTTCTTGAGCAGCTTATCCAGCAGCTCCCCGCTATCGATCCCTGTGCCGATAATGATGCCGTCAACACTCTTCTGTTGAAGCAAATTCAAGTAACGCTCGACCCGCTCGTCTTTATTATCCGTGCTGCAGATCACCAGGCTATAGCCATGAACATCTCCCTGGTCTTCCACAGCCCGGGCGATTTCGGCGAAGAAGGGGTTGGAGATATCCGGAATGAGCAGCCCCAGCGTATACGTTTTCTTACCGGTCAATGCGGAAGCGATGAGGCTCGGCTTATAATTCAGCTGTTCCATAACGCTGATAATGGAAGCGCGGCGCTCTTCGCTGATTTTCCCTTTCCCGTTGATGACTTGGGAGACGGCCGCAATGGAAACGCCGGCTTCTCGTGCTACGTCGTAAATCGTTGCTTTCACTCTTGTAACTCCTCCTGCTTCTATGCCGCTTACCGTTAATTAGCGATTCGGGTTCGGGTTGACCATGATCCATTCATGGTCCGGATCGTTATGGAACTTCCACGTGCGAACCGGACCGGCCATTACATTCAAATAATAACAATCATAGCCCGGCGGCGCAGATACCGGATGATAGCCTTTCGGTACAAGAACCGCTTGCCCATCCTTGACGACCAGCGTCTCATCCAAGGAACGATCGTCCGTGTAAACACGCTGGATCGCAAACCCTCTCTCCTGCTGAATCCGGAAATAATAGGTTTCCTCCAGCAGCGACTCCGCCGGCAGCGCATCTTGGTCATGCTTATGCGGCGGATAGCTGGACCAATGTCCGTTAGGCGTGAACACCTCAACAACAAGCAGGCTGTCAGCCGTCTGCTGCTCAGGCAAAATATTGTGAATTTGGCGCTCCAAATTGCCATAACCGCGTGTTTCCACACCGACTTGCTCCGGCTTGATCAGCCGCGCTTCATAATTGCCGTGGCCGGGAGCGGAGCAAATGGCCACTTCGAGCTCCGTTACTGCGCGAATCTCGTATTCATCGTCATTCGGTATATAGACGGAGTAGGGAGTCGTTCGTTCGAAAACGCTCATCCGGCTTCCGATCTCAAGCCATTCTTGCGACCTTGTTTTCACATCCGCTTTCCCGCTGAGCAGGACTAGGCAAACTTCCCGATCACCGGTATCACAGCGATAAACTTGACCTGCTTCCAGCCTTATCACTTGAAATCCGACGTACTTCCAGCCTGCCGACTCCGGCGTAATGCTCATTAAACGGCCTTCGTGATTCGGATGATCAGCCGGCGTAATAATTAAGTTCGACATCGTCGCCTTTCTCCCCTCCTAGATAAAGACAGCATGCTGCTCCGCGAGCTCCATCGCTTCCGCTACTTTAACGGGACGCTGCAGCAAGAGCGATAACTTGGCAGCCAGCGCCGTCAGCTCCGCTTGCAGCCCGTCGGAACCGCTGACCGGAACAGGCTGATCCTCGCGGATGCAATCGATAAAGATCCGCGTCTCTGCTCGATAAGCCTCTTGGTACCGCTCCAGGAAGAAATGCAGCGGCTTATCGCGGAACACGCCTTCAGCCGTACTGATTTCCGCGGAATTCGGATAATCATTCGTCACGGCTACCGCTCCTTTGGAGCCAAATACCTCTACCCGTTGATCGTAGCCGTATACCGCTTGACGGCTGTTATCGATGACGCCTAGCGCTCCGCAAGCGAATCTCAGCGTTACGATCGCCGTATCGACATCGCCATATTCCGCGAATACCGGGTCAATCAACACGCCGCCATGTGCGGACACCTCTTCGATTTCGCTGCCGGTCACGAAACGTGCCATATCGAAATCATGGATCATCATATCCATGAAAATACCGCCGGATACCCGAATATAGTCTTTATGCGGCGGGTTTGGGTCACGCGAAGTGATTTTGACAATGTGCGGGGTTCCGATCGTGCCGCTCTGCACATGCTCGCTAATCCGCTTGAAGTTATGGTCGAAACGCCGGTTAAACCCGATTTGCAGCTTTACGCCTGCCTGCTTCGCGGTCTCTACAGCTTCAAGGGTCTGTCTGATGTCCATACTGACCGGTTTCTCGCAGAAGATATGTTTGCCTGCCAGTGCAGCTTGCTTAATAAGAGGCACATGCGTGTCCGTCGAGGAGCAGATGAATACGGCATCGATGTCCGGATGGGCAATAATTGCGCCGCTGTCCTTCATTACGAGCGGGATATCTCGCAGCGCCGCCCATTCCTCAAGCTCAGGACCTGCGAATAAATCGCTCACTGCGATGACTTCCACTTGGGGCATTCGCAGCAGATTATCGGCATGTATTTTGCCGATTCGGCCTGCTCCGATGATGCCGATCTTGATTTTCCCCTTCGCCATATCGAAATGCCTCCTCTTACCAGCGTGTAGTGATCATTTTCTTGCGCGTATAGAACTCTACACCGTCGCTGCCGTTCGCGTGCAAGTCGCCGTAAAACGACTTCTTCCAACCGGAGAACGGGAAGAACGCCATCGGAGCAGGGACGCCGAGATTCACGCCCAGCATGCCGGCATCGATTGTTTCACGGAACTGGCGAACGTTGGCACCACTCTTCGTAAACAAACATGCGCCATTGGCGAAATCCGAACGATTGGCCACCTCGATGGCTTCCTCCAGCGTTTCCGCACGCACAATAGACAGAACCGGCGCGAAAATCTCATCTTCCCAAATTTTCATCCCGCACTTCACCTCATCGAATAGCGTCGGTCCGACAAAATAACCTCCACCCGTTGAAGCCGCATCCTTGCGTCCGTCCCGAACTAAGAGCGCGCCTTCTGATTCGCCAAGCTCAATGTACTTCAATGTGCGTTCTTTATGCGGTCCGCGAATAACAGGTCCGAGGAAAGTCCCTTCTTCCATGCCATTCCCGATCGTAATGCGATCCGCTGCTTCTACCAGTTTATTCACTAGCGTGTCCGCTACTTCTCCAACGGCTACTACGACGGAGCAAGCCATGCAGCGCTCGCCGGCGGAGCCGAATGCCGCATTGACAATCTCTTTGACGGTCAGCTCCAGATCGGCGTCCGGCATCACGATCGAATGGTTCTTCGCTCCGGCAAGCGCTTGAACCCGCTTCCCGTTTGCGGATGCCGTTTTGTACACATATTCAGCTACCGGCTGGGAGCCGACGAACGACACAGCCGTTACATCCGGATGCTCGAGTATTCCATTCACGACCTCATGCGCGCCATGAACAATATTGAGTACGCCATCCGGTAATCCCGCTTCCTGGAACAGCTCCGCGAGACGGTTCGCCAGAAGCGGCGTACGCTCCGAAGGTTTCATGACAAATGTATTTCCACAGGCAATAGCAAGCGGGAACATCCAGCAAGGCACCATCATCGGAAAGTTAAAAGGCGTAATGCCGGCAACCACGCCGACCGGATAGCGGTACATGCCGGATTCGAGGTTGGATGCGATGTCAGGCAGCTGTTTGCCCATCATCAGCGTCGGTGCTCCTGCGGCGAATTCAACGCATTCGATGCCGCGCTGTACCTCGCCGTAAGCTTCGCTGTAGCTTTTGCCGTTCTCAAGTGTGACAAGCCTGGCGAGTGCTTCCCAGTTGTCGACCAAGAGCTGCTGATATTTAAATAAAATCCGTGCTCGGCGCGGTACCGGCGTCTTGCTCCATGCCACGAAAGCTTCTTTAGCCGTTCTAACAGCAAGGTCAACATCTTCTTTCGTCGATAGCGGAACGAGCGCCAACACTTCTTCCGTTGCCGGGTTATAGACGTTCTCGTGCGCGGCAGAGGTAGAAGCAGGGACCCAATTGCCGCCAATCCAGTTGTTCAACACTTGACTCATATTCGAATTCCCCTTTCGTGATCAACAGTCTATCAGCGGCGACTATGAGGCCGTTATTTTGCCGTTATTGCAATCCTCGATATAATGGAGCACTTGACTCTCCGTTGGCATGGCATCGGAGCAGCTATGGCTCGAAATGACGATACAGGCAGCCGCGCTGCCGAATTCCATGCACTGCTCCAGCGTCCAGCCTTGCATGATCCCATGCAAGAAACCGGCGGCATAAGAATCACCTGCGCCGAAGGTTTTGATGACCTTTGCCGGAAAGCTCTTCGCTCTATGACTCTTGTTGTCCGCAGTATAAGCGATGGAGCCCTCTTTGCCATGTTTGATAATAACGATCTTCGCGTTGTAGTCGAACCACTTGGATGCGGTTACGCTGTCGCTGTGCTCCGGATTTTGCTCGAACACTTCCATCATGTCGAACTCCTCGCGCGTACCTAAGATGATATCGCAATACGCTGCGGCCAGATTATAGTAAGCGGCTGTTTCCTGTTTGGAAGTCCATGTATAAGGGCGGTAATCCAGATCGAATGCAATAACGGTTCCGTGTTTCTTCGCGTACTCCAGCGCTTGGAACACCGCTTCCCGCGAAGGACTCTTCGCTAAGGCCGTGCCTGAGATCAATAGCATCTTCGACTGCGCGATCAATTCCTCACTGATTTCCCCTGCCTCTAGCAGCAGATCAGCCACGTTGTCACGATACATGAGAATGCTGCAATCGGCAGGACTCTTAATCTCTGTAAAAGCAAGTCCGGTCACCGCACCGGATCGATCGGTCACGACGTTCTCCGTCCCTATGCCGGTTCGCTGCAAATAATCGAGGATAAATCGCCCCATTTGATCATTTGCGATCTTACCGATAAATGCCGTTTGGCGTCCGAGTCTTGCCATCCCGATTGCAATGTTGGCCGGAGAGCCGCCGACATATTTGGTGAATGTCATCGTCTCTTCCATCGGGCGATTGATCTCATTGGCGTTCAAATCGATGCAGAGACGTCCAATCGCCGTGAAATCATAGGCTCTATCTGCCTTGAAGGAAACATAGGTCATAGCGTAGATTACCTTCTTTCTTCCGAAATCAGAGCATCGATGTACTGAAGCGCATTCCTTGCATATTCATAGGCCGGATGCAGCGCGGGATCTTGTTCCCCCTCAAGCAAAGCCCATCCCTTATAATTACGTCTTACCAGTTCAGATAGAATCGGGCCAAAATCAATGCAGCCATCACCGGGTACCGTGAACACACCTTTACGAATGCAAGTGATGAAGTCCGCCTGCTCAGCTCTTGCTTCCTCCAATACTTGAGGCCGGATATCCTTCAGATGAACATAAGCTATCCGGTCGTAATGCTTCTGCAGAACAGACAGCGGATCTGCTCCCCCATAATAGGCATGACCAGTGTCAAAGAGCAGGTAAACGAGCTCCGGATCGGTCAGCTCCATGAGGCGATCGATCTCTTCCGGCCACTCCACAACCGTTCCACCGTGATGATGATAGGTCAATTTCAGTCCATGCTCCTTGGCGATGGCGCCTGCAGCATTAAGTCCCTCGGCCAAAGATGTCCACTGCTCATCGCTTAAACGCTGCACCTCCTTCTCATTCGGAGAACGCCTCGGATCGAAGTGCAATGAACCTCCCGCCTCGCAGGTGCTGATCACTGTGCTTCCCATGTCTTTCAAGAACGCCACATGCAAACGATAGGCGTTCAGTTCTTCTTCGCGATACGCCGGGTCGGAGAACAACACCGACTTCCACTGCGACGTCAAGCTGATGCCTCTTCGTGACAGCTCATTCTTCAGTACCTCTGGATCGCTAGGAAACTTGCGCCCCATCTCCGTCCCTGTTAAACCAAGCGCGACGATGTCATCCACGATCCGTTCGAACGAAGTATCGTCACCGTGTTCCTTTACATCCTCTCCCACCCAATTGATTGGATGGATACCTAATCGGAATGGCAAGCTTGTCATAGGCTTATGGCCCCTCTCTTATAGGAGTTGGATTGACCTGATTTTGGCATTCATCTCTTTGCCTGCTTTGACAACGTTATCGCTTCCTGAAACTTCGGGAACGGCGACGTTCCACCAGGACTCGTAGCCTCCTGTGTTCGTGCCCGGTACGACAGGAATCTCGATAAGCGTCGTAACCGTTTCTTGCTTCGCGAGCTGCAGCGCTTCCTTCAATTCTTGCTCGTTGCTCGCCTTGTAGGCTTTCGCGCCAAGACTGCGCGCGTGAGCCGTGAAATCAATGGGCATATAAGCACCGGTCAGCTTGCCTGTCTCCGCAGAGCGGTAACGGAACTCATTCCCGAAGCCGCCGCTGCCCTGGCTTTTCTGCAAATTGTGGATACACTGAAACCCATGATTGTCGAACAGCAATATTGTGATTTTGCGACCTTCCTGCAGACTGGTTACCAGCTCGGAGTGAAGCATCAGGTAGCCGCCATCTCCCACAATCGCATAGACCTCGCGGTGCGGTTCTGCCAGCGCGACGCCAAATGCTCCGGCGATCTCATAGCCCATGCAGGAGAAACCATATTCCATATGATAGGTTTTGGGCTCTACCGGACGCCAAACCCGGTGTAGATCACCAGGCAGACTTCCCGCCGCGCATACGATAACCGAATTGGATGCGATTGTCTCTTGGATGATGCCTAGTGCCCGAGTCTGCGCCAAACCAAGTTCATGCTCTATGGCAAAGAGCCGATCGACTTCGTCATCCCACGTTTGCTTCATCGCCTTGATATCCTGCAGATCATATTCACTCTGATAACGAATATCTCCGAGTGCAGCTTGCAGCGCGATTAGGCCTTCTTTGGCATCCGCCGTAATCGCTACCCCGTTCAGCTTCGAGGAATCGAATCCGCTGACGTTCACATTGATAAACTGCACATCCGGATTGCCGAATGCCGATTTGGACGCCGTTGTGAAATCGGAATATCTCGTGCCTACGCCAATGATGAGATCGGCTTCCTGTGCAAGTTTGTTTGCGGCTAGCGCACCCGTAACCCCAATGGCACCTACATTCAGGGGATGGTTCCAAGGCAAGGAGCTTTTCCCTGCTTGCGTTTCGGCAACCGGGATATGGAAAGCCTCGGCGAATGCAGCAAGCTCGCTCGATGCAGAGGCATACAGTATCCCGCCGCCGGCGATGAGCAGTGGTTTCTTCTTGCCTGCCATGAGCTTCACCGCGCGCTTGATCGCATCCGGCACCGGAGGACGACGATCCAAATAATGCACCTTACGGTCAAAGAAATGTACCGGATAATCGTATGCCTCTGCCTGCACATCCTGCGGCAGTGCCAGCGTGACTGCACCGGTCTCTGCCGGATCCGTCAATACGCGCATCGCCTGCACCGCAGCCGTCATCAATTGCTCCGGTCTTACGATCCGGTCCCAAAATTTGCTAACCGACTTAAAAGGTTCATTCGCGGAGATGGTGTAATCGCTTACAACTTCAAGCTGCTGCAGCACCGGATCCGGCTGTCTGCTGGCAAAATTGTCGCCTGGCAGCAGCAGCACAGGGATGCGATTTACCGTTGCCGTTGCAGCCGCCGTAATCATATTCAAAGCACCCGGTCCGATTGAGGACGTACAGGCATAAATCTGTTTACGATTGCTTTGCTTCGCGAATGCAGCTGCGGCATGAACCATGCCCTGCTCGTTCTTTCCTTGTATGTAGACCAGCTCGCCGGCGCTATGCTCCAACGCTTCCCCGATCCCAGTTACGTTACCGTGACCGAAGATGCCCATAATGCCCTTTACGAACTTGGTTTCCTCGCCGTCCACCGACAGGTATTGCTGATCCAGAAATCGCAGAAGCGCTTGTGCCATCGTAAGCCGAACCGTTTTCATTATGCTTTATTCCTCCTTAGATTAAGTAGGTTAAGCGCTATACCTCATGGTATAAAATTAACGCTTTTCTTACTATTCCACAGTAGATTAAGCGCTTAACTTATTGTACGAAATTAGGCTGTATCTCACAACCGCTATTTTTGTCGAAATCTGTTCATTTTGTATTGCTCTATAAGCCTTCGATGATCGTAGTGGTCAGATTGCGATTCATGAAATCAAAGACAAATTCAACAACCGTGTTATCCCGCTCAATATCCAGCGTCGCTTTCGTCGACGATCCGCTGCGCGGGTAATTGTCGATGGAATAGGTCTGAGACAACGTTCCATACGGTGCCACTGCATATTGGTACGAGCCTCGGAAAGGTAACACAAAGGTACGACGATAGATACCATTCCCGATGTAATACATCCGTGTCGTCTCGCTGTTGGAATCATGATTGATCGCGCCTACATGATGCTGAAAGCTTCCATACAAGATGACTCTAGCTGGGAGCTTGATGCCTGTCTCCGGGTCATAATCGTTATCTGCACCATAAGGGGTATTAGGCAGCGGGTTGCCTGCTCTGTGCCGAAGATCAAGTTCCGATTGCCACAACCATTTAATCGTCTCTTCTTGTCCAAATCCAAGCGGACAGCCTTCGCCTGCACGATTGGCCTGATAACAATTGGAGGTCGCTGCTCCCGCTCCCCTGTCCGTCATCGGAACATGGCAGCTGCCCAGTCCTCTTCGAATCGGCATCTGGAAATAGGCATTTACATTGTTGACGGCCGTCCATTTGAAGGCGTATTCAAGAAACCGATTGCGGCTCTCTTCATCCTGTGAAGCAAACCAGGCAATCTGATCGTAGCCCCACCATTCCATCCATGCCCTGCGTTCAGTCGGAATGTTATCGCTTTCATGAAAGAATTGACCGCCCCAATTATCGAGCTCCATAAGCATCGGCAATGCATCGCAGCTCCAGCCGCTTGGCGTCAAGCCGCCTTCGCTGAATCCCTCCAGCACCAGTGCAAGCTTCTCTCCGGACCTATCAAGGATTGGCATCCGAGTATAAGGCATGGAATGGAAATCAAATAGAAGCTTGCCGTTGATATTCACTCCGTGTGTATGCGCATCTAGCAAAACAATACCGCGTCTCGCATGTTCTCTTGCATAGTTCCGTATCATTTGGAACAAAGCGATTGTTTTCTTTAGCCCCGTATCATCCGCAGTATAGAGGTGAATCTGTCCCATATGGATCGCTTCATATCCGGCATCGATATATCTCGCCGCCCTGTAATAGAACCAAAGCTGCGTCTCCAGCTTATCGATGTTCGGAATGCCTCCGTCGTCTTCCCAGACGTATCCCTTCGGATTCCCGTCAAACAACATGTCCGTAAATCGGAATGTCCGATCTTGGGCTGGTAATTGAAAGGCATGGAACACCCAATCCGGTACTTCAATCTTCTCTACATCCCTAAAAACCGCTTCGAAAATGCATGTCTGCAGCATAATATCCGGGTCGACTTCGTGTACACGCTCAGCAAGCGTTCCAGACTTCCGGAAATGCTCATCGTCATCAGCTTCCAGCAGCCATACGCCTGAAGCCCGTCCTAGAAACTTAGCCCCGATGTTCTTGATCATCCTCAAGTCATCGTCTAATGTAGCACTGTTGACCAAATCTGCGGCCGTAACCGCCCTGGATAGATAGCCCTCCAGAGCATCCCGGCTGATACTTCCGCTAAACATTGAATGCTTCATATCTACCTCCGCGTTTCATCGTTAGTCATCGTGTAACGTTGTATGCTCCATTTCTGGTATCGATACCAGAAATCCATATACCTAATTTACCATCATTTCTGAATAATGGAATACCCTTTTTGCATCTTTACATTTTTTTATTGTTTGGAGTATGCTTCACAACACCATCGTTCAAATCGTCATAATAGATCGTTTGGATATCGCTCGACAGCTTGATGATCGATTCCTCCGCGGATTTGGGTGAGTTGCAATACCAGCACAGTCCTCCGGTGAGAATGAGAATTGGAAATACTAGATAACGCGGCCGCAGTATGTTGTTCAGCCCCTCTTCGTGGTTGAATTTATTCCTTCAATGCTTCTTGCAGCAGTCCAATGATTTCTTCTTGTTCCTTGCCAACCATTTCATGAATACGAACGGCTAATGTCGGAAGCTTCCACGCCTCCAACTCCGCTGTCTTGGCTCCACTTAAAGCTATGTATACATCCCGATATACATCGTGAAAAAGCTTCCTCCCGTCATGCAGCCAACTAGGCGCATCCGGCGGTAAGGCATGCGATGCTAACATCATCAAAGTTCGGCTCACATCCGCGATTGGATCGCCGATTAAGACATTCATCCAGTCGATAATGACGGGTCCGTCCGCTGCCATGAGAATGTTACCCGGGTGAAAATCATAGTGACATACTGCCCGTCTATCGGGCAATTGCCGAAGCACCGCCATAATTTGATCCTTCTGTTGTTCCGTAATCTCAGATGCTGCCATCGTATGGTTCATCATCTCATGCTTCAGATTTGGGGTAAAATCAACCTTCAATTCATGAAGCTGATAGTGAAGCTCCGCCATCAATCTCGCATAATGGGTAATGCTCTCACGATTGGGCTCAATTCTGCTCAGCATGGAAGGAGCGTTGATTCGCTCATATAAGATACCGGAGCGGCCTTCATACTCTATAAGTCCACCGAACCGTGGTGTCCGTATAGCCAGCCGGGAAATAATCGCTGCATTCTTTGCTTCATTCGGGGCTTCATGGGCATGATGAAAGAGTTTAATGACCTCATGCTCGCCCCACTCATATACATCCGCTGTGTTGCCCCTACCGACCAGTTTGCCTGCTTTCACCTGCAGCACCTCACAAAGGCTAGACTTTGCTCACTTTCACTTCGTATGCTCTAAGCTCACAATTGCCTGTGTGGAAATTATAGTACTCCTCGTTTGATTGTTCATGGAAATATGCATGGATTACTCTGCAGATACCGCCATGAGTGACTAGCAGTACGTGCAGGCCCTTGTGCTTCTCTACGATTTCATCAATTAGATTATAGACGCGCTGTCCCACCTGTAATAGGGATTCTCCGCCTGAAAGCTTACTTGGGAAATGTTTCTTGGCTTCAAGGAAATCGGCATTATCTCGCAAAACACCTTCGTATCTTCCATAGTTTTGCTCCGTAAGCCTATTATCCACGACATAAGCTTTCCCCATTGCGCCGGAAAGGATCTCAGCGGTTTGTCTTGCTCTAATGAGCGGAGACGCAATAATGAGATCAATCTTTGCATCTGCTACGCTCGCGGCCAACGTTCTCGCTTGTTCTAGGCCTTGATTCGTTAAGGGAATGTCCGTGATCCCGCATATGCGCCGCTCTACATTCCATTCGGTTTGACCGTGCCTCACAGCGAATATTTTCATAGGCATCTCCATTTTCGATTGAATATTACTAGAAGTTATGCGATCGATCAATATTACCAAATAGCCGCTTATTAAACATTGCTGTATGTTTAGTTCATAGAAGTGACGACAATTTCGGAGGTGTCTCTATGCAACTCAAAGAATCCGGCATCATTGTATTTATGGAAAATTACGAAACGGCACTAGCGTTCTACGTCGACAAATTAGGCTTGCGCATTCGGGAGCAGAAGGAGAATCTGGCCAAATTAGATTTTGGAAGCAGCTACCTCATGATTGAGGATAATGGCTTCTCTTCGGCTACCCCCAAAATGCGAGATCAAAATCCGACCGTCTTGCGCCTGGATGTCTATGATTTCGATCAATCTGTACAAGAGCTCCGGGATCGCGACGTACGTGTTGATGTTTATAAATTCCACTGGGGAACCATTGCTGCCATTCATGATCCAGAGGGAAATAAGATAGAGCTCATGCAAGCCACTTAGCCTCGTTATTTAGTGGGGGCTTAACCTTGTGGATACACGTACTTGCTCGCAGTCACGGTCGGATTGACTGTGATTGAACCTTCCGCCGGGACGGTTATCGTTCCTTTAGCCGCATAGGTACTGCCTGTAAAGTCAAAATATTGGCCGAAACTGTACGTTCCCGGCGGCAGGAAAAGCTCGAATTTTCCATTGTTCAGATTGACGTCGCAGATGTAGCTGCCACGGTCATTATAAATGTTCAGCTGGCCCGACCGATTAACGGCTGCATCCTCGAATTTAGCGGTTCCGGTCACATTGGCTTTCTGCAGCTGCAGTGTAGCGCTCTCGAATTGGCCATTCCGCACTCGAATCGGCTTATTCAGCACACTGGTCGTGCGGTAACTCCTAGCACTTACAATCGTATAGAGTCCGTCAGGTACCTCCACATATGCTGCGAGTCCTTCCCAGTTAACCCAGCGGTCTAGATCGTATTTGCCTTCAGCGGACTGAATGAAAAGTGTACCGCTCTCTACCGTCACACCTTGTGCATCTACGATGCGCAGCTCTGGAATAACTGGCTGTTTATCTTGAATGGTTAACCACTTAGTCGTGCCGCGAGAGACAGCCATACGATAGGGGGTATCGTGATGCAGATTTTCTTTGTACGGATCGGCGCCTGCCTTAAGTAACAGCTGAACAATCGGGTAGCTGGACCACTGAATGGCTGCATACAGGGAGTTATCGAGGCCTGGATCAGCACCATGCGCAAGCAGCGTCTGCACAATCTCTACTTTCGGATATTGATTCACATACACGCTCTCATTGCTTGACCTGCCGATTACGCCTGATGCCGAATCCAAGTAGGAATATCCATCTCGGTTCGTTTTATTCACGTCATAACCTTGCGCTAATAACAAGTCTAGCAGCTCGGCATTTTGGTTTAAAATCGCCTCCGAAACCAAATCCCTCGAAGACAGTTTGACATCTGCGCCATGCGCAAGCAGCGCTCGCGTCCCCTCTGTACTGCTTTTCATCACCGTATATTCAAGTGGTACATTATCTCCGAACATGCTGACCAGCTTCAGATTCGGGTCGACGCCTCGATCCAGCATCCGCTCGATCGTCTCGGCATCTCCGCTCATTGCAGCTTCAAACAGCGTCCGCTGGTAGATTTTCAAATCGGCTTCGCTATACCCGATAACAAATTTCTGCTGCTTCGTGTCGTAGTTCACGTTCTTTCCACTTACAATCGAAACCAGCCTTGCCGAGACGTATATGCGTCCATTCATTATAATCGGCGCCTGACTTAGTCGAATGTTCTGACTGGCTGTTTGAAGCATCGTGTCGTTCACGCGCGCACTCCATTTTGTCGATCCGCGAGTCATATCGATTCTTCCCAGCTGCACTACAACCTTTACACCAAGCGCATCAAGTATCGATTTCATCGGCAGCATCAAGTTGCCCTTGTACATCAGCGGGACTGCTGCAGATAAATGGAGCGGCTTGCCATCGATGACCACCCCGATTGGCGGTGAACTCTTCTGCGATGTCTGGGCAGTTGCAGCTGCTGCTGCGCTAACCGGTGTTTGTATTACGGCTGCCAGAAGGACCATCGCTGCCCCAACGAGTATCGATATGCTCCAGGCTTGATTTGGACTTCTCATTATTCATTCATCCCCTCAAAATGATGTCACCATATATCCCATAATTCGACAGTAACCGTGCAATCCCTTCCATAAACAACCCAATCATTCCCATTAATACGCACCGTTTCTGGGCCTCTGCATAGCATGTGAACATACTTATTTTTTCTGCACGGCAGGCTGCCCCCGGCGTGTATTGCAGAAAGTCTATGGAGGGGTTTACTTGAAGAAAAACATGATGAGACTTTCCTTCATCGTAATCAGCTTAGCGCTTCTGCTGGCAGGCTGCGGTGGGAAGAAGTCGGAACCGACTAAGGTTCGAATTGGCGAAGTAACACGTTCTATTTTCTATGCACCGCAGTATGTCGCGATTACGAATGGATTTTTCAAAGACGAAGGTCTGGACGTAGAATTGACCACAACGCCGGGCGGAGATAAAACGATGACGGCACTGTTAAGCAACAACATTGATGTGGCGCTGGTTGGGTCAGAAACATCCATTTATGTATCCCTCCAGGGCTCAGAAGATCCGGTCATTAATTTCGCCCAATTAACGCAAACCGACGGGACCTTCCTCATCTCCCGTTCCAAGGTCGACAATTTCGATTGGAACATGCTGAAGGGGTCGAAATTCCTTGGTCAGCGCAAAGGCGGCATGCCGCAAATGGCTGGCGAATTTACGCTCAAGAAACACGGAATCGATCCACAGAAGGATCTGGAGCTCATTCAAAATGTTGAATTTGCCAACATCGTTCCGGCATTCACATCAGGTACGGGCGACTACGTCCAGCTCTTCGAACCATCGGCTACGATGATCGAGCAGCAAGGTAAAGGTTATGTCGTGGCATCGTTCGGTACGGAGAGCGGCCATCTGCCTTATACCGTGTTTATGACCAAACAAAGCTATATCGACGACAATCCGGGCACGGTTCAGAAATTTACGAATGCGGTCCATAAAGGGCAAAAGTGGGTGCAAGAGCATAGTGTAAATGAAATTGCTGATGCCGTCGCGCCATTCTTCCCGGACACGGACATTGAGCTGATCCGCGGCGTTGTGAAACGGTACAAAGATCAAGGTTCCTATGCTACTGACCCCATCATTGACGAAACCGAGTGGGCCAATCTTCAGGATGTTATGAAATCAGCCGGCGAGCTGGATGGTCCGGCAGAATACGGCAAACTGGTTAACAATACGTTCGCAGAAGACGCGATCAAGAATGTGAAGTAACGAGCGCTTGAAGGATAGGCCGCCTGCGTGCGGCCTCTTCAGGCGTATGGAAGGAGTGACTGCTGTGATTCCTGTCGTGGAAGTAAAGGATGTTACGCATGTGTATGTCAATGAGAAAGGAGCAACGCTTGCTCTGGATCAGATTGCATTAACGATTAACAGCGGCGAATTTGTCTCCCTCGTCGGTCCTAGCGGCTGCGGCAAAACAACGCTGCTATCCATCATCGCAGGCTTAATTCCGCCAACCGAAGGAGCGGTTTCCATACTCGGGCAATCCGTCAGAGGCCCGTCGTCGAAGATCGGTTATATGCTCCAGCAGGACTTTCTGTTTCCGTGGCGGACGATTCGCGAGAACGTGACGATCGGCCTGGAAATCATGGGCAAGCTGACACGCGAGAAGAAAGAATTCGCGCTTCATCTGCTCGAAGAGCTGGGACTCGGCCAGTCTGCGGGCAAATATCCCGGTGAGCTGTCAGGCGGAATGCGGCAGCGGGCAGCGCTTGCGCGTACGCTGGCTACAGAACCGGATATTTTGTTCTTGGATGAACCGTTCTCTTCGCTCGACTTCCAGACGAAGCTGCAGCTCGAGAACTTGATCTCCCAAACGCTTAAGGCTAGGCGCAAAACCTCGCTGCTCGTTACCCACGATATCGCCGAGGCGATCGCCATGAGTGACAGAGTGATTGTGCTTGCACCTAATCCGGGACGAATCAAGAGCGAAATTATCATCCCTGCTTATTTGGCAGAAATCACACCTACTGAAGCGCGTGAGCAAGACGGCTTTCAGGAGTGGTTTCGGATCGTCCGGAAGGAGTTCGAATCGTTGGAGAAAAGGAGATGACACCCATGGGGAACGATCCGTCGGAGACCGAACAGTCGAAGATAGACCAATCGAAGACAGAACAATCGAAGACAGAACAATCTGGTACAGAACAAAACAAAGAACCGCGGAGCAATGTCGATCCGCAGCTCATTTATAAGGCATTCAAACGAGCAAGAAACAAAGAAAAGCTCATTGTTCATATCACTCAGGTATTGCTGCTTGCCCTCTTCCTCGGCTCATGGGAGTATGCGGGAAGAGCTCGGTTGATCGACGTCTTCCTGTTCAGTTATCCCAGCAAAATCATCAACCTGCTATATACGAAAGCAATGGATGGCTCGCTGCTGCCTCATATCGGTGTTACAGTAGCGGAAACAGCGGCTGGTTTTGCACTAGGCACGTTATGCGGCCTACTGATTGCAACGATCATCTGGTGGAGTCCTTTTCTGGCCCGCGTACTCGATCCATATCTTGTCGTGCTGAACTCCTTACCTAAGGTAGCACTTGGACCTCTATTCATCGTGGCGCTTGGCTCTGGTATTCTCTCCATCATCGCAACCATTCTTTCGATTACCGTTATCATCACGACTCTCGTCATCTATAACGCCTTCCATGAGGTTGACGCCAACTATGTGAAAGTAGTGAAGGTATTCGGCGCGACAAAAACGCAATCATACAGCAAAGTCATTCTTCCCGCTTCCTTCCCAGCTATCGTGTCAACGCTCAAAGTGAACGTCGGCTTGGCTTGGGTCGGGGTTATTGTAGGCGAATTTCTAGTAGCCAAGGAAGGGCTCGGCTATTTAATCATTTATGGCTTTCAGGTGTTTAATTTCACACTTGTCCTCGCGAGCTTATTTATTATCGCAGCCTTCGCTACGCTCATGTACCAACTCGTAGCAGCCATTGAATCCAGAATTACCAAGAGAAGGCGGTAATGGTTTGGGCTACACCAGGCGGCGGGCTACCGTTCCGACGCAGCCGCGATATGTTTGAGTTTATCGGGGTTGACGACAACATAGACCGATGAGATTTGATCATCTATGATCTCAAAGGTATGCACGTTATTCGGCTGTCCATGACCATCGTATCCGACAATGCCGGTTTCTCCGTTCACCTCGGACAAGGTATAGGTATAATCTTGCGGCAGCTTAGCAAGCAGTCCGAAG
This sequence comes from Paenibacillus sp. N22P23, assembly GCF_059383735.1. Lineage (NCBI taxonomy): Bacteria > Bacillati > Bacillota > Bacilli > Caryophanales > Paenibacillaceae > Paenibacillus > Paenibacillus sp. N22P23. Next base: position 391,406 of record NZ_JBXENT010000004.1, read on the forward strand.
AAGAATGCCGCGATGCGCTCGGCGCCCAGAATCGGACGAACCGCCGCTTTCACCTTGCCTCCGCCATCCGAGTAGAGAACCGCATCCGTTCGGACAACGCTGAGCAATTGCCCCATATTGCCGGTCATGAGTGCTTGCACGAACTGCTCTACGATCGTTGAAGATTTCTCTAAGACGGGCTGCTTTGCTGGCATCTGTGCGATTGGAGTTACTTGAAGGGATAACTTCAGCTCGTCATCTTGCTCCTCCGGCATTCTGGCAATCGCAACTTTGGCCCTGCGGAAAATTTGGCGGCAATTCGTGCTGCTCTTGCCCACGATCTCTGCAATCTCGTCATACTCGTACTGCAGTACCTCTCGCAGCAGAAATACAGCACGCTCCACCCAAGATAGCTGCTGCAGCAGAAGCAAGTATGCCGTAGATATCGATTCCTTCTGCAGATACCGGTCATCCGGCTCTGCGGACGATTGCGATGCATCTCGGACAAGCGGTTCCGGCAGCCACGGCCCCACGTAGACTTCTCGCTGCTTGCGAGTCGAACGCAGCAGATCGATGCAGCGGTTCGTGACGATTTTGCATAAATAGGCCTTCATGCTGCTAACATGCTCCGGATTCTTCATACTCATGTACAGAAATGCCTCCTGCACCACGTCCTCCGCATCCATCATGCTGCCCAGCATCCGGTAGGCTAATGAAAACAGGAGCGGCCGGTAGGTGGTATAATCCGCCTCTGTTGAAGCTTCGTTGTTAGAATCGCTTGATTCCACATTCATGTTCGCACACCTCCATGTTGTTACCTCACAGCAGCACGTGCCGATCCGCTTGCTGCCAAACCAGGTGAATGCGCGATTGCCTCCGCGGCTCTGACGGCGCTTGCGGCCGATGCGTCAGCAAGCAATTCGCCATGACTGGCCCAGTCTCCTGCGACATATAGCCCTTGAATTTCGGGAACGGCCGGCCCAATGCTGCCAGACTTCTGACCGATACGCGGATAACCTTGCGTAACCGTAATATTAGGGAGGAATTGCTTCGCTACAACTTCATCCTCCCAGCCCGGCTGCAGCCAGTTCATCGTATGGATAAGCTGCTGCTCATCCGCCTTCGGATCGCTCTCACCAGGGCCGTTATATTTGATCAAATGGACAACAACCGCACCGTTATCGCTCATCGTGGCATGTGCCGAATGATTCGAGAAGAAGATCGGCTGATCCAGACCGAGCGCAAATTCATGTTCTTTGACCGGCAGCTTCTTCAGTCCGATGTCCAGGCAGGCAGCCATGGAAGCGACAGCCTCTGATTTCCATTGCTTTAATACAGTAGCTTCTGCGCCGGGCACAAGCTTATACGTTTCCGAAGGGGAGGCTGTGCTGATCACGTTTGAGGTGGAAAATGACTGCCCATCTGATAGCACAAGTCCTGTAACCTTGCCTTCCTTATGCGTGATTGCCTTGACCGACTTGCCTGATTCGATGCGCACCTCTAGCTGCTGCGCCTTCGCCCGCAGTTGCTCCACGATCGTCTGCCAGCCTTTATGCAAATAGATGACGCCTTTGAGCGACCGCTGAATTTGTCCCAGAGCCGGCGATGCCAATTGATGATCCGGGTCAAACGCATACGTCGCTGTCCTGCACAGCGCATAGAAAACATGCCTTACCATCGGATCTTGTACTTCACGTTCGGCCCACTCCCGAATGCTGGATGCTGGAATGTTGTCCGTATGCAGACGAGTTAATTTGATCATCAGCCGCATCAGCTGCATTTTGCTGGACCATGTGAGCAGCTTCGTCTTCAGCATGCCAATCGGATCCGCCCCCATTGGGACGAGCTGATTGTTCCAGATCGCATTCATTTTGGTGGATGGCTTCCCGCCCTCCGCACGAATACCGAGCTCTTGCAAAACACTATTTGCACGGCCAGCCTTATAAAGTGCATGCCCGCCTAGGTTGAGATATACGCCATTGTGATGGTTCGTTATGGCGCGGCCTCCAAGACGATTCTGTTTCTCCACTAGTAGAACTGATTTGCCGCTCTGCGCCACTTTTATCGCTGCAATTAACCCGGCCAATCCGCCGCCGATCACGGCTGTATTATAGGTATTATTCATTATTGTCGCCCTCCCTGATTGCTTTCATTAGTTAAGGCGGGGTTGGAGGGAGTTTTGTGACAGGAGTTGTGACGATTTTTTTGTTGCGCATGTGCGTGCCCTTCTATTGCCATGACATTCCAACCTGATGTAAAATTCCAGCATTGAAGGATTGGAGGGCATCCGATGATTATCGATATAGAACACGTCACATGGCGCCAAAAGGGATTGACGCTGCTGAACGATGTAAGTTGGCAGGTTTCACCCGGCGAGCACTGGGCGCTGCTAGGCTTGAATGGCTCTGGCAAAACTACGCTGTTGAACATCATAAATGGCTACATCTGGCCGACCCAAGGGGCAGTCAGCGTACTTGGGCATCGTTTCGGCGAATTTGATCTGAGGGAACTCCGCAAGGAGATCGGCTGGGTCAGCACGTCGTTGCAGGAGAAGCTTTACCCCTCGGACCTTACACAAAACATCGTCATCAGCGGCAAGCATGCAACGATCGGACTATACGATCACATTTCCGACGAAGATCTGGCATTCGCAAGATCGCTGATGGACATGCTGGGCTGCGCTCATCTGTGGAATCGAGAATTCCGCACCTGCTCGCAAGGCGAGAAGCAGAAGCTGCTCATCGCCCGCGCGCTGATGGCGAAGCCTCGCGTATTAATTCTGGACGAGCCGTGCAACGGCCTTGACCTGTTCTCCCGGGAGCGGCTGCTTGATAGCATCAAGGATCTCGCCGCCAGTGACTCCGCTCCGACGCTCATCTACGTCACCCATCATACAGAGGAAATATTGCCAGTATTTACGCACGCACTACTCATCCGAGGTGGCGAAGTGGTCCGCAGCGGAAGAACAGCAGATGTGCTGACAACAGACGGACTAAGCAGCTTCTTCGAATCGCCCGTAGTCGTGGAGCAGCATGGAGAACGGGTATATGTCCGTATAAGTACTCCATAAAAGTCAGCTATATGTGAAAGAATAATTACTAATGATTACCACTCAAGGTTCACGATCATGCGAATAGTTTCACGCAACGAGATCCCGCCGCCGCCACAGCAATGTAGATCCCTGGGGGATCTTCTTTGGCTTTTTCCGCCAAAGTTCTGCTCATGTGGATCACTGCGGGATCTTCTTTGGCGGTTTCCACCGGATTTCCGCTCATGTAGATCACTGCGGGATCCTCTTTGGCGTTTGCGCTCTCTCTTATTCTCGTTTCCCCGGAATTCTGCAAATGTGCGGTATCTGCTTGGTTACTTTCAATACGATGTGTTGCTCGTAGAGCCACTCTCGCTTTCGCTACTTTTCCGGGAATGTGTTGCTCCTAGAGCTACTCTCTCTCGCATTTCGCCGCTTTACAGGCACTGTGTTGCTCCTTGAGCCACTCTCGCTTTCGCTACTTTTCCTGCGAAGTGTTCTACCTCCAGCAGAACAAACCAAAAAAGCTGCACAAGGCCCATGGCCCGTGCAGCTCTACATCATTTCAAACCTTTTACTCGCCCCAGCGCCAGCCAAACGGATACTGCGCGGACAATGTCAGCGGCAGTCGGCCTGTCGGCGTGAATTCGCCGAGCAGTGCACCTGCCGCGGATTCCAGCGCGAGTGGACGGCATTCGTATACGGCAAGGAATGCCGGTACGTCCGGGTACACGAGCAGATCGAGCGGATTGCGGACAGACACCGCAACCGTGCGATCTCCCGCTTCCGCGAGCAACCGCGCAGCGAGCTCGCGCTCATCTGCGTGCTTCGCCGCGTCGTAGCTCACGAACACGATCTGCTCGAACGCCGCAAGATCATGCAGCGCGTCGGCAGCGCCAACGCGTCGCTCCGTCACATGCGGCATGCGCGCCGCGAGTCGGCCCCCGAGTGTACCGTCATCGGTCAGCAGCTCATCGGCTTCCGACACGGTCACGATCTCGGGCCAGAGCACGAGCGTCTTCGCATCGCGGCGAAGCGGCAGCAGTCCGCGCTCGTTCTTCACGAGCGTCGCCGATGCTTCGCTCCAGTGGCGGGCTGCGGCCTGTTGGTCCGGCGTATCCAGCGTCGGCTGAACCTCCGCCCATGGCGCAAGCGCCTCGCCAACAGCACGCTTCTCCTTCAAGCTCATGATGCGAGCCAATGAAGCATCGATGCGCGCCTCGGTCAGTTCGCCGCTCTCAACCGCGGCAACGACCGCTTCAATGGCCGCACGCTGCTTCGTCGCCGTATGGCAGATCAGCACCATATCCGCGCCTGCCTGCAGCGCCATAACAGCACCGCGCGCCGGGCCATAGAATTTGTCGATGGCATTCATCTCCAAGCAGTCCGTCACGATGACGCCTTCATAACCCAGCTCCTCGCGCAGCAAGCCTGTCAGCACAGGCTGCGACAGCGTCGAAGGTACGCCCGACGGGTCAAGCGCGGGCAAACACACATGCGCCGTCATAATCATATCCGTCTCGCCGGCTGACATCTTGAACGGCACCAGTTCAAGCGAATCAAGCCGCTCCCGATCATGTGTCAAAACAGGCAAATCCCGGTGTGAATCGACGCTCGTATCGCCATGTCCCGGAAAATGCTTCACTGTAGCCGAAACGCGCGAGCGCTGATAACCGCGAACTGCCGCCAAACCAAGCTCGCCGACAACCTCCGGTCGATCACTGTACGAACGAACGTTAATAACCGGGTTGTCCGGGTTATTGTTCACGTCGATGCAAGGCGCATAGTTCAAATTAATGCCGAGTGCGCGCAGCTGTTCGCCGCACATAGCCGCCGATTCAAATACGCCTCCTGCAGAACCTGCTGCGCCAAGTGCCATATTGCCCGGCATCAGCGTAACGCCTTTCACAAGACGCGACACCATGCCGCCCTCTTGATCCACCGCAATAAACATCGGCGATCTGCCTGCTCGCTCAGCCGATGCCATCAAACCTGCCGACAGCGCATGCACTTGCTTCGCGTCCACGATATTACGTGTGAAATAGATAATACCGCCGACGCCGTAGTCCCCAATTAGCGCTTCAATCTCTGCGGACGGTTCGTGTCCGTGAAACCCAAACACAAACAGCTGTCCGATTTTCTCCCGCAAACTAAATTGTTTCCACTCCACCTGAACTTGCTCTCCCATGGTTCGACAGCACCTCTCCCGTTAATGCTCTTCCTCAGCTTCCTCGTTAACAGCCTGAAGCGATCCGCCCCCCTGAACCACCAGTCGGTAGTCCGTCGGATTCTGCCCCGCATACTTCATAAACACTTTCGTAAAATACCGCCGTTCCGCATAACCGACTTCCTTGGCAATTTGCGCGACGCTCTTCGGCGTTTCGATTAGCAGCGACTTGGCTGTTTCCATCCGCTGACGCGTAATGTATTCGATGAACGTTTCGCCATACGTTTGCTTAAACAGCAAGCTGAAATGCGAGGTCGACAAGCCCACATACGTAGCCGCCTCCTCTACGCTGAGATCATGGAACAGATGACGGTCCATGAACTGCTTCGCATCGGTCATCTGCCGTTCGGAATGCTTGCGTTTATCCGTCGAACGAGCGACGCCTTCACTGGAAGCCTGACGAATGGCGGCGAACAAATCCTTCACGCCAAAATGCAAATCCATCTTCCGCCACATCGCTTCTTCCTGTTCGCGCGGCAGCAGATCCGCTTCCTTCAGCTCCCGCATCAAATGCAAAGCCAGAAAATGCAGCATCGGCTTCAGCCGGCCTTCCGCACTGCCGCCTGCCTTATGCAGCTGCTCCGCTAGCCGCTTCTGCTCATCATCTACGCCGGCTGCATCGCCGCGTTTCATCGCGCCGATCAACCGCTCCGCAATATCCCACAGCGTGCGTCCCGGATCGAAGCCGCCTGCCAGCTCGCTGCCGTATACGGCAATCGGCATCGATTCCGTAGACAGCTGCATGCCTCGCTGCACGGTTTTATAAGCCTTGGACAGCTCATTCATCGCCGTTACTTTATCGTAGATGCCAGCATGAAGCTGCAGCTTGGCATTCTTACGAACAGATGCAAGCAGCATGTCAGCCCACTGCTTCACCTGCAGTTCACGCGACTCCGGCGAACTGTTCCCGCCATCCACAGCCTTCTCGCCATGGATCAAGACACACCATTCCCCATCACGCATTTGGATGACGGCATGCTGCAGTCCTGCCAGCTGCAGCGTCTCGCGCAGCACATTACACACGGCAAAGTTCCATATCTTCCGCTCTTTGTCCGGCCATTCGCGCCAGTCACGTGCGTCTGCCGAACCTGCATCGATATCTAGCACGAGTAAGGTATACTGCGGCTCTCCTAATTGCTGCTCTTGTCCGGCCATCAGCCAATTGTCCGGGGTAATATCCGTATAATCCATCAGGACATCATACAGGATTTTCTCATTCGCCAAATCGATCATCCGATCAAGCTTTCGCTGCTCTTCCTTCACCTGCTGCCGCTTGTTACGCTGCTCGGACATGACGCGGGCGATAACCCCGGTCAGCTCATCGTAAGGAATCGGTTTGAGAATATAATCCTTCACGCCATACTGAATCGCAGACCTCGTATAGGAGAAGTCCTGGTACCCCGAAAGCATAATAATATCACAAGCCATCCCCTGCTCGCGAATCCGACGAACAAGCTCAAGTCCGTCCATGACCGGCATCCGGATGTCGCATAGAATCAAGTCCGCAGGCTCCTCCTGCAGAAGCTGAAGGGCCTCCACGCCATTTTTCGCGGTGCCTATTATTTCAAGCCCAAGCATACTCCATGGAATAACCTTCTCTAGGTTGCGAGTAATATGTTGTTCGTCATCGACAAGCAGCACTTTTCCGTTCATATCCGTTCACCTCTGTTCCGTGGGATCTTAATCCGGATAATGGTGCCGTAATCTTCCCCGCTGCATAGGAGCAAGCCATATGGCGATCCATAATGAATGCGCAGCCGATCTGCGACGCTTCGCAGTCCAAGTCCGCGTCTCTCACCTTGCTCAGCAACATTCAAATCGAGGTCCCTCTCTTCAGCGCGGCTAAGTCCGTTAATCCGTTTCAACGCAGCTTCATTCATGCCAATTCCATTGTCGGAAACGGTAAAGATGACAGCACCTTCTTCCAGATGGACCGAGATCGTAATTAAGCCGATATGGCCAAGTCCTTCGAATCCGTGTTGGATACTGTTCTCGACAAGCGGCTGAAGCGACAGCTTCAATATCGTATAATCAAGCGTCTCATCCGGGATCAACAGCTCGTAGCTGAATACATCCTCGAAGCGGTATTTCTGAATTTCCAAATAACTGCGAACATGCTCGACTTCTTGGCGCACCGTAATAATCTCAGAATGATGCATGCTCGTTCGCAGAAGGATGCTCAATCTGCGCACCATCTGCATGATTTTTCCGCCCTCATTCTGTGCTGCGAGCGCATTAATCGATTCCAGCGTATTAAACAGAAAATGCGGCTTGATCTGCGCCTGCATCAACATCATCTCGGCGCGCTGCTTCCGTTCCTGCTCCGTGCGCACCTCGCTCAGAAGGCGACCGATCGTCTCAACCATACTGTTGAAGCTTCGGGCGAGGAGCACCGTTTCATCCTTGCCTTTTGCCTGAACGCGGGTATCCATCATGCCCTGCTCCACGAGACGCATTTTGCGAACAACCCGAATGATGGATTTCGCGACCCGACTAACGAAGAAAATATTGAATAGAATCGCGAAAATCAAACAAAGCAGCGTAATGCCGCCAATCCACTGCACGAAACGTATATTCTCGCTCGTGAGCGACTCCCATGACTTGACGGAAATAAGGATCCACCCGCTGCGGTCGAGGTTATACGCCGAGACAAGAGAATCCTCATGATTGAACATGGTGCGGGAGCTTATATATCGCTGCGTATGCTCCAACTCGAGCTGTGTTTGATGCCTTGCGTATCTTCCCTCTAATTGATGCTTGCTATCCAGCATCACCAGTCCGCCGCTGTTGATGATTAAGTATCGTGTCTGTGTCTCTTGTTCCCCTGACAGCGTAAAATCCTGCAGCATATTATCCACTTCATCCGTCTTGACCTGCGTTACCATAATACCGGATTCGTTGAACGTTTCCATGTCTCGTACAATTCGCAGCTGCGTAAATAAGGCAGCACCTGTGCCTGTCAATCCTGGCTGCTCGTATGGACCAATCCACATCGGCTTACCGTTATAGCGCTTGATTTCTGGGAAGATGGCATGGTTCTTCAGCATATCATACGTGATGTTCTTAAACGTAGTCGGATCATTACGATAAGAACGGAACATCGTCCCGTCCTCGCCGTAAAGCATCACCATACTGAGCGCCGGATTTTGCCACAGCAGCTTTCCGAGCGACTTCTCGTATTGGCTGATTGCTATTAGTCTGCTGGCATCATTAATCGAATTCCGGGAGCTGCGCAGCGCATCTTGAACGGTTGCGTTCGTAACGCTGATATCGCTGAGCTGATCCAGCTCCCGGAAGAAATAACGAATATTGCCGCCAACTGCCTTGAGCGTAATTTCTGTCTGCTCACTGTACTTCTTCTCAAGCAGCTGCTCCGAATTAAGAAAGGACACGATGCCTAGAAAAATAAGCGGAGCGACAATCAAACCTATGAAAGCAAGCAGCAGCTTCGGACGCAGATTCATGGAACGGCTCCTTTATGGTTACATTTCTCGCCACGAGCGAGCGAGTCCGCCCCAGTCTGTGTGCGAAGTCTAGCCCTTTACGCTGCCCGCTGTCATACCGTCAATAATTTGTCGCTGCAGGAACATGTAGACGAGCAGCACCGGAATGATGCTGATAATGACCGCCGCAGAGAGTGATGCAAAATTCGTCCGGTAGCCGTCATTGAAGGTCGCCATACCGGTCGGCAGCGTACGCAGCGATTCTGTCGTGACGAGAAGCTGTGAAAGTATATATTCGTTCCAGTTCCCGATGAACGCAAGGATAAAGACCGTAACGAGCGCAGGCATCGAAACCGGGATGATCACTCTGGCGAACAATCCCGCAGCACTAAGCCCGTCCATAATGCCGGCTTCTTCAAGTTCCGACGGAACAGATTGCATGAACGCATACAGAATGAAGATTGTAATTGGCAAAGCATAAGTGCAGTATACCAAAATGAGCGCCTGATGCGTATCGTAGAGATTCAGATCGTTCACTAAACGGTAGAGCGGAATAAACAGCGCACCGGGAGGCACAAGCAAACCCATAAGTATAAACGCGTAGATCTTCTTGCTCATCGCCTTATATTTCATCCGGGACAAGGCGAAAGCCGTTGCAGAGGAAAGCACAATGGTGAGCAGACAAGCAGCCACCGTTACAATGAGACTGTTAAAAGCATACTGGCCGATATGGGCGCTTTCCCAAGCAGCCTTATAGTTGTCGAAGTTAAACGTGGATGGCAATGCCCATGTGTTGACCGTAATCTCCCGATTGGTCTTGAAGGAAGACAGGAGCAACCACAATAGCGGGAAAAGGATAACGATCACATAAACCCAAAGCGAGAGATGAAGCGGCCACTGGCTGTTTCGTACTCGGTTCGAACGGTGCAGTTTGCTGGCCGTATCACGCGTTGGTGTAATTTTGCCGTTTGTCATGACGCGTTCCATTAGTACTGCACCTCCTCGGATTTCGATACGCGCTGCAAGATCGCCGTCATCGCTAAGATAAGAATAAACATCGCGACACCGATTGCGCTTCCATAGCCAAGCTCCAAGGAGCGGAAGCCGATTTTGAGCGCATAGGTCGACATCACCTCAGTAGACTGGAACGGTCCGCCATTGGTCATAATTTGCACAATATCAAGCACTTTTAATGTACCGGAAACGGTGAGCAGCAGCATCACGAACAGAATCGGACGCACGAGCGGCAATGTGATTTTCCACGTTTCACTCCAAGCATTAACCCCATCGATCTTCGCAGCTTCGCCGATTTCCTTCGGAATATTCAGAATCGCTGCAAGACAAAGCACAATGAAGAAACCAATGTTCTGCCAAGCGTTTGCAATCAGAATCGACAGCATCGCCAGATGCGGATCGGAGAGCCATTCCTTCGCCCAGCTTTCGCCGCCGATTGCGCGCAGCACCTGGTTGATCATACCGGACTCATAGTTGTACAGCACGCCGAACAAGATTGCAACCGTTGCCGTGGAGATAACAACCGGTACGAATACAGCTGATTTATAGAAGCCGCGCATGCGTCTCGCTTTACTTACCATAATGGCAATAAGGAACACGAGCGGAATGTTGACGATAAGGGAAAAAGCCATGAAATAAAAGTTGTTGCGGAGCGATTTCAAGAACACTTCGTCGTGAATTAATCTTGTGAAGTTATCGATACCGATAAATACTTTCTCGGAAATGCCATCCCATTGATAAAATCCATAAATGAAAGACACAATGACCGGATAAATGAAGAACAAACCGTATAACAGAAGTGTTGGGACGACAAAAGCCAAATAGGTCCATGGGTTTCTCAGCGCTTGATTCATCGGAATCCTCCTAGCAGGTTAGGCGTATAAAAAGAGGGTGCCTGTTACGGCAGGACACCCTCCATTCATCATACAAGTTGTAGCTTCTGTGCAGCGTTCACCACTGCATCAGCGTTTATTTTTGCGCGTTTGCTTTCTCTTGGGACGCTTGGATTTTCGCTGCTACTTCATCCGGCTTCTTCACTTTGCCGATAAGCTCTTGCAGACCTACACCTACATCAGCGCCAACGCTTGGTTGCACGATTGCGTCAAATGCTTTCCAAGAAGTCGATGCGCCGCCCATTACGTTCAGAACATCCGAGATTAACGGATCTACGCCGGACAGATCGGACAGCTTCATGGAAGGAAGTACTTTGTCTTCAAGAAGCGTGCGTTTTTGGATTTCTTCGTTGAAGAAGTTCGCGATGAATTTCGTTACTGCTGCTTTTTGATCTTCGTCCAGGTCAGCCGAGAAACCGAAACCATTCGAATAGCTCGCATTGATTGACGTTTGATCGCCTTTACCGCCATCGATGGACGGGAAGGAGAAGTAACCGATGTTGCCTTTCAGGTCGCCTGCTTCGTCACCGGTAAAGCGGTTTGCATCCCAGCTTCCTGTGAAGACCATAGCTGCGTCGCCTTTCAGGAATTGCGCGCCTTGCTCCGCATATGGCAAGCCAAGAGCACCTTTAGTGAAGTAATCGTTATTAACTAGTGTTGCGTAATCCGAGAAGCCAGCTACGAAATCAGGATCTGTCCATTTTGCTTCGCCAGTCACCAACTTGCTGAATGCGTCGATGCCAACGTGACGCTCCATCACTGTGTTCCACAACATGCCGTTAACCCAGCCGTCTTTGGCCGCAAGCGCGAATGGCGTTTTGCCTTTTGCTTTTACAGCGTCAGATACTTTAATCAGGTCTGCGAATGTTTTTGGAACTTCAAGGCCGTACTCTGTGAACATTTTTTTGTTATAGAAAACGCCTTCGCTGTAACCGCCGAATGGAAGGCCGTACACTTTGCCGTCTACAGTGAACTCATCCAAGCTTGCAAACTTGTCTTTGATGCCAAGCTCTTCAATGATTGGCGTCAGGTCGAGCATGCGGCCTGCTTTTACGTATAGGTTCAAGTCCGCGCCGCCGAATACTTCGAAGATGTCAGGCGGGTTGCCTGCTGCCATTTCCGCTTTCAGCTTCTGGTCGCGGTTAACGACTTCGTCGATTCCTTCGAGTTCGAATTTCAGGCCTGCGTTATCTTGTTCTGTTTTGGCAACTACATCTTGCAAAATTTTAAGACGCACTTTGCTTGTTTCTTTAATTTGCGTGTGACGCAGGGAAAGCGTAACGTCTTTTGCCACAGGTGTTTCGTTCTTTGAATTATTAGTTGTTCCAGCGTTAGTCGCTGCGTTGTTTGTGTTGTTGTCGTCTTTGGAACCACAAGCGGAAAGTACTAGAGATGCCGACATTAGAGTAACTGCCGCGACTGTAAAACCTTTCTTCATAAAAAAGACCTCCCAATGTGTAATCGTATATTTGTTTACCGCTCTTCCTTACACTTTGAATTATAGAGGGAGCGGCAAGAACGCAGGAGGTCGAAATTACAACGAGTTTGGGATACTTTTAGGCGGGGATGTGAGGGAAGGGATAATAATAAACGACCCACAGGAGGTCAAAATCCTGTGGGCAGCGTTTTCAATCAGAGAATAATATCCTTAATGTAAGGTTTCATGACATTTGTATCCTACCAAGCGTATGCGCGCGGCGCTTCTCCGCCTGGACCAGGGAAAATCTCATCGATCCGTTTCAGTGTCGACTCGTCCAATTCAAGCTCCACTGCACGCAGTGAGCTTTCGAATTGTTCCGCTGTACGCACGCCGATGATTGGCGCTGTTACGGCAGGGTTGGAAAGCAGCCATGCGAGCGAGACCACATCCTCGCGTTCGCCAAGCTCGTCGCATAGTGCACCGTATGCTTCCAGCTGTGCAGCGTGTTTCTCGAGGCGATTGGTATCGCCGCTGCGTTTGCCTGCACTGCCGCGGCGAGCATTTCCGGCGAGCAAACCGCCGTCGAGCGGACTCCATGGAATGACGCCGATGCCAAGTCCTTGTGCTGCTGGCAGCACTTCGAGCTCCGGCAAGCGGCAAAGTAAGTTATATTTATGTTGCTCCGACACAAGTCCGAGTATTCCGCGAGCTTTCGCTTCGCCTTGTGCGACGGCAAGATCCCAGCCTGCAAAGTTGCTGGCGCCGACGTAGCCGATTTGGCCTTGTGTTTGTGCCGCTTGGAATGCAGGCCATAGCTCGTCCCAGCTTACGTTGCGGTCAACGTGGTGCATTTGGTACAGCTCGATATGGTCGGTTTGCAAGCGCTGAAGCGATGCTTCCAGGTGACGGCGAAGCTTATAAGCAGACAAGCCGCCATCGCGGTTTGGTCCATCATTCTTGTTACTCATGTCGCCGTAGAATTTCGTAGCCAGCACGGTACGCTCGCGGCGTCCGCCGCCTTGCGCGAACCAACGACCGATGATTTCCTCTGTGCGGCCGGCATTCTCGCCCCAACCGTAAATATTCGCCGTGTCAAAGAAGTTGATGCCCGCATCCAGCGCCGCATCCATAATCCGAAACGCTTCCTGCTCGTCCGTATCGACTCCGAAATTCATCGTTCCCAAGCACAAGCGGCTAACCTTCAAACCAGAACGTCCCAAATAGGTATACTTCATCTTGATTTCACAGCTCCTCTTCCATGTATGAATGAGATAAGGAAATAACTCCCTTTCCTATTATAAAGAATTTGCTGGGGAAAGAAAAATGAAGTTGGTGTTTAGTTTTGCTCGCCATGTAAGTGTAGTTGCATGGAAGTGGCCGATGAAGCGCAAGTTCGGCTCCTCGGCCAACACTTCTAAGCGAGCGTACTTGAGTAATGAAGCTCTCCTGGTGAGCTAAATTGGCTAGAAATCGATGTGGTTGTGCTGATGTGGATCTCCTGGTGAGCTACTTTCGATGAGTTCAGAGAATGCTCAAATAGAACACAAGTGTGGCTCCTAGAGCTACACAGCTCTACATCACGATCACATATAACAGAGACAACCCACGAGCAACAACAAAAGACGACGATAACCATCGCCGTCTTCTCTACAAACACTATGGCAGATGGTGAGACTACTCACCATCACGCATTCCTTGAACAGCCGCGCGAATCGCGCCATAAAATTCGCGCCAATGCGGTGCGGCCTCGGCTGGGCCGATTAAGTTTTGCGGCGTATTCGATTCAGCCAGCCCAGCTTCCGACAGTTGACCGCTTAGATGGAGGCGGCTAGCCCTCTGCGATACATCAACCGCAGGTGAAGCAGCCTTGGCGTGACCCGCGACAACTTCTCCAGCCTTCACCTGACCCTCACCAGCGCCACTTATGCGCTCGGCTTCAACTTCTCCAGCTTTGGCCTGATCCGCGCCAGCGCCGTCATTCACACGTGCCGCATCATCAGTGGCGTCTACTCCAGCATCCCGATCCTCAGCAACTTCCACCGCTGCATCCAATCCCGCTACCGTGTCTGCCTCTGCCTTCAGTGCTTCCATTACTTCATCATCATGCACTTGATTACCCGTCCATTCTTCCATCGGTTGCCTTGCACCTCACTATCGCTTAGCCCTTGAGCCGATGCTTACGGAGCGAGAACAGCTCACGCAGCTCGTCAGTCGACATCTCGGTAATCCAATTCTCCGATTGGCTCACGACTTGATCATTGAGCATCTGCTTCCGCGTAATCATATCGTCAATTCGCTCTTCCAATGTGCCGAGCGTTACGTATTTGTGCACCTGCACATTACGCGTCTGGCCAATCCGGAACGCGCGGTCCGTCGCTTGATTCTCGACTGCAGGATTCCACCAGCGATCGAAATGGATAACATGGTTGGCCGCCGTCAAATTGAGTCCGGTGCCACCGGCTTTCAGCGACAGGACGAATGCACAGCCCGGCTCGGCTTCATTTTGGAACCGCTCGATCATGTTGTCCCGTTCCGCCTTCGGCACTGCGCCGTACAGATAAGGCGTCGGAATGCCCAGTCGCTCTTCAATGAGCCGCTTGAGCGTTGATCCCATCTCCACATACTGCGTGAAAATCAAACAGCGCTCGCCTTCCGCCGCAATCTCCTCCACCATCTCAAGCACGCGGAGCACTTTATTCGAGCGCTCCGGATCCCACGCTGAGGGGAATAGCGTCCGATCTTCCTTCATTAATAAGCTCGGATGATCGCATACCTGCTTCAAGCGAGTAAGCGCAGAGAGTATGATACCCCGGCGCTGCAGTGCACCGACCGCCTCCAGCTGATTCATCAGTTCAGACACAATATTCTCGTACAGCGCACCTTGCTCCACAGTCAGCGACAAATACGTACGCATCTCGTTCTTCTCCGGCAGCGCAAGCGCGATGGCAGGATCTTTCTTTAACCGGCGCAGCATGAATGGCTTCACCCAGCGCTGCAGCTCTGCGATAAGCGCCTCATCGCGCTCCTTCTCAATCGGCAGCACAACGGCTTTACGGAATTCAGTCAGCGTCCCAAGATAACCCGGATTCGTAAAATCATACAACGACCACAGCTCGGTCAACCGGTTCTCCATCGGCGTACCTGTCAGCGCGACCCGGTGATGCGCGGAGAACCCGCGAATCGCGGAGGATTGCTTCGTATAGTAATTCTTAATATTCTGCGCTTCATCCAAACAAAGCACATCCCACGATACAGCGCCAAGCTCATCCTCATCGATTGGAGCTAGCGTGTACGAGGTTATAACAAGGTCAACCTCTGCCGCTTCCGCCGCAAATTCCTCTCCGCGCATACGCTTCGGCCCATAATGAACCATGACACGCAGCTCCGGTGCGAAACGTTCCAGTTCCTTCTCCCAGTTGCCGATAACGGACGTCGGGCAGATCAGCAGCGACGGGCCGAAGCTCCCATGCTCCAATACATGCTGCAGATAAGCTGTAAACTGAATCGTTTTGCCAAGCCCCATGTCATCTGCTAAGCAGCCGCCAAGTCCGAACTTCCGCAGAAATGCGAGCCATGATACCCCTTGCAGCTGATAATGACGAAGCTCCCCTTGGAAAGCATCCGGTGTAGCAATAAGCGGCAAATCCGCCGATTCATTCAGCTGTCCGATCCAAGTTGCCAAATGCTCGTTCAGCTCAATCTCGGCTGTCAAAGCATCTTGAAGCTCATCCTCCGGCTCCAGCTCTGCTCCGCCGCGCAGATGCATTTCCATCACATCGCGCATCGTTAAACCGCGTTTCCCGCCATTCTTCTTCAACCACTTGCGAAGCCGTTCCACATCGCCGGGGTCAAGATGTACCCATTCGCCGCCAACTTGCATCAGCCTGCGGTTCTCAGACGCCAGCTTCATGAACTCCGCTTCCGTCATATCGACATTGCCAACGGCAAGCTTCCAGTCAAAATCAACGATTTGCTGAAGGCCGAACATCGACTGCTCGGCAGAACCGACAGACGATCTTACCTTTGCTTTCAGCTTCATTCGGCGGCTTCGCGCCGCTTCCCACCAAGATGGCAGCAGCACGGAACAACCTGCGGCAAGCAGCTTCACGCTCTCCTGCTCCAAGAAGGCATACGCCTGCGCATCGTTCAGCTCAATGCGGATAAGTCCTTCATCTCCATGGTCAAAAACTTCCCCAGAGAGCACCCATTCCGGCAGCGCCGCCGCCCACTTCATCTCTTCCTTACGCATCCGCTCGGCAAAAGGCTCCCGCCATGCTTCCGGAGCATCCTCCGACAGCACAAATCGTCCTTCCCCTTGCACATCAGACACATCATCGTTAAGCGCAAGTGTCATCCAGCGACCGCTGTCTTCACGGTCCCGAACTGCCGGACGCAGCCGCCAGCCCTGCCCATCATTGGGCTCAAGCAGCTGCAGAGCAGTACGGAAAGGCGCATTATCCTGCTTCATTCCGATGGAGACCAGCCAATCGTCCTCATCGGCCGCTTTCATCAATAGCGCACCTTCACCAGCTTGAGATGCGGCGTTTCGCCAAGCCGCGCCAACCGAATCATCGGAAGCGATTAGCTCCTCCACGATACCGCTTAGCCACCCTTGTACCGAGCCGATATCTCCCTGCTCATCGAGCTGAGCGGCAAGCTGCATCCAATCCTTGCGAGTCTTCACTTCGCCTTGTGGTACATCCAAGCGCCAAGCTCTCGCTTCAGCCTGCCAACGCGACCAATCCGGTGAAAACCAGCCGTGGAGCAGCGCCTCGCGCAGCATCACAGCAAGCTTCGCCAGCGTGTGCAGTCTGTCAGTCCATTCTACTTGCAGCAGCCTAACCGGCTGCGGGGAGGACAAATAATCCATCGCAATCGCCGGCGACAACGGCAGCTCGGTACGTTTGAGCCGCTCGTCCGTACGTTCTTCGATCTCTGCGCCAAACCAAGAAGCCTCGTGCCAAGCGAAGAGAAGGCGGCGCAGACGAAGCGTTAATCCAGCTACATGCCCAGCTGCAAGCACAAGGCCTTCGCCCTCTTTCCAAAATCCGTCAACGACGACCGATTCAGTTCCTGTGTACCCTCTCATGTGATGATTTTACCCCTCCAAAGCTCTTCCTGCAGCGCGCGCAGGCGCCCATGCTTTCGTACGATACCATCCACATAGCGGCTCCATTTATCGTTATGCTCTTCCGCTTTATACAGCTTCTCAAGCTTCTTCATCAGCTTGACCGCTTGCTTGTAGCCTTGTCGATTACGCGAACGAATCGCGCCGTCAATCGCTTGATGATACAGCGGATACAGCACGCGGGGAGCTGCCTTGCTGATTTCCCGCACCAATTGGATATCCATCTCATCTGGCTCGATGCCGAATAATAGCTGCAGATCTGCCCATTTCTCATAATGTTTGCGATCCAACCAGTGTTCCGTCAACGCCGAGTACGAGTACGGCAGGAACGAAACCAAATACTGCTGCCAGCTCGGATTGTCCGGCTGCTGAAGATCAGCAAGCCGGCACATGGACAAGAACGGTCCAAACGCCTTGGATTTCCGCTCAATCGATAAGCCGCCGTACAAGTACCGAATCCAGTTCTCGAGCTTCTCCCAATTCCGCTCCTCAAGCCGCTGCAGTGCACAATCACATGCAAGCAGCGCCGTCCGATTAAATGGGGTTCTGGCAAGCAGCTCCATGGCATAGTCGTCGTTATTCTCCGCATAAGCGAGAAAAGCCATTGCCATAGGAGCGAAGAAGCTCGCATGTCCAGCGTTTCTTTCCTCTGCCAGCTTCATCTCCAGCCAATGCTTCTCCTTGCCGGTCCAGCCGGAATCGTGAACCAGCTGCCCCCATATCGAGAAATACAGCGCCTCCCATCTGTGGAGCTGGTGTTCACGATCCATTTCCCGTTCATGGAACAGCTCAAGTAATTGTTCAACCCCGACACGTTCAATGTCCGTCATGGTATCGGGTGTAAGTTCTCCTGCTAGCTCGTGATATTGATTGATCCAAGGCTCCGTCATCCGCGCGAAAGCCATCTCATAATAGTAACGGCTGTAGCTGTCTGTAATCGAATAGGCCCGTTCCGTCTGCTCCACGACAAAAATAATGCCATGCATCCAGTGCAGCCGTCTCAGTCCTTCATCCCAATTCTTCGAAACCGCCTTAATCGCCGACAAAACCGGCTGCAACGGATGCAGGGAGTGCCTGCATTGCCGCCATACTTCGCCGTGCTTCGCTTCCATATCTTGCTGCCATAGACGCGGGTCACCTTCGAGACCGGTCTTAGTCGCAGCAATGACAGCCGCTTCAGGGATCGTATCCCCAGCCCCCCGCTGACCTTCAGTAAACATCGGATCGCGACCATACAACACACGGTTGTGCACCTCGTCCGCACTTCTTCCCGCATAGTCATAGTAAGCGTAGAAAACAGCAGCCATATGCTTGCAATATCCTTTAGCCGGACAAGTACAAGTACTAAAACCGAATTCATCGCAGTCGAGCGTAACGGCAAAAATTGCAGCATCCTTGACGGTTCCATATACAGAGGTTCCTTCCATCACTTGAACGGAAAGCACCTTCTCCCGGCGGTAATAATCAAAGCCAAGCTGCATCACCTCAAGGGGGATGCTGCTTGCGACAGCTGTTTCCAAAGCTTGCAGCCGCTGTTCATCCAGTTGAAAAAACGTGCTCACGATGCGTCCCCCGTTCCTCAATAACCATTCCAACCATTATACCACATTCACAAACGGTTTCGCTTTGAACTGGGACAGACATGAAGAGAATAAAAAAAGCCCCTTGTCCGGACCAGCAATTCCGGGCAAGAGGCTTGGCATGATTTTCAAAAACAGTCACTCTTAATAAGGCACTTTCACGATAAATGTCACCGTATTCGGTTCATTGATGGCAAGGTTTATGGCACCTTTGTACTGCTCCACGATGGACTTCACGATGTGCAAGCCAAGTCCGGAATGACTGCCTTTCTTCGACGTATAACCTGCCTGGAATAACGGTTTATTCTCAAGCTCGGCTGCGCGCAAACAAGTATTACTTACGGCAAACTCATAATAACCGGTTCTCTGACATGCCTCGATGTGGACCGTGCGTTGACCTTCTGCGTAATTGAGCACCTCGTCAAACGCATTATCGATCAGATTGCCGAGCAGCCTTGTCATATCAAGCGACTTCATCCCAAGCTCCAGCTTATTGATATCATTGAAATCCGCCTTGAATTCTACCTTGAGCATCTCAGCCTGCAAACCCTTCGCACGAATGAGCGCAGCGATTGCCGGATTGCCGATATCGATAATATCGTTCATTTGTCTGATCTCGCCGGTCAATTCTGCCGCGTACGACTTCAATTCCTCCGTTTTGCCAAGCTCAGCCAACGCGTGAATGGTCTGCACATGGTTAGCAAAATCATGCCGCTGAGCGCGAATCGACTGGAACAATCCGTTTATTTCATCCAAATACGTCTCTTGCGCCTTACGAATCAACTTATCCTGCGATTTGCGGTAAGCAGAGACGAACAAGTAGACCAAGATTAAACTCAGCACAGTTACAATGCCGATAATCAGCGCTATATTGATAAACTGTTTATCCAGCGTCTGTTGAATGGTCGCATAATCGGAAACAAGCGAAATCACATAGCGATTTAGCGGCTCGCCATTCTTATCAAGCATACTCGCCGATTTGGTTTGGATATCAACCGGAATAAACAGCTTAATAACATGTTTGCCGTTGATGACATCATTCTGATAAACCTTAATGTTCTTCTCATTCGCCAATTTCACGTTAGCCAAATCATCAGGATCCTTAAACTTATATGTTCCATTGATGATTTCATTTTGCGTCTTGTGCTTGAGAACGTCACCGTTATCGGTAATGGTTGTTTTATCGCCATCTCCGAATGTCTCCGGATTAATAATCGTAATTTCACTTAACGATTTATTCTCTTTGAGCGTCAGAGAGATCAGCTTATCAACCCCGGTTGCATCGTCGTAAGCATGCTGCCTGCTGTCATAGCTGATATAGGGATCAATCATATAGTTGGTCGTACCGTCGTAATAGTAGCCCCATTTTTGAATAGAGCTTGTGTCAGTCGTGGCAAACTCAAAAGGTCCTGTCCAGAAGTTCGTTAAATGCTGGCCCCAGTCAATCGTAACCTTGTGTTCATCGAACAGCTGGTTGAATGCTTGATACCATGGCTTCCACGTATTTGTCTTGTATCCGATCTGTTTCGGACTGGACGATTTATATAGGATGATATTGTCTTGGGTTCGTTTGAGCAGCGTAATGCCAACCATATCAAGCTTCTTCGAGAGCTCCACCAATTGCGAGTTGGACACTTTCTCGACATCCGGACTCAGTGCGAATTGGGTTGCGATCGAGACAGCGCGAAGCTCGCGGCCGATTTGCTCCTGATATTTCTCTGCGCCATTGCGGGACAGCTCAATGGAAATTTCAATCTGTTTTGCAACCGATTCCATTTCATGCTCAAGGCTGTCTTCCAGTGAATCCTTGGATGTAAAATAATAGATGGTATTATTGACGCCAAGTAACAGCGCGATCAATAAGATGGCAAGAAGCCACGCATTACGCCGCATTTCGACAGACTCTCCGATCAAATTCGATATTTCTCTCAATTATGTACGATTTCATAGAGAGTGACAATGAAAGAATTGAACAATAATGGGTTTTACGAGCTAAATATGGGGGATTTTAACGCAAAAAAGCGGTGTCAGCACGTAAGAAACATGCTGACACCGCTTATTTTAGGAAGAAAGTCTTTTGAAAAAGGCCAGAAGTGCCCATTTACGCTCTTGTCGTTTCTTGTAACGCGGCAAAGCTCGATACAGGGTTCCGCATTCTACCAGTGTTTGCTTCGCATCTTCCGCACGTCCCAGCTGTGAATAGAGCAGAGCCAGCTTATAATAAGCCTCGATGGAAGAAGAATGAATGGCGCGGAAGGATTGCAAATGTCCGATTGCCTTCTCTGGATTGCTTCTGGCATGAATCCCAGCTAAGCGTAAGTAGGGCGTCCCGTACTTCACTCTCGGATTGATCGAAAGTGCATTGCCAATTGCCGCTTCGGCTGCATCCGTTTCACCAAGCTGACTGAGACAAGCACCGAGATCATCCCAGAATTCCGCGGAGTGCTCCAGTGCATCCTGCAGCGGCATCAGCCATTCCTTCGCTTCTTTATAACGTTTGCGTTCTATCAGCAGTCGAGCGAGCTCGTGTTTGGCTGGAATATCGTTTGGATTCATGAGGATTTGCTGGCGCAGCCTTCTGATTGTACCGAATCTGCGCAGCGGCTTCACGAAACTTGGCGTGAGTCCGACGAACCTGCGGTCCAGTACATAAAGCAGGGCTAGAAGGACAAGAACAGCAAGGAACGGACTGCCTGTCAGCCACCATAACAAGCCGAAAAGTAGGATTTTAATCATAGAGCCTCCTGCTTTCAATAATGAGGTTGATTCCTGTCATCATTGTACACGATTGGCCAAGCTCTCAGATAGTGGGAATTCGATTTCCTCTTGCAGAGCAACTCAGGTGAGCCGTACACTATGAAGTAGAAAAGGACAGCGAAGAGGATGGGGCGACAATGATGATGGAGCAATTGCGGGAAACGCTGCCGTTATGGGTAAACGCAAGCCGGCTGCATGCCAGCGAAGGGCAAGTAGCCTCCTATATTCCGGAGCTTGCTAAGGCGCCTGAGGATGCGCTGGGTGTTACGATTATGGGTGCCGGCGGGGAGACGATTAGTGCTGGGGAGACTGACTTTCCTTTTACCATGCAGAGTATATCGAAGGTGTTCACACTTCTCCTAGCCCTAATGGATAACGGCGAAGACGGTGTATTTGCTAAAGTTGGCATGGAGCCGACCGGCGACGACTTCAATTCAATGCTCAAGCTTGAGCTCGTTGAACCGGGCAAGCCGTTTAATCCGCTTATTAATGCCGGTGCAATCGCGATCAGTTCGTTGATTCACGGCGATACACCTGCGGCCAAGACGCAGCGCATTCTGGCCTTCTTCGCGGAAGCGGCAGGCGGTGCAGCGCTGTCCGTCAACGAAGATGTCTTCCGTTCCGAATCTGCAACGGCACATCGAAATCGCTCGCTTGCTTATTTCCTAAAGGATAACGAAGTGCTCGGTGACGAAATTGACGTGGAAGATGTGCTCCGCGTCTACTTCCAACATTGTTCCATCGAGGTCAGCTGCAATCAGCTTGCACGTATGGCGCTGCTTCTGGCATTCGACGGCTTCGATCCGCTGGTTGGTCGACAAATCGTACCGAAGCGTTACGTGCAAATCGCCAAAACCTTCATGATTATGTGCGGCATGTACAACGCATCCGGCGAATTTGCGATTAAAGTCGGCATCCCGGCGAAGAGCGGCGTCTCCGGCGGCATTCTCGCCCTTGTTCCCGGCCGGTACGGCATCGGTGTCATCGGTCCGGCACTCGGCACCAAAGGAAACAGCACCGCAGGCGTCCATTTGCTGGAGACGATGTCGACCGCGCTCGATTGGCGAATTTTCTAATATTGCGGTGAGACAATGAGAAAAGAGGCTGAACCAGTGGGATCCCCACCTGTTCAGCCTCTTTTATTTGATGCAAATGTTGCAATTAACCTACATGCATCATCATTTCCGGTTGTTTGTTGCCTTCTTCACCGGCAATCGGTGCCGGTTTGCGGAGCAATAAGCCCAGTACAGCGCCGAAGATCGCGATGAACGTCAAGATCAGGAACGTATCGCCGAATGAGAGCGAATAAGCTTCAAGCTCACTCTTAGCCGTCGGTCCGTAGAACACCATGCGTTTAGCAAGAATGGTTGCCAAGCCTGCTACTGCAAATGAAGTCATGATTTGCTGCGCAGCATTCGTAAGGGAAGTTACGCGGCTGACGAGATCACGCGGTGCCGATTGCATCAGATGCGTGTTCAGCGGCATCATCGACATGCCCATTCCTGCTCCGAGCAAGGCCAGCGGCCCCATGATCATCATTTTGCCGGATTCTGCATCAACATGAGAGAAGATGTATGCCGCTACTGTTACTAGCAGCATCCCTGCGAATACAAGCGGTCTTGCGCCGATCTTATCGTAGAGCATCCCGCCGATTGGCATGAACAAACCTGCGGCGATTGCTTGCGGAAGCATAATGAGTCCTGTGTCAAATGCACTGTAGTGCTGTGCTTGCTGCAGGAACAGTGGAACTAGGAACATCGTGCCAAACAATGCGATTTGGGAAATCCATTGCACGACAATCCCTTTCGTGAAGTCCATCGAACGGAAAACACGTAGCTCAAGTAGTGGATCTTTACGTCTGAGTTCAACGATAACGAACAAGATAAGTGCTACTGCTCCAACAACAATACCGATAATCGTCTTCGATGCCGTCCAGCTTACTGCACCTTCACTAACACCGTAGGAAAGACCGGCGAAAGCGATTGGAGCCAAGAGGAAACCAAGCTTATCAAGTGCGGCTACAGCTTGACGCTCGATGCGAGGCAATGAGCGAATACCAAGGAATACGCCAAATGCACCAATTGGAATGTTGATCAGGAACAACCATTTCCAGCTGACATAGTCAACCAGGTAACCTGCAAGTACTGGTCCAAGCGCCGGAGCAAGAAGGATCGGAATCCCCATCATACCCATAACTGCGCCAACCTTCTCCGGTGGGCTAAGACGATAAATGAAAGCCATCGCAACCGGGAGCACCATACCTCCGCCGACCCCTTGAACGATACGGAAAATAATCAAGGTCTCAACAGATGTTGCCAACGCGCAAAGCAGCGAGCCTACCGTAAACAGAAATACGGAGATGAGAAACACTTGTTTTGCGCCGAAACGGTCAGACAACCATCCGGCAAGCGGGATGACCGCTGCTTGTGCCAGTGCATACCCTGTAACGGTCCAGGATACAACCTGATACGTCGTGTCAAACTCTTTAAGCAAACCCGGAAGCGCCACGTTAACAGCAGTTCCGTCCAGCACGACCATGAAAATCCCGATAATAATTGCTGCCAGCGGCCCTAATATTTTCCGAATGGAAAACGGCTCTTCGCTTCTTGCAGCTGATGTTGCTTGTGCAGACATGGTACTCTCCAGCTCCCTTTACCCGTCCTATGCTCCTTCTGATCCTCGCACTTACATTGACCCTTCCTATGGAGAGGAGTACAATGAAGGCATCGAACCTGATTCGGAACATCTCGGTTTTTTATAAATGGACAATTGTCCGCTTTAAATACAGCTTACCTAACGCTAGGCGCATTGTCAATGAAAGACAATGTGAACTTTTTTCAATTTCAGGAGGTTCATGGCATATGCAGCAACGGAGCGAACGAAAGGACGCCGCCAGACACCGCGAGCTCATACTCGATACAGCGTCCCAGCTGTTTCATGAACATGGTGTGGATAGCGTCAGCATGCATCAGATTGCCAAGTGCGCAGGCGTCGGCCAAGGCACATTGTACAGACGTTATTCCTCCAAGGCCGAGCTCTGCATGGAACTTCTCACGGATAGCTTCGAGCGATTTGCATCCCATATTTCCGATTATCTTGCGCTCGAGGCACAATTGCCGGTACGCGAACGAATGGAAACGTTTCTATCGCGCTGGATTGATTTTCTCGCAACCGAAATGCAGTGGTTTAATGCGATTCAGCCGGATGCTTGGTGTTCGGATGATCGGGAAAATATGTTCGGCTCACCGCCTTTTCAATTTGTGACAGGCGTCCTGAAGAAATTGCTTGATGAAGCTGTTGCGACCGGCTTGGCACCCAACGTGGATACCGAATTCGCAGCCTTCCATATTACGATCTCCATGAGTCCGATTTCGTTCCTCTACTTCACCGACGATCGCGGACAAACGACGGAACAGATGAAGTCTAAGTACATTTCTTATTACAGTAGCCTATTCCTCGGACGATGATGCAGGTGCAAAAAGGACGCTGCCCGAACAATCCCTTGTAGTTAAAGGGGTTGCCCGGCAGCGTCCTTTATTTGGTTAAAGCCTTTGTCAGCTATAGCTGACCCAATATCGGCTTGTTCGGCAAATAATGCTGGGATTTGATGTACCGAATGGTACGCGTCTTCACTCGCATCACGATCGAATGGGTTTCGGCCCGTTGATCCGGCAGCATGGAGACACCGCCGAGAAACTCGCCAGGCGTGACTCCGGTTGCGGCGAAGATGACGTCGTCATTGCCTATCATGTCCTCCATCCGCAGCAGCTTGCGCGGGTCGGAGAGTCCCATCTCTCTGCAGCGCTGCTCCTGCTCCTCGTTCAGCGGCATGAGCCGGCCTTGAATCTCGCCGCCGAGGCATTTGAGCGCGGCAGCTGCAAGCACTCCCTCCGGTGCACCTCCCGAGCCAACGTACAAATCGATGCCCGCCTCAGGGAAAGCCGGGGCAATCGCGCCTGCAACGTCGCCGTCAGACAGAAACTTGATGCGTACGCCGACCTCACGAAGCGAGCTGATTAGCTCTGCGTGGCGCTCACGATCAAGGATCATAACTGTTAGGTCCGAAACTTGCTTGTGAAGGGCAAGCGCCGCTTTCTCCACGGTCGTGCGGATTGGATCCTCCAGCCTCAGCTTTCCGGCAAGCGCCGGCCCAACGGCAAGCTTCTCCATGTACATGTCCGGCGCATGCAGCAGTCGACCTTTCGGTGCCACTGCAATGACGGCCATCGCATTATTGAGCCCTCTCGCAACGAGCTCAGTCCCTTCCAGCGGATCTACTGCCACATCCACCTCCGGTCCTTGGAGGCTTCCAACTACTTCGCCAATGTAGAGCATTGGCGCCTCATCCATCTCGCCTTCCCCGATGACAACCGTCCCTCGAATCGAGACGGAATCCAGCATGCCCCGCATCGCATTCGTCGCCGCTTCATCGGCACGATGCTTGTCTCCTCTGCCCATCCAAGGAGCAGCAGCAAGGGCTGCCAGCTCCGTTACCCGTACAATTTCAAGTGCCAGTTCCCGCTCCATCGTACATCTGCCTCCTCAGTTTGCTTGTTGCAGCCAACCAATAATGATGCCCGCTGTTTCTTCAATCGCTTTCTCGGTGACATCAATAACCGGACAATTTAACGACTTCATGATGGATTGCGCGTAGGTAAGTTCAGCGTCAATGCGCTCTGAGGATGCGTATTTCGCAGAGAAGGGGAGTCCCATCGCTTTAAGCCGTTCGGTTCGTATTCCTGAAAGCTTCTCCGGCTGCATCGTTAATCCAACCACGAGACGGTTGCCTTTATAAAGCTCCTGGGGCACTTTGACTTCCGGCACGAGCGGCAAGTTCGCTACTCGAATGCCTTTATGAGCGAGATAAATGCTTAACGGTGTTTTCGAAGTACGGGATACGCCAATGATGACAACTTCAGCGAGCAGCAGCCCTTTCGTATCCTTGCCGTCATCGTATTTCACAGCGAATTCAATCGCTTCAATGCGGCGGTAATAATCATCGTCGAGGGTATGGAGCAGGCCGGGTTGTCGTTTCGGCGAATCATTGAACGTATCGATAAAAGCTTGCATCATCGGGCCTAATACATCAATGGCGCGCACGCCCTTAAGAAGCGCTTCCTCTCTCATCGTTTCGCGAAGCTCCGGCTGCACCAGCGTATAGGCGATGAATCCGCCTGCCCGGGCTGCTTCCGAGGCAATGTGGACAATTTCATCCTCCGACTTGATATGGCCGCACCGAATCAATTTCACATCTTCAAAAGCGAACTGCCGCATCGCCGCCTTCACAACCGCTTCCGCCGTTTCCCCAACCGCATCCGAGCAAATATAAATCGGCTGTACTCGTTTCCCCGCGATCCCCAACGTCCTGCCTCCTTATCCCTGCCTGTCCGATTCCAGCTCCATCATCCAGCGGAGGATATTCGTTTTGCTGATCCACCCTACGACCTCATATCGATTCGCGGGCTGTTCTTCACCTGAAACGACCGGTAAGCCGTCCAGTTCCTGCACGAGCATCTTCTTCACCGCGTCCATCAGCGGTTGATCAGCTTGCACCGCTGCAATAACCGGCAGACGAGACATCGCCATACTTACCGGAATCGTGGCTGCATTGCTGCTGCCAAGCGTGATTTTGAGCAAATCCTTCGGTGTCACGACACCTACAAAATGCCGGTTCTCATCCACAACGGTGAGGACCTCGGCATTACCCATGAATAATGTAATTACGGCATCATGCACAGAAGCAGTCTCCGTCACGCTGATCGGCATCCCTTGTACATCCTTCACGCACGCGGTTTCCCAGCGATTAAGCACTTGTTCTCTTCCTTGCGCCGCGGTCCCCGGAAAATAGCCCACTCTTGGCTTCGCCTCCAAGAGTCGCAGCATAACAAGCAGCGATAAATCCGCACGCAGCGTCGGCTTACCTGTCCCCAGCATCTCCGCAAGCTGATCGCCAGTAATCGGCGCATGCATCTTGACGAGTTTTAATATTTCGACTTGCCTTGCCGTTAACGTGATGCCAACCACCTCATTCATGCGTCCTTATTTGATAATTAATGTATCACATTGGTTAATTAGTACACAATATATATTTGGCTATTTTTGCAAAAATGCGCTGCAGCTGCTAGCAGTGGAATGTCATCTCCCTCTTACATAATTATGGAATTCACAGGTTAAAGTATGAACATCGGCATTGAAGGAGGATCCCCGTTTGAAATCCAGTCCATCTATAGACAAGACCGAACACTATTTCAAGCAACTGTTCTCGGAACAAAGCGACTTTCAATCGAAACAGCTTTTCCTTGGAGGAACCGAACATAGACTGTATTATTTCGACACGTTAGTTGAGTCTACTCACATTCAAGAGTTTATTCTGAAACCGCTGCATCTTCGTCCGCAAGATGCGGTCTCTGACGTCATTTCAATTCTAGATTATGCTGAAACAGAGCAACTGGATGAAGCCGTACATGCGTTAATGTACGGTAAAGCCGTGCTGCATCGTGACGGAGAGAGCAAGCTTTACCTGCTTGGTGTAGATGTAAAGAAAGAGCGATCCATTAATATACCGATTAATGAGCGAGTATTGCGTGGTTCGAACGAAGCGTTCATAGAAAATATCGATACCAATATCAACCTGATGCGCAAGATGATCAACTCTACCGAGTTTGTCGTGAAAACATTCACGATCGGGCGGCTCTCTCAGACAAAAGTAGCGGTCATGTACATCAAGTCGATTGCCAATATGGCGAATGTAGTGGAGCTGGAAAGAAGGCTCAGCAGCATTGACATCGACTATGTCGAGGCGCCGGGATTTATCGATGAGCTCATCCGGGAGAAGAAATTCAGCCTGTTTCCACAGCTTCTTATTACGGAACGGCCTGACCGTGCGCGTGCCTATTTAATGGAGGGGAAGATCGTCATTGGAACTGCAGGGTCACCGGACGCGATCATCCTGCCGGTATCGGTTTGGTCTTTTTTTCAAAGCCCGGACGATTATCAAATCAGCTGGGTGATCGGTACCATCTTTCGGTTATTGCGTGTCTGCTGCTTTTTCATTGCCATTGGCCTGCCTGCCTTTTATGTTTCCGTCAGTTCCTTTAATCCCCAACTGCTGCCGATTAATTTCGTCAATACGCTGCAAAGCTCTCTGAAATTTATCACGTTTCCTCCGTTATTCGAGGCGCTCTCCATGATGCTCATGCTTGAGATCTTAAGAGAAGCGACAATTCGGCTGGCGAGTCCCGTCGGTCAAACGATAGGCGTCGTTGGCGGTATTGTCATCGGAACGGTGGTCGTGCAGTCCAATTTGGTCTCCAATACGGCCGTTATTGTAGCTGCGTTAACAGGCTTGGCATCCTTTATCCTCCCGTCGTACGAGATGAATAGTGCCGTACGCCTTCTAAGCTATCCGGCGCTCTTACTTTCCTCGTTGTTCGGCCTGCTCGGTCTGGTCTTCTTCTTCATGATGATCTGTATCCACTTGTGCCAGATGAATACGATGGGACTTCCGTATTATTCGCCGCCTTTCTCATTGAGCGATGCGAAGGATACGTTGTTTCGCGCACCGATGTGGAGCATGAGCAAGAGGCCGGCAGGAACCGCAGCCAAGAATCGGACAAGGATACGGAATCCAAGGGGTTGGAAACGTTGAAGAAGGAAGAAACCATCACCGGAAGACAGCTGATTTCGCTCGTCGTTATGGCGCAGCTCGGGACAGAGGTATTATCCTTGCCTCACGTAGAGGCCGGAGTTGCCGGTCATGATACTTGGCTGGCCGTATTGCTGAGCGGACTTGTCGCGCAAGTAGGCATTATGCTGATTTGGTGGCTCGGCAGCCGATACCCGGCACGGAATTTCTTTGCCTATATCCCTCTTCTTGTCGGGAAACCGATTGGAGCTTGCATCAATTTGGTGTATGGATGCTACTACGCCCTTTCCGGACTTTTGCTGACCTTGCTGTACACCGACATTCTAAAGAGATGGATGTTTGTGCTCACCCCCAGGTGGGTCATCATTCTAATGCTTCTAACTGTGTGCGGCTATGCGGCAACGTCAACGCTGAAGAAACTGGCTTTTCTATCTCAAACCTTTATGTACTTCTCTTACATCAGCTTCTTGCTTGTCGTTTGCAGCGGAATCTACGGACTGGACATGAGAAATTTGCTGCCGGTTCTACCCGGTGGCTGGTATCCCGTAATGAAGGGTGTATATACCGCATTTAGCGCTTATGTAGGTTATGATCTGCTGCTTTATGCCTACCCGTACGTAAAGACGCAAAGCAAAAAGAAGCTGCTTCTTGCCATGACGCTGGCAAATGCCTTTACGCTCGTGTTCTATGTTGCGGTCTGCCTGATCTGCACCATGAAGTTCAGCTTGAAACAGCTCGACGTTATTCCGGAACCGCTCATTTTCATATTAAAGAACTATCGGGTTGAAGTTTTGCAGAGCATTGACATCTTGTTCCTAATCTTCTACGTCTGCATTATATCGGCAACGATCTACGTGTATTTCTTTATGGCTGCTAAAGCATTCCAGCATCTGCGCAGTCAGGGCTTGGGCAAACAGCATGTATGGGTATGGGCTATGGTCTGCGTATGTTTTATTGGAGGGCTCTTCATGGCGAAACGATTCGACATTATGCGTGCTGCTTCGATTCAGGACCGAGTGTCCATCATTTTGATTGTCGTTTTACCCGTTTTCTTACTCATCATTTCCGGGCTGCGAGGCAAGGGAAGGAGCGAGATATGAAGAAAGTGATAGCCGCGTTAATCGTTTGTTTGATGCTCACTGGTTGCTGGGATCAGCTTCAGCTGAAAAATCTGCTTTTTGTCGATGTTATCGGGCTGGATTACGAGGATGACAGCAAACAGCAAATCAAGGTAAGCTATGTGATTTCCTCGCTTCGGAATGCGAATCAGGGAGGAGGGAGTCCGAATGGCTTGTACATGGGTTCAACAGGCACCAACCTCTATGATTCCGTAAGTAAAATGAACAAGTATTTGCCCGGCATCCTTAACACTCTGGAGACTAGGCTGTACCTAATAAGCGCCAAGTTCGCCAAAGATCAGCCGTTGAACTATCTGAATATTACGGGCCAATTTCTATCCAATCCGTCGTACGCTCACCTAGCGGTGTTTGATGGCGATCCCTCGAAACTGATGGCTAAGAAGAAGATTAATGATCAGACCGTATCCAGTTATCTGGTTGGTCTATTGGACGATGAGATTAAGAGAGGAAAAATCCCATCTAGTAAATTACTCCGTTATATATTCGGGGGCATGTATTTCATAAACGACTTTGCGCTCAACCGCTTCGAGCCCGATGGGAACGGGGCTCGACTTGCAGGTACCGCCCTATTTCGAGACGGTAAGTACACCGGTGTTAACCTGAATGATGATGAGACCCAGCTTGCTGTTCTGCTGCATGGCGCGGCTGGCAAGAATCAGCTGCTTGTTGGTGAAACGGAAGGAACAAAATACACGGTTCTGGTAGTGAAAGCTAAACGGGATTACCATATTATCCATGATGGTGAAGGGCTGCGCGAAATTGATATCTCGTTAAAGTTGGATCTTAAGTTAATCGAAGACAAAGACGGAGATGAACTGAAGAAACACACAGGCAAAATGCTCTCTGAGCTTGAAAAGAAAATCGCAGCTGATCTCACTGTAAAGGCATCTGGCGTGATTAAAACTTTGCAAAAGGCTAATTGCGATTACTTGCAGCTGGGGCATGAGGTTGCTGCCTATCATCCGAAGCTGTATGCAGGTCTGAACTGGCGCGAGGAGTATCCCAAGATCAGTATTAAACCCAAAGTTAAGATAACGATACGTAACACAGGAATTCTGGATTGACGAAAGCAAGCATGAGTTGATCGCTGCATAACATAAATGTGATCGGCTAAGACGTCAAAAAACCTTCTCGCAAACGTTTCCGAATAAATTCGGAAGCATTGCCAGAAGGCTGAGCAAGGTATGCGGTGATTTTCGTCAAATCTTTAATTCCCCAAGCTTTATAAGCTCGACAACCGCTTGTGAACGACCTTTAACGTTCAACTTTTGCATGACGTTGGAGATGTGGTTTCGAACAGTTTTCTCGCTGATGAACAGTTGCTGTGCGATATCCCTTGTGGTTTTATCCTGCACAAGCAGCTCGAAAACCTCGCGTTCACGATGAGTTAATAAGAACTTGCTCTTCTGGTCGCTACCCATATTGTGTTTGTCACCCCTCCTTGCTCGGGTTTTTATGGTTTAACAAGGTTAAGGGATACAGTCAAATTATCTTATGATCAGGCGCCTGTAGTGGTGCCGTATATTGAAAAAATGGGCGGGTGTTTGTCGCTCCATGACGGATGCCTTCTTAGTTATTCGGTTTATTGTTGGTAAGGATATACCGCTCTCAGAAGTAACACGAGGTCGAAGTGGTCACGATAGAGGCTATGTCGCTCTCGATGCTGCACATTCGTCGAAACTACAGTATATTCGCCCTTTCTTGACGCTGATAGCGGATATGCCGCTATCAGAAACAAAAATGAGGTCGAAGTGGTCACGATAGCGGTTATTCCGCTCTCAATGCTGCACATTCGCCGAAACTACAGTATATTCGCCATTTCTTGACGCTGATAGCGGATATGCCGCTATCAGCAACAAAATCGAAGTCGAAGTGGTCACGATAGCGGCTATTCCGCTCTCAATGTTTACGTAGCAGCTGAGGAGGGGGTAGTTTTGGGGCTGAGAGGCGGATTTTCCGACTCTCAGCTACTTTTTCTTGCAGTTTCGGTGGTAAGAGTCGGGTTTCCCGACTCTCAACTGCAGTGCAGGGACTGAGGTGGTGTTGTTACCACCGCCAAAGCAAAAAAACCTGCGGCCCGGCCGCAAATTAGCGACCGGCCCGCAGGCCCCATACAAGCGTCTATCGACGCCAATACACTTCGTGTGCGTAGCGGTACTGCGCCGGCTGCTTCGGCGCGCGGATCGCGAATGCGCCACCTGGTTGATACGCGAACGGCGTTTCGCCTTGCGCATAAGATGCGCCTTTACGACGCTCAATGCAGTCCAGCAGCATATGCTGCTTGAGCGACAAGTACTCCAAGGTGTGCGGGCCGAATTCGGCTTCGATTTCGCCGGGACGGAATTCGTAATACACGGTACGGCGCAGCGGGTTGCCGTCGCCTGCGGGCGAACCGTGCAGCACCTCGATATTGTGGAAGATGACATCTCCCGGCTGCATCGGAACCGGAATGGCATCCTCTGTCGTAAAGCCAGGCTGCTTGCAGCGCTGATCGGCTTCTTCTTTACTCCACTTATTGCTCCCCGGAATGACCCATAGACAGGTTTGCATATCGGCCTCATCCAAGTAAAAATCCACATTGAAGATCGGACGCGTATCTTCGCAGCCGTCCGGTACCGCCGCATCGCGGTGCCAAGGGACGATAATGCCTTCATTCGGCGCCTTCAGCACCATGGAGTCCCAGGTCGCGATGAAGTTGCGGCCTTGCAGCTTCTCCACGGAACGCAATATAAACGGATGACCAAGCAGCACCTTCATCGGATCGCTTTTTTCAATCACATATTCGACACGCTTAAAGATCGATTGGCCTGATTTCACACCAACCCCGTACATAAAATCCGGGTCGTCTACACCGGCAGCACCTTTCTCGTAAAGCGCTTGCATTTCAGATTGCACCACTTTCAACTCTTCGCCGGCGATCACATTTCGAATAACCAGAAAACCGTTATTCAAGAAAAACTGCGCCTGTTCTTCCGTTATACAGTCTTGCGCCGCAGCGTCGACAAGAGGAATTCCCACATGAATCATACCCATTTTACGTTCCACTCCCTCATAGTTTATGAGTGCTTCTTAGCTAAGTATAAGGGATTGGGACGGAGGGTGTATGTAGTTGAAAGTAACAAAGATGTTGCAGAAATCACACGAAATTGCGATAGTAAACTTGACTAGCAGCAGCAAGCAACTATCCGACTCCCCCAAGAGGTGATCCCGCAGAGTATGACGAACACGCCCAAAATCCCATACTACCACCACGCGCTGCCCGAACATGTCGCAGGTCTGTATTTTCACCCCCCGTACATCACGCTTGCGCATTTGTTCCACGCACCTCAGCAATGGGACATCGCAAGCCGAATGCTGAACAATTATCAGTTCCAATATGTCGTCGAAGGTGCTGCCGAATATCGAATCGAGGACCACATCTATATCACACGCCGAGGCGATCTCATCTACCACTCACCTTCTCAAGTTCATGAAGTACATACAATTCCAGGGGAGAAGTATATTTGTATTTCTATTCTTTTCGACTTCGGAGAGACAAACTATCCCGTTGAGCAGATGCTTGGCGATGAACGGTATTTGGGAAATTTCGCTGGTCATGACATTGAGAAGAAGCTTACGCAGCTGATCACTCATTATCATCAGCCTGGACTGACCCACCACACACAGTGTCAAGGACTTCTGATGCAGCTATTGGCCGATCTGTCGGGTATCAAGCAGGAGCAGGAAACGAAGACGGAAGGTCAGCAAAAGATTAAAACAAAAATGGTGCTCATCCGAAATTACATCGCTAATCACTATAACGCGAATATCCAGCACGATCAGCTCGAACAAATGTCCGGGCTCAGCCGCAATTACATTATTATCAAATTTCGACAAGCTTTCGGTATAACGCCATTCGAGTATTTAACACGTGTCCGGATTGAACGAGCAAAGGAGCTCGCCATTCAAACGAATATGTCAATCGGGGAAATTGCCAATGCGGTTGGCTATGCCGATGTGCATACGTTCGGACGGATGTTCAAGAACAAAATGGGTACGAGCTTTAGTCAGTTTTGCTCCTCCATGGTAACTTAACGCAAGCAAAGTCATGTTTAAGAAAAAACAGCCGATCACTTCAGAAACGTGAATCGGCTGCCGCTTGAATGCTCATAGTAACTATGATTAATCCTTTTCAATTTCCGAACTCTTCGGCAAGCTCACCTTAAGATCCAGATCTATGCGGGAAAATCCGGTCCACCATCGCATTAAATTCAGCAATAAAACCTTGAATCGGATGACCCAGCTTTACATCGTTCATGTAGGCATTCATGCGGTCGAAGAAATCCGGGTTCGCCGAGACGTATACATTCTTCACCTGCGGCGCTAACTGTTTGACCTCATTGGCAATCCGGTCTTTCAATCCTCCGCTCACGTCTGCATCCCGACCCATGCGGCTCGGAGCCGTCGGAACGGTAGGAGCCATTGGAGCTGGGGTTGTATTGTATACCCGCAGCATATTCGGCGCAGTGGAAATCGAACTAATACGGGTATTCATCGTTCCATCATTCATGTTGGGACGCTGATAAGCTTGCTGCGTACGGCTAAGCGGAGTCGGCGCAGAAGGAACATTCATGGCCCGAGCGCCCATGTCCGCCTTATCCCTCAGAGAAACGCCAACGTAGGCGTTGTTGTCGGTCAGCATGACGTAGGCTTTATTCACTTCAGGCAAGCTTTCAATCCGATCTGCGATCTCTTGGCTCATTTCCAGCCTGTAGTTTTTGTGAAGCCCGATAATGTTGTTGCTGTTTAATCGATGCCCGTCCACACGATTCATTTCGTTCATTTGATCATTTGCAAACCGGGAATTGATGATTCGGTTGCCATTCATGTCATAAGCGATACTGTTATTTCGGATGTTGCGGTTACCAAGTTCCCCTTGGTTCTCCATACAGCCTGTCAGTATCGTCGTCAACATCGCGCCGGCTGCGAGCACTGCCAATTTTCGCTGCATTCCATCTCATCCTCCGTTTCGTATGAACCGAATTGATGCGGCCCGCTTATAGGGTTAACCGAACGGAGAAGCGCTATGCTGGCAAGTTTTTAGGCGACAGCCTGAACCGCGCCACCTCACTCATAATTCCGACGGCTATTGCCAATACTACCCACAGGTGGTGGGTAGTGGTGAAACAAGTCATCGAAAAACTTGGGAAGAGTCCCGATTTTCAAAAACAGCTTATTCTGCTCGGCGGCCAGCACGTTGAGCTCTTTGCGCTGTCAAGCCTAGTCGATGTTGCTGCCACGGTATGGCGGCTCAAGGAAACTGCTTCGGCAGAATCCTATACATGGGAACAGCTGAAATGGACACTTGGCGCTGATGAGGCGGCTAAGGCGGCAGACCAAGTTCATGGTCTTCTTGAAGGTCGCGCTTTACTCTTGAACGAGAAAGGCTCGGAGGCAATCTGGGTACAATCCGAATCTCAGAATTTGAATCGATCGATCAATACCCCGATCAATCAGAATATCCTCATCTCTTCGCAAACCGGCTTTATTGAAGATATTATGACGAACCTCGGCTTGATCCGAAATGAACTTCGTTCAGCACATTTACATCAATCGCATTTTCTTGTCGGTTCCTCACATAAGCAGCGGATGTTCATTTTATCGCTCGATAATACAGTGAATTCGGCTCTTCTCGCGGATTGTGAAGCAGCGATTCGAGCACATGCAAACGAAGACTTCATATCTACCCGCCAGGTAGCGAAGTGGCTTCGTCAACAGCCGATATGGAGTCCGCTCCCGAGCTATAACAGAACAGAGTCACCGCATGAGGCCAGCCACTTTCTAAAACTTGGCCGGATTGTGCTGCTCATTGAAGGTTATCCGGAAGCGATCATCATTCCCGTACATATCGCCGACCTGTTTGTTCTTGATACCGATCTTGACTTACCGTCGTCGCTATCAATTATGTTGATTTTATTCCGCGTCCTCGGTGCTCTCATCGCCATAGGCGCTCCAGCCGCATATGTCGCCTTGGTTTCCATCAATCCGGATGTCATGAAGCTTGAATTAATCTATTCCATTGCTCAGAGCCGCGTAGGGGTTCCTTATCCCTCCCTTACGGAAGCGCTCATCCTGCTCTTTATTATTGAAATGCTCATCGAGGCCATCGTCCGATTGCCCAAGAGCATTGGCCCGGCCATGACCATGGTAGGGGGGATCATCCTCGGACAAGCGGTTGTCGAGGCGCAGCTGGTCAGCAATTTACTGATCATCGTGCTCGCCGCGTCCACGATCGCCAACTTCACGGTCATTGGCTATCAATTCGCGCTAACTGTTCGATTATGGCGATATATCATGCTGTTTTTTGCCGCCTTGTTCGGCCCTTTGGGTATCGTGTGCGGGTTTTATTTGCTTCTGTCCCTCATAAGCAATACAACAATACTCAGTAGGCCCTTTGTGCCAACCACGTCTCCGAGAGGCAGGAAAACAACCCGATGAAGCAAGGAATTTCGATAGCCGCTTTATTTATCGTCCTTCAATATGGCCTCCTCATGTTTATTTTCCCCCAGAGCGTTATCCAGTCCCAACCTTCCGGACATTGGATGACGGTAGTCATTGGATGGCTGCTTCAGGGTCTATTGCTTCGCCTGCTCGTTGGGGGATTTCAAGAGGGACGCGAGGACCTGCTCCAATGTTTCCTACAATCAAGAGCGGCTTCAAGAGTCATTTGGATGTGGTTGATAACCATAAGCAACATTATAGTCATCACCATCATTATTCGAGGCCACTCCCAATTACTTAAAATGTTATTTCTGCCGAATACGCCGATTTCAGTGCTAATGGCGCTCATCCTTGTTTCATCGATGTGTATTTCGTATGCCGGGCGAGAATCGTTACTACGTCTTTCCTTGCTAGTCGGGATATTTGGACTTCCACTCGTTATTCTGAGCCTTGCGAGTACCTATGGAGATCTATCCTTCGACATGATTAAACCGCTTACACCTTCATTTTCGTTTTTGGGAAAACTGAAGGTATTGCCTTTGTTTTTTATCTATTCTCACACGGTCGGACTGATCGGATTTTTTGGGCCGCTCTCCCGCGTCTCCAAGCGTTGGCTTTGGGGGGCATGGTTCGTTTCCTTGTTCTTTTATCTGATTGTCGTCTATATTCCACTAGCCATGCTCGGTCAGGAAGGCGCGGCTCCACTGCGATATCCGCTCATTATTGTACTGGATTCCATTCGGGTCAATTGGTTCTTCTTTGACAGGCTATCCTTGTTTTATGTGATGGCTGTCTTAATGAGTACACTTATGAACGTCACAGGACTTCTCTGGCTGACTCGAACGCTTGCCAGTCGTTCATCCACTTTCACTAAATGGGCAACGAATCCAATCACAGTGTCGGCAATGGCACTTTGTTTGGCACTGCTTATTGTAAACATGAAAGATTTGGAAAAATTATCGGAGTGGGGAGCCCCTGCTCGATTCGGACTCGTACTTGCAATCGCGCTGGCAGCGACTTACTACCGAAGAAAAGCGCGGCTAAGGAGATGACCCGACTTGATCTTCCGAAATAGTAAACTAGTTTGCTCTCTCGTTTGTCTTTCTTTCCCCCTGCTCCTCGGCGGCTGCTGGGACAGTCACGACATTAATCTTCGGACAATGCCTGTAATCGTTGGCGTTGCCAAAGGACAAGATCATGCTTATGATGTCACACTCCAAATTCCAATTCCTGCAGAGAAAACGTTATCGATCAAGACAATCTCGCAAGAAGCCGGTTCGGTCAGTGCAGCCTTTGATAGTATAAAAATCAATATCGAGAATTATATCGATCTGTTAGATGTCGAAATGATCGTATTTCATGAATCCGTAGCTAAAGAAGGGATGGAGGAGGAACTCAATAATGCCATCCGAGCGAGAGGTGTCCCGCCACGGGCATTAGTTGCGATTACGGATGCAGATATGGAGGAGCTCTTTAGTAATACGACGAATGCTGTTCAATCGGATGTGACGACTTTCTTTAAATACTCCAATAAAGCGGCCGGCTGGACACCAAGAACAGCTAAAGCAAGATTATGGGAAGCCTTTGAATCCACTAAATCCTATACGGAAGACGTGATTGTCCCTATCATTCGCCCAGGCAAGGAAACCGTGCTTCAATTCCCCGGATCAGCAGTCTTGCGAAAAGGAACGATGGTTGGACGCATTGGAAAGGAAGAAACGATGTTTGCTAACGTGGCTACGAACCGTTATCACGGTGCTGCGATCGAGGTTCTATCTAATGCTAATTTGACTATTCTGAAAGCCAATATGAAATGGAAGGCTCGGTTAACAAAGGAAGGGCCAGCGCTAGACGGCAAGCTGTTCGTGAAAGCAGTCGTCACAGAGAGCAGAGAGAAGATTACGGAGACCAAAATGATTGAGGAAATGGAAACGTACATGACAAAGCAGCTAAATCTGCTAACTACGAAACTGCAGCGCTATAAGAGCGACCCGCTTGGATTGGGCAATCACTTCAGAGGCAAGCTTTCGCTCGAAGATCTGAAGCGCTGGCGAACCGACTACTATCCGAAGCTGAAGGTGACCTATAAGGTTAAAGTATTAATCAACAACTCCGGAAATATCGAGCAGGAGGAGTAAATGAATAAAGGCTGTCCCAATGTGAACAGCCCTACAACTGCTTCCATTACTCCCAAGCGATCGTGCAGTCTCCTTTGAGCCTCGCCAGACCTTCAACAAAGTAATAGTCGCCGTAAATCAAAGGCACATCGACGTTTTTCCGTTCCGGATAATGACTCGTTCCATGCAAAATAAGTCCTTCTTCCTTATCGTTGTCGAAGGCTCCATAATTCCGGTAGAGCGACTCCAGTATCCGCTCGCCTGCTTGCCTGTAGCTGCTCGATTCCGTATCAGCAACAAGCTCGGCGATCAGCAGGAGGCCGCAGGCTGCACAAGCCCCTGCAGAAGAATCGCGCAGCTCCTTCGTCTCAAGCGGCGCACGGAAATCCCATGCCGGTACATGATCATCCGGTAGCTGTGAAAGGAAGAAATGCGCCACTCGTTTGGCAGCATCGATGTATTCTTGACGGCCCGTTTGCTTGGCCGACAGCGCAAGCCCGTAGATTGCCCATGCTGTCCCGCGTGACCATGCAGATTCGGGGGAGTAGCCTTGGCCGCCGATATATTCTACAGCCTCCCCTGTCTGAGGATCGAAGCGAACGATATGCCGAACCGAACCATCGGGGCGGATGAAATGTTCAATAACTGTACGTATATGCGCTTCTGCGATATGGGTATAACGTGGATCACCGCTTTCGCGTGAAGCAAAGTAGAGTAGCGGCAGATTCATCGCGCAATCGATGATGGCTAAGCCCGCATTATCATCCCCTGGCCGCCAAGGATTCCATGCACGGATATAATTCCCCTTCAAGTTAAAGCGAGCCGCCAAATAGTTTGCTGCCTTCAAGGCTCGTCTGCGTGATGGTTCCCCGCCGTTCAGCTTGTAATTGAACACGCTCGTCAGCGTCCACATGAAACCAAGATCATGGTCGAGATGATCGAAGCCGTCCAGAACATCGTCCAGCCTCTGCTCACACTGCTCGGCGATTGCACGAAATTCAGGATCGGCGCTGCCTTCATGCAGCAGCCACAGCATGCCGGGCCAGAAGCCCGCCGTCCACCATTGCGGCTCCTCCAACACATAACTGCCGCCTTGACTGGCATGCGGGAAATGAGCTCCAATCCGAGAACTAGTCCGCTTCACTTTGGAGATTGTACGCTCCCACGCTTCATTCACCCATTGCATGGATGTTGGTTCCGAATTTGCATTCCCCACGCCGACCTCACCTGCCTACTCTAGAAATTTGAATTGAAAAGCAAGCTGAATATCGCTGCCCTCCATTACATCTTCTCTTCGATCCAAATAAATGCGAGAATAGCTTTCTTCCTGTCCGTAGTGGTTTGAATAGTTGCGTTCCTCGATCCGAACTTCATAGCAGCCCGGCTCAAATTCAAGCAGGACGGCATGTCGGTTGCCTTTCAGCACAATTTGTCCGTCCGATAGGCACTTCGTTTCGCAGCGCGTAATAATTGTCTCCGTAATGGTCTCGGACTTCCCGGCAAAACGGAATGTATCCCGCAGTTCAAGGCAGGGCAGATCCGATTTATGCCATATCAATTGCCGCTTGAACGAGGTCAGACTACTGCTCGGATAACAAGAAGCCAGCTCCATTTCAAGCCGATCATTCCCTTCACCGGTGAACGCTTCCAGCACAACTGCCGCACTTTGTGCGCCAAGCTCTTGAAGGCGTCCTCCGATCACAGGAAGCGAATGACCGTGAGCTCCGTTGCAATCATAGCCGTAGCGCCCTTCACCGAAATAGTCAGCCGTATATTCCCCGCTGCCAAGATCAGCCGCGAAAGCCGGGTCCCCATCTGCGAGCAATATAAAATGGCCAACGTCGATATGGTTATGCGGTTCATGATTTGTGCCGCCTTTGGCCGCAAACCCAAAGCTCCCTGAAGGTGTGCTGCATCGCGAAACGAGCCACTCCGCATCAGGCAGAAACCAGCTTCCTGGCTGCCATTTTTCTTCTCTTGGTACCTGCGGCTTATGCCAGATGAAATTACGCAGCGCGTGGGCGAACCGCCAGCAATGATCGTCGCTGAAGCTTGCCCGAACAGCCAGCGGAGGGTATTCTACTTCTTCATAATAGGAGGCCAAATAATCCGAGAGTCCCAGATGAACGTTCACATCAGGAACTGCATCCGAGAAATTAGCAGGCCTTCTGCCGACAAGGTAGCAGCGCTGCTGAAACTGTGCAATCGCTCGCACCTTGTCATCGTCAAGCAAATTCGCTTTGCCGCCGGTTCCGCGATTCAGCAGATCCGCGAAAGCAACGAAATAGCCGAAGCCGTAATTCCAATAGCCCGGACCTTCGAGGCAAGCACCGTCCTCGCCAAACCCGGACAGATAATGCCCCATCGTGGCAATGGCTTTCACAAGGATAGCAGCCGCTCGATCGGAATCCGTCTCGAGGAGAAGCGCTGCGGAAGCGATAGACCCCGCGCAAACCGATGCCCAGTTATGGTCGGCCGTCTCCCAGTGGTATGGGCCGTCGTTCAAATAGCGCTGGAATAAACGTTGATCCACTTCAAGACGAATCGCTTCCTGAAGCGGAACAGACAGATGCCCGGTACCTGATATCGTTAAGATTTCAGCCAGCGCAAAGCCGGTTTCTGCGGCGAACAGATCAATGTTGCGATCGATGGCATGCCCTTTCATGTGTGCGGGCAGGCACCAAGTCTGCTCCTCTAGGATGGCCGCAATGATTTCCTCCAGCGCACCGATGTAGCGCTTCTCACTCGGATACAAGAAGTGGCGGATCGCGAAGGTTGCCAGACGCCTCCTGCGCTGAAAATAGACACCTTCATACAACAACCGGTTCCCGGTTCTCTCATAGAGCGCATAGAGTTCAGGTGTAAGCTCAGGTATCGATACTTGTTCAAGAATCGTTGCTTCCGTCTCTACTTCCCGTACCATGTCCGCGTAATGAGCTGAACTTGCGATCTCCTGCCACTTGGCAGCACTAATTACGTCTGCGCCGTACATATTCTGTTCGGCAGGTTGACGCTCCTCAAGCCAACTCTGCAATCTGTCCTTCGTCCAACTTATCGCCTCTGCCACACTCTCGCCTCCGGCTCCATAGAGCTGCTAACCTAACGTGCCAGCCATCCGCCGTCCACACAGAGGACGTGGCCGTTCATATAATCCGAAGCTGCCGAAGCGAGGAACACAGCCGGTCCTTGCAAATCCTTCGGCAAGCCCCATCGGCCTGCTGGAATTCGCTCAAGGATCGCTTGGCTTCGCTTCTCATCCGCCATGAGCGGCGCCGTATTGCGCGTATCGATATAACCGGGAGCGATCGCATTCACTTGAATGCCTTTGCCGCCCCATTCATTGGCAAGCGCCTTCGTAATGCCGGTCACGGCATGTTTGCTGGCCGTATAACCCGGTACGTTGATGCCGCCTTGGAAGCTGAGCATCGAGGCAATATTGATGATTTTGCCGCTGCCTCTGCTGATCATATGATTGCCCGCCAATTGGCTGAGGAAGAAGACGGCATTCATATTCAAATCGATGACATCGAACCAATCCGATCGCGAATGCTCCGCAGCCGGTGAACGGCGAATCGTGCCGGCATTGTTGACCAGAATATCGATGCCGCCGAAGGTACCTGCTGCCTCGGCAAACACCGGCTCCAAGTTATCAAGTTGGCTCAAGTCCGCAGAAATTTGCGCTGCAAGTCCGCCTGTGCTGCGAATCAATTGGATCGTCTCATCGCTGTTCGAAGCGGATACCGCCACAATCGAAGCGCCTGCTTCAGCCAGCCCGATCGCGATGGCTTGGCCAATGCCGCCTGACGTACCCGTGACCAGTGCTGTTTTGCCCGTTAAGTCAAAGCTCATCCTCATTCTCCCTTCTCGCCTATAAGAAGTGTCGCGCCTTCTTGCCGGAACTGCTCTGCAGTCTCCCGCGAAATGCCGGAATCCGTTATGATCGCGCTGACCTCGTTCAACTTCGCAAATGTGAAGAGCGCACCTTGACCGAATTTGTAATGATCCGCAACGACATAGGACGTCTTGGCCGTCTCCAGCCATGCCCGCTTAATGTCTGTTGATTCTCCGGAGTAAATCGTAAATCCGGACTGCGGATGGATGGCTGTTGCGGATAGGAACGCCTTGGCAATGTTCAATCTGCGAATGTAGGCCGCTGCCTCAGCACTGATCAGCATATTGCGGATTTGATAACCGCCCGGTACGACCAAACGAATCGACGTACGGCGGGCCAGCTCCGCAATAATATGTAGATCGTTCGTGACGACAGTAAGCGGCTCATCTGGAAGCAGCTTGGCGATGGCAAGCGTTGTTCGCCCGCCATCCAAAGCGATAACCTCGTTAGCTTCAATGAGCGAAACCGCCAGCTCTGCAATCTCTTGATGCTCAGCTGTGTATGGCGCTTCTTCTTGCTTCAGCGACATAATACCAAGCTGATTCTCCTGTGCTAACACCGCGCCACCGTGAATGCGCTGCAGCAGTCCCTTCTGCTCCAGCTTCGCCAAGTCCTCGCGAATGGTCTTGCCTGTTACCTGCAGCTGCTCGCTAAGCTCCGTGACCATCACTTCTCGGGAGGCAAGCAAGATTTCCATAATTTTCTCATATCTACGTAAAGGGTTCATCGGAAACCATCACTTTCATGCTATAGTTGTCGGTTTATCGTAAGTCTTTCATCGCCACGGCGTCCATGTCCTCGAAGGTTTGATTCTCGCCCGCCATCCCCCAAATGAACGTATAGCTGTTCGTGCCCACGCCGCTGTGAATCGACCAGCTTGGGGAGATGACCGCTTGTTCATTGCGTACGACCAGGTGACGAGTTTCCGCCGCTTCGCCCATGAGATGAAACACAGCGCCGTTATCCGGCATGTCGAAGTAGAAATACACTTCCGACCTGCGGTTATGCGTATGGCAAGGCATCGTATTCCACATGCTGCCCGGCTTCAGCAACGTCATGCCCATAACGAGCTGGCAACTTTGAATACCGCCCGTGTGAATGTAGCGGTAGATGGTTCGCTCATTGGAGTTCTCCAGGTTTCCCAGATGATTAGGGGACGCTTCGCTAATCGCAGCTTTCACAGTGGGATACGTCTGATGTGCCGGAGCGGAATTCAAATAATACTTCGCAGGCTGGGAGGCATCCTCGCTTGCGAAGCTGACATCCTTCGCGCCGCGGCCTATGTACAGGCAGTCCTTGCTATCCATAGAATAAACATCTCCGTCAACCGTAACCGTTCCCTTGCCGCCGACATTAATAATGCCAATCTCCCGGCGCTCCAGAAACGTAGCCGCACCGATTGTGGCCGGATCGACTGCCAGATTCACAGAACCATTCACCGGAACTGCTCCGCCGATAATAAAACGATCCACATGAGAGTAGCTAAGCTTGAGTTCGTCAGGGGCGAATAGTTGTTCAATCAGAAACTCTTCACGAAGACGAGTAGTATCGAAAGCTTTTACTTCATTAGGATGCGAGGCATAACGGATTTCCATGTGGACACAATCTCCTTTTGTGTTCATATAAGTTCATTTAGTAATTTATATGTTCATATTAATTGAGGTTTGTTCATTATACAAGGAGAAAAATCCAATTCAGTCTAAATAAGTTTTTCCCGCTCTGAATACGCTTCCTCTTCTATCCGAATGGGATGGATTTGTCATCGAACACAAGTTACAATACGTTGTGAGAGATTGCGTCAATTGCTCGCAGTCAGCCTAGCAAGGAGGATATCGTTGTGCCTACATTGAAAGATATCGCTGAACGCGTAGGTGTTTCTATTTCGACAGTTTCTCGGGCTATTAGTGACGACACGAGCCGACCTGTGAGTGAGGAAACGAAACGTAAAATAAGAAGTGTCGCTGTCGAACTGGGATACAAGCTTGCTGATTCAGACCATCCTGAGGCTCAGAGCAGCACTCCATTGAAGCAAGTCGTATGCATCATCCCCCAGTCCCTTATGGGAGATCATCCTTATTTCTCGCAAGTACTGGAAGGCTTCCACAAGAAAATGAATGAGCTTGGGCAGCCCCCGGTCATCGT
This sequence comes from Paenibacillus sp. N22P23, assembly GCF_059383735.1. Taxonomy (NCBI): domain Bacteria; kingdom Bacillati; phylum Bacillota; class Bacilli; order Caryophanales; family Paenibacillaceae; genus Paenibacillus; species Paenibacillus sp. N22P23. Next base: position 436,290 of record NZ_JBXENT010000004.1, read on the forward strand.
TCGTACCGTTGAGGAATTAAAGGATACGCAGCGTCTTGCAGCCATGCTTGGAGAAGCAAGCGTGAAGGGAGTTCTCGCCGTCAGCTGGTACGATGAAGAATTTTTCGAGCTGATGCAAAACGATGGTATCGTCACTCTTGGCGTGAGCTTAAATGATGAATCCTTGTCTGTGCCGGTAGTCGACTGCGATCGCGTAGCTGCAGCCCGAATGGTTATTCGCCATCTTGTGGATCAGGGGCATACGAGAATCGGTTACATAGGCGGACCTGCTTTCTACCGAAAGATGGAGAACGATGAGCGGTATATCGGCTATCAATTCGCTATGCTGCAGTCCAATCTCATCATCAATCCGGATTGGGTCATCGACACCAACTGGAACGTGAACGACAGCTATACCCAAATGACCCAAATGCTCCTACGTGTACCGAAGTCCGATTGGCCAACCGCCATTTTCTGTGCGAGCGATATGCTTGCTATCCCTGCCATGCGAGCCGCTCTGGAGAAGGAATGCCGCGTTCCGGAGGATATTGCCTTTGTTGGAATGGACAATATTGCCTTCGCTCAATATACATCTCCACCACTTTCATCTATTCATGTTCCTAAATTCGAAATCGGCAGTATTGCGGCGAAGGCGATGGTGGATTACTTAGATGGTCACTATTCGATTCCGCCCAAAATATTACTTCCGTGCTCCTTGATCGTCAGAGAGTCATCAGACTATCATCGAAGTGTGAACTAATTTGTTCGTCTAATTGAGTCGTTCACTATAGAAAGCCCGACGGTTAGCGCCGTTGGGCTTTTTAATTTGCACAAACACCAAATTCAGCCATGGTTATGTCCAAAAAATCGATGAAAACCACGAAAAACCAGTCATAATTTTGGATAAATAACCGAATAGTTTGGATAAAACTTATGCAAAACTTTATGAAATTTGACCACTCAGCACATTGAAAGCGCTTAATTTTATGATAGAATATTGAAATACAATCTGTGATAAGGAGAAAATACAGCGTTTTCAATGGATTCACCCTCATTCCAAACGTCCCGCAACTTTATCCAAAAATATAATTATTTTTGGATAAAAAGATTGACAATTTATTCCCAACGCTCTTATGATAGGTGCATGTTACAAAACATCACATCGAGATCGATCGACGAGGCACACAAAGATTAAATTACAGACGAGGTGATAAGAAATGGCTATCCGAACTGCCCAGGCTCTGCAAAATCCCATTCGGACGACTACCATAACGGGAAAGAGAAAAGCCTTTTGGAATCGTATCTTTCGAAATTGGCAGCTCTATCTGCTCATTTCACCTGTTCTGGCCTACTTCATCGTGTTCAAGTACATCCCCATGTATGGTGTTCAGATTGCATTCAAGGATTTCATTGCGAACAAAGGGATTTGGGGAAGCCCTTGGGTTGGCTTTGATCATTTTCATCGGTTATTCAATAGCTACTTCTTCAAACGCTTAATCAGCAATACGGTCGGTCTCGGCCTTTATTCACTCGCAGTAGGATTTCCCATTCCGATCCTCCTAGCTCTTCTGATGAACGAAGTTCGAGCAGCGAAGTTCAAGAAATTTGTTCAAACCGTTACCTATGCGCCACACTTCTTATCCACCGTTGTAGTGGTTGGCATGATGATGATGTTCCTGAATCCACGGTACGGTCTAGTTAATACCATGATCGAACTGTTCGGGGGCAATCCGATTAACTTCCTCACCGAGCCCTCCTGGTTTAAAACCTTATATGTGATGTCCTCTGTCTGGCAGACGACAGGCTGGAGCTCTATCATCTATCTGGCCGCGCTCGCCGGCGTAGATCATCAATTGCATGAAGCAGCTCGCGTAGACGGTGCAACTCGGCTGCAGCGCATTTGGCATATTAACATCCCCAGCATCCTGCCGACAATTATCATTCTGTTTATATTGGAGCTCGGAAACGTGATGTCGATCGGCTTCGAGAAGGTACTACTTATGCAAAACACGTTAAATATGGGCAGCTCGGACATTATTGATACCTACGTCTACAGAAGCGGTATTCAGGAGGCAGATTTCAGCTTCTCAACCGCAGTCGGACTATTCAGCTCCATCATCAATTTCGCCCTTCTGGTCAGTGTCAACTCGATATCCAAACGACTTAGTAAAACCAGCTTATGGTAAGGAGGCGTACGAATGGCTGATCAGACCCGAGGTGACCGCCTCTTTAGCTTCATAACGTATTCGGTGTTAATCCTTGTCGTGATTGCCGTGCTTTATCCGCTTGTATTTGTCCTAAGCGCCTCATTCAGCGATCCCCAATACATAATGAGCGGCGAGATTCTGCTTTGGCCGAAAGGATTGACGCTGGATTCCTACAGTAAAATCTTCCATAACAGCGACATTGTCAGAAGTTTCGGCAACACGCTTCTGTACACCTCTCTTGGTACGTTCATTAATCTGCTGATGACGATATGCGGTGCTTATCCATTGTCGCGGCGTGATTTCGTCGGGCGCAATGTGATCATGGCCCTGCTCGTATTCACGATGTTTTTCAGCGGAGGCCTCATCCCGACCTTCATTCTCGTCAAGAAGCTCGGCATGCTGAATACCCTGTGGGTTATGGTCATTCCAAGCGCGGTATCGATCTGGAATATTATCATCATGCGTACATTCTTCCAGCAGACCATTCCCGGTGAGCTGCAGGAAGCGGCCACAATCGATGGTTGCTCCAATTTTCAAATTTTGCGCAAGGTAGTCCTGCCTTTATCCATGCCTATCATTGCAGTAACGATTCTCTTCTATGCGGTTGGACATTGGAATGCGTTCTTCAATGCCCTCCTCTACTTATCTGATAAAAGTAAGTTCCCGCTGCAGCTCATTCTGCGCGAAATCCTGATACAAGGTCAAACGGACGACATGATCAAAGCGTCTACGGAGTCCGCAATTAAGCAGCAGCGTGCCGTTGAAGGCATCAAGTACGCCGTTCTCGTCGTTGCTAACATTCCGATGCTCATCCTCTATCCATTCCTGCAGCGTTATTTTGTAAAAGGCATTATGATTGGCGCCATAAAAGGATAATTCCTTTGCGTGGATATAAATTGGATGGATAAGGGAGGAAGAAACAATGAAGGTTGCAAAAATGGGGAGTATTCTGTTGACCTGCGCACTATCGGTATCCATGGTCTCTGCCTGCAGCAGCAATAACGGGAACAACAATGGCACCGGCTCCGCGACAAACAATGAAACGAGTGCACCTGCAAGCAAAGAAGAAGTAGCTGGGCTGAACACCGCCGGTTTCCCGATCGTGAATGACAAAATTACGGTGAAAGGGTTCGCAGCGAAGCTATTTGCCAATGCGGACTGGAACAATCTGAAGCTGTGGCAGGAATACGAGAAGATGACCAACGTTCATATGGTTTGGGACACCACACAGAAAGACAGTCTCAAGGAAAAACGGAATATTTTGCTCGCAGGCGGCGAATATCCTGAATTGTTTTATGCGTCCGCATTCTCCCGCTCCGATCTGTTCAAATACGGAAAGCAAGGCGTATTCGTACCGCTCAACGACCTGATTGATAATTATGCACCTAATTTCAAAGCACTCATGGATAAATACCCCATCATCGGAAAAGGCATTACGATGCCGGACGGTAATATCTACGGACTTCCAACTATCTATGATCCTGAATTCAAATCTGTTTTCTATAACACGCCATGGGTCAAGAAAGAATGGCTCGACAAGCTGGGCATTGCAGAGCCGCAAAATCTGGATGACTTCTATAACATGCTGAAAGCCTTCAAGGAGAAGGATCCTAACGGCAACAGCAAGCAAGATGAGATTGCTTGGGGCGGTGTAGGTACAACCGGTCTGCTTGGATACTTGAAGGGCTCCTTCGGTCTTAATAATCATGGCAACTCCAATGCTTATGTCGATACGGATCCGTCAACAGGCAAGCTTCGCTTCGTTGCAACGGATCCCAACTACAAGGAGCTGCTCCAATATGTAAACAAGCTGTACAAGGATGGTCTGTTGGAAAAGGATATCGTTTCTGTGCAGAGTGAAGAAATTGACGCCAAAGGAACAGGCGGTCTACTTGCTGTCATCGACAACGTAGATCCTGTGGCCATTTACAATCAACAAGGTTATGTCGGTCTTCCAGTGCTGAAAGGACCTCACGGCGATCAGACCTTTACGTATATTGGTTCTCCGCTAGGAAACATCGGGATGTTCGTACTGACGGATAAAGCTAAGAATCAAGAGGCGATGATGCGTTGGATGGATTATTTCTACAGCGAGGAAGGCATCAAATTGTTCTTCATGGGCTGGAAGGATCAAACGTATAAGGAGCAAGCAGACGGTACGGTAGACTACACCGATGAGATCAAGAGCAATTCAAATGGCCTCTCGCTCGATCAAGCAGTCAGCCAATATTTAGTATGGCCTGGCGGCTACTATCCGGGATTTGTAAAGCAGCAGTTCTTTAAAGGCGCAGAAGGACTTCCAACGTCGGTTGAGAATGCGAAGAAATCCGAAGCACTTACACTTAAGCAGGATCAAATTTGGCCGGCATTCAATTTCACCAGCGAAGAGCAAACCGAGCTTACGACACTTGCTACCGATATTCAAACTTACGTAGATGAGATGAGAGATAAATTCATCGTAGGCAACGCTTCATTCGATGAATGGGACAATTATGTAGCAACACTTAACAAAATGGGACTTGATCGTTATATCGCAATCTACCAAGCTGCACTGGATCGATTCACATCCCAATAAATGAACTGAGCGGTGCAAAGCTTCTTTACTGCGAGAGAATGACATATGGAAAAGGAGCATGAAGCTAATGAGTCAATTAACTGCTGTATTGATTGGTGCCGGATCTAGAGGTGCAGGGGGCTACGCGCCTTTTGCACTGGATTATCCGCATGAGCTGAAGTTTGTTGCCGTAGCGGAAGCTGATCCGGTGCGCCGTGATAAAATGGCGCAGGCGCATGGCATCCCGCCCGAGCACTGCTACGAATCCTGGGAGGGGCTGTTGGCACAGCCTCAGCTTGCTAACATTGCCGTCATTTGCACGCAGGATCGAATGCATTATGAGCCCACGATGCAGGCGTTGAATAAGAAATATCACGTTCTTCTAGAGAAGCCGATGTCGCCGGACCCGCTTGAGTGTCTGGATATGGAACAAGCAGCCAGAGACAATGATCGTCTGTTATCCATCTGTCATGTGCTGCGGTATACGCCCTTCTGGTTAACAATCAAACAGGCGATTACAGATGGGCGAATCGGAGAGGTAGCCTCCATTCAATTGAACGAGAACGTGGGTTATTGGCACATCGCACACAGCTTCGTACGCGGCAACTGGAACAACTCGGACAAATCAAGTCCGATGATATTGGCCAAATCCTGTCATGATATGGACGTTCTCTCCTGGCTCATGGACAAACCGTGTACCCGTGTCAGCTCCTTTGGTTCCTTGATGCATTTCAACGCAGACCATGCTCCTGAAGGCTCAGCGGAGCGCTGCCTTGACTGCTCGGTTGAATCTACCTGCCCGTATTCGGCACCTCGATTCTATTTGAGCAATCAGTTCAAAGGCTGGGCACGGCATTTCACGCCGGATCTGGTTAAGGAAAATATCGTTCAAGGTATGCGGGAGACCGACTATGGCCGCTGCGTCTATCGAAGCGATAACAATGTCGTTGACCACCAGGTCGTAAACATGGAATTCGATGGCGGTGCCACGGCGATGTTCAGCATGTGCGGCTTTACGTTCGAGCAGGAGCGAAGAATTCAAATTATGGGCACGCGGGGCGAGCTTCGGGCGGAAGAAGATAAAATTACGCTGTATGATTTTCTGACTCATCAGAAAACGGAAATTACGATTCCTCCCCAAACAACTGGACACGGAGGCGGTGATGCCGGAATCGTCCGCAGCTTCTTAAGTGAAGTTCGACACTACAACGGTCAGGAAGGTTTAACGTCCGCTGCCGCATCTGTTCGCAGTCACTTAATGGCGTTTGCAGCAGAGGAATCCCGCCTAAATGGCGGTAAGACGATCGTGCTAACGGATTATGCGAAAGACTTGGTTACTGCCAAATAAATAAGCCGAATATGTAAAAGGAGGAGCAAGAGTTATTCTTGCTCCTCCTTTCTGGTTAGCGATACCTGACAACCTCTACGATTTCACCGTGATCTGCATCCCTTTAATAAAGTTCTTCTGAAGGGCAAAGAACAGGATAAGCGTAGGAATGGACGTCACCACGATACCTGCCATCAGCGTCGTAATCCCCGTAGAGACGTAGACCCCTTGCATAGCGGCAAGTCCCGACATAATAGGCCGGATATCATCGCTTCGCGTTAAGATCAACCCGAAGATCAAATCATTCCATATAAACGTGAACTGGAATAAGAACAAGACGGAAATCGGCGGAATCAAGAACGGAAAAATGATTTTGAATAAAATGCCGAACGTCGTATAGCCGTCCAATTGTGCTGCTTCCACATATTCTCGCGAAATGGTCGCCATAAAGTTACGCAGCAAGAACACGCAGAATGGTATACAGATGGCGGTATAAAACAAACACATGCCAAAGAACGTATCATAGATGCCCACTTTCTGAAATCCCGAAAACAACGGAACCAGATACATTTGGAACGGAAAGATCGTGCCGCTATAGATGAGCAAGAACCAATAGAAGGAGCCTTTTAAGCGAAGGACAACCAGACCATATGCCGCAAAGGCCGAGATTAGAATACTAGCCGCAGCCCCCACTACACCATAAGTTAAGCTGTTCTTCACATATTTGGTGAGCTTCCCCACATTCAATGCTTCCTCGATGTTCTGGAAGAAATGAAAGCTCTTCGGCCATGCCCACATGCTTCCGTTCGTAAAGTCTACAAAAGATTTCGTCGAGTTCATCAGCACTAACAGGACCGGTGCAATCCATAAAATCGCTAGCGTGATGACGATGATATATTTAATTCCAATGGCAAGCTGTTTCATGCCCTCACTCCTCCACGATTGTTTTTCTCAAATAAAACCAAGATGCAACAACGGTTAACACCGTCAACAGCATGGAGATCGCCGCACCTTGTCCGAAGTGAAACAGCATGAAAGATTCACGATACATCGTAACAGCCAGCGTTTCCGAGGAACGGTAAGGTCCGCCTTGCGTCATGACCCAGATAATATCAAACGTCTTGAAGCTATTGACCAGCGCTAACCCCAGAACGACAATGGTCACCGGATTTAAGAGAGGCAGCGTAATTTTCCAAAATGTTTGGAACCGATTCGCGCCATCGATCGCCGCAGCCTCGAACGGATCCTTCGGCAATGATCCTAAGCCAACCAGAAACAGTAGCATATTGGTACCCGTTCCCTGCCATAAAGAGGCAACAAGCATCGCAAATGTATTGTAGTAAGGCGTACGCAGCCAATCCTTGGCCCATGATTCGAGCCCTATATGCGTTAGGAGATAATTGATTCCGCTAGAGGAGAATAGAAAGATCCAGATCACACCGACGACCGTTAAGGACATCGCGTAAGGCATATAGAACAGATTCTTGAAGAAGCGTTGGCCTTTAATTTGCTGCAATAAGATGCTGAGCAGAAGTCCAAGTCCAACCGGAAGTACCAATGACAAGGCAACCCACATGAACGTATTCTTGAGTGAAGTAATGTACGTGACATCACTAAACACTTCGATGTAGTTCTTCAAACCGACCCAGTGCGACTTCGTCAATCCATCCCAATCCGTAAAGCTGACAAAGAAGGTGTAGATGACGGAGGACACAAAAAAAACAGTAATCATCAGGGCGGCAGGTAATACGTAAAGCAACGCTTCTCCATGTTTTCTGAAGTAATTCATCTAGTCACACTCCCATAGGTCCCGATAATAAGCAGGGTTAAGAGGCCGCTATCGCCCCTTAACCCTATCGACTATTATTTATGTTCTGCCCAGTATTTATCAGCTTTCTTCTGGATGTTGTTCAAGACATCCATGTATTGGTCCGGATTGAGCATGAAGCGGATAAATTCACTTGCTCCGTACTCGGAAAGCTCCGATGGTGTCGCTTCCCAGTAACGCGTAATGGCTGTGTAGTTGTCTTTGGAAATGTTGTCTACAAGCGCTTTAATCGTTGGGCTGCTTGCTGCTACATCCTTACGAGTAGGCACACCGCCGAATACGGCCAGCAGCTTCTCGTTCGGTTCTTTCTTCGTAATCGCAATGGCAGCTTTAATGGCCTCATCACGGTTTTTCGCATTTTGCGAGACTAGGAATGGCGTGATTTCGGAGATAACGGTTTTGCCGGCTTCCGGCTTGATGGCAGGCATGATGAACGAACCGTATCCTTCTTCCGCCTTCAATCCCGCTGCGTTTAGGAAGCTTTCATACCAAGTTCCGACCAAATACATGCCGATTTCACCTTTGGCGAATGCCGGCGGGATTTCCGTGTCCATTGTCATCGGTTTCGAGAAATAACCTTTGTCGTACATCGATTTCCACAGCTCCATCACTTCTACCATTTCAGGATCCGTGTATTTCGCTTCACCGATAACAAGCTTGTTATAGAAATCAGGATACGAGTGGATTAGGAGATCCTCGAACCAGATAAATCCGTTCCATGTATCCTTGATCGAAGTTCCGAATGGCGTTATGTTCTTCGCTTTGAGCGTATCCGAAATTTTCATTAACTCATCCCACGTGGTCGGTGGAGTTAAGCCGTTATCCGCGAATACCTTCTTATTGTAGAAAATCGTCCAATAATGCGCAGAAGCCGGAATGCCGTAAATCTTGCCATCGACAGTCAATGGACCCGCGAGCGAAGGCAGAATCCCGTTCTCATCTGCGGTAAGCTCTTTCCACTGCTCTGTCATATCAGCCAAGTTTCCGCTGTCAGCCAGCTCTTTCAATTTATATCCGTTCCACCATTTGAATAGATCCGGCGCTTCTTGTGTCGTAAATCCAATACGCACAGCTGTTTGATAAGCTGTTGTATCCGTGTATGGAACGCCTTCGAACGTTACGTTGTCTGATGCCTGAACAATTGGGTTGACATCGGTTATGTACTGGGTAATTCCCGCGAAATCATAGTAAAACTGCGCTTTAATCGGCTCTGATTGTTCGGCTGCAGGCGCATTATTCGTTGTATTGGCAGCTGTATTGGTCTCTGCCGCTGCATTCTTGTTCGATTCCGAATTATCGTTGCTGGAACAACCGGCTACGACTAGGGACAAGCTTGACAGCGCTACCAAACTGCTGAGCAACACGTTTTTCTTCTTCATTCTTTGGTTCCCCCCATTTGTTTTGACTGGACCATATGAATTGTCTACTGCTTCATTGTATAGGGGTATAGGTTTGGTTCCCATCAAGGAAATATAGATTATCTTGGATTATTTATAGTTCTATACTCTTGAGGCGAAACGCCGCAATATTTCTTAAACAGCGTAGAGAAGTAGGCCGCATCGTTGTATCCGACATTTTCCGCAATTTGATAGGTTTTTAAATCTGTATGTATTAACTGCTTCTTGGCTTCTCCCATTCGCACCTCAGTTAAGTATTCAATGATGCTTTTTCCGGTTTTCTTCTTGAACATGACGCTCAAATAAGCCGAATTCATGTAGATATATTCCGAGATCGAAGTGAGCGTAATATTCTCGTGAAAATGCTCCCTGATGTACTTCATCACTTGCTCCGACGTTCGATTCTCGATTTTCCCTTTCTTGCTGTCCGAACTGATTTCCTTGAGCACCTTGATGATCGGATTCATTCTCGCATAGAAGGAATCCGCCGACTCCATCATGCCGATTGCTGCGCCGAGATCATGCTCCTGATCCCCCAATTCCTTGACGAAATGCCTCAGTAAGGAATGAAAGACAATTCTCGCTTCTTTCTCCATCATTTCAATGGCATCAAGCGTTAGTTCCGCTTGTTTAAGCCCTTCATACCATTGTTTGAGCCGCTCGATGACCAGCTCGGCTTGATCAAGATCGAACAGCTCCGCTAATTGATCCATATAGGGCTTAATGGAATTGTTCTGATTACGGCTTGCATGCGATGAGAAGACGATAATAGGACTGTCCGCGATTAGACGGTACTTCAACACTCGCGTTGCTTGCTGGTAACCGAGAAACATCTTTCGCAGATCTTGCTTGTCCGATATTCCAATCGAAACGGTTAATTTCAGCAGCTCTCTGCTTTTCATGACGATCTGGCTGGCTAAACCATGCACATGTTCTTCATCCATACTGCCCTCATAGAGTACGATCAGCACTTCCTGCTCGTCATAATAACAGGGGGCATAGCCTGTTAATTCCTCCACGATGTTGTGAAGGGCGTATTTCATTAACGTCCAATCACTTTTGCCATATTTACTTTTCGTCTCCAGCTTCTCTTCAATTTGTATCGCGAGTAGAGAATAGTCGGCTGCTTTCAGACGAATGCCAATATTGTCAGCTTCGGCTAGTATGGTCTCGACGTGCTGCACCTTCTCGAGCTGAATGAAGGTTCTTAGAAATTCATGCCTGATGAGAACCTGATTCTGATTCAGAATCCCTTTCAGCTTCACTTCTTCGATCATTTTCTTCTGCACGGCATTAAACTCGATCTCAATCTTCCCAAGCAGTTCAAAGAGATCGTGATACATAATAGGCTTCAATATATAATCTTTGCAATTTAGTTTCAGCGCTCGTTTGGCATATTCGAAATCATCGTATCCGCTAAGCACGATCGAGCGTATATGAGGGTTCAGCAGCATGACTTCTTCCAGCAGCTGCAGCCCGTCTTTCTTGGGCATGCGAATGTCTGTAATGATGAGATCAACACCGATATGAGATAATTGCTCTAAAGCTTCCTCTCCATTACTCGCCACCGCAACGACGGAGCAGTTCAAACTCATCCGTCCGATCATCTTAGCAAGTCCCTCACGAAGCAGATCTTCATCCTCGACTATCATGATTCTCATGGCGAATCCTCCTGGGGATTTCAATATAGAACGACGTACCTATTCCTAATTTACTTTGCAGTGTGAATTCGAAATCGCCTTCATAGGAGAGCGCGATGCGATTATACACATTTTGCAGTCCGATACCACCGGGTTGGTCTTCATATTCCTTCAGTCTCAACATGGTTGCGTCGACCGTTTGTTGGTCCATGCCCACACCGGAGTCCTTGACCGAAATAAACAACCTGCTTTCGCCGGAATCAGCGGGCTTCTCTCCCACATGAATGTTGACCAGCCCTTCTTTCCCCTTCGGAACAATCCCGTGAATGATCGCATTCTCCACGATCGGTTGAATCAATAGGCGAATAACTAACCAATTATTGACGTTGTCGTCGATCTGCAGGTCGAATTGAATCAAAGGAAAGCGGAATTGCATGATCCGAATATAGGTTCGGATATAATCGCATTCTTGCCTGACCTCTACCCACTCCTCTTGGCTGCCGATCGAATAGCGCAGCAGCTTGCCGAGCAAGGAGGACATATCCGAAATTTTATAGTTCTCATCCAGCTCTGCCTGCATGGTGATTGCACTTAACGTATTGTAGAGAAAATGAGGATTGATTTGCGATTGCAGCGCTTCGATTTCCGATTTCTTGCGTCTTCGCTCCGTTTCCGTGACCGTGTCGATTAGATTATGTATCCTGCGGACCATGAGGTTGAGGCTGTTGGATATCATTCCAATTTCATCCTTGCGCTTGAAGCTGATCGTATCGATAATGAAGTTTGTTTTCGAAGCCTGCTGCATAATCTTGCTGAGGTTCCAGAGCGGCCTGGTTATGCGATAGCTGAGCAGATAAACAATGACCATGGACAATAAAATAAAGACAATATTGGCGAGTAAGATCCATTTGCGAAGCTGATCTACTTTCTGGAATAAGAGATTCTCAGGCACCATGCCGACAAGCTTCCACCCGGTTAATTCAGAATCGTAACTGACATGGAACTGATTCGCTTGCTTGTTCCAATCCATCCGCTCGCCGGTTCTAACCCCATTAAGATCAAATATGACCCGATCGGATTTATCTAATATAAGCAGATCACCTTCCTGCAAGAAGTTCTCATTATCCTCCTGCGTAAGGAAATTCAGTTGGAAGGCGAGCTGAATGGTTGCAGTAACGTGAAAAGTATTCGGGTTAATAATCGTTCGAGTGACGGAGAATACCGTTTCGCCATCCTCCAGCTTTGTAGGCGGCCAAACCATGCTTCCCCCATTGAATTCACGGGTTCGATCTATCCAATCTTTATTCACTTCCACAAAACTTTTCCCCAGATGAAAGCGGTTACCGTTTATGTCGACGAAATTGACGGCATAGATATTGTTATCCATCCCTCTAAGCATCGCCAGCCAGCCATTGATTTGGACGCGCTCATCATAGGAATAGCCGTACATACCGTGCGGATTTTCTATGTGTTTCTCGAAAATGTTCATCAGTGTACTATCATATTCAGGATTCTTCGTGATTCCGGTGACGAGCTGGATATAACTATCCATCGTTCGCCCCGAGTTGTTCGTAATACCCTTCAGCCACGTGATGGCATCACCTTGCATTTGCGTCTTAATGGTGGAGAAAGTAAGAAAATTGATCAGAACCGAGGGCAGCAGCACGGTCAAGAGGATAACGAGCATTAGCCGATGCTGGAAGGATAGCGGTTTACGAATCATAAAATTCTCCTTATTTAGACAAAATTCGCATTACTTCAAGTATGCTTGAAATCCGCAGAAAGTAAATAACTGTTTTACGAGATCACGCGAAAAAACCGCACCATTTCCAACTTGGAAATGGTGCGGCAACCCTTTTAAATCAATTCACGCCAAGAACTGTAAAACCGTAAGCAGGCAGCGTAACCGTATAACTGGAGGACGTGATCGCGGCTGCTCCTCCGCCGTTCAATAGATCGATCGGAGTCTGCGAGGTGCTGATACCCGTATTCGCTAGATTGACGGTGATTGTTTGAGACGCGTTCTGATAGTTTAAGATGACAAGAGCTTTGCTGGAGCCGTCCTTGTTCGTGCGTTTGAACGCATAATACTTGTTGTTATCATTCGTATTCAGCTTCACCCTTGAACCATTTGGCGACAACGCCTTATAGCTGTTCTGCGCTTTAACCAGCTTGCTTAACATCGACTGATCCGCGGCCGGCCAGGTCGGAATGATCGTCGTCGTCGGATCAATCGTATGCTGCCCGTTGTGCAGGTAGAAGAAAGTGCCCATCGTCGTTAAGGTCGCGATCTCAAGCAAACGTTTCGTCGAGGATACACCTGCAATCTCCCAGCTCGGCGGCGTTTGCGTAATCCCGTTCACGGCATTGATCGCATCGCGGTTGTTTTTCAAAATACCTTCTATCGCGTTCGGATTCTGGTTATTAATGGCCGGAATAATTGTACTGTAACCGGCTCCGCCCCAATTCGTAATATCGTAATCCTGCAGCAGATTATAGTGCCAATCGGTTATCATCTCTTGTCCGCCGGCACCTTCGGCATTGCTGGAGATATCATAATTGCGCAATATGTCCGTGATGCTCGAATTGTTACTCGATACATTAATGCCGTCATAAACAACGGGAGCGTCCAGAACAATACCGTCGAAGCCTTTGTCCATCCAGAAGCGGAGATATTTCTGAACCTCGTCACGCCATTCTTGGTTCGCAAAGTTATAGGAAGGAATGTTGGAATCCCACTGCGGAGTTGCCGGATTATCGCCCCAGTAAGCCCAGTAGTAGGCATTAGCTCTTGCGCTCCATGTCCAGCGCTCATAAGGACTTGGGGTTGGACTAAAGTGGAACCAATACCGCTCTTTGCTATACACATTATTTCTGTAATCATCGGCCGCTTTCTCGAAGATGGCCGCTGTATCGCGAGCATAACCCGGGTTAAGCATGACCACGATTCGGATGCCTTTAGCATGCGCTTGGCTGATCAGATTTTCCATTTCGGCCATTGTGCCTAGATTCGGGTCTGCACTATAATTATCCGTCGCGCCAAGTCCTGCCCATACATCGGGTGCGCCCGGATATGGAGCAACTAGCTCAATTGCACCATAACCCTGCGACTTCAATGTATCCAACTGGCTAGTAAGATAATTAAATGTCTGATTATAATACTTCGCATAGTATCTCATGACGCCTGACGTGCTTTCCCACCACTTCGTTGTTACGGGAGAGCCGATGCCGAACACCTTCAATTCTCCGCTGCATGCCCAGTGTCCATTCTGAGAATAGGTCACGGTTAACCGAATATACCGGTACGTTCCGCTTACATTCGTAACCGAGCTAGTACCGTTGATTCCGGCACCTGTCTTATCTACGAGCATCGTCCAATTGCTCTTATCCGTTGACCCTTCTATCTTGAATTTCCAAATATCCGAATCAAAAAAGTGTTGTTCCAGCCTAGTGATGAGGCTGTTATTGCCCAAATCGACAATAATCCATTGCGGCATGGTCGCATCTTTGGCGATCCAGTAGCTGTTCGGGTTGCCATCTACAGCAATCCAAGGCTCGTAACCAGGCGCCAGTGATGAAGAGGTGACAGATGTCCCTAACGCCAGATTGCGCTCGAGCGGCGTACCGAACACCTTCAGTTCTCCGCTGCATGCCCAGTGTGCGTTCTGTGAATAGGTAACGGTCAAGCGAATATAGCGGTACGTCCCGCTGACGTCTTGCCCAAGGAACGTTCCATTAATGCCCGCTCCTGTCTTGTCCGCAAGCATCGTCCAGTTCACGTTGTCCGTGGAACCTTCGATCTTGAACTTCCAAACATCCGGGTCGAAGAAATTCTGCTCCACTCGCTTGATCGAGCTGTTCCCGCCAAGATCTACCGTCAACGTCTGAGGCATCGCCGCATCGGTTGCGAGCCAGTAGGTGTTCGGATCACCGTCCACTGCTTTAAAGGTATCCCATCCCGGTTCAGTCGTTGACGCCGATGTCGATTTGTTTAAGGCAAGGTTGGCAAATCCATATACATTGAATTCGGTGCTGCCTGTCCAGAAGCCCGATGCGGAGGAAGTGACCGTCAGTCTGACATAACGGTAGGTTCCGCTAACAGCCTGCTTGAAGGATTGACCCGCTGCAGGCGTCGTTCGATCGAGCAGCATCGTCCAGCTTGTATTATCCAGCGAGCCTTCAATCTTAAAGCCAAAGGTGTCAAAATCCTTGAAGTTCTGTTCAACCCCAGTCACGATACTGGGGCTTCCTAAGTCAACCTTCAACCACTGCGGCATACTGCCGCTGCTTGCTACCCAGTAGGTTGACGTATTTCCGTCGCCTGCTTTGCCCGGCTCGTATTTCGCTAAGTTCGAGGAGGCGGTGTATGCTTTTCCTTGTGAAATGATGTAACCTTCATCGGAGCCGATAATCGTAAGCTCCTGGCTGGAGGCCGTATAGCCTGAGGCAGAGCTGAGGACGGTAAGCTTCACGTATCTGAAGGCTCCGTTCACGCTGTCGCTGAAGGTTCTGCCCGATGCGCTGGTAGACTTGTCCACTAACGTAGCCCAGTTCGCATTATCGATGGAGCCTTCGATTTTGTACTTCCATACGTCGTCATTTGCGAAAGTCTGATCGATCTTGCTTAACGTGTAAAGCCCCCCAAGATCAATCTGTAACCATTGAGGCATCGAGGTGCTGCTTGCATTCCAGTATGTAGTCAAATTTCCGTCTACCGCTTTACTTGCGGAATAAGTTGCGCTTTGCGAAGAAGAGGCCGTAGCCGTACCCGTCAATGCCAAGTTGCCGCTTGCTGCCTGTGCGATATTCACTTCTACCGGTGCAAACAGTGCAAACATTGTCGTAATCATTGCCATTACGGTAACCATAGACATCCATCTGGTTTTGCGATTCATCAACGATTCCCCTTTCGATATGAAAACGCTTACTTACATTTGCCATTATACTTCAACCCGCTGAATCGCAAATAGAGAAAATATATTGGATTGTACTTTAATAATTATGGATTCTGAAAAGCTGCACCGGCCAACCTCACAATTTTCGCTGCTTTCGCTGTCATGTAGACCTCTGGGTGAACTTCTTGTGTTGCTCCTAGAGCTACTCTTCACTCAACTACTCCGCATTTCGGCCAATGTGTTGCTCCTACAGCTACTCTTCACTCAACTCCACCACTTTTCGGTGAATGTGTTGCTCCTGGTGTTACTCTTTACTCCATTCCACCGCTATTCGGTAGATGTGTTGCTCCTAAAGCTACTCTTTACTCCAATCCACCGCTATTCGGTGAATGTGTTGCTCCTGGTGCCACTCTTCACTTAACTCCACCACTTTCGGCGCATGTGTTGCTCCTGGTGCTCCTCTTCGGGAAGCTGTTCTGTGCAGCACTCCCGATCTAAATAGAAAAGGAACCCAGCCCCAAGGCTGAGTTCCTTTTCCTAAATTATTCCTTATAAGGATCAATCGTTTGAATCGTGCCATCTTCATTATAGTGCAGCTCTGTGAATTTTACGCTGCGCTTATGATCGACTCCGCCGGATAGCGAGGCGTCATGGTAGAACAGATACCATTTGTCTTGAAACTCCACGATGGAGTGATGCGTCGTCCAGCCGAGAACCGGCGTCAGGATCGTTCCTTTGAAGACGAACGGACCCTCCGGATTGTCGCTGACGGCGTAAACGAGCTTATGCGTTGTTCCTGTGGAATACGAGAGATAGTACATGCCTTTGTATTTGTGCATCCAAGGACCTTCGAAATAGCGGCGATCTTCGTCCCCTGCCGGGATCGGGTTTCCGTCCTCGTCTATTATCGAAATTTCTTTCGGCGATTGTTTGAACGTCAGCATATCGTCGCTAAGCTCTGCAACTTGAGGGCCAAGAGCCGGAGCATTTGCATCCGGACCAGCGGCTTCAGGCAAGTAGGAGCCGGTCTGCCATTTCTCTAACTGGCCGCCCCATAAACCGCCGAAATACATATAAGCTTTGCCATCATCATTGACGTATACTGCAGGATCAATGCTGAAGCTTCCGGGAATATAGTTTTCCTCTGCCTTGAACGGACCGATTGGGGATGTGCTCGAAGCAACACCAATGCGGAAAATGCCATCCTTGTCTCTGGCCGGAAAGAATAAGTAGTACAAATTGTTCTTGAAAGCGGCGTCCGGTGCCCACATTTGCTTCGACGCCCAAGGTACGTCTTTCACATGAAGCGCTTCTCCGTTATCCACGCAAGGCGACTCCATATTATCCATCGACAGCACATGATAGTCTTCCATCGCATACTGATCGCCGTTATCATTCGTCGGTCCGTCATGGTCGATGTCATGCGAAGGATAAATGTATAACTTACCTTCAAAGACATGGGCAGAAGGATCTGCTGTGTATATATGCGTCACAATCGGCTCGTTGGGGGCCGCGACTCTTGCTTTTGTACTCATGATAACCGCTCCTTCTTTATTACGTAATCGCTTTCATCCTATTATAGAAATGATTTCGCCTCGGTTCATTATGTAAAGTATTGATCTTACTTATAAAAGTTTAGAACTTACAGACTTAAGAATACGCATATTGAAGCAGAATACTTACCCCGATGCCAAATAGCGCGCCG
This sequence comes from Paenibacillus sp. N22P23, assembly GCF_059383735.1. Lineage (NCBI taxonomy): Bacteria > Bacillati > Bacillota > Bacilli > Caryophanales > Paenibacillaceae > Paenibacillus > Paenibacillus sp. N22P23. The sequence continues at coordinate 453,822 of NZ_JBXENT010000004.1, forward strand.
ACAAACACTTCTATGGGGCGGTGACCAAGCATCTCCTTTAACATCGGTTCGACTTTCTCATGCCGCTGCACGGAAAGCTTCTTGGCGATCCGATTAAGGATGGACGCATGCTCCCCCGCATGCCTCCGAATGCCAGCCGCATCATACATCGTAATGATCGCAACCATACAGGCGATCGCAAACATGCTCGAAGAGAACCCCTCCTTGATGCCGACTGCTGTCGTGAGCGAGGTTACGGCCGCTGAATGTGAGCTTGGCATTCCACCTGTACCGAAAGCGAGCTTCACGTCCAACGTCCGATGGGTAATCAAATAAATAGGAACCTTAATAAATTGCGCGATCACTATGGCAGCCAATCCTGCGACTAGTGGGTAATTATGAATGACACTCATGTAGGCCGACCCCTTGCTTCAATGTGACATCCGAGTAAAAATATAGGCTTTCCAGAATGCGTGTATTACATGCATCAGAATCATCGCGCCTTGGATAAAGCCGCGAAATAATGGACAACCACCTCACGGAATTCCTGTGCAGCTGGCGATATATATCGACTCTTGTGCCATAATAACGCGATTTCCCTTACCACTTCGTGCATCTCGACTTGGAGATAATGGACTTGTACCCGTGTATTCCTTGCCGTGCTGGGTATGAAGGCTATGCCGATCTCGGCTTCCACCAGGTTGACCAGCCTTGCCGGTTCATCCCCCTCGTACACATAATGCGGCTCAAAGCCAACCGTTTTACAGACCGCGTCCATTAAATCGCGCGTGCCGTAGCCGATCTTTACCCCGACAAACCATTCCTCCCTTAGCTCGGCCAAGGATACGCTGCTCCGGTCCGCCAGCCGATGCCCCTTTGGAACGGCGACAAGGATGGGGTCGATGTAAACGATCTGACATTCGATATCATCCCGTTCAACTGGAGGCGAGGACAAACAATAATCGATCTCACCTCTATCCAGAAGCATAACCATTTCCTCAGTGGTCAGCATTTGCACATGAAATTGGATGTGGGGCCGCTTTTTTCGAAATTCCCGAAGAATATCAGGCAGTACGCTTGCGCTAGTCACCCCTAATTCTAAGGTGCCATGATCGGGACTGGATAAATCGCTAAGCTCCAGCCTCCCTTGTTCCAATTCGAACAAAGCCCTTTCTGCACGCCGAAGAAATCTTCTTCCGAACTCATTTAATTGCAGCTTCCTGCCTATTCGATCGAATAGCGAGACCCCTAGGTCATCCTCCAGGCGTTGAATCGTTTTGCTTAATGACGATTGCGTAACGTTCAGACTCCGTGCAGCTTCGGTCACATGTTCCGAACGAGCTACCGCGAGAAAATAGTGCAGTTGAAGAAGTTCCATTTTCGCACGCCCCTATCATTCCTTCTAGTAAATGAGTTTATAACATAAAATGCGTTGGAATAAATAATCGATATTAAGTACGATGGCATTAATAAATTTAGGGGGAACCAGAAGTGAGGAATTACACATCATGAATCGAAAATTCATTGTTTATATCGTAGCGTTTGCTGCATTTCTTGGGCCGTTCACGCAAACCATCTACACCCCCGTATTACCCGAGGTTGCCAGTCAACTCCACTCTACCTCATTTGTCGTAAACTTGACGATTTCAGTGTTTACCTTATTTCTTGCCATCATGCAGATGATCTATGGTCCGCTCTCGGACTCGAAGGGGCGCCGCAAAGTCATTCTTTTCGGTATATCGCTGTATGTTATCGCTTCAGTCGGGTGTTTTTTCTCTGCAAGCATCGAGCTGCTTGTGGTCTTCCGAGCGTTGCAGGCTATCGGAATCGCTGCGGGATCAGTCGTTGCCGTTACGGTCATCAGCGACTTGTTCGATGGAAAAGAACGCGGCCAAGCGATGGGAACCTTTCAAATGTTGGTTTCGCTAGGCCCAGTGCTCGGGCCGGTCATCGGCGGCTTTCTTAGCGGGATGTTCAATTTTCACTCTGTGTTTCTCGCTCTTGCAGCAACAGGTATGCTAGTACTGATCCTCAATTACCTCTATTTGAAGGAAACAAAACCGGACAACGTCGGAGCAGGTCGCTTTCGACTCAAGGATTTCGCGGCGATTCTTCAGAATCGAATCGGATCGTCCATTATTTATCTAGGTTTTATTCAGTATTATGTATTTTACGACTTTCTTGTCTTCCTGCCGAACATCTTAGGTGATCGTTACGGCTTGTCGGCCGAGCAAAAGGGACTGGTATTTCTGCCGATGTCGCTTGGCATCGTGGTCGGCAGTTATTTAGGCGGGAAGATCCAAGCTCGGATAGAAGGAGAAAGGCTGCTCGTTCTGAATACTTATCTAAATGTAATTTCGGTATTGTTCTTCCTTATCTTTTACTCGATTTCATTATCTTGGCTGTTAGCCGGAATTATCTTCTTCGGGTTATCTCTTGGTCTCTCGCTCCCCGTGCAGACGACGCTGCTGACTGGCGCTTTCACGAAAAACCGCGCGACCGCCGTCGGCGCGTATAACTTTTTTCGATATATGGGAATGGCTTGCAGTCCGATTGTAGGCAGCCCGCTCTACCATATCGGTGGCAATTTCTTGTTGTTTGGTTTTATCATCATCGTTTTTCTCGCTTTTGCCTTGCTGTTGTCGCGACGTCTCCTTAGCGCACAAGCAAATCGTCCATCTCTTGAAAAGGGTTGAATTCGGACTTGTAATTATAATAAGTAAGGATAATAATTCAAAACAGAAACCACACTATATAAGTAACAGATTTATAAAAAAGTAAGCATATTATTCATATAAATAAATGATTATTCAATTTCTCGTAAAACTGAAAACTCCTCTCCGGAATTCAGCTAAACATTCTAAACATTTTTGGTACCAAACAATAGACATATGCAATAAAAAGGTGTACGCTACAATTATTAATATCAGATCATAGTACCTGGTACTAAGGAGATGAAGAATATGCTGCAACACCCTTTACGATCACTGGCAGCTATAACTGCTTTTGGCGCTTACGTCCCTGAACGGGTATTAACGAATCACGACTTGGAACAAATGGTGGAGACGACAGACGAATGGATCTTCCAGCGGACCGGCATCAAAGAAAGACGGATTGCTGCGGAGGATCAGTTCTGCAGTGACCTCTGCTTCGGCGCGGTTCGGGACCTGCAGCTCCGCTATGGCGTTGTGCTCGAGGACGTCGATTATATCTTAGTCGCAACTACGACACCGGATACCTACTTCCCTAGTATGGCCGCACGGGTGCAGGCGGAATTCGGTATCACGTCCTGCGGGGCAGCCGACGTGCAAGCGGCTTGCGCTGGTTTTGTCTCTGCACTGCAGCTTGCAAACGGCCTGCTGCTCTCCGGCGCCTATCACAAAATTCTCGTCATCGGCGCCGAAACGCTGTCCAAAGCGACGGATTACACCGACCGCTCTACTTGTATTCTGTTCGGCGACGGAGCTGGAGCGATGCTCGTGGAACGCAGCGAAGACGGAGCATTCCTCGCTTCCTATAACAATACGAAAGGCAATGACGGCCAGCATCTCTACCGCTCCTCGCTAGCTTCTGCCATCGATGGCGTGCCGATTCAGACGAACGGCATGATCGTTCAGAACGGGCGCGAAGTATATCGCTGGGCGGTAACGACGGTGCCTAAGGGCATTCAAACCCTTATGGAGCAGAACAGCCTGACGCTTGAAGACATCAACTGGTTCGTTCCGCACAGCGCCAATATGCGGATCGTTGAATCGGTCTGTGAGCGGACCGGCATTCCGCTTGAGAACACACTGACTAGCATGGCGCAGTACGGCAATACATCAGCTGCATCGATCCCTCTCGCTCTTGATCTGGCCATCAAGGACGATCGAATCAAAACCGGCGATTTGGTCTTGCTTTACGGCTTCGGCGGGGGCTTGACGGAGTCCGCTCTACTGCTTCGCTGGACGCTATAAAAGTTGGCTGACAGCCCTTTGCCAGAAAGTACATGGCGGGGCTGTTTTGTTTTATTTTGTCGAATGGGGGCAAAGGAAGTATACTAGTAGAAATACGAGTATAAGTTTAAGAGAAAGTGAAGGTAGCCCGCTTATGAATGATCTGAAACAGGCTTATGAGCTGCTTGGCCTGCCGGAAGGCGCAGCGAAGGAAGAAGTGGAGAAACGTTATTTTATTCTGATCCGCCGTGACCGTATGACGAAGCAACGTGAAGCATCCGAACATACCGAAGAGCAAGGCATCAGTCTGGAAGAGATTAACCGGGCGTACAAGCTGATTTTGGAGATGGAAGATCAGAAGACGACGGACCAGTTTAATCAAGCGAATTACGGTAAATATAAGGCGATGGGGCCTTTCGTTCAGAAAACGGAGCATTTCTTTAATTACTATAAGTTTCATGTTCTTGGTGTAATCGCTGTCATTCTTATTATTATTTTCGGAACGCGTGCTTATATCGATCATCGCCATGAGATGGCTGAGCTTGCAAAGCTTCCGCCTGTTGATGTGAGCGTTTCCTTCTTCGGCGAATACTTCAGCGAGGACGGCACTTACCCAATGTCCGACCTTAAGCCGCTGGAGAACCGGTTCCTGTCGCAGTTCCCGGATTGGAAGCGCGTTACCGTGTTCTTCACGTACGTGCCTTCCCAAATGAACAGCCAGCAGGACTCCGCGATGATTCAGAAAAGCATGATCGATCTCATGATGAACAAGGCTGATGTCTACATCATGGATCGGGACAACTTTATCAAACTCGCGCAGGATGGCTCGCTGCTTCCGCTTGATGGTGAGAACCTAAGCAAACTTGGCCCGGGCTATAAGCCCGAACAAGCTATGAAAACCGTGACGGAAGACGTGCCGGAACAGCATGTATACGGCGTCGATATCTCCGACAGCCCGCTGATGAAAGGCGTTCCGGTCTTCGGCAAAGAGTACATCGCCGGCATCCGGATCAATGGCGAGAAGCGAGACAACGCGTTTAAGTTTATCGCGAATTATTTGCAGCCTGCTGCGAAGTAAATAGAAGGGCCGTACCCTGGGTCAACTTTGTTGACTGGGGTACGGCCCTTTTTTGTTTTTGGCGTAGGTGGTGCTTGGGGCATCGTGAGAGCTTGCGCTCCTAGTGCGGGATGCTCCAAATCATTGAAATCGCCGCTTTTTCGGCGGCGGCTGAGCTGCGAGAGCGGTATATCCGCTGTCGACGCTGAAATTCTTGTAAAACTAACCCACAATCCCCTACTTGCCAGCTCAATAAGCGGTATATCCGCTTACAATAGGCAGAAACGAGCAAACTACTCTCCATTAGCGGAATAGCCGCTTACTGCGACGAAATTCTTGTAAAACTAACCCCAATCCCCTACTTGCCTGCCCTATAAGCGGTATATCCGCTTATAGCAAACGAATTCGACCAAATGACAGTCCATAAGCGGAATAGCCGCTTACTATGCCATCAACCACAGCACTTTTAGGTTAGTTTTCGTGCTGAGAGTTCTTTTTTACGACTCTCAGCATTATTTTTGCGGTGATTGGCGCTTGAGAGTTCGATGTTCGGACCCTCAACACTCGCCGACATCACTTTTAGGTTAGTTTCCGTGCTGAGAGTTCGTTTTTCCGACTCTCAGCATCATTTTGGCGGTGGTTGGCGCTTGAGAGTTCGATTTTCGGACTCTCAGCTCTCGCCGACAGCCCGCATCACCAGATGCTTCAAGCCCGTATAGCGATCCCGCAGCTTGTGCGCTTCCTTCATTGCTTCAGCGATAAGCGCCTCGGACAGGCCGATCTCATCCGGATCGGCTGGTCCGCCGGCCGCGCGAAGCCAGTCACGCAGCTGGTCGGGATGCGGCAGTGCGCCGTAGATGGCGGGGTACTCCGCAGCCAGATGCTCACGATACAGCTCGGCAAGCAGCACCGAAGCCACGCCAACTTTTGCACCGTGCAGCAGCTGTCTGCGGCCTTCTCGTATGTATGCCATCTCAAAATGATGCGACAAATGATGCTCGCCGCCAGACGCCGGACGGGAATGACCAACAAGCAGCATCGACCAACCGGATAGCAGCAGCGCCTCCATCAGCACGCCAACTCCCTTGTGCGAACCGGACGCGATCTCATTCACGTTCTCGATACATTTCATGAGCGCTTGCTCGGTGAGCTCATACGCCAGCGGGCAGAACGGCTCGTCTGCCAGCTCACTTGAGAATTTCCAATCGGCAAGCGACGTAAACTTGCCGAGCATATCGGCGAAGCCCGCTGCCGTAAGACGCTGCGGTGCAGCAGCAAGGACATTCAAATCCGCGAAGACGGCGCATGGCGCGACTGCCGGAACCGTTATTTTCACGCCATCGACTATGATCGGCGCGCCGACCGAGGTGAACCCGTCCACCGACGCCGCTGTCGGAACCGACACGAAATCTCGCCCCGTCTGATAACAGACGAACCGCACGATATCATGGATCGTGCCCGACCCTACGGCCAGAATCGCCTTAACCTGTGGCAATGTTTCCAGCATCAATTGCACAATAGTCCGCTCATCTGCGATGACATCCCCTTGAGCATTGGGCTTTAGCACGCAAACACGGAAAGCTTCACCCGCCTCCTCAAGATGCGCAGCAAGCTCTTTTCCCGCCGCTTCCCACGTATTCGCATCGACAACAAGCACTACTTCTCCGTATCCTCGATCTCGAACAAAAGGAGCAACCTGCCGCAACGCTTCCGAATCCAGCACACCTGCCATCACGATAGGGGCAAACACAACCCCTTCCGATTTCTCTCTGGCTGCAGCGTTTACTTCGTCTAATGCCATTTGAATATTCATACTCACCGTTCCCCTCGCCATTTAGGAATAGTCATTCATTCAAGCTTTTCACAATCATGCCACTGAAACTTCGTCCTTTTCAGTATACAGCGTTGCGTGTGAAACGCACGAAAAGGTTCTCACTGTTCAACCACTACCCACACGCGCCCCTACTCTTCTACATATAGTATTCATAAGTGTTTGCTAGATAGGGAGGTTCGCAAGTGATGAAGCTGCTGTTCACGTATTTTATTCCTAGCGGCGGGATCGAAACGCTGAATCGGCTGCGCTATCATGCGCTTCGTTCGGTTGGCATCGAGGCGCACGCACTCTATTTGTGGGATGGCGCAGGTAGGCAGAATATGATGAATATTCCTCATTTTATAACCAACAGCAATGAGGAGATTCAAGCGATTCTGGCTGCAAACCAGTATGATGCCATAATTGTAACCTGCGATCATCTTATGCTGGAACGACTGTACGGGCTTGGATACCGGGGTACGATGATTTACGAGGCTCAAGGCCTCGGCACGAAGGAACAAGCACTGGCTACGTTCGCTTTTGCCTCGGGATATATTCGCACTTATGCCAGAGCAGCCATTAGCCCGCCGACCTCGCATCTAATGGGGCTTTTCCAAACCTACCTGGGTGACCTCCCCCGATTCTATGTGCAAAATATGATCGACACGGGCAGCTTCATCCACCATCATGTGCCTTTTCTGAATCCTACCGGTGCGCCGATTCTAGGCTGGATCGGCCGACTGGAACAAAATAAGAACTGGCCGCTCTACCTGTCGATCTGCGGTCAATTGGTCAAGGAACGCCCGAATGTACAGCTATGGATGTTTGAGGATGCCACGATTTCGGAGCCCGGCGAGCGGGATAAATTCTATGCCAAACTGTATGAGCACGGTCTTCAGAACAATATTACGATACGCTCCAACATGCCGCACAGCCATATGCCCCATTACTTATCCGCAATCGGAGATTCCGGCGGCATGCTGCTTTCCACCTCGACTACCGAGGGTTTTGGTTATGCTGTCGCAGAGGCAATGAGCTGCCGCTGTCCGGTGCTTTCCACCGATTCCGATGGTGTGCGCTGCTTCATCATGCACAATCAGACCGGGAAATTTTTCACAAGTCACACGGCTGAAGAAGCTGTTCGCGAAGCAAGGGATTTGATGGACAATCGGCCGCTTAGAGAGCTAATCATTCGAAATGCTAAGGGACACATTCAAACCGCCTTCTCCCCAAGCAGATATGCCGCGGATATGATCAACATCTTCGTCGCACTTCGGTTAATGCTGCATGCCTGATTCAAAAATGGTCCTCTACCTAAGAACAACTGCTGTGTCTGCATTTGCCCTGTCCCCATATAGTAAGGATAGATATGAAACTATAGAGGTGAAAGACCATGCTGCCAAAAGTGTCGATCGTCATCCCTTTCTATAACGATCCTTATGTTGATCAAGCCATCGTCAGTGCGCTCTATCAAACCTATCCAAATATTGAAATCATCGTCGTCGATGACGGCTCGACTCGGCATCAGAACATGATAGCCCCGTATCGCAGCCGCATTCATTATCTTGGCAAAGGAAACGGCGGAACAGGCAGCGCGCTGAACCACGGCATTACGATGGCCACCGGCAAATATGTCGCCTGGCTCAGTTCTGACGATCGGTTCACACCTGATAAGGTGGAGCGGCAAGTCACCTATATGGAACAAACGCAGGCGCGCATCTGCCATACGGATTACCATGTCATCAATGAACATGGGGCCATTACGGAATATACGGCAGCAGCCAAATATGGATCAGCAAAGGCCTTCATTAACGGCATTCGGCACGGCTGTCCGGTAAACGGATGCACCATTATGATGACCAAGGAGCTGTTTCACGGCCTCGGAGGCTTCAACGAGTCGCTGCCTTATACGCATGACTACGACATGTGGATCCGCGTGCTGCTCTCCCGCGTTGATTTTCATTATTTGAATGAGCCGCTTACGTTGTATCGCCGCCATTCCCAGATGGGAACGGTCCGAAACTTCAACACGGTCATGCATGAAGCCAATGGCGTCAATGCCAGATATGCCCACCTGCTTGATCAACTGCTCGCCACACTGCCTGGATAACCGAATGCTGCTATCACCAAAGAGAATGCCTGCTGAAAACACTTCAGCGGGCATTCTCTTTTTCTGTCTTATCATCCTGCTAGATTGCCTCAAGCACTTCGTTCCCGGCAAGAAAATCGCTGCATAGCGTGTCGCAAACTCTAGCCGCATGCGCTTTGATCCAACCGTTACGCTCTGCATCACGAATGAAGAAAGCGTAACTGATAAAGGTATCATAGAAGATTTGACCTTCGATAAAACGGATATCCTCCTTGGGAAGGTTGGATTTCGATGCATAGCCTTGCAGGAACGTTCTGCGCCCCTCGCCTTTAAACAGTGTGACCGCACTGCCTACATCAAATAGGAAGTAGCCATTCCCCGATAAACAGAAATCAATGAATACCGGGTTCCCTTCTGCAAGAATGACGTTATTCCGCTGAAAATCAGCATGGATAAGCCCCCGCGCATCGCCTCTCTCGTCAAGCTCTTCCATTTGCTTCTTGACTACTTGCAGTACCTTCTTGATGATCTCAAAATGCTCACTGCTGTACACGCCTGCCTCGACACCAAAATGCAGTTCAACTAATATAGCATCCAGCCTCTCCGAACCATAACTTGGACGAGTGTCCGCAGGAACGTGATACTGCCGCGTGAAATGATGGAAATCTGCCAATTGTTCACCCATTCGGAATTCGAGTTGACCGATATTCGTATCATCCAAAATCGAGCCTTCAATCCAAGCCAGCAATGTCGCATATACGGTACCAAGTTCGTCGGATCGATACGTCGTAACCCATTCACCTTTCGTATTTGCAATAGGCTTCTGCACACGCATGACCTCTTGCCGATCCAGCTCGTGAAGCAGCTCCATCTCGGTTTGCAGCCCTGCCGGTGAATGCTGAATCCCTGACAGCCCTTCAGTAACGGACGTATGAATGCGCAGCAGATAACTCATACCGCTAGCTGAATCTGTTACTTGATAGGTCATATTTTCGTTATGTCTGATGAAGTCGACGACCGGTTCGTGAAGCGGATAATGCGTTAATACTTCTTCAGCGTGTTTGTACACTGTACTTCCCCCTCATTACCAAGCTCGATTCGTCCAGTCAACCTGTCTTTCCTCTCGGAAGCGCTGCACCCATTGCTCGGCAATGTCGTCTGCAATCTTATCAAACTGTGGCGCCGCTACAACAACACCTTCTGTCTCAATGCCCAAATAGGTCAATATAGCCAGCACCGTTTCCTCGTAATTCCGGATAAAATCCTCATAGACGATAGTCATCGGCGTGATTCCGCCTTCTTCGAAGAACGCTTCCATCGCAGCCTCGCGCAATACCGATTCCGCCATCAAATGATTGATCGCATCGAAGGAGTACTGATCTGAAATATCGACATCACTTGGCTTCTGCCCATGCCCACGGTGCCATTCATCCGAAACGATCGCGCGCCACCAGGAAACGGCAAGACGCACTTTGTTCCGCCTGGTCATGAAGATGTATTTGCAGTTTGGAAAAGCAGTCTCCCAAACTGCCGGCCGCGGGACATCGTCTGCCAGATCATAGGCCCTCCTGATCGACGCTATCCACTTGTCCATGTAAGTGGCGTTCAACGAATCTTTGAGTCCGAAAACACCGTTCGAGGTGGTCCCTTCCTTCAATATCTGCTCGATCTCTCGTAATCCGGTTGTTTCGGGATCGTTATGCTGCAGCCATTCTCTTGGAGCTCCCGCTACACCGGTCGATTCTAACGCAAGTGCGAGCAACGTGCTTCCGGTTCGTTGTGAGAAAAAGATCGTATACGACTGAGATGGTTTCATAAAAGTTTCCTGCTTTCGTGATGAAATTTTTGTAGGGAGGGAGTAAAATGAACGCAAAAAAGCCGTAGATGAACAAATGTCCATCTACGGCTTCAGGCAGCACGATTACGCAGCATAAGCTGCGTGACCGATTAGGCCTAACGTTAGTGATGAATGTTCATGACAGTGTGCATGGTAGCCGGCAACGCAAACAGACCGCTTCTGAGCAGCTGTTCTTTCGCGCAATGGTGCTATCATGCCTATTCAGATATCGATTAACCGATAACTGCTGTCAAGAACTGGTTCATCTTTGCACGCTCCATCCTCTTCCAAATTTACCCTAGTGTAATCGCTTCCACGTACGATCGTCAAGTATAATTTTACTTATCATGAAATCTCATCCAACTTAGGGACTCCCCGTGCTAGACCTGTTATGATAGAGCAGACGGACTATTTTACACTATGCAGGTAGGCAGGTTACCTATGAATCATACTCAGCTTGATCTTGTTCCTTATATACGCTCCGCAGCGAATGCCATTCGCAAACCCTTCCTCATCAGCGAGCGCACCTTACTCGATTACGTGGTTCTTTATGTGCAAGAAGGAACGATGCGCGTGACACTTACTCGTGAGAACAAGGTATATACCCTAACCAAGGGTCAATTTTGCATGCTGCAGCCCGGTGATCTTCACATTCTGGAAGGGACGACGGATACCATTTCCCCCTACGTCCATATGGATCTGTTCTATAACCCGCATCGCGAGCGCAGTTTTGTAACGCTGCCCGGACAAATTCAGCTGGCTGGGCAAGAGGAACTCATCCAACCTCGGATTTCGGAATTGGAAGGCTTTCAACAGGTACCGACCCTTTTCACTCCCAAAAATAAATCGGCGTTTGTCGAAACGCTACTCGCTCTCATTCAAGCGTGGAATGACGGAGCATGCGGCTTGCACAACAGGATGAAGGCGCACGGTGCTGCCCTTCAATTGATTTTCCAGCTGCTTGATCCTTATGTCGAGGAGGAGAAGACGCCGAACAAGAGCCATTCGCTGCTCGGGTGGGTGACGTCATACTTTGCTTTGCACATTTCAGAGCCGCTGCGAGTAGCCGATATGGCAAAGAGGGCGAACCTGTCCGTGCCGCGCTTCAACGTTGTGTTCCGCGAGACATTCGGCGTTTCGCCCTATCAGTATTTTCTAACGCTTCGGCTCAAGCATGCGAAGGAGCTGCTTCGCACCAGCCTATTGACCATAAACGAAATCGCCGATTATTGCGGCTTTACGGACAATCATCATTTTGCCAATACATTCAAGCGCGTAACGGGCATAACTCCCGGCCAATACCGGGCTGGGGTGAACGAAAGCGAGTGAAGCAGTGTGGCCCCATTTGAAGTAAATAGTACCTCTCTTGGGGTCACGCTAACTCAATCTGCAACTCAAAGTAGATCACTGGGGGATCTTCTTTTGCGTTTTCCGCCGAATTTCCGCTCATGTAGATCACTGGGGGATCTTCTTTTGCCGAATCCACCCGTTTCCCACCAATGTGTTGCTCCAGGGACTACTCATTCCACCTTGCTCAATACCACCCGGATCGAGTGATCTGGCGAGAGAACTGCGCTGCCGCTTAGCAAGCTAAGCTGATTACCACTTCGCTCGATTTGCAGCTCATCGTCGCCGAGGCGAACGGTTTGAACTCGGCCTATGAGCGCCTCGCCGAGCTGAAGGCGCTGCAGCGCAAATTCCCCGTAGAGTACATCTATCTCAAGCGCATCATAGCCGAGTTTTACTGTTCCCCATGCGCCGTCGAGCGCCCAGAATGCTTGATAGCTCTCCGCGCCTGTTCCCGCTCCCGCTTCAAGCTTCGGCTCAAAACCGAGCAGTCCCTGCCCTTTATGATACTGGAATCCGCTGTACGCATGGAGCAGCGAGTAGCTGGCCATCGAGCGGGCGTAGTTGCTGCCGCATTCGATTTCGTTCCACGGATTACGGCGATTCCCATCATAACGGCGGCGAATGGATTCCACAATCGTTAAACCTTCCTCGTACAAGCCCTCCTGAATCATGTGCACCGCAGCTTGATATTCGAAGCCGGTCATCGTCTCCGAATTATAAGTAAGCGGAACGGCTGGCTTCGTCCGACCTTCCGGCCAGGTGCAAATGAGCAGTCCTCCTTCATCGCCCAGCGAATACAGCCGCCACGGATTGGCTTCCTTTCTCATCTCGCTTTTGAAATTATAGCGATAGAGCGATTGCAGCGCTGTTCGTGTCTGCGCCACATCAAAGATCTCGCCTAACCCGCACAAATTAGCGTGCCATTGCGCGACGACCTGATCGATGCTGCAGCCTTCGCCGATTTGGTATTTGATCTCGCCCGCTTCCGCATTCCAGTACGCATTCTCTACGGCATCGCCGAACAGCGATTTCCCCTCCGAATAGCGGGTAAGCAGCGACAAATCTTGTAATTGAACTTGCTGCGTATAATATTCCCCGTTGAACAGCTCACGGTCGGTATACGCTTTTCCACGTTCGAACAGCCCGCGGTAGAGCTCCGCCGTTTCGGACTCGCCTAGATAATCCGCGATCTCCGCTCCCGCCTTCAAAGCGGCGAGATAGAATCCATTTAGCCATGAATTCGGTCCGAACAGCTCCATATCGAGCGTATGATGCTGCCGTCCTTCGAGTACGCCATCTTGATTCGCATCCCATTTGTCCTCATTGGTCTCGGCCCAGGCATAGGAAATCATCGATTTTGCCGCTTCCCAATGCCCCTTCAGCCACTCGTCATCCCCACTAATCCGCCAATCCCGGTACAGCTTAATGATCCCGCCGAATTGACCATCCGCACAGGCATGAAAATTCGAACGTTCACGGCCCACCGGCAGTGCGAGTCGGAACTGCATCCGGCCGTCTTCGCGGCGATTATACATAAAATCCAGATCGCGCATGCTTCGCTCCAGCTGCGGGAACAAATACGGCAACGCATAGGCATAATTCCAAACATGCGTGCAGGATCCTTCGCAGCAGCCGACATCCTCGATGCAGCCCTCGAAACCGTAGAAAGAACCGTCCTCAAGCCGCAGGCAGGTCGGAGATTTCAGTACGGATAAATTAGCGGCGACCGCATCAAGCACAGCAGCCGGCAGCGTCGATCCATATAGCGCATCACGGAATAGCCGCGTTTCCCGCTCCAGTCGATCCCACTCCGCGAACGCGTAAGCGCTGCTGGCCAGCGAGTCTTCGAATCGAACCGCATAGTGATTTTTCCAAATGGTGCGTTTATCGTCTTTCTCCGGATTCCAGTGGTTGTACATGAACGGGCTGCTCCAAGCGAGCATGAACCTGACACTGCGAGACTCGCCCGGGGGAACGATGATTGAAGCTGCCAGCGAAGCCATATCTTGATTGCGGAATTTTGCATCCGGCTCATATTCACGATTATTCAATGGTCCAAAGGCAGTGAAATCCCGCCAATACATCTCCAGCGAGTCGCACCAGCCGCCGCGGTACCAGTAGGTTTGATAACTTCCGTCCGCCTGATCCGTCGCCAGCGTCAACTCGCCGTATTCTGGATTATCGCTCTGCTCCGTTTGCGTTGCCATATGGATACGTCTCAGCCCGTTATCGTTCACATAGCGATGTCGACTTGGAGAAGTCTTCATCATATTGGCTGAAGATAAGTTGACGGTATAGGTTAATGACTGCTCAGTCGTATTCTTCACGGTAATCGTAAAGAACGCTGCAGGCAGACTAGAATCATCTTCATTCGAGGGAATGAACGGATTAAACGCGCTCATTCGCACCTGTCCCGGGAAAGCAGCATCTTGAAACTCGATATCAGCCATCGGAAACGTCCCTGTGAAGACCGTCTTCTCAAAATGGGGCATTCCCCCCAGCGTCCCAGCATGTGGACCAAATCCATATCCGGAATGCAGCGCGCCTCCTCGGACTGGTTCACCCATATAGGGAGGGTGCAGCTCTCCTTGTAAAATCCGAGCGTCAAGTACACGCTCGCCATCCTCCGCTTTGATTGCAAAATGGCTAAGCGCATTCATACTCCGCTTATTCGGACGGTTCAAAATCTCCCAATCCATTAATCTCCCATTACCTGCTAAGCCGATGCAGCCTGTGCCAATGCCACCTATCGGAAACGAGATCGCATGTAATCGCTCGTCCTCATATACAAATTGATTCACTGTTATCGCTCCCTTCTACTCCACATTGTAGTACGAAGCCGGAGAGGAAGCATTGTAAAAGGGCTTTCTTTTGTTGTAAATTCCGATTGTTTATTTGTATATCAAAACGACTCATCAACCAACAAGTCAATGATATAATGGTTATAACTGGAAACAAAGGGAGTGAGGGAGATCGCACGATGGTTCATGAGCGCACTCATCATTGTATGCAGCATCGTTGTGCTTAGCGGATGTACGAAGCCTTCAGATGTTTATGGCGGCATTAGCAAAACAGACTTCCCCGAATTCACCGATTCCAATATCGAATACGTCTATGAATATCGAGGGCATGCCGATCATTGGAGTGCTGTTCTGTTCGTTTACAAGCTGAAAGGCGCAGATAAATTCAGGATGAAAGAAGTTCTCGTGTACAGTGGAGAGGATCCGAAGCCTACCGGCCAGCTTTCTACTGAATATACATTCGGTGACGCTGTTGGCGGTTCTGGGACAATAATTGCCGAAGCACCAGAGAAGGGAATTTATGTGATGATTCCATCCATGGGGACAACGGAGCCAGCCCTTCAATCATCCGTGAAACTGATGGTCAAATGGAGCACTCATTCCGAGTACTTCGAACTAAAGCCTGTGCCCGAGTAGCACGCGAGCATTCATCCACATAACATAACAAAAACAAGGATGCGGGGCGAGGACCGCATCCTTGTTCACGTTCCAATCTTATCGCACTGCTACTACTGCGAAAGGAAGCAGCTCAAGCTCAAATGAGCCGTCATCCTGCACCAACGGTGCCGGATACGCAACCGGAGCAAGCGGCTGGTTAGCTCGCTCATCCAGCGCGAGCAGCTCCGCCGGCTGAAACGCTGCCGACTGCGACTGAACACGTACGCGTATAAGTTCGTTCGTGTAATTCGCTGCGAGCAACGTCACAGCGCCGTCGTTACCTCTTACAGCAAGCACGTCGCAAGCCAATCGGTCGGAAACCGAGCAATCCAGCACTTCTGCACCTTGCAGCTTGGCCACAGCCGACAATGCGTGATAGAGCGGATACTTCTCTTCCCCGCCATCACGCATAACACCAAGCTGGCCTGCCGTCTCTAAGTAGCAGACCCGCTCCGCTCCTGCCTCCGATAAGCTTCGCAAACTGCCGAGCGTCCACGCTGCGCCGAACAACGACCATTGGCGCGCATCGGTATGATTAGCGCGGTCCTCGGACTTGCGCCTGCCTTCTTCACTAGTCGTGTTTGGATTCAAACGCGGCTTGAACGTAATTGGGCCGATGCTTAGCGGCAAATCGGGTACGATGTTTCGCGCACTGCGAACCGTATCCGCCTGCGCGGAAACCGTTTCGACGAGCGATGCAATATCAAAGGCATGCACCTGCGGATTAATGGTGTACATGGCTGCCTCCATCGGAGCGAGCGGCAGCGCCGCACGATTAAGCTCCGTGAAGTAAGCACGAGTGCCTCCGCCCACGCGGAAGGAAAGCTGTGCCGTATCTCGCAGCTGTATAAGCTCGGACGAAAGCTCATGAATGCTCACGAAGCCGTCTTCCGGGAATACAAACACCGTCTCCAAGACAGCTTCCGCTTCGGCGATAACTTGAACAAGCGTCTCAAGCAAACGCTGCCCTTGGCTTTGGCTTTGGCCTTCGCCCTTCACTTCCCTTTCCTCCGGGACAATCACTTCAAGCTCTATACCTGCACCGAGCGCACTTGCGGCAGCAGCCGTATTCGCAAACTCCTGCTCCCAGCCCAAGTCAGCCAATCGAATAACCGCTCGTAGGAAAGTAAGCGCTAGTGGACGAAGCGCTTCAATCTCGGACATCGCAAGCGGTCGGCCCGGCGTCATCCCTAATCCAATACCTGGGATCTTCCCGGCCACTTGGTCACGTAACTCAACTCTAATCACTTGTATGCCAGAGAAGTCCGCCGAGACCTCCACCACGTCTCCGCCAACCTCGCCTAAACCCGAACCCGCATCCACGATCTCGTCAACTTCGCCAATCAGCCTAAGCGTCACAGATTGCTTAACTCGCTCCCCGCTCGAAACTTTCACCGGGTAAGGAATGCTGAGCGGCGTACAATATGTTTTGTAGGAGGCATCCGTCCAATTGCGCTGGTCCTCCATCTCGAACAAATCACCGCTAAATTGCAGTTCTGCAACCAGCTTCGACGTTATCTCATGGCGGATAGCAGTCATGCCGAAGAATGGCTGATGCGGCGAAATCCGATCAGGGAATACGCCCGCAATTGCCCGGTTCTCCGTCCCCTCCTCGGTCTCTACCTCCACCTTACAGCCCGCCAACTCGGAAGGGTGCAAGATACAGAAGCCAATCCGATTGCGAAGAAAGTCCGAACGCGCTTCCCCGTCGAACGTAAAGCTAATGGTTCCATCCTCCGAGCCGGTGATGGCCCCTTCCCACACAAAATCGATCTCGCCCTGCCGATGCTCAGCTACAAAACGCACCTCAAACTCATTCCTGCGCTCCATTACATGAAACTCCCGAAATACCGGTTTAATCGTTCCCCAGTTCTGATCCCGGACAGCGGCATAAATGCCCCGTACAACCTCCTGCCCGCCATAGCGAATATATCGAAGTCCGCCTTCTTCAAGGACCGCTGTCAGCGGACCTGCCGTCAGCAGCAGCCGCTCCGGAAGCGGCTCGGCAGAGCCGTACCGCAATGTTGATATCTCCCCTGCCTGACTTACCATAACATGCGCTCTCCCCTTTGTTAGGCTTGCTTCTTCAGACACAGCACCCAATCACTATCATGCACATCACTCTCATGCTCCGTATCCACAACAGCAGGCGTTGCAAAATGAAATGATACACAGCTCGCCCGCTCCGAGCGTTCACCTGTGCGAGGATTTAACCAGTAGAAGCTGTAGCGGCTTGGTTCATCAAGCGCCAGCTCACAGCTGCCCGCCACCGGAAAGTAAACGGCAGCTACAGAATGCTCCCGATTGACCATGCTGAGCGGTGCTGTACCCAGATTGTCATCACCTGAACAACTCCGCAGCAGCTCCGGCGTCCGAACCATATCCGTAAACCGGACATCCTCCGTCATAAACGTACGATAAATCGGCAAGTATGCCGAACCGATCGAATCCGTCTCCAGCGTCATATTAGGACCCCATGTGTTGTTGAAGCCATGCACAACCGGGAAGCCGCTGAACCCGGCCCTCCATTGCCCGCGCCGCGTATGATGGTGGTCGAACAGCTCATGAACGTCAATCGTGAATGCGCTTCCTGATTTCTCATAGCCAAACTCGCTGCACATGACCGCCTTCTTCGACGAGCCGGCGTGGAATCGAACCTGTTGATCGATCCACATGCAGAGGGCCGGATTGTGATTGAATTTCTGTACTTCCAAGATCCAATCTGACTGAACAAGATACACATCCAGCTCATCGCAATCGCCAAGCCGCTCATGGAGTGCAACCTTCTGGTACCATTGATGCGCACCGATCGGATGCTTATAGGGGTCACATGATTTGATCAGCTTCGCCAGCCTTTTGAACCAGCGATCCGCTTCTTTGTGATAAGCGGCTTTGCCCGGATAGAACTCATATTCATTGGACGGACACCATACATAGAGCGACGGATATGCCGCATAGCGGGCGATGAGATATCTTACCCACAGCTCCTCGTGCTCCGGCAGAAACTGCCCGCGGTTGTTAAACGGAAACTCCAGCATCCACGCTTCCAGAATAAACTCAGCACCCATTTCCCGCTCTGCAAGCATCGCCATGACCTCATCGACCGCTTGAAAATAGTCCACATTGAGCTTAGTAAAATCCGGCCACTGCGAACTGCCGCCCCAAGGCCAGCAGTCTCGTGTCTGCCACGTATTGCGAATATCGGGATGATGAGGGCTGACCTGCGCACGTGCGCGAATATAGTTCACGCCCTGCGCTTGTCTGTGATCCAATATCGCCGCCACATCGACACCGTTATAATGGGCACCGAACAAGTTATATTGGGTATCCCCAAGAAGGAAGGCAGGCTCGTCGTTGTCGTATACAAACTTCCAGTCGCGTTCCGGCGCCGTACGCAGAAATCCGCGACCTGTCTCCGAAGATGCTTCGATTTGCACATCGAACTTCTGATTCAGTCCTTCTAACCGAGGGTGCGAGCTTGCCTCACATGTCCATATACCGGCAAGCTGCGGCATCCATCGAACCTTGTAACGCATCTGCCCTTGATCACTACGTCCATCATAGAAGCCTTCCACGATTTGCTCCGATTGCCCGCTTTCATGTACGAAACGGGCAGAAACACTGCAATCCCAGAATGGATTGCCGATGCTCTCCCCGGTTTCGAAGCTAATCTCGAATAACTGCCCTGCCTGACCTGTCCTCATCGCGACTACCTGCCTTCTCTAGTATTCTACGATTTTCCAATCGTGCATGTATTCGTGTTTCATTCCAATAATCCTGCTGCGCGCCTGCCTCTCCCTACTTCCCCTGCGCCACCCACACATTAAGCTGCCTCTGCTTCTCGGCTATAATTTTGTCCAACCCGTTCGCTTTGAGCTTCTTCACGAGCTCCGGTACATATTTGTCCGGATCCAGCGAACCAGAGCTAAGGCCGATAAAATATTGGTTCATCGTCGTCAGACAAGCGCTGATCTCGTTCTGCACCGGCGTCGGATCGAAGCTGAAGCCAAGCGCTTTGGAGATAATTGCACTGTCGTTAAACCGCATCAGCTTATTCCATTTATCCGGATCCTCCGATTGGAACAGGTAGCTGTTGAACTGATTGCCGAAGATCCACTGATCGCCCTGCGCGCTGTAACCGACCGTTGTTGCATCCACGCCTTGCGGAAAATCGATGACATTATCGGATACCTTCACATAATGCTTGCCTTCCACACCCCAGTCGATCAAGTTCAACAAATACTTGTCAGAGTACAGCAGATTGAGAAACATCATGACGCGCTCAGGATTGGTCGAAGTATTGGGGATGGTAAGCAATGCACCTGTTACATCACCGGTTGACGTGTATGGTTTACTGAAATCAATTTGAACGAGATCACGGCCTGTCATAATGGTTTTCTCTTTGTCGATGCCGGGCTTAGCCCCATTCATCATCGTCGCCACTTTGCCGTTCTTCATCAGCTCTTCCCGTGTCACTTGTGTTGTTGCCGCATCCTTCACGATATAGCCGGCGGTGTACCATTCACGGGCCTGCTTGACGATCTCGATGTATTTCGGACTTTCGAACATGTCGATTACCTTCAAATCATTCACTTCTTTATCCAGCACGCCAAAGTAGTTTCCGATCGGCTCAAATTTCGATAGAATGGCCCATTCCATATCGTTAATGCCGGCGAAAGGGACAAGCTCGCTCTCATTGTCCTTAATGGTTTTGAACCAGCTGCCAAAATCATGATAGGTATGAATTTGCTGCGGATCAAATCCGTATTTGTCCATAATATCCTTGCGGATAAGCAGCGCTTGATTCGATGCATATTCCTTGTTCGAAGGGACCCCGTAAAGCTTGCCGTTTACTTTGGCCCCTGTTTGATACACCTTGTTTAAATTCGGCTTGATCGCTTGCCCGTATTTCTCGATCAAATCATCAACCGGCAGCAGCATCCCCTTCACGGCAGCATCCGGATATCCAAGCCAATTCGCCATATAGAAGAGGTCGAATTTCTCACCGGACGTAATCATAAGGTTGGTTTTATTCTGGTAATTGTTCCAGTCGATGAAGTTCAGTTTGACGGTCGCGTTGATTTTGTCCTTCAAGTAGGCATTGATCGCTTCCTCCACAACCGGAATATCCTGCGTTGTCGCACCCGGCACATAGATACTGATCTCGTAGGGATCAAGCTCGGTCGCGCTCGACTCTACCCTCTCCACTTCAGCCGCAGTGCTGGATGAACTGTTTTTGGCTATATCGCTCGCACCTGCCGACGAGTTGCCGCTCCCGCCATCGCCACTTGTACAAGCGGATAACAACAAGAAAGACGCCACGAACACCGAAAGGACAACGGTTGATTTTCTCCATACATTTCCTATCATGACGAAGCCCTCCTTAACCTTTCACTGCACCAACCGTGAGCCCTTTCACGAGGTACTTCTGGAAGAATGGGTAAGCAAACACGATCGGTCCGATACCGGCTATGGCCATCGCCATCCGAACGGATTCGCCGGGAAAGTCGCCTTGAGCCTGAGCAGCGGCCTGGTTGTTCTGAAGTAAATACTGCAAATTGAGCAAGGTACGGTTCATGACATACTGCAGGCTGATAAACTGATCCCGGCTCTGAAAGATCATGCTGTTATACCAATCATTCCAATAGGCCAGCGTATAAAATAATCCGATTGTCGTCAGCACTGGCAGCGAAAGTGGAAGTACAATTTGGACGAACACACGAATATCGTTCGCACCGTCAATCTGCGCGGATTCATAGATTTCAGCCGGAATCGAAGACTGATAGAAGGTTCGGATGAGCAGCACATAGAACGCGTTCATGAGCAGTCCCGGCAGAATGAGCGCCCAGATTGTATTGCCAAGCTTAAGGTATTTGGAGAATACGATGTACCACGGCACCAAACCTCCATTAAACAACAGCGTGAAGAAAGCATAGAATGCGAAAATATTGCGGTACTTAAAATCATTCTTAGACAGCGGGAATGCGAAGCTAGCCGTCATAAGCAGTCCCACAGTTGTCCCAAGCACCGTTGCCGTTATCGTCGCACCGTATGCGTTCACAATCGCAAGCCCATCGCGGAACAAATAAAGATAGGCTTCCGTGCTCCATCTGTCGGGAAATAGCGAATAGCCATGCAGCGTGATGGAATGCTCATCCGAGAAGGATACGATAAGCACCAGCAGAACAGGTATCAGGCAAAGCAGAGAGTAGCAGGCGAAGAAAGTAACGATAAGCAGGTTCGTCCACTGGGAAACGCTGTTTGCGTGATAGGATTTCCATTTCCCTGGAATCGCATGGACAGCTGCCGATGCTGCGACCTTCATAGTTCACTCTCCCCTAGAATAAGGCGTTCTCTTTGCTCACCTTGCGGATAATTGCATTCGAAAGGAGCACAAGCACGAAACCGACGACTGCTTGGTAGACCCCAACGGCTGTTGCCATGCCGATATCGTTGTGCAGCCTCAGCACATTGTAAACCTGCGTATCAATGACGAGAGTCGTCTTGTAAAGCGGGCCTGATGCAAGTGGGACTAGATAGAATAGACCGAAGTCTGCGAAGAAGATTTTGCCGATACCCAGCACCGTTAAGACGACGATTACAGGTTTAAGTAGAGGCAGTGTGATGAATTTGAATTGCTGCCATTTGCTTGCGCCTTCCATAACCGCAGCCTCGTAATAGCTCGTTTCAATGCCGATGATGGCGGCCATGTAGATGATCGTGCTGTAGCCGAGATTTTTCCAGAGGTAGACGAGGGTTAATAGATAAGGCCAATATCGAGGGTCGTTATACCATTCGATCGCATCGAAGCCAAGCGGTTTCAATAGCTGATTGTTGATGAAACCGTGCTCGATGCTGAGGAAGGCAAATCCCAGATAGCTGACCACGACAAACGAGAGCACATAAGGGAAGAACATGATGCTTTGGAACAGCATGGTGAGAAACCTTCGCCGAAGCTCACCTAATAATGCAGCAAAAGCGATGGCGATGATCGTACCGAGTACGATAAAAAGCAGATTATACAGCACTGTATTTCTCGTGATGAGGAAGGTATCGGTGGAGCTGAACAAATACTCGAAATTGTGGAAGCCGTTCCAAGGGCTGTTCCAGATGCCTTTCGTGAAATTGACCTGTTTGAATGCGATTAGGATACCGAACATGGGGATGTAATTGTTGATGAACAGATAGAGTGTTCCGGGCAGCAGCAGCAGGAAGAGCAGCTTGTTACGACGCCACTCATGCCAGAAAGAACGTCTGCGACTGCTCCACTTGGCACCGCGTCCACTCATCGCATTAGCCCCCATTCCCTTGTCCTTTCTATTAATTATAGTCACGTACAGAGGAGCAACAATGGAATAAACCGATTGAAATTACAGTATGACGACTAGGTGGTCACACCCATCACCGTGCCGCGAGATTAGCTGCTTTCGAAGCTGAGAGTTCGATTTTCGAACTCTCAGCTTCATTTCGGCTCTGTTTAGCTTCTGAGAGTCTCATTTTCGTACTCTCAGCCTTCGCCAAACCGACGAATTGGTCTCTTTCGATGCTGAGAGTCCGATTTCCTCACACCTGATATTTCTTCCGAAATTCTTGCGGCGATAAGCCGACCACCCGCTTGAATAAGCTCGTGAAATAGGGAATGTTCGAATAGCCCACCTTGTAGCCGACATCGCTGATCTTCGTGTTCGTGGATACGAGCAGGCTGCGGGCATGCCCGATTTTCTGCTGGATGATGTAGTCCTGCAGCGACTGGCCGGTTTCCTTGCGGAACATCCGAGAGACATAGTCGGAATTGAGATACACATATGTGGCAATGTCCTCGCGCATAAACTCCTTATCGACATTGTCAGCTACGAACTGCTTCACCTTCTCGATGACCGCCGAATGATCGCCGCCATGGTTTCGCACCGCGCGGACTGCTTCCGGAATGACGCGGTTGATCCATGCTCGGAACTGCGCCAATGTCCTGGTCGCCTGCGGCAGGTCAAGCCCTTGCTGCCACTCGAACGCGTTATGTACGGACAAGCCGAGCTTATGAAAGAGATGGTAGATCATATTCACGACCGAATGATAGATAGCATGCAGCATTTCCGCCGACAGTCGTTTCTCTGCTCCAAGCCCGATCAGATAGTGCTCTACCCGCTGCAGCAGTTCCTCCGACTTGCCGGTTTCGAGCAGTACGCGCCAGGAGTCAATCGGCGGCGGGGGATTTTTGCCGAAATCCTCGAAAGGCTCTTCCCGTACGCGCAAGCATGCGCGCGATTGTGTTACATTGCTGCGGAACGCCCGCATCAGTGTCAAATAAAGGGAAGGCAGCGCAGTGAGCGTCGTTGGTCTTCCGATATAACAGGATAAACTGCAGAACAAATAATGATCACATGCCTCAATGAAGCTGCGGCTTCGTTCCTCCAATGGTTCAAGATCATGCTCTGATCCATAAAACAGCACCAGCGTATTCCGATGGCGGTCCCGAAATACGATGCCGTTCCGATCCGTCAACAGCATTTCCTCGGCCGCATTACGCAGCGCGTAGTTCATAATTTCTTCATCTTTCCCGCTTAACTCCTTGTACCATTCCTCCACACCAATTAGCAGCGGCAGTACCTGATTGCCCGGCTTCAACGGAATGTCATAGGCGCTCATTAGCTCCTGCACTTCATCGACTGAGGGGTAGAACCGTTCCTCAACGAGATTTTGCCAGAACCGCTCAACCAGAACCGGCTTCTGCTCTTCCCATAATCGGTAATATTTCTTGTAGGCTTCGTTATAGCGTTTGGTCTCCAAATCGAGGGTCAACTTCTCTACCAGCTTCTGTATCACTTGATGGAGCTCTTCATAATCGACTGGCTTCAGCAAATATTGGGCCAGCCCATAGTGCAAGCCTTGTCTGACATACTGAAAATCCGAGTGGCAGGTCAGGAAAACCGTCTCAATCTCCGGATGAGCGTTTCTTACCCATTCAAGCAGGTCGATACCCGAAGCGCCAGGCATTTCAATATCGCTGATCAGCACCTTCACATGCTGCGACTCGATGATCCGCTTGGCCTCCGACACGGAGTACGCCTCATAAACACCGCTGAACCCAAGCTCCGCCCACGCAAGATTGGATACAAGCGCTTTGACCGCATACATTTCGTCATCCACGATAAGTACATCCATGTCACTTGGCCTCCTTAAGCATCAGTTCAGCAACCGGAAGCAGCAGCCGCACCAGCGCGCCGCCTTCCGCCGCATTCTCGAACGCAACCTCCGCGCCAGTACCATACTTAATGGCGATGCGCTCCATCATATTGCGAATGCCGATGTGCGCTCCCGGGAGCTCCTCTCCCCTTTGCCAGCTGTCAACCTGCACGGCTGTGAAGCCAATCCCGTTATCCTGTACCGTAATCTCAAGCCGCTGATCATCTCGCATCGCAACTCTAATCCGAATGAGAAACATGCCCGACTCCATCTTGAAGCCGTGAATAACCGCATTCTCTACCACAGGCTGCACGATCAAAGGAGGAATGAGCATCATGCCGCAGCGTTCGTCGATGATGTACTCGTAATCTAGTCGGTTCGGAAAGCGCAGCTTCTGAATTTCCAAATAGTGACGGATATGACCAAGTTCCTGATCAATGGTCACCAGCTCCCCGTTATTACGCGTAATGAATCGCAGGAAATCAACGATGTGCGCGAGCAGCTTCTGCACGAGCTGGTACTCCCGAAGCCCCGCCAAGCTGTACGAGATATTAAGGGCATTCATGAAGAAATGCGGGTTAATCTGTGCCTGCAAATGTTTGAACCGTGCTTCCTGCGCCTGCAGCTGCTTCTCGTAGGCCTCCATCTTCAGCGCATGTATTTCCTCTGCCATCTGATTAAACGTAAGGTTAAGCGTAGCAAATTCACGGGTCCTCGGATCTTCCGGCAGCCGAATTGCCCAGTCGCCCTTCTTGATCTTGTGCATGCCTTTAATGAGCTGCCTCATCGGCTTAAGCAGAATTTGTTGAATGAATAGTACGTAGAAGACGGTGATAAGCACGGTTGCCCACGGAATCAAGTTAATAAGCCGCTGAAAATTAGGCAAGTTCGCGAGCAGATGTTTCTCTGGAATCGTATAAACGACCGACAAATCCGCCTGATTCAGATGCTTCCCTACCAGCTGAAAGGAGGAGCTGCCACGCTGCGCCGGATGAACCGTTTGGAACATATTACTCTGAATGCCGACATCTCGGATCGCATGAAGATCGTCCTGCGCAAAGCCCGTCTCGACCAGCAAGCCCCAATCATCGGTAAGCAAATTGATCCCTTGCTTCTGCTCCTCATTCCATACCGGCATATTCTCCACCAAGTTGTCAGAACTCATCGCCGCGCCAACGGTCACCTGCGAATTGTATTTGACGTAACGGAACATGTAGTGCTCCTGCCCGACCTCATAGGGGAACCACTTCCTCATATCCGGTACCCCGGTCTGCGCGAGCTTCACAATCGTATCGTTGATTTGCGATTGCGGCCTGCCTTGCGCGGCAATGCAAATTAATCCTTGATCAGCCGCCGAATAAACGAACAGCGCATCAACACCATGCATGATGTTAAGCTGAACCTTCAATTTGGTAATAATCCGTTGTTTTGCAAAATAAGTCTCATCCGTCTCGTTCCTAAGCGAGAGCACCTGGATATCCGGGTCTTGTAAGACCAGGCCATATAAGTAATTGTTTGCTTCCTCAAACTGGTTCTCGAGATCGGCCACATATTTCGTCAGTAGATTTCGGTTGGCGTCCGCAATCTGAGAGCGAACAACATTGATGGCATAGTTATTATTGGTGATGAGCAGCAACGTCAGCAGCATCGCCACGACGACAAATCCGGATAAAATTTGGAAACTGAGCGACTTCACCAACGTTACTCACTCCCTTGACTAGCGATGGGTTAATGATCGGCAAAACTCGCCCGCCCTCCGAATCAGAGGACGGGCGAGCCCAATTACGCCGCCATTCTAATGCTGCATACTTAGCAGCAAATTATAGATTGCTTTCGCCGCCTCCGCCCGCTTCGTCAGCAGCTCCGGTGCGAATTTCCCTGCTCCAATCCCTGTCATCAGGCCCTCTTGGATGGCAACTTTTACTGCATCTAGTGCCCAAGGCGAGATAGATGCCTCATCCGTCAAATCGGTATCGCCGCTTACCAGTTCATCGCCAGACAGATATTGCAATGCACGGACAAGCATCATGGCTAATTCTTCTCTGGAAATCGCTGCATTCGGCGCAAACATGTCGCTTGTTCGGCCATTAACAAGTCCTGCATCGTAGGCTGCTGCTACAACCTCTGCATACCATGCATCGGCCAACACATCGCTGAACGGTGCTGATTCCGCTGCTGCCTTGAGACCGATCGCACGAACGAGCATGCCTGCGAATTCCGCTCTTGTTACCTGCTTATTCGGCGCGAAGCTCGTGTCCGTTACCCCATTCACGATATGCTTCGCCGCCAATTGCTGAATGGCTTCGAACGCCCAGTGGCTGTCTGCCACATCGCTGAACGTTTTGCTATATTCCAGTACCGCGTAGGTACTGAAATGAGGCAGTTCGACAAGAATCTGTTTGCCTTGTTTGTCAACCTGACCGCCAACATAGTCCCATGCCTTCGTCTCTGTATTGTAGAAGTAAACGCCCAGTAGATTAGCATCTACGCCATCGTTATAAGGAATCGTAACTTGGATAGGCGTATCGAATGCGCTAAGCGTATGCGATTTACCATCTTTCGTCACCAAAGCAAGCTCGAAGCGAACCAGTTCACCGGCAACCTTCAACATGCCGGAAACGTTGTTTCCGCTAGTAAGCAGTGCTTTGCTGTCTTCCTCGGATACAGGTTGGATGGTCAAGGAAATATGCGCATCCTTAAGCGCGTCCGCATCAACAACAGCTGACAGCTGCTTCAGCACATCCGGGCTAATCGTCATGGATACATCCCCGGCATGCAGCTCCAGCTCATTACCGTCCAGCAGCTCTACCGCATTCCCCGGAAGCTGTACCTCGCTCTTACCCTCAGGAAGCTTCACTTCAACAAGACCCTTGTCATCCGCTTTAAGCGAAGCAGCATCAAGCTTAAACACCTCGTCTTGAGTAACCGCTCCTGAGCCTGGTCCTGCGCCTGGTCCCGGAGCCGGCGGTGGTGACTGCTCTGACAGCACATAAAGTAAATGTCTGTTGCCTGCCAGCGCAAGATCCTCGCTTGCCGGTGTCGTCATGCCGATCAGCTCCGTCTTAGGTGTAACTACCGCACCATGAACCTTGATATAGACGGTTTTGTCCTCATTGCTGTAGTTGACGATGCTTAACAGCTTCTTGCCGCTGAGTGTCGCCGTTCTCCATTCCACATCAGTTGCAGGTTGATTCGTCGCTGCGTCATAGACGATCACATCTGAGAGACCAAGCCCGCTCTGCAGCTCGAAGAATTTGCTGCGCAAGTCCTCCAGCTTCGGATTCGCGGCGATCTTAGTCGTATTGCTGCTGCTGAGTACCGCATTGCGGTCATCCGCTGGCAGCGGCTGGTTGTGCTCATCGCCTTTAATCAAATTGCTTTCGTCTCCGATTAAGACAACACGGCCGCCGCTTGCTTCCCAGCTCTTAATGTTGGCAAGCGTCTCTGCCGAGAGATTATTTACTTCAGGCAGCACAAGCAGCTTGTAGCCATCCAGTCCGCCCATTGCGCCTGTATTGATTTGATTCTCCGTCACATAGCCGACCTTCTGTCCGTTATAGCTCAGCCCTGTGTAAGCTTTCGTCAGATTGCTATAGTAGTCACCGTTGTACAGCCTTGGCGTCATGGAGTAGAACACGCCAACCTTCGCTTCCTCGTTCTGGAATGCTGTTACTTCATTGACCAGTCGGTTGAGGTCTAGTGAGGCATGACCGACCTCAGCAATGGCATCCGGACGATTCAAGATGCTGCCTTGCAGATAATCCGTCGTATAGCTGCGCTGCCATACCCAAATTACGGAAGCGCCTGTTCCGTGAAGGCCGCCATCCCAAATCCAGTTCGATACCCATGTGGCCAGATCCGCATCGTATTTCGATTCGCCGTCACTAATGATATGGTTCTCGGAGTTGAAGGTCGGCTGCTTCTTCATCGACGTAATCATATCGAGCATACCCGTTGCTTCGGCAAATTTGCCAGGGCCCGTACCGTATTCCGCTCCGCCGTCGATCCCCGTATAGCCGGAGAACTGAGCCATTTGCTCGAGATCTTTACCTCCGCGCAGCATGAGATCGTTGTTCATGACGCCGAAGCCCATCAGCTTCACATGAACAGGCAGGTCCGGCGCGAATTTGTGAACTTCATCCGCAAGCATTTGATGGAATGCCGTCAATCGCCCTGTTTTGTACGTTAAGTAATCGTAGTAGAGCGCATTGCCTATCACACTGTTCATGTCCGGCACCGGTACGTCCTCGAAGCTGGCGTAGTCCGTTCCATAGCTCGCGTTCAATGCCGCAATCGTGGCATAGATCGTTGGCAGATACTCACGCCACTTCGCTAAGTTATAAGTTCCGTTGTTCGTAATATACTCCGACTCATTCGAGAGATTAATCGCTTGAAGCGCCGGTGAATCCTTGATTTTGCTCATGAGAATGTCGACATGCGCCTTGTAGAGCTCTTGCACACGCGGGTTCTCGATGTCGGCTTTCAAGAATCCATAGTTATCCGGGATCTTCGTATCCGGATAATCGGTATAGATCCACTCCGGGAAGCCTTGAAGACCAAGCTCCACGTTTACAGCAATGTTATGATCGGCCGCTCTTTGCAGTGCCGGCAATACTGTATTATCGAGATACGTCTCATCGACAATGTAATAGTTGTCGCCTTGTACCCCTTCTTCAAGACTATTATTTACCATCAAATTCGTGTCGGTCCCGTCTTTGACAAGGGTGTAGTCGTCGATCCATACCGTACCCGGAGAATGAGCGAATACACCGACCTGCAATTGCGTTTCATTCTCCCCGGTTGTGAAGCTGAATTCTTTCAATGTCCAATCTTCCGTATTTGGAATGGATGATGTCGTCCAGCCGCCATGATTGGAATACACGTAGGCATCCGGTGCTCCAGAAGTCTTCACCCAGGCTGAGATATTGTACTTCGTGTTCGGCTCCAAAATCGGATTCTGGAAGACGATGCTCCCAGCCTCTGATCCGATCTCCATTTTGATCGATTTGCTTCCGTTGTGGGCGGTTGTGCTTTCAGGCGCAAATGTGGTTTGATTGCCAGCATCGGCATAGGTAGACCAGCCAAACAAACCAGGCTTCTTGAATATTTCGAGCGGATAAACGTTAAAATCGATCATGTTCGTGCCAAGATCCTGGAAGATCGGCACATCCTCTACCGCCTGCTCGAACATCCCATATCCGCTGAAGATAAGCGGCTTGTTCGCGCCTTGCGTCGTGTTGCCGAGAATGGAGTAGCCGTCGATTGTTGTACGGCCCGTTTGATAACGGGATACCGGCCCTTTCGGCGCTGCCGTACCCGCAATATAAGCATCTAAGCTGCTCTCTGCCTGAGCATCCAGCGCATAAAGGGTATCCGCGATATATTCCGCTCTTGCCAGACTATCATTGTCCAGATCTTCAATCCCGTAGGCTACCGTCTTCTCGATCGTCGCCATATTCACTTTCTCATAATCCGTTAAAATGCCCAGCTGTTCTGCTTGCGCCAGCTTCGCTTTCAGTCTTGGAATGACCACACTTTCAATGTCCGCTAACATAGCTCTTACTTGTTCTTCCGACTTCAAAGCTTTAATGCTTAGCTTCGGCGTTTGAGTTAAATTGTCGTCATGAAGAGTGGCGGCAATATCAATGGAATTATCTACGGTTACCGTGAAGGTTTTCTTATACAGATTGTGAGCCGGAATGCGAACGGCTTGGCCGCTGATACCTGCCGCAGGCAGATCCAGAGTTAGTGCACGCTCCGTATTGCCTGTGTTCATCGCATAGAGCGTGTATTGTGCGGCTTCACCTGAAATCACCTTCGTATTACCGGAAAGCCAGGACGTCCACGTTTGACTTTGCGGCAGCAGTTCCAGCTTCCCGAACTGCGTGACGTCTTTGCCTGAGCCTATGCCTCCCGTCCATTCCAGGTAGCCGTCACGTCCTCCCAGATCTCGATCGTTAACGAGCATCGTGAACGGAACTTGTTTGCCGGCAGCTGGTGGACCCGAGAGAACAGCCCCCCATGGGATGGCAAACTCATAGTAGGTATGATTCTCGTTTCTCTCTATATCTTCATCTACCACTCGACTGAACTGCATTTGAATCGAGCTTGCCGGAAGTATGGCCGAGCCATCCGAGTAGCGCTGGATATCTGCCACGCCGTCCGTTCCAAGTGCTGCACCATATTCGACACGCGACGAACCTTCGCCGAACGCGAACTGCACGCCATCGGCATCCCAGTTACTTCCACCCGGCAGCGGGCTGTGTATATCATCCGTTACATCTACTGCCAGATAAAAGGTTGTTTCATTGTAGGCATAATAGGCTTTGGCCGACACATCTTTATTGTCCACCCAGCCTTTCACTTTGTTCTGAGCAGCATTGCTCGGTAACGAAATGCCTGTGAAGCTTTTCCATTTGTTGAAATCACCGTCAAGCGTTGGCCTAGCCGCATATTGGACCGGAATGTACTTGCCATCGGAGAGTGCACGCGTGAGCTCATCTCCAGAGAGCGTAGCCTCCGTATCCGGTTTCGGCACCTGGAAGCCTTCGCTTACAACAGGCGTACCTTGCGCCGTACCGGCAGCCGCTACAGGTGTAACCTCGAAGAATACATAGCTTCCGCTGTCCGAAGCTATCGGTGTATACGTCTTTGCTGCTGCTCCCTCGATCACCGTTTTATCCGTTCCATCCGCTGCTGCGCCTCGATACCACTTGAAGGTAGAAGTACCCTCGGCATCCAGCTCTGGATCTGCATAGGCTGTCAGCACCTGCGTACCGCTAACGCTAACGCTAACGCCGGTAGCAGTCGGGGCCAAATTCTCCGGTGTGCTGACGGTAACATT
Source organism: Paenibacillus sp. N22P23 (assembly GCF_059383735.1). Taxonomy (NCBI): domain Bacteria; kingdom Bacillati; phylum Bacillota; class Bacilli; order Caryophanales; family Paenibacillaceae; genus Paenibacillus; species Paenibacillus sp. N22P23. The sequence goes on from NZ_JBXENT010000004.1 coordinate 485,364, forward strand.
ATCAATGTGGAACGTACCTGCTTCCCATTTGTACGTTTCGCTCTGCAGCTCCTTGATGTCCGAAGCCGGGGCCAAGAATGCGGCATCCGTCCCCTTCTCTACGCTTGCGCCGTCCACCGTGACCGTAAATTTCTGCGTCAATAGGTTGACCAATACATGAATGTCGTACCATTGTCCGGCCTCGTATTCCTGCAGATTATTCCATCCTCCGTCTGAACGAACCGCGAGGAATTTGCTTCCGTTGTTCTCCCAATCATCAGCAAACAACAGCCCAAGCAGTTGTGCGCCGTTACTATCTTTCAATACTAGAAAGTCGGATGGCTTGCCCGCTTGCTCGGCCATCACTTTCATGTCGATCGAAATCACTCCGGTAAGCGGTGTTTCGAACGTATACGAAGCCGTCTGATCCTCCTCACCGCTTCCTTCTTGCGTGAGTGTTAAGCTTTTGCCCGAATCACCTTCTTTTACGCCAATCGTACTGCCTAAATCAACGCCTGACAGAGACCAACCTGAGGGAGCGCCGTCAACAGCCGTGCTTTCAAAATCCTCTGTGTACACCACTTTATCCGCTGCATATGCAACCGGAGCCAGCATTGGAGGAAGCATCGCGAAAAGCATGGCCGACAACGTAATCATCGTGAAGCTCTTTCTTAACTTGCCAGATCGAATGTTCACTAGCGTTATACCTCTCCTCAAAAACGTATTTGATTTCATTGTAGAGTGGCTGTCCACGCTTCCTCTATATGTAAAACCGACCTTATTTATGGAAAAGCCGACTTCACGAGGCGAATCGCCTAATTAATTCATCGTGACCTGCTTCATATTGTCTTCGTTGATGTCGATCTGAGCCGATTGCAGCCAGTTTGTCATCCAGTCATCATAGTGCTGCTCCATCAAGCTGTTCATGACTTGCTCTTTCACCTCTGCAAGGGGTGCATAACCGAGCGACTTCAACTCGGTACATTCGTAAATTCCCACCGATGGCTCATCATCAATGATGCCGGTCACATCCCCGCTGCCAAGCCGATTAATGGTTTCGAACAATTTGGGATGGAGTATGCTGTCGGTTCTCGGTGTTCTGTAGTCATACACGGATTCCGAAACGACAAGGATATCGTCTTTTGCTGCCGCAACCTCGTTGTAGATGGTATCGAAGTCGGTACCGGAGTCGAGCCTTTTCTGGATGTCCTTAAGCTTCGTGAGTGCGGCTTCGCCGTTCTTCTCCCGTTCTTCTTGATTGGTAAAATGGGCCTCGATCGCTCTGACTGTCCTCGAATCATACAGCGAAAACAGCGCTTTGTTCTGCTCGTAATAGACTTCCGCATCCTGATCGGTAAGCTTAAATTCCGCTTGCAGCTTCTCTTTCAAATCTCTTCTCAGCACTTGTGACCGCTCATCGATATAACGCTGCTCGTCATACGTGATTGGCCCGTATATTACCTCGTTCTTCTTCACCTTCTCTTGCCGCTCCGCATTCGTTTCGTCCATTTCACGCAGTACTCCCAGGTAGCTGGTCTCTTTCAGAAGTCCGTATTGCACCGCCGCCAGCTCTTGTGCTTTCCGTTTGATGCTTCCCTCCAGCGCCTGTTTCTTCAGCTTCTCAATCGGCACCTCCCCGCCATAATTTGTCGTCCAGAAGTTCTCACTGTCCTCGGCACCATACTTATCCTGAAAATAGTTATGAATCACGCTGCGCCCGGCTTCCAGATCATGCTTCAACTCGCCGTATGCGATCGGTTCGCCATTAACCGTTGCAATCGGATCATAGAGACCAAGTCCACTATTCGCCAGAGAGACTTTCCAGATCATTGCCGCTGCCAAAATCACAACCGCGACGATGACTGCAACCACCAGGATAGGCGTTCTCTTGGAGCTTTGTTGAGGCGGCATCGGTTTCCGCGCAGATGCGGGGATAGGAGCAGGTATAGGTTTGCGCATGGGCTTTGACATGGTTGTCCTCCATTCACATCAAGATGAAGCGTAAAGAATAAGAGGCCGTTGGCGGCAGCCTCTTATTCTGATGTCTTGATACTAAAGCCATTCGATCGTACAAGCCAATCGATCGTACTAAGGCTGAACGATCGTGTACGGACCTGACAGCGTCCATGTTGTGCTGCCGCTCTCAAATCCGGCATTGCCTGCTTTGTTCGTTCCGCCCGAAATCCCGAGGAATGCATCATCGATATACGTCGTACCGGCAACCGTGCCTAAATCAATAAACTGCACGATCAGGGAGGTGTTCGTACCCGTATTAAACGAAGGCGTGCTTATTTCCGTCCACGTGCCGCTGGAGACGTATTCGGAGGATTCGGCAAGCACGGTCCACGAGCTGTTGTAGACGACGATTTTGCCATGCTGTCCAGCGCCTTTTACCCATGCTTTAAACACATACGAGCTGCTGGTGGCAACGCCCGTTACGGTCTGATAAGCACCTGTTCCGGCTTGCGTTCCTGTATTCAGCTGCTTCATCGCCCATGTTCCGGCATGTGTATTGCCGGGAGCGGATGAAGAGCCTTGTACGATTGTGTATGGATTAGACATCGTCCATGTTGTATTGCCGCTCTCAAATCCGGCGTTGACGATCTTGTTCGTCCCGCCCGATATACCGAGGAACGTATCATCGATATAAGTGGTTCCCGCGACCGAGCCTAGATCAATGAACTGCACGATTAGGGAAGTGTTCGTTCCCGTATTGAACGAAGGCGTGCTAATTTCCGTCCATGTTCCGCTCGATACATATTCCGAAGACTCTGCGACAACCGTCCAGGAGCTGTTATAGACAACCAGCTTGCCGTGCTGCCCAGCGCCTTTTACCCACGCTTTTGCCACATAGGTGCTGCTTGTTGCCACGCCGGTCACGGTTTGGTAAGCACCGGTTCCCGATTGCGTACCCGTATTTTGCTGCTTCAGTGCCCACGTTCCGCTGCGAGTGTCTCCTCCGGTAGGTGGTTGCGTTGTCGTCGGTGACTCGTATGCCCCAATATCCGGCGCTCCGTTATAGAGGGTGTTACCCCAATAGTCCTTGCCGCCATTGTTCGAGATGACGGTCCCGGCATTGATAAGCGGTGAAGTGGCTTGCAGCTTGAAGCCATCAACCGACGTAATCGTTGTACCTGCGCTGCCCGGATTCACGAAGAGCGGATCACCCGTGACGGAATTCGTCCCTTTATTGAGCGCATTTTGCGTACCGCCGTAGCTGTTATTGCTGAATGTAAGTCCGGTTGTTTGGTAGTTGGTGTAGCTTGTATTCGAGGCGTTGGTGTAGAAGACATTATTCTTGAAGGAACCGCTCGTCAGCTTCGATTTGCTAAAGCCTGCGCCGTTGGTTTGATAGAAAATGTTGTTGTAGTAATCGGAGTTGGCATTGAAAAATCCTTGATCAGCGTATGCCTGGTTGCCGCCGTCGTTGTAGCTGATGTTGTACCGGAGTGTTTGACCTGAGGTGCCGCCGAGCACGAAGCCGCCTTCATTATCTCGGCTGTAATTGTATTGATAGACGCCGCCGACCGTTTGATTATCGAAATCCCAAGGCTGGCCGTCCCATGTAATTCGGTTCGTGTTCGCCGCGTAGTTGTACTGTACAACCTGATTGGTATCCACGATCCCCCAAATCGCGCAAACTGCCAAGCCATGATACCCGAGTACGCCTGTGCCTCTCGTTGCTGCGCCGCTGTTGTTGCCGATGTTCGTAACGGAGTTGTATTCAATCAGCGGCGAAGTCGCGTTCCAATACTCAATACCATCGGTGCCGATATTATTGACACTGTTGTTGCGGATGACGAGATTATTACCGACCTGCGTAGTGAGAATACCGTTGACGGTACTGTCGTGGATGTAGTTGTTCTCAATCGTCACATTGTTTGAAGGTGTGCCAGTTTGATAGATTGCACCTACCCCATACTGGTTGTTCGCCGCAGCATCGAGTGAGGTCCCCCTTGGCGATCCGACATTCTGATGATTACTAAACCCTTCGATGTAGTAAATTTCGTTGTTCTTGATGTTAATGTTGCTGGAGGAACCCGTCAGCTTAATGCCATCCCGATTGCCTTCAACCCCGTCAAAAATAGTCGATCCATCGTAATTCGTAATCGCGAGTCCGTCGATCGTTACATAGTTGGAGCCGTTAATGAGCAGCGTGGCATCGATTCCGCCGCCGTTAATGAGTGGTTTGCTGCCCGTTCCGTAAGCGCCGAACTTGATTGGATTGCCACTAGCTCCGGAGTTGTGAGCGAGCAGTTGGCCAGACCATGTATCGCCTGATTTGAACAGGATCTGATCGCCGGCTCCGAAGTTGGTGCCGTTTACTTTGCCTAACGTTTTCCATGGGGTAGTGCTGCTCGTGCCGTTGTTGGAGTCACTGCCTGACGAGCTGACATAATACGTCGTATTGGCAGCGCTTACAATGGTGGCGGCACCAAACATGCCAAAGGTGAGTGAGGAGAATAGGGTGAGGGATGCGATAGTAGAGATGAACCTCTTACTTCTGCTGCTCGGCGGGGTAGTCAATTTGGACATTGTTACCTTCCTCTCGAATGGTAGTCGACTTGGAACACGAATCGTGCGGCCGCCTCACCTCTTTCACGCTATGTTGTTTTTCCCTTTCGTCTGTATTCTAGGCTTTTGAGCATGCGTGGACAATATAAAAAAACGACCGATTTTTCGATTTTGCTATAGAAATCTTGATCATTCCGTCAATGCAGCTGACCCTCAGAAGCGATGATATCGTGATCATGCTGAACACTTGTAGTTACAGCGATTTCGATCGCTTTTACCATATCTTCCAGGCTCATGCTAGGCATCTGAGGATTCTGATTCGTTTGCATCGGTAAGTAAGGAATATGAATGAAGCCGCCTCTTATAGCGGGAAACTCCGTCGCAATCATATGCTGAAGACCATAGAAGAGATGATTGCATACAAACGTTCCCGCGGTATGGGAAACGCTGGCCGGTATACCTGCTTTGCGCAGCTGCGCGGTGATTGCCTTAATCGGCAGCGAGGACCAATACGCTACCGGACCATTTTCAATAATAGGCTCATCGATCGGCTGCATTCCCTCATTATCCGGAATACGAGCATCGTTCATGTTGATCGCCACTCGTTCTATGGCGATATCGCTGCGGCCGCCGGCTTGCCCGACGCAGATGACTACATCCGGCTGCACCTCCAGGATGGCCTGCCTTAGTACATCTATGGATTTGATGAACACCGTCGGGACTTGTCTGACCTCCACCTCGAACCCTTCAAATGATTTATCGCACAAATGGCTGACCGCCTCCCAAGCGGGATTGATCGTTTCTCCACCGAACGGATCAAAGCCGGTTAACAATACTTTGTTCATGAGCTTTCTCCTCCCTTTCTAATCCTTCAGTCTCAAGCCGCAGCTTGGACATTCCGGTTCATGCTGAATGACCTTCTCGCCGCAGGCGGGACATTCCTCGTAAAGGTCCTCAGGTGCTCCCGGTTGATTCGATAGAAGCAGTTCAGCAGCATTGTGTCTGCTTGATTTGCCTTCCTTCTTCGCATCATATAAGTAATCCCTTATGTCCTGAATGTTCTTAGCCATTTTCGACGAATCCAGTGCGGACTGAATGACCGAGAACAGGATAAAGAAGAAAACGGCCATTATGATCAACCATAATACAATCGCTCCACCCATTGTGAATCTCCTTTTCGCTTCTTCTAGCGTTGATCGTTATTTTCCTCTTCTTCTGCGTATCCGGTTTGAATCCCTTCCTGACTTTCCCAGTTCCCGCGAAAGATAGGACTTGCGAACGTAATAAATGCGCCAGAGACTAGTCCATTTTTGCAGCATTTTCATAGAATGATAGTATTGAATGGAGGTGATTATATGCCCAATCAATTTCTGGATACACGTATTTCCGTGCATCGTAACGACTTTGGTGGAGATGAGCCATTAGACAATTTGGCAATCTTGATCGGAGACATCGGCTTGCAAGTTGGAGCAGCAGTCCCCTTAAACACGAACAATGTCCGCGTTTCATTGACCGGGACAGCTGTTATTGATTTTGCATCATCCGTGGAGCCGACTTTGGAGATCCCCCTGGAACCAACCGTTGTTTCTCTCTTCGTCGAACGCGGCGGCGATGGCACTCCGGGAACAGGAGTCACTATCCTAAGTGAGCAATTTGAAATCCACTTCTGGAGCGCTTTGTTTCCAATCAGCATCACTGCCGGCGACTTCCCACCTGCGGCTGATGTGCTAACCGGACAGATTCGTTACACGCTATTCATCGCAAGAGACGGTTTCTTCGACCTCGTCCTGATCGGCCCTGCCGTCTTCAACGGCATCGCTTCGGCTGGATCGACTTAGCGGTCATTTTAACGAAAGGCCAATGAATGGAAGCGTTGCTTCCGATCATTGGCCCTTTTTTTGGAGCGCGGTCTACATTTCCGCCTGAGACTGAGAGTTTCATATTCGAACTCTCAGACGCGAATACGCGCAATATTGATGCTGAGAGTTCGAAAATCGTACTAGCTAACCTTCTCCCTCATTTCCGCCAACGCCTGTGGCTGAGAGTTTCATATTCGAACTCTCAGACGCGAAAACGCGCAATATTGATGCTGAGAGTTCGAAAATCGTACTCTCAGCTAACCTTCTCCCTCATTTCCGCCGACCTCTGTGGCTGAGAGTTTCATATTCGAACTCTCAGACGCAAAAACGCGCAATATTGATGCTGAGAGTTCGAAAATCGTACTCTCAGCTAACCTTCTCCCTCATTTCCGCCAACGCCTGTGGCTGAGAGTTTCATATTCGAACTCTCAGACGCAAAAACGCAAAATATTGATGCTGAGTGTTCGAAAATCGTACTCTCAGCTAACCTTCTCCCTCATTTCCGCCGACCTCTGTGGCTGAGAGTTTCATATTCGAACTCTCAGACGCAAAAACGCAAAATATTGATGCTGAGAGTTCGAAAATCGTACTCTCAGCTTCCAGAACGAGCTAGTTTAGTGGGTTTTCGGCGAATGTTCCACCTTGAGAGCGGCATATCCGCTTTCGATGCAACTATTCGAACGCTTTTTGCGGCTGATAGCGGCATATCCGCTTACAGCTTCCAGAACGAGCTAGTTTACTGGGTTCTCGACGATTGTTCCACCTTGAGAGCGGTATATCCGCTTTCGCCACAACAATCGACCTCGTTTTGCGGCTGATAGCGGCATATCCGCTATCAGTTCCCAGACAGGGCGAAGGTCGAGAGCTACAAAAAACCCGCCAGGCCGACGGCCCAGCGGGTTTTCATAGTAGTTCTATTTCTTTGCCGCAAGGAAGGCATTTAATTGCTTTTGCTTCTCTTTGAGCACTTTATCGAGCCCGTTCGCTTTCTCTTTCTTCTGGAACTCGGCCGCTTTCGAAGGATCGATTGCGCCAGTCTCCAGGCCGGCGATGTATTTGCTGCGTACCGTAACGAGCGCGGCTACTTGCGATTTCACCGGCTGCGCATTAAACGTGAATCCAAGCGCCGGCGACAACTTCGCGCCTTTGTTGAACTTTTTGAACTGTGCCCATTTATCCGGCGCTTCCGTATTCCAGACGTAGTTCAAGAATTGGTTACCGAACATCCAAGTCGCGCCTGGATTGTAGTTCGCTGCATCCGGACCTGGTTTAATAATTTCGCCCGATACCTTCTCGTAGTGCACGCCTTGAATACCGAAGTTGAGCAGGTTATTCAAGTATTTATCGGAGTGAAGCAGGTTGATGAACATCATCGCACGCGCCGGGTTCTTCGAAGTAGTGGAGATTCCCAGCATGGAACCTGCGGTTTCGCCCGTCGATACGGTACGTTCCGTCATGTTAATCTGCTGCAGCTTGCCTGCAAGATTCGCGGCAATTGCCATTTCAGCGTCTTTGCCCGGCTTCAAGGAGGCCACGATCATGAACACATTGCCTTTCTTCAAGGCATCCTGCCCAGATAATTGCGTCGTCGACGCATCTTTGTTAATGTAGCCTTTCTTATAGAAGCTGCGGGTCATTTTCAACTGGTCCATGTACTTCTTATCGTCGAAGCGCGTAATGACCTTCGTGCTCGTGCCGTCTTTGCGGATCAGGCCTTCAATCGACGTATCGCCAAGGAAATCCTGCTGCATGAAATAGTGTGAGTTGAACGTTTCGCCGTCACGCAGGAAGAGCGGCGTCATGCTTGGCATTTTCGCTTTAACCTTTGCCAGAATCGGTGCAAGATCATTGACCGTTTTCACTGCATTCAGCTGAGCGGTCAAGCCGAGCTTGCTGGCAATATCCTTACGGTAGATTACACCGCCTTGTGCTGCCAATTCTTTGTTCGTCGGTACACCGTAATTATGCCCGTTCACTTTAGCACCCGCCAAGAATGCCGGATCGAGCGACTTCGTAATGTCTTTGCCGTATTTGCTAAGCAGATTGCCAGCCGGACCTTTCGCATCGTCAAGCGCAAGGAACACTTTCTTCGCTACATCGTTGGCATGGCCGTTCCATTGTGCCGTGAAGATGACGTCCATCGGCTCGCGGCTTGCTTTCAGCAAGTTCATCTTGCTGTCCCATTGGCCCCAATCGATCGGGATGAGATCAATCGTCGCATTGATTTTGTCTGTCAGATATCTGCTCATTTTTGTTTCGATCTGGACTTCATCCTTTGCAGGCGAGCCAGGATAATACAAGGTAAGCTTGTAAGGAGCCAGCGTGCTGCTACCAGCGGCGCTGGCAACCGGTAACGCGGATAAAACAAGGCTTCCGCCCAAAATCAGAGAGATGCTTTTTCCCAGCTTGCTTTTTTCTTTGAACATGCGGTAGTGCCTCCCTTATAAGATTAAGTGCGCTGTATACTCAACCGGCAGAACCGGAACGAGCCAAGTTAATTAAACCGCCTACATGTATCCCTGTATTTCTGCTCACCTGCCTTCTCACCTACGCCTGCTTACCTGCCTTCTCGCCTGCTTCCACTCCTTATCCCTTAATCGCGCCAACGGTCAGTCCCTTGATAAAGTACCGCTGGAAGAAGGGGTAGGCAAACACGATAGGGCCAATTCCGACGACCGCCATAGCCATGGTCACCGTTTCCGTTGGCAGCTGGTAATCCGGATTCTGAGCAAGAATAGCCGAGTAAGCCGACGAGTTGGCGCTTAGGAATGTAATATCAAGCAGCGCCTGATACATGCGATACTGGATGGTGTACAAGCTGTCCTGATTGATGAACAATAAGCTAAAGTACCAATCGTTCCAGTAGCTCAGTGTACAAAACAAGCCTACCGTCGCGAGCACAGGCAAGGAGAGCGGCAGTACGATTTGGGCAAAAATCCGCCATTCGCCTGAGCCGTCAATCTTCGCAGATTCCAGCAGCGCAGGTGGAACCGAGTTCGTAAAGAAGGTGCGCAATACCAGTACGAAGAAGGGCTGAACGAACATCGGAATCATGAGCGCCCATACGTTATCCCGCAAGTGAAACCCTTGTGTATACAGCAAGTAGAAGGGAACCAGGCCACTGTTATAGAGGAGCGTGAAGAACATGATGAAGGAAAACACCTTACGATGCTTGAAATCAGGCCTCGATATCGGATAGGCATACAGCGACATCGTAATGAGCGCAATGAGTGTTCCGATCAGTGTTACGAAGATGGAGGTCCCGTACGATCTTGCGATGCTCTCCCAATCACTGAGAAGAAAATCATAGGCCGAGACACTGAATTTCTCAGGCCAGAGCTTATACCCATCTACCAGAACCGAATTCTCATCAGAGAAGGAAACGGCAAAGACGAGCAGCAGCGGCAAGACACATAATAAAGTGTAAATCCAGAAAAAACCGTTGATCAGGAAGTTAGAAAGGTTTGAAATTTCATGGAGGCCCTTTTTCCGTTTGGTCATCACTGTCGTCGCCATTCGTTTATGTCCCCCTTAGAACAAGGCATCGTCTCTGCTGACCCGACGAATGACCAGATTTGACAGCAGCACTAGGACGAATCCGACAACCGCTTGGTACAAGCCAGCTGCAGAAGACATGCCAATATCTCCGCTTACAATAAATCCTTGGTACACGTAAGTATCAATGACGAGTGTGGTGTCGTAGAGAATGCCTGAATTACGAGTGACTTGGAAGAATAATCCGAAATCCGAGTAGAAAATACGTCCAATCTGGAGCAAAGTTAGGATAATAATGACAGGGCGTATCAAGGGGAGTGTGATGCTGCCGATCTGACGCCATTTGGACGCACCATCGATCGTTGCCGCTTCATAATACTCGTTATCGATCCCAATAATTGCCGCAAGGAAGATGACCGCGTAATAGCCGATCCCTTTCCAGGTATTAATGATGGGCAGAATGATCGGCCACCATTTTGACTCTGTGTACCAATCAATAGGCTCAATACCAAGAGCAGGAAACACGACCTTATTCAGAATGCCGATATCCGGATTCAAGAAAGCGTATACAAGATAGGAGATCACAACCATCGAGAGAAAGTAAGGCAGGAACATGGCCGTCTGATGGATCTTCGCCAACCGACGGTTGCGCATGGCATTGAAGAGGAGTGCGAGTATGAAACCTATTACCAGGTTCAAGACGATAAAGACCGCGTTATAGGCAATGGTATTTCGGGTAATGGTCCAAGCGTCTGTTGTGCTGAACAGGTAATTGAAGTTTTCCAAGCCAACCCATTTGCTCTCCAGAAAACTTCGAATGAAACTCGTTGACGTATACTCAATTTGTTTGAACGCGATCAAAGAGCCGATCATCGGAAGATAATTGTTCATTAACAACACGATAAGCGCAGGAGCCATCATGATATAGAAAGCTCCGTACTTCGTCCAGTAGCCAACATTTTGCTTGGTTCGTGTTTTAGGCGCCTTCGCCTTCGCTACGACTTCCGCGGCTTCCGTTGAAGGAGTCATCCCCATAACCATCCTTTCGTTCTCTTGTACATTCATTGTAAAGGCTGGGAACCGACTCCATCTATCTACTGAGGTGACGCACATAGCACTCTAGTGACATTGGGGAATGAAGTACACGGTACTATTTTAGCGGAGGTTTTGATGCTTCTTGCGATACTCTTGGGGGGATAATCCGGTCATCTTCTTGAATAACTTGGCAAAATAAGAAAAATGGACATAACCGACTTCCTCTGCAATGTTGCTTACTTTATCGTTCGTTTCGATCAGGAAACGTTTCGCGCGTTCGATGCGCAGTTCCGTCATGTAGTCCGACAAGGAGAGTCCTGTTTCTTTGCGAAATAAGCGTGATAAATACGCCGGATTGCGATAGACATGCGCAGCGATGTCGTCACGCGTCAATTCGGTATGAACATGGTCCTGAATGAATGACTTCACCTTCGCAATGACGGCAGACGCATCTCGTGGTCGTCTCTCAAGGGCTTGTCCTATCTTGGTTACCATCCTCCCCGCCAAAACCATCAGCTGGAGCGAATTACGGGCAGCTTGGATTTCTTTCAACTCAGCAGCAGTAAACACATCGTAGATCGAGAAGCCTTTGCTATAAGCCGCGCGATACAGCATATTCAGGAAGCCATAGTGAAACAGCTCAAGTGCTTCACGGCTTGCTTGCTCAACCTGCCAGCGCTTTAACGTATCTTCCAACTGGATGACGAGTTGTTCATGTCCGCCATGATCGAGGAGTGCTCCCCAATCTGTAAAAGAAGGAATAGGTATGCCCGTATCCATACCGCCTGCTTCATATCCCATTGCTGTCGCATCCTGTACGGACTGCGGCGCAGATACATTGGCTCGTTCCAATTGCTGCAAACGTTCGAGTGAGCGGGTTAGTTCAGCGATAGCGGACGGCTCCCCCACATAACAGGAGACTCTGCAGTGGAAATATTCCTGGCAAGCTTGCACGTATTCGGCGCATCTTCTAAGTAATACTTCCCGATCGGCGATATCGCTGCCATTCAGATAAAGCAGCGCCACATTGAGCTCATTTCGATCCTGCAGCACCGTGCCTGGCAAGCTCTCCAGAATGATCTCTGCAGCAGACTTGCGCAGCGCATATTCCATGATGCTCTCATCTCGCGCATCCAGTTCAATGTCCCATTGCTCGATACTAAGCAGAATAGGAAGAACCTTGCTGCTCGCTGACAGCGGTATATTGTAGGATTCCAATTGACGATGGAGTCGTTCCGGAGACAATCTCACGCGGCCTGATAGAACCTCCTGCCAGAACCGCTCTACCAGGATCGGAAGCTGGCTCGTCCATTGTCTGCGGTTCGCATCCACCAACTCTTCGATTTGCAGCCGCTCTCTACGCATCCCGATCTCGGTGATCGCGCGTTTAACGATCGACTTCAAATCATCATGATCGACCGGTTTCAAGATGTAGTCAAAGCAGCCATTATGCATGGCCTCCTGCGCATAATCGAACCTCGCATGCCCCGTGAGGAATATCGTCAGTGTCTGCGGCTTGTGATCCCGAATCCAGCGGAGAAGCTCGAGCCCATTCATGCCTGGCATTTCGATATCGGAAATCACCAGATCTACGGGATGCTCCTCCAGCACCCGGATCGCTTGAGACACATCCTCGGCCTCCCAGACAGATTGGATCGGTAAATCACTCCAGTCGATACCTTGCGCGATTCCCTTCAGTGCATAAATCTCATCATCCACAACGAGCATGCTCAACATCGTTCTCGCCCTCCTTCGTATGCCAGTCCGTTATTCATTGCCTTCGAACGTAGTAGGCCGCTCTATGGGGAGACGCATCTGCACAATAGCCCCACCGGGCTTCCCATTCATGAACGTCATTCCGCCTTCATTGCCGTACAACATTCGAAATCGGCGCAAAATATTCCAGATTCCCAGATGATGTTCCTCCGAACTCTCAAGCTCAACACCGTTTCGCAGCCCTTCCAGTACGGACTCCGGGAATCCCGGACCGTTGTCGATGATCGTCAGCTTAATGAACTTTCCAGCGTCCTCTTCATCGTGTTCCGAGTAAATGCCGATTCGAAAAGGCAGTCCGTCCTGAACCTTCTTATTAAATCCGTGAATGACCGAATTCTCGACAAAAGGCTGCAGCAATAATGGCGAAATCGGCACCAGTGCATGCTCGGGCATCATTTGGATTTCATATTCCAGCTTCGTCACATACCGGATTTTCTGGATTTCCAGATAATGCTCGATATGCCGAATTTCATCCTCAAGTGAAACTACGGCGCGATGTCCAAGCATCACGAAACGGAAATAGTCCGCCAAGTGCAGACTCATTTTCTGAACCAGCTTATAGTCCTTCAAGGCAGCCAGATTATAAATGATATTCAAGCTGTTCATATAGAAATGAGGATTGATCTGGATCTGCAAATGCTTGTACTCCGCCTTCTGAACACGAATCTGCTCCTCGTATACGTCGATCTTAAGCTTCTCGATTTGCTCCGCCATTTGGTTGAACGTTCCTGACATGAAGGCGAATTCGCTATTATCGGTGTTCACCGGCATCCTTATGTTGAACTGGCCTTGACCTAGCTTCCGCATGCCGCGCACGAGTCCAACAAGCGGTTTGAACATGACTCTCTGCAGGAATAGAAGATAGAAGGATAGAACGATTGCGACGATGAGCGGTATCCAGATGTAGAGCATCTTTTGGAAATAGGGGAGGTTTTTCAAAATATACGTTTCAGGAATAACGATCATATAGTGGATATCCGAAATGGCGGAAGGCTGTGTGATCACGAGGAAATGATTCTGGTTCCAAGTCGTTCTGTCTTCTTTGGTCATCTCCACAATATCCGTCTGCACGATGGATTCCTGTACGACAGGCAATGGGGAGTTCGTTAAAGGATTGCCCGCCGGATCGACAACGAATGCCGCGCCATCGGGTCCAACGTCAAATTTGCTTAAGACCTCGTTTAATCGATCGACCTGCACTAGTGCGCCGATGTAGACGCCTGAGCCCAGATCAACCGTTTTAATGAGATAATTGGTATCGTTCGGGATGGAGAAACGCTCCCAGCGCTGCGTCTCTTCCGGTAGATCCTTGGAGGCCAGTTTCGTCGTGTAGTCCTGGAGGGCGGATTGCACTTCCGCGAAGTGGAAGCTGTACTGCGTGGCGAAGAACATATCGTCGTCCTTGCGAGAATAGACGAAGAAGGTATCCACTTTATTGTAGTAGCCGGTATCGAGCAGGAATCGCCTTGTCAGCTCCATCTTCACCATCGTATAGTCCGAGTCTTCTTCGGCCAGAGATAGCTGCTGCAGCGATTGAATGTTCGGGTCTCCTTGCATCCGGTACAAATAACGCATCGTTTCCTGCAAGATCGCGTCGTTATTTTGCACCTGCTGCTCCATCAGATTGTTATAGTGCAGCGAGATTTGTTCACGCACGACTTTAGTCGCATAGATGTTATTGTAGACAAGGAAGAGCACCATAGGTGCGGTCATGAGGAGAAAGCCGAATACGATCTTGAAACGAACGGACTGCCAAAATGGCATATAACTCCACCCTCGCTTGATAGCATTCCATGCATTTCCAGCATACCTTACACGAATGAAAGCGGCAACAAAATATCCCGGCCGCTCGCGGCGCCTCCCCTTCTATCTACCTAGATATACGGAGACAAGTTGCTAGTTCTCGTTTCCTACCTTAATCCGTTCTTCTATTAAACTTATAAGCAGCTCACGATCTTCTTCAAAAGATAACGCCAACTCCCTAACCTCGTCAGCTGACTTCCATGCGATATCATAGATAAGGCCGTCCGGATCTTGGATACAACGCTCGCCTCCAACAATGTCTCCACGGAAATAAGCGATTCTCTCCTTCTTCATCATGAGCTGTTCAGCCAACTGGATGCGATAGCCCGTTTCCTCGAAAACTTCGCGGATGCAGCAGTCCTCATAGGATTCGTTCGCCTCCCGTCCGCCTGACGGAATAGACCACCTTTTCTCTTCATGCGGTTTCCCCTGCAGCACCATCAAGAGTTGGCCGGAGGCATTGAAACAGATCGCGGCTGACCCGCTCCAGCTCATGCGATACCAAAGCGATTCAATCTGCGCCCGTATGATGGCGGTTATGCCACACAAACCGCTGCAGCGCTGTATCCAGCGTGATGCTGCCGAGCGCCAGCGTTCGTAACTTTCTGCTGAATTGCTCTGGGTTCAACCCTTGGAGCAAAGTCAAAAAACGCCGATGTAGAATCTCTAGTAAATCTAGCGCATCCTCGATCGGAACTTCTCGATAATCATGCAGCTCCGCCCACAGATCTTCCCTATACGTCGCGCCGAGCGGCTCTTCCTCTGTTAGTGCCCGCTTAAATCTCAAGTACGCGTTCATATCATTGTCGGCCAGATGATGCACAATCTGCCTTGCAGACCAACCTCCATCGCGGTATGGAGCGTCTAGCTGCTCCGAACCGAGGCTGCGAACCAGCTTCCTGAGCGCCAGGGTAATGCTGGGAATCTCCTTGATGAGAGCTGCTCTTTCTTCATGTGTAGTAATCGGCGCCGCTTGAAACTGTCCTATCGGGAAACGAACGTCGTTCATGGGATTGGTTACCGCCTTTCCTCAGCTTCAAAAATCTATCACCGCCATAATCATCTCAACTATATTCGAGAAACGACAAAATGAATCCTTTTATTGCTCCTGCAGGCAGGAATCTCGACCCTTTTCTAGCGATGCTGCATAACTTAGTATAAAAGGAGTAGGTGCTGCTATGGGACAACTTATCGATGCACGAACATCCAGCAATATTCCCGTTGTTCTCACGGAGTTTGATATATTCCCGCTCGATACCCCTGTCATCGTTGGAGAGGTAGGACTGAACATTCCACACGATACCCCGGGAATTATCCGGGTTCAATTGACGGGAATGGCAGGCGTCGCACTTCCTACGGATTTTCCGAAAGGTTTCCTACTAGAGCTTTACATGGTAAGAGGTCTTACGATCGACGATTCGCTTATCTACAAATCGCAGCATTCGTTTGAATCCGGGATACACACGGTTGGATTCTCTGCATCCGATTATAATATCCCTGCACCGGCATCAGGGCTTCAGCCCTACACGTTATTCGCAATCGCTCGCTCAGAAGGAATCGCTCGTGTCGGTCCGGAGAACTTGAACGCTTCCGCTTATTTCGGATAATGGAAGGCAAAGTACAGGGTCTGTCCCAAAAGTCATCGATGATGACGAAGGGATAGCCAGCTTCTCTCCAACCTTCGCCGCTCTAACGAATCGTGGAGGTCTTATTTTGGAGAATTGAGCACCTCTAAAATTCTAACGAACCACAGAGGCCTTATTTAGCGGAATTAAGCAGAAATGCACGGGTTTCGGAGCCAATAAGGCCTGTAGGATTCGTTAGAATTTCAAAACGGTTTTTTTGTAGCAAATAAGCCCCCTACGATTCGTTAGCGAGAAAATCTATTGAGCAGGGGGGCGCGTTCGTCTTATTGAAAAAGGCTGCGGACTGTCCGTTCGGCGGATGTATGAACCGGAAAGCGTATTTGGCCAAATCAAAAACAACCGAGGATTTCGAAGGTTCCTGCTTCGAGGCTTACAAAAAGTAAGCTTACAGGTCGGGTGGCTTATGCTTGCCCATAATTTGCTGAAGAAAGCCGCAGTTGACCGAAGACGAGAAATGGCGCCACAGGTAGGAGACCTATGACGCCATTTTTTCATCTGAAAATTGCCACTGAGGGCTTCAATACCTATCTGAAGCCCTCTTTTGAGACAGCCTCTTCATTACATTACATACCACTGCAATAGCATCAGATTGCTAAAATCCCGTATTCCCGTTCAACACCGGCACGACCAACGGATTCACATTCGTATAATTCGGCAGCGCATTGCCGGATGCGACGTTGAAATTAAACTGCGTCCGTCCGCCGCTGTCCCCGTAAGACGTGTTGTCGATATGAATGCCTTCCGTTTCTCCGTTCGTAATATTGTTGAGCTCGATGCGGACATTGAGCATCGGGTTCACATAGAGCCAGAACTGAATACCAGCATGGTTGTGGCCGGTATGTCCTGCTTTGTTAATCGTGTTTCGTTGGAACTTGAGGCCGCTGATCGTATACGAAGGTTTCGTTGGCTCGACCGGCTCCGTCGTGACGATCATACCCGCATTATATGTGCTGTCGATGTAGTTATCGCGGTAGATGAGGCTGTTGCCGCCAACGTCAGACATGCCGCGTCCCCAGTAGCTGGCGATAATCGTATTGAATTGGGCCAAATTGTTCTGCGCAACCCCTGGGAAGTTCATGAGATTAACCTGGGCAACCCCGTCATCGCCAAGTCCACGCATGAAATTGTTCTGCGCCACATTGCCGGAGTTCCCATCATCTCCCCAGTGAATGCCGTCAAAATACGTATTGTAAAGCCGTACATTCTGAATGGTAGAGTTTGACCAATCCGTCCAGCCTTCCAAACAGCCCATATGCTCCGCCCATAGATTTTGCAGTACATTGTTAGCGCCGGTGCCGGGATTGGTAAGCACGATGATGCCATAATGCGCATCCCGCTGCGTATCCACGCTGCTAATGCGAAGATCTGAGATCGTCGTGTTGTTGTTCAGCGTGAACCCTACTTCGCCACCCCAGATTCCATTGGTAATCGTGCTGTGCAGATGGGAGTACCAAATACCTGCGCCTTTCAAGCTTACACCTGAAGGAACGGCGATTTTATCGCTTTGGTTGTAGGTCCCCGGCGGGAACCAGACGTTCTTGCCAGTCGAAGCCGCGGCATTAACCGCACTTTGAATCGCTGCTGTATCGTCCGCGACGCCATTGCCGACCGCATTGTAAGGCGCCGATTTGACCGAGATATAGTTAGCCGGCATGGCAATCGGAGCAGCCGCCGTCTCCAGATCAATCAGATCAATCCCATACCAAGCAAGGCCGTTGCCGGAATCCTTCTGCAGCTTAATCGTATCTCCGGCATTAATATCGATCGCGAAATCCTTATCATCAAAGCTGCGTACATACGAATTTCCCGGCGCTGTATCGTAATTGAAGGTAGAGGTGAGCGATAAGTCTTGACGCTTCACGCCGTTGACATAGAGCGCCAGCGTCCCGCTCGTATTCTTAGGGATGCTGTACCGCAGAATGATACGGTTCGCATCGCGCACATTCGTCCATTGTACAGACTCGCCTGTTGCATCGAGATGCACATAACTCTTGCCGGAAGATGCTTCCTTCTTCATCGTCGTATCATTATTCGTGGTCGCGCCGCCGCCAAGTGTACCGTTCTCCGCTTCATAGGTTGTGAATGGCATCGTGGCACCACGTGAATTGTTGTTCGTCAGCCGGAACCAGTTGATATTCGCAATGCCTGAACCCGAGATCCCTTTCACATACAGATTGTGCGTGCCCGTTGCGGAGCCTGTGATCGGCCACGTTTGCGTCTCGAACGTATTCCAGCTATCCGTATTGGCCACTGTAAACGTGCTGATAACCGGACCTGTCAGGCTGTCGAGCCGAACCTCGAACTTACTGCCCGTAGCGGTGGCTGCAACGCGAGCTTCAAGCGTCTTATAGCCACCGCTTAAATTAACACTGTTGAAGACCATATAATCATTGGTATCAAAGCTGCCAACCTGCTGGCCGCCTCCTGTATCCGGTGTCGTCGCTGTTGTAACCCCAGACATTGAGTTGTAGCTCTCCGCTTCGATCTTGATTGCCGTTGTCATTGTCACAATCGGCGACCAATTCGTTTCATCAAAGTTCATATTGCCATTGGCATTGATGACAAAATAGAGCGCATCCCCAGCCTCAACATGAATATTCGATACACCGCTTGGTGTTACATCGGCTGCCGGCGTAACGGTAGCGCTCCATAGCTGCGTCGTATTTTTGAAAATTTTCGCCACGACTCCGTTACTGCTGGCATTGACCTTGATCACATTGCCCGTGATGTCGACATTGCCTGCCTGCGGCGCAACCCATTTCTTCACCGCATCATAGGTCGTCTCGGGGTGGAAGAAGGAGTCCCTCACATAAGGAAAACCGGAGGTTTCTTTCCACTTAGCCGGAGCAGTCGCATCGTAGACACTAAGATACGAATACGTACTTCCAGTCTTCTTCATATTGAACCAATTGCCCACACCTTGCGCCGTACCGAAAGACGATAGTGCGCTGTACGTCACCGTTTCCGGAATCGGCGCCGCTTCGGATTTCCCCACGTCCACGAGCAAACCGCTGGCAATGAGCGTAAATGCCATCACACCATAGAGGCCTTGCTTTACCTTTCTTCTGAACATCGCTGCATGTCTCCTTTTCGCATGTTTTAATTAGCCAACGTTTCGTTGCAAAGCCGATCACATTTCTCTGCACCACCTCCATCACGAACGGATTAGGTAAGATGAATCTGGATGTCGATGACTTCAATACTGAAGCGCTTTCATAAAACGAGGAGAGGAATTCAGAAGCATTTGCTGCCCAGCATCCTAACGGTAACATAGGGAAATAAGCAATTATTCAACATGTTACTAGCAAAATATTAACTATTTTGAGATCGCTTCGTGACCCGCTTGAATACCCGACATTCCTATTTGCCAACCCGCTGAATTTCGACATTTTATGATATACTAGAAAGCAATTATCCTTTTATTGGGTCAACCTAGGACAAACACCACGAAAGCAACCAACATGAAGGTAGGGAACTCTCGAATGGTACGGAGCGAAGCGGCAGCAAGCTATATGCAGCGTGTATTTGCAGTTGATATTGGAACCAGAAGCGTCATAGGCTTAACAGGTTATTACGAGGATGGAAGCCTGATCATCGAGCATGGCGAGGTAGAGTACCATAAAGACCGCGTGATGATAGACGGACAAATTCATGATATTGAAGGCGTTACGGAATCGATCAAGGTGATTAAAGAAAAGCTGGAAGCAAAATGCGGGCAACGGCTGACCGAAGTCGCGATTGCTGCCGCAGGCCGCTCCCTCATTACAGGCCGTGCTGAGCTAGAGCAAGAAGTCGATCATAACAAACCGATCGAGAAACATGTCGTGGACTCTCTCGAAACCGAATGCTTGAATCTCATCTATAATCAGCTGCTAGAGCATTCACAGGACATCAAAGATTATTTCTGCATTGGCCATACAGTCGTCAATTACTATATTAACGATGCCATGATGCTCAGCCTGATCGGACACCGGGGCAGAACCATCAAGGTTGATCTCATCGCCACCTTCTTGCCTCGCACCGTCGTGGAAAGCCTTTATGCGTCAGTTAGTAACATCGGATTGAATGTCAGCTACTTGACGCTCGAGCCAATCGCAGCGATTGAAGCTGCCGTCCCTGCCAACATGCGCCTGCTGAACATCGCACTCGTAGACATCGGGGCCGGCACCTCAGACATTGCCATTACCAAGGATGGAACCGTCTTCGCTTATGCGATGACCGCAACCGCAGGCGACGAAGTAACAGAAGCCATTGCCAAAGCCTACTTGCTCGATTTCGATAGTGCGGAGGCGTTAAAATGTAAGCTTTACCTGGATACGGAGCAGACCTTCACCGATATTATCGGCCTTCAGCATACGATCACCTCCGAAGAAATTTTGGACATGATTCAAGAAGTGACTGACCTTATTGCCAGAAATATAGCCGATAACATTATGGAGAAAAACAGCAAAGCGCCGAGCGCCGTATTCTTGACCGGCGGAGGGAGCAAGCTGCCTCGATTGAGCAAAGCCATAGCGGACTATTTGCAAATACCGGTTGGCAGAGTGGCCACTCGTGATCTTGCCACGATTCCCAAAATGACCATTCAGCACTTTGAGATGACCGGTCCTGAGGTGATAACGCCGATTGGCATCTTAATCAAAGCTGCCGCTCACTTGGGCAAGGATTTTGTAGAGGTGTCCGTTAACGGGGATCGTGTGAAATTGATCAATACGAAGGCGCTGCAGGTGATTGACGCACTCATGCTGATCGGCTTTAATCCTCAGCAATTAATCGCACGAGCCGGCCAATCGATGGAAATTACGATTAACGGACGTGCACGAACGATATTCGGCGAGCCAGGGCAGCCCGGCGAAATCTATGTCAACAACCAATTAGCCAGTATCAGCACGCCCATAAGGCTTCACGATGAAATTACGATCACGCCTGCTACACCGGGTAAACCAAAAGAACTGACAGTAGACAAGCTGTTCGATAGGAACGCCGGATTCTATTGGAATGAGCACTGGACTCCGATAACACAGGCTATAACAATCAATGGTATTCCAGCTGCCGATGATCGACTCCTCGTCGCTAACGACGCCGTCACGGCCACGCAACTCACAACATTAGCGGATGTCTATCAACATTTTGATATTCCGCCGACTGTAGGTATCCATGTTAATGGTCAGCCTGTGGAGACGCAATATCGGATTCAACATCGTGACTCGATTTCAATTGCACGCGAGACCGAGGTTGTGGCTGCTGCTCAGGAACCAGAGGAGATTCTTCTCAAAGATCAACAACATCTGTCGCCTTCTGCTGAACCATTCATCCACATTACCTATAATGGTTCCCCGCTCTCGTTACCTTATCGAGCAGGGTTCGCTTTCATTCATCTATTTGATTACATTGAATTCGACCGCACACAAGTTAAGGGCTCATTACGGATGATGCTCAATGGCCAGCCTGCCATCTACAAGGAGACGATTCAGAATGGCGATGCCGTCATTATTGAATGGACTGTGAAAAAGGAGGTTGAAGATGACAATCGATATCTTGGCTCGCAATAACATCAACATATCCGGCAAGGGCAAACAGCCGATTATTTTCGCACATGGCTTCGGCTGTGATCAAGTGATGTGGCGCCATATCGCCCCTCATTTTGAGGAAAACTATCGCGTCATCTTGTTTGATTATGTAGGATCAGGCAACTCTCAAATTGATTGCTATAATCCGGATCGATACAGCCATTTGCAAGGGTATGCCGAGGATGTTCTCGAGATCATGGAATCGCTGGATGTACGAGATGCGATTTTCGTCGGTCATTCCATTAGCAGTATGATCGGCATGCTGGCTTCCATACAGAATCCAACTTATTTTGAACGGATCATTATGATCGGGCCATCTCCTTGCTATATGAATGATCTTCCTGATTATTACGGCGGTTTCCATAAGGATGAGATTGATGAACTGCTCCAAATGATGCAATTAAACTTTCTTGGTTGGGCGCGCACGCTTGCTCCCATTGCGATGCAAAATCCCGATCGACAGGAATTAGCCGAAGAGCTTGAGCAAAGCTTCTGCTCCAGGGATCCTCATATTGCACGGCAATTTGCCGAGGTCACCTTCTTCTCCGATTGCCGAAATGATCTCAAGCATGCGTCAATCCCATCGCTGATCCTGCAGTCTTCGGACGATAGCATCGCTCCAATTGAGGTCGGCGAATACTTATATGCTCATCTGAAGAACAGTACGATCCAATACATGCGTGCAAAAGGGCATTACCCGCATTTAAGTCATCCCGAAGAAACGACCGCGATGATTAAAGATTATTTAGCCGTAAAGCAATACCCATAGAGAGGCGGATGCCCCGTGGATACGCAATTAAATGCAGCCCCTTGCGGCTATTTCTCAATCTCAAGCGCAGGGCAGATCCTGTCGGTCAATCAAACCCTGCTAAACATGCTGGGCTATGAGCGGGATGCATTAATCGATCAACATGTAGAATCCATGATGACCGTTACGAACAAATTGTTCTTTCATACGTATTTCTATCCGTTCATCCAGCTCTACGGACATGTCAATGAGATGTACTTCTCGCTACGAACGAGCACTCGTCAAGAGGTGCCTGTTCTGCTGAATGGGATTCGGCAGGAACGTGACGGCGAGCTTGTGATCGACTGCGTGGTGGTTGAAATGCGGAAGCGGATTGAGCATGAGAAAGATATTCTGCAAACCAAAACGAAGCTGGAAGAGCTGTATCAAGCTACGAATAAAGCGAACCAAGAGCTTGAGCGGCTGCATGCGGAATATGAAATTAAGCAAAAGGAGCTGCTGCGTCTCAACCATCAGCTCGAAACCTTAGCCTCCACCGACCCGTTAACCGGTCTTCGGAACAGACGGTTCTTTCAAGACAGCTTAGCTGCAAATCTCGCATTCTATCACCAGTCGGGTCAGCAATTTTCTCTCCTCATCATCGATATCGATCATTTCAAATCGATCAACGATACGTATGGGCATCCTGTTGGAGACTTAGTTCTCGTCGGTCTGGCACATTTGCTTCAATCCCTGTCGCGGACAGACGACATCGTAGCGCGATATGGCGGGGAAGAATTTGTCATTATTCTTCCGAATACAACCCAAGAAGATGCCATCCTTGCTGCGGAGCGATACTGCTCCACAGCTGCGGTCACGCCTCAACATGAATATAGGATCACGGTAAGTATCGGAGCAGCGACGATCTCGCTGGAAGATACGGAACAAACCGTACTTCATCATGCTGACCAGGCGCTGTATCACTCGAAGCAAACCGGTAGAAATCGGGTTACGCATGCCGCCGATTTGGTGCAGAGCAAGCGATAGTGTACTGGCATATTGAAATGACAAAAGACCGGGTACTCCTCTAGAGGGATACTCGGTCTTCTGGTTACCTATAGATTCTGCACGCTAATTCCCGTTTCCGGTTCGAAGGTCAGCATCTTCGTTCCGATCTTATCGATAAAGAATCGATCGTGGCTGACTGTTATGACGGCCCCCGGAAAATGGATCAATGCCTGTTCCATGACCTGAATGCTCGTCAGGTCCAGGTGATTGGTAGGCTCATCCAAGATGATGACAGCCGCTCCCGACAGCAGACATTTTGCCAACGCAACCCGTGCCTTCTGTCCACCTGACAGATTGCCGATGAACTTGCTTAGATCCATCTCAGAGAACTGCAGCATGGCTAGAAACTTGTTCACTTTCTTGCGCGGCGCATCGAGTCCGAGGCCGTATGTGTTCACTGCGTGGCTAACCGTATCCTTAGGATTAAGCTCCTCCCACATCCGGTTGAAGTACGCGTAACTGACGCCTTTCTCCCACGTCACTTCGCCGGATTCGGGCTTCTCCTGTCCGGTGAGCACCTTAATCAGCGTCGACTTCCCGCTTCCGTTAGGGCCTACGATGACCAGTCGATCTTCCTTTTGAATATCGAAGCTGACATTTTGGAAAATCTGCCGGCCTTCATAAGATTGTCCGATACTCTTCACTTCGCACAGCTTGTCCGGAAAACGCAGCTTCTCGTAAATATCCGTAATCAGCACGTTCACAGGATGCGGCTCGATCCGCTTCTTGTTATCCGCCAGTTGACGGGAGAGTCGATCCTTCGACGACTTGCGGCTGGCACGGCTGTCGATCGCTTCCGATTCCATCAGGAGCAGCTCTTCCTCCCACTCGAACTGGCGGTCGAGCTCCTTCTTGCGCATCTTCTTCTTGCGGATGTAATCCGTGTAATTGCCTTCGTATTCCTGAAAATGATAGTTCTCAATTTCAATCGTACGCGTCACAACTTTATCGATAAATTGCCTGTCATGCGATACGAGGATCATGGCGCCCTTGAAGCGATACAGCCACTGCTCCAGCCATGCAATTCCTTCCATATCCAAGTAATTCGTCGGTTCGTCAAGCAGTACGACATCAGGCAGCTCAATGAGCATTTTGGCGAGTGCCGCACGGTTTCGCCAGCCTCCGGACAGCTCATCGACCGGCTGATGGCGTGACCTGTCGTTAAATCCAAGCTTCGTCAGAACCGTGTTAATTTCAACCGACACGTTCCAGCCATCCAGATGCTCCATTTGTTCGAAGAGCTCGGCCTGTCTCGCAAGCAGCCGCTCCATTTCGCCGTCATCCGTGACGAAACCGAGCTTTTCCCCGACTTCCTGCAGCTCACGTTCGATGAGCGCGACCTGCTCGAAGCAATTTTCCAGCTCCTGCTGAACCGACAAGCTGCCGTGCATTTCAGAGAATTGCGAGAAGTACCCGATTCTCACCTGAGGATCTATTTCCACGTTTCCGGTTGTTGGTTCTTCTTGCCCCATAATGAGTTTGAATACCGTCGATTTCCCGGCACCATTACGCCCGATCAGGCCAATTCGTTCGCCTTGCGTTACTTTAAAATAAATATTGCGAAAGATCAGCGTCTCTTCATATTTCTTCGTTACATCTTCCAATCGTATTATGCTCATGACTATCACCCTTCTGATTCCGTTAGTCTTAGGTGATTATAACACTAGTTGGCGCAGAATTAACTCGAAACCCTCATAACTGACGCGCCTGCATGACCTACCCGCTGGCAGCAACAATAAAAACAGCGGCGAAGTCACGCTTCGGACTTCATCGCTGTTTTCGACTAAATACGCTAACGAATCGTAGAGCCCTTATTAAGCGGTAAATTGCCCAAGATTTATTCTAACGAATCGTAGAGACGCTATTGAGGGTAATTGGAGCGAATGAGGGCACGAAAACATGAAATAAGACCTGTAGGATTCGTTAGATTTTCAAATCGTCTCATTTCGCTCAAATAAGACCTCTGGGATTCGTTAGAGCTAGCCGCGAGTCGACTTCCGCTTCGTATTCGACCTTGTGCGGTCGACCGCTGCCGGCGACTTGACCTTCCGCGGAGGGCCGAAGCCGAGCTGCGTAATATACGCGCGCCAACGTTTCTCGTATTGGGCAAATGTTGACCTCACCTCTATCGCGATTGCATCACGGTGGCGCACTGTCCCCATCTCTTCGTGGCGGCGATAAGCGCTGAGCGGCTCTGGGATGAGCAGAAACGGAATACCGGTCAGCAGTACGCGGTACCAGTAATCCAGATCATGCGTATACTTTAGCCCTTCATGAAATGGGCCGGTAATCCGATAGAGCGCCTTGCTCATCATCACCGTGCATCCGTTGATCGGGTTGCTCGTTTGAAGCGCGCGATAGAACTCGCCGTTCTCGTAGCCCGGCGGGATGAGGTCGAGCTCGGTCATTTTGCCGCGGCCGTCGATGATATCGAATCCGGTATGACTGATGAGCGCTTCCTGCTCCTCCATCGCTTCGACTTGGCGTTTGATTTTGTCCGGATAGAAACGGTCGTCGGAGCTGAGCCATGCTACATATTTGCCGCTCGCAAGGCGGAATCCTGCGTTCAGCGCGCTCGCTGTGCCGCCGTTCACTTTACCTGCGTAATGAATTCGTCCCTCATACGGACGCAGCTTCTCTGCATGCATCGTTGAGCCGTCATCCACGACAATAATTTCAATATTGTCATACGTCTGCGCGAGTGCACTCTCGATGGCTTCCGTCACATAGGGGTCGTTATAAAAGGGGATGACGATACTCACCCTCGGGTTCGCAGTCCCGTTTCCCATTCTACCTGCCTCCTGCTGCTTCTCTATTGTCGTACTTTAGTGCTGCCGCGCTGCCTCCAGCGTTTCGCGCAGCGATTGCTCAAGCGTTATAAGCGGCATCCAGCCAAGGGCGATGACGCCTTCGCAATTCACCGGTGCCGGCGAGGCGGCTTGCGACTCGCCAACCTCCCATTGCAGCAGACCTGGCTGCACCAGCGCATCGAAGGCATCTGCGATCTCGCCGAGCGTGCGCATCACGCCGGAGGCGACCGGATAGATGCGGCCGCTCTCTCCGGCGCGCAGAAGCAGTTCATATGCGCGAATCGCATCGCGCACATCAAGCAAATCGCGCTGCTCGCTGCGTGAAGACAGCCGGAACGGCGCCGGCGCAGCAGTGCCGCTCGCTGCAGCCTGCTCCGCCTTGGCTGCGTAGCGAGCGAGCAGTGCGCACAAGCCGCCGGATCGGCCGGGGCCAATCAGATTCGACGGCTCAGCGATCACAACCTCCATGCCGTAGAGCGTTGTCCAGCTCTGTGCAATCAGCACCTGCATCGTCTTGCTCAAGCTGTAGGGATGCTGCGGCTGCGGCCGCACACCGCCGCCATGATCAGCTGCAGCGAGCGGGAAACGCAGCATCGAACCGGCAACGACGACTCGGCACGGCGTCCCTAATCGCCGCACGCCTTCCAGCACATGTACCGTTCCCATCACATTACTTTGCAGCACAGCCGCAGGGTCGCTCCATGAGGCTCCAACTGCATTGGCACCTGCCAAATGCAGCACATATTCCGGCTTGGCACGCTCGATAAGCGCCAGCACCTCGGATTGCGCAGCCAGATCGCAAGCCAGAGCCGCATGAACGTCGTTCAGCCATGCCCACTCTTCTGCATCTGGCGACGGCAGTCGGCGAACGACCGCCGTCACCTCCCAGCCCGCCGTACTAAAGTACCGGCAGGCATGCTCGCCGCAGAAGCCGCCGGCCCCTGTTACTAGCAGGCGCGGGCGGCTCAACCTTCATTCATCCAGTTCGCAAGCTCCTCCAGCATCGGTACATAGCCTGGTGCAAGATAACCCCAGTCGCTGCGCGTGGAAACAAGCGTCCGATCAATGTACAGCCGCTCATCCGGTACGATCTTGACCCCGCTCACCTGGAAGACGGATTGAAACAAGTGCAGCAGCGTAAGCTTGCTTACCGTTTCGGCAGCTGTCAAATGGACCAATCCTCCGATCTGCGGATTTGCAATCGCATAATCTACAGCCTTGGCCAGCTCAAGCGTGGTGACCCCGTTCCACCACACTCTCGCATAGCCGCTGACGGTTCCCGTTTGCGCCAGAAACCATTTCATCAGTCCAATCCCTTGCGGCCTGATTTCAGGACCAATAATGGAAGTGCGAATCGTGAGATGGCGGGAGCCTGGCGCTTCGCCAAGCGCCTTGGACCTCGCATATACGGAGGTGCCATCCGGCAAATCCTGCTCCGTATATCCCCCATTCATCCCGCTGAATACGCAGTCTGAGCTAATATGAATGACTCGTGCAGGTGTATCCAGATGGTCTGCCAGATGCCGCAGCCAGTGAGGCAGAAACCCATTCACCTGATAAGCGGCAAGCGGATGCTGCTCAGCATCCTGATTCAGCACGCCAACCGCGTTAACAATGACATCCGGCTGTACCGCACGCACAAGTGCAGCTACAGCCTCACTGTCAGAAGCATCAAGGCGTTGCCCGCTCGCTCCCTCCTCCGTGGATCGAGTCGTGTACACAACATCCATTTCGGGATGCAGCTGTTCAAAATACCGGATCAGAACATGACCTGCCATGCCGCTTCCTCCGATAATGAGCAGCTTCATGATAGAAACCCGCCCCGGTTCAGCATCGAACGAATTTCTTCCTTCGTCAGCAGCGACTGACTGGAGCTGTAGCTTTCGAAATCCACGCTTGGATAGCTGCTGTAATGCTGACGAAGCCCCGGAATATCTAGGGTTGGCAGGATAACCAAATACTCCTCATCATACACAACCGTAGTCATGCTTTCATGGTCTGTCAGCAGAATCTCATGTATTTTCTCCCCTGGGCGAATCCCCGTTACCACCATATTCGCGGGAATACCCAAATCCTCGATTAATACGGCAGCCAAGTCCACTATACGGCAGGTCGGCATCGTCATGACGAAGATTTCCCCGCCTATGCTTTCCTCCGATGCTTTGAACAACAGCGTAATGGCATCCTGCAGCGTTAAGAAGAAGCGCGTCATGTTCATATCCGTAATCCGCACTTGCCCTTTCTCCCTGATCTGATTCATAAACAGATGCACGACGCTTCCGTTCGTGCCAAGTACATTTCCACCGCGCACGCAGACAAATGTCGTATTGGAATGCAGCAGATTCGCGTACACGATCAGCTTCTCGCCGATCGCTTTTGTCATGCCATAGAAATTCGACGGGTTCGCCGCCTTGTCGGTAGAGATGTAGACCACTCGTTTTACCCCGTTTGCGATGGCGGCTTCGATGACGTTTTGCGTTCCGATGACGTTTGTTTTGAGCGCTTCATATGGCTGATCCTCACAAACGGGCACATGCTTCAGCGCTGCCAAATGAAACACGTAATCGACTCGCTCGCACGCACGCATCAATGCTTCTTTATCCCGAATATCTCCGATGCAGAAGGACAGACGCGGATCCTCGAACGTGCGGCTCATCGCCACCTGGCTGGACTCGTTACGGGAAAACACAATAATTTGTTTGGGCTGCTGAGGCAGCAGCTGGCGGATCAGTTCGTAGCCCCAGGACCCTGTTCCCCCGGTGACCAGTATGCGCTGATTAGTAAACATTCCATTTCCCTCCAAGCACAAATTTAACCACTTTATCCGACACATCTTTTGCCAAATACCCGTCCGGACACTCCCACTTCGCAGGCAACGCCGTCATAATGACCGCAGCCTCTTCAATCCGCTCCGCCTTCAAGCCGCATACGACGTTGCTGCCGCAGTCAATGGTCTCCGGACGCTCCGTCGTCTGCCGAATCGTGACGGTTGGAACGCCGAACAAACAGCATTCTTCCTGCACAGTGCCGCTGTCGGTGATGGCGCAGTACGCATGCTGCTCCAGCCGGACAAAGTCGAAGAATCCCAGCGGCTCATAGAAAACCACCCGATCATCCATCTCCACGCTCACCGAACCACTGTCGATCCGCGATCTCGTCCTTGGATGAACACTGCAGATCACACGCTTGTCAAAACGCGCCGCTACGCGATTAAGTCCCTCAAGAATGCCGGTCAGCCGCTCCGGCACATCGACGTTCTCCGCGCGGTGCGCTGTCACGAGCACGTAACTGCCAGGCTGCAGACCGAAGCGTTCCAGCACATCGCTGGCATCAATCTGCGGCTTGTAATGCTCAATCACTTCATGGATGGGATTACCTGTCAGCACGATTCGATTGCTTGGGAAGCCCTCACGCAGCAAATTGTTCTTGCTGTATGACGTGTACGGCATGTTAATGCTTGCAATGGCGTCGATGATGCGGCGGTTCTTCTCCTCTGGCACCGATAGATCGTAGCAGCGATTGCCCGCCTCCATGTGCACGACCGGAATGCCCATCCGTTCGGCGATAATGGCGCAAAGTGCGCTGTTCGTATCGCCTAGAAGAAGCACCACATCCGGCTCATGGGCGATCAGAATTCGCTCTACCTCTGCGAACATGACGGACAATTGCCCGCCGAGCGTCTGCCTGGTTTCCGTGAACAAATAGTCCGGCTGACGAAGCCCCATCTCCCGAAAGAACACATCGCTAAGCGACGGAGAAAAGTTCTGTCTTGTATGCACGAGCACATGCTTCTCGGCCAGCGCATCCAGCTTCTGAATGATAAGACTCAGTCGT
Source organism: Paenibacillus sp. N22P23 (assembly GCF_059383735.1). NCBI lineage: Bacteria > Bacillati > Bacillota > Bacilli > Caryophanales > Paenibacillaceae > Paenibacillus > Paenibacillus sp. N22P23. The sequence goes on from NZ_JBXENT010000004.1 coordinate 515,481, forward strand.
ATAATTTCCGGGCGCGTGCCCAAAATCGTTACAACGCGCATGAAACGTCCCTCCTTCGTCGTTCAACTCACTTGCGAGCTGCTAACGCTTCTTCTTAGCTCCTCTGGCCCGGTTCCTCTGGCGCCCCGGCTGCCTTCGGCGCTTCAAGCTGCCTTGCTTTCGAAGCCCGCGGCGGCCTCGCCCGTTCTTCCCTAGTCGGCCTGTCAGCCGTCTGCGACCCTTTTTTCTACTTCTGTATGCCGTGCCAACCGGCGCGCCTTTCGGCCATGCGGCAATGTAAACATCCGGAACCTCGCGAATCTCTTCCATCCGATGTCCCGCTCTGTGGAAGGAGCGCATCGATCGGAACGGCCGGAGAACGCCATTGTCAAACTTGTAGATCGTCGGCGCGCTTCCCTTAAGCACTGTCGGCGGGTAATATCCGCGAACGATCAGCATAGCTATGAACCTGCGCAGCCGATCACGGTAAGCACTAATCCCATACACTTCATGCGCCAGCTGTGCGTTGCGATTCCCAATCGATTGAAGTGCGGCCTCATCCGCGAGCAGTGATGACACACGGTGCGTGAGCCCTTCCGTATCCCCCATCGGAACAACATAGGCTTCATTTCCGGTAGCTCGGCCTATTTCAGAGAGTCCGCCTGAGCCGTACACGACGACTGGCTTCCCGAACACCATGCCCTCGAGTGCCGTCATGCCGAAGCCTTCCACCGTTAGACTAGGGACAACGAGTACATCCATCGCCGGATAAACCGTCTCCACCTGCTCCTCGAACCGAACCCAGCGGAATCGCTCCATCAGCCCGCGGTCCCTTGCAATACCGATGCATTTTTCAAAATAGCCCTGATCCACGGGATTGCCAACGATGAGATACATCGCATGGGGATGCTGCTCAGCCGTGTTGACGGCCATTTGCATAAAATGCTCGAGCCCCTTCAACTCGAAGATCGACGACGAAATGTACCCGACCAGCCGCTGATCATCGGAAATCGCGAGCTGCCTGCGCCGATTGATGCGGTGCTGCTGCCAGCTCTCCGGATTCAGTTCACTTTGATGCCAAGAGGGTGGAATCAGCGTCGATTTGGGAATCATGCCTGGCGTGCGAAGCGGTGCAAGTGTCGTCTCTGAGATGCCGACGATGTAATCGGAGTACTGCTCGATTATGGAAGCTGCAAGCGCAGTGTGAGGCGTTTCCCGGATCGCTTCCATGACGGTCCAGACGACAGGGATACCGAGCATCTTGCCGGCGATAGCAGGCATCGGATGAACGCAGGTGTTGGCAATGATGATACTCGGCCGTTCATAGTGAATGAGCTGGATCAACTGCAGCCATAGCGGGTCCTGCTGATGAGCGCCTATCTCATCGGTCATATGAGAGAGTCCTAGATACAGAGGCACGACCAGTGGAATTTGATGGACGATGACCGTAATTCCCAACTTGCGAGCATTTGCGGCAATAATGCCCTCATTGGGGACGACGAGCGTGCAAGCGAAGGAGGGCAACAGCTCCCTGACCATAAATAGCAGCAGTTTCTCAGCGCCGGTCACATATTGAGGGCTGCAAATATGCGAGAATACTAGCATTTTTGGTTTACTAAGCTTCAATTGGTTGACTCCCCTCCACCTGTTTCATCGCAGCTATCAAAACCCTAGTTGTACAATATATTGACGCGGCTACTGAAGTGGCACGACATTTGAACCTTTCCAAACGCACAAAATACCGCCAACTCTATCTCCGCTGCTCACTGTGATGGACAACTGTACCCCTCTTAACCGGGAAACAAGATCGCAAGCAATATCTCAATCCGTTTGCCATACGTATGCTCACGCATCGTCCGGTACATGCCGCGCATCGCGATTGCCTTCCGTTCTTCTTCGTGCGCCAGATAATACTGAATTTTGTCTATCATCTCTTGCGGCGAAGAATAGGTAACGATGTCCACATCCGGGGTATAGAACGACACAAGATCGCTGCGAATATCCGTCAACTGCAGCGCTGCGCAAGCCGAAATTTCAAACGTCCGCGGGTTCGGTGAAATCGCTCCGATGCCTGCACTGTTGTTGTTGAAGGTTTCATCATCATGGGCGCGGTGCATGTTGATGACGATTTTGGCGCCGTTGTACATATTCGCGGTCTCATCCGGCCCCATCCAGCGGCCAAGCTCAATCTTGTGCTTCATCAGTTGAAAATCTTTCAGCCGCTCCCACCAGATGCCGGAAATATGCGTATCCTTCGTAGCGAGAAATTTCGTCACTTCATTAAAAAACTCGACGCGCCGCCAATAAGCCGAGCCGATGAAACAAATATCATGCCGCTGTGATCGAAGCGGATTACGCGGTCTGAACGATGCCGGATCCGCTCCGAGCGGCAAGTAATACACATTCGGACAGCCAAGGCGGCGGTAATAATCGACACAGACCAGCTCCAGCGTGAACACTTCATCATAATGAGGCGCAATACCTGAGGTGATGTCCGTGTAGTAAGGATCATCTGTGAACCAAATGGCGGTACGAATTCCGGCTGCCCGCATGGCATCGACTTGGGCGACATTGAATTGAAGGCCGTCCAGCACGATTACAATATCCGGTCTAATGCGCATCGCAATTTCTGCTACCGGCTGCAAGGTGTCCGTAATCGTCAGTTGGGTTACCTGTGCGCGAAGCGCATTGGCAATCGCCTCATCGAGCGGCGAATACGGAAAACCTTTGCCTGTCGCGACAAACAGCACATGCGCCTGCCTCACTGCGAAAATCTGCGTCTGTGCCGTACTTTGCAAGACCGACTCGCATTGACCGAACCAATGGCCATGCTGCCAGCCAAGCCGGAACCCGTCTGCTCTTCCCCGCGCTTCACCTCGAAGCCCCCGAACCACTTTACGGACTCGGCGTCTTCGTATTTTGGTCGCCATCTTATTCACTCCTCCCTGCCTGAACCTTTTTCTTCTGCTCCGTATCACCACTTCAACACCTCAGCAACCAGCTGCAAACGCTGGACGAAGGTATGATCTTTCAATGTTCGATGCAGCCCCCGTACTGCAATCTGCCGGCGCTGCTCTTCATGATTTAAGTAATAGTCCAGCTTCATGACCAGCTCTTCCGGTGAGTTGAAGGTCTCCAGCTCTACGCCAGGCACGTAGTATTGCGGTAAATCTTCACGCATATCGGTCAGTTGCAGCGTACCGCAAGCCGCAATCTCATACGTACGCGGATTGATGGATCTTCCCGGCAGGTTCAGCTCGTTCTTATTGTCCTTGCCACGCTCCGTAGTCCGGTGCATATTAATCACAATTTTGGCGCCGTTGTAGTAACGGATCGATTCATCGACCGGCAGCCAGCCCATCCGAATGAATTTCTGCAGCTGCTTATAATGGCGCAGCCGATCCCACAGGCCGCCTGCAATAAAAACCTTGCGCCCCTTCAGATAGGGAGCGATCGCATCGAACAGCTCCACTCGGTTCCAGAACGCTTGCCCGATAAAACAAATATCGCTGCGATGCCCCGCCTCCACTTTCATAGGCTTAAACCAATTGGGATCGACAGCCAGCGGCATGTAGGCAACCTCCGAGCAGCCAAGTCCCCTGTACAGCTCAACGGTGCTCAGCTCATGTGTAAGGACAACATCGTAATGCGGCGCGATATGCACCGTATCTGCCGTCACATACGGATCGTCCGCGAACCAAATGGCCGTACGAATGCCCATAGCCCGCACGGCATCCACTTGCTGCAAATGATCGTCCGGGAAAACATGCAGTCCGTTGAGCACCAGCATCCAATCCGGCCTTATGAACGAAGCTTGCTCCGCCATGAACTTGGCATCTGCCACATGCACTTCGCGCACCGTTTGGCGAAGCGCTTCGACGATGCCCTGGTCGATCGCTTCAAAGCCCTGCGGAATATACAGCACACAGACATTCCGTTTAGGGAATGCTGCTGCCGGATGCAGTCGCCGGTAGATGAAGTCGCACGCGCCATCTCGCTGGCCGCTGCTGTATCCTGCGGCGAATCCTTTTCTTGCTGCTTGGGCTTTATATTTTCGCTTCGCCTGCACGCGCTCCACCCCTGATTTTCGAGTATTCTGTCTCCATATATATGCGAATGACAGGCAAGGCTCTTGGTCACTTGTCCGCTTGGCATGCAAAATTGGCGTTTGACCCCTAAGGCAGATTGTCTTGAAAAAAGAAGTATATTTCTGGCAGACCAGTCACATATTAAAAGAGGTTACGGCATGAACACGAAGGAGGGCTTGATTATTCATTTCTCAAAGAAAGTGGTTGAACCGATTCCGGAAGAGCAAACGTCCATTTGGACATGCAGTAACGAAGGCTGCAGCTGCTGGATGCGAAACGACTTCTCATTCGGTGAATTTCCCAGCTGTCCCATCTGCCACTCCAGCATGACAAGCGAAATCAAATGCCTGCCCGTACTCACCAACGGCACGAAGCGCAGCTTTCAGTAGATGGATGCTGAGAGTTGAACCTATGGGCAGCAGCGATAAATAGCATGAAGAGGCTGACACTTAATCATCGATGATGATTAAAGGTCAGCCTCTTCATGTTGCTGGTTTGCCGGGGAGTTCTGCGCCGACTCATGACGTGGCTCAATCGCCGAAATCCCTGTAAACTCGCCCTTTCTGGGTGCTGTTAGCGGATATACCGCTATCAGCAGCAAATCGTGGTCGATTAGCCGCACTTTAGCGGATATATCGCTCTCGAAGTCACTCAATCGCCGAAATACAAGTAAACTCGCCTTTTCTGGGTGCTGTTAGCGGATATACCGCTATCAGCAGCAAATCGTGGTCGATTAGCCGCACTTTAGCGGATATATCGCTCTCGAAGTCACTCAATCGCCGAAATACAAGT